>JAKCCV010000003.1:20000-228370 GCA_021838785.1 Acidobacteriota bacterium | reverse complement strand
TCCAGATCTTTGCCTACGTTTTCTCTGCTCTTGTCGCCCTGGTTATTGCTATCCTCTGGCGCTTCAACCGCAGCATATTCCCCCGCCGACGCGAGATCTGGAACCGCTCCTTCATGTGCCGACGCTGCGGAGAGATCTTCCACTGAACCCAGCCCGGGCCAACACCCAGGTCTGAGCATGCGGACCAAATTCTGCCAAGAATCGCTGAATTTCATTATCGAGGGTAAGAAAATGCCAACATCCTTCATGACTGAAAACAGCCTCGGTTCTGACAAACGGCTTGGCGAATTTCGGATTGAACCCGAAAGACTTTTGACGGTTCGGGATGTTGCCGAACTGTTAAGCGTGCCTCGGACGTGGATTTACGAGCGAACCCGACAGCGAGGCATCAATCGCCTTCCACACCTCAAGATGGGAAAGTACGTGCGATTCCGTCTGAGGGATGTCCAAGCCCACCTGGAGACATTGCGCCGTGCCTGACCGAGCGGTTAAACTAATCGCCGACCGAACACAAGGCGAGCGAGCCAACGAGAGAAAGGAGATCTCTCGTATAACTCGACGGCGATATCAGAAAGGCTGTTTATTCAAGAAAGGTAAGAACTGGCTGCTCCGCTACAGGGAAGACCTTTTCAATCCGGATGGCAGCGCTTCGCGGGTGCATCGGTCGGTGGTTCTCGGTTGTCTTCGCACCAGGCGGGAGGCCGAGAAACTGGCAGATACCTACACGCGCAAAATCAACGATTATACCCGTCGTCCGCAGGCAGCGTTAACGCTTTCGGAATTTTGGGAGAAGTACTTCGATCCGGAAATTCTTCCCACCTTAAAGTACACCACTTGCCGCCTCTATCGAATCCTCATGGCCAAACATCTCCTGCCTGCATTGGGGCAGCAGAAGCTTTGCGATGTTGGGCCTCTCCATATCCAGCAGCTCATCGGCCAGAAACAGCGGCAAGGGTATTCTCCACAAACTCTCGCTCATTTCCGCAGTTTGCTGAGCAAGATCTTTGGCACAGCAAAACGCTGGGAATGGGTACAGATGAATCCTGCCCAGGGTATTGAGCTTCCGTCGATGGAACGTCGCCGCAAGGCACGCCTGTTAACTGTCGATGAGATTACCGAACTGGCTCAGGTTCTTCATGAGCCGGCCCGCACGATTTTTCTCATGGGCACGTTGACAGGGCTTCGTATCGGAGAGCTCTTGGGACTTCAGCTTCAAGACGTGGACTTCGCGCAGGCCCGCGTCTCCATTCGCCGCGATGTTTATTGCGGACGAGTGAGTAGCCCCAAAACCCCGGGGAGCGAGCGCCAAGTCCCACTCGCTGCCCCTCTAATTCCTGTCCTTAATGCCTGGCTCAGGAAGCGGAAGGGCAAATCGGACTGGCTCTTTCCAAGCGCTGTAGGAACGCCGCTTCGGGATCGTAACCTCCTGCGGCAGCAGGTTTGGCCGGCCTGCACGCGCCTCGGGATCGAGCGGTTCGGGTGGCACTCACTCCGGCATACGTTCAGCACGTTCAACGGAAACGCCGGAGTCCCACTGCCCGTGCTGCAATCACTCCTTGGGCACGCGAGTCCCGAGACGACGATGATCTACACGCACCCACTCGAAGACGTCAAACGCCAAGCCATTGAAAACTTGGCGAGCTTGTTGTTCCCTAATGTTCCCCAAAAAGGGAAAGTGTTCGTGAAGGGAAGTACGCTAATTCAGTGAACCAACGGGGCTTAGGTTGGTACGCCTGGAGGGATTCGAACCCCCGACCTGTTGCTCCGGAGGCAACCGCTCTATCCATCTGAGCTACAGGCGCACTTGACTGGAAGTTTACAACCCGCCACGAGGTCGGTCAAGCGATTGTCCTCTTGCACAATCAAATTCACTTCGACTCCTAATTTGGGAATCGAAGGACAAACGTTGGCAACCCATCGTGACGCTGTTTTTTGAACGGCGCCGTGGGAGCGGCGGAAACCGCCGATCTCCGACCGGCGCCGCAGTCCATGCGGCCACTATATTCTGCTCTCAATGGCTGGTAGGTGTTCCGATAAGCCATGCGTCGGCGCGTTGCCGCGCCTTGCTGATTGAGACTGGAAGTGTGGGTTGCTGCACCGAACGGGTTAGGCGGTGCATAACGGATATAATGGGGAGCATCAGCCGTGCGCGGAGGCGCCAGGGCTGCCCCGCGATAGAAACGATTGGGAGGCGCAACCGTGAAAGCGGTTCGGTTTCATGAGCATGGTGGATTAGACGTTCTGAGGTACGAAGATGCGCCCGAGCCCGCGATCCAAGCTGACGAGGTTTTGGTGCGTGTGAAGGCCTGCGCCCTGAACCACCTCGATATTTGGCTGAGGATGGGCGTGCGCGCCTGGAAGCTTCCCATGCCGCACATCGTCGGCAGCGACGTTGCGGGCGAAGTGGTGGAGGCGGGATCGCTCGTGACGCGCGTCAAAGCGGGCGAGCGAGTGCTGCTCGCGCCGGGGATCAGTTGCGGTCAGTGCGAGGAGTGCTGCCGCGGGCGGGACAGCGCCTGCCGAAGCTTTACCATCTTTGGCGTGATGGTGGACGGCGGCTACGCGGAGCTGATCAAGGCGCCGGAGCGGAATGTGATCCCGATTCCGGGCGACCTGAGCTTTGAGGAGGCGGCGGCGGTGCCGCTGGTTTTCCTGACCGCGTGGCACATGCTGATGACGCGGGCGCGGCTCGAGCCGGGGGAAGACGTGCTGGTGATGGGGGCGGGTTCCGGGGTGGGCAGCGCGGTAATTCAAATCGCGAAACTGGCGGGCGCGCGGCGGGTGATTGCCGTGGCGGGAAGCGAAACCAAACTGGCCAAGGCGATGACTCTGGGCGCCGATTCCATCATCCATCACCAGAAGCAATCCATCGCCGCGGAGGTGGCGCGACTGACGGGGAAGCGCGGCGTGGACGTGATCGTCGAGCACGTGGGCGCGGCGGTGTGGCAGGACTGTTTTGAGTCGCTCGCGACTTACGGCCGGTTGGTGACTTGCGGCGTGACCTCGGGCGCGGAGGTCAAGCTGAATTTGCAGTCGCTGTTCGGTCGCCAGCGCGCCGTGCTCGGCTCCTACATGGGAGGCAAGGGCGAGCTGATGCAGGTCCTCAAGTTAATCGGCGAGCGCAAACTCCGGGCGGTCATTGATTCCGTCTTTCCGTTGAAGGACGCTCGCGCCGCCCAGCAAAAAATGGAGAGCCGCGACTTTTTCGGGAAAATTTTGTTGCGCCCGTAGCGCGCTGGGGATGGTTCTGCGGTTCTGACGTCCCAGCGTCCGGTCGCCTGCTCCCAGATCCGCAGCCCGACAAACGCTGGGGCGATGATGAGGATGCCGAGCAGAAGGAGCAACGTCAGGCCATAGAGATGGCTACGAGGATAAAAAGCCTTGTACACGGTTCCAAGCCTGCCATCCCACCTGGGCGTCAAACGATGCGGAATCCGCCGGTCAGGGGGAAGCCTTCGATTCACCCTAAAGACCATCAGATGATAGAGGCCAAACGGGGGCGGGTAAATCACGATCAGACCAATGAATAGGATTGTTTCATATTTGCCCACCGGTTCACCTTCCCACAGAGATTTTAGCAGCCCGCTCAGCCCGCGCTTAACCGCGGCGCAAATAGGCTGAAATCAAGACCACGATCATGGCGGGAGTGAAACCGATGCCGAGCCGGACCTTGCGGCGGCGAAAATTTTGCAAAAGAGGCATTGACAACGTGGAGGTTTCGCGGTACCGATGTTGAGGTGCGGAGAACCTCCAGGCCACCCCATACGGGGCGAGGAGAACCCCAACTTCTTCGAAAGCCACTGTTTGGAGTGTTGTGGCTCTGGGTTGGTGACGTGGTATGGGAGCGGGACTTGCTATAACGCCTCTCCAAAGAAGGAACAGCCCTCAGCGACTTCCGATCTCGTGCCAATTGTCGTGTAAGTGTGGGAATGCGACGGGAGCTATGCGCTCGTCGGGATAGGGAGATCGGGGTAGGCGCCAGCCAGTTCGCCGGCAGCGGGCGGCCAATTTGCCGACAGCAGTGGAGTCGCCGTCCGAAGGAGGGTGCAATCATGTTCGGGCGATTCGGCTTGGGATTGGGCCTTCTCGTGGCTTTCGGGGGTCTCCTCTTCCCGGTTGTCATGCCGGCAGCACGGCCCCCGCGCGGAGCCGCCGGGCGAGGCGCGAACGCCAGACAGAACTCGTCCGTGCCGCTCCGCGTGCTTGAGCCAGCGGGGACAACCAAGTTCTCGACTATGGGCCTCGGAGCCGTTGAAACGGGCGTCCAGTGCGATGCCAACGGGAACGTCTATCTGAACTCAGCGCCCACGGCCGAGCTAGCCATCGAGGATGCGCGCGAGGGGACCGCCTTGCCCCTCACGCGACTGTCGCTGACCTCCGGGAACACGAGGGCGTTCTCCTATCCGACCCTCCACGAGTACGCCCATCAATATGGTCAGGGCTTTTATGTCAGCCCGCGCGGTGACGTTTACGCGCTCGTAGAAGTGTGCCGCCGTCAGGCGGGTTGCACGGGCGACCATTTCCCGGGCGACGTGATTGTCAAGTACAACGACGATGGAACGGTAGATTCCGTCATCAGACTTAAGCTCCCGGACGGCGTCCATATTCTGGCGCGCAAATTCGCGGCATTTTTGGACGGGAACTTCTTGGTGACTGGCTTTACCCTGGGAGGGCCGCCGCACTACCTCGTTTCAAAGCCGTTCACGGGAATCTTTGACCGTGGCGGCGGGTACGTGGGGCCGCTGGTCCTGCCGAACGATGTGACCCCGCCGAAACATATGCCGCCCCCTACGCTGATCAAGAACGGGAAACCTGTACATCCTCTGAAGCCCGCGAAGGCAGCCGCCACGGTCTCGGTGAAACCAGGGACCTTTTGGGCTCAGGACGTGCAGAAAACGCTCATGGTGGGCGCGCTTGACGGGACCATCTATCTGCTCCGCGCAACCAGCCCCATGCGGCTTTACACGATTTCCTCGACCGGCACAGTCCTGGGCGAGCGCCTCGTAAGGCCGCCTAAGCCTGGCATGAGGCCCTTGCAAGCCAGCCTCACGGAGCAAGGCATGCTTTACGTGCAATTTCAGAGCTTGCCGGCACTTTCGGTGCCGGAGCCGCATTCCGTCTTTGCGCAAGTTGATCCGCAAACCGGGAAGGTCGTCGAAGCCTACAGCGTGTCGCCGAAAGCCGGGATTCCTGCGTGCATGGACGAGGAGAACGAGCTTTTATTCCTTCGCAGTAGCAAGTCGGGGCGGCTCGAAGTTGCCAAGTACGTCGAGCAGTAAGGGCAGGCGAATCCATAGGAAAAGCATATCCACGCGCTGTGAATCCAGATTTCGTGCCACGAACCGCAGGTGTCGCGCGGGCCGGTCGGTCAGGAGGGATTGGCCGCCAGTTGGTCAATCTGGCGAGCGAGATCAAAATCCTTTTCCGTGACCCCGCCTTCGCTGTGGGTGGAAAGGACAATGCCCACGACGTTGTAATTGATGGTGATGTCGGGGTGATGCCCGGCCTTCTCGGCGGCCTGGGCGATTTTGTTGACGAGTTCGATGGCAGGCATAAAAGAGGCGAGCGTGTACTTGCGGCGGAGGGCCTTGCCCTCGTGGGACCAACCCGGGAATTGTTTTAACTTCTCTTGAATTTCCTTCTTGCTCAAAGCCGCCATGGTTGCTCCTTTCCGAGCGCTGCGAGGCGTGGTGCTCTCCAATCCAAAGCGCGGCGAGGCCTCCGCTCGGCCTCGCGTTCTTCCGCCGCCTTGAGTATAAGAACCCTCCAGAGCTAAGTCAACGCGCAAGGTCTGGCGTATAGGTGTGCCGGGCAGATAGAATAAGAGGCGAACAGGCAATCCATGATTCAAGAGACTCTTGCCGTTGGCTTGCTGGCCTGCAATTGCACGATTTTGGGCGATGAAGAGACCGGCGAGGCGGTGGTGATTGATCCCGGCGACGAAATCGAGCGGGTAAAGGAAATTCTCACGCGGCGCAATTTGAAGGTGAAATACATCGTCGCCACGCATGCGCACATTGACCACGTGGGCGGCATCGAAAAACTGCATCGGGCGACCGGCGCGCCGGTGCTGATGCATCGGGAGGACCTGCCGCTCTACGAAAATCTGGCAGTGCAGGCGGAGTGGCTGGGAGTAGAAACACCGGGCAAAATTGAGGTAGAGCAGTTTCTTAAGGAGGGCGACCGGCTGCGGGTCGGGGGCTTGTCGCTCGAAACGCTGCATACGCCCGGACACTCGCCCGGCAGCATTTCGCTTTGGATGCCCGGACAGGATGCAAGGCTCTTCAGTGGCGACACGCTGTTCCAGGGCAGCATCGGCAGAACGGACCTTTGGGGCGGAAATCTTTCGCAAATTCTGGCCTCGATCCAAGAGAAGCTGATGGAATTTCCTGACGATACGCGCGTTTTCCCTGGCCACGGGCCTTCAACGGCGATCGGCCGGGAACGCGAATCGAATCCATTCTTACAAGGCGTGTAGGCCCTTTCCGCAAACGTCCGGGGCTCGCTAGGCCTCGACACGCCAAGGTCGGAGTCGAACCCGGACGCTCCATGCATCCTGCTTGGCATCGGGCGGCCGGTGCGGGTATGATTCTTTGTCGGATAGGAGGCCGCCGCAGCCATGCCGAACCGAACCAAGAAGAATAAGAGCAAGAGCGGGCGGCGTAAATTCCTGCAAGCAATGACGCTGGGAGTCGGGACGCTGGCCTTGCCTGTGAGTCCGGCTGCGGACACCAGCTCTCCTCCAACGCCTTTCGCGCCACCGGCACAGTCCCTGGGCGAGCCGATCGCGTATCCAAGGATTTTTCGGGGAAGGCAGCGCGAGCTGATTGGATTTCCGCTTGGCGGTGTCGGAGCAGGCTGCATCAGCCTGGGCGGCCGCGGGCAACTGAAGGAATGGTGGATTGTAAACCGGCCGGATAAGGGACGAGCGCCGCGGTACGCGTTTCCCGCCATCTGGGCGCAGGTCGGAAGCCGTAAGGCTTTTGCGCGGGTCCTGGAAGCGCAAATCCTGCCTCCCTACTCGCGCGGACCCAGCGACCTTGGCTCGGACAATGTGCCCGGTCTTCCCCGGCTTCAGACCTGCACCTTCACGGGGGAGTATCCGCTGGCACGAGTTGATTTCGAAGATTCGTCCATGCCGGTCCGCGTGGCGCTCGAAGCCTTTTCGCCATTTATTCCGCTCGATGCCGATGCGTCTGGGCTGCCCATAGCAGTGCTCCGCTATCATGTCAGCAACCCCGCTCCTTCAACGGCAAAAGTATCCATCGCCTGGTCGATTGACAATCCCGTCGGCCTGGGAGGTGCGGGCTCCGGTCATGGAAGACAGAACGATTACCGCGAAAGCCAGAAGGTCAAAGGGCTGCTGATGCGGAATTCGTTTCTCAGTTCGGCGGATCCGCAAACCGGAACATTCGCGCTTGCGCTTCTAGGCGCAGAGGACGGCACTCTAAGTTACCTTCGCGGATGGCCAACCGCGGGCTGGTGGGAAAGCCCGTTGCTTTTCTGGGAGGATTTTTCGAGCAACGGACGGCTGCGGCCGCAAGCATCATCCTACAATGCCGTCGGCGCGCTTTGCCTTGAGAAGAGCATTCCTGGAAGCGGAAGCGCAGAATTCACCTTCCTACTCGCATGGCATTTTCCCAATCGGACACCGAAGTGGTGTGGATGGTCTGCTCCCAAGGGCCACGAGAATGATGTGATTGGGAATTATTACTGCACGCGGTTCAAGGACGCGTGGGAGGTGATGGAGTATGCCGCACAAAATCTTTCCACCCTGGAAGAACGAACGCGCACCTTTGTGGACGCGATTCGCAATGCGGCGCTGCCAGGGGCCGTGAAAGATGCGGCTTTGTCGAATCTATCCACGTTGGTGACGCCAACTTTGTTCAGAACCAGCGATGGCGCTTTCCACGGATTCGAAGGCTGCGTAGATCACGAAGGGTGCTGCTTTGGCAATTGCACCCATGTCTACGCCTATGAGCCGGCCACGGCGCACGTTTTCCCGGCCATCTCGCGGTCGTTTCGCGAACAGCAGTTCGGGTTCCTAACCGATGCCGAAGGCTTGATGGACTATCGCGAGCTTCTTCCTTATGGGATTGGGCGTTTTGGCGTGGCGGCCGCCGATGGCCAAATGGCCTGCATCGTGAAGGCCTATCACGACTGGCAGCTTTCGGGCGACACGGCTTGGCTCCGCCGCCAGTGGCCCGGCATCAAGCGCGCGCTCGAATTCGCCTGGATTCCGGGCGGATGGGATGCAAATCGCGACGGTGTGATGGAAGGCGTTCAGCACAACACTTATGACATCGAGTTTGTCGGCCCTAACCCATTCTGCGAAATGTGGTACCTGGCCGCGCTCCGCGCCGCGGAGCAGATGGCGCGCGCCCTCGAAGATGCTTCTGCCGCCGCCGATTATCGCCGGCTGTTTCGCCGGGGCAGCGCGTGGGTGGACGACAATCTATTCAACGGTAAATTCTACGTGCAGAAAGTCGGTTCGGTCGCGAAAGACCACATCGCCAGGGGCCTCCAGGAAGGCATGGGACCAGCCGATACCGAACACCCCACCTACCAGGTAGGCGAGGGCTGCCTGAGCGACCAGTTGATGGGCCAGTATTTTGCGCAGATTGCTGGGCTGGGGCTTCTGGTGAACGACGGGCACATCCGTAAGACGCTCGGCTCAATCTGGAAGTACAATTATAAGCAGAGCCTTTACAATCACGTGTGCGTCGAGCGCGTTTTCGCCGTCAACGATGAAGCCGGACTGGTTGTCTGCGAATATCCGCTCGGCGAGCGACCGCGTGTCCCGCTTCCGTACTTCGCCGAAGTGTGGAGCGGCTCGGAATACGCCGTCGCGGCACTGATGATCTATATGGGAATGGCTTCCGAAGGCATTCAGATTGTTGAAAACACACGGCGGCGCTTTGATGGCGAAAGACGAAACCCCTGGAGCGAAGCCGAGTGCGGATACCATTACGCCAGGCCCATGGCAAGCTGGGCTCCATTTCTCGCGCTGAGCGGCTTTCGTTACTTCGGATTCGAGAAAGCCATCGTGGCAAAGCCGCAGGTCAATCGTGACAATTTCTCCTCGTTTTGGTCAGCCGGAACAGCGTGGGGAAGTTTCTCGCAACGAGTGAAGGATCAGCAGACGCGTTTCAGCCTGTCTGTGGCTGAAGGGAGTGTGGTCCTTCAAAAGTTGACGGTGAGGAGCCGAAGGCCGGCGGGCAGTGTGGCGACAATCAAGCTCCGGAACAAGCTGCTGCCACACAGAATCAACCAGGCAGGCGAGGAGGTTTCTTTTGTCCTCGAGGCGGAACAAACGTTGCAAGCTAAGGACCAATTGGTGGTGACACTTTGAAGTGATGGGGCGGCGGATAGCTCGAGTTTGATCAAGAGAGGGCGTCCTAATTCAAGAAAAACTGGTGCGACGGGAGCAACAATTCCTGGGCTGACGCAGTGCTCTGCGGCACAAGTCATCTGGGGTGGACAGTGGCATCTGAAGAAAGTCGTTCCGCCTTCCCGCGCCGCACTCCACGTCGGGTCTGAAAAGGGTGGAAATCGTCAGTCGCGAACAGCCGAAGGCAACACTTGAAATAGCGTTAAACGCGACCAGCACCGGCTGGGACCGGAAAATCGGCCCCGTCTTATTATGGTGAAAAAATGCCCGACAGGCTTCTCTACTTGGGTATGTTGCCGGCGTCCGAAGACGTATTGCTGGGGCGGCCTATCAGCGGGCTTCTGCAAGGCCTGCCCCATAGGCTTGGGCCCCATTCCATCCATCCCGGCTCCGCCCTGCGCTCGAGAGTCCTCAACTCGCGTTGCCATTAGCCTGCAGACACCGCGCTTTCTCAGGGACCTGCTTCACCCACGGCTGGGCGAGACGGGCAATCGAGTGTAGGATAGAATTATCATTTCCGAGGGGAAGGCGCGGCTCCGGGCGTCACGCAAGGTTCTTGTCAAGCCGCTCGAGAGCACGCAAAGGAGAACTGCTATGTGGGAATACGATCAACCAATGAAACTGAAAGTCGGCCTGGCGGAGATGCTGAAGGGCGGCGTCATCATGGACGTGACGACCGCCGAGCAGGCCAAAATCGCCGAAGACGCCGGCGCGTGCGCGGTGATGGCGCTCGAGCGCGTGCCGGCCGACATCCGCAAAGAAGGCGGCGTGGCGCGGATGGCCTCGGTCAAGATCATCAAGGAAATTATGGCCGCCGTTTCCATTCCGGTGATGGCGAAGGCGCGCATCGGGCACTTTGCGGAGGCGCAGGTGCTCGAATCCATCGGCGTGGATTACGTTGATGAAAGCGAAGTGCTGACGCCGGCCGATGAGGAACATCACATCCACAAGTGGCCCTTCAAGGCGCCGTTTGTCTGTGGCGCAAGGAATTTGGGCGAGGCGCTGAGGCGCATCGGCGAAGGCGCGGCGATGATTCGGACGAAGGGCGAGGCGGGCTCGGGGAATATCGTCGAGGCGGTGCGGCACCTGCGCGCCATCACCGGCGAGATTCGCCAATTGACCACGCTGCGCGAAGAGGAATTGATGGCCAAGGCCAAGGAACTTGGCGCGCCTTACGATTTGGTCCAATGGGTGTCGCAGAACGGCAAGCTGCCGGTGCCAAATTTTTCGGCCGGCGGCATCGCGACGCCCGCCGACGCTTCGCTCGTCATGCAGTTGGGCGCCGAAGCCGTCTTCGTCGGCTCCGGTATTTTCAAATCCTCTGACCCAGCCAAGCGCGCCAAGGCCATCGTCCGTGCCACCACGCATTACAATGAACCGGCCGTGGTTGCGGAGTGCTGCGAAGGTTTGGGTGAAGCCATGCCTGGGATTGACGTCGCTAAATTAGAACCCAAGCAGTTACTCCAGACTAGAGGATGGTAAGAGGGTTTCGAGGCACAAGGTCGGGTAGAAAGGGGTAGGGCGTTCGCTGCAAAGGCCGCTTGTGGAAAGGGGAGCGATGGAGCACAGCCCGTGGGAGGACAGTCTTCTGGAACGCAAGGGCGAATCGGACCTTAGGGACTTGCTGAAGACGCTGGTTGCCTTCGCGAACTCGGTTAAGCCGGGCCACGTTGCAACGATACTCATTGGAGAAATGGACGATGGGTCCGTACAGGGCGTTACGGACGCCGACGGAATCCAAAAATCGGTTAGAAGAGAGTGTGAAAAAATATATCCGCCTATACTGTGGAGATCCAAGGTGTACCAGAACAACGACAAAGCCTGCGTACGCATCGAGGTGGAGTTCAACGGGGACACGCCCCACTTTGGTGGTGCTGCCTGGGTCAGGCGCGGCTCCGAGACTCTGAAGGCAAACGACGAGGTATTTCAACGTCTCGTAGAGGTTCGGTTGGATAAAGTCCGAGAGCTGGCGAAGTGGGAGGGCAAGGCCGTCTTGGTGGAGGGTGATACTGCAAGCGTAGAATTCCGGGAGCGAAGCGTTCGCGGCCACCCCCGGTGGAACGGCCAAATGGAGGCGATCCTTGAGTCTGTAAATCGGTTTTGGATCACGCTGAAGTACGACGGCGTGAGGGCGTCGGAGCCTCTTGAGAAGCTCCTCCTCTCTTGGGATACGAAGGGGAATCGACTGAAGATCCTCGTTGAGGCTTGAATTGAAATACCTCGTCATAATCGAGAGGGGCGAAAACAGTTGGGGCGCGTATGTTGCGGACCTGCCCGGTTGCGCCGTCGTCGGCGAGACGCGTGGGTCGAGTTGGCAGCGGGTCCTCGGATGACAACTTGCTCGGCGCTCAAGTATCCTGTCAGGAATGAAGGAAGTGGCAGAACTGCTCAACGCGATGCGCGAGGCGGGAGTGGTTTCGGACTATGCGTTGTTTGGCGCCGTCGCTCAGATGCGATACACGGAGCCTGCGGCTACGCTGGACGCCGACGTGCTGGTTGCCGTGTCGGAGCCTGAGAGACTGGACGTGTTGAAACCGATTTACGAATTCTGCGCCTCCCGTGGGTATCAGGCGCAGGGAGAAGCCGTGCGCGTGGGCGCCTGGCCGGTCCAATTTATTCCCGCGTTCAGCAATCTGACGCGGGAGGCGATCGAACAAGCGGAAACGGATGATTTTGAGGGCGTACCCCTGCGCGTCGTGCGCGCGGACCATCTGGCCGTTATCGCATTAAGTGTCGGGCGGGCGAAGGATTGGGCGAGGATTGCGCAGTTGCTGGATTCGGGGAGCGTCAACCGCGAGCAGCTTGCCGACCTCGCCGCGCGGCACGGATTGACAGATGCTTGGAAAAGGTTTGAGGCAAGGTTCTTGAATGACTGAGATAGACAAACTCTTCGAGCGCCAAAGCGCATGGCAAAAACAGCAGGCGTCGCTGAGGTGGTCAGAGAAAATTCGCATGGCCGAGGCTGTGCGGGAATCGGTTGCGCGACTTTCGCGGGTCCGACGAGCCGTAACAATGCCCAGCCGACGGGGCGCGTCCCAGAGCATCGCGCCGCCGCCGAGCGCACGGGAGAATTGGGCGAGGCGATGAAGGGCATTGACGTCGCCAAGCTCAAGCCGGAAGAGCTGCTGCAAACGCGGGGTTGGTAAGAAGTGTGAGCCGTGGGCTGCGATCGAGAAGGGGCGGAATAGTTGGGGCGCGCATGTGCCGGACTTGCCGGCCTGCGCCGTTGTCGGCGAAACCTGCGAAGAAGTTCTGCAGCTCAATCGCCGAGCCATTGACCTTCATCTCGCAAGCCTGCGCCAGGAGGGCAGCCCCGTGCCCGAACCGGCTTCGGCCACGGAGTACGTACAGGCTTGAGAGGCGTTTCGCGAATCTTCGTCGCACTGCAGGCCGAGGATACATCATGCCCCTAGAGAAGCCCATAGAGCAGGTCGCCGAGGCCGATCTTTTGACCCTTATTGAGAATGGGGTTTCAGAGTGGAAGACCATAGACTACAAGCTAACGCTGCCCGGCAAATCCGATGGAGATAGGAAGGAGTTTCTTGGCGACGTGTCGTCGTTTGCCAACGCGAGCGGTGGGCACCTGGTATATGGGATGCGAGAAGAGGTCAGGGAGGGACGTAAGGTCCCGGTTGAGCTTTCAGGGGTCGAATCCGGCGATGCCGACGCCGCGGTCCTCTCCTGCGAGAGCAGCATTCGCGATGGAATAAGGCCGAGGATACCTGGCGTGGTAGCTAGGCCCGTGAAGTTAGAAAACGGCAAGGCCGCTTTCGTAATCCGGGTTCCGAGGAGCTTTGCGTCACCCCACATGGTTACATACGGCGGCTCATCACGCTTTTACGCCCGCAACTCGAACGGCAAATACCCCATGGATGTGGATGAAATCCGCGCGGCTTTTCTGCTCTCGGATAGGGTCGCGGAGAGGGTCAGGGACTTCCGACTTGACCGGATTGCCAAGATTCAAGCCGACGAAACTCCAGTTCCTCTCCCACCGGTGGCCCGCGTCGTGCTGCACGTGGTCCCTCTGGACGCCTTTTCCGCGGGAAAGAGATTCGACCCCGCTTTCCTGGCAGACCTAGATCCGGGGAGGGTCCCCCTCTATCCTCTCGGTAAAACAGAAGGCTGGAGCGGCAGCCGTTACAACTTGGAGGGAGTTGTCAGGTATAGGCTCTCGGCGGCCAGCGGCAGCGCCTCTGCCTACTTGCAGATATTCCGCGACGGGTCGTTGGAGGGGGTAAATGCCTCTCTGCTTGAGCCTCGTGAAGGGCGCCATAGGGTTCCGAGCATCGCATTCGAAGAGAGTGTGCTCAACTCCGCGCTTCGTTATGCACAATCACTGAGGCGGCTGCAAGTTGATGCCCCGCTGGCGTTCATGCTTACGCTGCTTGGGGTCTCGCAATATCGCATTAGCTACCAGGGTGGGTCGCCCGGTTTTGAAGGCGACGCCTTCCGCAAGGACGTCATCCTGATCCCTGCACTTGTGGTGGAGAACTACGATGCCGATCTAGCCTCCGCAATGAAGCCGACCTTCGATATGGTCTGGAACGCCGCCGGGTGGGCAAAGTCGATGTGCTACGACGAGGCTGGAAGGAGAAGAAGTTTTCGATGAGGGAAGGCACGTAATGGGCGATCCACGATATCCCGTTGGCAAATTCACCTGGCCGGAGAAAATCACGGAGCAAGACCGCCGGGCTTACATCCAACAGATTGAAGAAGCGCCGGCGAAGCTGCGCGAGGCGGTGAAGGGTCTGAGCGAGCAACAGCTCGACACGCCGTATCGCGAAGGCGGGTGGACGGTGCGGCAAGTGGCGCATCATTTGCCGGACAGCCACATGAACGCTTACATTCGGTTCAAGCTGGCGCTGACGGAAGACCAGCCGCCGATCAAGCCTTACGATCAGGCGCGTTGGGCGGAGCTGGCGGATTCGAAATTGCCGGTTGAGCCGTCGCTCCTGCTCATCGAGTCGTTGCACGCGCGGTGGACGGCGCTGCTTCGCGCGATGCGGCCGGAGGATTTTTCGCGCACGCTGAAACATCCGGAACTCGGCTTGGTCGTGCTCGACAAATACGTCGCGCTGTATGCCTGGCACGGGCGGCACCACGTGGCGCACATCACCGAACTGCGCGGGAGAGCTCACTGGTAGGGACCGACGCAGTCCGTTAGCTGTCTCAGGTCAAAGGAGAACAAGATGCCCATTCGGAAATCGGAAGCGGAGTGGCAGGGAAATTTGATGGAAGGCAGCGGGCACATGCGGCTGGGAACGGGCGCTTATGACGGCCCGTTCTCGTTCAAGTCGCGCATGGAAAACGGCGCCGGGACGAATCCCGAGGAATTGATTGCGGCGGCGCACGCGGGATGCTTTTCGATGGCATTTTCAGCGGGACTAGGGAAAGCGGGCTTCACGCCCAAGCGCGTCCACACGACCGCCTCGGTTCACTTTGACAAGGTCGAGGCGGGCTTTGCCATCACCGGCATTGATCTTGAAATGGAAGCCGAGGTTCCCGGCCTTAATGAAGCAACGTTTCTGGAGCTGGCCGAGGCTGCCAAGAAGGGTTGCCCGGTTTCGAAGGCTCTTGCCGCCACGCCCATCACCTTGAAGGCCCGATTGATTCCGTAGCGTTGCGCCCGGCAGTTCGCCGGACATCCTGACTGCGGCGGCCCGTGGTCGCTTGTGCGGGGAGTTCATGAAGACCCAATATCCCCACATTGGTCTGGTGGCGGTGCAAGGTGATTTTGCACTGCACGGCAGGATGCTGGACCGTTTGGGAGTCAGTTGGCGGCTGGTTCGGCAGGTCGCGCAGGTTGAGGAAATGGACGGGCTCATCCTGCCGGGCGGCGAGAGCACGACCATGCTCAAATTTTTTTCGGAGGAGGGCCTAGGGCCGGCCATCCGAAGATTCGCCGAGCAGGGCAAGGCTGTCTTTGGCACTTGCGCCGGGGCCATTCTGCTGGCGCGGGAAGTTTTGAACCCACCGCAGCCGAGCCTGGGGCTGCTGGACATTTCGATTGAACGCAACGCCTACGGCCGGCAGATTGATAGTTCGGTCCAGCAAGGGGAATGTCCGGAACTGTCCAGTGAGCCGTTAGAAATGGTTTTTATCCGCGCTCCCATCATTCGGCGCGTGGGGGATAACGTGAGAGTTCTGGGCCGCGCCCAAGATCTGCCCGTGTTAGTTGAACAAGGTAATATCCTGGCCGCGACGTTCCATCCCGAACTCACTGAGGATGAAACCATCCACCGACACTTTTTGAAGAAGGTCGAGGAGCTTCACAGCAGTAATACGCCCGAGCGGGGATGAGAGGTTCGCCATCAGCAGGGGAGATTCCCAACGCGTCCACGTTCTTTTCGTCTGCATTGGCAATTCCTGTCGCAGCCAAATGGCCGAGGCGTTTGCGAATCGCCTTTCAAGCGGCCGGCTCCACGCCTACAGCGCAGGCTCCCATCCGCTAGGATATATTGTACCGGAGACACTCGCCGTGATGGACGAGAAGGGAATTACGCTCGATGGGCAGTGGTCGAAGGGTCTCGGTGAGGTGCCGCTCCACGCTATGGACGTGGTCATCAGCATGGGTTGCGATGTGAATACTCCAGCTTTGGCCTCTTTTGTGGGAAAAAAAATACAATGGGGCATTCCAGACCCCTATGGCTGCGACCTCACCGCCTACCGCGAGGCTCGGGATTTGATTGAAAAACATGTTCAAGGCCTGTTGGATGACCTGAACCGGCCAGGTAAAGAGAAGGTGAAGGCTTCCGCTCCAACAACCCGAAACTCCAATGAAGGCAAGAAGGATCCGCACGGGCCGGAGCGTAAGCCGAGTTGAGCGGAGGCAGGGCAAGCGGTACCGGCCGCCAAAACAGGGAGGCAATGCACCTTGGTATTGGATCGGAAGCACGCCAAGCAAGTGGTAGAGCGGTTTAAGGGGGCGCGGATTGCGGTTCTGGGCGATTTGATGCTGGATCACTACGTCTGGGGCAATGTGAGCCGCATTTCTCCCGAGGCTCCAGTTCCCATCGTGGAGGTGACCGGAGAATCGGAGACGCTTGGTGGCGCTGCGAACGTGGCAATGAACATTTGCGCCCTCGGCGGCCTTCCCCAGGTTTTCGGAGTGGTGGGAGACGATAAGGCGGGCCGAAGGATCGTGGAATTGATCGAGCGGGCCTCTGCCCTCGGCGGGCGGCATGTGCTGGTGGATCGAAACCGCCGCACGACGGTCAAGCAGCGCGTAGTGGCTCACAGTCAACATGTGGTGCGGGTGGATACTGAATCTCGCGCACCCGTGGAGGGAGGGGTTCGAGCTGAATTGCTAGGTCGGCTGCGGGAAGAGATGCCGCACCTGGCGGCGCTGGTGGTCTCCGACTACAACAAGGGAATGCTGGCGCGTGATTTTTTCGACCAAGTAGCGGAGCAGTGCCGAGCGAGTCATGTTCCGTGCTTTTTGGACCCGAAAGCGTTTGACCTCCGTGGCATCGGTCCGATTACAGCGGTGACGCCGAACGAGCGGGAAGCTGAGGCGATCTCCGGCATTCGGATTACCGATCTGGCTACGGCAGAGGCCGCCGGAGATGCGATTTTGACCGCAACGGGAGCACGACATGTGCTCGTCACGCGAGGCGAGCATGGCATGGCGCTCTTCGCCACGGACAGCCCGCCGTTTCATCTGCCCACCCAAGCACGGCAGGTTTTTGACGTAACCGGAGCGGGTGACACGGTAGTGGCGGTCCTGGCGTTGTCGGTAGCGGCGGGCGCCACCATGCCAGAAGCCGCTCAACTGGCAAATCTGGCGGCTGGCATTGTGGTCGGCCGGGTTGGCACGGCCACGGTCTCTGCAGAAGAATTGATTCAGGCTCTCGATGGCAATTGGCCGGAACCGGATGGGGAACCCTACCGGCACCGTCGCGGCGCAAAACAGACGGTGGCGCAGGAGAAATAGCTTCATCACGGCCGGGTCCAGCGATGGACCCGGCAGGCCGTCAGCGGAGTAGAGGTTGGCTAGTCAACTCGATTTCTCACAGCAAGGTTCGCTTCGGATTGTGGTTGCCCGTCGAATCTCATTTGACCGAGCAGGATGGCCATGGCGTGGGCTGACGCATTTCGGTCCCCGAGCTCGGTGTATCGGCCGGCAAGCGACCTGACCCCCCAAAGAAATCTCAGATTACCTGGCCCAATTCAGGTTAAAATAAGCAGCTTGTATCGGCGCAGCGGATAAACGAGCCGGCGCAACGAGCAAGGCCGCGGAGTGCCGCATCCGTCCGAGCATGAGCGGATGGAATTGCCATGAGAAGGTACTACGTTACGCTACTGCTGTTGGGAACCGACCTGGTCGGCGCCTTTCTTACTTTTCTGCTGGCGCACACGATACGATACGGCGCAAGTGCCTTTCCCTTTGGATGGGTGAGCTTTTATTCGATGATCTACGGGCCTCTGCTGGCCGTCGGATTGTGGATGCTGTTGATTCTGCTCTTTGGCTCGCACGGCTCGCCTTCGGGGTTGAATTACCCTTTGGACTTCTCCCAACTTACGACACCTTATTTTTTCTTTACAGTGGCATTTTTGGCGATCTTTTTTGCCGACCACGTGCTATATTCTCGCCTCGAGCTGGCCATTTTCTTCCTTCTTTTCTACATATTTTTGCTCTTTAGCCGAATCTTTTTGCGGCGCGCGCTGCTCTGGCTGCGGCGGTACCGGATCGGGTTGCGGCGAGTGGTCATTGTGGGGGATTCGGAGCTGGCGCAGGACCTAGCTCGGCGGATAGACGGTCATCCAGAGCTCCATTATGAGGTGGCGGGTTATTTGACTCCTGCCAGCGGCATGGGGGCGCGCGGGGCTTCGAACCGCTTGGTTGCGGGGAACTCCGAGGCCATGGCCCAAGAACTGGCTTCTCGAAACGTCCATGAGTTGATTTTTGTGATTCCCATTCGCAAGGATAGCGAAACTCTTGATTTTATTGCTAATTGCCAGAAGCACGGTCTGAGCGTCAAACTGGTGCCGGAATATTACGAAATGCACTCCCAACAGATTGAGAGTCTGAGCATTGATGGAATTCCGCTTTTAGAGTTGAAAAGCCTCTACCCAGACCCGGCTTTTCGGATGCTGAAGCGTTTGATGGACGTGACGGCTGCCGGAATCTTGATGATTCTTCTGAGTCCCGTGGCCTTGCTCATCGGCCTCATTTTGTGGGTGAGCGATCATCAGCGAGTGCTCAGATCGGAGCTCAGGATCGGTTTAGAGGGTCGGCCGTTCCGAATGCTCCGTTTTCACGTGGATTCCTCTTCTCGGGCACCCAAGGGTCCTGCTGACTGGGGTGAGCGCTTCCGCAGGTTCTTGTATCGGTACAGTTTTTCGGAAATGCCGCAATTTTGGAACGTGCTGAAAGGTGATATGAGCTTGGTGGGGCCGCGGCCGGAAAGTCCGGAACGGGTCCGGCATTACTCGACCTGGCATCAACGGCGGCTGCTGCTCAAGCCCGGAATGACCGGCCTTGCGCAGGTTCGGGGTCTGCGAGGGACCGATTCTTCCGATGAGAAGACGCGATATGACCTGGAATATGCGGCCAACCAGTCGCCCTTCCTTGACGTGCGGTTGCTGTTTGCTACCTTGGGGACCTTGGCGCGCAGAGGCCGAACGAAAGCACTGCCGCCCAAATCCCCAAGAGGTTTGCCGTTGAGCGGCCGATGGAATGAGAAGCGTGCTTGAAGCCCGACTTTTTCCGCGACGATTGGGAAGGAACGGCCGGCGTTGGGAGTGAATTGAAAGCCGGGCCAGATAGAACGAAAACTGAGCTCGAAGGATTACCTAAGAAACACAAGGAAATTTGCGTCAGCACCGGTTTGAAACGTGCCGTGGCGCAAGGAGAGCCCGTCGGCCTTCTGTCTTCAAAGGCTCGGGTAATCAGCGAGCAGCGGATCAGCCAGGCACCAAATCGCGTGACCCCATTCTACGGTTTGAGTAGGCGGTTGAAAAGGTGATTATCGTTCGTTCTCCTGTGAGGATCAGCTTTGCGGGCGGGGGGACCGATCTGCCTTCCTACTATGAGAAACAAGGTGGTCTGGTCCTGAGCACGGCTATTGACAAGTATTTTTACACCGTGTTAACCGACCGCGATGACGACCAAACGCAAATTATTTCGTCGGATCTTCGCGCGCTAGAAGCCTGTGAAGACATTGAAAAAATGGAGCTTCAGGGAACGGAGCTGGAAATCCCCTTCGCGGTGTTGAAGCATTTTCGCCCGCGCATTGGGGCGAACTTGTTTTTGGCCTCCGAGGTTCCTCCGGGCACCGGTTTGGGATCTTCGGCCTCGGTCTGCGTCGGAATCCTCAAGGCCTTTTCGACACGACTTGGCCGGGAAATGAGTAAGAAGGAACTCGCCGAGGCTGCTTTTGACATTGCTCGGAACATCCTCCGACGGCCGGTGGGAAAGCAGGACGAATATGCGGCAGCGTTTGGGGGTCTCAATGTTTTTAAGTTTGACGCCGAGGGCACGGTCGTGGAGCCGCTGGCGCTTTCCCCCGAGACGCTGGCGGACCTGCAGCAATGCCTGTTGCTATTTTTCACTGGGAGTTCGCGCGATTCCTCGAATATCCTCGCGGCGCAGGATCTCTCCGTGCAGCAACGTCAAGACGACGTTCTTGACGCGCTCACGGCGCTCAAGGACCTGGTGGTTCCCATGCGCGAGGCCCTGCAGGCGGGTGACTTGGATGCTTTCGCCGAACTTCTCGACGTAGGATGGGGCGTAAAGAAGCGGATTTCAGACAAGATTTCAAACCAGCGGATTGACGAAATTTACGAGACGGCTCGACGCCAAGGCGCGCTCGGTGGAAAGCTGACCGGGGCAGGCGGAGGCGGATTTCTGTTGCTGTTCTGCCCGCGCGACCGTCAGCGGGCGGTTCGGGAGGCTTTGGGCGGGTTTGGGTTGAAAGAAATGCGTTTTCACTTCGATATGAGTGGAGCGCGGGTTGTTTACGACGATCCTTTCTTCGATACCGATTCAACCGGCGGATTGCAATGGGTGTTTCGCCCTCTCCCGGAACTGCAGGCGGGCTGAGATTCTTTGAAGGATTTTGTGTGAAGGGAAACAGGGACGGCGGGTCTAGAGATTATCCAGCCGCTCACACCACCGCAAGGAAACCGCGCGCGGCTGCATCGAAGGCATTTTTGTTGGCGGCAGGGCGGGGAACACGGCTTCGTCCGCTCACCGACACGACCCCCAAATGTCTTGCGCCTATTCATGGAAAGCCGCTGCTGAACTATTGGTTGGAGATTTGCGAGGCGCTTGGCGTCAGGCACGTCTTAATCAACACGCATCACCTTGCGGATCAAGTGCGTGCGTGGGCCAAGCGGCAGAGCACGGCAATCAGGATTCATCTGGCGCACGAGAAAGTCTTGCTGGGCAGCGCCGGAACGCTGGCGGCCAATCGAGACTTTATTCGCGGGGCTGAGAGCGTGTACATTTTCTACGCCGATAACCTCGCGCAGGTGAATTTTGATTCGCTTTTGGCATGCCACGAAAGCCACAGCGCGCCTCTAACCCTTGGTTTGTTTCGGACTCCCCATCCGGAACGGTGTGGCATTGTTGAGCTCGATGAGGCAGGACGCGTGCGACGGTTTGAGGAGAAACCCAAACAGCCAACTTCCAACCTCGCCTTCGCCGGCGTCGCCATTGCGCGCCGCGAATTTTTTTCTCACTTGCCGGCGGAGGGCTTTGCCGACCTCGGTCAGGACGTTTTCCCCAAGCTGGCCGGTCGAATGTATGGCCATGAACTCGAAGGCCGATTGCTTGATATCGGCACCCTGGCCAATTACGAGCAAGCGCAGCAAGATCGAAGCTGGGCGGTTTCCTTCGACGTATGGAATGAGCGATGTTGGGGCGCTATGAAAACACAAGAGGGGATTGAAAAGCGTGAAGGTTTGGATTGAACGGCTGCTTGCCTTGACAATTCTTGCGACCGCGGTGGCGTTTGGCGGTGTGGTGCCGCTCGCTTACTCCTCGATGGAGAGCGCCATCTTGATAATGTTTTTTGTGGTGGTGGCCGTGGAAGGTCTTCGCGGCCAGTGGACCTTGCGGTTGCCATGGCCGGTGGTCGTTTTAATTGCGTGGGTGGGATTTGAGTTGATTCCGTTGCCTGCCGCCGTCGTCAAATTCCTTTCGCCGTTGCGCGTCCATCTCATGGCCTCGCTCGAACCTCAGTGGGTCGCAGGCCACTGGCTGACGCTGAGCATTGATCCGCATCGCACCCTTCTCTATTTCATGAAGTTGCTGGCCTACGTGGGCGCTTTTGTTCTGGCCGCGTGGGCCTTTGACCCGCGTCGAGGGAAGTCGTCCGTGGTCACGGGCTTTGTTGTTCTGGGCACGTTTGAGGCTTTCTATGGGTTGTACCAATATCTGGGCCACCACCAGAAGATTTTCGGTTACACCAAAGTCGCCTACACAACGGACGCTACGGGCACCTACATCAATCGCAATCATTTTGCCGGTCTATTGGAACTGATTATTCCCCTGACGGTGGCTGTGGGCTTTTATCAGTTTCAGGTTTGGCGACGCGAGCGCTGGCGAGCCGCGTCGGGGGAAAACAACGTGGCCGCCTACCGCGGCTTCTTCTACCTTTTTCTGGCCATCGTGATGGCCGTGGCCGCAATCTGTTCCCACTCCCGCATGGGAATTTTTGGAGTGCTGGTCAGCTTGATCTTTATTTTCCTTCTCAGCCAAGCGCGTTCAGGGATGCGAGTATGGAGGGCCGCGTCCCTTTTGGTGATTTTTGGGATTCTAGCATACGGAGTATGGGTAGGGCTTGGACCGGCATTGCAGCGGTTTGAGAACCTAGGAAAAGCGGGCTATCTTGAGCATGAAGGTCGGCTCCATATCTGGGAGGGCGCAAAAAAGCTGATTCGGGATTACCCATTGACCGGCACGGGCCTGGGGACCTTTGGCCAAGCCTATCGCCACTACCAGCGCCATTTGACCTACGCCTACGTGACCCACGCCCACAGCGACGTTGTTGAGTTCGCCTGTGATATCGGATTGCTCGGCGACCTGCTTTTGTTTGGGAGCATTCTTTGGCTTTGGGTGGTTTCGGTTCGCGCTTTTTTGGGGGAGATGGGCGCCTATCGTCGCGCCATCACCCTGGGGTGTATCGGCAGCACCCTGGCGCTTTTGATCCACAGCACGGCTGATTTCAACCTGCAGATCCCAGCCAATGCGCTCATTTGGGCCACGATTTTAGGCCTCAACTACAAAGCCGTCTGTCTCCGAAAGCAGGAGCGCCCGGTGCCGGCCGCGTCCAGCGTCAGCCCCGCCCCGCCGGAAAGCATGGCTCATGGAACGATTCGTCCTAGTTGACCGCGATGGGGTTATCAACCGTCGGATTGTCGGCGGCTACGTCACGGCCTGGGAGGATTTTCAATTTCTCCCGGGCGTCCTTGAAGGCTTGGCGCTGTTGGCGCGCCATCACATTCAGACTCTGGTAATTTCCAACCAGGCGTGCATCGGGAAGGGAATACTGGCCCCGGCCGCCCTCGAAAACATTACTCGGTTATTTGTCAGACAGATTGAAGACCACGGCGGGCGCATCGGCGGCGTTTATTATTGCCCGCACCGCCCTGAAGACGCCTGCGAGTGCCGCAAGCCAAAACCGGGACTTATTCTTCAGGCCCAGCGGGAATTTGGGTTTAGCTTGACGGAGGCTTACGTGATCGGAGACTCATTGACTGACGTCGCCGCGGCTGAGGCTGCCGGCTGTCCGGCGCTTCTAATTGCAGAAGATGGTGCGGCGCTTCGCAAGGCTGCCTCGCCTGCGCTGGCGGGCGTCTTTCCAAATCTTTTCGAGGCGGCGCGGTTTATCATCGCGCGCCTACCGAGTTCGATTTCAGACACGGCGCCCTCCGCCGACCGGCAAGGATGAGCGCATCAGGCATGCTGCCGCAGAGCGGGGTGAAGTTGCCGTCGAGCGCGCCGTCGGGTTCTTCCTGGTATTTCAAATTTCCGCTCCTGCGCCCACATCGGCGCAAATGCTGCGGGATGGGTTCGTCGGGTGTTGGGTCTTTGGCTGATAGACGCAGCACGGCTCTTCAGCCAGCGGATCTCCGGTCAAAGCAAAAGCCCGGGCCCGCGACCCTCCGCACACTTCTCGAAATTCGCACTCGCCGCATTTTCCCTTTAACTGCGAAGAATCTCGCAGGGAGATGAACAAGGGCGAGGTGCGATAAATCTCCGCCAACGTCTGACGTCGAATATTCCCTCCGGAGAGAGGAAGAAAGCCGCTCGGAAAGGCCTCCCCGGTGTGGGAGATGAAAACAAAACCTTTCGCGTCATTGAGGCCCCGCGGAGCCCGTCCGATTCCATCCTCGCGCCTCGGCGAGGCCGTCAAGGGGGCCGCGCTTCGCACCCCGTGGCGACGGCGCGCCAGGGCGGTTTGCTGCAAAACATACCGGCGATAGTGTTGGGCTTCGGTCGTTTTGATGTCGAACGGTGAGTTCGACGACAAGCGATAGATTTTCTCGAAGAGCTGCTCAAATTCCTCCGCCGTGATGAGGTCGCTTAGTCGGCCTCGACCGGTTGGAACCAGGAAGAAGATGCTCCAGAGGACAATGTCCAAGGCCCGCATCCTCTCGGCAAGCGCCTCGAAGTCATGGAAATTCCGGCGCGTGATGGTGGTGTTGATTTGCACCGGGAGACCGACCTCATGCGCCCAGCCGATAGCCTCCAGCGTGCGCGCGTAAGAACCCGCCACGCCGCGGAACTCATCGTGGATGGCGGCATGGGAACCGTCGAGGCTCACCGCCAAACGCGCTAGCCCACGGGCCTTGAGGCGCCCGATGGCCTCCCGGGTCAATAGCGGCGTCGCACTGGGCGTTAAGGAGATGCGCACGCCGCGAGCGGCTGCGTATTCCACCAAATCAAAGATGTCAGGCCGGCGGAGGGGATCGCCGCCCGTAAGAACGAAAACAGGAATCTGCATCTCAGCGACCTCATCAATCAGGCGCTGACCCTCCGCCGTGCTGAGTTCGAGCGGATGCCGCCACGTCTGCGCCGAAGCCCGGCAATGGACGCATACCAAATCGCAGGCTTGGGTCACTTCCCAAATCGCAATGAACGGCCGGTCGCTGAAGTGGTTCATAACTTCCCTGCTCAAGCCCATTTCAACTCACGGCCGACGACTTGACTGTGACCAATGTCACACCTGCCTTTCCTTATGGGCGGCGTTGAGGGAACGGCCCGCAGAGGCGCCAGAGGCCACTCGGCTGAGGGCCAAGGCGATGCAAAGGGCCGAAGCACATGCGTGTGCGCAATGAATGGGATGGCGCTTGGAGCTGCGGCCTCATGCCGTGACCAGCCCGCCGAAGGCAGCCCACCCATCGGCCCGTCGGCGCGTCAATCAGGCCCACAGAACGCCCCGGCTACTGCCCCGATGGCATCGAAGAAGGATCGTCGAGTTGTAATTCGTCAAGAATCTTCGGGTGCGCCTCGTCCTGAGCCAGAACTGCATGGCACATGCCGCAGTGTTTAGGAATCTTCTGATAAGTCACCACGCTGTTGTGGAGCTGGCCGTGGCAACGGAAGCAGCCCGGAAAATATTTGTGCCCGAGATTGTTGGGATAGGTCCCCCAGGTCACGCGCATTTTGGGAAAAACATTCCGCCGATAGATGGAGACCAAGGCTTTGCCGGCCGCGGCTATTTCCGCGGCGTTTTGGGTCGCAACGGTGGGAAAGTTGGCCCGATAATAGGCTGTGAATTCTTGCGGAATCAGGTGGGCAGCTTCCGCTCGGCTGGAGTAATTCTGCTTGAGGAGCTCGACCCCTTCCTTCTTGACAAACGGAAGAGAGGGAGAAATCTTGCCGGCAGCCATCGCCCGATTCATCGCTTGGCCCGGCATGTAGAAGATGTGCGTGGGGCGGTTGTGACAATCAATACAATCCATCACCCGGCCCTTTTGAGGATTCACGGTTTGGGGATTGACGCCGGGAGCCACGAAGAGCGCTTTTTTGCCGGTGCGCGAGTTTTGATATTCCACCCAGTACATTTTCTGGCGACTGGCGTCCGAGCCGTAACGGATGGTCACGCCGGGACCGACGTGCGCGCCGTGAATCCCTTCGTTGCCGTCTCCGCCGCCAATGTGCATCAGCAACACAGTGTACGCCAGCGTGTTGGTTTGATCCTCGGCGTACCGAGGAATGACCACCAGCCGATTTCCTTCAAATCGCGCCGGCCAATGGCATTGCTCGCACGTCGCCCGGGCGGGGCGAAGGCTCGTGACCGGACTTGGAATGGGTCGCGGGTAGGTATTGAACAGGACGGCAAAGACCTGGTGGATGCCCGACAGCTTGCTGCGCACAAACCACGACGCGCCAGGCCCAATATGGCATTGCACACAGGCGACGCGGGCGTGAGGCGAATGAAGATAAGCGGTGTATTCCGGCTGCATGACAGTGTGGCACGTCTCGCCACAGAAGGTCACGGTGTCCATATAATTGATCCCGCTATAGACGAGTTGGCTGCCCACGACAACGTTGACGATCGTTACCACGCCAATAAACATTAGGAGACGCCGAAAGTCAGGATTTTGGAAGTCCAGGCGCACGAAATGCGTCGGATAAACCCCGCGTTTGCGCTCGCGGCGAGTTCGCAGCAGGATTCCGAGGGGAATGAGCAGAAGACCCAAAACGAAGGCTGCCGGCAAGACCAAGAAGATGAGGATTCCGGCATAGGGGTGGGTCACTTCACCGCGAATAAAGGTGGGCAACAGGTAGAGCCAGAGGATAAAAGCCGTGGTCACAAGAACCACCCCGATGCGGCTTACCCAGTTGCTAGAAAGATAGACATAAGGGGAAAGGATATCCCTCCACCTTCGGCCGTTTGTGCTCATCGTTCGGTTTTTTCCTCCTTCGGCGGGTTGGTGGGGTCGGCGGGTTTGGGTTGTTCAACGGGCGCGGCATGCCGCCGCCTTGGGCTGCGCCCCGTCAACCAAGCGGTATCCATGGGGTAAACCTCGGGATCGAAGATGACGCCATAAAAATGCCACACTAAAATGGCCAGCGCAGCCAAGACCGCCTCATAAAAATGGATCGTCGAGGCCAAGTCGAGGAAGACTTTGGGCAGCCACCTCAGAATCAGGTTGTGTCCCCAGAGCATCAGCCCTGTGAGCGTCATGATGGCGGTTCCCCAAACCATGGCCCAATATTCAATCTTCTCGACATAGCCGTGTTCGGGAAGCAAAGGCGGCTCGGCGCGCAATCCCAGGTTGTAAGCCAAGCCTTGAAACGCCTGGCGCAGATCGTCCACGGTCGGCCACAAACTGCGCCAATGGCGCCGCAGCCGCTCGCTTCGCAGTAAGGAGACAACGTGCATGCCGGCCACCGCCATAAAGACGACGGCGGCGATCCGGTGGATGATTCCGCGCAGTGGCAGCCCGGATGATTCCCACATCAGCAAAGGTTGAGCCCACCAAGCCGCCGGATACTTTAAGGCGAATCCCGTCCACGCCAGCACCAGAAACGAGATGAGTAGCAGACCATGCTCGATGCGCTCAAAGCGGTACATCCGAATTTGCGTTCCCTCGTTTCCCGCCTCGGGATTCAATCGCGGGGATTCAGGAGGATGGAGCCGAATTCTGCCCAGTTTATGTAGCCAATCTCCCAAGTTGTGAAGGAACATCAGTCCAATCGTCAGTGGAATGATGATGAGATAAAACCATCGAACCCAAACGATGGCTTTGGACACGGTTCCCTTGCCCGCGCCCGGCATCTCATGGACGGGGCCAATCGCAAACGTGGTTCCGGCGCCGGGATGGCACTTGCCGCAGGTCTTCGGCAAATTCTTCGGATTGATGGAGGAACGCGGGTCGGAAGAAGGAAGAATCAGGTGCACCCCGTGGCAGCTTGCGCAGTTGGCAACGGTGATAGAGCCTTCTTTGGACATCATGCCGTGGAACGACGCATCGTAGGTCAGCAGGCGATTGGTGGGCAAACCATATTCGCGGGATAGCCGAACGTTGCCGTGGCACTGTCCGCAGGTCTCCGGAATGTGGGTCGGATAAACGCTCGAATGCGGGTTGCCGGGGGCCAGAATCAAATGAGCGTGGTGGCACGTGGTGCAGACCGGAACATCCACCACACCCCGAGCCAGAGCTTGCCCGTGAATGCTCTCCTGATAGTGTTGAAGAACCTGAGCGTGACAACTGCCGCACAGCGGGGGAATGGATTTTTTGAAGGTCCAGGTGTGGGTTCGGGGGACCGTATGCGCGCTGCCGTGGCAGGTCTGGCAGGTTGGAGCCGTTTTATTTCCTTTGGCCCAAGCCTGTCCGTGGACGCTTTTGGACCATTCGCTCTCCTGCTTGGCGTGACATTCCGCGCACTTGGGAAGCGAGACGTGCTTGGGATGCGGGAAACCCTTGATCCCCACATGACAGGTGGTGCAGGCCAGGGAAGCGTGCGCAGAACTCTTGAGTTGCTGGGCCTTATCGCTGTGACAAGCGGCGCAAGCGATCTGACCGGCCGTCTGCTGCGCCACGCCGAGCCGAGGGAAGGCAAGCCCTACGGCGAGGCACACCGCAATCTGGAAGATGAATCTCATCGCACACGATCGGTTGCCTAATTCGGTTCTTGCGCCGCTCGATGGATGACCCGCCTTGCTTCGGCGCGCCCCGCCCTCAGTCAATCAACTCGTGACGCGAAGCCTCGGCCCGGAATGCCGCAAACGCTTGGCAACCCTGCGTCCCGGCGACCGTGACGCTCTCATCGGCCGGACGGCCCCGAGAGCCGCCTATTTCTTGGCGAGACCCCGGTAGTATTCAACCAACGCTTTAATTTGCGCCGGGCTCAATTCGTCACTGTACGAATCCATGTTGGCGCCTTTGCCCTCTTCGACGACCTTGATCATGGCCGCCTCCGAGTACTTTTTGACGGCCACGCGCACACTCGGAACCTTGTACTTTTTCCCATCGTGCGTGTTGGCGTTTCCGTCTTTGCCGTGGCACAGCGCGCACTTACGGTTGTACATTTCCTGCGTGCTGTTGGGCGGCGGCCCACCCACGGCGCTTAGAGTGAAAAAGACGAACGTGGCCGCCAACGCCACCAAGCTGAACGACTTCACGAAAGATGACTTCATGGTTGACCTCCTGAACTCCTTCTGCAATCGGTTGCGGGCCCTCCCTCGCGCTCTGAACCATGACGATGACGGAGCGCCGAGACTATTTCCGCTGCTTCTTAGCCAGTTCGCGGATATAACCTACCAGATGCTCGATGTCCGCCTTGCTGAGCTCCGAGGAATAACCAGGCATCGAACCTTTGCCCTTGGCGATGATGTCATAGAGCTGCTGGTCCGACTGCTTCTGGACGGCCTTGGAGCGCAGGTCGCGCAGTTTAAGATTTTTGCCAATGGCTGTTTTGCCGCTGCCGTCCTCCGCGTGGCAGGCGGCGCATTTCTGGTTGAAGAGTTGTTCGGCGGTGGCTGGCGCCGGCATTCCAGCCAGCCGCAACGTCAACATGAAGAGCAGCAATCCAACGGCCAGACTTACAAACGCCGATGTTCTTTGAAGCGTGCGTTGCATGATGGTCCTCCTTACCCTCAGCGTGGCATGGGCGATTCGATCCACGCGAGGGTTGCCTTAAAAGCTCCTGGTCCAGCGGATCGTCAGCATATTGGCGCTGAAGTTGTTTCCCGTAATGATCTGCTGGATGTAATAGGTTCGCTGCAAATCCACCGACAGGCGTCCCGCTTTGGGGAAATCGTAAAAGACCGTCCCCGTTGCATAAGGGAAAGTCAAAGGCCCATAGGCCGGGGCTTCGTTGCCCGCCGCGCCCACGCCCGTCGTGCGGTCAAAGTTTCCGCTGAAGCGAATGCCAAAGTTCTTGATGGGCTTCGCCTCCAGGCCGGCTTGCCACACGCGGTTGAGCGCCTGATCGTGGAGCACTTCGGCGAGCGGCGGCGTCCCGCGAGCGTAAACGATGTCGCCGGAGGCGAATTCGTCGTCGTAGGCGAAGCCGGCGAAGAGGGAATAATTCCCATTGAGCGTGTAGGCGAGGGTGGTGGAGTTTGAATGAACCTTGCCGTGGTAATCCGTGGCCAGCAGCCGCTGATTGACCATGTACATCTCATCGCTCAGGGACAGCTTGCGGGTGATGCGCAGGTTCCCGACCACCCGCCCCGTCACATCCGTGTGAGGGGAGATGGCTGTGAAGGAAGCCCCGCTGTCAAAGGTATAAAACTCACCCCGCAAATCGAGGCGCCGAATGGGACGATAAAAAACACTCAGCGTGGGACTGACCGTGTTGATTCGCAACGTGTTGGCAGGGTCGCTCACGCCGTTCTCGAGGTCCTCAATGTTGGACTGCATCAGGGTGACGCCGGGTCGCACAATCAGATTGGCGGTGGGCGTGAAACCCATCGAGAAATCGAGTTGATTCAAACCATCGCGCCACACGGTGGTGGTCTCGCCGCTGTTGGGCGTGGTGCCGTCGAAAAGGCTATGGAAGTTCCCCACCGCGTCCGTGGTAAAGCGGGAGTAGCGCCAATCCAAATCAGCGTCCCACCACGACTTGATATGGAACGTGAAACCCTGATGAATAATGTTGTTGGGTTCGGAAACGGTGGCGCGCGCGTTTTCGCTCACGTTGTAGGGAACAAAGACCGTCGCCGCCGAGTTGGCCTGAACGATGCCGTTAAATGCCTGGTCGAAGGTCGCGGGACCGCTATAGCGATAAAACGTATAACCGCCGCGAACTTCCACCCAAGAAGCCGGTTGGCCGTTGTAAGAGAACTCGCTAATGGGGGTTTTGAGCTGCTCGAACTGCGTCCAAGAGGCGTTGAGGAGCGGCGTCTTGGCGGTCGCCGCCGTGCTGGTATTGAAGCTGTACTCGGGCGAGGAAACATTGTTGAAGTTCATCGTGCCGTCATAGGTCTGGTAGCCAATGTCATAGTGGAAGTTCCAATTGCGCCAGGTGTAATCCACTCCGCCGGTGAAGCGGTTCGTGTTGTCGAAGGTTGGCGCAAAGAGGTCGTAAGGGTTGGTTCCTTCATAAACGCCGAAAGGAGGCCCGAAGGACGGAGCGCCAAAGTAATTTGGCACGAAGGTCGTGAAGGTCGGGCCGCTGAAAGTGGTTCGGTAGTACTGGAAGTGAAAGCGCAAATCGTTGGTGGCGTGCAGCGTCAGGTCCACCGACCCAATCTTCCGCACCGTCGCCCAGGAGTGATGGTTGGTGAGGCCGGGAATCCTCAAAGGAGGCAACAGCACACCGTTATTTTGGTCCCAATAGAAATAAGATTGACGCCAGTTCACTCGCAAGTCGTAGAGGTTGTGCTTGGAGACCGTGAGTTCGGCGCCAGGATAGGGATCGCCGCCCAGGCCGCTCATATTCAACGAGAAATCATCCGCAAACGGGTTGGTTCCCGGTTGCGAATGCCCGAATAAGTTAAAATCCATCAGCCGAGGGCCCTTCTCGAGATCGAACAGCTCCTGGTACATCGGCTGATACCCCTTGATGTCCGTAAACCGGTAGCCAAAACTCGCCGACCCTTGGACGCCGAAGCTGCCCCACTGCTGCGGGGTCTCGCCTTGGCCCTGGGCACGGAGCCCCGGCGCGAGGGCCAGGCAAACCGCCGTCATCAAGAGGAGAAAGGTCACTCTAATTCTCACGTCGCACCTCCCATCACTATCGGAGCAGATAAGGGCTGAGATTGGAGCCATGCACCGCCACATGGCAGCGAGTGCATTCACCGGCGGTCGAAAAACTGAACTTGGGGTGAGGAACTTGTGCCTGCCCGTGGAATCCCGTGTGGCATTGTAGGCACAACAGCCGGGTCTGACGGCGCTTGAGCATGAAATTGTTCACGCTGCCGTGGACACTGTGACAGGCGACGCAACCCTCCACGCGCACGACCGGATGCTCATAAACAAACGGTCCGCGCTTTTCCACATGGCACTTCACGCACGTCTCCCAATTCGACTTCGTGAGTTGGAAGTGATTCATGTTGCCGTGCGGGTTATGGCAATCCGTGCACTTCATAAAGCCTTCGGGCACCCGATGGTGCTCGGGCAAGGCAAACTTGGCTTCAATCGTGGCGTGGCAGGTGTAACAGAGGTTGGGCTGGGGCTTCAGAAGCTGCCCATCCTCCAGCCATTGATCCTGGAGGGTGAGCCGAGGAACCTCATAAAACTGCTCTTGAGCGGTCTGGAGTAACTTTCGGTTGGGGTGCTCAATGGCCTTGACCAAATGCATCGAATGGCAATCGTTGCAGGAAACTCCGGCGGCCATGTGCGCCGAATGGGCAAAGAAATCTTGCTGCTTGCTGGTGATGTGGCAGGCCAAGCAGCGTGCGGCGTTTTCCATAGGGTTGGCGTGGAAAGCGAAAATCAGCTTGGCCGCCGCTTCCTGCTTGGCTTCGTTGGCGCCGGCAGCCTCTTCCGCGATGGCGTGAGCCTTGTCCGGCCCGTGACAGATGGCGCACGTGGCCACCGGATGGCCTGCCGGCAGCTTGATGGTTGCATGGGGCGTCTTTTCAAACTCCAGCACTTCCGCCCGATGGCAGTGCTCACACGTATGAACGTCCGTGACGTATTCGGTGGGCTGGCCGGTTAGAACGCTTTTCCAGGCTACCGAAGGCGGCTTGGAGGGTGCGGGCCGTCGCTGCGACCACGCCACTGGCGCCGTCCAGGCAACCGCCAACGTCACCACCAGCAGATGCCATCTCCTTTTTGGCTTTCCATCCGAAATCCGCATGAAGCACCTCCACCGTCGAATCCCCTCACGCTGTGCTTGTAAAGTCATGCTTGCTTCTTCCGTGCGGAACAGAATGGCAGAGGCCGATGGGGAAGGCTGTGATACCCATCACGGGCCAAAGTAATTTCTGTCACTCCTGAAATTAGTGGCTCGACAGTAGGGGAAGAATAACCGCGCCTGCCTTTGGCCTCTATGCATGAGCGCCCGTTGCGCGGTCGCCCAGTTTCAGAATTTGGTCCGAGGCTTTATGCGCAGAATTCAAGTCAGCGGCCCGTGGGGTGGGGTTTTGAGGTGGGTTAAACAAGAATCAAGAGGGGTGGGCAAGCCGGCTACCGGCTTACTCGTAGTCGGTGAGTCCGCGGAAAGGCAGGGCCATGCGGAGAGAGTTCAAAACGGCCAGCAGGTCTATAATCTCCTGGGCAATGGCGCCGTCGAGCGGCGGCAGATGTCCAAGTGCCGCCAGCGCCATGCCGAGAAGGCTCAAGGCCATGCCCCCCAGAGCACTCTCAAGGGCGATGGTTCGCAGCCGTTCCCCGATGTGAAGAAGTTCGTCCACCTTGTCAAGGCTCGCAGCCAAAATGACCGCCCCTGCCGCTTCGGAGGTAATGTCGCTATTGGGACCAAAAGCCACTCCAACCGTGGCGGCTTGGAGGGCCGGCGCATCGTTGATTCCGTCCCCGACGAATAACGTATTTGCGATTCGGGTCTCGTTTTGCACGATAGCGAGCTTTTCTTCCGGGCTGGCATTAAAACGCATTTGCGTCAGGCCCACCTGCTCGGCCAGATAACGGACTTCGGACTCGCGGTCGCCGGAGACCAGCAAAACCTTGGTGACCCCATGCCGGGGCGCGAGATGGGCGAGAAAACTCTTGCTTTCACGGCGAGGGGCATCGTGGAAGCGGAACAAACCCGCATAATGCCCGTCCACATAAACCAGGCATTCGAGCCCCGAGCCGGCTTCGGGCAGGGGAATCCCAGCTTGGCGGGCTCGATGGCGTCCCGTCAACTCGACGTGCCGGCCGTGGACCTCGCCCCGCAATCCTTCGCCGGGCTTTTCATGAATTAAAGAAGCTTCTAAAGGAGTCAGCCCGGCCGTGCGGGCCGCCTCTACGACCGCGCCGGCGAGCGGGTGCTTTGAGTATTTTTCGAGGCTCGCCGCCAGCAGCAGGAGTTCCTCCTCTGTGAATCCCGGCGCGGGAATGATTTCGGTCAGGGTGGGTTTGCGGCGCGTGAGGGTTCCGGTTTTGTCGAAGATCAAGGTGCGACAGGTGGCAATCTGCTCCAGCACAGCGGGGTTTTTGATGAGGATGCTTCGACGGGCGGAAAGCGAGATGGCGCCGACGATGGCGACGGGAATGGCAATCAGGAGCGGGCACGGCGTGGCGATGACGATGACCGCCAAAAAGCGCTGCGGGTCCGAACTCGCCAGCCCGGCAGAGGCCGCGAGAGCGACGGCCGCCGGCGTGTACCAAGCACCCAGCCGATCTCCCAGGCGCCGCAAGCGCGGCCGCTTTTGCTCGGATTCCTCCATCACGCGCATAATGCGAGCGTAGCGGGAGTCGCGCGCCGGTTTTTCGGCTACGATGGTCAGAGCGCTGGCCTGATTGATGGCCCCGGAAAGAACCTGCGAACCTGGGGCCTTGGACATTTCAAAAGGCTCTCCCGTCAGGTAAGACTCATCCATCACGCCGTGGCCTTCAATGACGGTGCCGTCCACCGGGCAAATCTCATGCGGATAAATGACCAGAACATCTCCAATGGCAATTTCGTCCAAGGCAACATCCGTAATGCGGCCGCTATTATCCTGGCGGTGCGCCGTTTGAGGCATTCGCCGCGCAAGGGCACCGAGGACCGAAGAGGCTCGGCGAGAGGCCATCTGCTCAAGCGTCGCGCCGCCGGAGAGCATGAGCACCACAATCGAACCCACCAGATAATCACCGAGCAGGACAGAGGCCACGATGGAGATGCCCGCCAGCAGGTCGGAACTAAATTCCCCGCGCAGCATTTTCCGCATCAGGCGCGCCACGAGGGGAATCCCTCCCAAGGCGAGCGCGGCCCACAGAGGCGCGAGCTCCGCTGCGCGCGGCGCATGGACGATAAGGCGAAGTCCCAAGTGGACAACAATGGCGGCTGCGGTAAAAGCCGCGATGACCATATCCATCTCTTTCAGCCAGGGAGCTTTATCTTTCTTGCGAAGGGGCATTGTGGCTTCCGTCGGGTGGCGCTGGGGTCGGGCGGTATCGTCCGGCAGACCCTACTCTGCCATTTTGCCCTTCGTGCCTCTGTGACCGTAATCACCCTCGGCCCCAACTTCGCGCAAAGGGTTCCGTGAAACGGCTCGAGCCCATGCGTTCGGATTCGTCGTGCCTTTGGGCGCCGGACGAATGTTGGATCGAAGGCCGCGGCGCATCCCCGCGTTCGCCAACGGCATCGTATTTTGTTGAAAGGCTGGTGTTGTCAAACGGTTCCCGTGCTATAGTGAGGGAGAGGCGGGAGCGGAAGGAGCGAAACAGAATGAAATCGGCGGGTCGGTCCACGTGGTTTGTCATTTCAGTCATCTTGGTGTGCGCGCTGCTCGGTGGGCTTTACGGCCGCCAAGTGGAAGCAACGACCGGCGCGGAAAGTGGCACGGGAATCCGGGCCAGTCTGAAGAAATTCACGCGCGTTTACGGCGCCGTGGAAGCTCACTACGCCGATCCGGTGAATCCCAACCAGGCCATTTACGGCCCCATCCCCGATGGCCGCCTGGGAGCGATTCCCGGCATGTTGAGCACGCTCGACCCGCACTCGACGTTTTTCAATCCCCAGGCCTTTGCCCAACTCCAACAGGATCAAGAGGGACATTACTATGGCGTGGGAATGCAAATCATCGGTAAGCCGGGAAAGATGGGACAGCTTGAAACCTACGTCCTGGCGCCGATTCCAGGCTCACCCGCCTTTCGCGCCGGCATTCGACCCGGCGATATGATCGCGGCGGTGGATGGAAAATCTACCTCCGGCATGAGCGTGGATCAAGTGGCCCACATGCTGCTGGGGCCCCAAGGCACGGTGGTCCACATCACGATTATTCGCCAAGGGTGGAATAAGCCCCTGCATTTCACCATCACGCGCGAGGAGATTTCACAAGAGAGCGTGGATGCGGCGTTTCTGATCCGGCCGCACATCGCTTACATCCACATCAACAAGTTCAATGAGACGACCAACCGCGAACTTGCGCGCGACCTCAAGAAGCTTGACGAAGACCATCTTCAAGGGCTGGTCTTAGATCTGCGCAATAATCCGGGCGGGCTGTTGGAGGAAGCCGTCGAGGTTGCCGATCACTTTCTCAAAAAAGGGCAACTGATTGTTTATCATTATGGGCGTGCTTCCAGGGAAAAACGATACTACGCGGTTCACGGGGACAAGGGGAATCGCTACCCAATCGTCGTCCTGATCAATCACATGACGGCCAGCGCGGCGGAAATCGTCACGGGCGCGTTGCAGGATCATGATCGCGCCTTGGTGATGGGGCAGACGAGCTTCGGCAAAGGGCTGGTGCAAACCGTTTTCCCTTTGAGCGATCATACGGGCTTAGCCCTCACGACGGCGCATTACTACACGCCGAGCGGACGCCTGATTCAGAGGCCCTACAATGATATGTCCCTCTATGACTATTATTATTATCCGAAGCACATTCCGCGGAAGGATCGCGAGATTCGCTATACGGATGGAGGGCGGCCGGTTTACGGCGGCGGGGGCATCACCCCGGACGTAAAGGTAGCACCCTTCAAGCTGACGCCCGCCGAACGGACGCTGGCGGACTCGAACGCTTATTTTGCATTCGCCCAATACTATCTCGGCATTCACAAAACGGTTCCCGAAGATTTTCAGGTGAACAACGACGTGATGCAATCTTTCTACCGTTTTCTGGCCCGAAAACAGATTCCGGTTACCCCTCAGTCCATCGGCAGTGGCCTCAACTATGTTGAGGAGCAGATTCGGGTTCAGCTCGTGGGGATGATTTACGGCCAGAACGTCGCCGAGCGGATTGAGGTTGGAAACGATCCGCTGGTGCAAGACGCCATTGCCCACCTGGGTCAGGCGCAGGCGCTAATGGAGAACCCGCAGAAATACATGGCAAGCATGGAGCGCCACGCCGAAAAAGCCCGAGCGCAGTGAACACGGCGCCCCGCGCGCGGCCCCTTCATCAGAGGCGGGGCTTCGCCGAAGGCGCCCTAACCTTCACGCCCGCGCTTTAAGAGATACTTGAGGAGCGACCACCCGCCCGTAATCGGCAGCAAAGCGGCTTGCATGATGAGGGAGTTTCGGTTTTTCATCCGCTCGCGTTCTTTCTGAGCCTGAGTTTTTCCCTGAAAGATCATCAGCGAAGCATACTTCATAAAGTCCACGCCGCATTGGTCACACCGGCCGCCGTGATCCTGCACGTGGCGGCAAGCCGGACAAACAATACGCACCGGTGCGTGGCACTTGAGGCAGAACTGCGCAGAGTCGGGATTCTCCTGCTGGCATTTAGGGCAGCGCATAACGCAAGGTCCATCCCTTGGGCCGGACTGGGGCGGGGTTTGGCCGGCGTGTCATCAAATCCGTCGCGGCGTGGAGCGGGGTATGGTGGACGCGAAGGGATTCGAACCCTCGACCTCAGCGTTGCGAACGCCGCGCTCTCCCAACTGAGCTACGCGCCCAGCCTCGCTCGCGAATTCTCAATATAACACGCCTTCGCCTGGCTGCCAATTTTTGCGCCGCGTCCCCCCGGCCCGGTCTGGAGCACGGCGCTTGACCCGCGGGCGGCCTTGGCGTTGGAATAAGGCTAGGATGAGGAATTGGAGCGATCTGGCGGAAATCGTCCGCGGCGACTTGACGCGCAATCTTCGCCGCACCTTCCTGACCATGTTTGGGCTGATGGTGGGCTCGGCGGCGGTGGTGGGAGTCACCTCGGTCGGATTGACGGGAAGGGCTTACGCGGTGAATGAACTTGAGAGTCTCGGCTCCAACCTCGTTTACGCCCTGTACGACGGCCCCACGCCTTCGCCCAACGATTTGAACGAACAGGATTTCCGGGACGTCCGCGCGCGCGCCACCGCCTTGGCGATTGTCTCGCGCGTGGTCCACGATTACGCGACCCTCGACATTCGCGGCCAGCCCTATGATGTTTCCCTGGTGGGCACCGACGGCAATTACGCCCGCGTGCGCAACATCCTGATGCGGCAGGGGCGGTTTATCAATGTTTTTGACGTGCGCGACCGCCGCAAGGTCTGCGTGCTTTCTGAGTCGTTGGCCCAGAAGCTTTACGGCCAAGGACGACAACTCGGCAACCTGCTGCCGATTGACGGTCTGGATTTCGAGGTTGTTGGCGTGTTCCGCGACGCCCACAGCTTTGGCATTCCCACCGAGCTGACCAAGAACGCTGTCATCATTCCGCTGACCGTGCTCGATGCTATCGAGGGCACCAGCCGCGTGGATCGCATCTATGGACAGGCGAAAAGCCGCGCCTTGGTCCCTCTGGCGACGCGTCAGATCATTCACATTCTGGCCGCCAACCACGGCCCCGGCGTGATTTACCGCGTCACGAACCTGAATTCCGTGCTGAGCGTCATCCATCGAGTGTCGCGGGGCCTGATCTTGGTGGTGGTGGTTGTTTCCGCGATCTCGCTGCTGGTGGGAGGCGTAGGCATTATGAACATCATGCTGGTCACGGTGCGGGAACGGCAGCCGGAAATTGGCCTTCGCAAAGCGATTGGGGCGCGTCCCCGGCAAATTCTGGATGCCTTCCTCGCCGAGTCCATTGTGATTAGTTTGCTCGGAGGGCTGATTGGAATCCTGCTGGGCGCGGGCATCCCGTTTCTTGTCGGCGCAACCTTGGGTGTGAAGATTCCCATCTCTCCGCTGTCCGCTGCCTTCGCCCTGGCGGTTTCGGCTCTTGTGGGTGTCGCGTTCGGTTATTATCCGGCTCGACGCGCCGCGCGCCTGGACCCTGTTACCTGCCTGCGGGCGGAGTAAGCCGTGGCGGGGAACAGCGATTTCTATTGTGGCGCTTCATTGTGCGAAGCGAGCTTTTGAAAGGGGCTTGGGACTGCGCGGCTATTTCCGCCCCATCAGCTTTTCGACGTAGTCGGCCAAGGCTTCGGGCCACGGGCGCGGCAAGGCAATCCCCGCGGAGGCGAGGGCTTTCATCTCCATCACGGCGTAACGCAGCCGTACCGCCGGACGACCCATTTCCGCCAGCGTCACGGCCTTGACGCGGGCGGCGTCGAGTCCGGCCAGTTCGACTCCGCGCCGCACCAACTCCCATCGGCTGCACGCTCCCTGATTCGACAAATGATAAAGTCCGTGACGCCCGGACTCGATGACTTCGATGATTTTTTGAGCGGCGTCCGGAGCGTAGGTTGCATTGGCCGTCTGGTCGGCAGGCGCGAGAACGTCTTGCCCGGCGCCTACCTTGCGAAGGGCGTCTTCAACCAAATTCACTTTCCCGGGTCCAAAAAGAATCGAAATGCGAAAAATCCAATGGCGCCTCAGGGTTTGGACTGAGCGCTCGGCTCGCAGCTTCACGCGGCCATAAACGGTGGGCGGGTTGGTGGGGTCTGACTCTGGGTACGGACTTGACTTTTTGCCATCAAACACCGCGTCGGTTGAAATGTGGGCGACCTGCGCGCCGATCTCTCGTGCGGCCTCAACCACATGCCGGGTGCCGTGAAAATTCACCAGAAAGGCGCGGGCGGGATCGGTTTCGCAGAGGTCAAGGTCGCGGATGGCGGCGGTATGGATGATGACCTCCGGTCGCAACTTCGTCAACACACCCTGAACTTGGCTGAATTGAGTGATATCCGCGTCGGCGCGAGTTAAGGGATAGACTTGATGCGCGCTGCGCGCCGCCTCGACGACCGCTTGCCCCAACAGACCATTGGCTCCTGTCACGGCCACTTTCATCAAGGGTTACCTCTTTCGTCGTGTGTCGTAAGTCCTAGGATGTCGCGGCGCCGGTGGATTCCGACCATTGGTTCCCGCTTCTTTGCCACCCGGGGTGATGTCGGCCCGTAACGTCAGCTACGGACGATGAGGGATGGGCGTTGCCGTAGGATTCTGCCGCTCGAGTTGGACCGTGTAGGCGCGAAGTCGGCGAACCACGGTCTCTGCAATCTGGGCACTCGACATGCCGCGGATGCGGATGCGAGTCTCCGGGCCGGGGGATGCATCGCTCGCCTGCTTTTTCGCCTTTTCGTCAAGAAGATCCGCGCGCCACAGTCGGGCTCCGGTCACCCAATCCCTAATGGTCATGGTCGCCAACAGGTGCTTGATCCTTTTATTTTTCGGAAGCCTCTCGCGCTTCGGCACCGGTCGGCCGGCCCGCATCTCGAACTCCACGCGACGGCGAGGCCAGCGCGCTTCCATAACCAAGTCCACGCCTTCCTTCTCCAGCGTCGGACGATATTTGCCCCAGTCTTTGAAATCTTGAATTATCCAGGAGCGCAATCCGTGCGGCATCGGGCCAACGTAGATCAGCTTTCCAGTAATCAGCCGGTTGGATTGGGCTGCTACAGTTTGTCCCCACGACAGGGGCAAACTAAGCAGGAGCGCGGGTATGCCCAAAACAACGAATCCAATTCGTTTCATCACGCCCTCCACCCTCAGGCTCGCCCCTCACCATCATATCGCAACTGGAGCGTGTTGGGACGAGGCCTCATCGTGGTCAAGGAAGGCACGGCCACCGTGTGGTCCTGTCAACGGCGCCGAACCTAGCTTGGCATTCAAGCGGTTGCCTTGGAGCGCGGGTTCGCGCTATCCTCGCGTTGCGAGCGGGCGCAGAGTAGGAGACAATCTCAAGGTGGTGAAACGAACGGAATATGACGAGTTGACGGGGTCCATGAGCTATTCGACGGTCGCACAAATATGAGCGCGTGGCGTGAATTTCAAGGGGTCAACTTAGGCTACGTCCTGGAACTCTACGACCGCTTTCAGCGAGATCCGAACTCCGTTGATGCGGCGACCCGGGCTTGGTTTGAGCAGCAAGGTCCCCCCCCGGCTACGGAGGGCCAGGTGGTTTTAGGCTCGGAACGCATTGCTAAGATTGTGGGGGCGGTGAATTACGCCGAGTCCATCCGCAAGTTCGGCCACCTGGACGCTCAAATTGACCCGCTGGGCAGCCCGCCTCCCAGTGACCCGACCCTCCGCCCGGAATTCCACGGGGTGACGGAGGACGATCTCCGCCAATTGCCCGCCAGGCTGATTGTCCGGCCCATTGCAGAAGGGAAATCGAACGCCTGGGAGGTGATTCAGGCGCTGCGCAAAATTTACTGCTCCTCTATTGGCTATGACTACGCGCACCTGCGCGATCCCGATGAGCGGTATTGGCTGCACGACGCGGTGGAATCGGGCCGGTTTCGGCCTCCTGCCAATCCCGTGGACGGGCCGGCACTTCTTGAGCGCCTGACGCAAGTCGAAACCTTCGAGCGCTTTTTGCACCGCACTTTCCCCGGCAAAACACGTTTTTCCGTGGAAGGCCTCGACATGCTGATTCCGGTTCTGGATGAAGTGATTGCCGGGGCGGGTGAGGTCGGCATGCGCAACGTGCTCATCGGCATGGCGCATCGAGCAAGGCTCAACGTGTTGGCCCACATCTTGAACAAGCCGTACAGCCAGATTATTGCCGAGTTCAAGGACCCCGTTCGCGCGCACGACTTTCGAGAAGACCTGGGCTGGACAGGCGACGTGAAATACCATCTGGGGGCTCAACGGGCCATTCAAGCAGCCCAACGCGCCGAGCTGGTCATTACGATGCCGCCCAACCCCAGCCACCTGGAGGCTGTTAACCCGGTGGTGGAAGGCATGGCGCGCGCCGCTGGAACGCGAGTGGACAAACCCGGTGAGCCCCAATTTGACCCGGTGCTGACGCTGCCCATCCTCATTCACGGCGACGCGTCCTTCCCGGGCCAAGGCATCGTGGCGGAAACCCTGAACTTTTATCGTTTGCCGGGCTACTCCACGGGCGGCACGCTTCACATCATCGCCAACAACCAGCTCGGCTATACGACGGATCCGTCCGATTTTCGCAGCGCCCCGTACGCCAGCGATTTGGCCCGTGGCTATCGGATTCCCATCGTTCACGTCAATGCCGATGCCCCGCTCGCTTGCCTGGAAGTGGCGCGGCTGGCGTTTGCTTATCGCGCCAAATTCCACAAGGATTTTGTGATTGACCTGGTCGGTTATCGGCGCTACGGCCATAACGAGGGCGACGAGCCGTCGTTCACCCAGCCGCAGCTTTATCGGCGCATTGCCTCGCATCCCACCGTGCGGGAGCTGTGGGCGCGCCGCCTTGCCGAAACCGGTGAGGTGCAGCAGGAATGGGTGGAAAAACTGGTTCAGGATCGAACGAGAGAGTTAGAGGCAGCACTAAAGTCGCCCGAGGCCGGCAGCTCCATGGTTGAACCCTTGCCAGAGCCGCCGCCTCCCGGCGCGGCGCGGCACGCTAAAACGGCGGTTCCTCTGGCGCGATTGCGCGAACTGAATGACGGTCTGCTGCGCCTTCCGGAGGGATTTCATCTTCATCGAAAGCTGGAGCGGGGCCACGAGCGGCGCCGTAACATTTTGGACTCACCCGACGAGAAAACCATTGATTGGGCCTCGGCGGAAGAGTTGGCGCTCGCTTCGATTCTTGCCGATGGCACGGCCGTCCGCATGACCGGCGAAGATGTGGAGCGGGGAACCTTCAGCCAACGTCACGCGGTATTCCACGACACGGAAACCGGCGAGCGCTCTTGTCCGTTGCAGGCGCTGCCCCAAGCGCGCGCCGCCTTTGAAATTCACAATAGCCCCCTGACCGAGGCTGCGGTGGTGGGATTTGAATTTGGTTACAGCTTGCAAGAGCCGAGCCGGCTGGTGATTTGGGAAGCTCAATATGGCGATTTTGTCAACGGCGCGCAAACCATGATTGACGAATTCGTCGCTTCCGGCCGCGCCAAGTGGGGTCTGACGCCGTCGCTGGTGATGCTGTTGCCTCACGGTTTCGAAGGCCAGGGGCCGGACCACTCGAGCGCCCGCGCGGAGCGGTTTTTGCAACTCACCGCGGAAATTAACCTGCGCGTCGCCAATCCCAGCACGGCGGCCCAATATTTCCACTTATTGCGGCTGCAAGCGGCGCTGCTCAAGGTGGACCCGCTGCCCCTCATCGCTTTAACACCCAAAAGCTTGCTTCGCCATCCCCTGACGCTTTCCGCTCCGCGCGAGTTGGCGGAAGGCCATTGGCAGCGCGTGATTCCTGACGGAGAAAGGGATCTTCAGCCGCAGCCGGTGCGACGGCTGATTCTTTGCGCTGGAAAAATTTACGTGGATTTGGTCACCAGCCCGCAACGGAACACCACGCCCGACATCGCCATCTGCCGCGTCGAACAGTTGTATCCTTTCCCGGAAGTGGATTTGCGGCCTGTTTTGGAATCTTACCCCAACCTCCAGGAGGTGCTGTGGGTGCAGGAGGAACCGGAGAACATGGGCGCCTGGGAATACGCGCGGCCCACTCTCAGCAATTTGACGGAGGGCCGATGGCGGTTGAGGTATGTTGGTCGCTTGCGGAGTTCGAGCCCCGCGGAAGGCTCGCTGGCGCGTCATCTCGCCAATCAACAGGCAATTGTTCAACAGGCTTTTAGCCCACAACTTGACGTGGGCATGGAAGATATGGTGCTGGTTAAGAGATCGGACTAAGAAGAGCTGAAAGGGAAGTGGTGATGCCCAGGAAGATTGTCGTTCCCGAACTCGGAGAATCCGTGCTGGAAGCTACGGTCGGACGCTGGCAGAAAAAAGAAGGAGATCGTGTCCGAACGGGCGAGGTGCTGGTATCACTTGAAACGGATAAGGTTGACCTTGAAGTGGCCGCGGAAACCGATGGCGTCCTGACACGGATTGAGCGGCCAGAGGGCGAAACGGTCAAAATCGGCGACGTGCTCGGAATTTTGGAGGAAGTCTCCGACGCTGGACGAAAGGCTCCCGAGCTGGAGCCGCCGGGTTCTTCAGCGAGCGTCCCGTCCCAAGCGAAGTCCGCGGCACCGGTTGAGCTCACGAAAGAGCCGCGCAAGGTCACGCCGCTTGCGCGCCGCATGGCCGAGGAGAAAGGCGTGGACCTCCGCCGGGTGCCGGCCCGCGAGGCGGGCCGCATTCGCCAACGCGACGTCGAGGCTTACCTTGAGAAAGCCCAACCTGCCGTTGCGGAGAAGCCGCCCGGCCAAACCACCGACTCCGCTGAGACCAAGGTCGCCCGGATGGCAGCGCCTTCGCCCGCTTCGGCCACTCAACGGGAAACCAAGAGTGACCGACGCGAAGAGCGGGTGCGACTCTCACGCCGACGACTGACCATCGCCCGCCGCTTGGTGGAAGCACAACACACGGCCGCGATGCTTACCACCTTTAATGAGATTGACATGACCGCCGTGATGCAATTGCGCGCTCGGTGGAAGGAGCTGTTCCGAGAGCGGCATGGTGTGGGGCTGGGCATCTCCTCTTTTTTCGTCAAGGCCTCCGTGGGTGCTCTGCGCGAATTTCCGAGGCTCAACGCGGAGATTCAAGGCGAGGAGATGGTGTTGAAGCATTACTTCGACATCGGTGTGGCGATTGGCGCCGAAGAAGGGCTCGTCGTCCCCGTGCTGCGGGATGCCGACGCCATGAGCTTTGCGGATATTGAACGCGCCATCAAAGAATACGCGCGCAAATCCGAAGCCGGCGAGTTGACCCTGGAAGACCTTCGCGGCGGCACGTTTACCATCACCAACGGCGGCGTTTTCGGCTCGCTTCTCAGCACGCCGATTCTCAATCCGCCGCAAACAGGCATTTTGGGCCTTCATAAAATTCAGGAGCGCGCCATCGTGGTGAGCGGGCAAATTCAAGTGCGCCCCATGATGTACGTGGCCTTGAGTTACGACCATCGCCTGGTGGACGGGCGCGAGGCAGTCCAGTTTTTGGTGCGCATCAAGGAGCTCATCGAGGATCCGGCGAGCCTGCTCTTTGAGGTTTGAAATGACTCCCGCTACCGAAGAAGCTTCACCTCGCTGCGGCGGCTGCGGCGGCAGCCCGGCGGGAGACGATCATGCGGCAATGTTCTCTTCAGAAGGGTGACGTTCGCGTGAGAAAACCAAAATTCTCTTTGGCTCACTTCTGCGTCGTTGCGGCGTTTTTCATCGGCGCCGGCTCCGCCTATGCTGGTTGGCATAGCGTGGGGCGACTGACCGTTTCTAAGGTGGGGCCGAATGAAGTTACCTTTACCCATCATCACACTGTGGTCTCTGTGACGGCGCTCGCGCCCGCCATCATCCGCGTTCGCATGACAATTGGTCCGCCGCCTACGACAGATTATTCCTGGGCGGTGATTAAGAAAAACTGGAAGAGCTTTCCCGTCCACATCACCGGCCGACGCGGGATAGAAACCCTACGCACGCCGCGGCTCGAGATTCGCGCCCAACTGAATCCCTTTCGGTTGAGCTTTGACGATTCCGACGGGAAGCTAATCTCAAAAGACGACCCTGATCTCGGCATGGCGCATGATGGAGCTCGCGTTCGCGTGTGGAAGTGGATGCCGGCGGACGAACAGTATTTTGGCCTGGGTGAAAAATCTGGTCGGCTGGACAAGCGAGGCCACAGTTACGTGATGTGGAACACGGACGCCTACGGTTGGGGCGCCACCACCGACCCGCTTTACGAGGATGTGCCGTTCTTTATCGCGCTTCGCCGCGGGAAAGCTTATGGCATTTTCTTCGACAACACCTACCGAAGCAGCTTCGATTTCGGCACGGAGTTTCCCAACCGGTATTCGTTCGGCGCCGAGGGCGGCGAACTTAATTATTACTTTTTCTATGGGCCTTCGCCCGCCAAGGTCGTGGAGGAGTTTACGGAGTTGGTCGGACGAACGCCGTTGCCGCCAAGGTGGGTACTCGGCTACCAGCAGAGCCGCTACAGCTATTACCCGGCCAAGGTGGTGCGTTTTATCGCCGAGAATTTTCGTTTGCGCCACATTCCCTGCGATGTGATTTATCTCGACATTCACTACATGAACGGCTATCGCGTCTTCACATGGAATCGCCACCGCTTCCCGCATCCGCGGGCGATGATTGCTCAGTTGCGTCGGCAGGGTTTCCGCGTGGTGACGATTATTGACCCCGGCATCAAAGTGGACCCGAATTATTGGGTCTATCAGCAGGGGATGGCGGGGCACGACTTCGTCACCTGGCCGAACGGCAAAGTGTATGAGGGCAAGGTATGGCCGGGCGAGAGCGTTTTTCCGGACTTCACCTCGCCCCGCGTGCGCGCGTGGTGGGGTTCGTTGTTTCAGGGTCTGATTTCCGATGGTGTTGCCGGCTTTTGGAACGACATGAATGAGCCTTCCATCTTCGACGTGCCCACCCGAACCATGCCCCTCAACACCGTGTTTTACGACCACGGCCTCGAAAGCCCGCAAGCCAAGATTCACAACGTTTATGGCATGGAGATGTCTCGCGCCACCCGCGACGGCGAACTTCATTTTCACCCCAACCGGCGGCCCTTCGTGTTGACGCGCGATACTTACGCGGGCGGCCAGCGGTACGCGGCGGTTTGGACGGGAGACAACTCGTCCACCTGGCAACAGCTCGGCATCAGCATCCGCGAGCTTCTCAATATGGGGCTTTCGGGTTTGGCGTTTGCAGGGGCCGATATCGGCGGCTTCGCGCTTAGCCCCAGCGCCGACCTCTACACGCGCTGGCTCGAAGCGGGCGTTTTCTATCCGTTTTGCCGTACCCATACCAATCTCCACACCCGCGAGCAGGACCCCTGGTCCTATGGCCTGCGCCGCGAGGCCATCAACCGCCGCTCCATTGACCTTCGTTATCGTCTGCTGCCTTACCTCTACAACGCGTTTTATCAGTCGTCGAAGACGGGGCTGCCCATCATGCGCGCTCTGTTGCTCGATTACCCGGATGATCCGACGGCCGTCAGCCAGCAGTATGAATTCCTGTTCGGAAACGATCTGCTGGTGGCGCCGGTCATCAAGGATGGCGAGCGCCGATGGCCGGTCTATTTGCCGAAAGGCAAGTGGTTTGATTTTTGGTCGCACCGGCCCTACCAAGGACCGAAGACGGTCATGGTGCACGCGCCCCTCGGCCGAATTCCGCTGTTCGCTCGCGGCGGAGCCATTATTCCGACCCAGCAGTTGGTTCAGTACACTGGCCAAGCCCCCATCAATCCCCTAAAGTTCCTCATCTTTCCGGACGGCAACTCCACCCGCCAATATTACGAGGACGATGGCCGCAGCTTCGATTACCAACACGGGGCCTATTTGTTGCAGCAGATCAGCGCTTCTCAGAACGCTTCCGGCGTCATCGTTCAAATCTCGGCGCGTCAAGGATCGTACACGCCGCCGCCCCGAGCCATCGTGCTTGAAATCTTTGATCAACGCACGGCGCCCCACAGCGTAACGCTCAACGGCCAAGCTCTAGCCCGCGAGACCTCCCGCGCTGCCTTCAACAAGGCGAAAGAAGGCTGGAGCTACGGACGCGAATCCGGCATTGTGCAGATTCGGTTTCCTGATCGAGGCGTGGCCGTCACGGCTCAGGTGAACGAATAGCCACGGAGATTTCGCCTGCGGTCTGACGGGCCAGGGAACGCGAGAACGCCAGACAGCCTCGCAGCCACGACAGCATGACACGGCGCGAATTCTTTGAACAAGCCATGGCGATAACGGCCTTGCCCGCTAGAGGCCGCGGCGCCAAAGGCCGAGCGACGGGCCGGTTCGGCAGAAGCGAGACGTTCCCTTCGTTCCGCACCGATGCTGGTCTCCTTCATTCGTGACTCGTGCATCGGGCGCGGCGGCAGGACCCGCGCGGGATCTGCCGGAGGCCACATTGCGTGAACCCTCCTCGGAACTCATTCTGGCCGGGAAAACGCTGCTCACGCTGCGCGGAGGGGCCCGCGTGGTGACGGACCTGCGGGGCGTGCCAGTTCAGTTGGTGGGGACAGAGCCGTGGGAACAGCGAGTGACGTTGTTTCGGCCGGGATTTCGGATGGAGGTTTTCCAACTTCAACCGGATCAGGTCATCCGTCTGAGCTAGGCAATTCAAGATTTCCGGCTTGGCGACGGTCTTGGAGGGCCGCGTTGATGATAGACTGAAAGTGAGAGAGGTTTCAATGTGTGGCATTGTCGCCTATGTTGGCAGCAGGTCGGCGCCGAGCATTCTGATGGACGGCCTAAAGCGGCTGGAGTATCGCGGTTACGACTCGAGCGGCATCGCCGTCCTCGACAGTGACAAGGCCTACGTGGCACGGGCGGTGGGCAAAGTCGCGGCACTGGAGCAAAAAGTGGCCGCCGATCGCCCCGAGGGTTGGACCGGGATCGCCCATACGCGCTGGGCCACCCACGGCAAGCCCACCGAGGCCAACGCTCACCCGCACGCCGATTGTGCCGGCCGTCTATTGGTCGTTCATAACGGCATCATCGAAAATTATCAAACTCTCAAGCGGAGGCTCATTGCCCAAGGCCACACCTTCCGCTCCGAAACCGATACCGAAGTCCTGGCGCATTTAATCGAGCGTGCCTACGCCGGAGATTTGCCGGCGGCGGTGCAGAGGGCTTTGCAGGAGGTGGAAGGAACCTTTGGCATTGCGGTGCTGCACTTGGCCCACCCGCGCCAGATTGTCATGGCGCGGCGCGGCAGCCCGATTGTGCTGGGGGTGGGCGAAGGAGAAACCCTGGCCGCCTCGGATGTGGCCGCGCTCGCACAGCATACCGACCAAGTGGTCTATCTTGAAGATAACGAGGTTGCAACGCTCAGCCCGGGAGACTTCTCCATCACGACGCTTGCGAACCAGGCCGTGACACGGCGCGCCACCACCATTGATTTTGGACGCGCCGCGGCCGAGCGCGGCGACTTCCCGCACTTTATGCTCAAGGAAATCTTTGAGCAACCCGAAGCGTTGGAGAACGCGCTGCGCGGCCGGCTGAACCACGCCGAGGCGGTCGCCAAGTTGGGCGGCTTGGAAGCCGTGATGGATCGGCTGGAGCAGGCCCGTCACCTCATCATCGTCAGTTGCGGAACCAGTTATTACGCCGGCCTTTACGCGCGCTATGTTTTTGAAACACTCACCGACCTGACCGTGGAAACGGAACTCGCTTCCGAGTTCCGTTACCGCAAGCTGAACCTCCGTCAGAATACCGTGGTGCTGGCCATCAGCCAGTCGGGAGAAACGGCGGACACCCTCGCGGCGTTGCGGGAGGCCAAGCGGAAAGGCGCCTTGACCCTCGGCCTGGTCAACGTCGTGGGCAGTTCGATTGCCCGCGAAACCCACGGCGGAATCTATTGTCACGCCGGCATGGAAATTGGCGTGGCTTCCACCAAGTCGTTCACCTCGCAACTCACGCTGCTGGCGCTGATGGCGCTTTTGCTGGGACGGGCGCGCGACCTCTCTTATGAAGAGGGCGCCGCCATTCTGCGCGGGCTGGAAAAGATACCTGATCAAATGCGCGAGGTGCTGAAGCAGTCCCCGGCCATTCGACAACTGGCGGAGAAGTATTCGACGGCCGAACATTTCCTCTACATCGGGCGGAAGTACCAATATCCGATCGCCCTCGAAGGCGCGCTGAAACTCAAGGAGATTGCCTATATCCACGCCGAGGCCTACGCTGCCGGCGAAATGAAACACGGACCGATTGCTTTGATTGATCCTTCCTTTCCAACTTTGGCCCTCGTGCCCGAAGATCCGTCCTACGAAAAGATGGTTTCCAACATTCAGGAGATTCGGGCGCGGGACGGAAAAATCGTGGCCGTCACGACCGAGGGTAACTCGAAGCTGCGCCCCATGGTGGACGACACGATCTTCATTCCGCGTAACCATGAGGTTCTGACGCCGCTGTTGACCGTGGTGCCGCTGCAATTATTTGCCTACCATTGCGCCGTGCTGCGCGGCTGCGACGTGGACCAGCCGCGCAATCTGGCCAAGAGCGTGACCGTGGAATGAGGGTTTTGAGCCGCCGGGGAAGCTTCAGAGCTTGTCGCCCTTGGCAGGCACCTCGCAGCCGCAAAGGAACTCGATGGCGGCGCGAGGGCGGGAAGAGCGGCGCGAGCCAGCCTGTAAGCCGAATTCTGTCTCCCGGTGAGCCGGGAGGGTGATCATTCCTCTAGGCCCGGCATTGCTGACGGGCTCGAGCAACCTACCCGAGAGTTGCCGGCTTGTAGCGGCGGTCCTTGGCCGCCCACCTAGGGTTCGGTGTCCACGGACCGCCGCTACTGAGCCTTGCGGGACGGGCCGTCCCTCCTCTCCTATTTGGTCTTGCTCCGTGTGGGGTTTGCCCTGCCGCGACGATCGCTCGTCGCGCGGTGCGCTCTTACTTTAAGCGGCCGGGGCCGCCGCACCTTTTCACCCTTACCTTTTTCCGAAGCGGCGCTTATTAAGCGTCACTTCGGAAGCAGGCGGTATGTTTTCTGTGGCACTCTCCGTGTCGAAAGCGTACGTCTCCTTGGGAGAATCCGCCGCCGACCCTCGTCGTTAGCGAGCACACTGCCCTTCGGAGTTCGGACTTTCCTCTCCTCCGCCCCAGCTCGCCTGCGCAAATGCCCTTGCGGACCCAAGGCAGGCGCATGAGCGGAGCAGCGATCACCCGGCTGGCTCGCGCCTCTACTATGATAGTCGTCGCAACAGCTTAACGTCAAAGGGGTCGGAGCAACGCCTGACTTGGGTGGGAAATTCGAGATCAGGCCGCGGTAATGACGGACCACGCGCGGAGGGTTTCCGCAACCGTCCAGGCCTGGGCAATGGCTCCGCAAGGCTCAAAAGGCGGCTCGGGCTGGAAGATTTCGCTCGCCGTGCCCAAGCCCGCCACCTTCAGGTGATTGCGCATCGGCTCAAGAAACGAAAGCGCCGCGGCTCGATCATGATAGACCCGCCAATAAGCCACCGCAAACGGCCCCAACAGCCAACCCCACACGGTTCCCTGATGATAGGCGGCGTCGCGCTCAGACGGCGGCCCGCCGTAAGTGCCGCGATACCCGGGGCTCGACGCCGCAAGGCTCCGCAGGCCGAACGAAGTGAGCAGATGCCGCCCGCAAGCCTTCACGACCGCGCGCTGTTGCTCAGCCGTCAGCGCGGTTTCCGGGAGCGAGACCGCCAGAATTTGATTTGGCCGAACCGAAGCGTCTTCACCCTGCGGCCCATCGAGCACGTCGAAACAGCAGCCGAGACGCTCGTTCCAAAAGCGGGCGAAGCCCCGGCGGGCGCGCGCCAGCATCGGGTCATAGCGGTCTCCTGGCCGGCCGATGCTCGCGGCCAATCGCGCCATGCTTGCCAGGGCATTCAGCCAGAGCGCATTCACCTCGACGGGCTTGCCGATGCGCGGGGTGACTACCCAATCCCCCACTTTTGCGTCCATCCACGTGAGCTGCACACCTTCGGCGCCCGCATAAAGCAACCCATCGGCCGGGTCCACATGAATGTTGTAACGTGTTCCTTCGATGTAACGCGCGACGATGTTCAGCAGGACGGGATAAAGGAGCTGGAGAAATTCCGTGTCCTTTGTGAAGTCAAAATATTCTCCCGCCGCCAGAATAAACCAGAGGGCTGCATCCACCGTGTTGTACAGCGGCGGCTGGCTGCCCTCGGGGAAGCAGTTCGGGAGCATGCCGTCCTGCACGTAATGGCCGAAGGCAAGGAGAATTTTGCGCGCCACCGCCGGCTGCCCCGCCCAGAGCGTGAGCCCGGGCAGAGACACCATGGTGTCGCGTCCCCAATCCCCGAACCAATGATAGCCCGCGATTATCGAGCGAGCGTCGGGGTCCTCGGGCAGGCTGCGGCGAACAATGAACTGATGAGCGGCCAGCACCAATTGGCGAATCCATTGCGGAGCACGAGCGGCCAGCGTCGGGTGAGCCTGCGTCCATTGCTCAAGCCACTGCTGCTCGGCCAAACGTTGGCGCGCAAGAGCCTCATGGCCATCGAGACTCCCTGGCGCATCCGTGGTCAACACCAAAGTTACCGAGTGACCGGGCGCGAGAGAGGCATGAAACGTGGCGGCATGGAGGTGATCTTCCACATGGTCAAGGCCGCGCGCTTGCTCGGCGGGCAGCTCAAAGTCGCGGTACCAATCGTGGGCCGGCTCAGCCGGGGCCTCAGCCGAAAGCAAGTAAAATGGCGTAGCGCCTGGAAACGCCGTAACGCGCATCCCGTGAGGGACGGCTTCAATTCGCATCTGCCAATTTCCCGCGTGGGTCGTGGCGTGGTAATCCCGGTAATTGACCAGAACCTTGACCGCGAGATGGAGGGTTTCCGCGCCTCGCGCCAAATGGTAACGAAGATAAGTGGTGTTTGAGCCCTGCTCCATCCACACGCGTTTCTCGAGAAGAGCCTGGCGCAAGGCGAAGGTCCAAACGGGTGTGGTTCCATCGAGGCCGTAGCTTTCGATCAGGCGGTAGCCTTGGGGGTCGCTGGCGCCGCTCGTCCAGCGGTTGGTTCCGAGAGAAAAGTTTTCCTCCCCGTAGCGCGCCGTTTCATCCACCTTGGCCACCAGCAATGCACGTCCCACCGGAGGTTGAAGCGCCGCCACCAACAGGCCGTGGTAGCGCCGCGTGAGCGAGCCCGCCACGGTGCCCGAGGCAAACCCGCCCAGGCCATTGGTGACCAGCCACTCGCGCGATTCCGCGGCGGCAAGGTTTCCGCAGATTTCACGGCCGAAATCAATCCCTGCGTTCAGCCCGTCAGCCATAGCCGCAAAACTCCTCAGCCGGCACTTTGGGGCGCTCAGCCATGCCGGGCGGCGCCGCCCTGGACCTTCGCATCACGGCGCGGCTGCGTGACTCTCGACGATGGGTTATAGCCTCGACGGGTTCGCGGAAGCGCCTACCGCGGAAAAGGGTACATCAGCCAACCCAAGGCCAAGGCCACGCCGACAAAGGCGAGAAAGACTTTCAGTCCGTAGATCAGCCGCTCGCGCGGCGTGTCCTTGCTCAGCACCGCAAACACCACCGACACGAAGAAGGCAAAAAGGAGCAGCGCGTTGAAGTGGGCAATCGCCATAACTAATGAGTTGAGGACGCCGTGGCGGAGGTTGGCGAGCCAAGCTGCCACTCAGCCCTCATTTTTTCCTCCCCATGGCAATGTCGTAAACGTCAAGGATGCACAGAATGTTCAACATGCCGGCGGTCACCAAAAAAGCCGTTCCATAATCTGAACTCACGAAAAGCGGGTTGCCGTGATAACCGAAAAATCGCGCGATGGGCATGGCCACGCCTACCGAAAGTTCTCCGTAGTGGCCCAGCGTTGAAAGCAGTGACCCGGCGCCGGATGTGAAAAACTCTCCCTTCATTGCCAACCCCAGGATGAACATGGTCAGAATGGACAGAAAAAGGATGGCCGCCCGCCCGCGTCGGCCGAGGACAAGGTGTCCAAGCCCCGGAATCAGCCACGCTGCGACGCACAACCCGATCAATCTTCCCGCCGGCGGGTGGGCCGCAGACGCCGGGCTGGCCGCTTTCACTTCCAATTCTTTTTTGGGCATAAGAACTTATCAGCCTCGGGTCGTCGGCGGAGAGGCGATGCGCCGCCGGAATTCCCAAAAGCTTGACGCTAGCATAATTCAGGATTCAGCGGCAAGAATGGGAACCACCGCTTGCTGGATTTCGCCGGTGACGCGCGCCCGGTTAGGTTCCGCGTAAACATTGACCTCGCTCCGCACGCCAAACTGTTCCAGATAAATGCCCGGCTCGATGGAGAAGCACGTCCCCGGCAGCACTTGACGGGTGTCGTGCGACTCATAATTGTCCATGTTGGCTCCGTTGCCGTGAACCTCCTCGCCGAGCGAGTGACCCGTGCGATGGACAAAATAGTTGGCGTAGCCCGCTTTGGCGATCACTTGGCGCGCCGCATCATCCACTTCATAACCGCGCAACTCACGGCCCGCGCTCAACGCCTCCTGCACCCGCGCGATGGCCGCGTCGCGCGCCTCGCGCACCAGATCGAAAATATCCTGGTAAACTTGCGGCACCGCTTCCCCCACATAGCCGGTCCACGTGATGTCGAAATAGACGGAGCCGGGCTTTCGAAGTTTGCCCCACACGTCCAAAAGAACAAAATCCTTGGCTCGAATGGGGCTGCTGGCCTTGGCGGTGGGAACATAATGCGGGTTGGCGCTGTGAGCGTTCGCGGCCACGATGGGAGGTTCATCGGTCATCACGCCGTGGTCGGCGAAAAATTGCAGAATCTCCTGCTGCACGGCATATTCGCTCAACTCGTTTCCGGCGCGCGCCGCCTCACGAATCGCTGCAAAGGCGCGGCGGACGGCGGCGTGAACTACTTGGCCGGCTTCCAAATGGCTGGCCAAGGCTTCGGCGGACCAGTGGGCCTCAAACAACTGCACCAAGTCCGCCGAGGAAACAACTTCCACGCCCAGAGAACGAACCAACTCCACCGTGCCAGCGTCCACCAACCCCACGTACGGGATGTCATTGAGCGGGGAATATTGCATGGCCACGCGCCGTTTTCCTTCCAACATGCGCTTCAATTGGTCTCGTTGCTCCATCCAGGATGAGTAGAGGCGCCGCGTGCCGGGCAAGCCCTCCAGACTCTCGCGCTCGATGCGATGCACCAACTTCGACGGCTGACCGGCCGTCGGAATCAGGTAATACCACCGTCGCGTGCAGATGGGCGGATGAACCTTCAGCACGCGATAGGCAATCGGATCGCGGAAGTGATGATCGTAAAACAGCCAGCCGTCCAGTTGGGCTTCGGCAAGCGTCTTTTGAATAGCCGTGCAGTCGAAGCTATCGGTCATGCGAGCATTCTCCTCATTACCGCCGGCAAGGGCGACGGTTTTGCGAATGGCCGGGGGAAGCGTCAAGCCGCCGGACAGCTGACGGCTCGGAGGCCGGGTTGACAGGGCTGACGCCCCCGCTCATCGCCGGTCAACTGGGCCTCGGTGAGTTCTCCGGCGGCTTCACGAACCGGTCGTAAATCACCATCAGCCCGGCGCCCACCACGCCCACGCCTGTCACAACCCACCACATCTGTTGCGGGCGATGCAGAACGTCGCCAAAGGTGTGGAGCAGGTAACCGCCCAGCGGCCCGGCGATGAAATAGCCAATCGCCACGGGCAAGAAAGCATAACCCATATAAAGGCCTTGTTGGCCGGACGGCGCTAGCCGAGAGACATATTCGTAAAAGCGCGGTGACTGGGTGATTTCGCCGAGCGCCAGCACCACGAAGGCGGCAACCATTCCCGCCGTCGTCGGATGAAAAGCCACCACCAGCCACGCCAGGCTGGAAATGAGCAATCCCAGCGTCATGGCCGGAAAGGTCGGGATGCGCCGCGTCAGAAAACTGACCAGAATCTGAAAACATATGACGATGAAAGGGTCCACGGACAACAGCAGATCGAAGTTGGCGTGGGGATTGACAAAACTGCGCAGAAACAAGGGCGCGGAGATAAACTCTTGCCAAAAAACAACCCAAAAGCTCGAGAAAATCAGCAGGAAAAGGACAAAGCGGAAGTTGGCCAAGACGACCAGCATGTTGCGAAGAGCCTCGCGGGCGCTCGAAACTTGCGCCTCACCCGGCTGACGGGGCTCGCGAAAGAAGATCCACGTCCCGCAGAACATCAAGAAGACACTCAACGCGGAGACGCGAAAGACACTCGCCATCCCCCAGCCCAGGGGCTTTCGCACCAAGTAGGCCACCATCGGTCCCAGCAACCCGCCGACGTTCACGACTGTGTAATAAATGGAGTAGCCGATGGATCGAACGTTCTCCGCCGAGGCCCGCGCCGTGGTTCCGGCGACGCACGGTTTAACCACCGCCGGGCCGAGCGCCGGAATCATGAGAATCGCCAGCACCAGCCAACGGTCACCCAACCATCTCCGCGGGGCTTCCATCCACGGTGCGGTGAGCGAGCCGAGGAGAAAATAGCCCACGGTCATTACGAGGTAGGCGAACATCAGCGCCCGCCGGAAACCGAAGCGGTCCGCCAGCGTTCCCCCCAGCACCGGCAGGAACCACACGACAAAACCGAAGATGCCCATCATCCAGCCGGTTAATTCTTTGGAGAAATGCAGCCGCTCGGTAAGATAGACGGCCAGCACTGCCGTCGTAGCGTAGTACGCCAATCGCTCAAATAGCTCGGTGAGGTTAGCAATCCAAAACGAGCGCAGAAATCCCGCGCGAATCTCAGCCAGCCTCTGACGGAAGCTCATTGCCGGCTCCGATTTGGGGGAATTTGTTTTTCAGAGCCGATGAAGCTGCGGAGCTGGCGGGCGGCCGATTCGTCCACGCGCACGCCAATGAGCTTTCGGCGCGAATGGGCGCCGCGCTCAATCTCGATGGCCGATTTCGGCAGATGCAGCCAGCGCGCTAAAAACTCGATGCACGCGGCGTTCGCCGCGCCCTCGGTTGGCGGCGCGTGCAGGCTGAGGCAAAGCTCGCCGGAAGGCTCAACCGTCAGCGCTTCCCGTGAAGCTCGCGGCTTGACGCGCAGCCAGAAACGGATCTTTTCGTTGTTCAGGCGGAGCTTAGCCGTGGAGAAGGGTGGGCGCGGTTCCGGCATCTGTTCTGCGTAAGATGTTGTCGGGCTTTTTCCTTGAAACGAATGGCTCATGAGCGGGGGCCAAAAATCGCAGTCCCGATTCGGATGATGGTCGCGCCTTCCTCGATGGCAATTTCAAAATCGTGACTCATGCCCATCGAAAGCTCGGTCATGGAAACGCCCGCAAGCCCCATCCCTTCAACCTGCCGCGCCAGTTCGCGCAGGCGGCGAAAATAGGGTCGGGCATCCTCGGGGTTTTGAAACAACGGAGGAACAGCCATCAAGCCGCGCAACGCCAACCCCTCGCGCCGAGCTAGCGCCTCCGCCAGGCGGGGCACGTCGGCCGGGCGAACGCCGGATTTCGTGGTTTCTTCTGCCAGATGAACCTCGATGAGCACCGCCATCTTCGCTGGCCCGCGGCGGGTGCGATCCAGCTTTTCGGCCAATCGCTCCGAATCCAGCGAATGAACCCAATCGAACAGCCCGCTCACTAGACGCGCTTTATTGCTCTGTACGTGCCCGATCATGTGCCATACGATCGGAAGATCCGCCAGCGCCGCGCGCTTCGAGGCCGCCTCCTGGGCGCGATTCTCGCCGAAGTCTCGAATTCCGGCAAGGTAAGCCTCGCGCAGCCGTTCCGCCGCCACCGTCTTGCTGGCTGCCACCAGTCGCACGCTTTCGGGCGCGTGTCCGGCGCGACGACACGCCGCCGCCATCCGTTCGCGCACCCGCTCGATATTTTCCTGAATGCTCGCTGCCATCGTCGGCTTTCTGCGACTCGCCAAATCAAGAGCGTCATTCTACCATTCCGGACCCAACATCCGGCACGGCGAGTTACGGAAATGCGCCAGGCCATTCTAAAGTTTGAGAGCCGGCGGCCCAAGGGTGGCAATTGACACCTTCCAACCTTTCTTGTACGCTCAAATCGAGGCGGATTCCAATTTAGCGGAGAGATAGCCGTATGAAACAAGCTTTGAGGATGGGTTTGCTCACAGCACTGTTGGCGGTCGGCATGGTCGGCGCCCGTCAGATGTCAGCCTTGGCATTGGCGCCGCAAGGCGCATCGGCGCCCGCGCTGGCCCAGGCCCCCCTGACGGAAAAGCAAGTGATTGCGCTGGTCAAACATAATAAAAAGCATCTGGACAGAATCACGTCGGAGTTAAATGCGCGGGGCGTGGCGTTTGACGTAACCCCCGCGATTGCAAAGGCGCTGAAGAAGGCGGGCGCAACGCCGGAATTGATCACGACCATTCAGAATTTAGGACCCACGGCGCGAGCTGCCAAAACGAATAAGCCCGCCGGCCCCACGATCTCTCCTGCAGAAACTCAAGCCTTCCAGGCGATTGAACATGAGCTCGACCCGGACCGTCAAATTCAGTTGGCCAATGCCTTTGCGACCAAATATCCCAACAGCCCCCTGCTGACCTTTGTCTATGCATTTGAGGCCAACGCTTATCAGCAGAAGAACGACGCCGATGACACGGTGAAATACGGTGAGATGAGCCTCAAATTAAAGCCGAACAATCTGCTCAGCCTGATGATTGTGGGGTCCGTCCTTCCGCAACCGCAGGAGTTGCAAGGCAGCGATGTGGATAAGGTCCAAAGACTGAACGAAGCGGAACAGGATGACAAGGAAGCTCTGCAAATCATCAGCCAGCTTCCCCAAGAACCCAATGAGACGCCGGCTGCCTACGCCAATCGCAAGGCGGCGGTGGCAAGCGGCGTTTATGCGGCGCTGGGATTGGTGTATTTCCAGAGGGCAGAAATGGGCCTGACAGGGCCCGACCCGCAAGAGCTTGCGAAGGCGGAGAAATATTATCTGAACGCGGTCAACGCGGAGCCGACCCCGAATCCTGCGGATTACTATCGGCTGGCTGAAGTGTATGAGGCGGAAGGCAAAACTCCCCAAGCCATTGACGCTTTCACGAAAGCCGCTCAGGCCGCGCAAGGCAGCCCCATCCAAACGATGGCGCAACAGCAAATTCAACGACTGAAGGCGCAAAAGCCCGCCAGCCCCGCCCCCTCCACGAAGCCGTAAGTTTCTAATCTCTGCCGCGCGGCCGCCGCAAAACCTGCGGTCGGCGAGCGCGGAGAAGGTCGGCGCGGCCCTTTGGAGTCGGACCAGCTCGAGAGGATATGGCCGAAGCCTCGCTTGCGGAGTTGCAAGATCGGATCGCGTACCGCTTTCGAAATCCGGAGTTGCTCCAAGAAGCTCTGACGCATTCTTCCCACGTTCAGGAGCGGGCGCGCGGCGGACGCGACAACCAGTTGATGGAGTTTCTGGGCGACGCGGTCCTGAATTTTGTGGTGACCACCCACCTGGTCCGCACGTTTCCTCACTTTGATGAGGGAGAACTCTCGCAGGTGAGGGCCAATTTGGTTTCCGCGCCCCACCTGGCGCGAGTGGCAACGCTCCTCAACTTGGGACAGTATTTACGCCTTGGACCGGCCGAGGAGCGAACCGGTGGGCGGGAGAAATCCGGCATTCTGGTGGATGCGGTAGAGGCGCTGGTTGCCGCCGTTTACTGTGACGGCGGTCTCGATTCGGCCCGCGCCTTGGTCGAGAATTGGATCCTCCCAAGGGATTTGGAGCAGGCAGTCACCAACCTGGCCCCGACGAATTACAAAGGGGTCTTGCAAGAGTACTTGCAAGCGCGTCGTCGTGGCCCAGCGGAATACAAGGTGGTGGAGGAATCCGGGCTCGAACACCAGAAGATTTTTGTGGTCGAGGTTCGAGTGGATGAAACGCTGACGGCGCGCGGCCAAGGCAGCAGCAAAAAAGCCGCCGAGCAGCAGGCGGCCTGTCACGCCCTCGGCGAGTTGAGAAAAAGGGAACGATCCGGTGACTGAACCCTACAAAAAATCAGCGGCCCGGGATCTGTTCGAGTCGCTGGTCATTACGGTCATCCTGACGATTTTCGGCACCACGTTTGTTGTCCAGGCCTTCAAAATCCCCACCGGCTCCATGGAAAACACGCTTCTGGTGGGCGATCATTTGCTGGTGAACAAATTTGTCTTTGCCGAGCCGAGAGGTTTTTGGCGGCATCTTCTCCCATACCGCCCCATTCGCCGCGGCGACGTGATTGTGTTCAAGTTCCCTGGCCCGGCCAGCGAAGCCCAAGAGCCGGGAGAGCACTTTGTTAAGCGGGTGATCGGGGTTCCGGGCGACCGCATTCGCATTGTGGATCGGCAGGTGTTTGTGAATGGAAAACCGATCGCAGAGCCCTACGTTCGAGAGACTTATCCGGGGCAGTTGCGTCCGGGAGACGATTTTCCGCCGCCGGATTCCGAGGAACTTCCCGGCATGACCTCCGTCTGGGCGGCCGAGCTTCCCGACTACGTTCATCACGGTCAGCTTGTGGTTCCTCCCGGCCAATATTTTGTTCTCGGTGATAACCGCGAGGAGAGTTGGGACAGCCGCTTTTGGGGCTTTGTTCCGCGACAACTGATCAGCGGCCAGCCTCTGTTCATCTACTGGTCGTATGAGACTCCGCACGGTCAATACCTCCAAACCTCCTTTGCCGACCGGCTACGGCAAACCCTCAGCTTGATCGTCCATTTCTTCACGCGGACCCGTTGGCGAAGAACCTTTATGTGGATTCATTGATGTTCGGGCTTCCACGAAAACCCGTCGCCCGCCTGGCGTTGGTCCTGGCGCTGGTCGTCTTGGCCGCGTGGGTTGTCCCGACCTTTTTTAGTGCGGCGCATTATCACGAGCGTCTCCAGGCTGCGTTAGAGAAAGCCTTGGGACGACCAGTAACCTTCGGCCAGGTGTCGTTCCACATTCTCCCAGGCCCGGGCTTCACAATCTCGAACGCGGCTGTGGCCGAGCTTCCTCCCTTTGGCGCCGAGCCTTTTATTCAGGCGCGACAAATTGACTGCGAGTTGCGTTGGCGCAGTTTGTGGACCCGTCGCCTCGACGTCTCCAGATTGGTTTTGGCGGGCGCCAGCCTGAACCTGGTGCGGAACACAGCCGGACAGTGGAATCTCGGCGGGCTTCTGGCGCGGCGTCAACGCCGGCTGCCATCCCCCGGGCACCACCCTCCGCGCCTTGGGCATGGCCGCCTCGATATTGTTGCTCGCCACGCCCGATTGAACTTCAAAATCGGCTCTAATACCAAACCCCTCGCTGTGGCCAACCTCGACGCCCAACTGAACCTCGACCCGCGCACCGGCCGAGTCACCTTTCGCTTGCGGGGCGATCCCATTCGCACCGACCTTTCAATTCCCACGCCGGGCCCGCTCGAGCTGGACGGCGCATGGGAGCCTTCCGCCTCACCTGGCGGCAAGCTGGACGCCCGCCTGCAAACTCGCGGCGCGCTGCTGGACGACTGGGTTTCATTGGTGGCAGGCCACAGCCTCGGGCTTTACGGCGTGATCGACAGCAACGTGTTGTTGAGCGGCTCGCTCGACCATGTTCGATTTCAGGGTTCGGCAAGCCTGACGCAGTTGCATCGCTCAGCCGCGCTTCCGTCCGCTCAAGCGGTGCCGATCGCAATTCATTGGCGAGGCGATTTTGACCGGCGCCGCCGGCAACTTAATCTCAGCAGCCTCGACGTTGCGTTGGCTCGTTCTCGTCTGCACCTCTCGGGCGCATTGCTCGGACCTCTATCAGATCCCCATCTGGACATGGTGGCGGCGGTTGAGCGATCGCATCTTCAGGACATTCTTGGGCTGATTCGTTGCGCGAGCGGTCAGCGCGCAAGTTGGGGCCTATCCGGCCGCATCAATGGGATGATCGCGGTTCACGGCTTATGGCGCCATCTGCAATGGGGAGGGTTCCTCAGCGTCCGCGGTGGCCGCCTGACGACGAACGGCGCAAACTTTCCTCTATCGCCGCTGGCCTTAAGGATTGACCGGGGTCAAGCTCAACTCGCGCCGTTTCGCATCTGGCTTGCTCCGCGCGTGGCAGCCGTGGGTGTTGGAGCCTTCCGTTTTCCGACCCTCGGTCGCCCGGCGAAAAGACTGCTTTCAACCGGAGGCGACTACCGGCTCCAAGTCTCCGCCCGCTCGATTCCGCTTCCCGATCTACTTCGTCTGGGACGCGAGATGGGCTGGAAAAGTTTCGGCCATGTGACAGGCGCCGGCGAGGTCTCCTTCTTCGTGACCGTGGCGGGCCGCCTCCGGCCTCACGTTGCCCCGCAACTCTTTGCGCGAGCCGAACTCCAACGGGCGCGCCTTCTCTTGCCCACGCTCACCCAGCCTCTCAACGTGCCGCGCGCCGAATTGGAAATCGTGGGCCATCGAATCCTGGCGCAGCCCGTCGTGGCCGTCATGGGAGGAAGCGTTTTTTCAGGGCGTTTGCTGCATGAGGGCTCTTCCGCATCGCCTTGGCGTTTTTGGATTCACGCCAATCACCTGAACCTCTCTCAGTGCGCCGCATGGTTTATTTCCTCTCGCCAACCTCGGCCGTTCGCGCTGCTCGGCCGGTGGGCGGGGCTTCGCGCCGTTTTCGAGCGCCACGCCGCGGCCTCAGACTTTTTCCGCCGCCTGAACGCGGAAGGAACGGTTAGCACGCCCCGTCTGCAAGTTCGCAATCTCCGGCTGAGCGGCTTTCGCGCCGACATAAGCATCCATCAGCAGGTGGTTCGGATCACCCACCTTGACTTTCGAGCCGGAGGAGGCGAGGGAAGTGGCTTACTGGTGTTGGACGCTGCTGTCAGCCCGCCTTGGTTGGATGCTCGCCTGGCTTTGCAACACGCCCGCGTTCAAGCCATTGCACCCTATCTTTCCCCCAAGCTCGCCGGCGCGCGCGGAACCTATTCCGTTGCCGGCCAATGGGTGACCCGGGGCGACGACGGGCGGCAAATGGCCGAGAACTTCCGCGGGTCCGGAACCCTGCGGGTCTCGCATCTGACGCTCGGCCATTTTGACCTGCTCAACGCCGTGGCTCAATCGTCGGGTTTGGGGAGCCTTGAACCGCAAACCTCCCCTGGGACGATTCCGTCCCTCACCGCCCGTTTTGAGGTTCACCATGGCCATGTTTTGGTGCGCAGCGTCCCCCTCCGTGTCGGTGGCGTCGCCTTGGCCCTGACCGGCTCTTACACATTTGCCGGCGCCATCCGCTTGCGCGTCCAAGCCGATTTTCGCTCCGTCCGCCGCCATTGGCTCCATCCGAAAATTGCCGCTCTTTCCGTCCAGCGTTTAGCCAAGTTGGACTTGGTGGGAACCTTTGCCGGGCCAAGGCAGTCGCCTCGGTGGATGTTCTCGGCGAGGCTGGGCCCTGCGCCACCCCACCGCCGGGAGGCGTTCTGAAAATTTCGGACGGGGGCTTCTCACCTATGAGTTGGCGTCGGTTGGCTGCCCTTTTTGCCGCTGGCATGGCGATCGTATTCATCGCGTCGGTTGGGACTACTTTCAAGCCCGCAGTCAACACAATATTCGGTGCGATTCACGGCAACCTCACCGAAGCTGCCGCCAGGGCTCTACTGCAAAAATTCCAAATCTTATCTCAGCCTCCCGCCTCTGGCGCGCCCCAGCCGCCCGTCGTAATTACGGATCGGGAAGCAAACTCTTACCTCAAATTTTACGGCCGGCGCTTCCTTCCCGCGGGAGTGTATCATCCCGTTGTTCACATCGAGCCGGGGGGTGTTCAAGGCGTGGCCATGGTCAACTTTGATCAATTGAGCAGTGGGCAAGCGCAGAACAACCCGCTCGGAGGGGGTCTGCTCGGTATGCTCTTCAAGGGTTGGCAGCCCGTCCGAGCCTTTGGGCGCATCACCACCACCCCCGGCAGGTATCGGCTCACCATTGAGAACGTTCAGATCGGTGACACGCAACTGAACGACTGGCTGGTGAACTGGCTCCTTCAGACTTACGTCGAATCAAAATATAAAATTGACCTCAACCATTCCATGAATCTCCCTCCTGGCGTCACGCGCCTCGAACTCGCCAACGGTAAAGCGATTTTTTATCGAGCGCCCGCATCTCAGTAGCCCTTTGGCCTCCGCCGCCGCGCTTGGGTGTAATCGTTTTTCGAGCCAATGCGCGAAATCCCCTTCGTCTATTCAGTCACCTCCATTTACCCTGGCCGAGACATCGCCTCTTTTGTTACCCTGGGGAAGGATTTCCGCCGGCGTCAGGGGCCGATGAAAAATTCAACCGGATGGGGTCAAAGGTGGAAAACGCCGGGCATTTGCTTTTTGTGATGTTCGTGATGTTCGCGGGCGGCAAGCTCGGCGCGGAGATTCTGGAGCGTCTCCACCAACCCGGCGTTCTCGGTGAGCTAGCGAGCGGCGTGATTCTCGGCCCATCAGTGCTTGGGCTTGTCAGGCCCAGCGAATGGACCATTGGCCTGGCGGAGGTCGGCGCGATTTTCTTGCTCTTCGCCATTGGCCTGGAAATCACGCCGCAGGATTTGCGCGCCGTGGGCTGGACGGCCGCCGAAGTGGCGACCTTGGGCGTCATTTTCCCCTTCGTGCTAGGTTTTCTTTTTCTTCGAGCAGCCGGCCGCAGTTGGGTGGAATCCATTTTTGTCGGCGCGGCGATGGTGGCCACTAGCGTCGGCATTACGGCTCGGGTCCTGGCCGATCTGGACGCGCTTTCCACCCGTGCCGCCCGCGTGATTTTGGGGGCGGCCGTGATGGACGACATCTTGGGATTGCTGGTGCTGGCGGTCGTCAGCTCCATGTCCTCCGGCCAAGTTCACTATGGCCAGTTGCTGGTGGTGGGACTTGAGGCGCTGGCCTTCACCTTGGTCATGATTTTCTTGGCCTCGCGCGTCGTCTCACGGATGGACCCGCACATCGCCAAGCTCCGCGCCCGGGACTCCGCATTTGCGCTGGGCGTGATGGCATGCCTTGGGCTTTCCTTGGCCTCGATGAAGATCGGCATGGCCGCGATTGTCGGCGCCTTCATGGCGGGCCTGGCGCTGGCCGACCAGAGCGGGAAGTGGCAATTGAGACAGAATTTCCGCCCCTTAAGCGATTTTTTGTCTCCCTTCTTCTTTGTCCTGCTCGGCGTGCAGGTCCATCTTCAGAGCTTTGCGCGCGGCGGCATCTTGGCTCTGACCGCCATGATTTGCCTGCTCGCCATCGTCGGCAAGCTGATTGGCTGCGGATTGGGATCGCTGCATTTGGGGTTCAAAGAGGCTTGCCGTGTGGGCATCGGCATGATTCCGCGCGGCGAGGTGGGGTTGATTGTGGCCGGCGTCGGCTTGACGCTGCACACAATCTCTCAGAATTTGTACGCCGTCGTGCTAACGATGAGCATTGTCACCACCATCGTCGCGCCGCCGCTCTTGCGGTGGGTGTTGCCGCGGCCTGAGAGCCTCTCGAGCGGCACGGAAACATCTCAGCCCCTGCCGTCTTCGTCCCACCCTGGCGCGGAGTAGGAGCTGGACGTCCGCGCGGCCGGCTCACGTGGTCTATCATGACAATTTCACGGCGTCGCTATAAGACCTTTCAAGCGGAGACAGGTATCTCCTACAACTATTTTTTTGCCTTTGAGCGCCGCACCGTTCGTCCTCACGGTCAAGGCCCGGGCTCCGATTTCGTTTTTGTTGTGGCTGCTGATCAAGGCCTGCCGTTTCTCCTGCGCGTCTTTTTATCCGACCGGGCCGGCGAAGCCTGGCGTCATGCTCATGGCTCATGGCTCAGCTCAAGCGAACAATATGCGGCGGCCAAATTGCGCCTGCTCCGCGGCTTCGACGAAGAGCTTTCTTTATGCGAGAAGTGGTTGGACCTGGTGGTAGATGAAACAAACGTCGAGGAGCTGCTTGCTCCCCTCGACCTCGTTTAGCGTCCGCCGCGTCGGGGGTTAGTGCTTGCCGAAGCGGGCGATATCCGGGAAGCCTTCGTTGCGCAGCCGCGCTTGCATCGCATTAGCTTGACCGGGGTTGTGGAACGGTCCCACCAACACAGCGTACCCTGTCACTCGGCTGCCCAGCGGGCGAATGTGGATGTTCCTCACCCCGCTGCGCCAGAGCCGTTGGGCCGCTGACCGAGCCAGATATGGCCCGGGGTATTGTCCGGCCGAGACCAGTAGGCTCGGCGGCATGCCGAAGCCCGTGTTTTGCCGAATGATGCCGACTTGGGCCATCCCTAATTTCCTCAGCCGAGCGGCAGTTCCTTGAGCCTGCTGGAAATCGCCAAAGGGTCCGACAAACACCATGTACTTCAAGGGTTGCCGCAGAGGTTGAATGCGCACACTCGCCACGCCCAGTCGCCAAAGCCGCTGCATGGCAAGATTCGCGCCGAAGGGCCGGGAATATCTGCCCGCGACCAAGTAGATAACCTGTGGCCGGGCATTCGCGGGCGGCGCCATGGGGGCTTGAAAGTTGGGAATGAAGTTTTGCTGGGCCGACGGCGCTGTCGCCACAGCGGAGTGGGATACCCGTAGTTCAGGTTGAGGTGAAGCAACCGGGGATACGTTAGTCGTGGCCACGGCAGGTTGGGTTGCGGCCGTTTGTCCTGATCTCGCGGCGGAGGGAGCCGCGGCCGGTTTCGTGACGGCTTTGAGGGGGTTCTGAGTCGGCTTCTGGGTCATCACTTTCAACGCAGCCGGAGCGGGTATCGCGTTGGAAGGCGTGGGAATGCTCAATGGCATGGCGCTGCTCACTGGCGGCGAGGCGAGCCGCGCGTGCGCCAAGCGCGCGGCCTGCCACACGGCCCATAGAAACCCTCCTTGAATCACCAGCGGAATCACTCCCGCAACCAGCCACACTTTTATTCGGCTTCGGGGCTGGGGGAAGGTGGCACTCTGCACGGCTGCCGCCGCCACCGCGCCAGGGGGCACGGCTGTGGTCTTGGCGGGCATCGCTTGGCCGAGCGCGGCGTCCAATTCTGCGACCGATTGGAAGCGCCGAGCCGGGTCTTTTTCAAGGCACCGCAGAATCATCTGCTCGGTAGCCGGCGGAATGGTCGGAGTGGTGGCGCTCGGCCGAGGAGGCGGCTCGCGCACCTGCTTGAGCGCCACTGCAATAGGTGTTTCTCCGCTAAAAGCGGGCGAGCCGGTCAAGCACTCGTAAAGAATCAGCCCCAGCGCATAAACATCCGTCCGCGCATCCACGGCCTGGCCCTGCGCCTGTTCGGGCGCCATGTACTCCGGCGTGCCGATGATGGAGCCGGTGGTCCCACTGGAGATTTCGAGCGAGCGAGCGATGCCGAAGTCCATCAGCTTCACGTGGCCGTTGCGGTCCAGCATCACGTTTTCCGGCTTCAGGTCGCGGTGAATGACGCCCTGTTGATGGGCCTCGGCGAGTCCGGCGCAGATTTCACGGGCCACCGCGAAGGTCTTCGCCGGCGGCAACCCCCCAAAGCGGTTGAGCACGGCGCGCAAACTCTCTCCGTCCACGTATTCCATCGAGATGTAGGCGACCGCGTCGGCGCGCCCAAATTCGTAGGTGCGGCAGACGTTCCGATGCGTGATCTTTCGCGCCAGTCGCACCTCATTTTTGAACCGCTCCAGCACGGCGGGGTTGGAGGCGATTTCCGGCTTCAGAACCTTCAGCGCCACCACTTCCCCCGTTTCGAGATCGTGCGCTTTGTAAACCACCCCCATGCCGCCGCGTCCGGCCTCGCCCAAAATCGCGTAGCGCGAAGCTAGCGAAGCGGGTAGAGGGGTGGTCGGGCCGGGTGCGGAGACGGAAACGGGTGGCGGGGTTTGAGGCGACGCTGCGCCCACCATGGTGTCCAGCGGCTTTGAAGAATAAGTCAAGTAGCCTTGCGCCACGGCTTCATCTACTTTTTGTCGCAGCGCCGTGTAGGTTTGCGTGTCGGTCCACAGCATCTCAAAGATTTCTTCTTTTTCCTCTTTGCCGTGGAACGCCTGCGAACCCAAGGACTTAAAGCGCAGGGGGCTTTGTCTGTTTAGCGCCTGAAAAATCGAATGAGAAACCAAAATCTGCGCCGGGCTGCAGTGCTTGGTAATGCGCGCCGCCACATTGACGACATCACCAAACAGATCATTGCCCCGGCGAAAGCCGGGACCGGAGTTAATGCCGATCCTCACCTGGATGCGCTCGCGTTCGGGCAGGCTGGCATTTAGTTGGAGCAGGTGGCGCTGAATCTCAACCCCGGCTTCTGCGGCCGATAACGGATCCGGGAACTCCGCCATGACGGAATCGCCGATGTTCTTGATGACGCGGCCACGGTGATTCATCACCCCTTCCGTCACGGCCTGAGCGTGGCGGCCCAGCATTGCCAACCCTGCTGTGTCGCCGTAACGCTCAAAGTAAGACGTCGAGCCCACCACGTCGGTAAACATCACCGTGACGGTCGCCTTGTATCGCCGCAATTCCTCGTCGAGCGCGGCGCGAGCCTTGAGGAGTTCATCAACTTTTTGGTCTTCCGAATCCACGGTTTCGCCTCAGCGCCTTCAACGTTTCCCGCATTATAGTCCAAATCGAGCCAGTCTCGCCCGTTCGTTAGCTTCGGGAGCCGCCGCGCCGCTTCGTTTTTCCATTGCAGCCTGCCGAGCCGCTGCCCTATGCTGGGGCTTGAAAAAGCTCCGGCTCTCTATTTTGCCCAAAACGAAAATCGGCGGACCGAGGAGCACGATGAGCGTTTTGGGGACGAATCTCCTGGCAACAACGCCCCACTATGTCTGCCGGCTCGCAAGGATGGATTTACACTGGCCGAGCGTTTTCACCTTCCCGGGCGATTGCCATCGGCCGAAAGGGAAGTTTCAGTTTGACTTCGCCTACCGACCGGTTGGAAAATGATTCTGCCGAGCCGTTTGACCCGAATGGGAGGCCAATACCAAAAGTCAGAGCAGGCAAGGGAGGCTGGTTATGCCTGAAAAGGTGTTGATTTTTGACACGACGCTTCGGGACGGAGAGCAATCTCCGGGTTGCAGCATGAATCTGGATGAAAAGCTGGAGATGGCGCGCCAGCTTGACCGCTTGGGCGTGGACATCCTGGAGGCGGGCTTTCCCATTGCTTCCGAAGGCGACCATGATGCCGTCCGCGCCATTGCTGAAGAGATCCGACGCCCTATCATTGCGGCCCTGGCTCGGGCCAACCATCTCGACATTGACCGAGCCTGGAGCGCGCTGCGCCAGGCGGCTCGGCCCCGCGTTCACACCTTTTTGGCCACTTCCGACATTCATCTCAAGTACAAGCTGCGCAAATCCCGCGACGAAGTGCTCAAGATGATTGCCGACGCGGTCGGTTACGCCAGGTCGCTTTGTCCCGATGTTGAATTTTCGCCCGAAGACGCGGGCCGCACCGACCGAAATTACCTCATTGAGTGCTGCCACGCTGCGGTGGAAGCCGGCGCTACCACTCTCAATCTTCCGGATACGGTCGGCTATTGCCTGGAGACTGAATACGAGCAGATGTTCGCCGAGGTGAAAGCGCGGGTTCCTGGCATGGACCGTGTGGTTCTGAGCACCCACACGCACGATGATTTGGGATTGGCCGCCGCCAACACGCTGGCAGGAATTCGGGGTGGGGCGCGCCAAGTCGAGTGCACCATCAACGGCATTGGGGAACGCGCCGGCAACGCCGCGCTCGAAGAGGTAGTCATGACCATCCACCTTCGAGGAAGCGCGCTGGGCGTGACCACCGGCATTCGGACGGAGGAGCTGTATCCGTCCAGCCAGCTTTTGACTCGTCTCACCGGCGTGGCTGTTCAGCGCAATAAGGCCATTGTGGGCCGCAATGCCTTTGCCCACGAAGCGGGCATCCATCAGGACGGTGTGCTCAAAAACGCTCTCACCTACGAAATTATTTCCCCTCAGACCGTCGGCATGACCTCCAACCAGATTGTGCTGGGGAAGCATTCCGGCCGTCATGCCTTGGCCAAGCGTTATGAAGAGCTGGGATATCACCTGACTAAGCCTGAACTCGAGCGCGCTTACACCCTCTTCACCGATCTCGCCGACCGCAAAAAGAATGTTTATGACGAGGATTTAATCGCGTTGGTCGAGGAAGGTTTCGATCACATCCCGGAGATGTTTACGCTCCGTCTGTTCCAGAGTGTGGCCTCCAGTGACGGCCGGTCCACGGCGACCGTCGAGCTGGAAAAAGACGGCCATGTTTTCCACGATTCCGCCACGGCCGAGGGGCCGTGCGACGCCGCTTTCCGCGCTATTGACCGAATCACCCAAACCCCCGGCAACATCGCTGATTTTTCCGTGCACACCATTGGCCCCGGCGTGGATGGCGTGGCGGAGGTTTCCATCCGCGTCCGCTTTCAAGGGATGGAGTTTACCGGCAAATTCACCAGTCACAACGTGATTGAAGCGGCAGCTCGAGCTTATTTGCAAGCGGCCAATAAGGCAGTCTATGAATTAAGACGCGCCGCCGACCAGACCGCCAAAGCGCCTCATCCCACCCACGAAAACGCGCTGGTGGACCGTTACTTCCCAGGAGGCTATTGAAAATTGGAGAGGCTTTCCTGAGTGGCGGTACTGCCAAATCAAAGGTTGAAATAACCAACCTACAATCAATAAGATAGCCTTGTTAGGGCGCTCCTTCATAGAGCCTTGCGCGGGCTGTAATTTCCTGCGGCGTACGCGCCTGTTACAAATATATCTTGTCTTTCTGTATGTTAATCGGCTAAGGTATAGATAATTCAAATCATATGCATGGATTCTACCGAATAGCCGTCCTGCCGGGTGATGGAATTGGCCCCGAGGTGACCTCGGAGGCAGTTAAGGTGCTAAAGGCCGCAGAAGAGGTTTTGGGGCCGACCTTCCGATTTCAGACAGGTCTGATTGGCGGTTGCGCCCTCGATGCCACCGCGGTTCCGCTACCTCCTGAAACCATATCCATTTGCAATCAAGCTCACGCCGTGCTGCTGGGCGCGGTGGGTGGTCCGCAGTGGGATTCCAAGCGCCCGGAGTTGCGTCCGGAGCAAGGCTTGCTTCAAATCCGCCAGCGCCTCGGCCTTTACGTCAATCTGCGTCCCGCCAAAGTGATGGAGACGCTGGTTTCGCTTTCCGCTCTCAAACCCGACCGAGTGCGCGGGACCAACCTGATGATTGTGCGCGAGTTGACGGGCGGGATTTACTTTGGCAACCCGCGCGGCATTTTCTCCAAGGATGGAGAACGTTACGGTGTCAACACGGAAATCTACCGTGAGCACGAAATTGAGCGTGTCGCGCATCGCGCTTTTCAATTGGCCCAAGCTCGTCGCCGCAAAGTGACCTCCGTGGATAAAGCCAATGTTCTTGAAACCTCGCGCTTGTGGCGCGAAGTGGTCACGCGGGTCAGTCGTTCCTATCCGCACATCGAACTCGACCATCTTTACGTGGACAATTGCGCCATGCAACTGATTGACCGTCCTACGAGCTTCGATGTGGTGCTGACCAGCAACATGTTTGGCGACATTTTGAGCGACGAAGCGGCCATGCTGACCGGCTCGATTGGCCTGTTGCCCTCCGCTAGCCTCGGCGAGCACTCGGCTCTTTATGAGCCGGTTCACGGTTCGGCTCCTGATATTGCGGGGCGCAAGCGCGCCAATCCTCTGGCCGCCATCGCTTCCGCCGCCTTGATGTTGCGTTTCTCTTTTCGCATGGAGCGCGTCGCGTTGGCGGTTGAGACGGCCATCGAAAAGGTTTTGAAGCGCGGCGTGCGCACTCCCGATCTCCCGGGCCGTTCGCGCCCCGTCACGACCTCCCGCATGGGTGACCTGGTAGCCGCTGAAACCGTCAAGCTGCTAAAATCCCCCAAGTTTCGTCCCCCGTAGCATGCCTCGGCCTGGCAGCAGACTGACGCCTGTCATCCTGAATCCTCTGTCGCCATCTTGCGCGAAGCGAAGGATCTCGGGTTTGATGTTCGGGTTGCTACGCCGACGCTCGGCTCAGCATGACCACTTCAGACTTTTCGGCAACGCGGCCGTGACAGCTCTCGTGCGACGGCTGGCCGCGCAGGGAGTCGAAAGCTGATGCCCGTCTCCAAGCCGCCGAATCCCGATGCGTTGCCGGCAACGTCTCCGCCGCGAGCCGATTGGGTCCTGTGTAACGGAAAGATTTGGACCGGAGCGCCGCTCACACTGAAGGATTGTCGCCGCCCGGCGCGAGAGTTTGTGGAGGCCGTCGCCGTCGCGGGCGAGCGCATTCTTGCCCTCGGCTCCCTGCAGGACCTTCAACCCTATCTTGTCTCGCAAACCGTCCTGCTCGACTTGCACGGCCAACTGGCGCTTCCCGGTTTCATTGATAGCCACGTTCATTTCCTGGAGGGCGGCTTTCAGCTTCAGCAACTCAATCTTAGCCGCGCGAAGAGCCAAGCTGATTTTGTCGCGCGCCTGGCCGGCCATGCGGCCTCGGTGCCGCCGGGCCAATGGATTTTGGGCGGCGGTTGGGATGAGAACGCCTGGCCGCTTCGCCAACTCCCCACCCGGTGGCTGATTGATTCTGTCACGCCGCATCATCCGGTTTTTCTTCGCCGTGCCGACGGCCATGCCGCCTTGGCCAATTCACTAGCTCTTCGCCGCGCCGGCCTCACGCGCGCCACGGCATCGCCGCCGGGCGGTGAAATTGTCCGCGACCCCGCGTCGGGCGAACCGACCGGCGTGTTGAAAGACCGGGCCCAGGACTTGGTGGCTGGTCAAATTCCCCCTCCGACAGAATCCGCGATCTTGTCGGCTTTGAGGCTGGCTCTTGCCGAGGCGAGTCGCTGCGGCGTCACGTCGGTCCACAACATGGACCTGGGCCGCAGTTCGCAAAGCCCGCGCCCGTCCGCGCTCGAGCCGCTGCTCCGCGCCCGCGCCGAGGGTTGGCTCACGTGTCGCTTTTACGAATTCGTCCCGGCGGAGTTGGGACCCGAGGCCTTCAACGAGTTGAGGGAACGCGTGCAGCAGGACGCGCTGCTCCGTGTGGGTGGTTGGAAAGCCTTTGCCGACGGCTCGCTCGGTTCGCGCACCGCGTGGATGGAGGAAGCCTATACCGACGCTCCCTCCAACTTTGGCCTGCCCATGCCCTGGCTCATGGTTCCCGGACGGCTGCAATCACTGGTCTGCGACGCGGACCGTGCTCAAGCGCAATTGGCGGTTCACGCCATCGGCACGCGGGCTGTACACGAGATCTTGACGACTTTTGAAGCCGTCGCCGGCGCCGAGCCCTTGACCCGCCGCTTTCGTCTTGAGCACGCCCAGCACATGCGTCCAGAGGACTTTGCCCGTTTGGCGCGGCTGGGCGTTATAGCCTCCATGCAGCCTTATCACGCCATCGCCGATGGCTGCTGGGCTGAGAGCTGTCTCGGATCGGCACGCGCCCGGTGGAGCTATGCGTGGCGCGCCGTGCTCGATGCCGGGGCGAAACTTGCTTTTGGTTCCGATTGGCCCGTCGCCCCGCTCGCTCCGCTGCTCGGCATTTATGCCGCCCTAACTCGCGTCACCCTCGATGGAAAGCACCCGGGAGGATGGATTCCCGAACAAAAAATCTCTCTTCGTCAGGCGCTTGGCGCGTACACCTCCGGCGCCGCTTTCGCGGAATTTCAGGAAAACGAAAAGGGAACCCTGTCGCCTGGTAAGTTAGCCGATATCGTCGTGCTCTCTGCCGATCTTTTCGCGTTGCCTCCCGAAAAAATTAAAGATGTCCGTGTCACCATGACGATGGTCGGCGGAAAGATGGTTTACCAAGCAACGTGAGCGCAACGGTTCTCGCGGCCGGCTGGTCATTCGCGGTATGCTATGCGAGGCATGCAACGGCGGCTTCAGCCGGTCCGCGCCACCTCTGCTCGGCGTGTTAGGGCGGATGGGATGGGTACACGTTGATGGAAATTCTCGCTAATCTCGCTGATTTCGGTTTGGCTCAAATTGAGATTCGCGGCTCGAAGCTAGCCGCTGTGCGCCGCCTCGGGCCGCTCGAGCCCGCCGAGCCCTTTGCGAGTCTCGGCTTGATTGATATCCAAATAAACGGCTTCGTGGGCGTGAATTTTTCCGGCTCGGAGCTTGAGCCCTCCGCTCTCCTTGGCCTTTTGCCCCAACTCTGGCGAACTGGCGTCACCCATTTTTGTCCCACCCTAATTACCAATTCGGTGGAGCAACTCCGCCAGAATTTCCAAACCCTGGAGGCTGCGCGGCGCATGGATCGCCGGTTTGCCGACGCGGTTCCTTGTTATCATCTCGAAGGTCCGTATCTCTCTACCGGCGGCGCGCGCGGCGCTCACGATCCGAGCCTGATGCGACCGCCCAACTGGAAAGAGTTTTCGGCCTTGCAGCGTGCGGCCAACGGCAACATCGGCATCGTAACGATCGCGCCGGAGCTTCCCGGCGCGCTCGATTTCATCCGGCAAGCGTCTGCCTCGGGCGTCGTTGTTGCGGTCGGTCACACCGCCGCAGAGCCGGAACAGATTCACTCCGCCGTCGAAGCCGGCGCCCGGCTCAGCACGCATCTTGGCAACGGCTTGCCCAATTTGATTCACCGTCACCAAAATCCTCTGTGGGCGCAATTGGCCGAGGATCGCCTGGCGGCCAGCTTGATTTGCGACGGCTTTCATCTTCCCCCCGACCTGGTTCGCGTCGTGTTTCGGCTCAAGGGGGTCGAGCGCTGCATTTTGATTACTGATGCCGTTCACGTAGCCGGCCTGGCGGCCGGCCACTACACCCTGGTGGGGAAGGGAATTGAACTGTTGCCCTCCGGCCAGGTCGTCACCGAAGATCGCGAGTCCATGGCCGGCTCGGCCCTAACTATGAACCGTGCCGTTGTGGTCTTCCAAAGGTTCGCCCGAGCGACGCTCTCAGAAGCGCTGCGGGCCGCCTCTCTAAATCCAGCCCGGCTCATTGGGCGCGGTGACCTAGCAACCGAACTGGCGCCAGGCCAGCCGGCCAATTTCGTGATTTTCCGTCCTCAGCAAGAGGCATTGCGTATTGAGGCGGTTTTCTTCAAGGGTGACCGTGTCTATCCCTCAGCCTAAACTAACCGGTGGCGAAAGGGAGCGAAGAACCTGAACTGCCGCAGGGCATCTCCTTCCTCGCGCACCTTGCGCCTAGGCGCGAAAATATGTTTTCTGCCGTTCGCGGGATCGCTGGTCGCCGCCCAAAAAAACAATCCGGAGCTGCCAACGAACCTATCTCAAGCATCTCAGCCCTTGACTGTCTCGTTTTGACAGCCCTTGGCCGGAACTTCGCTCGCGGTTCGTTCAGCGACTCCGGACAAAACAAAAACTTCAAGCCGGCTTATTACTGGCCCTTCTTCTTGCCCCGACTTGAATTGATATTTCTCCTTCCCTGCGCAGCCCCCTTTTTCTTGGCCCGGCCGTATTGATAGTAAAAAGCCTGCTGACCCTTTTTCTTCCCCTGCATAGCCCCCTTTTTCTTGCCGCGCATCTGGCCCTTCTTGTGTTTATTCCATGAAGTGCTTACGACCGTGTTCTTGGGGTGAGGCTTCCTCGCAAAGGCGGGCGCCGAAAGCGTCATCCCAATCGCCAGCGCTGCCAACAGCGTCGTCAGCTTCTTCGTCATAGGGACCTCCTTGAGATTTACTGCAACGTACCCAGTTACCAAACCGGGCGCTTTTCAGCGCCTTATTATACCGTCTTCTCGGTCTCTCGATGAGCCGACATGCCTGGTGCGATCTTCGGCGCGCGTTCTTGCTGCCAAGAACACCGCCGCGCAGGGAACCTGGCAAAAGAATCGGAGCCGCCCGCCCGCCCGCAGATCTCTTCGCCGCGCCGCCTCAGGTTTCTGCCTTTCGCGGCCGCTTTCGCCTGTTGGCCAGGCGGCCCCGATCGAACAAAACTCCAGCGACTACTGACCCTTCTTCTTGCCTTTCATTGTCCCCTTTTTCTTGGCCTGAAGCACGTGAGCCTTCCCGGGCCGATCATAGCCCAAAGCAACGGGCGGACAAAAGGCCTTTTTCTTGGCGTGAAGCACTTGGGCTTTCCCGTGCTCCGTAGTCTTCGCGCCACGCTTCTTTGCGAACGCGGGCGCCGAAAGCGTTATCGCAATCGCCAGCGCTGCCAACAGTGTCGTCACTTTCTTTGTCATTAGGACCTCCTTAAGATTTACTGCAACGTGCCCAGGTTACCAAACTGGGCACTTCTCGGCGCGCCATTATACCGTCTTCTCGGTCTCTCGATGAGCCGACGTACCTGACGCGATCTTCGGCGCGCGTTCTTGCTGCCAAGAACAGCGCCGCGCAGGGAACCTGGCAAAAAAATCGGAGCCGCCGGCCCACAGAACTCCTCGCCGCCTCGGGTTCTTGCCCTTGACGGCTGGCTTCGCCTGTTATCCTGGCGGCTCCCGTTTGAACAAAACTCCAGTGACTACTGGCCCTTCTTCTTGCCCTTGGCCTTGCCCTTTTTCTTGGCGTGAAGCACGTGAGCCTTTTTCGCTTCCTTCTTCTTCATTTTGTGATGCTTCTTTGCGAACACAGGCGCCGAAAGCGTGAAAGCAATCGCCAGTGTGGCAAACAGCGTCGTTAGTTTCTTCACCATAAGGGTTTGTGGAACCTCCTTCAGATTTACTTCCACCTACTTATGTGCATCCAGCTTGCCAAGCTAGATGCGCTTCAAAGGTATATTATAACCTGTGTGGATTCAGTTGCTTAGATGCTTTCGGCTCAAGCCGTGTGTTGGCCACGAGTGGGGTTGACCTCACCGAATACACCATTCCGTGTGCAAAATACACGGAATGGAGCATCGGCCATCTTCCGGCGAAGGTCCCGTATTCCCAAAGCCATTAAAGCCTGCGCCCGGCGGGAGACGTAGCGCTGTTCTATTCATTCTCGCCCTCAAGTTTGAGCTCCAAAACCAGAGCATCTTCCTGCGGATTGGAATAATAGTTTCGTCGCCTGCCGCGCTCGACAAATCCCAACCCGATGTAAAACTTCCGCGCCGTCGCGTTCGACTCCCGCACCTCCAACCACAGTCGCCGTGCGCCTTGCTCTCGAAGTCTTTGCACGCCCTCGCGGACCAACATTCCTCCCACCCCGCGCCGCTGATATTCCACCGCCACTGCCAGGTTGAGCAGTTCCGCATCTTCGGCCATCGAGTGATAAGCCGCAAACCCCGTGACGCTCGACGGCGGGTCGCCTTGGCTTTCCGCCACCAAAATGAATCCCCGGCCGCCGCCCATCAGGCGCGCGAAATCGTCCGCCGCCCAGCGCGCCGCCGCGGGATTCTCATCTTGAATCTTGAGGATGGCCGAAAGATCGTGGGGGGTAAAATCTCGAATCGTCACGGCGTTCAAACGCGATGCGAGCCCGGCGGTTGCGCCTTGCCGCACCTCGTCTTTCTGAGTTTCACCGGCAGAATGGTTCGCCCTGTACGTTCTTGATGGTTCACCGCTGCGCAACCGTTCCTTAGCCTTTCCAATTCAACTCCGCGTCGGAGCGGCGAATGTACAGGGCGTCGAGAGGCCGCTCGGGGTTCGGGTCCTGTTTCAGATTGCGGCCAGCAATGCGAGCAATCGCGCCGAGCAGCGGTTCCGCTGTCCTTTGCCATTCTCCCGGCAAGGAAAGCGTCTGCCGCAGAGTTTGCGCCGCCTTGTCGCTCTCGCGCGCGATCCAAGTGAGGTTTTCAATATCTGCTAAGGCGATTTTCTCAACCCAGCTACGCATCGCGTTTGCCGGTAGCGTCCATCCTTCGCTCGCAGCCTCGAACCGGCTTCCGTCGGAGGCGAGGCTCGCCGTTCGTCGAAAAAGATTGAGGTAAAATTCGCCGCGCCGCGCGTCCATCAGCGGAATCGCCACCTGCGTGCGCGGTTGGCAGATTTCAACCAGCGCCTCAAGCGCCGAGACGCCCCGCGCCGGTTTGGAGCACGCGCGGCTCCATCCTTGAATTGCCGCTAGCCCGACTCGGATGCCGGTGAACGAGCCCGGACCACTGGCGGCGGCAAAAAGATCCATGTCGTTCAGGCGAAGTTTCGTTTCAGCCAGCGCCGCCTCCACCATCTCAAACAGGCTCACCGAATAGATATTGGCGGGCCGCGTGTTGGGGATGAGCGCCAACCGCGCCTCATCCCGATAAATGGCCACACCGCCTTCCGCCCCAGTTGTGTCAATCGCCAGAATCAGCATTCGCTTTTTATTATACGAGCGCTTCCGTTGGGTCCTCGCCTCTTTTCCGCTGCTTCTGCCGCCCACGGCAGGGCTGGCTGCGGTTCGTGCCGCGGGCTATGTTAAAATAGTTGAGCTTCACGCCTGGGCGCGGCGCTCGACCGTCAATTTTGAAGATGGAAATGCGCAGGGCAGGGTGTATCGAAGCGAGGATGGAAGAACTTGTTTTAACCCGATTGGAGCTGGAGAGCCTGGTGGCGACCTTGGCGCGCGAACTGGCTCGGCAGCCGTCCACCTCACAGGGTCGCGCGGCGCCGTCCGGCGTGGGACCGCGCCCGGCAACGTCGGCCTCGAGTTCGCTCGATCCCGCCGTCGTTCGCTCCCGCCCCGAGCTTTCCCGTTTAGCGCGTCTGATAGACCACTCGCTGCTCAAGCCGGATGCCACCCGCGGCCAGGTCGAGCGTCTGGCGGAAGAAGCCGTTCAGTTCGCCTTCGCGGCCGCCTCTGTCAATCCTTACTGGACGCCGCTCGTGGCTGAGCGGTTGCGCGGTTCGCCCGTGCGCGTGGCGACGGTGGTTGGTTTTCCTTTCGGCGCCACCTTGCCCTCTGTTAAGCGCGCCGAAGCCGAGGCCGCGCTTCTTGCCGGCGCTCAGGAGATTGACATGGTGATGAACATTGGTGCCTTGCGCTCCGGCGAACTCGCGGCCGTGCAGAGTGACATGGGCGGCGTGGCGGAGATATGTCACGCCGCTGGCGCGCGGCTTAAGGTCATCCTGGAAACTGCTTACTTGACGGATGAGCAGAAAATCACCGCCTGCCGGCTGGCCGAGCAAGCCGGCGCCGATGACGTAAAAACCTCCACGGGGTTCGGCCCTGCGGGCGCGACGGTTGCCGATGTGCGCTTGATGCGGGGGGCGGTCAGTCCGAGCGTCGGCGTTAAAGCCGCGGGAGGCATTCGCACCCTCCACGACGCGTTGGCCATGCTTCAAGCGGGCGCCACCCGGCTGGGCACCAGCGCCTCGGTCGCCATTCTTGCGGAGGCGGCTCAATGGCTGGCTTCATCGGCCGGCTAGCCGCTGCCCGCCCGAGAACGACGGAGCTCGTGCGCCCGGCTGGCGGCAGGCGCCGACCGCCGCGAAGCTTGCGGTCCTCTTGCAGCGCCTACAGGTTATTATGACGGAACCCACGACAAAATCTCCGCCCCGGCCGCTCGGCCCCACCGAACTACTCGGTTTGCTCATCGAGGTCGGCGAGCAGGTCACCTCCACGCTCGATCTCGATGAACTGATGAAGCGCATCGCCGAGTTGGTGGGCCGCGTCATTGATTATCAGATCTTCGCCATTCTCCTGCTGAACGAGAAAACGCAGGAGCTCAGCGTCCGATCGAGCGCGGGCCATCCGGAAGACGTGGTTAAAAATCTCCGCATTAAGGTTGGCGAAGGTATTGTGGGCCGAGCCGCGCTCGAAAAGCGCTCCATCCTGGTGAACGATGTTCGCCGCGACCCCTCGTATATCGAATCGGTTCCCGCCGTGAAGTCGGAGCTGGCGGTGCCGCTCATTTTGAAGAATCGCGTCATTGGCGTGATGGACCTGGAAGCCGATGCGCCGGATTACTTCACCGACCAGCACGTCAATCTGCTGGAGATGTTGGCCTCGCGCATCGCCATGGCGATCGAAAATGCCCGGCTCTACAACCGCACGTTGCGCCAGGCCCGCACCCTTCAGTTACTCAACGAAATCAGCCGCGAGTTGAGTTCCGTGCTGGTGCTCAATGATCTGTTGCGGCGCATCGGCACCCTGAGCAAGCGCCTGGTGGATTATCATCGCTTTAGCATCATGCTGGCCGATCCTGCCACCCAAACCTTCAACGCCGTGATGACCATTCGGCAAGATGAGCGTTTGCCCGACAACACCTCGGTCAAGTTTGGACAGGGCATTATTGGCGCCGCCGCCGATCTTCGCCAGACCGTGGTGGTGCCCGACGTTCGCCGCGACAGCCGCTACCTGATGACCAATCCCGAAACCCGTTCGGAAATGGCGGTACCGCTCATTTACCGAGACCGCGTCATCGGCGTCATTGACCTTGAAAGCCCTCAACTTAACTATTTCACCGAGCAGCACGTGCGCATCTACTCGACCCTGGCACCGCAAATCGCTATCGCCATCGAAAATGCCCGCCTCTATGAGCGCGTGCTCAAAAGCGAAGCGCGCTTGGAGCGCGACCTCGACCGGGCACGGGAGATTCAAATGCTGCTGATGCCCGGCGTGGCTCCCAACCTGCCCCGCCTGGAGATCGCCGTCCGCTTTGAGCCGGCCCGCGAGTTGGGCGGTGACCTTTACGATTTCCTCACTTACGGCCCCGATCGTTTTGTTCTCGCCATCGGCGACGTGAGCGGCAAGGGCACGCCCGCCGCCCTTTACGGCGCGCTGGCCAGCGGCATTCTTCGCAGCTACGCCTCGCAGCGCCCGGCGCCCCGCGATCTGTTTCGCGCCCTCAACGCCCGGCTGTTGGAGCGGAAAATCGAGGGCCACTTCATCACCCTCGCCTACGCGGTTTGGGAGCCTAAGAGCCGCCGTTTGCGCCTTGCCAATTCCGGCATGCCGCTGCCCATCCTGGTGCGTCGCGGAGGTTGTCGGCCCATCCACGCCGAGGGTGTGCCGCTCGGTCTGCTCGAGCAAGCCGATTACCAAGAAACCGTCGTCGAACTTCAGCCGGGTGACGTGCTGGCTCTGTTTTCAGACGGCCTCGTCGAGGCGATGTCCCCGTCCTACGAGGAGTTCGGCATGCGCCGCCTGGAAAATGTGCTGCGACAAAATGCGCGTCGTTCGGTTGAAGAAATTGCCAACGCCGTGCTGGCTGAAATCGCCAAGTACGAGCGGGGCCGCCCGCGCCGCGATGATCAGACGCTCCTCGTCGCTCGCGTCCGATAGCGCCCGCCGAGCTTGTCGCTCCTCAGCCCGCCTCTGCCGTGGACGATTCACCGCTTGCGGCCCGTGCTAAACTCGCAGAGGCCGGTTGAAGCCGATATCGCGCCACGCATCATGGAAGCTTTCACTTACCGTGAGAATCAGCTTTGCGCCGAGGACGTGCCGCTTCGCACGCTCGCCGAGCGTTACGGCACGCCCGCCTACGTCTATAGTCGCGCCGCCATTTTGGAAAACTACGCCCGCATCGCGCGCGGCCTGGCCGGCACGCCGCATCTCATTTGCTATTCCGTCAAAGCGAATTCCAATCTCAAGATCCTTAGCCTCTTGCGCGAAGCGGGCGCGGGTTTTGACATTGTTTCCGGCGGCGAGTTGGCTCGCGTGGGTCGCGTGGGAGCCGCGATGGACCGCGTCGTCTTTTCCGGCGTGGGCAAGACCGTCGAGGAGATTGACGCCGCGCTGGCCGCCGGCCTGTTGATGTTCAATGTTGAATCCGACGGCGAGTTGCACGTCATCGAGCAGCGCGCCGCCGCCCTCGGCCGCACGGCACCCATCGCCCTGCGCATCAACCCCGACGTGGAAGCGGAAACGCACCCTTACATCTCCACCGGCCGCTTCATCCACAAATTCGGCGTGCCCAAGGACTCGGCCCTGGCGCTCTATCGCCGCGCCGTCGCCTCCCCCCATCTTCGCGTGCGCGGCATCGCCTGCCACATCGGGTCGCAGATTCTCCAGGCTGAGCCGTTTCTGAAGGCGCTCGAGGAGATTTTGGAAATTGCCACCCGCCTTCGCGCCGAGGGTATTGGCCTCGAGTGGCTGGATTTGGGCGGCGGTTACGGCATTCGTTATCAGGCCGAAGCGCCGCTCGATTGGGATGGCCTGACGAGCCGCATCCACCATCAACTGGCCCACTCGCCCTACCGTTTGATTGTGGAACCGGGCCGCACCATCGTCGGCGACGCGGGACTCTTGCTGACGCGCGTGCTCTACCTTAAGCGCACCCGCCAAAAGAACTTCATCATCGTGGATGCCGGCATGAATGATTTGCTGCGACCCGCCCTCTACGGCTCCGAGCATCAGGTTTGGCCCGTGGCGCCGCGTTCCCACCCCGCCGAGCCGGCGGACGTTGTCGGTCCGCTCTGCGAAACCGGCGATTTTTTGGCTCGTGACCGCCGGCTTCCGCCACCTGAACCCGGCGACCTCCTCGCCGTCTTGACCGCCGGCGCCTACGGCTTTGTCCTCTCCTCCAATTACAATTCCCGCCCACGCCCCGCCGAAATCCTCGTCAGCGGCTTCCAAGCGCAGTTGATCCGCGCTCGGGAACGCCTTGACGACCTCATGACCGGCGAAACCCCTTAGCCGAACTAAACCCACCGTGATGTTGTGCGCCTAACGCTTCTTGACCATGCCGCGACGCGGCCCGGGAGCCTCGCCCGTGCCTGAACACGGCCAGGATGGCCGTGCCACAATCTCGGCGGGAATCGGAATTACGGCGGGTTGGTCAACTTTCGCTCCAGCAACGCAGCAGAGAGGTTGGGGGTTTCCAACTCTGCGGTTCCTTTCAGGATAATTAAGAAAGGATAGCAGGTAGCTGCGACGGTGCGGTTTCCGTCGCGGGTTCGTCCGGAAGCGCTGCGGAAGAGCCCGCGACACGCAAACCAGGGTCGCAGCTACCCGCTTTTTGGCCGATTGGCTTTGCCACGCAATATCCCTTTGACCGCGCGGCGCCACTGTCGTGCCGTCTTGCGAGCGGTGGCGGTTGCTGGCCGACTTCGTAGAAACGGCTGAGTTTGCGAAATCCCCCGCTTTCCGCTTACGAAGAAATGTCCACGCCGGAAAACAGGCACGATTCAGGAACGTGTGGCGGAGGTTCGTCGAATTGCGTATGATGTCGGTGTAGGTGTTGGCAAGCCGCACCCCTGAGCTGGTCCTGAACCCAGGGGAGCGCGGTCGCGGGTAGCGAGAACCTTTGGCCACAGAAACGGCCCATTCCGTAGCAGGATCGAGCGCCGAGCTCAACTCAGCCAATCAAAAGAAACGAATGGTGGTGGCCGCGATCGTGGTGGCCGTGGGCGTGTTTGGTGTGACCCTTCCCCAATTTCAGGTTCTCGGCCTGATCCCACTGAAAAACCTGCTAAAGAACTCCCTTCACGAAAATCTGGCCTCCACGGCTGCGTTCTTTTTCTGGGTTCAGTTCGCTTGGTATTTCAAGCCGTTTTTCGGAATCATCACCGACGCGTTTCCATTTCTGGGCACGCGCCGCAAGAGCTACATGCTGATTGGGGCCGTGCTCACCATGGCGGCCTTCGTCATGCTCATCTTTACGCCGCATACCTACAACCGGCTGCTGACAATCTGCATTGCGATCAATGTTTTCATGGTTCTTACCAGCACTGCCGTCGGTGGCTTGATGGTGGAGACGGGTCAGGCCTTTGGCGCAACGGGGCGGCTTGCAAGCGTCTTCAATTTCGTGAGCCAAGGCACTTACATTGTGGCGGGGCCGCTCGGCGGTTTCTTGGGTGCGATTGCTTTCGGTTGGACGGCGGCGGCGGGCGGCGCGGCCATGTTTCTGGTTGTTCCGACCACGCTCCTGCTTCTTCACGAGCGCCGCCGGAGGGTGGACTCCAAGAAACTCCTGAGTGAGGCCGGAGCGCAGCTCAAGAAGATCGCCAACGCGAAAACCATGTGGACCGCGGCGGCCTTCAGCGCGCTCTTCTATTGGGCGCCGGGCATCATGACCGCGGAGTTCTACCAACAACAAAACGTGATGCACCTCAACACGGAAGGTCAGGGCGTGCTGATGCTCCTGCAAGGTGTCTTCGCCGTGATTGCGGCGACGCTTTACGGAACGTACTTCTGCCGCCATTTCAAACTGCGCTGGCTGCTCGCCGTGTGCATCGCGGTGGGCGCGCTATCGCAATTCGGTTACGCGTTTTACACCACCTTCCATCGCGCCTGGTTCATTGACAGCTTTTACGGTCTGGGTTGGACCGCGGCGGACATGAGCATTATGGATCTGGCCATGCGGGCGACCCCGGCAGGGAGCGAGGCCCTCGGTTTCTCGCTGATGATGAGCGTCCGCAACCTTTCCCTTTTTGGCAGCGATTGGGTAGGCGCCAAGATTATGGACATTTATCATCTGCACCTGAGCACCATGGCGATCGCCAACGGCCTCGTTTCCCTGGTGGCCGTGCCGTTCGTGTTCGTGCTTCCCGGCTTTATCGTGGACCGCATGGACGCTGCGCAGTTATCCGCGGCTCAGGCCCCTGAGACAGGCCAAGCTGTTTTGCAAGAGCAATCGGAGGGGTAGCCCAAGGCTTGCGTTTTTGCTCTGCGGTACCCACTCTGCGGCTCCTTTGGGGATAATAACGCAAGGGTGGCCGGTAGCCGCGGCGGTGTTGTTTCCGTCGCGGGTTCGTCGGGGAACGTTGCGGAAGAGCCCGCGACACACAAAGCAGTGTCGCGGCTACCTGCTCCGCGTCGCCGAGTTGAATGGCCTACTGCCCGGCTGAGCAGCTCGGCCAATCCTCGTCCCAAAGAAGGAAAGGAGCCGATGTGGCGCTCATCCCTCGGCTAGTGGGCTGCGCGACACAAAATGTCCAGTTCGCTCGGTTGTCTCCAGGCTGCCATTGGGATAGAATCAAGCCTTGCCACGGAACAGCCATCTGAACGACCATGCGGAGGAGAAACCTATGATGCACAGTGCAAAGACCCTTCTTTTTACGGCCACCGCATTTGCCGCGCTCAGCCTCAGCGCTCAGGCGGCGAATCCAAGAGGAACCACTACTGTCAAGATCAAAGGTGCGACCGTCTCGGTTGAGTACGGGCGTCCGGCTCTCAACGGCAAGACCGTTCACCAGGAGCTTGCAAGGCTTCCCGTCGGGCAATTCTGGCGGCTCGGAGCGGACAAGTCCACCACCTTCACCACCACCGCCAATCTCCGCTTTGGAAAGGCCGTTGTGCCCAAGGGCGTTTACAGCCTGTTTGCGCACCGAGTGGCCAGCAACCGATGGACGCTCGTCTTCAACAAACAACACGGCCAGTGGGGTATCAATAAGCAAGGGCTGGCTAACCTTAATCCCAAGCTCGACGTGGCGGAGGTGCCCCTGCGCGAAACCAAGGCGAAGGATTCCGCCCAGAGGGTTACGATTAGCCTGCGTCATCACGGTTCGGGAGGGGAGCTCTCAATTCAATGGGGCGACCTGATGCTCACCACACCATTCAAAGTCATTTAGGTGACGTTGCTTCGTAAGTGTCGCGCTGGCCATAAAATAGAGTCAGAGCCTGAGTCGGTTCTCGCAACATACCCTGTTAACCGTCGCAGAGGCGGCGTGTTGCAAGTGGATGCTTCTGCTGGTGGTGGGCCGGAGTTCGCGTAGGCTTGCGAGATGTTCGTATAAAATGCAGCCCGGCTTTGATGCCTTCGATTATCTCCCAAGATGTGGACCATTGAGCCGACTCTTCTGTGAGTCGCGCTGCACTTTGCGCAACTCGCGTTGTGCCGCATCCGAATTGCTGGCATTATGGAAATGAGTAAAGCTGCCAGAAGATGGAGGCGGATCGCATTGAAGCTAACCGTTTCCAAGGAAGATTACCTGAAGGCCATTGCGGAGGCGGAGTCGGAAGAGGGAACGGTCATCGCGGCCACAATTGCCCGCTGGCTCCGTGTGACTCCGCCCGCCGTGGCGTTGGCTCTACAGCGCTTGCGCCGGGACAAGCTGGCCAAAGTGGACCGTAAGGGTCGCATCTCCTTGACGTCGGCAGGGAAACAGGTTTCAGATCGGTTGCGGCTTCGCCATCACCTCATCGAGCGCATGCTCCATGAAATGTTGGGAGTCGAATGGTATAAGGTCCACGACGAAGCCGAGCGGTTGGAGCATTCCATTTCCGCCGACGTTGAACGACGACTCATCGAGAAGTTGGGCGCAACGGGACCTTGTCCGCACGGCAACCAGATCAACACCAGCGCGGCGGAGCGACGGCGCTCCGGCCTCGAACAGCTCTGGGAGGTCGCCAGCGGCCGCACCGTGCGCGTCAGAAGCATGCATGAGCGCGACCGCGGCCTGCTCGAGTACTTTAACGATTTGGGCATCAAGCCGGGGGTGCGCCTGCGGGTCCTCAGCCGAAATTACGACGGCACCCTCACCTTGCGCCTCAGAGGTCGGGCTACCCAGTTGGGAGAAGCAGCAGCGCGCAAGATTTGGGTTTCCAGAATTTCCTGGCGACCGAAGGCCGCGTCGTAAAATGGGTTGCCGCGGCGCTTCGCTCCATGCGGAGATTCCCGTAAGCTTTTCTCGGGCGTAGATTCAATCTCTGCGACCGTCCCACCTGTCACGAACGGTAGCTTTTAGGGCGGCGAGAGTGTCCCAAGAAGTTCTAGCTTGGGACTCGCGCGGCGGCTGCCGGTTGGTTGCCCTTGGGGGCGTAATATCCAGGTCGGGTGCGGACGATGTAATGCTTGGTTCCAGGCCCCACCAGCTTGATTCGGATGCTGCGATACGTTCCGTCGCGTTGGGCATTGGTGGGGTAATAGGCGAGGGTGTATTGGTCACGGATGTCATGCGCGATTTTGATGCACGTGGCTTCCACCTGGTCGAGTGACTTTGGGAAATACGCTTGGCCGCCGGTAGCTCGTGCCAGCTCCTTAAGCACCTTGGCAGCGTGTCTGTCGCCGGACCCGTGGATTTTGAAGAGCCCGCCCCGCCGCTCTCTCCCGAGCAAGCCGATGCAGTAGATGACGGCGTTGGATTGCTCGGCATGACGAATGAGCTGCGCAAAAGTATAGCGGCTGGCGTTGTCTTCGCCGTCCGTAATGACCAGAAGGACTTTCTTGCTGTGGCTGCCCAGCTTCAGATGATCGAGCGATGCATAGACTGCGTCGTAAAGGGCGGTCCCGCCGCGCGAGTCAATTTTATCCAGCGCCGCCTTGAGTTGCTGCTTGTTCGTCGCAAAGTTGCCGGGGGTGTCCAAGTAGTACTCATCGTTGAAGTTCACCACGAAGACCTGGTCAAACGGATTGGAAGTCTTCACAAAGGTATAGGCAGCCGCATCCACCGAGGGGCGCTTATCCCGCATGCTGCCGCTATCGTCAATCACAATGCCCATGGTGACCGGGATGTCAGCGTGGCTGAAGACCGCAAGATGCTGCAAGACACCGTCTTCGTAAACGCGGAAGTTGCTGGCCTTCAAGTTGTTAACGAGGTGCCCTTTGTGGTCCAGCACGCTCGCGTGCAGCACCACCATGTTGACGTTGACGTTGATGGCAAACTGGTTGCTCTTTGGCGAGGTCGCCGCCGTGCGGGAATTTGGCGGCGCGGCAGCGCTCGCCGTCACGAGAGCCATCAGATTGAGACAACAAAAGATCGCGCTCAGGCAAAAGGTTCGCCGAACGCCGGCGTTATTGGGTTGGGGCATAGTATCCCGTTCGAGCATAAACCTGAAGCGGTGGCAATCCTCGGGGCGGGTCCAGTTTCACTTTGATGCGCCGCCACCGTCCGTCACGCACCAAGTTCGAGGGTTTGTAGCCGATGACGTATTCATTGCGTAGTTCGATGGAGATTTTCTCCGCGATATCGGGCAACTCATCCGGGTCTTCAACGCTGAACATCCGCCCCCCGGACATCCGCGATATTTCCGAGAGCAAGCTGGGTCCGGCGGCTTCCTCGGGAGTTCGGTCCCGCAGCGACAGAGGCTCAAAGACTCCGATGGAATAGATTTGAACGTCGGATTCCTGCACGGCGCGCTTGATGTCCCGAATCGTATAGCGGCTGTGATTATCGCCGCCATCGGAAATAATGAGCAAGGCCTTTCGATTAAGGGTGCTTTTCTTCATTTCCTGCAGACCCATATAAATCGCGTCCAGCAACGCTGTCCTGCCGCCCGCTTTTTGGAACAGCAAATCGTCTTCGACCTTCTTGTAGTTTGAGGTGAATCCGCACAGCAGCCTCGGCCGGTTGCTGAAGACAATCGCAAAGTACTCATCCTCGGGGTTGGATGTCTTAAAGAACTGCAAGGCTGCCTCTTTGGACTTCTGAATTTTGTCGGACATGGAACCGCTGACGTCGAAAATCAAACCCACGGCAATGGGCGCGTCCTCCGTATCAAACGTCAGGATCTTCTGCGGCACTTTGTCGTCATAGATCTTGAAATTGTTTCGGTCAAGACCGGTAACAATCCGGTCGTAGGGATCGGTTACCGTCACGTTAACCGTCACCATATCCACATGGACGTGAATGGGCAGCGTATCCAAGGGAGGCTGGATAAGGTTGAGGCGGGCCGTGCGAGCGGGATCGGCTGCTTTTTGCGGCTTCTTCGCCTGGGCCGCAAACCCCGTTACCGCGCACGCTAAGCCCGCGATGGCTATGAGCAACGCCTGCCGAGCGGCTTGTCGCTTGAAAGGAGGTGCCACGGACTGCACTCCTTTTGCCACCCGGGCCGAAGCGAGAAAGGCACTTCACCCCTGCGCTTGCCGATCCTGCACCCCGCCCTCGGCCTGAGACTCTCTTTTTATCGCACATCCTCGGCGGAATTTCAATATTCTGTCAAGAAATAATTTGACGTTGACAGCCCCGCGCGCCCCAAGGGATAATCGCCCGTACCGAATCCAACTACCGGACAAAAATTCTCGGTACGTTCACGCTGCGCCTAAGTTTCGGTGAGCCGGCGCGGGCGCCGTGAGCAGCGCCCAATAAGTTTTCGTAGGCTTCGGCGAGGAGAAATATGAGCGCGAAGTACATCGTGGTCACGGGCGGCGTAGTTAGTTCGCTGGGAAAGGGCCTGGCCTCGGCTTCGATTGGATGTCTGTTGGAGGCTCGCGGCCTGAAGGTTAACCTACTGAAATTTGACCCCTACCTTAACGTGGACCCCGGTACCATGAGCCCTTTCCAGCACGGCGAGGTCTTTGTGACCGATGACGGCGCGGAGACGGACCTTGACTTAGGGCATTACGAGCGATTCACTCATGTCCGCATGAAGCGAGAGAACAACTGCACCGCGGGGCGCATCTACGAAACCATTATTACCAAGGAACGGCGGGGCGATTACTTGGGGAAAACCGTTCAGGTGATTCCGCACGTCACGGACGAAATCAAGGCAGCGGCCCGCAAAATCTCGACCGATGCCGATGTGGCCATCGTCGAAGTCGGCGGAACGGTGGGGGATATCGAATCCCTCCCGTTCCTGGAGGCGGTTCGTCAGCTTCGCCTGGAGCAAGGGGCCGACAATGTGGTTTTCGTTCACCTCACCCTGATTCCTTTCATCGGCGCAGCCGGCGAATTGAAGACCAAACCGACGCAGCACTCCGTGAAGGAATTGCGCGAAATCGGTATTCAGCCGGACATCCTGCTCTGCCGAACCGATCGGTGGCTCTCCCCCGAACTAAAAAGGAAAATTGCGCTGTTCTGTAATGTGCCCGAGCAGGCGGTCATCACGGCTCGCGACGTGGAGACCATCTACGAAGTCCCGCTGGTTTTGGCCAGCGAAGGCTTGGACGCGGAGATTTTGCGTTGCCTCAAACTGGAAGGCGGCGAAAGAAAGATGGAACCTTGGATTCATCTGGTCGAGCGCCTGCGGCAGCCCGCCGACGAGGTCCATATCGGCATTGTCGGCAAGTACGTTCAATACCAGGATTCCTATAAAAGCCTTCACGAGGCGCTGGTTCACGGAGGGGCGGCTCACAATCTGAAGGTCAACGCGGTTTGGGTGGAGGCGGAAGGCTTGGAAGGGGAAGGCTGGGAGCAGCAGCTCGAGGGCTTTGACGGCATTTTGGTTCCGGGCGGTTTCGGCAAGCGCGGCATTCCGGGAATGCTGCGAGGCATTCAATTCGCGCGGACTCGAAAGGTTCCTTATTTCGGCATCTGCCTGGGGATGCAATGCGCGGTGATTGAGTATGCTCGCAACGTCTGCGGGCTTGAGGGCGCGGACAGTTCTGAATTTGACCCTGCCACGCCGCATCGCGTAATTTACAAGCTGCGCGAACTGCGCGGGATTGACGAATTAGGCGGCACGATGCGCTTGGGAGCGTGGACGGCGCGCCTCAAGCCCGGCTCGTTCGCTCAGCAGGCTTACGGCCTGACGGAAATTTCCGAGCGCCACCGGCACCGATATGAATTCAACCGCGAGTACGAAGAAACGCTGGTGGCCAACGGCCTCGACATTACGGGGGTCACTCCCGATGGAACCTACGTGGAAATTGTTGAGGTGCGCGACCACCCCTGGTTTCTGGGCTGCCAGTTTCACCCTGAATTCAAATCGCGTCCGCTTGATCCCCACCCGTTGTTTCGGGCATTCATTGGCGCAGCGCATCAATACCGACAACAGAACCGACGCCGGCACGACGTTGCGCCAAGCGAGTCGGAGAGCACCGCAGCGGCCGAGAAGACCAGGACGAAGGTGGCTGGCTAGGTCTCCGCGGCTAGCGTGGTGTTTGGGTTCTGGGCGAGGATAAACCCTCCCGGGCGTGGCCACTCTTTCGGCTCGTCTATAAGCAGCCTCGGCCGAAGGGGAAGGCGCGGAGGCTCAGGTGCGGTGCCTGGGAGCGCCGGAGCGCAAAATGGCACGGGATTTTCAGATTGGCCACCTTCATTGGCGGCAAGGCGGCTCGCTGTTCTTCATTGCTGGCCCGTGTGTGATTGAAAAGGAGCGCCATGCTTTGGGCGTGGCGCAACGGCTGCGACAAGCCTCCACTCGCCTCCGCATTCCACTTATTTTCAAAGCGTCCTTTGACAAAGCGAACCGAACTTCTTTGCACTCCTTTCGCGGGCCGGGCCTCGAGCGCGGCCTGGCAACCTTGGCCCGGATTCGACGGGAAGTTGGCATTCCGGTGCTCACCGACGTTCACGAGGTGCGCCAGGTGGAACCGGCTGCGGCAGTCTGCGATGTGATTCAGATTCCCGCTTTCCTCTGCCGCCAAACGGATCTTCTGGTTGAAGCGGGGCGCTCCGGCGCCGCGGTCAACATTAAGAAGGGGCAGTTTCTCTCACCGTGGGAGATGCGCCATGCCATTGAAAAGGTCGCCAGCGCCGGCTGCGACCGAATACTGATTACGGAACGAGGCAGCACCTTCGGCTACAACAATCTCATTGTGGATATGCGCGCGCTGGCCCTTATGAGACAATGGGGCTATCCCGTCGTGCTGGACGTGACCCACGCCGTGCAGTTGCCGGCGGGGGAAGGGTCGCGCAGCGGTGGTGAGCGTCAATACGTGGAAACGCTGGCGCGCGCCGGCATCGCCGCAGGGGTTGACGGAGTTTTTATGGAGGTTCATCCTCATCCGGGCCGGGCGCTCTCCGATGCCTCCACGGCTGTTCCGCTCTCGTATTTTCCCGGCTTGGCAAAACGCTTGCGTGACCTGGCCCGATTTGTGCGGCGGTTGGGCGATGCGTCCGACTTAAAATAATTGTTCACACCCGTCCGGGGGGCTTGGAGGTTCCAATGGCGCAAAAGAAGGTGATTGCAGTAGTTGGCTCTACCGGCGCGCAAGGCGGCGGTTTGGCGCGAGCGATTCTCGCTGACCGGCAAGGCGAGTTCGCTGTCCGAGCGCTCACGAGAAAGCCTCAATCTGAAGCCGCGCGGAGCCTGGCCGGCCGCGGTGCCGAAATCGTTCCGGCGGACCTCGACCAACCGGAAACTTTAAGACGCGCCTTCGACGGTGCCTACGGCGCCTATTGCGTCACCAACTTTTGGGAGCATTTTTCCCCTGAGCGGGAGTTGGCTCAGGCCCAGGCCATGGCGCGCGCCGCCCGCGATGCCGGTCTGCGCCACGTCATTTGGTCCACGCTCGAGGACACGCGGCAATGGGTGCCGTTGAGCGATCTCCGAATGCCGACCTTGATGGAAAAATACAAGGTGCCGCATTTCGATGCCAAGGGCGAGGCCAATCACTTTTTCAGCGACCTCGGTTTGCCTGTGACTTTCCTTCTAACATCCTTTTACTGGGAGAATTTTATTTATGCCGGCATGGGCCCCAAAGCCGACTCCGCAGGCGGGTTGATGCTCTCGCTCCCGATGGGCGACCAAAAGTTGCCTGGCATTGCCGTGGAGGACATCGGTCGTTGTGCCTATGGCATTTTCAAGCGCGGCCAATCGCTCGTCGGAAAGACCGTCGGCATTGCCGGAGAGCATTTGACCGGGGTGGAGATGGCTGCGGCCTTCACCCGCGCCCTCGCTCGGCCTGTGCGCTACCATCCGATTTCCCCGGAAGAGTACCGCAGCCTGGGCTTTCCCGGGGCTCAGGACCTTGGCAATATGTTTCAATTCAAGCGTGACTTTCCGGAAGTCTTTTGCAAGCCTCGTAGCCCCAGCATCGCTCGATCTTTGAATCCGTCCCTGCAATCGTTCGATGCTTGGCTGGCGGAGAACAAAAACCGGATTCCCATCGGCTAAAGGGGCCTTCTGAAGATTCCGGTCTTGATGCCGTGCGCGCCACGAGAGGGGGAAAGCAAACGTTCAGTTGACGTTGACCAAATCGGGCGTTAGGGTTGCGCGCCTAACGCTCATTTACAATGCCGCGAGGTGGCGCGCGCGCCCCGCCGGTGCCGGAACACGGCCTGGATGGCCGTGCCACAAATGTTATACTGCAACCCTGTTTCCGACGCGCGACCCTAGGGTGTCTTAGACACGGCCTCGAGGGCTTCATGGCTTTTTCACTACGCAACCTCAAGATTCACGACCAACTTCTGGTGTTGACGTTGCCGCCGCTGTTTGTGTTGCTGAGCTCGGTGGGGCTTTTCTTCTATGCCTACTGGCTGGCCACGCGCTCCTCCCGCACCATCGTCCAAACCGAAGAAAGCGTGGCCCATGGAGAAGCCTTGTTGCGCAACGTGACGGAAATGGACTCCGCGGCGCGAGGTTACTTGTTGCTCAAGCGGCCCTCGCTGCTGCGCGCCTACGACACGGCGGCGCAATCCGCTTCCCGGGAACTGGCTATCCTGATGGGTCTTGCCCAAAACGACCGGCAGGAGGTGCGGCAGGTTGCTGCCGTCCAATCCGCCGTCAGTCAATTGGAGGTTGATTGGGCCAATCCGGCCCTCACCGAGGCCAGGCAAGGCCAAATTCAGGACCTCAATGGAATTCTGCGAGATGGAGATGCGCGGCTTGCCGCCTTGCGCGCGCAACTGCTCCGTCTGCTGGCCGAGAATCGCGCGGCCGGCACGCGCGCCGTCATCTCCACGGATCGCGTGATGAGCCGAGCTCTTCTGCTTGGCGTCGGCATGGCGATTCTGTTCGGGGCCGCATTGATTTTGCTCACGCGTTTAGTGACCCGCACCATCAGCCTTCCCGTGCGGCAGTTGATTGAGGCTTCGGAGCGGGTGGGGCGAGGCGATTTTCAACCCCCGCTGCCGCCGCCGGTTGAAAATGAGTTCGGGGTGCTGTCGAAAAGCTTCTCCCACATGACCTCGGCGCTTCAGCGCGAGCGCGAGGAGCTTTCTGCTCTCAAGCGATTCACTGAAGCGGTCACCCAATGCACGTCGGAAAATGAAGTGTACGATCATGTGCTGCACTCCTTGCAACAACGATTTCAACCGCGTCAGGTGATGATCTTCAAGCTGAAACCCGAAGAGGATTTTCTCGAGGCCGTGGCCACGCTGACGCCGCTTCCCGCCGAACTGCGCAACTGGCCGGTGATGGAAGGCCGTTACAGTTGCAAGGCGGTGCGCATGGGCCGGCCGTTTCGCGTCAATGACGTGACTCAAGAGCCGCTTTGCCCGGGCCGCTTCGCGCTGCCCACGGAGGGAAGTTATTATTGCGGTCCACTCATTGCCGGCGGCATCATCATCGGCGCCATACGCCTGGAAGGCGCCAAGGGCATGTGGACGCCGGAGCGGGAAAGCCTCCTCGAGAGCTATTTGAGCGCCGCCGCCACCGCGCTTTCCAACTTGCGCCTGCTGCAGACCATGCGCGAGCAGGCCAACATTGACCCTCTCACCGGCCTTTACAACCGCCGCTTTTTGGAAGAGTACGCCCGCAAGTTGATGGCGATGGCGCGGCGCAAGGAGTCGCCTCTCGGCTTCATCATGATGGACCTGGACCATTTCAAAAGCTTCAATGACATCTACGGCCACGAAATCGGCGACCGCATTCTGCGCCAGTTCGCCAAAACCGTCACCCAAACCATGCGGGAAACCAACTTGACGGCGCGCTTCGGTGGAGAAGAGTTCGTTGTGCTGCTGCCCGATACCGGCGCCAAAGCCTGCCAAGTGGTCGCCGAACGCATCCGCAAGGCGGTCGCCCACATGACGGTTCCGTCCGGCACGGAGAAGCCTCTGCCTCAAATCACGGTCAGTTTAGGCATCGCGGTCTATCCCGATCACGGCGCGGAATTGGAAGAAGTTCTTCAGGCTTCGGACAAAGCGCTCTATGAATCCAAGCGCGCTGGGCGCAACCGCACTACCATTTACGTGGAAGAAGCTGAGGCGGCCGGATAGCGGCTCCGCTCGCGTCCATGGACGCCGGTCGCGAACTAACGCCCTCGAGGACCGTGCCGACCAGTGGATCGCGTGGCTGTCGGCGCAAGTTGACCGCGCCGCGAATCTTCGCTGCCGCGCAGGCTCGCAAAAAAACCGGATAACCGAAGCTTTAGAAAGTGCAACCTATAAATGGAGGGAATGTTGATGCGTGTGACTTTGGCGTCCTTGCTTTTTACTCTGCTCATCGCCGTTTCGGGAATGGCGAAGAGCAAGACTGTTAAACCATCGGCCCAACACAGACCCGCCGCCGAGGCGAAAGCCAAGCGTCCACCCAAGGAGCGGGCGGTTTCAACCCATCACACGGTGATGATTGCCGGTCAGCCATTGGCTTACACGGCCACGGCGGGAACCATCATTCTACGCAATGATAAAAACCAACCGACGGCTGAAATGTTTTACATCGCCTATACCAAGGATGGCGTCCGACATCTCAGCCGGCGCCCGGTAACTTTCAGTTACAACGGCGGACCCGGCGCGGCCTCGGCGCTGGTGGATTTTGGCGGTTTTGGGCCGAGGAAAATTGTTTGGCCGCAGCCTGGCAACCCACTCGCCGTGCGGCCGCCCTACCAGATGGAACCTAATCCCGATACCCTTCTTGCTTCGACCGACCTGGTATTTGTCGATGCCGTGGGCACGGGCTACAGCCGCATTCTTTCGCCCAAAGGAACGCCAAAAATGTTTTACGGCGTCCGGCAGGATGCGAACGCCTTCACGCAATTCATCGAGCGCTACATCTCCAAATATCATCGCTGGAATTCGCCCAAATTTTTACTGGGAGAGAGTTACGGAACCACGCGCTCCGCCGTGCTGGCGCAGGAACTTATCCAACATGGAATTTATCTGAACGGCGTGATTCTTTGCTCCACCGTGCTGAATTTCCCCACCATCACGTTCGCGCCCGGCGACGACCTGCCTTTCATTCTCTATTTGCCATCCTACGCCGCCGCTGCTTGGTACCATCACCGATTACATCCGGAGCCGGCCAGCCTGCCGGCGTTGGTCCAAAAGGCGGAAGCCTTCGCCGCCGGCCCTTATGCCACGGCGTTGTTCCAAGGCTCGGCGCTGACCGCCGCCCAGCGCCAAACCGTCGCCCGTGAACTTGCGGCGCTGACAGGCTTGCCCGCGTCGCTTTGTTTGAAGGCCGATCTTCGCGTCTCCTTGCGGTTGTTCCGAAGGCGCGTCTTGGGCTCTGCGGACGCGGCCACGGGGCGCTACGACGCGCGCTATACCTTGGATGAGCTCCAGCCGCTCTTGCCCATTAACGGCTTCACTTCGGCCGGCGCGACGTCGAGCGCCATCATGGGCGCGCTGACCGCCAGCTTTAACGACTATGTCGAGCGGCACTTGCACTACACGAGCCAGCGCCACTACACCCAACTCAGTTATAAAGTTAACAGCGAGTGGAACTGGAAATACAATCCGCCCGTTCAGCGGTTGCTGGGAGGCGGCTCCATGTTCTTGAATGTGGCGCCGGCGCTGGCCCGCGCCATGGGAAATGATCCCGGAATGCAATTGATGCTCAACAACGGTTATTTTGATATGGCGACCCCGTTTTTTGCCACCGAATACACCCTGCGCCACACGACGCTGCCGAAAGGGGCTTGGCATCGCATCACCATGGACTACTACCACTGTGGGCACATGCTCTATCTGAATCCGAAGGCTTTGCCCGTGCTCTGTCGCAACATTAACCAGTTCATCGAACAGGCGTCGCGACCTGAGTGAGCCCGCGCGAGGTTCGGGGAAACTAACCGAGAGCGCCGGGCGCTCGCTTCGACCCCGCAGCCGCCGTGGCGGTGTGTTAAGATGCAGAAACCACCATGAGCCTGGAAACAGCTCGCAAAGTGCTGCGCATTGAGGCCCGCGCGCTCGCCGACCTCACGGAACGTCTCGATGAACGGTTTGAGCGCGCCGTGCAAATCATGGTGGACTGCCGAGGACGGGTGGTCGTGGCCGGCATGGGAAAATCGGGCCTCATCGGGCAGAAAATTTCCGCCACGCTTTCGAGCACGGGCACCCCGTCGTTTTTTCTCCACCCGGCCGAAGCCCTGCACGGCGATTTAGGTCGCCTGGTGAAGGGCGATGTCCTGATCGCGCTCAGTTATAGCGGTGAAACCGAAGAGCTGCTGCGTTTGCTGGATACGGTCAAGCGATTGGCCATTCCTCTAATCTCGTTGACCGGCCGAACCGAATCTACCCTCGCCCAGGCAAGCGATGTGGTTTTGGATGTGGGCATTCGCCAGGAGGCTTGCCCGCTTGGCCTTGCCCCCACCGCTTCCACCACGGCGATGCTCGCCTTGGGCGACGCGCTGGCCATGGCCCTACTTGAAATCCGCGGCTTTACGGAAGAGGATTACGCGGCGCTCCATCCGGGCGGCGGCCTCGGGGTTCGCCTTCGCCGGGTTGAAAATGTGATGCACACCGGCGAAGCCGTGCCGCGGGTTGGCCCCTCGGCTCGGCTCTCGGAAGTGATCTACGAGATGAGCCGCAAAGGGTTGGGGCACGCCGCGGTCGTCAATCCCGACCAGCAATTGCTGGGAATCATCACCGATGGAGATTTGCGGCGCACGCTCGAACGCCAAGGCGAGCGCTGCTTTGCCTTAACGGCGCGCGAGCTAATGACTTCGTCCCCTCTCACCATCGCGCGAAAAGAAATGGCCACCCGGGCTCTGGCGCTGATGGAAGCACGTCGCATCACGGCGCTCTTGGTGGTGGATGGGGAAGGGAAGCTCGAAGGGGTGGTCCACCTCCACGATCTCTGGTCCACCGAAATGATTTGAAGTCCGAGCCCGCGCCGACCATCTTGAGGTCCCAGGGAACACGAGCCGGGCGACACCCTACGGAAAGGAACAGGAGACCCATGCAACGTGTGTCGCGGTCCTTGCGAGAGCGAGCCGAGCGCATCAAATTGCTGTTGATGGACATGGATGGCGTTTTGACCGATGGCCGAATCTACTATGTCCCTGACGGGCGGGAAGGCCTTATCGAAACCAAAACCTTTCACTCGCGCGACGGGCTTGGCCTGCGCTTTGCGCGGCAGGCCGGGCTTCAAACCGGCATCATCAGCGGCCGCAAGTCGCCCATCGTGCGCTACCGGGCGAAAGAGTTGCAAATTGATTTCTTGCGCGAAGCGGCGCTCGACAAACTGATGCCATACGAAGAAGTGTTGCGTGCCGCCAAGGTGCGCGACGCGGAGGTCTGTTACGTGGGCGATGATTTGGTGGACTTGCCAATCCTTCGCCGCGCTGGCTTGGCGGTGGGGGTCGCAAACGGAAGTGTTTGGCTGAAGAAGCACGTCCATTATTGGACGGAAGCTCCGGGCGGCGGTGGCGCCGTGCGCGAAGTGGTCGAACTGATCCTGCAAGCCCAAGGAAAGTGGAAGGCTGTCTTGCAAAGCTATTTCGGCCAAGGACCACGGCTGCGGGCTGCGGGCTAGCGTGGAGCATTCGTGGCACGGCCATCCTGGCCGTGTTTGGTCACGGGCGCGACGCCCGTGCGACATCGCAACAGGAACCAGATGACGGGTAGCGGCGTCAAGCTTTGGATTGAGGTGGCCGAAAAACGTTGCCGGCGATGCGCGCGACCACGCTGCGCGGCAGAAAGCGCTGGACGAAAACCGACAGCTTGTTGAGGGCGCGAGGAATGACCAAACCGCCGCCTCGATCCAGAGCCTTCAGTGCTGCCCCGACCACTTCTTCCGGCGCCTGAAGGCCGCCCGGCAGGCTGCGCGAACCATAATCCCCGGCCACAAAAAAATTGGTGCGGGTGCCTCCGGGGCAAAGGGTCACCACCTTGATTCCATATGGTCGCACCTCCTCGCGCAAAGCCATGGAGAAGCTGGTGATGAAGGCTTTGGTGGCCGCATACAAGGCCGTGTAAGGAATCGGCTGAAATCCTGCGGTTGAGGAAACGTTAATAATTCCGGTGCTCGGCCGGCCAATCATGCAAGGCAACAAGTGGTAGGTCAGCTCCACCACCGCTTCCACGTTGAGCCGCAGCATCTCCATTTGCCGGTCCAAGGGAAGACGCCAAAATTCACCTCGCGCCCCAAAAGCCGCATTGTTGACCAACAGGTCAATCGGCCAACCCTGCCGCTCGATCAGCTCAGCCAACCGCGCTCCCGCCCCGCTTTCACTGAGATCGGTGGCGACCACTTCCACCTGCACGCCGTGTGTCCGGCCCAGTTCCGCGGCCAACTTCTCGAGTTTCTCGCGCGAGCGCGCCACCACAAACAGGTTTTGATGCCGCGCCGCAAGCGCCTTGGCAAAACATTCGCCAATCCCGCTCGATGCACCGGTAATTAAGGCGTAACCCCGCTCGCTCATGACAGGCTAAATCCTTCTTCCTTTTGTCCGATGATTGCAGGTTAAGATCTCATTCCGACCGTACGGCGATTTTGGATTTCGCCATGACTTCATATTGTCGGTTCCGATGGCGCCTTCCCGTCCGCATGAGTTTTTGGGCGGCCTGAAGCGTGGCAATCCCTCCCCGTGCCCCTACGGCCGTGCAATTGAGCGCCGCCATGGCATTGGAAAATTCCAGTCGCCGCTCGAGCGGCCAACCTCGCAACATGCCGTAAATAAAAGCGCCGTGGAAAACATCCCCCGCGCCGGTCGTGTCCACGGTCTCCACCACAAACCCGGGCGAATAGTAAAATCGTCCCTCGGAATAGGCGAGCGCTCCGTCCCGTCCCAGCGTCATTCCTGCCATGCGAATCCCGTATTCGCGGGCCATGGTTTCCAAGACCTTGAACGGGTCATTGGTGCCCGTCACCGCCGGCAAAAAGTTGGCCGAGGCAATCAGGCAATTTATCAGCGGAAAAAGCCGCTCCACATTCTTATACACCGTGTCCAGGTCAGCCACCACCGGAATGCCGGCCTGTTTTGCCCAGAGTGCCGCTTCAAGACACGCCTCCACGTCGCAGCCGTCCACGTGCAAGGCGCGCGCGGAACAAACCGCTTGCCGGGGCACCTCTTGGGGACGGAGCGCCAGCCGGGGGTCGCGGTCCCAGAAAACTGTCCGCTCGCCGGTTGCCTGATCCACAATAATCAACCCAAGTTGGGTCGGCGCCTGCCGTACCCGCCGCACGTAACGCGTCTCCACGCCTTCGCTACGTAAACTTTCCAGTTGAAACCGGCCGGCACTGTCGCCGCCCACTTTGCCAATATAACGGGTTTGCAGGCCGAGTCGTTGCGACGTGACCAGCGCCGTGGCGACCTGCCCCCCCGCCTGCCTCGAAATCTGAAGCGCGCGTTCCTTGCCGCCCAAGGGAGGAAATTCGCGCACAATGAGCACCGTGTCCGTGGCATTGAGGCCAATCCCGACCACATCCACCCGCTTCATGGCCACCTGAGCCGCCTCCGCGCTTCGGGATACTACCTTGCCTGCTTCCCGATTTGCAAGGCTGCCGGCTCGCTCCGTTTAATTCTCCAGCCCACCAGTCCATCGCGTTGGCTGACTACCATTCTTTTGAGCCGTTGCTTCGCCACCTAGCTCGAGCGCAGCCAGCCCTCTCCGTGACGGTCGTCTCCGTTGGTGCCACCCAGGGAGACGCTCTCTCCACTGCCTTCTTTGTGGGGGGCAGGGAATTGGCCGAAGAATATCTCGGGTCTTATCCCAATCTTATGACAATGATTTTCCAGTCGGTAGGTGGTGCCAGCAAAATGGTGGCTCTGTCGCCGAAGGTGATTGCCTGGCCCGCCGGTTCCTGGGTCACTTCGCGAATTCTATAAGCGGCCTTGGCGCGGCTTTCCGCATCTTCTCGGCGTGGAACCTCGGCCGCTGAAATTCTATCCACAGGAATGTCTGATAATGTTTTAGGCCAACGCCACATGGTTAACATAATGTTATTTCCACACCGCCATCCGATTTTTCCACAGCCGCCTGACAGGTCATGCATTATCAGGCAGATACGGTCTCTCTACGCGGTGAATAAGTGACGGTTACACGCGGTGAGAATCCAATTCACGGACTTACTGTCATCCGAGGGGCGAGGGTGGCAGCTTTCGTCCGCCACAGGGGACAGAACCCTCGCTCTGTGCTATCTTTAAGGGCTGCGCCTGCGGAGAATTCAGTGATCCGGGTTGCTCGATGCCTGTGGTTGAAACCGAGGCCGTCGTTTTGCGGACGCATCGCTTGGGTGAGACGGACAAGATCGCCTCGCTTCTCACGCGAAGTCTGGGGCGGTGCCGTGTGGCGGCCTCGGGCGCACAGCGCACCCGAAGCCGTTTCGGAAGCGCTCTTGAGCCTTTGAGCTACATTCGAGCCTGGGTTTTTGAGCGTGAGAACCGCGACTTGCAGCGCCTAAATTCCGCAGAAGTGATAGAATCGTTTTTTAGCATCCAACGCGATTACCGGATTCAAGTGGCAACCCAATATCTGGCGGAAGTGACTGAGAGCTTTTTGCCGGAGCGCGAGGTGAACGAGCGCGCCTTCCGACTGCTCTTGGCCGTGCTGCGCGCATTGAAATCTTCGGGCGAGGTCACCCGGCCGTTGCTCTATTTCAATTACTGGATGCTCCGCTTGGGAGGCTTTCTGCCCCACCTTAACCAGTGCGGGCGTTGTGGCACGTCGCTCGGCGAAGCCGGGGCTTTTTACGGTCAGGGATCGGATGGTTTGTATTGCGCGGAATGTCGTCGGCCGGCAACGCCGGTTGAAATCTCTCGCCAGGCTCGAGCCATGGGAGAAACGCTGCGTGGATCCCGATTGGAGGACTGGTTGCGCCGGCAAGAAGCTCCGGCCGGAGCAAAACAACTTCGGCTGTTTCTTGAGGAAGTAATTCAAACTCACCTGGAGAGAAAGTTAGTGACCCGCGCGCTGTTGGCGGAGGAAATCTGAAGCTCATCCACTATGGCTCGACCTCATCTTAAGCAAACCGACCAAGCTCCGCTAACGTTCCAGGACGCCATTCGGGCGCTGAGCGATTTTTGGGCCGCGAAAGGCGCGGTGCTGGCGCTGCCCTATGATCTTGAGGTCGGCGCCGGTACGATGTGCCCGGAAACGTTTTTTCGCGTCCTGGGGCGGCAGCGCTGGCAGGTAGCCTACGTTCAGCCTTCGCGCCGACCGGCGGACGGCCGCTACGGTGAAAACCCAAACCGTCTCCTCAAGCACACGCAATTTCAAGTAATACTTAAACCACCGCCCGAGGATATCCAAGATGTTTATCTCCAAAGCCTGGAGTCGCTGGGCATTGCTTTAGGCGAGCACGATATTCGCTTTGAAGAGGACAACTGGGAATCACCAACCCTCGGCGCTTGGGGCATCGGATGGCAAGTGATGCTGGATGGTCTTGAGATTACCCAGTTCACCTACTTTCAGCAGTGCGGAGGGCTCGACCTTGAGCTTATCTCTGTGGAGCTGACCTACGGCATGGAGCGCATCGCCGCTTTTTTGCAAAATGTTGATAATGTGTTTGAGGTTTTGTGGGATAAGTCGCTGAAATACGAGGCTCTACGCCGCGAAGAGGAATTTGAACTTTCGGTATATGATTTTGAAGAAGCTGATGCCGTAACTTGCCGAAAACTGTTCGAGCTTTACGAGGCCGAGGCGCTTCGCCTGCTCGGCTCCTACGAAGCGGCGAAGGGCGCGAGCGTCGAGGGTACGGAACCTTCTCCGCTCACCTCGTCGCCCAGCCTAAGCGCCTTGAGCCCTGGGCGTTTTCCCCTCCGCAAGGTTTACGAACTCGGTCTCAAGTGCTCGCACTTGTTCAATATCCTCGATGCCCGCGGAGCCATCAGCGTCACCGAACGTGTGGCGCTGATTGCCCGCGTTCGCAAAATCGCCTGTGATGCGGCTCGGATTTACGTCAAGCGGCTGGCGCCCCAACAGGAGGTTCAGCCGGCGTGAGCTCACAGCCTCCAAGCCAAAAACCGACGCGCTCCAGCCGGAAAACGAGTGCCTCGGCCCCACCCACCTTGCCGCTGCTCCTCGAAATTGGCTGTGAAGAAATTCCAGCGCGATTTCTTGCCGATGCGCAGGCTCAGCTTGGCAAGCGGCTTGCCGATTTCCTTGTGAAGAACCGACTCGTGGACGAGGCGCATCCTTCCGTCCAAACCTACTCCACGCCACGCCGACTCGTCGCTTACGCGCCGCAAGTTTTTGCGCAGCAGCCGGACACGGTGGAGCTTGTCACGGGTCCTCCGGTGAAATCGGCCACGGACGAGAGCGGCAACTACACCCGAGCCGCCGAGGCCTTTGCCGCCAAGCACGGCGTACCAGTTTCCGAGCTCAAGCGCGTCATCACCCCGAAGGGCGAGTACGTCGCGCTTGAGAAACGCGAGCCGGGCAGGTCCGCCGTGGAAGTGCTTCGCAGAATTTTGGACACCCTCCCCTTGAATTTGTCCTTCCCGAAATCCATGTACTGGTTGCCGGTCGAAGCCGCTGGTCCCGTGCTGGCGCAGAACAAGTTTACTTTCGTTCGCCCGATCCGCTGGGTTCTGGCCTTGCTGGGGGAAGGGAAGAACGCCGAGATCATCCCCCTCGAAGTGGCGGGCGTGCGTTCCGGTAACGCGACACGCGGCCACCGCTTGCTCGGAACCAAGCCAATTCGCGTTCACGATTTCGCCGATTATGGAAAGAAGCTCCATGCCGCGCAGGTCGAAATTGACCCGGCGAAGCGACGGGAAACGGTTCGGCAAGAACTTAAAGCGTTACTTGAGCCGCTGGAGTTTCGCGCAGTTTCTGACGATTGGCTGGAAGATTGGGTGGTGAATTCGACCGAGTGGCCGCGCGCCATTGTCGGCGAATTCGAGCCGAGATTTCTCGAGCTGCCGCGCGAAATTCTCATCACCGTGATGCGTGACCATCAGAAATATTTTGCCGTGGAGAATTCGAGCGGGCAGCTTCAGCCGCGCTTTGTGGCTTTTCTGAACCGCGAAGACGATCCCAAGGGTCTGATTCGACGCGGTCATGAGCGAGTCTTGCGGGCCCGCTTTACCGACGCCAAGTTTTTCTGGGATGCCGACCAGAAAATCCCCCTCCGCGACCGTCTGCCGCTGCTTGAAAAAGTCACCTACCACGAAAAGCTCGGCTCCTACGCCAACAAGGTTCGGCGGATGACGAGCATCGCGCGAGAGATGTGCGCTGAGCTCGAGCGACAGGACACGATGACTGAGACCGATGGGCAGCACGCGCTTCGCGCCGTCGAGCTCTCAAAGTGCGATTTGACCACGCACATGGTGCAGGAGTTCACAGAACTTCAAGGCATCGTGGGTGGTCTTTATGCCCGCGCCCAGGGAGAGCCGGAAGAGGTCGCTCAAGCCATCTACGACCATTACTTGCCGCGAAGCTTGGACGATTCCTGCCCACGAACCGTCGTTGGCGCCGTCGTCTCGCTCGCCGACAAGCTGGATAGCGTGGTCTCTGGCTTTGGCGCCGGCCTTGAACCATCGGGTTCGAGCGACCCCTTCGCGCTACGTCGCGCCGGCAACGGAATTATCAGGTTAAGTGTCGAAGCCCTGCCGGACCTCGACCTGCTCAATCTGGTCAAAGCCGTTATTTCCACCGAGGCCCTCGCACAAGGGGACCATCTTGGCAACGTGACAGGTTTCCTCCTTGAGCGGACGGAGCAATATTTCGAGGCTCGTCAAGGGTTGCGTTACGATACTGTGCGCGCGGTTCTCCACTCATTCGAGGGTTGGTCGCCGCCCTCCCGGGCGTTTGAGCGGGCGAGGGCACTTGAGCCGTTCATCCGCACGGAAGAATTTCAGGCGCTTGCGGCCGCCGCCAAGCGTACCCGGAATCTTCTAAAGAAAAGCGCCACTCTAGAAGACCTTGGCACCCAGATGACGGTCAATGAACCAATGCTATCCCCGGGGCCTGAGCAGGAACTCTTCCGGGCCTATCGGGCCACGAAGGACATCATTCAACAGATGGGTAAAGAAGGGCGCTACGAAGAGGCCTTTAGGGCGTTGGCCCAAATGCGACCCTATGTTGACCGCTTCTTCGACAAGGTGCTGGTGATGGACAATGATTTGGCACTGCGCGCCAACCGACTGCGTCTTTTAGGCGAGTTGAACGTCTGGGTCTTCTCGCGCTTTGCCGACCTCTCGCAGATTGAAAGTACGACTTCAACTTCTGTCGGCGCGCCGACAGTCGAGAACAACCAGCAGCCGCTGGACGAGCGAGAAGTCGCTGCTCATGACCCGAAGGGGTTGCAGCGGAAGGCCTAAAAGTTTTCAGCCGCGGCTTCGGTATGGACTTTGATTAGCCGACTGCGGAACGAAAAGCATCTCAATTCGAGGAGCCAACTATCATGGAAAAGTATGTTTACTCGTTTGGCGAGGGTAAGGCGGATGGAAACGGGGAAATGAAGGACGTTTTGGGCGGCAAAGGCGCGGGCCTTGCCGAGATGACCAACGCCGGCCTCCCCGTGCCGCCGGGGTTTACCATTGCCACCTCCGCGTGTCGCATCTATTTTCAAAATGGAAACAAACTGCCCGACTCCATTCAGCAGGAGATCAGCCAAGCCCTGGAGCAACTCGAAGCTCGTCTCGGCCAAAAACTAGGCGAGGCGGAAAACCCGCTGCTCGTTTCCGTTCGCTCCGGCGCCAAGTTTTCCATGCCCGGCATGATGGATACCATCCTCAACTTGGGGATGAATGACAAGGTCGTGGAAGTCATTGCGCGCAAAACCAATAATCCACGCTTCGCCTATGACAGCTATCGCCGGTTCATCCAGATGTTCGGCAACGTCGTCCTGGATATTCCCAAATCAAAATTTGAGCAGGTCTTCGACGGGCAAAAGAAAAAGCGCCGAATCAAGCTGGACACGGAACTGACCCCCGAAGATTTGAAACAAGTGATCGTGGGCTACAAGAAAGTTGTCAAGCAAGCAACCGGCAAGGACTTCCCGCAAGATCCTAAAGTACAACTTGAGAGGGCCATCGCCGCTGTCTTCCGGTCATGGTACAACGACCGCGCCGTCACCTACCGCCGAATGAACAAAATTCCTGACGATCTTGGTACTGCCGTCAACGTGCAAGCCATGGTATTCGGCAACATGGGGGAGACTTCCGGCACCGGGGTCGGCTTCACGCGCAATCCGGCAACCGGAGAAAAGGAATTCTACGGCGAGTTCCTGATGAACGCCCAGGGAGAAGACGTAGTAGCCGGCGTCCGCACGCCCGTTCACATTACCGAACTCGAGAAAATCAACCCCGAGGCCTACAATCAGCTCCGGGAAATCACCACTCGGCTCGAACAGCATTACCGGGACGTTCAGGATTTTGAGTTTACCATCCAGGAAGGCAAGCTCTACATGCTGCAAACCCGCAACGGCAAGCGCACTGGGCCGGCAGCCGTCAGAATTGCGGTGGACTTGGCGAACGAGGGCTTGATTACGCCAAAAGAAGCGGTCATGCGGGTTGATCCCGAGCAGCTCAATCAATTACTTCATCCTGTACTTGATGAATCATCGCCTTTGACAGTGATTGCGCGAGGCTTACCTGCGTCACCGGGAGCGGCTGTTGGCAGGATTGTTTTCACGGCGGATGAGGCCGTCGAGCGGGGCAAGCACGAGCCGGTCATTTTGGTGCGCGCCGAGACCGTGCCGGATGATATTCACGGCATGGAAGTGGCCGTCGGCATTCTCACCTCGCGCGGTGGAATGACGTCGCACGCGGCGGTGGTCACGCGCGGCATGGGCAAGTGCTGCGTGGCCGGGTGCGGAGAGGCTGAGGTGGATGAAGTCAAACGTCAGTTGCGCATTGGCGGTCGCGTGCTGAAGGCCGGAGATTGGCTATCGCTCGACGGCACGACCGGGCGCGTGATTCTTGGCAAAGCCGCCACGCACGAACCCGACCCGTCAAGCGGCGTCTTCGCCACCTTCATGAAATGGGCCGACGAGTTTCGGAAGCTCGGCGTGCGCGCCAACGCCGACATCCCTCGCGATGCGCTCGTGGCTCGGAAATTTGGCGCCGAGGGCATCGGCCTTTGCCGGACCGAGCACATGTTCTTCGCTCAAGACCGCCTGCCGCACATGCAGCGGATGATTATGGCTTGCAAGGATACTCCTCGTTCGGAGGAAATCAAGGAAGACATCGAGAAGGAAAAGGATCCCAAGAAGGTCGAAACCTTAAAGAAGCAGCTCAAGGAGGTTCTCGGATATGAGAAGGAGCGCCGCACCGCCTTGGCCAAACTTTTGCCCATGCAGCGCAAGGACTTCTTCGGCCTTTTCAAAGCAATGGACGGCCTGCCGGTCACCATTCGGACGCTCGACCCGCCGCTTCATGAATTTCTTCCTAAGCGCGAGGAATTGATGGTTGAAATTGCCACGCTCGAAGCCAAAAACCAGAGGGGGGCGAAGTTGAGCCGGCTCAAAAAACTTCTTGCCGTGGTCGAATCGCTGCACGAATTCAATCCCATGCTCGGCCTGCGTGGGTGCCGGCTGGGCATCCTGTATCCGGAAATTACCGAAATGCAGGCGCGGGCCATCTTTGAGGCGGCGGTGGAGTGCAAGAAGAAGGGCATTGAGGCGAAGCCCGAAGTGATGATTCCTTTGGTCGGCGACGTGAACGAACTGGCCGCGCAAAAGGCGATTGTGGAGCGAGTGGCCGCGGAGGTTTTCAAGAAGAAGGGAATCAGCGTCGAATATCAAGTGGGAACGATGATTGAGCTTCCCGCGGCGGCGCTTTCAGCCGGGGAGATTGCCCGCGAGGCCGAATTTTTCAGCTTTGGAACGAACGACCTGACCCAGACCACCTTCGGGCTTTCGCGCGACGATTGCGGGAAAATCATTAACGCCTACGTGAAGGCCAAAATTTGGCCAAACGATCCTTTCGCCGTGCTCGACCCGAAACGGGTGGGAAGGCTTCTGAAGATAGGAACCTCCGAAGGCCGGGCGACCCGGTCAAATCTGAAAGTCGGGATATGCGGCGAGCATGGCGGCGACCCTGCCTCCATCGAGGTTTGCGCCGAGGCTGGCTTGAACTACGTTAGTTGCTCGCCCTACCGAGTGCCCATTGCGCGCCTGGCAGCAGCCCAAGCGGCCATTAAGCGGTCTGAGGCCAAGGCTTATTCGACGGCCTAAGGTGGTGGGCTCGGCGGAATACGCCAGAATATTCAAGTAAAGCTTGAGGCATTCAGTGGCTGGCAAAGAGGCCGGCTGATGCGCCTTCGTGTCGCGGTCTGTCGGCGCGCCGACGTCTTCAAGCAGTGCATGAGGACAACGGGGCGCGCTACGTGCGCACCCGCAAAAAGAGGTAGGTTCCTCCTAAGCCAAAAATAACGTCCGGCGACCAAGCAGCCATGGCGGACGGCAGTTGGTTTAAGTTGCCCATAGCCACGAACAGGCTCGAAACCGACCAGTATAAGATGGCGATCCCGATGCTAATGGCGATGCCGGAAAGGGCGCCGCGCTTGCCCGTTGAGTAGGCAAACGGGATACCAATCATCGCCACAATCAGGGCAATCAGGGGATAAGCGAATTTCCGATAAAAGGCCACGGAGAGCTGCACCACGCTAAACCCACTTTGCCTGAGCTCCCGAATGTAGCGCCAAAGCTCAAGGGCGCTCATTTGCTCGGAGGGCTTGACCTCGGTTTTGAAGTAACTCGGCCTTTCGGAAAGTTCCTTGAAGGTGGCAACGGTGAAGGGGCGATAGTTGGTGACGCGGTCGCCGGCGATGTCTCGAACCCATCCATCCTCAAGAACCCAATTCTCGGCATGAGGCTCCCAAAAGGCGCGGTTAGCATAAATGCGCCGAGTGAGCCGGAATCCGCGCCGGCTAAATTCAAACACCGTCAGGTGGCCGAAAACGTTCCGCTCGCTGTCGAAGTAGCGGTAATAGTAGATGCGCCGCCGTTGGCCCGAGATCCACTGCCGACCCGGGCTGTAAGCGGTTTGCGGAGGTTTTCCTTTAATGATATTTCGCAAGGCGTCTTGGCGCTGATTCGTGTAGGGCAAGTAGTCGTTGGCCAGCAGAAACATCGCCCCGCTCAAAAGCGCGCACAGAGTCAAAATGGGTGCCGCGAGCCGGAATAAACTGGTGCCGACGGACCGGAGCGCTGTCGTTTCATTCCACTTGGTCATCAGCCCCAGCGTGATGAGGGTGGCCGTCAGAATGCCCAACGGCATCATTCGATAGACGACCTCGGGCGTTAGGAAACGGTAATAGTCCAAAACCACAAAAAGCTTGTCGTGATGGCGGACGATGTCACCCAGCAGTTGAAAGAAGTCAAAGACCATGTAAACGCCACTGAAAGCCGCTAGCAATAGGGCAAAATAAAATAACCAGGTTCTAAGCACATAAATGTCCAAGATTTGGGGAAATGCCAGGCCTCGCTCGCGGGCCGAGCGAGTGCTGCTCCTCCGCCGAGCGAGCAGGCGCGAGGCAAATTTTTGCCCGAACCAGGCATGAATAATCTCAAGTTTTTCTTTAAGTCTTTGGGAGCTTCCTGGCACGCGGTTAAACCGGAACAGCAGGATGGTGCCCCACACGGCAAAAAGAAAGTTGGCGGCCCAAAGGCTCAGTGTGGGGTCGAGCCGGCCCTGCTTCGCGAGGCTTAGGCCGCTGGCCATAAGGATGTAATAAGCAAACACCAGCAGGATGGTTAGGATCAGGCCGAAAGATTTGCCGCCTCTTCGGGTCATCAAGCCGAGGGGGATACCCACCAGGGGAAGGACCAAGGTAGCGAAGGGCAAGGCCAGCCGGTAATTCAGTTCCACTAAAGCAGCGTGGCGCTCGGCCGGAACGTGCAATCTTTTCCAGAGCTCCCCTAGCGTGAGCATGGCGGGGGATTTCTGAATGGAAGGCGGCGCCGTTCGCGCCTGAACGGGAATGTCGCTGTGCGCGAAGGAGACAATCGTGTAGGCGTCGGGGTGCGAAGGATCGTACTCGTGCGTTGCGCCGTCATTGAGGCGCAACGTCAGAGGGCCTGACAATCCCTGATTGACAAGCCAGCCGGTTTTCGCTAATGTTACCCGAATCGAGTTGGGATGCTTCGTATCCGCGATAAAAACGTCATGCCATTCCGGGCGACTCCCGGTGATATTTTGGACATAGAGCAGCAGGTGGGGAAATCGCTCGATGAAGACCCGCGGCTGAACCTGATAAGCGGCTTCGGCGGCGCCGAGGCGGGCTTGCATCCGCGCCAATTGGCGCTCGGCGGCGGGCGAAAGGAACAGGCTCATGCCGGAAGCTAAGAGCCACGCTGCCAACGCGAAGATGAGAACGGGCCGGAAGGTAGGCCCACTGCCCAGGCCCACGGCGCGCAGCGCGATGGTTTCTCCATCCGCGGCCATCCGGCCGAGCCCCATCAGCGTGCCCACCAAAACGGCGATGGGAATCGTCAGCATCAAGATGGCGGGCAAAGGAAGTAGAAAGAGAATGAACAAGTTGGAGCCGCTGAGGTTGTGCTGAACCACCAGCTCCAGGAGTTGGCTTAGCGGCCGAACGTAGATAACAAACGAAAACACCAACAGGCCGATGGCAGCGTAGTTGGCGACCTCTTTCAGGATGTAGCGCGAGAGAATGCGCATCGGCCTCTCGGAAGCTCCGCGCTGCGTGGCTTTAGCCGCGGCGCGCGAGCGGTTTCCTTCCAACGGCATGGTAGCACACGCCGTCGGGGGCAGGAAAGGCAAGGTGATCGGATTCCGGCATGGCACGCTCCTATCTCATGCTGTTGTGGCACATGCACCAGCCGTTTTACAAAGACCTGGCGGAGGGCGCCTATTTCATGCCGTGGGTGCGCCTGCACGGGCTTAAGGATTACTTCGGCATGGTCGCTCTGTTGCGTGATTTTCCCGAAGTGCATGTGACCTTCAATTTGGTTCCCTCGCTCGTGGCGCAATTGGACGAATACGCGCGCGATGAAGCGAAAGAAGCGGCCTATGAGCTGGCGTTCAAGCCAGCCGGGGAACTTTCTCTGGAGGACCGGGAGATTCTGCTGCAGCAAGCCTTTCAACTCAATCATGAAAACCTCATGAGCCGCTATCCTCGGTTTCGAGAGCTTTACGAGCGGAGGGAAGCGGCTGGAATCCGGGCCGCTGCCAAGCTGCTGGGCGACCAGGATTTTATAGACCTTCAAGTGCTTTCTCAACTGGCGTGGTTTGATGAAATCTACTTGGCCAACGATGAGGTGATTCGACGGCTGGTTGGCCGAGCCGGAGGGTTTACCGAAGAAGACAAAATCGAGCTGCGGAAAAAAGAAGTGGAATTATTGAAAGTAACACTTGAAGAATATAAACGGGCCGCCAGTCAGAATCAGATTGAGCTTTCCACTTCCCCATACTACCACCCTATTCTGCCGCTGCTGTGCGACACCCAAGTGGCCGCGGAGTCCAACCCCAGGATTAGCCTGCCGCGGCACCGTTTCGCGCATCCCGAGGACGCTCGCGCTCAGGTTCGAGAAGCCGTGAGGCTGCACGAGCGCTTTTTCGGCAGCCGGCCTAAAGGCTTGTGGCCAAGCGAAGGCAGCGTTTCCGATTGCGTTCTGACCATGGCAGCCGAGGAAGGCTTCGCGTGGGTGGCGACCGACGAGGGGGTGTTGGGCCGATCGCTCAGCATGGATTTCCACCGCGACGCGAGCGGCACGGTTTTTAACGCGCGCGAGCTTTACCGCCCTTACCGCTTCTCAGCGGCCGAGCAGGGAGTCTCCATTTTCTTCCGCGACCACCAATTGTCGGATTTGATCGGATTTGTTTATTCGCACATGGATCCGAAGGACGCGGCGCGCGACCTCCACGGCAGGCTGCGCCGCGCCGCCCTCGGCTCCGAACCTCGCGTGGTGTCCATTATTTTGGATGGCGAGAATGCCTGGGAATACTATCCCGGCAACGGGCGGGAGTTCTTGCGGGAGTTCTACGGCCTGCTTTCCACGGACGCGGATCTGCGCGCGGTCACGGCCAGCGAGGCTTTGGCCGTGGCCGAGCAGGGAACGCTCGCGCACGTGGTGCCCGGCTCGTGGATCAACGCCAACTTTGACGTATGGATTGGGGCCGAAGAAGATAACCGCGCCTGGGATCTGCTCTACCAAGCCCGGGTCTATTTTGACCAACACCATCATATTCCGGGGCTCGATCCGCATCGGCGCAGCTTGGCGCAACACGAGCTTTGGATCGCAGAAGGGAGCGATTGGTGCTGGTGGTACGGCCCTGAACACTCAAGCGGCCACGATGAAGAATTTGACTTCCTCTATCGCAAACACCTCAGCAACCTATATCGGATGCTGGGCGGTTCGCCTCCCGACGAACTGGCCGTTCCCATCAAACGACCCAAGGGTGAAGCGGTCAGCCCTCCGCCCACGGGAAGCATCACCCCCAGGATTGACGGCCGGGTGACCAATTATTTTGAGTGGTTGGGCGCGGGCATCTATGTGCCGGAAAGCCGCTCTGCCTCCATGCACGGCGGCCAGGATTATCTTGAGTCCCTCTACTACGGTTATGACGGTGAAGCGCTCTACGTGCGCCTTGACTTTCGACCGGGCTTTCGAGAAGAGCACTCGGTCTTTGAGATTCGCGTCAACCTCGACGGCCACATTCGAGCCCGCTTGCACGCCCGGGTGCGGGAAGGGAGGTTGACCCAAACCCAGTTTTGGCTCCGCGACGAGGAGGTTCTGGTTCCCCTCGGCACCCAAGACCGGGTGCATGCGGCATTCGAGAGGGTTTTTGAACTCAAGCTCAGTTACGACGTTTTGGAAATCAAGGCGGGAACCGAGGTGCGATTGCAAGCCTCGCTATGGGTCAACGAGTTGCCACTTCAGGTTTTTCCCAAAGAAGGCTGGCTGAAGCTTGAACTGACCAATCAACTCGTCAATTGGTAGGCGAGCGTTCCAACATCCCTTCAAGCAATACTTTTAATGTTGTCGGAGCGCCGACGAAGATTTGAAGTTTAACTTTAAGATGCTCGGCCCGGACTGGGGTCGGCGTTCATTCACACCGGCTCTTGCTAGGGCGCCATGCCACCCCGCTCCTGGCGGGCTCTTCCAGCTAGCCGGGGCTCAGCCATCCGGGAATCACCACGTCCACCGGCCGCTCGCCCACGGGGATTTGCGTGACAAGTCCCGGAGGGTTGGTCCTAAGAATCGTTAGGGCGCCGGAGTTTCGGTCCGCCACTGCGAGAAAGCGGCCGTCGGGAGTCAGAGCCTCCGAGGTAGGCCTCGCTCCAATCGGAACCGCCGCCAGGACAGATCGGGAATTGACATCCAAAAAGGTGACCAGTCGGTCGAGAGGGCTCAAAAGGTACAGGCGAGTGGAGTCCGGGGTGAATAGAGCAGCCACCGTGCCTTTGGCGGTGGGAAGGCTCTGCTCGACGTCGTCCGCCGAGGTGTCTATGATGCTCATGGTGGCCGTGGCATCGGCAAAGACAAACAACTCACCCCCGTCCGGCTTGAGCGCCATCAGGCTGGGCGCGGCGCCGATCTCAATGTTGGACAGGAGTTGATGCGAGCGGAGATCCACCACGGACACCGCATCGTCCCCGCTGTCAGCAACAAAAACCTTCGATCCGCTCGGAAGCATGACCAGAGATTCCGGCGCTTGCCCGACGCCAACCCGCGCCAAGAGCTTGCCGGAACCGGTGCTGAAGATGAGCACCTGATTCGTCGCCGTATCGGTCGCCACTAACCTCCCGCCCCCCGGCGAAAGCACAAAATAATGAACCCCTTGGCCGACTTTGATTGTGCGAAGCATGGAGCCATCGGCGCTATGGATAACCGTCACTTGACCGGAGGCTGGGTCGAGCACCGTGACGCGGTTCCCGTGGGTGGAGAACTTCATGCGACTTGCGGCGCGGCTAACAGTTTTGGTCCACAGCACGTTGAGCTTGGGGAAGCCGATGGCTGATAATTCGCCGGCAGAAGAAAGCGCATAAAATTCGTGCGACATCCTCCGCGCCGCGACCTGAACGATAGCGTGGGCAAAGGGAATTGTGCGGACGATCCGCATTTGGGCCAGATTGACCACGGCGACCGTCCGGCTTCCCTCGCAGGCGACCAAGGCCACATACGCTTGGGGAGGGGAAGGCCGTTTGGAGCAAGACCCACACGTGAGCGCCGCTAGGAGCATCGTCAACCAGGCAAGAAATTCCCTCCGAGCGGTCCGGCGCCAAGGGGTGGGTTCGCGTCCAGTGGCAGGCTTGGCCTTCATCAGGAGGGTGTCATTCCCGAACGGGGTTGGGTCGAGCGGCCGAGAACGGCGGCCATCGCCGCCACCTGGTTCATCAATTCTTGAAATTGGGAGGGAAACAGGGATTGATAGCCGTCGGAAAGCGCTCGATCGGGGTCGGGATGCACCTCCACGATCAAGCCATCCGCGCCAGCGGCAACCGCAGCTCGAGCCATAGGAATCACCTTATCCCGCCGGCCGGTGCCGTGGCTGGGGTCCACGACGATCGGCAGGTGCGACAAAGACTTGACGGCGGGAATCAGGCTTAAGTCGAGCGTATTGCGGCTGTGGTCGGAGAAAGTGCGAACCCCGCGCTCGCACAGGATGACCTGGTAGTTGCCTTCTGAGAGGACGTATTCAGCCGCCATGAGGAACTCCTCGAGCGTGGCGGAAAGGCCGCGCTTGAGCAAGACGGGTTTTTTGGAGCGTCCCACGCGCTTGAGGAGCGAAAAATTTTGCATGTTGCGGGCGCCCACCTGCAAGACGTCGGCGTACTCCTCCACCAGGTCGCAATTCTCCGGGTCAATGGTCTCCGTCACAATCATCAGGCCGAACTGGCGGCGTGCCTCGGCGAGAGCCTCCAAGGCCGGCCGACCCAAGCCTTGAAAACTGTAAGGCGACGTGCGAGGCTTGAAAGCACCGCCGCGAAGCAGGCGTGCCCCGGCTTTCTTCACGGCCTCAGCCGCCAGCAAAAGCTGCTCGCGACTTTCGACGGCGCAAGGGCCGGCAATAATTCCGAGCTCCGGTCCGCCAATTCGCACTCCAGCTTCCGCAGGCCCTACCTGGATGACGGAATCCTCCGGCTTCACTTCGCGGCTGACGAGCTTGTAGGGCTTCGAGACACGAATCGCTTCGGCAACCCCAGGCAAGCTCTCAAATTCCGCCGGGTCAAGGGGTCCGGGATTGCCGGTGATGCCGATGGCCGTTCGCTGCGCGCCGGGAATAGGGTGAGCGCGAAAGCCCATCGCTTCGATTTTTGCGGCGACGCGGCGAATGTCCTCTTCAGTCGCTTGCGGCTTCATCACGACAAGCATGGCCAATACCCGTCCGAGCGGAACCGTCGCCCTAGTTTAATCCATCATAGGGGCGAAAGCAATTTGACGGAATTTCTGGCTCAGGCTGGGGCAGGGAAAGGGGCTACATATAAGTTAAAGTTGTACTTTAAGTATTGTGATGGCGCGAAATATCAACCATGCCTTTCATTTGTCGGCGCGCCGACGGTGGAGCTCGGGGGTTGGTGGCCAGCAGCTTGGAATTCGCAGAGGGCTTGTGGTTCCTGGCAACTCTTACAGATGGTAGTACTCCAGAAATTCTTGCAGGACGAGGACACGGAAACCCGCGACCCCGTTCAGCCGTTTTTGAAGCGTTTCGTCGGTCGTTACCACCGTCTTCTCTGTCGTCACGTTGGCTAATTCGATCAAGTAAAGGTCATCGTCTGGGACTAAGGCCGCCACGTCTTGGGGGAGGGGGACGATTTCCTGGTCGTAAACGAGCCTCACCTTCGCTGGGTCGCGCATCATCATGAAAAACCGCTTAAAGGGCGTATTGTCAGGTGGAATGGGATGAAGTTTAGCGTAGCGATAAAACTTGGAGACGAGGGGGCTCCGATATCGGACGGCCAGAACGTCGCGCTTCGTTTCCAGACAGTCGAGTAGCTTCCATACGAGGCCCCGCTTGCCGGACGCTCGCGTCATGTATTCCACGAACCATTCGTTCCATACGAGCTCCAACTAAGCTTCCTCCGTCACTGATAGGAAGTCCCTCATTTGCTGAAGCTCGGTGTCGTAGAAGGCTTTCAGGCCGCCCTCGATCTGACCTTTTTCGTTTACACGCTGTTCCTCGATGACACTACGAGCCTTCTCCTTCCGGATGTGGTAAACGCGCAGGTCGTTGGCCTTGATCGCACCTTGGGCGAGCTTGGTCAATAAGGCGACGACGATGTGTTCGCTGTGGGTGGAGATGACGAAACTCCGATTGAGGTCCTTCGCAACCTCTACGAGGACATCCACCAACCTCAGCACGGCGGCGGGATTTAGATGAATCTCCGGCTCTTCGATGCAAATCGTCGTCTGGTCCTTTCGGAGCGCCTTCGCGAGCAGATACACAAGTTGGTTCGTGCCGAACCCTTCGTTCACGAGGTCGCAAACGAACCCTGTGTCCCGGTCATTCGTTTGGAGATAAAAGTTCGCCGTCCCCAGCGTTGGCCTGGCATGAAAGTTCCTGTTCACGATCCTCTCAAGCCAGTAGTTGATCTTGCCCTCCAGGTCCCTGTCATTGGCGACAAGCGTCGCAACCTCATCCTCCGAAATCAGTTGTTGCTGCACAGGCACAGGGGAGAAGATCGGCTTGATGAATCCCCGCTTTAGCGGAACGAAATCCACACCCTTTATGTCGGAAACAGGTAGCAATATCCCCGAAGCCACCAGAGTAGCGCGTTCCTCCTGTCCTGCCTCCTTCGCGGTCACCGTTGGCGAGATGCCGTTCCACGTTAACTTCAAACCGTCTGCCTCGACGCCCGTACTGAGGTTGAGGCTGTACGGAAACGTAACGTCCAACTTGAGGGAAAGCTTGGCTGGCGTCTGCTCCTCGACCTCCAGGGTTGACTGCGCTTTACCGAGCGACGCATGGTACGACGATTTCACATCCCCGTCCTCACAATGGATTCCGATGGTGATCCTCTTCTTTTCCTCTTCCTTGAGATGAATAGTCTCCTTGAAGCCCCCCAGGTTCATGAAGATGAAGTTGAAGAAACTATCCAGCGGCTGGTTGGGGTTAGAAAGGATGTTTTTGAGCGTCAGGAGCCCGTACATCACGCTTGATTTACCGCTATTGTTGGCCCCGGTGAGCACGGTGACGGGCGCGATGCTCACCTCAGCGTTGGCGATCCCTCGAAAGTTTCTGAGAACCAGCTTTTTGATCATTCGCACCTCCCAGACGTGCCGCAAGACTGCCAGCAGTATAACGCTTTTTACGCCGGGTTGTCTCTAACGCGCAACTCGCTTCATTGACGCTCACAGCGAAGCTTTGTTAGGATGAGCGATTAAGCCGCAAGGGAGAAGCCGCGTGAAGGTCGGTGTTCACACCTCGATTGCCGGAGCGCTGGAAAATGCGGCGCGCCACGCCAAGGAAATTGGGTGTGATACGTTCCAGATGTTTTCGGCCAATCCGCGCGGCTGGCGCTCCAAGCCGCCTCGAGCAGCCGATGTTGCCAGGTTCCGGGAAGCACGCGCCGCCCATGGCTTGTCGCCGCTGGTGATTCACGATAATTATCTGATCAACCTGGCGTCAGGCGACCCGGCGATCCGTCGGAAATCCCAGGAGGCTTTTCGTCTGGAAATCGAGCGAGCCGTGAGTTTGGGAGCCGATTACCTGGTGACGCATCCAGGCAGCGCGCGTGAAATCAAACCCTCGCTCGCCATTCGCCACTGCATCGAATCGCTCCTAAAGGCGGCGGATGGGTTGACCCTGAATGGTTTGGTCATCCTGATTGAAAACACGGCTGGCCAAGGCTCGGCCATTGGAAGGAGCTTCGAGGAAGTGGCGGAAATTCTTGAAGGCGCTCAGGGCCGGTTGCCTCTCGGGGTTTGCGTGGATACCGCGCATTGCTTTGAGGCCGGCTACCCGATTCACACGGCGGCCGGACTTAAAGCAACGCTTCAACTTCTTGACGCAACCGTTGGAGTGAAGAACGTGAAGGTGATCCACGCCAACGATTCAAAGACGGATTTCGAGTCCCACGCTGACCGGCACGAGCACATTGGAATGGGCAAAATCGGAATGGAAGGCTTCCGGCGAATCGTTCGCCATCCGAAGCTTAAGAATATTCCGTTTATTTGCGAGACTCCCGTTGACCGGCCCGGCGACGACCGGCGCAACCTCAACGCGCTTCGTCGGCTGGCGGGGTATGACTTTCAGAAGAGAGGAATGGACCGCAGGCACCTGCGGGGATGAATTCGAAGCCCGCGAAGGGCGGACCGATAGCCAGCGGGAAAAACTCTCGAGCGAAAGAGCGTGTGATGGACGTTAACTACAACCCGCAACAAATCGAGGCCAAGTGGCAGCGCCGCTGGGCGGAGCTGAAGCTCTTTGATGCCGACGTTGACCCCGCCCGCAAGAAGTATTACGTGCTCGAGATGTTGCCGTATCCATCCGGCGCGCTGCACATGGGGCACGTTCGCAATTACACGCTGGGCGATGCCCTGGCGCGGTACATGGGGATGAAAGGCTTCAATGTCATTCATCCGATGGGATGGGACGCCTTCGGCCTGCCGGCGGAAAATGCGGCCATTAAGCACGGCCGGCCGCCCGCCGATTGGACGTTCGACAACATTGCCGTGATGCGCGGCCAGTTGAAGCGCCTCGGCTTCAGTTACGATTGGCGGCGAGAGATTGCCACCTGCACGCCGGAATATTATCGCTGGAACCAGTGGATTTTTCTCAAGATGTACGAGCGCGGCCTGGCCTACCGCAAGAAGAGCCGCGTCAACTGGTGCCCCGAGTGCGAGACGGTTCTCGCCAACGAGCAGGTGGTGAACGGCTGCTGCTGGCGACACGAGGAGACGCCCGTCGTCGAGAAAGAACTCGAACAATGGTTTCTGAAAATCACCGCCTACGCCGACCGCTTGCTCGAAGACATGCGACACTTGGTCCGCTGGCCGGAGCGCGTGCTCACGATGCAACGCAACTGGATCGGCAAATCTCCGGGGACTTTCGTTGATTTTAAGGTCGAGGGATTGGATGAGTCCCTGCGGGTTTTCACGACCCGAGTGGATACCATCTTCGGCTGCACGGCGGTCTTCATCGCGCCCGACCATCCTTTGGTTGAGAAATTGATTCGCGTTTCGGCTTCCCCTCAAAAGCTGCGCGCCGACGCGGAGCGCATTCAAGCCGCCGCCACGGGCAGCCGCGCGGAAGCGAGCCTTGAGAAAGTCGGCGCCGCGACCGGCTTTCAAGCCCGCAATCCATTCAATGGCGAATTGATTCCGGTGTGGCTTGCCAACTTCGTGCTCACAGAGTACGGGACCGGCGCCGTGATGGCCGTTCCCGCTCACGATCAGCGCGACTTTGAGTTTTGCAAAACTTACGGCTTGCCCATCAGGACGGTCATTCAGCCCAAGGAGCAAAAACTTAAAGAACCACTTGAAGAGGCGTTCATTGAGTACGGACAACTTGTTGATTCAGGGAAATACTCCTGTCTAACCTCAGAACAAGCCATCGAAAAGATGACGCGCGACGCCGAAGCAGAGGGTTTCGGGCAGGGAACAGTTCAATATCGGATTAAGGATTGGGGGATTTCGCGCCAGCGATATTGGGGAACACCCATTCCGATTCTCTACTGCGAGAAGTGCGGCATCGTGCCGGTTCCGGAAGCGGACTTGCCCGTTGTGCTTCCGCCTCGGGTCAAACTGACTGGGCAGGGAAAGTCGCCGCTTGAGACTGTGCCTGACTTTGTTCATACATCGTGTCCGCGCTGTGGGGGCGGGGCGCGGCGTGAGACGGACACGATGGACACTTTTGTGGATTCTTCCTGGTATTTCTATCGCTACACCGACCCTCAAATCACCTCGGGCCCGATTAATTCCGACGCGGTCCGCTACTGGTTTCCCGTTGACCAATATATTGGCGGCATCGAGCACGCGATCCTGCACCTGATTTATATGCGATTTTTCACCAAGGTCATGCAGGACATCGGCCTGGTGGAGTTTTCTGAACCCGTGGCGCGGCTGTTCACGCAAGGCATGGTGCTCAAAGACGGCTCGGCCATGTCGAAGTCAAAGGGGAACGTCGTGGACCCCACGGAGATGTGCGACAAGTACGGGGCGGATACGGTTCGGCTCTACATGATGTTCGCCGCTCCCCCGGAAAAAGACCTGGATTGGTCGGACGCCGGCATCGAGGGCGCTTGGCGCTTTCTGAATCGCGTTTATCGGCTGGTTGAAAAACATCAAGCAACACTTGAGGTGTTACAGAGCACCCCGCACGGCATGACCGTCACGCCGGATCGCTTGACCGGCGAAGAGCGCAACCTGCTACGGAAGGCTCACCAGGTCCTTCGCCACGTGACGGAGGATATGGAATACCGGTGGCATTACAACACCGACATCGCCATGTGCATGGAGTTGGCCAACCAGTTGGCGGAATCGGAAGCGGCGTTCGCAGCAGGGGAGATTCGGGATGAAGTTTTAAGGGAGGCGGTCGAACTCCTCGTGATTTCGCTTTCGCCTTTTGCTCCTCACGTTGCGGATGAACTCTGGGAAGCGCTCGGGCATTCCAAACCCCTCTTGAAAACGCTTTGGCCGGCCTTCGACCCGGCCTTGGCCGCCGAAGAGGAATGGGAGATTCCCGTGCAAATCAACGGCAAGGTGCGGGCGCGAATCCTTGCGGCGGCGGGCGCAAGCGAGGAAGAGATTCGTCGGCTTGCCCTGGCGGACGAAAAGGTCACGCAATACTTGAACGGTCGCCAAGTCATCAAAGTAATCGTCGTGCCGCAAAAGTTGGTGAACGTTGTGGTGAAATGATGCGCCCTCCGAGCCGCCGGCTCGCTTGCGCCTGGGGTTCAAGCATTCCATGAATTCATCTCCGCGTCCTATTGTCGTTCTTGATTTCGGCTCGCAATACACGCAGTTGATTGCGCGGCGGATCAGGGAGATGCACGTCTATTCGGTGATTGTGCCATGCACGATCGCCTTCGACGAGCTGGTCAAGATGAGCCCGCAGGCATTGATTCTTTCCGGAGGGCCGGCGTCGGTTTACGATCCGGCCTCGCCGGCGGCCGACGAGCGCATCCTCAAGCTGAATCTGCCGGTGCTGGGCATTTGCTACGGCCTGCAATGGATGTCTTACAAGCTGGGCGGCAAGGTTGAGCCGGCGCGGCGGCGCGAGTACGGATTTACTATGTTGGAGGCGGACTCCGCGAGCGAGCTTTTGAAGGGCCTCCCGTCGCCGTTGCGGGTTTGGAACAGTCACGGCGACCATGTGGCGGAGGTTCCGCCGGGGTTTCGCGTCACGGGCCGGACGGAGAATGCCATTTCCGTAATTGAGAATGCGGCGGCGCGGATGTACGCCGTGGAGTTTCATCCCGAGGTACGCCACACCGACCGCGGGGCCGACATTCTTCGCAATTTCGTCAAAGGGATTTGCGGCATCCAACCCAATTGGTTTCCGAGGTCGTTCATCGAGCAAACCGTGGAGCAGATTCGGGAGCGGACGGGGCAGGACCGGGCGCTCTGCGCGCTTTCGGGCGGCGTGGATTCGGCCGTGGCCGCCACGCTGGTGAGCCTGGCCATCGGTGACCGGCTAACCTGTGTTTTTGTCAACAATGGCTTGTTGCGCAAAAACGAGTTTGAGAAGGTCAGCGCCGTCTTGTGCGAGCAGGCGCATCTGAACGTGGTGGCGGTCGAGGCTGGCGGCCGATTTTTAGCGCGCCTCGTGGGCATCACCGACCCGGAGCAGAAGCGGAAAATCATCGGCGAGGAATTTATCCGTGTCTTTGAGGAGGAGGCGCAACGGCTGGGGGACGTCAAGTTTCTGGTGCAGGGAACGCTTTATCCCGACGTCATCGAATCGGTCTCGGTGAGAGGGCCCGCCGCCACCATCAAGAGCCATCACAACGTGGGCGGGCTGCCGGCGGACCTGCGCTTTCGGCTGATTGAGCCTCTGCGCGAGCTGTTCAAAGACGAAGTGCGCGAGGTCGGCCGGGCTCTCGGCTTGCCGGAAGAGCTGGTGAACCGTCAACCTTTTCCGGGTCCGGGACTTGCGGTGCGCATTGTAGGCGAAGTGACCGAAGAGCGTTTGCGGATGGTGCGGGAGGCCGACGCCATCGTTCAGGAAGAGATTCTCGGCGCCGGGCTCAGTCGGGAATTGTGGCAGTCGTTTGCGGTGCTGCTGCCCATCTCCAGCGTGGGTGTGATGGGCGACGCCAGAACCTACGCCGCCACGATCGCGATTCGCGCTGTGAGGTCAGAGGACGGCATGACGGCCGACTGGGCTCGACTGCCGGGGGAGTTGGTGGCCCGAATTTCAACTCGCGTGGTCAATGAGGTGAAAGGCGTGAACCGCGTGGTGCTGGACGTGACCTCCAAGCCACCCGCGACCATCGAGTGGGAATAGAAAGCACTACGCCCCCCGCCGTGGCCGGCAGGCGCGAGCATCGTGCGCGGGAAAGCCTCTCTCTACCGATTGGCCAGCTTTTGGGCCATGTACAGCAGCAGGCGGCGGTCCCGATCGTTGATACGGGAGAGAAGGCGCTTAACCTTCTGGAAGAACCGCGACTCTTTGTCCGCTGCGTATTCGCCGGCCAGTTCGTCCGTCGTGCGTCGGTGGGTGAGGTTGGGTAGTTCCGGCGGCTGGTCTCCCTCATAGAACAAAGCGTAAAGAGGGATTTCGAGCGCCGCCGCAATTCTCTCCAGAGTTTCGAGCGAGGGCACGGTGTGGCCGTTCTCCACTCGGGAGATGTAACAGCGGAGCAGTCCCGTTCGTTTTTCGATATCCCCTTGCGAGAGGTTTTTTTCCTCCCGCAGTTTGCGCAGTCGCAATCCGATGACCATGGGGATATCCTTTCACATCTTGATGAGTTAGTCAATTAAAATTGAAGGGCGAAGCGACTTGCTGAAAGCCGGCCTGTAACCTTAAACCGCGGTGCTTCGTCGAAGCTTACGTGGGAAGGACAGGCCATGGAATGTGAATGGCAAATCCGAACCCCGAGCTCGGCCGCGAGATTGAGACCATCCGGCGTTGCCAAAACGGCGACCGAGAGGCGTTCGGATGGTTGGTCGAAACCTACCACCAGCCGATTTTCTCTTTGGTGTTTCATCTGGTCCACCGCCACGACGAGGTGGAGGACATTGTCCAGGAAATTTTTATCAAGGCCTTTGTGGCCATTCGGGGCTACAATTTTCGCTCCTCCTTTCGAACCTGGCTGTCGCGGATTGCGGTGAATCATTGCTATGATTATCTGCGCAGAAATCGAGCGTTACGGGTCACGTACTTTTGGCAGATGGGGGAGGAAACCGAGCGGCGCATCGAAGCTACTGCCGAGGACGGCCCGCCGGGTTCGCTCGACCACGAAGATCGGCTTGCATTAGCGGATTTAGTGGATAAACTACTGGCCAGGGCTCCCGCGGAAGACCGGGTCATCTTGGCGCTGAAAGAACTGGAGGGGCGGTCGGTGGAAGAAATTGCCGAGATCACGGGACTGAAGGAAAGCACCGTGAAAGTGCGGTTGCACCGAGCACGCAAACGAATGCTGAAAGATTTTAAGAAATGGCGTTCGGGGAGGGTGAGCCATGCGCTGCCCAAACGTACGGAAGATTCTTGAGGAAGGTCAACCCGAGGAGGCGGAAGTTCAGGCGCATCTGAAGAGCTGCCGCGCCTGCGCGGAGGTGGCCGCCGAGTGGCGGCTTATCCGCGCAGGATGGAGAGAGCTTCGCGAGCAGAAGCCGCCGGAGATTCCTTGGGGATTTACGGAAAGGCTGCGGCGGCGTCTGGAGGCTGCGGTGCAGCATCCGAGCGAAGAGTTCATCGAGGTTGCGGGGCGTCGGATGGTTTATGCCACGCTTTTGCTCACGCTGCTTGTTTTGCTGAGCTTGGTGGTACCTTCTTCCGGGCCGTTGCGGGCGCGCTCCCGCGCCGAGGTTCTCCTGGCTCGCCCGCCCGTGGTGGAAGTGAGCGAGGCCGCGCCCATCGCGCCGGGCGCGCTTGAAGCGGGATGGGCAAGCCGAAGCGGAGCGAGGGGGCTAGCTCACAAGTGACCCGCCGCGCCTATCTTTACTTTGTTCTGACGTTCATCCTCGGTTTGATTGTGGGCTCGGCGCTCACGCTCATTTACGCGTGGCATTCCGGCCGCTGGCGCCACGGCCCTCCCACCCGACAATGGATTGTGGCCCATCTGAAGCACGATCTGAATCTGGACAACGCGCAAACCGCTCAAGTGAACCAAATCATCAAGGATGACATGGCCAAGATTCAAGTCCTGGAGCAACAGATGGAGCCGCAAATCGCGGCCATCCGCAAGCAGGGAAGGGACCGAATCCGCAAGATCCTCAATCCCACCCAACTCGCCAAGTTCAATGCCATGGTCGCCCGCTGGCACGCCCGCATGAAAAAGCAGCCTGGCCACTGAGCGTTCTTAGAAGGGAATGTCGTCGTCCGTGATGCCCGGCTCGGGGGTTGTTTCGGGAGGGCTTGGCTCGCGGGCGGGTGCGGAAGCGTCAGGCGCGGCGGCTTCGTGGCTGCGTTCCGCGTCGCCTCGAGAGCCCAGCATTTGCATGTTGCGGGCTACAATCTCGTAAGCCGTTTTCTTGTTGCCCTGTGAGTCTTCATATTGGTGGCTGCGAATGCTTCCCTCGATGTAAACGAGTTTTCCCTTCGTCAGATATTCGCCGCAGATTTCCGCCAATTTGTTCCAGGCGACGATGTTGTGCCACTCCGTCTTTTTTTGCTGTTCGCCATTGCGATCCTTGAAGCTCTCGTCGGTGGCGAGGGTGAATTTAGCCACCGGAGCGCCGCTCGGCGTATATTTAACTTCCGGGTCTTTTCCCAAACGCCCAACCAAAATCACCTTGTTCACCGTGCCGCTCATGGGTGCCTCGCTTTCGGTGTGGGGTGGAGGGTCGCTTCGCGCGACGCCGCTCACCCGTTGCGTCGGCGCTTCGCCAAGCTTACCGGCGACGCGGGGCATACAGTTGCTTGAGCCGCTGCCGAGCTAAATCCGCTTCCGAGGAGTGCGGATATCGCTGAATCAAAGACCGCAATTCGCGGATACCCGCTTGGGTTTCCCCCAGGGCCAACAGGGCATAAGCTTTTTTAAGCTGCGCCGTAGGCAACCGCGGGCCGCTCTGATACCGATCCAGGCATTTGTTGAACTCACTGATGGCTTTGGGATAGTTGCCCTCGTTGTAGTAAGAGTCGCCAATGTAATACTGGGCGTCCGAGGCGCGGGCGCTGTTGCCGTAGTATTGCAAGAACTCCGTGAACCCTTGAATCGCCAAACCATACTGACCGCTGTTGTAGCTTTCGAGCGCCGAACTGAATAGCGCGTTCGGGTCGGGAATGGGCGCGGCAGCCGGCGCGGCGCCGGTGGCATCGGTGGACGAGGAGGGCGTCCCGCTTGCGCCGGGCGTCAGCGCGGCGTTCGCTGCCGGCGTGGCGGGCACCTGGTTGAGCGTCTGAATGATGTTTTGGGTCTTGGTGATTTGGTCGCTCAACTTCGCCAGGCGAGCGTTCACGACGTCCACGCTCGAACCCAAAGCCTGGACCTGTCCCGTCAAGGTTTGAACGGAGGAGCCGTAGGTGGCGAGGCTCTGCTCGGTGGTTCGCCGGATGTCGCCCACTTGCTGCTTGATGGTTCGGACGTCAGCTTGGGTTTGTTGAATCAGCGTCCTCAGAATCGCCGTCTGCGTGGCCAAGGTCGTTTGCAGGGTTTGAACCTCCTGCTGCAAGGTGTTCAGTTGCTGCATCATTTCAATGGTTTGCCGGCTGACCGCGAAGCTGGGTGGAACACCCGCCCAGACCACACCCGCCGCAAGGAGAACCGAAATCCAAAGCTTTTTCAAGGCAACTTCTCCCTCCGTTTGGCGAACAATCCCTCTCACGGACAGTCTAGCCTGCCGTCACGCCGGGGTCAACGGGCACACGTAGGCCTTCCTGCGACGCCAAGGGAACGCGGCTGGCGGTGCAAGTTCGGCGACGCGCCAAAGTTTTTGCCGCGCCCGGCGGCGCACCCGGCAACGAGCAACGATTCGATGAAACCCGTTAGTGAGTCTCCGAGCCAAAGACAAAATGCGCCCGACGATTTTCCTGGTAGCACGCCGAGGTCTGCTCGGTGCAGAATGGGCGATCTTTGCCGTAAGAAATCGTCGTAATGCGAGAGGCGGCGACTCCCAGACTTACCAGGAAATTCTTGGCCGCCTCCGCCCGGCGCTCGCCGAGACCCAGGTTGTATTCCTCGGTGCCGCGCTGGTCGCAGTGACCTTCGATGGTGAAGTCAATGCTGGGATGCTCTTTGAAAAATTGCGCGTCTTCGGTCAGCGCGACTCGCGCGTCTGGACGGATGTTGGCGCGGTTGAAATCAAAAAAGGCGTCCTTCACCTTTTGCTCAAAGAGCTCTTCTTCGGTGACCGGAGGCGTGGCCTCGGCGGCGGGGGTTGGCGGAGCTCCCGCGACGGTCACGCGCGCCTCGTCGAACTGTTCGCCGCCGGGCCCCTTGAGGGTCAGCGTGTAGGTAGTGGATTGCTGAGGGCTGACGGTCGTTGAGCCTTGGGGCTGAACCTTGCCGATGTTCGGCTCGAGATCCAACTCGGTGGCATTTTCTGATGTCCACGTCAACGTTGCGGATTGACCGGCTTGGATGGTGCTTGGTTCTGCCGTCAAACTGCCCGTGGGAGCCGGCGTGGCGGCGGGCGGCGGCGGAGTGGCGGGCGGCGGCACAACCTTCTTATGGCAAGACGTGGTCCCGATGACCGTCAATCCAAGAATGGCAGCCAGGACGACCAGGCTGCCTCGGTGCGATTGCATTTTCTTTCCTCCCTCGACCAATGAGATTAAAAATTGAGAACTTGTTGCATGGGAATGCAAGGCTCAGACGCCGCCCCGTCAGAAGTTCGTGAACCCCGGACGGCGCTCTGATTAAGTCCACAGATGCTATCACCGCCTTGAGTCCGAAAACAACAAAAAATCGGTTCCCTGGCAAATGCGTCATCGCACGCCGCCGCTAGCGAGACCAACTTGCCCCAGATTCGCGCAGGGCCGCGCTCAATTGGACCAGTTCGGATTCCAATTGCTGCCCTTGAATGTAAGTTGCCGAGGGTCCTGTCCATTGGCCAACATCGTCCATATTTGCCGATGGCCGCCGTTCCGCGTGGAGCAAAAAACGATGTGTCGCCCGTCGGGCGCCCAGGACGGATGAGTGTTGCGGCCCTCGCCGTGCGTGAGCTGAACAATTTGCCCCGTGGCGATGTTGATGACATAGATATCATACGCGCCCGTTCCCACCTCGCCCCAGCAGAACGCCATAAAAAGTCCATTCGGCGACCAGGAGGGAGCGTTGGCGTCGCCGCCATAGGTAATCAGCCGCCGCAGATTGGTGCCGTCGGAAGACATAATGTAGATCTGAGGCGTGCCGCTGCGGTCAGAAACGAAGGCAATTTCCTTGCCGGTTTTGGGGTTCCACACCGGAGAAATATTCACCTTGGGCGCGAACGTCAGTTGTTGCAGGTTGGAGCCGTCCACGTTGCTGACGTAAATCTCCGGATCGCCGCCCATGCTCGAACAGAAGGCGATCTTCTTGCCATCGGGCGACCAGGCAGGGGTGGTATTCAGCCCGCGGTAAGTTGGGAACGGCAACCGGTGATTGGTCAACAGGGAAAAAATGTAAATCTCCGGATTGCCGCTGGCGTAGCTCGTAAAGGCCAGATCTTCATCATTCGGCGACCATCGCGGCGTCGTGCACAACGAATGATAGTTGGTAATCGGATGCTGGTTGTGGCCGTCGTAATCCATCACCCAGATCTCGGGATAGCCCGTGCGGTTGCTGACGAAGGCGATCTTCGTCAAGTTGATGCCGGGAATCCCGCCACCCAGAAGCTGAATGATGTCGTTCGCCAGATGGTGCGCAATGGCGCGCGCCGCTTCCGGACTCAGGTCCGCAACGTATCGCTTGGCCATGGCCGGCGGACTGCCCGGGCTCCGCACATCTTGCAAGTAAGCCGTCACCACCATCTGGTTGTTGACCGACGCCGTGCTGCCGAGCACCAACATCTGCGCGTTGACCGGCGGGCCTGACCAGGCCTTGAAATCCACTTGCGCGGGGGTTTGCGGCGTGGTCAGCGGATAATAGCTTTTGCTGACCATTTGAAGAATCCCCGAAAACGCCAGGTCGTTCCACAAAACCTTGTTAAAGGTTTGAGTCAAGCTCACAAGTTGTTGATTAACCGATTGCGGAGGGAAGTCGGGAACGGCAATCTTAACCTGAGTTTGCCCAAGGTTGATTCCGGTCTTGAACCAACCTTGGCTGAACCCCGGGCCGGCGTTCAGGCCAACTCCCATGAGGATGAAAACGACGAAACTAAGCCAACGTTTGGTTAACATCATTCCTTTCACCGATGAAAGAGTTTTGGAAAGCTCTTGCGCTTGCAGCGCGCTCGCGGGCCGGAAGGACATGGCGCTTATGGACGATGGAAGTCAAAGTAGAACTCCACGTGGACTTGGTTTCCCGAATACGCTTGGGGAAGCGGGGCAAGAGGGTTCGAGGCCAACACGGCCCGAAGCGCCGAGCGGTCCACCTCCGGAACGCCACTCGATTGAACGATGCGCGCGTGCGTGATGGTGCCGTTGCGCTCAATGTCAAAGTCCACATAGACGCGCGGCGCGCTGACGATATCCGAGCTGATGGTCGAGAGCAGCCAATTGCTGCTGATCCGGTCGCGCACCGCGTCCACGTACCAACCGAACATTTGACCAAAGTTTCCTTGCCCAAAAGAGATACCGCCGCTGCCTGCGGCGTTGACGACGGGGCTGTAGGTCATCTGCGGCGCTCCACCTTCGCCGAACGGAACGGCGTTGGGCGCCGGCTGAAATTTCTGCTTTTGGATGAGCTTGTTCACGCCCGTGAGCTTTTTGACCCGAGTCGCTTCCTTGAATTTCGGGATTTTCACGACGTTGGGCGAGGTCGGCATTTTCGGTACAGGCTTGGAAAAAAACAGGCCGGGATTTTGGGTGGCGAGCGTGTTGGGCGTGGAAATGGCCGGCGGCGGAAGCGGGATGCCGGCCAGCGACGCAACGGCGTTCACGCGGACAGCGCTGCCCGAGTTGATGCCGTTTCCCCACGCCGGGCCCTGGAAGCCTCCCATCCATCCGTAGAGAACGGCTGTGGCCACGAGCGTGCCGTGCAGCAGAATGGACCACATCAACGGGCCACGTAAGCCCGCCGACGACCTTGCCATCTCAGGAACAACCGCTGCCTCCATGGCCTGACGAGCGTGACCTCCGGTTCTCGATCCTCTTTTTAAGATGAAGGTTTCGTGTTCAAGGGCTGCGTGACGATGTTGATGTTTTTCACCTTGGCTTGCTTCAGGGCGTCAATCACTCGCGCGAAGGCGCCGAACGCCACCGCTTGATCGCAACGGATGAAGACCGGCGCGTTGTCGTCGCCCCGCATCTGCTTCCGCACGATGGAGCCGAGCAGGTGGATATTCACCGGCTGGTTGCCCACGTAAATGGTTTGCATTTTGTCAATCGTGACCACCACCCTCTCCTGGTGCAACACCTTCACGGTTTTGGTTTTGGGCAGTGTGACTTCGATGCCGGATTCAAGCAGCGGCGCCGTCACCATAAAAATCACCAGCAACACCAGCATGACATCCACGAAGGGCGTCACGTTGATTTCCGCCATCGCGGTTTGGGTTGTCCCTTTAGGTGTCGTAAAGGCCATCTTCCACTCTCTCGGTGCCGGACTCAAAGCGCCCGCCGCGTGCCGAGGCTCCTACGGCCCGTCAGAAGCGGCGGGCGGCTTACTCTATGTAAAATACCGTTCCGTCATATTCAGAAATTCCAGGACAAAGTCGTCTAGCATGACGCCAAATTCCTTCAGCCGCTGAACAAACTGGTTGTAGGCGATAAGGGCGGGGATGGCCGCGAACAGTCCGCCGGCGGTCGTTATCAGAGCTTCGGAAATGCCGGGCGCGACGCTTCGCAAGCTGGCGGTTCCTGCAAGGCCCAACCCGTGAAAGGCATCCATAATTCCCCAGACGGTCCCAAACAGACCGATAAACGGCGAGGCCGCCGCGGTCGTCGCCAGCCAGGAAAGCTGCTGCTCCATTTCCGTGAGTTCGCGGGCGGCGGCAATTTGAAGCGCGCGGTGCACGGCCTCGAGGCTTTTGATAATCGGCTTGCCGGGGTTGGAACTCACCGTGGCTTGACTTTCGATTTCACGGTACCCGGCCTCGAAAACCGCCGGCAGCGGGCTCCGCTTCACCAGCGCCGCCGCGCTGCGAATGTCGGAGAGCTTCTTGCTCTGGTGAAAGACCCGCAAAAAGCCCGCCGAATCTCGCCGCGCCCGTTTGAAAACCGCTTGCTTGTGAATGATAATCGCCCAAGAAAAAATGGAAAGGATTAAGAGAATTAACAGGACGATGCGAGCCACAAGGCCCGTGCCTGAAAGATAGTCCAAAAACGCGCTCTGAATAATCCAGAAGAGAACAGCAAACAATTAACCTCCTTCAACCCCTCACGTTGTGAACGTAGCATACCCCTCCCAACCCGTCAACGCCGGACATCGTTTTCCATGGCTGGCCGCTGCAGGATGAAGCTCGCTCCATGGCGCGAGCGACGATCGCATTTTTCGGTTTTGGCGACCGGCTCGTGAAATCTTTCCTCGATTCTTCCCGTGACTCTGTAACAATGATAGTTGTGGAGGTCCGCAGTGCAATGAGCCCTCGAGCCAAGGCGACCGCGCCTTCTTCGCCGCTGGTATGGCTCACACGTCTCAGTCTGGATGCGCCCGTGGTCGCGGTTCTTTGGCAGCGGCTGTTCGCGCGCAGCATGAAGACGCCGCTCAGCGCCGCGGCCACGGCGGTTCTGGCGATGGCTGTGTGGCTGCTCTACGTCTTCGACCGAATTCTGGACAGCTTCTCGGCCACACCTTCCGAGGGCGAAGCTCCCCGACATCAGTTTTACCGTCGGCACCGCCTTGGGTTCCTTTGGTCCGTTCCGGTGGTTCTGATCGGCGCAAGTTGGCTGGCCTTGACCCAGTTAAATCGGAAAACCTTGCTGGGCGGGCTGTTGCTCATCCTGGCAATCGGCGTTTATTTCTACGCGGTGCACCTTCGTCAGCCAAAAAGCGAGCGGAAACTGCCCAAAGAGCTGATGGTCGCGCTCATTTTCGCTGTTGGCACCTGTTTCCCGATCTGGGAGCAGCTTCAAGGCGGTTGGCCTCGAATGTTGGCTGGTTGGCTGATTTTTGGATTTCTCTGCTGGGTGAATTGCGCGGTGATTGAATTTTCGGAGTGGAGAACAGCACGGCCCGCGGAGCTGCGCGACGCGCCTGGCGCGAGCCTCGGCAGCTCGGAAACCTGGCCCGATGCGCCCCACGCCACCACGCAATGGCTCGGCCGGCACTCGGTCGCTGCAACACTCGTCACGGCCGCGGCCTCGGCGATGTTGGCGCTGCTTCCATCCTCCCGGTCCATGGGGCGCCTTTATGGCGCGGAGGCTTTGGCTGCGGTGGCATTGATGATGGTTGGAAGTTCCGCCGAACGAATGCCGAAGGATTTGTTCCGCGTCATGATGGACATTGCCTTGTGGTCGCCGGCTTTATTCCTCCTTAACGGGCGATGATGAGCGCGCAACCGGTCCGCTCAGGCCTTGGGAGAGCCGGGGGTCGCCGGCGCCGGCGACAAACGGCTCGCAATCTGATTCCCAAACCGAATAGGATAGGATCGAAGGTGCTGTGGTATGCTGCGAGAAATTCACATCGAAAATTATGCGGTGATAGAGCGACTCTCGGTGGAATTTGCCCCCGGACTCAATCTGCTCTCCGGGGAAACCGGTTCGGGCAAATCCATTCTGGTGGACGCCATGGCGCTAGCGCTGGGAGGGCGGGCTTCCGCCGACGTGCTTCGCGCGGGCAGCGATAAGGCCGTCATTACCGCCGTCCTCGACGCGCCTTCCCAGCGCGCGCTCGCGCGCTGGCAGGAGGAACACAGTTTTGAGATGCCGGCTGAGAACGAGATCATTCTGCGGCGCGAGATTCAAGCAAGCGGCAAGAGTCGCCTGACGCTGAATGACCGTCCCGTCACGCTGGGGGCGGTCAAAGCTCTGGCGTCGTGCCTGGTGGAAATTCACGGCCAGGGCGAGTACGCCGCTCTGTCGGACCGCCAGGCGCAGCTTGAATGGCTGGACCGCTTCGCGGAGGCCGAAGAACAGCTCGAGAAAGTCGGCGAGCTTTACACTCGGCGTCGAACTCTCGCCACGCAAATGGAGACGCTCACGCAGAATGAGCAGGAACGGCTGCGGACACTCGATCTGCTGTCGTTTCAATTGCGCGAACTTGAGCAAGCGCGGCTGGAGCCGGGCGAGGATGCGCGGCTGGAAGAGGAGAAGAGAGTTCTCTCCCACCTGGAAAAGATTCGTGCCTCGGCGGCCGCTGCCTACGCGGCGCTTTATGAAGATGACCACTCGGCCGTTGCCCAACTCGCCGTCGCCGCCCGCGCGCTGGAGGAGTTGCGCCGCTACAACGCTGCGTTGGACCCCCACGTCACCGCCTTGCAGGAAGCCAAAGGCCGCAGTGAAGAGGTCGCCTACTTCCTGCGAGACACCTTGCGCGATCTCGATGCCAGCCCGCATCGCTTGGAGGAGGTAGAAGACCGGCTGGCGTTGCTCGATCGGCTCAAACGCAAGTACGGCAACACGGTGAATGAGGTGTTGGCTTATCGAGAGCGCGCCCAGTCGCAATATGCCGAGTTGGAAAACGCCGCCTCGCGGGCCGCCGAATTGCAGCCCCAGCTCGAGGCCGCGGACGCCGAATATCGCCGCGCCGCCGAGCAGCTTTCCGCGTGTCGCCGCGCTGCGGCCGACCGCCTGGCCGCCTCACTCCGCGAAGAGATCACCCAACTGGGCATGGACAAAGCGCGGTTTGAAGTCCAGTTTGAAAATTCCGCCCCGCCCGGCCAGCGGTTCCCCGGTGGGCCGCGAGGCTGGGATGCCGTGCGTTTTATGTTTTCTTCCAATCCGGGTGAGGATTTGCGACCGCTCGAAGCCACCGCCTCCGGCGGTGAACTCTCACGGTGTATGCTGGCTCTGCGCACGGTTATCGGCGGGGCGAGGCGTCGCGCGGGAAAATCGAAAGTGTCGCTCGCGCCGACGTTCATCTTTGACGAAGTGGATGCCGGCATCGGGGGGCGCGTGGCCGAGCAGGTGGGGCGTCGGTTGAAGCGATTGGCGGCGGAGGCTCAGGTGCTTTGCGTGACGCACCTGGCGCAGATTGCCTGCTTTGCCGACCGGCACTTTTACGTCGAAAAGACGGTTCGCGGCGGGCGCACCCTCGCTCGGCTCACGCTGCTTGCCACCCCGCAGCAACGCGCGGCGGAGTTGGCGCGAATGCTTTCCGGCAGCCAGATTACGCCCGAAGCTCTTCGCCACGCTGCCGCCATGCTCGAGCGCGCCAACCCAGCCGCCCGCTAGCGCTGTGCGTCTAACGTTTTTTAGAGTGTGGCACGGTGGCACGGGCGTTCCCCCGTGTCACACGGCCAACATGGCCGCGCCACGAAGGCACCACTGTAAATCCACTGGGGACGCGCCACCCTAACATGGCGAAGCTACCCAAAGTTGTGGTTTCGTTCTATACTGCATAGCGGGAACGTTCCGAGATCGCATGGAAGAACCGCTTGTTCAGATTTCGGCTGAGCCTGCTCCGGCCGCGCCGGTCGAGGGAAGGCGTTTTTACATTGAGACCTTCGGCTGCCAGATGAACGTCCACGACTCGGAGAAGGTGGCGGGCGTGCTGATGGCGCGTGGCTACCGCCCGGTCGCCGAGCCGGAAGATGCCGACCTGATTTTTTACAACACGTGCAGCATTCGGGAAAAGGCGGCGCAGAAAGTTTTTTCGCGCCTGGGGCAGTTTCGCAAAGCCGGGGCAGGGAAGTCGTCGAACAAGATTTTCGCCGTGCTTGGCTGCGTGGCCCAGCAAGAAGGAGAGGAAATTTTCGAGCGGGCGCCGCACGTGAGTTTGGTGTGCGGTTCGGCCAGTTATCCCAAGCTGCCCGAGCTTTTGGAGCAACTGGAGAACGGTTCGCGAAGGGTGATGGGGCTCTCGCTGCGGACGGAGGATTGTTTTGAGACGGAGCTGACACGCCGCGACAATCGCTTTCGAGCCTATTTGACCATCATCGAAGGGTGCGACAAGCGGTGCAGCTTTTGCGTGGTGCCCGCGACGCGAGGCCCGGAGCGCAGCCGGCCCAGCGGCAAGATTCTGGAAGAATGCCGGCGGCTGGTGGACGAGGGATTTACCGAGATTCAGCTTCTCGGGCAAACCGTCAACTCCTACCGCGATCCTTCGCCGGCGCGGCTTTCCTTTGCGGAGTTATTGGTGAGGGTCGGAGAGATTCGCGGCCTTCGCCGCGTGCGATTTACCACCTCCCACCCGCGCGATTTCACGCCCGACATCGTTCAGGCCCTCGACGCCTGCCCGACGCTTTGCGACCACGTTCACCTTCCGGTGCAATCAGGCTCGAATGCCGTGTTGCGGCGCATGGCGCGCGGCTACACCCGCGAGGAGTATTTGGAAAAAATTGATTGCATTCGCGCCGCCAAACGTGCTATTAGCATTTCGACAGACATCATCGTGGGTTTCTGTGGCGAAACCGTGGATGATTTCGAGCAAACCCTCGCCTTGCTGGACCGGGTCGGCTACGATCAGGTCTTTTCTTTCAAGTATTCTCCGCGACCCAAAACCGCGGCCGGCGGTTGGGTGGATTCCGTGCCGGAAGAGGAAAAAGGCCGCCGCCTGGTTAGCCTGCAGGAGCGGCAGCGCCAGATTCAAATCCTTCGCAATCAAGCGTGTGTCGGAAAAGAATATGAGGTTCTAGTTGAAGCTTACCAACCCAAACTCGGCCAAGCGGTGGGACGAACCACGTCCAATCGCATTATTAACTTCCCCGGCCGGCCGGAATGGGTGGGAACCTATATGAACGTGCGGGTGACGTCGGCAGGACCGAATAGCCTGGTGGGCGAGCGCGCAGACAACGCGGAAGCGGACGCTCCCCCGGCGAGCCGACTTCGTGTGGCAGCGCAAGGGTGACGGGGTCTTTCGCTAGGAGGGAACCATGGAAGTTGAAGTCAAAATTCGCGGCTTGATGATGGATCCGGTCACCAACATGCCCATTGTGATTCTGAAGGATGTCAACGGCTCGGCCGTGTTGCCAATTTGGGTCGGAATTTACGAAGCCAACGCCATTGCGCTTGAGATTGAGAAGGTAGCTACGCCGCGCCCCATGACGCACGATTTGCTCAAGAACCTTTTGATCGGGCTGAATACCCAAGTCAGCAAGGTCGTGGTGAGCGATCTTCGCGATGACACTTTTTACGCGCTCATCTGGCTGGAAAAAGACGGCGAGGTTTTTTCCGTTGACTCGCGTCCGAGCGATGCTCTAGCCTTGGCGCTTCGCGTGGATTGCCCCATCTACGTGGAGGAGGAAGTTCTCAAAAGCTCCAAGGTGACGGGGACGGCCACCGACCAAGCCAGCAGTGAAGAGCTCCGCAAATGGCTCGAAAACTTGAACGACGAGGATACGGGAAGGTATAAGATGTAGCGGACGTTGCCCTCTCGGCGTCTGCGGTCCCCCATAGGCACTCAACGATTTCTGATGTCGGCCGGAGCATGGAGTGGCCACGGTCATAGCGGTTGCCAATCAGAAGGGTGGGGTCGGCAAGACGACGACCGCCATTAACCTTGCCGCCGCGTTGGCGCAGCGGAAAAAGCGCACCCTTCTGGTGGACTTGGACCCGCAAGCCAACTCGACCCTCACTTTTTTCAATCCGGAAGAAATCACCCACTCCATGTTTGACGTGCTGGTGGACCACAAAATCCCCCTCGCGGAAGTGGTCAAGCCCACCCGCTGGCCGAATCTGTGCGTGGTGCCTTCCAAAATCGCCTTGGCCAAGCTGGAGGCGCAACTGGTCGGTCAATTTGACGCTCCCTTTCGCCTGAAGGACGCGCTCGCGCCCGTCAAGAAGGACTTTGATGTCATCGTCATTGACACGCCGCCGGCGCTCGGTATCATTACGGTCAACGCCTTGGTGGCCGCCAGCTTCTTGATTGTGCCCATCCAGGCGTCGTATTACGCCTTGGAGGGCACGGACGACCTTTTGGAGACTTTGGAGCGGATTCGAGCTCGGCCCAACCCGGAGTTGCAGCTCCTGGGCGTCCTGATTACCCTGTACGACAAGCGGACCAATTTGGCCCGCGATATTTACAAGCAAGTGCGCCAAGTCTTTGGCGACAAGGTTTTCAAAACCGTTATCGGCAAGAACGTCCGGCTGGAGGAAAGCCCGGCCTACAAGGAAACCATCTTCAGTTTTGCGCCGGATTCTTCGGGCGCTCTCGAGTACGCCAATCTGGCCAGGGAGGTGTTGCAACGTGTCAGTTAGACGAGCCGGACTACCCGTCGCGGTTAAGATGCGGCACAACGCCCACTATGTGGAAGAGATCATTTCGCGCAGCGGCGCCGCCATCGGCCGCATGATTCCCCTCGAGGAAATTCAGCCGAACGCCGAGCAGCCGCGCAAGGACAAGGGTGACCTGCGCAGCCTCATTGAATCGGTTCGGGAGAAGGGCGTGCTCGAGCCCTTGTTGGTGCGCCACCTTCCCGAGACCGATCAATACATGATTATTTCCGGCGAGCGCCGTTACCACGCCGCCAAAGCGGCCGGCCTGGCCGAGTTGCCGTGCATTGAAAAGGACGTGGATGACGTCGAGTCCCTGGAGCTGGCTCTGATCGAAAACATCCAGCGCAAGGACCTGACGCCGTTCGAAGAAGCCGACGGCGTTCAGGCGCTCGCCGACCGCTTTGGCCTGACGCACGAGCAGATTGCCCAAAAGATCGGCAAGTCGCGCTCCTCCATCAGCGAGCTGTTGAGCTTGCGCCTGATTCCCGACGCGATCAAGGCGCTGTGCATTGAGAGCGGGGTCCTCTCCAAATCTCAACTGCTGCAGGTGGCTCGCCAGCCTTCCGAAGCGAAAATGCGCGACGTCATCCGCCGCTTTGCCCTGGGGATGCTCAATCGCGAGCAGGCGCGCGAGGAGCGACATCCCGACAAAAAATCTCGGCCCGCGGTCTTCCGCTTTGTCCCTCCGGCCAAGGAATTCAAGCTGACCTTGCAGTTCCGCAAAACCGAGGTTGACCGCGAAGAAGTTATCCAGGCCCTTCGCCGCATTATCGAAGCACTCGAGTCCGAGACCGCCTGAGGTGCCGCTGTAGGATTTTGGGAGCCAGGCGCTTGACAAGGGGTCCGGCTCGTGCGATCTTCGCCTCGGCGTAGAGGCCACGACGCATGGATGGCCCCTAGAACGGAAACCTCGCTGAACGTGCTCACGACCGAAATCATCTGTGGCGACTGCCGGGAGGTGTTGCAGCGTTTCGGAGACGGCACGTTTGACCTCATCGTCACGTCGCCACCCTACGCGGACCAACGTGCCCGGACCTACGGGGGCATCAAGCCGCAACATTACGTCGAGTGGTTTTTGGAGCGAAGCGCGGAATTCCGCCGAGTGCTCAAGCCCAGCGGTACCTTCATTCTCAACATCAAGGAAAAGGCTGAACGCGGTGAGCGCCACGTTTACGTCATCGAACTGATCCTGGCTCTGCGGAAGCAGGGCTGGCTTTGGACTGAGGAATTCATCTGGCATAAACGCAACTGTCACCCAGGCCGGTGGCCGAACCGGTTCCGGGACGCCTGGGAACGGTGCTTGCAGTTCAACAAAACGCGCCACTTCAAAATGTTCCAGCGCGAGGTGATGGTGCCGATGGGCGAGTGGACTAAAACGCGGCTGAAGAGGCTCGGGAAAAACGACGTGGTCCGCTTCGAGTCCCGCGTTGCTTCCGGCTTCGGCAAGAACATTGCCAACTGGTTGGGGCGCGATATGGCCTATCCCTCGAACGTTCTCCACTTTGCGACGGAATGCGCGAACAAAGGTCACTCCGCGACGTTTCCGAAAGCCCTGCCGGAGTGGTTCATCAAGCTGTTCACTGAGCCGGGCGATTGGGTTCTGGACCCCTTCACCGGGTCCGGTACGACGAATCTCGTGGCGCGCGAGCTAGGGCGCAACTCGGTTGGAATTGACAATGTGCCGCAATATGTCGCGCTAGCGAAAAAATACCTCTTCCGCAAGCCCTTCTGCGACGGGAATAACGCCATTCTTTGGGACAGGCTCACTGAGGCGTCCTCCAAGGCGCCCTAGCCCCTGCCAAGCCCACAGCCGGGAATGCTCACTTAACACAGAAGTATGGCGGTGATAAACTAACTAAGTTGGAGTGGTTGAGGGACCTTTGGAGGGCCCGGACGGCCAGAGAATTAAACCAATTCATTACCCCGTCAAAATTGCTCCCCACTGCTTGAGTTCAAAGAGATGGAACGTGGAACAAACTCAAACAAACCGAGCGTTGTGGGGTCGCAGTAAGCCTTTTCGAGGATAACGGACCCGCGGTTGTCCCTCCACGGGTTGGAGCCGAACGCCGAATGTCACCGATGCTGGATGTGCTCGTAGTCGGCGGCGGGCCGACCGGTTTGGCCTGCGCCATTGAGGCGCTGCGCGCCGGGCTTGAAACGCTCGTCATTGAAAAGGGCTGCCTGGTGAATTCACTCTTCAACTATCCGCCCGGCATGACTTTTTTCACCACCCGCGAGCGCCTGGAAATCGGCGACATTCCGTTCTCGAGCGTCAATCTCAAACCCACGCGCACCGAAGCCCTCGAGTATTACCGTCGCGTCGCCGAGCATTACCGTGTTCCGATTCGCTATCACGAACGCGTGGTCGCCGTGCGGGGCCACGATGGAGCGTTTGAGGTTGAAACGCAAACGGCCTCCTCCCAGGCCGCGCGTTATGGCGCGCGCAAGGTGATTTTAGCCACGGGCTATTATGACATTCCCAACCGCATGGGCATTCCCGGCGAAGATCTGCCCAAGGTTGCGCATTACTATGGCGAGGCGCACGCCTTCTTTCAGCAGAAAGTGGCTGTCATCGGGGGCGCCAATTCGGCGGCCATTGCGGCGCTCGATCTGTTCCGGCACGGCGCCGAGGTCACCCTGATTCACCGCGAGCCGGAACTCAGCCGCCACATCAAGTATTGGATTCGCCCCGACATCGAGAATCGCATCAAAGAAGGCTCCATCCGCGCCTTGTATTCCTCGGCAGTCAAGGAGATTGCACCGCGATGGATCTGCGTCGAAACGCCGACTGGAAAGGTTCAACTCGAAAACGATTTTGTTTTTGCGCTGACGGGTTATCATCCCGATTTCGCTTTTCTGGAAAGCGTGGGCGTGCAGATTGATTCTAAAACCTCTCGGCCTCAATCAAACCCCAAAACACTTGAAAGCAACGTGCCCGGCGTTTATCTCGCCGGCGTCATTCTCTCCGGCCGTCACACCAACGAAATTTTCATCGAGAACGGCCGCTTCCACGGCCAGCAGATTATCGCCGACGTCAAGAAGCGACTCGCGAAGAACCTCGGCGCAGGGGAAAGCTGAAGCGGTTTCCGAACGGCGACAGGCGATGGTGCAGCCGACTCCTTGCAGCCTCGCGCCCTTGGCCCCGAAGCGCGGAAAAAGCGTCCGCCTTGCAAACCACTCGTTTCGCGCGTAGAGTTGGCCAAAAGGGGGGACAAAGCTGACGGAGGCGCCAACGCTTCGCATCGGGCTTCCGTCTGAGGTGACTCCATGAAGCGACGCGAATTTTTCATCAAGGCTGCGGGCGGCGCGGGCACCCTCTGGCTCGGCTCAAAGCCTTTCCCGTGGTTACAGGGCGCGGAAGCTCCCGCCCGCTATTTCAGCGCCGCCGACACGGTGACCTTGGGACGAACCGGAATTCGCACCAGCCGCCTGGCCTGCGGCACCGGAACGATGGGTTACGGAGGCCATTCACATCAGACGCGACTGGGGCTGCAAGGCTTGGCGGATCTTTTGGTCCACGGCTATCAGCAACATGGGCTGCGGTTCTTTGATTCTGCCGGCGCTTACGGCTCGCAGCCGGCCATCGGCCTCGCGCTCAAGCGTCTGCCGCGCGAAAAGATCACGGTGCTGACCAAGTCCGACTCGCGCGATCCCGCCGGCATGCGCCGCGACCTCGACAGTTTCCGCCGTCAATTACAGACCGACTATATTGATATTCTGCTGATGCACGAGATGCAAGCGCCCGACTGGACCGCTCGTTACCGCGCCACCATGGACGTGCTGTCGGAGGCGAAAGAGAAGGGAATTATCCGCGCTCACGGCTGCTCGTGCCACACCCTCGGCGCCTTGCGCGCCGCCGCCGCGTCGCCCTGGGTCGAGGTGGATTTGGCTCGCATGAATCCCATTGGCGCCCACATGGACGCTGACCCGGCCACCGTCGCTGGCGTGCTGCGCCAGATGAAATCCGCCGGAAAAGGCGTGGTGGGAATGAAAATTCTCGGGCAGGGCGCACTGCGCCACCGGCAGGATGAAGCGCTTTCCTACGCGCTTTCGCTCGGCATTCTCGACGCCATGACCATCGGCGCCGAAAATGTCAGCGAGCAGGATGATTTGGTCCGCCGCATCGCTCGAATTCCAACCTCGGTCGCGAAAGCGGCTTGAAGCGGCAGGGAAGTGAACTCGATCGCTCAATCCCCCACCGGCCTCGCCTCACGCTTCACGGGCGACCCACCGGTGCGGCCGCGCTTCCGCCAGGAGACGAACCTTGCCGTGCTGTTCCAGGCGGTCCATGTGGCCCTTGATGGGAAACATGGCCAAGATTTGACCGTCGCTCGGCCAGTCGCCCGCCGCTTCGGCGCAGGCGGCGACCAAATCCTTCATGCTCAGCCCGCTCGGCGCTTTCTTGAGACTTGCAAGGATGACCCGATCGAAGAACTCGACGGTGCGACGCGAATCGGCGAAGAAGTCTTTGATTTCCTCTCCTCGCATCGCCGGCCAATGGCCCGTGTAAAGAGCATCGAGCTCCAGCGTTTCGAGATACCGAATCGTCGCGAGATACGTGTCCACGTAATAGTAGGTCACGGGAATCGCAATGCCGCCGGTGGCCTTTGGGCAGCCGCTGCCTTGCACCGCGTCGCCCGTGAAAGCGGCACGGTGCGGCGCGTCATACAGCGCCAAATGCCCATGCGAGTGGCCGGGCAAGTGAAGCACGTCGAGACTCCAATCGTCCGTGAGACGAATTTTTTCCCCGCCGGCAAAGGTCAAATCCATTTTGCAGGGTTCGCCCGCATCCGGCGAAGCCTTCTCCTCAATCGCCACGCCGTGCTCCGCCTTCAGGTGGTTGTAGCGCCGGTCGTAGAGCGTCTGCGGATGCTCCACCAGCGGCCGATCCGCCTCGCCGCAGGCCACGAGCGTCCCCGGTGAAATGCGCTTAATGGCGCTATTGCCACCCTGATGGTCCAGGTCGGCATGCGTGGTGATGGCGAGCGTGATGCTCTCCGGCTTCAGCTTCAGTCGCTCAAGATAGGGGAAAATCACCTTCTCGGGCGTCGTGCTGATGCCCGTATCGGCCAGCACGGTGTTCCGCCCGACGAAGAGGTACTGGTAGAGATTCCGCCCTCCGTAAAGCGACGCAATTTGATATACACCTGGGTAGAGTTCCACGGCATCCTCCGCAACCCGGGCCCCTGCGCTCCGCGTTTCTTCGCGTGGTCAACCTGCGCGGTGTAATCGTTCGATGTCCATGGCCGGAAGGGTAACCTCCGCTACGACGCGCCGCCGTTACGGCGGGTGAGCTTGTTGAGGATATCAACGAGGGCATCCAAGCGGCGGTCCGTATGCGCGCCCGATTCGGCAAGCTCTTGAAGGCGGGCAGCGAGGCGCCGGTCCGTCTCTTCCATTTCTGCTGCGTTATGGGCCAGAGACATGCTTACGTCAATCAGCTGGCGGATGCTCTCCGTGTTTGCTGCACTTAGTTTCCTGATCTCCGCGATCTCCGCATCGTGCTTCTCAAACGAAGCCCTCATCATCTGCATGTCTGCCGCGAAGTGCGCCTGCTGTTCGAGGATAAACGCCATCGTCTTTTCGATGTCCATCATCGCGATTGTATCACGCCCAATTTTCACCGCAAAGGAACAGGTGCTTCGGGCTGGTAGCCACGGCATGTCTGGTTCGTCAATTTTCGCGCCCCAAGGCCCCGCGGCACAAGCGCGGTGTCGTGGCTGCCACTTGGCTCCTCGCCACATCATTCCCAGCCCATATCTTCATTCGCAGTCAGGCAAGGAACCTGCCTTTCCCCCCGGTGCGCCCGAGGCGAGTTCCGCGTTCCCACAGAACGGGAAAAAGGCCTTGACATTCGCCTTTTGTTCGTCTTACGATCAGGCGTAAAATGGCTGAGAAAACACATAGGCGCCACCTGGCCAATAGCCCCCTGAAGAGGCCAGCAACCGTCGTGTTCGGTTTTGAGGAATTCTGGCCGACGGTGTATGAGCAGTACGGGCAGCAATTCGATGCCATCGCCGAGCTGATGCATCTGGGGGACGAAATGGTGAAAGCCGCTGACGAGACTGGGGGTGAGCCAGTCGAAAAAGTGATCACCGCCCTCACGCGCGCAAGTGTTACAGCGGTGCAGGAGGTAATAGTGCTGTGCGGGAATGGCTGCGGGGCAGGCGCAATGAAGGTTGTGCGCGGGATGTACGAGTCGCGATGGACGGCGGAGTACTTGCGCCGCCAGCCGCAGCAGGTCGAAGACTATCTCGAATTCTCGAAGATCCTGGCATGGCGCAAACTTCATTGGCTTCAGGAAAACGCCCGAAGCGAAGCGAGCCGCATTACCGCGGAAGACGCGAAGCGGGTGGAGGACGATTACAACCAAGGCAAAGCCCGATTCACCGGCCCGGACGGTCGTGTTCGGACGCGCTGGTCAAAGCAAAGCATAAGAGACATCGCTAAAGCGATCGGGCGCGAAAAGCAGTACGAGGTTAATTACGCCATCGCGTGTTCAATCCATCACGGCAACATTGAGGGGTTGCTGACCAACTTCGCGCCCGGGGACGGAACGCTAGTGCCCGACCCACCGCCGTCGCTGGCGTTGGTGAGCCAGGCGTTACGCTGTGCACATGCGAACGTCTGGTTCGCCCTTAACACCCTAAACGAGGCCTGCCGGCTTGATTTTGCCGATAAGGTGAACGCGGCACAAGTGCACTTTTCTGAGGCTTGGAAAGAACAGCGCGCAAGCGACGGGCGGAACCCAGAACCTACCAGGAGGGATTAGCGATGACCGCGACTGAACTCTCCAACGGGCCGGAAAAATTCGCGTCGGGTAATCGGCGAGCCACGAGGCTTGGCCTTATTGCCCTGGTGCTGGCGGCGCTGTCGAGCCCCGCACAGGCGCGGTCTCCCGGTGCTCGGCCTGCGCCCAAGACGCAACAGAGGAATTCGGGACCGCTAACTTTTGTAGCTTCCGACGTAAACCCCAAGACGCTGTTTTGGATTCAGGGAAGGTTCGTCCCCGTTGACAATCCTAACTATCAAGGCGACGCGGAAGTCGTGACAATCCTTTGCTCGATTCGGGAATCCGAATGCTTAGAAGTGGACAGCGAGAACACCTTCCCGCACGCTGAACAGGCCTGGATCCAGGAGTTCCGGGTCGTTAACTGGGACAAGGGCGGAATCCTGGCTACCTCCCGTTCCCTTGACCGTTGCACAGACGAGACCTTAAAAGTCCGCTACGCGCCGCCTTCCGTAGATCTAATTAACTCCCCTGCTTTGCCGATGTCCGAGCCTTGCAAGGAAATGACTCACGCCTGGGACAAACTCGTGGGCGAAAAGGGTGGCTCGCTAAAAGGGCAACTTGAGCAGGATATGCTCGTCCCCACGCGAGGGTTCCTGCCATTCCAGGATACGAGCATCAAGTGAGGGGGGGCTCGTGCGCCCCCCGAAAGGCAAAATCCCCGCGGTTGGCGCAATGTGCGCGGTCGGTGGGCGGTGGGATTTTGGTGCCGAAGAGAAACCCATGGCCACAAGGGCCCGCGCTACCGCTTCTTTCTTGACGGCGGCAGGCCCGGTTCCGTCATGCGATAAGGATCGAGAATCCGGTCGAGTTCCGATTGGGTCAAGACCTTTTCTTCCAGGCAGACCTCGGGGATCGTCTTGCCGGTGGCCAGCGATTTTTTCACAATTTCGGCTGCGCGAGAATAGCCGATCACAGGATTCAGCGCCGTGGCGATGGACGGCGAGAGGTGGGCGTACCGTTCGCAAACCTCCCGGTTGGCGCGAATGCCCAAAACGCAGCGCCGCGCCACCGCCCGGCAGGTATTCTTCAAAATCTCCAGGGCGTGCAAAACATTCCAAATCATTGCCGGCATCATGACGTTCAGTTCGAGCTGCCCGGCCTGCACGGCCAGCGCCACCGCCGTATCGCAACCCACCACTTGGAAGGCCACCATATCGAGCAGTTCGGCCATGACGGGATTCACCTTTCCCGGCATGATGCTCGAGCCCGGCTGGAGCGCCGGCAAGACGATCTCATTGAAACCGGTCAGCGGGCCGCTGGTCAGCAGGCGCAAATCGTTGGCAATGCGAATCAGTTCGAGCGCCAGGTTGCGCAGCGCGCCCGATACCGCCGCCAAGGGAAATTGCGATTGCATGGCCGCGCGCAGGTCGGCGGCCGGCTTCAATCGCAGCCTCGTCAGTTGCGCGAGCCGCTTCACCACCAGAAACCGGAACTTGGGATGCGCGTTGAGGCCCGTGCCCGCCGCTGTCCCGCCGATGCCCAGCTCCGCAAGCGCGCGCGCGTTTTCCCGAATATTCTCCCGTGCCTGCCGCAACGCCACGCCGTAAGCCGTAAATTCCTGCCCCAGCCGCACCGGAACGGCATCCTGAAGATGCGTTCGGCCGCTCTTCAAAATGCCGTCGAATTCTTTTCCTTTTTTGAAAAACGCGGCTTCCAACTCTTCGAGCGCCGGATAGAACTCTTCCAGTTGCAAAAGCGCGGCCAAGCGCATGGCCGTCGGAAAAGTGTCGTTCGTGGATTGGCCAAAATTGACGTGGTCGTTGGGGTGGACGATGCGGTAGTCTCCCAGTTTCGTCATCCGCCGACCGGTTAAATACCAGATCGCCCGGTTGGCGATGACCTCGTTCACGTTCATGTGGAAGCTGACGCCGGCGCCCGCCTGATAAACGTCCACGGGAAAATGTTCGTCTAGCCGCCCTTCGATGACATCCTGGGCGGCGCGTTCAATGGCGTGCCCGATGCGACGCGGAATCATTTGCAGTTTGACGTTCGTTTCGGCGCACGCCAACTTCAGCAACCCGTAGGCCCGAATGAGCGCGCGATGAGCCCGAAAGCCGCTGATAGGATAATTCTCAACCGCTCGCGTGGTTTGGGCGCCATAGAAGGCGTCCGCAGGCACCTTGACATCACCCAGTGAGTCATGCTCGGTTCTCGTCTGCATTTTGAGATGGTCTCCAATTGCTAAGTTATTGACTGTAATAAGGTTACAACGAATTTCCAAGAGTGTCAGCCGCGCATCCCAGCGGGGCGTTTGGCTGCGTATTTGTAACGTCTGATAAGGTATGTTATGTTAACTAAAAAATCAGGCCGAAAATTGGCTCTTGTTCGCCACGCTCACCTCCTCACTGGCTTTGAGCGGTTGTGGCGACTCGGTGGCCCTTCCAGGTTCCTTTTTGATTTTGGTTGTCGGACCAGTGTCCGGTGAGTTTACGGTGGGATAATTTCCCGATAATCAGGTAGTTGCCTTGGTCGGTGTCAATGTGAATTTCAAGCTTTTTATTCTTGAAGCTCGCGGTGGTGATGTCCGCGTCGCCAAGCGATGACGAGACCCAACCCGTGACCGTTTTCCCGGATTGATGGAGATGCAGCGTGAAGGGCACATCGCCGTTGGGCATGCCGACGGCCAAGCAATGCCAGACACCCGCCATGGGCATCTTCTTGTCCTTCCTGGAACGGGCTTGAAGCAGTCCCGTGAATCCCAGGGCCAGCGCCAACGCCGATAGCCCGATGACACAGCGTTTCATGTGAAAGCTCCTTCGAGAGAATTCCAACCTTATGGATTCTACACGCAGGCGGGCTTTCACGCCATCCGGTGAACGGGACGGCAGGCTCAATCTGCCTGGAAGCCCCGCTCGGCCTGAAGAGCGCCTCTGCGTCAAAACCAAAAATGCCAGGTCGTGTCCACCAAGGAATGCGTCAGCGCCGAGGCAGAAACTCGGCGCCGGGTGTTAAACGTGTTGCCGTAAAACAGACCCGCCACCGTGGCCATGATGGCGTATCGCCAGTTGGGCACCGGGGCGTGATGAAGATGACTGAGACCAAAGATGACGGAAGCGATAATCAAGGCGTCGCGCTGCGGGTGTGCGGTGCGGAGGGTTTTGCCAAGAAAGGTTTGCAGAATTCCGCGGAAGAGCAATTCTTCCGGGATGGCCACCGTCAGATAAACGCCCATCAGGCTCAGCGCGAAGTTCCAGGGACTGACGTGCTGCAGGTGCGGGTGGATGAAGCGCAACGCCAACCCTAGCGGAATCCCGATGATGGCAAAGGCAACGTAGTTCGCCGCAGCATCCACCAAGTCGCGCTTTCTAAACCACAGCCGATAACCAACGTCCTGCAAATTCCGGATGACCAAAAATCCGTAGGCGCCCACGCAAACGCAAAACAGCGGACGAAAGACGTACATGTTTTGGGGCCAAATCCATATGCCATTGAACCAGCCGGAGGGCACCGGCACGGCTAAGGCCGCCATCGCCGCAAAATCCCTCCAACTCGCGGCTTCCCTTCCGTGCAAACGGTCTGGCATCAGCAGGAGCGTGGGAATCGCAATATAGAGAAAGAGTTTCACGACCGCGAGCCAGGAGAAAGTTTGCGTTGCTAGCGCCAGAACCAAGTACGGAATCAGCAGAATCAACGGCATGGCGAAGGCCATCGCGGCCGAGCGAACCGCCCAGTGCCGGAGCTGCCGCACAAAACCCGAATGGGCAAGCGCCACGAAGCCCATTAGGACCAGCGCGAACGATTCGAGCAGCGCGGCCACTCGCCACGGATTCAAATGAACCTCGGCCAGCACTATCGCTTCCGCGATTGCCGTACAGGCCAGCGAACCGCCGATAAGAACCGCGACTTGTTTTCGGAGGCTCATGGTTTTTCCAGCGCGAAACCGACGTTCTTTATGAGGTTAGTTCCGCTGGGCGCTTACGCCTCTCGAAGATTTAACGCCGATGGCGACGGCCCGCGGCCCGCGTTTCCCGGCCGGACTCAAAATCGCGCGCCCCGAGATCCAGCCGGCGAAGCGAAATCATCCGCACCGGCCCGAACCTTCTCATCGCTTGGACGTCGCCTGCAACGTTGCCGACCAGCACAATCACATCGTCTTTCGGCCGCAGGAGCCGCGCCGCCGCGCGCCGGACTTCCCGCTGCCTCACGCTTCGGATTTGGCTGGCGTAAGTGCTCCAATAATCGAGCGGCATGTTGTAAAGAATAAGCTCCAGAGAATGGGCGGCAATGCCATTAAGCGGTTCAAACTGCAGCGCAAGATGTCCCACGAGATAATTTTGAGCCATGTGCAGCTCCGGCCGGCTGACGGGCCGAGAGCGAAGCCGTTGAATCTGGGCCATCATTTCCGTGACGGCGCGCGCGGCCTCCGAGCTGCGCGTGGAGGTCTTGGCGATCCACGCGCCGAGCCAACGATAACAGCGCAAACGGCTCGACGCGCTGTAGGCCAGACCCCGGCGCGTCCGCAGCTCGAAAAACAGCCGGTTGCCCGCCGGCCCTCCCAGCGCCTCATTGGCCACCTTGAGAATGGGATACTGAGGGCTTGACCGCGGGATGCCGGGGAATCCCACGCGAATTTCGGTTTCGGCGGCGCCGGGTTGGTTAATCAGGATGACTTCGTGCCGGGGCTTTGCCTGCCGGTTCGACGGCATTTTTACAGCCGTCATTTCCCTTCCGACCCATCCGCCAAAATATTTTTCAGCCAATGCCTTGCACTCCTCCGGCGTCACGTCACCCAAGACCGCGAGAGCGGTGTTGGCGGGACGAAAATATTTGGCATGAAAGCGCTCCAAATCCTCGCGCGTTATCGCATCGAGCGTGGCCTCGGTTCCTTCCGGCGGATGGGCGTAAGGCGTTCCGGCGAGCAGAGCCTCACGCACGAGGGTGTGAGCGACGTAGTGGGGATCCTCTTTCAGCACGCGAAGCGCGGAAATCGTTTGCCGGCGGTAACGCTGCATTTCACTGGGCGCAAACGCGGGATGGATGAGCATGTCCGACAGCAGGCGAAAGGCCAACGCTTGTCGGTCCGCCAGCACGCTCACGCTGGCCATTGTCTCATCCCAGCCGGCTCCGGCTTGCATGGAGCCTCCGGCTGCGTCAATGGTTTGGGCAAGCTGCAGGGCGGATTGTCGCGCGGTGCCTTGCGTGAGCAAGCCCGCCACAAACTGCGCGGTTCCGGCGCGCCCCGGAGGGTCCTCGCTCGATCCCGCCATCACCATGGCGTGCAATGTGACCAACGGATCCGAGCGGCGCTCTATCAACAGCACGCGAAGACCGTTCGGCAAGGTCTCGAGAAGCGGTTGAGGAAGCGACACCGCCGAGGGCGGCGGCGCGGCGGGCGGAACGTTGACGCTTCCCTGCCCTCCGGCGGTTCCAACCGAGGCCGCGAACACCAAGAGCGCGGCGACGATGCCTGTCCGATGGTCTTGCGAGCGCATTCGCGCTGGGCCTTTCAAGCCGAGATGATGGATTCGGCGGCCCATATCTATCGGCTCGGGTCCACCTCAATCACCGTCAGATTGCGCCGAACAAAATATTTCCGCGCCACGCTTTGAATCTGCCGGGGCGTAACGGCCAACAGCCGCGTCATGGCCGTGTTGATAGCGTTGGGGTCGTTCAAGATGACCGCATCGTAGCCAAGCTGTTCGGCCTCGCCGCGCGAGGTCTCTCGCTCCCGCGCCCAGTGGAAAACCATTTGGCGCTCCGCCTTTTTGAGGGTCGCTTCGCTGACGGGCCGGCTCTTCAACTGCCGCAGAATGGCGCGAACCGCCGCCTCACCGTGGGCGACCGTGGCGCCGCGGTTCATCACGGCGAAGATGAGAAACAGATTGGGGTCTTCGGTTAAGTTGGCTTCGGCTTGCGATTCCAAGGCCATCTGTTTTTTGTAAACCAGTTCCCGATAGAGGAGCGAACTATGGCCTTGCGACAGAATGTCGGCGAGCAATCGCAGCGGGTAGGAATCCGGCGCCCCATCCGCCGGAATATGAAACCCCATGACGAAGGCGGGCAGCGCGACCTCTTCGTGAAGCTGAACCTTCCGCTCGTGGGTTTGCGGAGGCTCCTGGGGAATTTGGCGAGGAATCGGCTGGGCGCTGCGCCTCAGTGGACTAAAGTATTTTCGGATGAGGGCTTCCGTCCTCGCCGCCGGAAAATCCCCCGTCACCACCAGCGTGGCATTGTTGGGAACGTAATAAGTGTCATGGAATTGCCTCACCTCACTTAACCTGGCGCGGTTCAGGTCTTTGACGCTGCCGATGGGCAAGTGCCGGTACGGGCTAACCTTGAAGGCGGTTTGATAGAGCTTCTCGATGACGTTCCCGTAAGGCTGGCTTCCGAGCCGATAGCGGCGTTCGTCTTCCACCACTTGCCGCTCTGTCTCAAAGGCGCGACGGGTGATGGACAAGTCGCGCATCCGGTCGGCTTCCAGCCAAAGGGCGAGCGGCAGCGTGCTGCTGGGAACGGTTTCCCAAAAAACCGTGGCATCCACGGTGGTGTAAGCGTTGTCCACGCCTCCGGTACTGACGATATCACGCGAGAATACGCCGCGGCCAACGTCCACCGTGCCGTCAAACATCAGGTGCTCAAACAAGTGGGCAAATCCGCTCATGCCGGGCGCTTCGTTTTTGGAGCCGACATGATACCACACCTCCAAGGTCGCCACGGAAGCGTGGCCTTGCCGCGCTAAAACCGCTTTGAGGCCGTTCGATAGCGTGATTTCTCGGACGGGAACGCGGGGCAGCGGCTCCATGGCCGCGGCGCGGCCCGCCGTCGCCCCCGCCATGATGATGGCCAATAACCACGCGGAATACAGGTGTCCTGGGGAAACGCCCATCCGGCCATGCGAAGGAGTCAAATACCGCAAAAGGAAGTTTAGCATAGGTGTAAATGCCCGAGGGCTCCGGCTCTTTCCGCTACGTCACGATCCTTGCGGGCTCTCTCCTGCCCCCTGGTTATCCTTCTTGCTCGCGGCGCTAAAAGCGAGGCGCGGGTTATACTGAATCGTGCTCAACATGCTCCTTTCGCGCTTCTCCACGCCCGAACGCCCCGGCCAGGATTCCATCGCGCTGCGCCGCCTTGCCGAGGGGCTGGTGCTGCTGGCCACGTTGGTCGTTTTCAGCGGGACGGTGGATTTCGGTTTTGTCTATGACGACCACGTCCAAATCGTTCTGAATCCCTTTTTGCGAACCTGGCATTTCGTGGGGCGCTATTTCACGCGCGATGTTTGGAGTCAATCCGGCCGCGGGCAAGGCAGCAGTTATTACCGCCCTCTGTTTCTGTTATGGCTGCGTCTCAATTACTGGTTGTTTCATTTGAAGCCTACCGGTTGGCATGTGACCGCCGTCCTGCTTCACGTCGGCGTGACGTGGCTCGTGTATCGGCTGGCCGCGCGCCTGCTCCGCGATGCGTGGAAAGCCGCCTGGGTCGCCGCGCTCTTCGGCCTCAATCCGATTCATTTGGAAGCCGTCGCCTGGGTCTCCGGCGTCACCGATCCCTTAACCGCGATTTTCCTTCTTTCCGCGTTTCTTGCTTACCTTCAATTCCGCCAAGGGCTGGCCGGGAAATGGCGCTGGGCCGTCGGTTCCTGGTTGCTCTTCGCGCTGGGCCTGCTCACCAAGGAAACCGCCGTCACTTTCCCGTTGATCGTCGCGGCCTATGACGGACTGCTCGGCTCATCCTCGCCCGCGACCGAGCAGCCTAGGCGGCTCGAACCCACACAATCACCCCTCGCTCGAAGCCGAGCCAAGACATGGTGGACTCGCTGGCGCTCGGCTTTCTTCGCGGCCGCGCCTTATCTCTTGCTTAGCCTGGCGTACCTGCTGCTGCGCGTGTGGATCTTCGGCAGCATCACCGGCCCAACCCGTCCCCGGCCCTGGCGCCTTACGCTATTCACCTTGCCGACGGTTCTCTGGTCTTATCTTCGTCTGTTGATTTGGCCGAGTCCGCTTTCCATCTATTACGATATGCCCTGGATTCATCATCCGAGCTTTCGGCAATTTTGGCTTCCGCTGTTGGGTCTTGCGCTGGTCGCCATCGCCCTCGCCTGGTGGTCATGGCGCCGGCCCGTGGTGGGGTGGGCGGGGTTGTGGATTCTGGTTTTTCTTGCTCCCGTCTTGGACTTGGCTTTGTTGCCGTCGGACAATTTGGTGCAAGACCGGTATTTGTACTTGCCATCACTCGGTTTTTCGATGCTGCTGGTCGAGCTCTTAGCGTCGCTTTTCCCGCGTCGCTCGAATCCCGCCCGGCTCTCGCGGGTTGCCAGCGGCGTGGCCACGCTCATTCTCATGGCCTACGCCACAACCACGCTGGCGCAGAGCACCTACTGGGCGAATGACACGCTGCTCTACTATCACGCCGTTCAAGTGGCTCCCGATAGCCCCAACGCCAAAACCGCGCTCGGCACGGCCATGATGGCGGACAAGCATTACCGCAAAGCCATCAACCTGTTCCGCGCCGCCATTGCCGAGGCCCCGGATTTCTCCTATCCGTGGGACGACCTGGCCTATCTCTATTATCAAACCGGCGATTACCGCCAAGCCGTTGCCTGCGCCGAGCAGTTCTTGCGCCTTAGCCCCGACATGCCAGACGGCTATTACCTGTTGGGCATTTCTGAATATCAACTCGGGCACGCGCGTCGCGCCGCCGAGGTTCTCGGTTACGCCGCTTCGCTCAAGCCGCACGCTTACGGTTTCCACTATGCGTTGGGTTTGGCCTTGCTCAAAGAAGGTCATCGAAGGCGGGCGCTTTTGGAGTTTGAAGCCGAGCCGCGCCAGAGCACTCAGTGGGCCGCCGCGCAAAAACAGATCGCTCTCTTAACCCGAACATCCTCGGGTTCGCTGCGGCCTGCGCCTTAACGGTGGGCGTCGCCTCTCGGCGTTGGCTGCCGAGCCGGGCGCTCGCGGGTCCCGCTTATTCTTCAAACTTCTGCGCGATGGGATATCGCCGGCCCATGCCAAATGCCTTGGCCGTCACTTTGAGCGCCGGAGCGGCCTGTTGCCGCTTATATTCGGCGCGCGCCACGCGCCGCACCACGTCCCGCACCACGCTCTCCTCCATCCCCAACGTCCGGACAATTTCCTCCACGCTCATATTTTCTTCAATGCTGGCCCGCAAGATCGGATCCAACACCTCGTAAGGCGGCAGCGTGTCCTGGTCGGTTTGGTTTGGGCGCAGCTCGGCCGACGGCGCTTTTTCCAGGCATGCTTCCGGTATCCGAATTCCCTTCCGGTTGGCGTACCGCGCCAATTCATAGACCATGGTCTTCGGCACATCGGCAATCACTGAGAGTCCACCCGCCATGTCGCCGTACAGCGTGCAGTAGCCGACTGCCAACTCCGACTTGTTGCCGGTGCTCAGCAGCAGGTCGCCGGATTTATTGGAAAGCGCCATCAGCAGGTTGCCGCGAATTCTGGCTTGCAAATTCTCTTCGGTCACGTCGCGCGGCAAACCCTCAAAAACCGGGTCGAGCGTCTCCAGGTATTTTTCAAAGATAGGCGTTATCGGGACCACGCGAAAATCAATCCCCAGATTTCGCGCCAGGGCTTCGGCGTCCCGCACGCTGCCCGGCGAAGAGTACGGCCCCGGCATGGAAATCCCCCGCGCGTTTTGCGGCCCCAGCGCGTCGGCGGCAATCGTCGCCACCAGCGACGAGTCAATCCCGCCGCTCAGCCCCACCAGCACCTTGCGAAAGCCGCATTTCCGCACGTAGTCGCGGGTTCCCAGCATCAAGGCTTGGTAGATCTCCTCCACCGTCGAAGACGGAGCCTCGTGAAGTTCGCGCTCCCCTCCGTCGGTGTCAAACACCACCAAATCCTCTTCAAAGGACCGCGCTCGCGCCAACAGCTCGCCCTCGGCATCAAACGCCAGGCTCGATCCATCCATGATGAGCTGGTCGTTGCCGCCCACGTGGTTGACGTACGCCACCACCATGCGCCGCTCGCGCGCAATGGCCCGCAGCATGTCATATCGCAGCACGATCTTTTCCGCATGATAAGGCGAGGAGGCGATGTTGAGCAGGACTTGCGCGCCGCCTCTCGCCACTTCCTCCACCGGGTCGCGCGAGTAGAGCGGCTGCTTCCAAAAGTTTTTGTCGTTCCAAACGTCCTCGCAAATCGTCGTGCCCAGGCGCAAGCCACCCAAATCGCACAAGCCCGGTTGCGTGCCCGGCTCAAAGGTGCGGGATTCGTCAAATACGTCGTAATAAGGCAGCAAGATTTTGGCGTAATCGAGCCGCTTTTGGCCGCCGTGAATCAACTCCGCGGCGTTCGAGACCGCCTTGCCGGAGGTCACCCCCGACCTCCGCGCGTAGCCAACCAGAACGGCCACATCGGGCAGCCGCGGGATGAGGCGTTCCAGGGCCTGTTCGGAACGGCGCACGAAGGCCGGCTTTTCCACCAGATCGCGCGGCGGGTAACCGCAAACTGCCAACTCCGGAAACACCACCAACTCCGCGCCGCGGGCTTTGCCTTTCTCCGCAAAGCGAACGATGCGCTCCACGTTGCCGTCAAAGTCGCCGATGACCGTGTTGATTTGGGCCAGCGCGATCTTCAAGGGATTGCACTCCGCGAGCCAAAAATGCCGCGCTCCTTTTCGCGTGGCACGGGCGTCTCGCCCGTGCGGGAGCGCGGCCATGATGGCCGTGCCACAAGCTCCGAACCGCCATTGTAGCGCGCACGGCGGTACGGGCAAGCCACTTTATCCGCCTGCCGGTTTTAAGCTAAGTGCTCAGGAATGGAGTGCAGGAAAACAGTGCAACGGGCGCGAGCTCAGTCATCAGGCCGCGCCCGGGCGCGATGGAAATGGCCGCGCGGTTACACCGTGAACGAACTGCCGCAGCCGCACGTCGTTTTGACGTTGGGATTATCGAACTTAAAGCCCGACCCTTCCAGGCTCTCCACAAAATCAATCTTGGTGCCGTTCAGGTACATCAACGACGCCTGATCCACAAACACCTTGAGCCCGTCAAATTCGTAAGTCTTATCAATCGGATTGGTTTCGTTCTCAAAGTTCATCTGGTAGGAGAACCCGGAACAGCCGCCTCCCACCACCGCCAAGCGCAAGCCGAGCGGCTGGGGATTCTGCTGCTCCATAATCTCCTTAACCTTGCTCACCGCCAGGGGTGTCAGCTCAAGACCCATGCTCCTTAACCTCCCTCAAAGATGCCGGGCGCTTCCTGCGCCCTCTTCTATTGCAAGAATACCAACATCGGCGCCTGAATGCAATAACCGTCCTCCGCTCGGCGAAGCCAGGCCACCGGGACGCCGATTTTATCCCCGCTTCACTTCCCTACCGGCTTCCAAAACGTATCCACCCTGACCGGCACGGAATTCTTGATCGGCATGAAGAGCAGTTCAGGCGGCGTAATTTTGAAGTCGGAAATCTTCATCGGAATGGTGCCTTTGACTTCGGTCTCCGTTCCCTTCTGCAGCCGCTCAAACGCCACCTGCTTGTATTCCGCGCTTTGCCCGGCAAACTGAATGTGAAGATTGGCATGAATCGTCGGGGCGGTCAGCTCCGATTCCGGCAGCCGAAAGCTCACCTCCACCATGGGAAACTCGGCCCCGCGAACCACTTGCAGCATGTGCAGATCGCGGTTGCTATTGCCGGAGTTGAACGTCTTCACCGGCACGGCCACCAGGAAGTTGCATTCGCCGGCGTGGCAAATGCCCTTGCCGCGAGCCGCATGGCTCACGCCCGCGGCGCTGTGAAGCGGATGGGAAATGTGGTAGGTGAGCGTGGATTCAACCAGCACCCATTGGCTCTCCGCCCGCAAAAGCCGCGGCCCAGCAAAAAGCAGGACCGCGATGAGGATGGTTTTGTTCATTGCGCCTCTTCAAAACTTCTTCAAGGTGACCGACAAGAGCGCCAGCCCGTAAGCCCCTGCCGTCGTATAAGCCGCCCACGAATGGTACTTGGCGATTCCGTGAACCCTCTCATTGTTGTTAAGCTGACTGTAGGCGATGGCCCCCAGAATCGGCGTCAGAATCATCCCCGTTCCGTGAACCCAAGCCAGCGCCTCGTGCAGCCGGATCAAGCCGTAAGATTTGGTGCCGGGGACTTTGGGCGCGCGGATGGCGTAATAAGCCGTGGTCCAATACATCCCCGTCGTCACCAGGCCGAGCGCCATGTGCAGATTTCGCCCCGACGCCGGACCCGGTAGCCCGTGATGCCCTTTGGCCCCGAACGACGTGAAAAGCGAAGCCACCATGGGGATTGTCGTCAGCAGCCCCAACTTCTGATGAATCTGGAGCATGTGCGAGCGCTTGTTCAACAGCGCCTGCTCTTTGGGGTTGCCTTGAATCGCGCTCGGTGAAAAACCCAGGGACTTGAGAGACAACCCTCCCGAGGATGACGAGGCGCCTTGCCCCTGTTTGGGGGCCGAGGCCGGATCCTCCTCCAAAATTTTGCGCACATTCAGTTGATAAGCCAACGCTACAAGGCTCGGATGCGCGGCGTGGCGACGCCGAACCCCTTGCGCGGCCGCCCACGTCGAAGCGAGCAGCACGCACAAACACCCGAGGACAGCGATTCTTAAACGAGTCGTCGGCATGACCCCCCACGCGAAGCCGCGCGGCTTAACCGGCGCAACGCCCTTGCTTCGACGCCTTTTTCGCATAACAGGTTGCCTTTCAATCCGATGCCGACGATGACGAGAGCGATGAACGCCGCTCGTCCCCACGCGGCTCCGTCAAGCTGACGCCGAAACCAAAATGGCACGAGTGGTAAAATCTATAAGGAGGCCGGTTTTGAGCAGCAATAGACACAGCCGCTCAGCCCGAGGAGGCAAAGACCGGATGACACACCGGTCCGTCCTGTTGTCGGCAGCGCTTGTCCTGTTGCTGGGCGGGCTGTTCGCGGCGCGGCCTGTCGCAGGAAGCCCAGTTTCCTTCATCCCTGTCCGAGTGACGCGCGTTGTCGGACCCGTTTACCCGCCGGCTAGCGTCGCCACCGGGACCGTCATTCTCACGGTAACGATAGCCCCGTCGGGGAACATCCGACGCCTCCGGGTCATCCACGGCGTCACGTCCCTCACCGCAGCAGCCGAGCAAGCCGTTCGCAAGTGGCGATTCCGTGCCGCGCGATTCGGCGGCCGTCCCGTCGAGAGCTCGGTAACCGTCGCCCTCAGCTTCAGCAGCACGTTCGCCTCCACGGCGCGGTGGGTCGCTCCCTCCACGCCGGAGAGTATCTCGGGGTTTATGCCCATTCGAGTCATATCCTTTGCCCCTCCGGTGTTCCCAATTACGAGCGTCGCCATTCAAGGCGTCCCGCCTTTTCTCGCGGTGGTGTTGAAGGTATCGGTGGGCCAGCGGGGCCGCATCACTTCCATCCGAGTGATGCGCGGCGTGCCTTCGCTCACGCGGCAAGCCGAGCAGGCCGTGCGCAAGTGGCGTTTCCGTCCCGCCACGCTTGACGGCCAACCCGTTGCCAGCTCGATGATTGCCACCTTCACCTTTCGCCTGCTGCTCGGGCCGATGAACAGCCCGTCAAAATAGCTGACCGCGCTTCCCTGCCCTTTCCCCGCGCGCGAGCTTCGCTGAGTGAACAACCCTGTCCGCCCGAGGCCTTGACCGAAAAGTCCTCCGAGGTGGCCCCGCCCGCTATGATACAATGCGCGTGTGTGCAGGTTCTCCATCAAGGGCGAACCAAGTCACCTCAGTAGCCGTGCCTGACGGCGCATTTCACCGAAAGGGGAACTCCATGCGAAAGCGGATGGTCGGACTGGCGATGCTCCCTATCGTTCTGGCGACCCTTAGTTGCGGCGGAGGCCCCGCGCCGAACATTCTTCAACCCACCATGGGTTCGGTGACGCTGCTGGGAGGGGACGCGCCGGCGTGCGACGTTATTTCCGCGCCCGTGACCATCTCGAGCGCCACCCTCACGCCCGCCGGGGGCGGCTCGCCCGTCGCCTTGATTAGCTCGAGCGCGCCCGTCACGGTAGATTTCGCCTCGCTCTCCGATTTTCTGACTTTTCTCACCGAGACCCAAGTTCCCACCGGAACCTATTCGACGCTGACCCTTCAACTCACCATTCAACGTCTGACCGTCATCAACACCACCGTCACCCCGCCCGCGCCTGTCACCTTTTCCCTCCCTTCGACCACCTTCACGCTGACGTTCACGCTCAACCCCGCCGTGGTCGTCAGCGCCACGGCGCCGGCGGTCGCGCAGATAGATTTCAATCTGCTTCAGTCCGTGCAAGTGTCGAGCGCGGGACAGGTCACGGGCGTGGTCAATCCGACGGTTCAAGTGTCGCTCCCCACGCCGGTTGTGGGCACCGGCTTTGGCGAGATGAACGACCTTGCCGGCATCGTGCAATCGGTCTCGACTTCTCCGGCGCCCGGCTCATCCTTTGCCGGCAGCTTCACTATTCCCATGCCGGGCATCTCCGGCCAAACCTTGACCATCCAAACCACCGGCACCACGCTGTTTGACAATGCCAGTCGGCTCGGCGGCCTTGTGCCCGGCAAATCCTTTGTGGAGGTGGACGCTTTTTTGGACTCTAACGGCAACGTGGTGGCCGTCGAGGTGGATGCCGAAGCTGAAGAAAACCCGAGCCTTTCTGAAGCGGCTTTCGAGGGTGTGGTAACTTCCGTGAGCCAGAATTCCTCCGGCACGCCGACCCAACTCACCGTGTACGTCCGCCAACTCGAACCGGCTCTGAGCGGCGTTACCGTGCCGGGCTTGGTGACGTTCAATTTAACCTCCAGCACCGCGCTCGGGCTGTTTCCCGCGCGTTTGAACCAGGGCAACCTCCCTTTGACCCTGGCGAATCTCGGCCCCGGCCAAGAAGTGGTCGTCCACGCGCAAATGCTGACCGCAAGCCCGCTCGCGCTCAACGCCAACGCCGTCTTTCTGCGGGTGCAATCGGTGCTCGGCAGCTTTGTCGCCACGCCGCCGCCGGTGATTGGATCCGACGGTCTTACCGGCGGCTTCACCTTCGCCCCGTGCTCCACGCTGTTGAATTCAAATCCCATGACCGTCTTTACCTTTTTCACCACCGCCTTCCCTGGCGTCGCCGGCAACGGCCTCGCCGGTTTGCCGTCCAGCTCGCAATTGATTGTCCAAGGGCTAGTTTTTTATGAGTCCAATGTGGTTGCGCTCAACGGCATGTCCGCCGCAACCCCCAGCGTCGTGGAAGAAGCCAGCGAGGTTGACCAAATCCAATGACTCAAAAATCTTTCTTCGTTTTGCCAAGCCGAAACATTCGCCGTGCAGCTTCGCCTCGTCGCGGCCTGCATCTGAGTTTATTCTTGGCGGTGACGCTCGCGGCGCTGCGCGCTCAACCCGTCCGCGCCCAGTCCGCCGCGCAAGACGCTCTGGCCATGTTCCCGTCCGACACCCAACAATTTGCGTTCTCTGATCTTTCTCAGCTTCGCAGCCTGCCTCAATTTCCGCTGATCCTCAGCAGCTTGGTTGGCCCCGAACTGCGCAGTTTGGAGTCGGGGCTTCGGCCCGCTGGCATTGACACCACGCGCGACGTTCAGCAACTGGTGCTCGGCTGGCGCGCCGGCGCCTCGAGCGCCAGCTTCTTCGGCATTGCCGAAGGTAATTTCAATGCCGATCAGGTTCAGCAGTATTTTGTCCGCCAGCGTCTGCCCTTGCAAGCCTATCAAGGTTATTACCTTTATCCGGTCGGAGCGGGCTCGCCGCGCACTCGGATGTACGTCACGTTCCTCAATTCTTCCACCGCCGCCTTCGGCCGTCTCGAGGACGTGAAGGCCCTCATTGACGTTCAGAACAACACGCTTTCCTCCCTCGATAGCAACAACGATTTTGTGCGCTGGGAAGGCGATTTGGACGGCACCGCCCCGCAATGGGGCATTGCCACCGGACCTGCGGCGGCCAATCAAGCCCTTCCCTGGCTCATGGCGGGCAAGGGCGTTCCGGGCAATCTTTCCTCGATGTTCGCGCCCATCAAGGCCGTGCTGTATCGCGTCAACTGGTCCCAAGCCGACGGCGTATCGTTGCACCTGTCGGTCCACTGCCAAAACCTGCAAGCCGCCGCCGGCCTCAATCAATTGTTCACGCTGCTGCACAATTCCGCCTCTTCCCCCGCCGCCGCCAACGCGCAACTGTCTCCGGCTGTGGCCCAAGTCCTGCAAAACCTCCAAGTCTCAACCGACGGCTCCCGGCTGGACCTCGATATGACCGCGCCCATCACCGCCCTCGCCCAACTCCTCAACAGCGTGCCGCCCGCCCGCTAGTCTGCGTGTTACATCCGTGGCACGGCATCCCGCCCGTGGCCTCAACGCCCCGGCACCTCACAGCGTCTTTGAACCCTCAGCGCGCATTTTTTCCTTGACGGCGCCAGGCCGGCATGTTAGAATGTAGTCAATTACACACTTAATGAATTCTCGGACAAGCCTGTATCACCGATTAAAACCGGAAAGCCTTGAGGGGGGAGCCTCATGCCTTTCACTTCGGAAAACGCCGCCATGTACGCCCGGAGAGCCAGCCGGGCGAGCCGGCGGAAGGCCGGTCTCATTGGCGGCCGGTCGCGCTCGCCGGCCAAAGTCGCTGCCTCGCGCGCCAATCTTGACAAAGCCAACCAAGTGCTGCGGGAGCGCGGCTTAACGCCCGAGCACTTGGAGAAGTTGCGCCGCAATCTCGTGGGCGCCCGCGCCGCTCGCACCCAGGAAAGCATTCTCAAGCAAGCCCGCAAGGTGCTCCGTCACGGCCTGTTTTCCCGCCATTTGCGCGATACCGCGGTGTCGCTCGGCGAAAATCCCCGTGACTTCGATTCCGTGCAGCGCCTCACTCGCCGCTACTTGAATCCGCAAAACGACGAGGAGCGCAAATTGTGCGAGCAGATTGCCCACGAGCTCTGGCGCCATCACCGCGTCCATTACGCCCAAGCCAAGGCGGAACTGGTTCGCTTGCTCTTTTTTCTACGCACCGCGCCTCGCCTGGAAACATCCAACCCCGACGTGCTCATTGACCGCGGCTACATACTGCTCACCACGCTCGTCGGCGACCCTAAAATCTGGCACAAGCGAAACCTCATCACTGGCGCCATCGCTCGCCTTCTGCGCCGCCTCATTCGCCTTCGTGCTGGCGACCCGAAACTTGTCTTCCAAACTCATTTCTACTCCCGCCCCCACGACGACGATGACCTCCTCGACCGCCTCATCCTCGGCGACGACTTCGTCAACGCCTTTTTGTAACCCTCACCCCGCCGCCTCCCACCTTAGGTAGCGCTGAGGTGCGCGTCTTGTGCGCTCCTCAGCGGCTTTTGCCTTTTGCGTTCCCCGGCGACCTTTCCGGGATTCTACCGCCAACCCGCGCGACGCGCCCTCGGCAATCAACCAACGTCTATCAAATCAACTCAAACGCCGCAAAGGAAGCTAAACCGCGGCCACCTTTGCGCTACCCCGCTTTCAGGCGAAGGGTTGGGTTCGGCGGGAAGGCCGATCTGCGCTGAGGCCCGGCGATGAGCTGCGAGCCTGTTGGGTAGATAGGCCCCCCGCCCTCTTCTCCCAAGCCGAGGAGAATTTGAGGCGCCGTCGCAACGGCCAGCCTGCATTGACAAGCTCGACGGGAGAGGGCTCAGGGTCGGGGAGCCGGAACCCAGCCTCACGCAAGGAGGGACTTATGGACAAGCATGATTTTTCGGGCATTGAAGTGAGCGCCGAGGAACTGATCGTGGCGGTGGAGCGTGAAGAGCGGACGATTTCCCTGGAGCGTTTTGCCAACGACGCCCAGGGCCATCAAGCCGTGCTGCGCTTCTTGCGGGGCGCAGGTCGTCGGGTTCGCGTTTGTATGGAATCCACCGGCGTCTATGGTCTGGACCTGGCGCTGCTCCTGGCGCGAGCCGGGATCGAACTGATGGTGGCCAATCCGCGCGAGGCGCGTCACTTTGCCACGGCCATGATGCAACGCAGCAAGAATGACCGGCTGGATGCGCGGATGCTGCTGGAATTTGCCAAGCGCATGCCGTTTCAAGCCTGGACGCCGCCGCCCGTGGTTCTTCAATTGCACGCTTTGTCGCGCCGCCTGCAGGCCCTGAAAGACACGCAGGCCGCCGAACAGAACCGGCTCCACGCTGCTCGGGCCACCGACACCTCCCCTGCCGCCGTGCGCCGCGACCTGGAGCGAAGCCTTCGTTCGCTGCGCCGTGCCGTCGCGCGACTCACCGTCGAGGCGGTCAAAATCATCCGGCAGGACTCTGGCCTTCAGCAGCGCTTCCATCTGCTGCTCAGCGCCAAGGGCATCGGCGAGACCAGCGCCATGGCCTTGCTGGCCGAGTTGGCCGTGGCACCGCAAGACCTCGACGTGCGGCAACTGGTGGCCTACGCCGGCCTGGACCCGCGCGAGCATTCTTCGGGCAGTTCCGTCCACAAGCAACCGCGCCTCAGCAAACACGGCAACGTCCACCTGCGCCGCGCCCTCTACATGCCCGCCCTGGTCGCCCTTCGCCGCCAGCCCCACCGGCGCGCCTTCTATGAACATCTGCGAGCTCGCGGCAAAGCCAAGATGGTCGCTCTGGTGGCCGTCATGCGCAAACTCCTCCATGCCATCTTCGGTATGTTCAAACATCGGACTGCCTTCGACGGCAACAAGCTCTACCCTGCTCCCCGCAGCCGAAATCTTCACAACAAAGGCCGCCGCCTGATGCCCAAAAGAAAGGTTTCCTGCACCTTCGAAAGGAAAAAACCTCTTGAAGTCCAAGAGAGAATCTACCCCCATGAATTTTCGCCGGGTCAGCTTTGCGTCGGTCGTCATAGGCCGTTCCCCCTTCCTCGCCAAGAGCAGTGGCGTGAGCGCTCATTCTATCTCTCCGAGGTCGAGAATAGAAGCACCCTTTGGCTGGGAATTCGCTCTCAAGGCGCACCCGCGGCTCGGTTGTCTGGCTCCATCGTTTGGCGGACTACGCCCAGGCCAACCGCGAGCCGAGGGATTTGCACGCGAGCCTAACCGTTTAGCCTGAGACGTTGATGGGCGGAGAATGGGCTGCTCCTGGTGGAGGTGGAAACTGAGACCCAACGTGTCACGGCTACACGCGCATCCAACATAACGTATCGAAAGGATACGTGCGCGAGGATGAGGGGAGTTCCAATGAGAATGGGTCTAAATCATCAAGGGACGTAAAATGAATGCAATACAAAAATGCGAATTCTTTGGTAGAATAAGTGCAAACGACCTATTCGGCATCAAGACGGACGGAATTTTGTGGTAAGAAGAGAGCGGAAGTGGCTGGGGCGAAAATTCTTGTCGTGGATGATGACCGAGAAAGCCGCGATTTGCTTTCAGAGTTTCTTGGGTCGAACGGCTACGAAGTGGAAGCGGTAGGGGACGGGGTTGCGGCCTGGGAAGCCCTGACGGGGCAAGAAGAGGGTTACGGGGTCATTATCGCGGATGTTCGGATGCCGGGACGGTCGGGCTGGGAGTTGTTGCGGAAGGTGCGCCAACACAACGCCAAGCAGCGCGTTATTTTGATGTCGTCGTTTATCAGTGGAGCGGACAAGAAGCTGGCGGAAGATTTAGGGGCTCAAGGGGTGCTGGAGAAGCCGTTTCAGCTATCCGAATTGCTGCGCGTGGTGGGGGAACTAACCTCGAAGAGCGCGATGGGGATCCCATCCTGAGAGGCTATCCAAAACGCCAAATTGAATTTTGAGGAGCCAAGATGAACGTTGCCGACAAAGTGATCGAAATCATCGCCCGAGAGCAGCACCTTGAACCCGACAAGGTGACGATAGATTCCACCTTTGCTGAACTAGGGATTGATTCGCTCGACGGGGTCAACATCCTGTTCGCGCTAGAAGAGGAATTCAAGATTGATATCCCGGACGCGGTGGCGCAAAACATGAAGAGCGTTCGGCAAGTGGTAGATAGCCTCACTCGGGTGCTCGAAGGCAAGGATATTTCCGACCTGGTGGCCCTTGCCAAGGGTGAGACCCCGGCGGCCAGTAATTGACATCCTCATCGGAAGAGGGAGTTCAGGATGCGCAAAGTGGTCGTGACGGGGATGGGGGCGTTTTGCTCGACGGGCAAGTCCCGCGAAGCCTTTTTCTCAAACCTCATTGCCGGGCGGTCGGGCGTTCGTCGGATTACCCAATTTGATCCCTCATCCTTAAGCATTCAAATCGCGGCCGAGATTCCCGATTACCGTCCCACCGATTATTTCGATCCCAAGCGGCTGGACTTATTGGATCGCTTCAGCCAACTGGCGCTGATTGCGGCGCGCGAAGCGGTGCAATCGGCGGGGCTGGAGGTTGCGGAGGCGGAGCGCCCGCGGTTCGGCGTGGTGATTGGAACGGGGATGGGGGGCGCGAGCACCTTCGACGTCGGTTATTACAACCTTTACGCCAAACAAGCCACGCGCCTGCACCCTTTCACCATCCCGAAAATCATGCACAACGCCGCCACCTCCCAGATCTGCATGGAGTACGGAGCCGAAGGCCCGGCGCTTTCCACGGCCACGGCGTGCTCCTCGTCGGGCCACGCGCTCGGGGAGGCTTATCACCTGATTCAATTGGGCTTGGCCGACATCATGCTGGCGGGCGGCGCCGACGCGCCCATTACCTACGGCATGATGCGGTGTTGGGAATCGGTGCGGGTGCTGGCGTCAGGCAACGGGAACCCGGTGACGGCGTGCCGGCCTTTTTCAGCCGACCGCGAGGGATTAGTGATTGGCGAAGGGGCAGGCATTTTGGTGCTGGAAGAACTGGAGCACGCGAAGCGGCGAGGAGCCAAGATTTACGCGGAGTTGGCGGGCTTTGGCCTCAGCTCGGACGCCAGCCACATGACCCAGCCGACCGTTGCCGGCCCGGTGCGAGCCATTCGCATGGCGCTCGAGCAGGCGCAGGTCGCGCCCGATGAAGTGGATTACATCAACGCTCATGGAACGGGAACTCGGCTGAATGACGTCACGGAGACCAAGGTCCTTAAAGAGGTTTTTGGAGAGCACGCGCGCCGGTTGGCCATTAGCTCGACCAAATCCATGCACGGGCACACGATGGGAGCGACCGGAGCGATTGAATTGGTGGCCACCGTCATGGCGCTCGAACGCGGCATCATCCCTCCCACCGCCAATTACACCAAACCCGACCCCGAGTGCGACCTGGACTATGTGCCCAATCAAGCCCGAGAAAGGCCGATCCGCGTGGCCGTTTCCAATTCCTTCGCCTTTGGCGGCCTCAACGCCGTGCTGCTGGTGCGGAAGCTGTCGTAGCGTCGCTTTTGAGGGCGAGGCGAGGGCCGATGGCGGCGTAAGGCCCGGCGGGACGTTCGCCTGAGGACGGCCTAAAAGCCGCCGCCACGGCCGTAGGTACGGTGACGGTGGGGATGGATTTATGCGAACGAAAAACATTGCCATTTTATCCCTGGGAATTGGAGCGGGGCACCTGCGGGCGGCGGAGGTAATTCATCGGGCGCTCTACGACGGCGGCGAGGATATTGAGGCGCGGACGATGGACGCGCTCGACGACGCGACGCGATGGTTCGACTGGGTGTACGTGCGGCCCTATTGGTGGATGCTGTGGCGGGCACCCTGGCTGTGGCGGTGGACCTTCGAGCGGCGGCTGACGCACCACCATCACGCGACGGCGCCCGCATGGGTTTTCCGCCACGGCTGCCGCAAGGCGCTGAACCAACTGAAGGCGATGTCGCCGCACCTCGTCATCGCCACGGAAGTGGGAGCGGCGGAGTTGGCCGCCTTGGGTCGCCGGGAAGGCGTTTTTAGCGCGCCCATCCTTGCCGTTCAAACCGACTTTGTGACGGAACCACCCTGGTTTCAACCGGAGATTGATTTTTATTGCGTGGGCAGCGAGGAGGCCAAGCGCCAACTGACCGGCTGGGGTGTATCTTCGCATCGCATTGTGACTTGCGGCATTCCGGTGGACCCGGCGTTCGCGTTGCGGTTTGACCGCGCGGAAGTAATGAAGGCTTTGGGATTGGAGGCTCGGCGACCGGTGATTTTGGTGATGGGAGGAGGCATGGGCCCGGCGCCTCTGGATGAGATCGTGCGATCGCTCGAACGGTGCGGCCAGCCCGTTCAGGTGTTGGCGGTGGCGGGCCGCAATCGAGAAGTGCGGCTGCGCTTGGAGCAGTTGCGCGGCCGCGTGGCGTTGGACCTGCATATTTTCGGCTGGACGGAGAATATTCCGGAGCTGATGGCGGCGGCGGACGTGCTCATTACCAAACCCGGCGGGCTCACGACCTCGGAGGCGTTGGCGGCGGGGTTGCCCATGGTGCTCACGCACCCGATTCCGGGGCCGGAAGAACGGCATCTCCATTACCTCACCGGTCTCGAGGTCGCGGTGGGCGCGCCCACCCTTGCCGACATTCCCAAAATCATTTCCGCCCTGCTGCGGGAGCCCCAGCGTTTGAAGGCGATGAGCCAGCGGGCGCGAGAGTTGGCGCGACCGGACGCGGCCGACGGCGTGGCTCAGGTGGCGCGGGCGCTGCTGGATAAAGAAACGTTTATTGACCTGCTCGCCGCGCCGCCCTCGCGGTCAGGAGAATCCGCCTATTTGATGTAGGGTTGTGGCGTCGCGATAGGAAAATGGGCCGTCGCTGAGGGCGCTATTCGTCACATGCTAAGCCAGATGCGACAATTCGTGGAGCGAACCGTCATCGGCGATTCGGTGCCGAGACTGGCGCGAGCGGGCAAGTCGGCGCCACCGGCGCTGATTCGGCGAATGCAAGAGGACGCGTTTCGACATACCGTGCGGTATGCCGCTCGGCGCCAGAAATTTTTTGCAAGAAAGCTCAAGGAAGCGGCGATTGCGCCGGAGGAGGTGCGCCGGCCGGAGGATTTGGGCGACATTTTCACCACGCCCGAAGACCTTCTGTCGCATCCGCCGGAGGATTTTCTTTGCCGGGAGCCGCAGGCCGTGTTTGAGACGACGGGAACCGGTGGCGAGCCGAAGCGCGTGTACTTCGATCATCAGGAACTGGAGCTGGCGGGACGCTACGAGGCGGCAGCACTCTGGGAAAACGGCGTGCGACCCGAGGATTACGTGGTTTGCGCGTTCGACGCTGGGTATTGGATCAGCAGTTGGGTCACTTTCTTCGCGTGCCGGGCGATCGGCGCTTTCTGCTCGGCGATCGGAAAGCCGGCGCCGCGCGAAGTTTACTCGCGCCTGGGGCTCTATCGCTACAACGTGATCGTCGCCGATCCAACGTGGATGGTCAGCCTGAGCGAAATTGCTGAAAAAGAAGGCACTGTTCCCATGAAGCTGATTCTGGCGGCGGGCGACCGGATGACCAACGCTTACCGGCGGTATATCCAGGACGTTTGGAAAGCGCCTGTCATTTTGGGCTACGGCTCGACGGAAATGGGCGGCGGCTGCGGGATGGAATGCGGCGAAAGGCACGGCTACCATTTGGACGAATTCAATTTCCTGTTCGAGATTCTGGAGCCGGACGCGGAAGGGTACGGCGAACTGGTCGTGACCACCTTGGGCCGGCGGACGATGCCGCTCATTCGCTACCGGGTGCGTGACGTGGCGCGGTTTATCCCCGAGCCGTGCGCCTGCGGCGCGACGCTTCGACGGCTCTCCCCCATCAAGGGACGACGCGACGAAATGGTGGTCATGGGCGCGGGAAATCTGCACCCGGCCATCTTTGAAAATCTGATGCACGAGGTGGAGGGAATCTCGCCTAACTGGCAGGTTGCGGTGCGGCAGGATGGTCTGCACGACGTGCTGGAGTTCCGAATGGAGCTGACCGACGGAATCGAGGCCAGCCGCGTGGAGCAGGCGGTGCGCCAGAAAATCGAGAGCCGCTATCCGGAAATGTGGGCCAACCACACGTGCGGCATGTACCGGCTGGCGTTCCGGTTTCATCGCCCGGGTACGCTCGCGCAGGGAAGAAAGGCCAAAAGGTTGGTGGATGAGCGAGGAGCGTGAAGCGGTGGAGTAGGGGAGTCGTGGAGTAGTGGAGTGGGAGTGGGAGGGCGGAGGAATGGTGAAGCTGCGGGACGCGCGGTCTCGGGCTCCCAAGGACGGAGATGGGCGCGAACCGTTGCAAAAAACGCCTGGGACATATCAGGATTTGAGAGTTTGGCAACGCGCGATGGAATTAGCTGAGACCTGCTATGCCGCCAGGGGGCAATTTCCCAGGGAAGAGATTTACGGCTTGACGTCACAGATTCGCCGCGCGGCAACTTCAGTTGTGGCCAACATTGCCGAAGGTTACGGCCGGGAAAGCCGTGGTGATTTTATCCGGTTCCTACGGGCGTCTCAGGGGTCGCTGAAGGAGCTCGAAACGCACGTTATTCTTTGCCGCCGAATCGGCGTTGGCGCTGAAGAAGATCTGGGCCACATGGCTAAAGGATGCGAGGAAGTCGGGAAAATGTTACGAGCCTTCGTGCGGTACCTCGAGGCGAGGAAATGACGGTGGCCGTTGACCGCACATCCGAAGCCCGCGATTTTAACGACTCCACGACTCCACCACTCCACCACTCCGCCTTCATCGTCTTCTCCGACTTTGACGGAACGATTACGCAGGCGGACGTGACGGATCGCATCCTGGAGGAATTGGCGCACCCGTTGTGGCGCGAGGTCGAGGACGAGTGGGTGCGCGGGCTGATTGGTTCGCGGGAATGTCTGGAGCGGCAAATGGCGCTGGTGGACGCCTCGACGGAGGAATTGAACGCCGTGATTGACTCGATTCCGCTCGACCCAACCTTCACGGCGTTTTATCAATTCACGCGACGGGGAGGGATTCCGTTTTATGTGGTGAGCGACGGGTTTGATTACGTCATCTCGCGGATTTTGAAGCGCGCCGGAGTGGACGGCGAACTTGAAAACGGACGGCATATCTACGCGAGCCACCTGGAGGTGAGCGGGCGGCGCGTGGCGGCATCCTTCCCGCATTCGGATTGCGAGCACGGCTGCGCCACGTGCAAAGCGGCGGTGATGCGTCAGGTGGAAAACCGCGAGACGCGAATCGTTTTTATCGGCGACGGGTTCTCAGACCGATTTGCCGTCGAGAAAGCCGACGTGGTGTTCGCCAAAAAGCAATTGCTCGGATATTGCCGGCGGCGCAACATCCCCTGCCGAGCGTTTGAAACGTTCGCCGACGTGCAGACGAAACTTGAGAAGCTGACGGCCAAGCCAAAGATTTCACGCCAAGGCGCCAAGGCGCGAAGGCCGGCGCCGGTGAGGTAGGGCTGCGCGGCCGCGCGGTTGGGTTGCCGGAAAGCAAGGATGGGTTGGGAGGAAGCATTTGGCGATTGAGACGAGCTCAAAGACGGCGGAACTGCTGGCGCTGGAGCAGAAGTATTGTTCGTTTGGGGACACGGTTCACTACCTCGAGCCGCCCAAAATCTTTGTCCATTGCGAGGGAAGCACGCTCTATGACGATCAGGGCACGCCGTATCTCGACTTGCAGATGTGGTACTCGGCGGCGAGCTTTGGATACAAAAATCCGCGGCTCAGCGAGGCGCTGAAGCGGCAGGTGGACCGCCTGCCGCAACTGGCCTGCCAGTATTTGCACGCGGAAAAGATTGAAGCGGCGGCGCGCATCGCGCAGTATTGCGAAAAACGCTTCGGCGTGAAAGGCCGCGTCCACTTCAACGTCGGCGGCTCGCAGGCCATCGAGGATTCGCTGAAGCTGGTGCGGAACGCGACGGGCAAGAACTTGATGTTCGCCTTCATGGGCGGCTACCACGGGCGGACGCTCGGTGCCTCGGCCATCACCTCAAGTTACCGCTACCGGCGGCGCTACGGGCACTTCAGCGACCGCGCCCAGTTCGTTTTTTACCCGTATTGCCTGCGCTGCATCTACGGCCTGAAGCCGGAAACCTGCGGCCTCTATTGCGAAGAGGAGTTTGAAAAGCTTTTTGATTCGGAATACTTCGGCGTGTGGGATCCGAAGGCGGGCGCGGCGGAGTTTGGCGCGTTTTACATTGAAGCGGTGCAGGGGACCGGCGGCTACGTGATTCCACCCAAAGATTATTTCAAGCGCCTGGCGGAAACTTGCCGCCGACACAAGATTCTTATTGTGGACGATGAAATCCAAATGGGGTTTTATCGCACGGGCAAGTTCTGGGCGATTGAGAATTTCGACATCGTGCCCGACATTATTGTGTTTGGCAAGGCGCTGACGAACGGCCTGAACCCGATTTCGGGACTGTGGGCGCGGGAAGAGCTGATCGCGCCGGAAGTGTTTCCGCCCGGCTCAACCCATTCGACGTTTTCCTCGAACACGCTCGGCACGGCGGTGGCGCTCGAAACGCTGAAGATGCTGGAAGAAGAGGACTACGAAAGCATCGTTCGGGAGAAAGGCGCCTATTTTTTGAACGGCCTGCGGGAACTGGAGCGGCGACACCTCCAATCCATCGGGCAGGTGGACGGCCTCGGCCTCGCCCTGCGCATCGAGGTCACCCAGCCCGACCGCATCACGCCCAACCGCGAATTGACCGACCGCATTTTCGCCGAGGGCCTGAGCGGCACACTGAATGCCCGCGGCCGCAAAATGGGCCTGGTGCTCGACGTCGGGGGTTATTACAAAAACGTCTTCACGCTGGCCCCCGCCTTGACCATCACCCGCGACGAAATAGACCTGGCGCTCGAATTGCTAGACCAGGTTTTCACAAAGTGCGCTAAGGGCTGAGGCGAGAGGGCCTCGGAGTTTCTGAATGGCGATGGTTGCAAGGTCTGTGGCACGGGCGCCCCGCCCGCGCTGTAACACGGCCAAGGATGAATAAGAAATCCCATCTACATCGAAACCATCCCCAACCGCAACTTCCCCGCCCATCTTCGTAGGCGTCCGGTGAACCCATCTTCCTGCGCGAAACCTTCCGCCTCAGATCACGCCAAGAAGCGTTCCCACGAGACGGCGGAGGGTTCCCCGGTGCGCAGCTTTCGGACGCTGCCGTTGGAACTGGCGAGCCGGGCGAAGATCACCTACGAGATGCGGCGGGATGCTTCCAACCTGACGTTCCGACAAGTGCTGGAGCCCACGCCGCGCCAGGCGCGGGCTTATGAGCGGACGCGAACGTTGCCAGTAACCGGAAACTAATTCTGACGCTATCCCTCTGGGAAGCAGTAGAATACTTTCCGAGGGCTCGTGCAGCTTCGGGCTAGGTCTTGTGAGCACAAGCACATCACCAAATTTCTACGAGGAAGATCCGTCCGAGAGTGTCGAGGGTTGTCTGGAGGATGGCGCGTGAAGGATAGAGCCGCGGATTGGCCTTGCCGAGCCGACGAGCGGAGGGCTCGGTGACACGAGCGCTTGGGCGGCGCAAGGGACCGAGCCCCTTGTCAAAACTTCCACTGAGAATTCAACTGAACGGCATTGCCGCGCAGCGGGCCAAGGGCTTGGGCTGTGTTGTAGTGCGTGTAGCTGAGAGTTAAAAGAAGGTTGCGCGAGACTTGCAGCGAAAAAGCTGGGGTCACGTCCCAAGCGCGAGTGAGGGCTTGTCCTCGGCCGGCTTGCTGAATTCCCAATCCACCGGCAATGTCATAACCGATGGGCCCCCAGAACTTTCCATAAATTCGCGAAACTAACTCGTGGAGTTGGTACAGGTTAGGGTTATAGAAGCCCAGGAAAGGATGTTGCCGATGGGTAAAGCCGTAAACCCTCCCGGAATATCCTCCGTCAACGGAAAAACGCTCCGACTCGTAAAAGGTGTGGGTGAACCTGAACCAGCCGAAATTGGCGCGATCGGTCTCCGCATAGCTGCCCAAGGCTTGGCCGGAGACAGGCGCATAGTGGTCGTAGCTTTCGGTGGAGAAGCGACCGTAAGCGTAGGCCAGATAGAGGCGGGTCCGAGGGTTAAAGTTGTAGCGCAGTTGGGCGCGGAACTCGTCCTCAATCAATCCATAACGTGCCGCGATGGGAGTGTACGCGTAAGGTGAACGAATGGCATCGAGGGCAATATCCAGCCGCGTCGTGGGCAGATAGCTGATGCCGGCTTGCCATAGGACCCGCTGTCGAGCGGAGGGCACTAACTCCGTTTGGCCACCCAGGCTGACCAGATCACCCGGTCCAAACCGCACCACCCCGATACCGCCTCGCATCTGGAAGTGAGGGGTGATGTCGGTGGATTGGCGATAGAGATATTCTGCCGGGGCCGCGGCACCCGTAATGCCGGTTGGCAGGGGATAACCGAGCGCGTTTCGAAACGGACTGGGCGGGCTATCAGAGGGCATGGAGTTGAAGGTGAAAAACGATGTGGTCTTGGGCATCAGCGATGCCGCCACCGTGGTGCCATAGGTAAACATGCGAAGGTCTTCGTTGGCCAGGCCGGTGGCTTTGCCGGAACTCGAAGGCGGACCAATCTCCCGCGCGTAGGCAACCGTGGTTGAAACGGTGACCCGCGACTCCGACAAGATTGCTTGGCGGAGCGAGGCGACTTCCGGATTACCCGGGCTCGCGGCGTCCGCCTGGCGGAGCAACTCTAAAGCTTGCTTGCGATGCCCCTGGGCGTGCTCGATGCTGGCCATCAAAAACAGACTCGAGAAATCTTTAGGGCGGGCTTGGAGTGCCTGGGAGGCCGAGGCCCGGGCCTGCGCAAGTTTTCCCTGCCGATAGTTAATCTCAGCTTGGCCGAGCAGCGCGTCAGGGTCTTGCGGATTGTGTTTGAGCAGAATCTCAAAATTTTGGAGGGCCGAGTCAAGCTGACCCTGCGCGAGATCCAAGTGGGCAATTTCCAGCCGAGCGTCGCGATTTTCAGGCTCCTCGGCAAGCAGAGAAGCCAGCGTGTTTTCTGCCGCCGGGTACTGCTTCAGCCTTGCTTCGAGGCTCGCCACCTCCAACTGATAACCGGTGTTGGAAGGCTCGGAGGCGAGAAGATGCTGGTAAATTTTGAGGGCGGAGAAATCATGGCCTGCCCACACTTCCACGCGCGCCAAATCCTGCAGAACCGCGGGATCGTCGGGCGTTTCCTTTAAGACCTCCTGGTAAAGCTGAATCGAAGCCAGGTATTGCCGATTGAGACTCAACAGGTGGGCTAACTCCAGCATAGCGCCTCGGTCATGGGGGTAGAGCTCGAGCACGTGCCGGTAACCGGCGATGGCGGCGGGAGCGTTGTTGAGCTCCGCCTCCACATAGGCCAAACCCTTCAAGGCATCACGATCGTTGGGGTAGCTCGCCAGTCTTTCGCGGTAGAACTTGAGCCAAGCTTGTGGGGGAGCGTCGGGGGCCGGGCGAAGCGCTGCCCACCGGGCCTGTTCTTCCGCCTTGGAGATGTCCCGCAGCGCCTGAGCGTTCTGGGGATCGCCGGGGTTTTGAGCTTCCAGGCTCTGGAAAATGCTGCGCGCCTCGGCAAAATCGTTTTGATAGTACAGAAGGTAGGCTTTGCCCTGCAAAGCCTCATAATTGTTCGGCGCTTGCTGGAGCGCAAGGTCGAATTCCTTCCTGGCCTCGCCGTATTGCCCCGTGGCCGCTAAATCCTGAGCTAAACCAATTTGCCCCCCCAGGTTCTTGGGGTCCACATGGAGCAGTTGGCGGAAGGTGGCGATGGCCTCCGATAAACGACGTGCCCGCGTGAGCGTATCGCCCAGTTCATAGAGCGCGCCTTCGGCGTTAGGGTGGGAGGCAAGATACTCGCGGTAACGGGCAATGGCTTGCGTGTAATGCTGGCAGAGGGTGAGTGAGCGAGCCAAGCCAAGCTCCACGTCGGGGTCACCGGCGGAAAGTCGCAGCGCCTCCCGCCCGTAGGCGATGCTCTGCTGGCACTGTTGGGGGTTGGCCGTAAACGCCATGAGCGCTTTTAAGGCATCCACGTCGCGCGGATTTTTGGCCAGCCTCTGGCGATAGTAAGCAACGATGGCGGAAACGTTGCCCGTCTTCTTGGCGGCGAGAAAGGCCTTCTGCTCCAGCGCATCGTGGGCTTCCGTAAGGCCGTGCGTCACGTCGGCATCGTTGGGGAAGCGCCGGTGCAGGTTTTGGAAGAGGGTTAAAGCCTGTCGGTCATGTCCCTGCCACAGCAGCACAAAGGCCTTGCCCGATTCCGCCTCCGCATTGTGAGGTTCCTCTTGCAAAACCCGATTGAACAGAACCAAGCTGCGGTCCAATTGACCTTCCCAAGAAAGAATTTGACCCATGCCGACGAGCGCCGAGGGGTAGTCCGGATTGGTGGAAAGAAGGATGCGGTACTGTTCCATCGCTTGGTGGTAGGACTTCAGGCGGGCATCAATCCGAGCCAACCGGACACGGGCGCGCAGGTCGTCAGGATTGCGCTGGAGATAGGTGTTGTAAGCCGAGGCTGCCTTGGACCAGTCCTGGGCGTTTTCGTAAGCTTCAGCCACGCGCCGCCATGCCTCGGGAGGCGCATTCGGCAACTGCGCAAGTCGAAGAGAAACGGCCGCCGCTGCTTCGTAGCGGTGAAGCGCCATGTAACATGCCGCCAGTCGCGAGCCCACCACGGCCGACCGCGGGTTGAGCGCGTCGGCCTGAGCGTAATACGTAGCTGCCTGAGCGTATTTCTCCGGCCCCATGGCAAAATAGCAATCGCCAAGGTTTTTGAAAATGTCGAAGTGGTCTGGAAAGGATTTGAGCGCTTCCAGATAATATTTTCTCGCTTGATCGCAATCCCCCTCGACGAAGTAGGCGTGGGCGCGTTGCAGCATTTCGAGCGGGGACAACTTCTGGGGCCGGCGAGCTTGCGCGCCCAGCGCTCGACCGGTGGCCAGGATTCCCACGAGAAGAAGCCCGTGGAACGTTCTTGTGATTCTCCTCATCTTTCCCCTCCACCCCGTGCCTTGAGGCCGGCGGCGTTCATCCTTGGCTCGCCGGTTCGGCGACCGCTTTGGCCGCGGGGCCGATGTGCGCACTACTCCGCGTCGGCGCGTTCAAGGTAGTTTTTAACTTCCGCATTGGTCGGATCCATCGCCAGCACTTTGCGGAAGGTTTCAGCCGCCAACGTCTTTTGCTGCAAGGCGAGATACGCCAATCCCTCACCGACCATCGCCCCTTCCTGGTCCGGTATCTGATTGAGCACCCTTTCAAACAACCGTTCAGCCATCACGGGCTGACCCTGCTGAAGGTAACAATATCCCAAGCCCTCCAAATTCCGTGGGTTGGTCGGCTCCAATTTCAGCCCCTGCCGAAACGCCGCCGCGGCCTCTTCAAACAAACCCAGACGATAATAAGACCACCCGCGCAGGGCCGCGACGTCCACATCGCCTTGGGTAATAGGCTGGAGAATTTCCAGAACCTTTGCGAAATTGTCTTTGTCAAAATGCTTCTGGGCCCGATCCAGGCGAGTGACGAGATTCCAGTATTGCCGGTTGGTGCCCAGGGGGGTCCAATCCAGCGCCGAGACTCCCTCCCGAATCAACTCATCGCGCACGTGCATCACTCGGTGCTTGCCAAGATAACAGTGGACGTAACAAGGGCCGTCTGCCTTTTTCAAAAATTCAGCCGCCTTTTTCTCTTCTTGGCGGTAGTTGTTAAAAATCCGATGATCAAAAATGCTGGCCATCGGGAAATCCTTGAAGATCAAGCCGTCGGCCCGGGCCTCCGCCTGTTCCCGCTCCAGGAGAACCTTCTCATATGGCAATCGCGGGTCGAGCAAGCTCACCACGTACTTGCCCCCCGCCGCTTTGAAACGCTGAAGGTCCTGGGCCGTCGGATAAGGGCCAAAGGAAATTTTTGTGATCCGTTGGGGAAAATCTGATTCTGCCCACTGAACAAAAATGCTCGCCGGGTGAACCAGAACCCAGTAGCCGGCGCCCACACTGGCGGCGAGGAAAACCAACAACACAACCATGATGTTCCTGCGCCTCATCGCCTTCTGTTCGCCGGCCGACTCATTCCATTTTAGCTCCCCTGGATGCGGCATCACCTCCCGGCTCTACCCCTGACTTCGGCGCTGCGCGTGCCGGGCTTGAGAGGCGGTGGCGTGGAAGGCAACGACTGAAAGGCTTTCCGCAGAATGCCGTAGGATGCTTTAAGCCTCAAGGTATAGGCCGGATGGGTCCATCCTTGCCAACGAAACTTGGAAAGGTGACTCGGAGCCATCACGCCGTTCGCGGGCAATGTCGGCAAGGCATCCGTAATGGGCTGTCCCTGCTCCATCAGCGGGCGGGAGGCAACCGCGGGATTCGGGCGGTAGGAAAACGCCGCCATCTCAAACCCCGGCGTCACCTTCGTCAGGACGGTGCCATCCTTGGCCAGGCCGGCGAAAACGCGAAGCGTGGACGGGTCGGTCACATTGAGCAAAGCCCACGGAATGCGGATCGAAATGGCATTGTTGCGAACACTCGCATACCACTCGGCGAGCGAATCGTAGTGAGGGGAGGCGGGGTTGAGCGTCCCATACCTCAAAATGCCGCGGTCGTAACGGATTGCCGGGAAGTACTGCCCATTGCGTCCGTAACGGCGGCGATTGGGCTCAATGATTTGACCTTCAAACGTTCCTGTGTCGCTTAGGGCAGGATTCCAGCCAAGTTGCTGTGTCAGCATGGTCTCACCGGGTAGCCCCGGCACCGGAATGATTTCGTAAGGGTCATAAGTCGAAGCAACCCAAATGTGGCTCGACTGCGGGCCGGAAATCTGAATGGCATAAGTGATGCCGTCCGGGAATTGCACCGGTTGGATGGCCGGCGGATATCTGAGCCCGGCCTGTCCGGGATCGGTTGAAATAGCAATCAGGTAATTGACCTTGTTCCAGTTGGGTCGGCCGGTGTGCTTGGGGTCGAGTTGGTTGACGACCAGCCTCAGATAGAGGAAACCTTCATCGGCGTCAGCATAGAGCGCCACCAGGTTTCGCGCCGCATCCCAGCCGTCCCCCAGCGGCCGAGATGGCTGTGCCGTGGACTTGGAATAGAGCGGCGTAAGGTTCTCCCATCCCGCCGGCCCGCCCTCGAGGAGATGCGCCGACGCTCGGTCCGGGTCCGCCGCCACCAAGCCGTAATACTCCGAGGGGTCCATGAAATTCGTCCACAAAGGCTTATCGGCCGCAGGGGTTTCATAATTGCGGGTAATCCATGAGCGACGAAACCACTCGTCCAGCCATTCAAATACCATTCCTCCCGCTGCACCGGCATCATAAATGTTGCGGGTCATTCGCGCCAGCAAATGTCCCTGCTGCGCCTCGGTTTGTCCCCCTTCGTTGAAACCGGCGGGGCTAAAGTGTCCAATGCCGAGGCTCGTCGGAAGGCCATAGTCGCTGATGACCAGCGGCACCCCGGGCGTGTGGGCTTTCAAATCCTCCAGATAGCCAAGGAAAGGATCGCTGCCCTCGCTATCGCGCACGGCCTGATAACCGGGATCGTCATTCATGAAGTCAGGATAGAACGGGAATACGCTGTAATCGGCAAAATAGCCGGCCGGAAATTTCGAGGTGGGATGAAGGTGCGTGGGGTCAACCGTCACCGCGTCATCGTCATCGTAGGGGCCGGGCGGGGTGAGGAAACGCTCGCCCAGCGAACGCCGAATGGCCATTTCTTCCACCATCGTGCTTTCCGTCGGATGGTACATCGGATCGAGCGTGGGCCAGTTGAGAAAGGCCGCTGGATGTTGCCAGTTATATTTGCGCTGCTCGTATTCTTCCAGACGGTCAATCATTTGGGCTAAGAAGATTTCGGTGGGGCTGCCCGAGGGGACCTGAACGTAACTGCCGTGATAGCTGGTGAGGTTGGGATGGAGTTGATTGTTCCCAATGACCACCGGGGAAACCCACGTATTGCCTACCACAAACCCAGCCACCCAACGCGCCACGTCGTTAGGGTAGAGCCCTCCGGCGTGCAAATGATTGGCAGGCACATCCCCTTGCCCATGAATAACATCCACGGCGTCTCGCAGTTCGGCGGCGCAGGCGTCGTCATAGGACTGATTGAAAAGGTCGTAATTGAGCGGGGGGCGGGGGAAAGTGATGCCCTGCAAAAGCCAAAGTGGCGGATGGGAAGGATCTGAATCGAATTCTACCAACGCTCGATAAAATGAGGGTGGCATAATGGTCGAAACCCGCACGGTGTTCACCCCGAGGGCGCTGATCTGTTCGAGCCATCCCGCGTACACGCTGGCTCGGCGAGCCGATTGGACAGGAAACTGGCCGGGCAGCGCGGCGGTCAGGTCCACCCCGGTCCAATAAGAGGGCTTCCATGCGCCACCCTGATTCCGCGCGAAGTCTTCACCTTGAACACGCGAGGTATAGGTCAGCCGAGCAGCTCGGCGTAGGGGTTCAAAGCGCACACGAGATAGCTGCGCTTCGGTAACGTCGTAAAGTTGGCGCAGATTTTTGAGAGCCAACGGATCGTTGGGATGCTGGGCCAGAGCCGCTTCAAATTCGCGGGCCGCAGCGCGATTCCTGCCCTCTTTGCGGTCAACCACTCCCCAAGCAAGGTGCGTGTCCACCGAGCGCACCCCTTGGCGGCGCAGTTGGTTGAGCAGAGCCTCCGCCCGGCGCAGGTGGTGCAGCGCAATTTGCGCGTAGGCATAGCCGAGGGTGGCGTCGGAAGCGTGCGGCGAGAGCTGATGGGCGCGGGAGAAGATACGGTTGGCGTGCCGAAGATGGTTCAGTTTGAGTTCGTTCCAACCCATCAGCGTCAAGATATCGGTGTTGTTGGGGTCAATGGCGTAGGCGTGCTGCAACAGTCTGCGCGCCCGCAGATAATCCCCCTGGCGATACTCGTGGACGGCTTCAAGGTAAATCGGCCCGCTGACCGGCCGCACCCAGAACTCCCACAGGAACAGGAGAACCACGATGACCAGCAACGAGAAGCCAATGCGATTCCAAAAAAGCGACATAGCCTAAGACCCGGCGCCGACGTGCGTCACCTTCTCCCATTGTCGGAATCCCGCGAAGAACCGGACCACTCCCTCGAAACGGAAGTAGAGCACCATCTGGCGGTAGCCAATGTTCTCCAGAAACGCGAAGAACAACAGGGTGGTCAATTCCCGGAAGCTTGGATAGCGCCGGTAGGTGAGTTCTTCCAAGAGCACGGCGCCCACCGAGAGCAGTCCTCCGTACGCAAGGCTTAAGAGGACAAACAACAAATAGAGGAGCGGGGGGACCATGTTGAAAAGAAAAGCGAGGGGAACCATGAAGTAGCCCATAAACTCGGCGGCTGCCCCCAGGGCCTCCACATAAAGATGAAACGGAAAGCTCAGAAATCCGACCGTCCCATAATCGCGGTTGAAGAGCATCTCCGAGTGTTTCCAGAGCGTTTGACAAAGACCCAGTTGCCAGCGGCGCCGCTGCTTTTGCAGCATCCGCACCGTGGAAGGACATTCCGTCCAGCAGACGGGATCCGAGGTAAAGCACATGCGAATTTTTCGGTGATGGCGCACGGCCCAATGGTGAAGCTGGACAATCAAGTCCATATCCTCGGTCACCGTATCATGCTCAAAGCCCCCCGCCTCGACGACCGTTTCTCGATGAAACACGGCAAAGGCTCCGGAAACGATCAGCGTCCCCCCGAACAAGTCCCAGCCGGTGCGGCCGAACAAAAAGCTCCGCAGGTACTCCACCACTTGAAACCGCTCCAGGCGGCTCTTGGGCAGGCTGACGCTGACCACGCGGCCCTTTTCCACGCGACAGCCGTTCAAGATGCGCACAATGCCGCCGCTGGCAACCACGTTGATCGGGGAGCGCACCACCGGGCGCATCAATCGCAGGAGCGCATCGTGCTCCAAAATCGAATCGGAGTCGAGGGTGCAGAAGTACGGCGTGCGCGCCATGTTGATACCGACGTTGAGGGCATCCGGCTTGCCGCCGTTCTCTTTGCTGATCACCAAAAGATTCGGAATCTCGGGGTTCATGTAGAAGCCCCGCACCAACCGCGTGGCCAGGCGGGGACGGTAGATCAAATCCATCTTGACCAGGTGAAAGTAATCCATCAGGCGTTGCAAGGTTTGGTCCGTCGAGCCGTCATCCACGACGATGACCTCAACGTCCGGATAATCGGTGCGCAGAATGGATTCCGTTGTCTGGGTGATGATTTCTTGCTCATTCCACGCCGGGATAATGACGGTGACCGGAGGCGTCACCGGTGATTCGCGGATCTCATCCAAGCCCTGGTAAGCCAGGCGACGATTGTGCAGCCACACCGCCATCAAGGACATGACCATCAAGATCGTGTACATCCCGTTGCCCAAGAAAAAGTAGGCTACGATCACGACATTGAACATGTCCATGCCGTGGATAAAGATTTGTCGCCATTCTTCCATAAGGCTAGGCTTCCCCCGCCGCGGAAGGCGGCTCCAGGGCTGCGGCCGCGACGCTTCGCAGGTCGGGGTCTGGCTCCTGGGACGCGACGCGCTCAACCCATTGACGGATCTGCGGGTCCGGGTTCCTGGCGAAGTTCAGAAGGAATTTTTTGCGCAAGGCCGGCTGAGCATCCGCGGAGAGCACGCTCACCAAGTATCCGGTTTTGCCCATCCGAGCCATCCGGTTCAGGACCTGAGCGGCCTGGGAATCGTCTTCACTGGCATACCGTTGCAACAGGTCAGGGATGAGTCCGGCTCGTTGGAACTCGTCGGCCACCTGCTCGCGGCTGTAGGCGTCGTCGGTATGGATAAAGTGAGCAGTCAATTGGTTCAGGCCAGCAGCGCCATACGTCCGAAGCGTCGCCACGGCGGCTTCGCGCACCCTCCAGTTGGGATCGGAAAGCGCCTGGCCAATCTCGGCGGCTTGGGAGAGGAATTTTCGGCGCGCCAACGCCCGGACCGCGTGCAGGCGGACGAACCAAGTGTCGTCGCGTAGCAGGGTCAAAAGCGCCGGAGTGGAGCGGGGATCGGGAAGAAAGGCGATCACCGCCGCCGAGCGGGCTCGCACATCGGGATTTTCATCGAAGGGCAATTGGGTCAGGAAAATCTCGACGATCTCCACGCCGACCCTCTTTCGGTCGAGATCATATTGACCGTCACCGTTGGCCTCACGCAAGACCATCTCGCGCAGGATATCGGTCGCCAGAAAACGGATGCGGCGGTTCGGGTGTTGGAGTGAGCGAACCAAGGCCGGGGCGCAATCCAACGGGAAGCTCACCAGCGCCGATTTCACCGACCGCAAGGAAAGAGCGGTCGCGGAGGCGTCCAGCACCACTTTGTGGAGTTGCGCCACCAGAGCCGGAAAACTTTCAGTTTCGCGAATGGCGGCCAGCGCCCGCGCCGCGACCGACTGAATATCCGGGTGCGGATCATCCAAAGCTTTTACCAGCAGCGGCCAACTGTCTCGGTGTCGGATAATCCCCAAATTCTCCGCGCTTTTGGCGCGAATCAAAAAGCGCAATCGCCCCACCCGTTCAAGGATGCCTTCTGGCCGGCCCACCGCTTCCCGCACCGACGCCGTATCCACATGACCCTTTACACGGTTTTGCCAAATTCGAACCAACCCCAAATCCTCGCAAAGCCGACGCAGGATGGGTTCTTCCGTCGGGTTCGGCTTCTTCTCAAGCAGCAGTTGCTCCAACAGATAAAGACGGTCAAGCCCGGAGATTTGTTGGAGGCGCTTCAAGCCTTCCTGATATTCCATTCGGCCGGACAAAACCTCTCCCACAACCGGTCGAAATTCTGCTCTTACCGCATCAATCCGTTGAAAATACTTTTCGCGTCGCTGCCGCCGGGAAATCGCCAACCCAATCAAGACGAAGTTGCCGATGACGATGAGGACGAGCAACGCGAAGACAACCTTGATGATGTTTTCAATAAGAAAGGGCATGAAGTTTTACTTTTGATTGGGCAACCTTGACGCCGACAAGGCTCCTCGTCTTGGCCCCCCGCTTAAGTTCCTCCCACCAACTATGGAGCATCGGCACCTTTCAAAAGACACTTGACGGAATATCCCAAAAGCCATCTTCCCCCTGGAAGGCTTTCCCGCGTGGCCGCTGCTCTCAACCACCCATGAGGGAGCGTGGCCAGCGTTTCCTGTGCCGCAGTAGGGCCAGCAAAATCCCCTGATTTCAGACCGACGATATTGAGAGAGAAGCAACCGTTGGAGTTCTTGCAACAGCCGCCCCTCCCCAAGCGACTTCCTGAATCCCTATCATCCTGCAATTTTGCGCCCTCGTCTCCGGGCGACTTGCAAAATCAACGCCCCCATCAGGGCTTGCATTCTAGGTGGAATATAACTCTGGTGTCAATAAACCAAAGTACTACCCGCCGGAGTTGTTCGCCTCCGAAGGCGCCGAAACGCTCATCGCGCCATAGTGCCAGGGTCAATGGGAGACCTAAAGATGCTGATGTGTCAGCAAATATGGATTCAGGAGAAGATCCGAGCGTTGGAATGCAACCTTCTCGTCCAGGAGTCCAGCGTTCGCGGGCAAGTGGCTGCGTCCCTCACCATTTGCCGTCAGAACCTTTCCTCTTCCTGATGCGCAGGGGCCGCCCGCATGGTCATACACACCCCTTCCCACGACCTGCGAACATCCAAAGTTTCCTTGACCGTCAGCCCTTATTTTTGCGCCGCGAAGCTGACGGGTGCGGTCAGCTTAAAAACCAGCTCCGTTTCGGGCTGAAGGACGATTTCCTTTTTCCCGGTGTAGGCCGCGCCCGCGGTGCCCGCGCCCGCTCCGACCGCGGCACCAATCGCTGCGCCTTTCCCGTGCCCTGCCAGCGCCCCAATCAAAGCTCCCACCCCCGCGCCGCCGCCAATCATTTCAATGTCACGCTTTTTGTGAGACTGGCCCGACGCGCTCCAAGTGGAAGTGGAGATGGGGATAGGTTGCCCTCCAGGCGGAGTTAGCGAAGCCAGCGTGAGCGAAAGCTCGGCCGGGCGCGACAATCGGCCCGAACTGACCGCATTCGTCACCCGACCGTCAACGCGGCTGCCGACAGGAGCCACTTCCACTCCTTGAACCACGAGCGCACGCGCCAGCGTTCCCTGGAACGTGGTTCCCGCCTGCGCCGTGGCGGAGCTTAGACTGCTAACCAGCCGGATGGGGATTTGAGTCCCCGCCGGGGCGGTGAGCGTGACGGTCTGGGCTTGGGGTGCCGATGTTGAGCGACTCCCCGAGCTCCGCATCTCGGAGCGGCGACTCGGTGCCCCGGAGGAAGTTGAACCGGGGCTTGCACTGGTGGCGGCGGGCTGATTTTGGTTCGGCGGCGTATTCGATTGGCAACCCGTAAGGAGCGCGACAGAAACACAGAGGACTATAGTGGCCCCTTGAGCCTTTCTAGTCATGGCATTCCTCCCGTGCAATCGTGTTCTGTGATGATTGGATCCGGGTGGCGTTCCCCCACGAGAGAGTTTCAACTCCCTGCTTGCGGGCCGACGCGCCTCACCCACTGTGAAGATAGCACGAAGCCCGGCTAAATTAAAGCGCAACCCAAAAAACTCGCCTTCGCCAGCGCGGGCGTGGTAGTGTATAAATGTTGTCGAAAACTGTGATTTCGGCGGCCGCGCCACGCTCTCCTCGAGGGTTCTTGAGGACGGCCGAATTCGCCTATCCGTTTCGGGAGGCCGAGCGTTTGTCCGCAAGAGCGCGGCGAAGAAGCGGCTGGCTCAGCATGACAGACTTCGGGCACTGTGCGACGGATGTTCGTGAACCCCGCCAGGTCCGGAAGGAAGCAACGGTAGCGAGCCTCTCCGTGTGCTGCAGTTTTGCCCGAAGTCTGACCCACATGCGATTTTCGATGGCGGATAGGGAGAAACCCAATCTTCGCCCCAACCGCGACCGGCAATAGATGCTTCCGGAAGCGCGGAGGCGCCGTCGAAAATTGGAAGTGCTGCCATGTCCTACCAGGGCATCGCCCGCAAATACCGACCCCAAACTTTTGACGACGTGGTGGGGCAACGGGTCATTACCGAAACACTAAAAAACGCCATCCTGCACAACCGCGTGGCGCACGGATACATCTTCTCGGGGGCGCGTGGCGTGGGCAAAACGACCACCGCACGGCTTCTGGCAAAGGCGCTCAATTGCCGGCAGGGGCCGACCGCCAAACCGTGCGGAAAGTGCGACTCCTGCCGCGAGATTGCCGCCGGCAATTCCGTGGACGTGGTCGAAATTGACGCCGCCTCGAACCGCGGCATTGACGAAATCCGCGAACTCAGGGAGAATACCCGCTACCTGCCTGCCCGCGATCGAAACAAGATCTTTATCATTGATGAAGCTCATATGCTGACGACGGAGGCCTTCAACGCTCTACTGAAGACCCTGGAAGAGCCGCCGCCGCACACGCTGTTTATTCTGGCCACAACCGAGGCGCACAAGTTGCCCACGACCATTCAATCGCGGTGCCAGCACTTCGCGTTTCGGCTACTCGATTACCAAGAAATTGTGTCGCGGCTGGAATGGGTCCTCAGCCAGGAGAACGTTCAGGCGGATGAAGGCTCGCTGGCCGCCATTGCCCGAGCCGCGGAAGGCAGCGTCCGAGACGCGCTTTCGCTTCTGGACCAGGTGATTGCGGCCTGCGGCGGAACGCTGGTGGCGGAACGAGTCCGGCAGATTCTCGGGGTAACGCCCTCGGAGCTCTTCGAAGAATTGTTGACGGCCATTGACGCCGAGGACAGCAAGCACGCGCTAGAAATTGCCGGCCGGCTGACGGCGGAGGGTTACGACCTGACGCACTTCTGCGGCGAATTGGCTCGCTATCTGCGCGACCTCGTGGTTGCCAAAAGTTGCGGCGCCGAAAGCTCCTTGCTCCAAGTGCCGAAAACGGAGCGGCCGCGGCTGGAACGGTTAGCGAAACTTTTCCGTGAGGAGGACTTGGCCCGATTTTTCCAAATCGTACTTCGCGCGGAGAGCGAGATGCGCTATGCGCTGGACCCGCGCCTGAATCTCGAACTGGCGCTGCTGAAATTGGTTTATGCCAAGCGGTTGGCGCCGCTCGAGGCGCTATTGAACGAAGTGCGATCCGGCACGCCACCCCGTTCCGCGCCGGCGGGTGGCTTCGAGCGGCAGAGGGCGATCCCCGCAAATCCCCCCGCGAGCCTCCCGCCACGCCCATCCGTCAGCGCAACACCCACGGCTGGAGAAGAAGCGTCGGCACCCCTTCCCGCAGCGGAAGATTCGTTGCTGGGCAAAATCAAGGCGGCCGCCTTTGCCCGCTCGAAGCTGCTGAGTAGCTGTCTTGAACCGGTGGTCGGGTGCTGGCTTGAAAACGGCGAAGTTCATTTTGTTTTTCCGCGAAACCACTCCTGGAGCGTTGAATTGCTGAAATCCCGGGAGCAACAAGAAAAACTGCGGAGCGCCTGCGCGGACGTCGTGGGGCGGGACGTCCGGATTTGTGTTAAACTCGACGAGCAGGAGGGAATACGAAAGCCGGAAGCGCAGGAGCGGGCTGAGAGTGATGCGGGGGTGGCCGAGTTTCGCAAAAGATTTGGATGCGCCGTGATGCACGTCGTGGACCTTAGCCAGGAGTGAGCCATGAAAAACCTGCAACAGATGCAGCAAATTCTTAAGCAAGTCCAGCAATTTCAAGAGCAGCTTCAGAAGCAACTGGACGATTTGGTGGTGGAAGCTTCGGCGGGCGGCGGCATGGTGAGCGTCAAGATGAACGGGCAAAAGAACCTCGTGGACGTGAAAATTGACCCGGAAGTGTTCAAGGCGGCGGATCAAGAGATGTTGGAAGACCTAATACGTGGGGCCGTCAACGAGGCGGCGAAAAAAGTGGACGAACAACTGGCCAGCCAGATGGGTAACCTGGCCGGCGGGTTGAATTTTCCTGGACTTAACCTGCCCTAGTGTGGCGCGTCGGAAATAGGTTTACAGGTGCAGAGCGTGTGGCACGGCCATCTTGGCCGTGTTCCTGCACGGGGGGGGCGCCCGTGCCACGCCGGACACTGTAAAGGAGCGTTAGGCACGCCCCACGAGCTTCCTTGTTTTTCGATTTCAGGTTGAATCCCCAATGAAAGATTATGCCGAGCCGCTGGCCCGTCTGATCGAGGAGTTGAAGCAATTGCCGGGCATCGGGCAGAAATCAGCGCAGCGGATTGCCTTTCACCTGGAAAGGGCGCCCCGCGAGGACGTTGAGCGTCTGGCGCGCTCGTTGCTCGACGCCAAGGATAAGATTCGCCTTTGCTCGCTCTGTAACAATTTTACGGATACCGACCCATGCCGGTTCTGTGCCGATTCTTCCCGCGACCACCAATTGGTGTGCGTGGTGGAGACACCGTATAACGTCGTGACCGTGGAAAAGACGCGCGAGTTTCACGGCGTATATCACGTCCTGCACGGTGCCCTCGCGCCATTGCAGGGGATCGGCCCCGAGCAATTGAAGCTGCAAAATCTGATGGAGCGCGTCAAGCGGGGAGAAGTGCGAGAGCTGATTATTGCCACCAGCCCCACCGTCGAAGGCGAAGCTACCGCCGTCTATCTTTCCAAATTGTTCAAGCCGCTGGGACTCCGCGTCACACGCATTGCGATGGGCTTGCCCGTCGGTTCAGAGATCGAGTTCGCCGATGAGGTCACAATGAGCAAGGCCCTCGAAGGCCGGCGAGAGATGTAGCCGCAGGTCACTGCGGTGAAGGGAGCGCTCCGTGGGTTAAGAAGCAGCCAGCGGGTTCCGTTGCTCCGCCCGAAACGATGTGATGCAACACCCTCTTGACAGAACCCAAACTGTGTTATACATCTCCAGCGGTGGTGGCCGTTGGTAGGCGTCAGCAGATTCCAGGCAAGCCCGCGGCCGCCGTGCTTCCATAATGAGAAGCGGGAGGAGATTATGATCTTCGAGGACGAAAAGGAACCGGGTGACGAGTTGGAAGATTACGGCGACGAGCTCTCCACGGACTATCATGAAGAGGAAACGGAAGAAGAAGAGACTGAGGAGATTGAGGAACAGGTGTCTTACGAGCCTGAGCCAAGCCCTCCCAGCCCACCTCCGGTAGAAGCTCCCGCACCGGCGCCTGGGCCCCCAAAGCCGCCGCGAAGGGCGAAACCTAAAAAAACGGCCAAACCCAAAGCAAAGCCTAAAAAGGCGGCCAAGGTTAAAAAACCCAGTCGAAGCAAGCGAACAGCAGCCAAGAAAACGGTTCGACAGCGTCGCAAGCGCTAGCCGCCGCAGACCGAGTGGGCAGCGCGACGCTTCGGATCGCGCGTCGCCCGGTATGACTGTTGAAGGCGGGTTATCGTTCCGCGTTCGGAATCCGTTTCGAGAGCCGGGTGGCGAGAGAAAAGTCACCAGGGGCGGAAGATGCCGGGCGAAAGAACATTCGAATCTTCCCGCGCGCCAGTCACCGGGGCATCGCCGGGATGCGAAAGCCCGGGAGAGGGGACGCGCCGTGTGCTGGCCATCGAGTTTGTTCGCCGTATGCGGGGAGCATCGCAGCCCTTCCTGATGCGCTGCGATGATGACTTCTTTTACGTCGTTAAATTCCAAAATAATCCCCAACATGTTCGTGTGCTTGCCAATGAGATGCTCGCCGGAAGACTGGCGCAGCGCGTGGGTCTTCCTGTTCCGGGCTGCGCCATCGTGGAGGTTGGGCCTGAACTGACGCCAGCGAATGGCCCCCTGCGCTTCGAATTCGGCACGCGCACCGTGCCTTGCGAACCCGGGTTGCATTTTGGCTCCCGCCTGGCGGGCTTGCCCAGCCGCTCCTTGATCGTTGATTTTCTTCCTGACCGTCTCTTGCGCCGAGTGGCGAATTTGGCTCCCATTTTTCTCGGAGCGTTTGTTCTGGATAAATGGACCTGCAACTGTGACGGCCGTCAGGTGATCTTCCAACGGGATGCCGACTCCGAGGGGTCCAGCTACTCGGCCTTCCTCATTGACCACGGATTTTGTTTCAACGACGGCGAATGGAACTTTCCCGATAGCCCCATTCGCAGCCTTTATCCGCGCCGGCTTGTGTATGAAAGCGTGCGCGGGCTTCGCTCATTTGAGCCGTATCTTTCTCGGATAGAGAACCTCCCGCCCGGCGAACTGGAGGCATGCGTTCGGGAGATTCCTTCGGCGTGGTGCAACGGAGGACGCGACCAGCTTTTGCGCTTGGTGGAGCGTCTCTACGAGCGTCGGCGACGATTGCGCCAGCTCATCATTGACGCCAAAAATTCGTCCCTTCGGCCATTCCCCAACTGGACGTGAGGGGTTTTGGGCGCCCGATTTGGCGAGAGGAAGCATGATGGCGGAGGCTGAAAAGGAAAGACGCAAGGCGTGCTCTTTTCGCCTGGTGCGCTACGTCCCGGACCTGGCGCGAGGCGAGTTCCTGAACATCGGCCTGCTTCTGCACAGCCCTGAAGAAAAATTTCTCGGCTGCCTTTTTACCGACGACTTCCGCCGCGTTCGCCGCTTCCACCCCCAGGCGGATCTCGATTTCCTGCGGGAGTTGCAGCAGGATTTCGAACAACAGATAGACGAACACTCCGAGGATCCCGAAGCGTATCTTCGCTCAATGGAACAAACGTTTTCCAACCTCATCCAGGTTGGCGACCCTCTCCCCTGCCTGTTAGGGGACCCTCAAGCGGAGATCCAGTTGCTTTTCGAGCGCTACGTCGGGCAGCGCTTGGAAGGAACGCTCCCGCAGGACACTCGTCTGCGGATCAAACAGCGGCTGACAACCGCGCTGGTTCGCGCCGGCGCGTGGGAGCATCTTGAAAAACGCATTCCGGCGGCGCCGTGGACTCAGCCGGGCGATTCCTTCACCTTCGACTTCGGTTACCGCCCGCTCCAGGTTGAAGGCCGCCCAAACGGCCACATCAAGTTCCTCCATGCGCTTTCGCTGCGGCGCGACGCGGAACTTGCCAAGGTGCTTGTTTACACCATCGAACACGTCCGCCGCCGCGAGCCCGCCGAGTTGGTGGCTGTCGTGGAAGACCCTTCCCCCGCGCCGGATGACGCCACACTTCTGTCGGAGCGCATTCTTGCGGAAGGCCATGTCGCGCTTCACCGGCTTGCTCAAGTGGATGCCCTCGCCCAAACCATCCGCCAGGAGCTGCTCATCTTGTGAGACGCGGCTCTGAAAGGCGACCCCCGTGAATAATCGCCCGCGCCGCGGCGCAAGCGCCAGTTCTCGCCGCGTAAACCCTGTCATTCCTGCCAGAAACAGCGCCACCCGCCCCCGCCGCTCGCAGGCTCAAAAGTGGACCTCTCACGAGGAATGCGGGTTAAAATAGCGGAAGGGAGGAAGCCGTTTTTCATGGCAGAATCAGATGCTCGGCTGGCGGTTATATTGCTCGCGCACGGCAGCAGCGTTGAAGAGGCCAACCGAGGAGTCCACGCCCTGGCCGAGCAAGTCGAACGGCAGGGACCTTATCGCTACGTCCGCGCCGCTTTCCTGGAGCCGGCTGCTCCGACACTGGCTCAGGCTGCCGGTCAAGCCGTCGAGGCCGGCTTTAAGCGCATCGTGGTCATTCCTTATTTCCTGACGCTAGGTCTCCACCTGCGTCGGGATTTACCGCGGCTGGTCGAAGCGGCGCGGCAACGTTATCCGGACGTTGAGTTTCACGTGGGACAATCGCTCGACGACCATCCCCTAATGGCCTCCATCCTGCTTGGCCGCATTCGGGAGGCTCTCGAGAGCCTGAAGGCCATTCCATGAATCACATTTCTCACATTGCGATTTTGCGAAGCATTCGCCCCGCCACCGACCGCGCACGCTACTTGGAGTTGGAGGTGCAAAACGGTCGGCGATTTGACTTTCAAGCCGGGCAATTCATCTCGGTCACGTTTGAGCGAGACGGAGGCAAAGGCCCTCGGTTTTATTCCATCGCCTCGGCTCCGCGAGGCGACAATCGGTTTGAGATCTGCCTCAATTTAGCTCCTGAGAGCGGAGTAGCGTCCCTGCTCGATGCCTTGAAACCGGGCGATGAGGTTCATTTCACCGGCCCGTTCGGTCTGTTTACGCTCCGCGAACCCCTTGACCCTGTCTCAGCGTTCATCGCTACGGGCACGGGCATCGCGCCCATTCGAGCTATGCTTCAGCAACTTTATCGCCGCCCTTACCGCGGCGAGGTCTGGTTGATGGTTGGGGTTCGCCGCGAGCCAGACATCCTCTATCGCGACGAGTTTGAAAGGTTAGCGCGGGAGAATGCCGGCTTTCACTTCCTTCCTGTTCTCAGCCGTCCTGACCCTGAATGGACGGGTCTGCGGGGTTATGTTCAACAGCATATTCCTCGCGTCCTTTCCAGCAAGGATGGTTTCCATGCTTACGTCTGTGGCCAGCGCCGAATGGTCGAGGACGTGACGCGAGAGCTTATGAAGATCGGTTACGGCCCCTTTGACATTAGCGCCGAGGAATTTGACTGATATGGGCTCGAACTTCGGTAGCTCATCCGAATCTTGAGAACGACCGGTCAATCGTCAAGGAAAGCGTCTTGACGGTTCCTTCGACGTAATGAGCCAAAGCCCGACGGTAGAAGGTCAGGCTTTGCTCGCGAATCACGCTTTCTTGTTCCCGAGGGGAAACCAGGTGGTGAATCTCATGCAGCACAACGCTCAGCAGGCGGAGGCGGAACTGGGTGGCGTGGAATTCGACCAGGCGGCTGCCGTCGAGGAATTTTGCGTCGAGTGCCGTATCGCTCAGGGGCAGCGCCTGCCAATTCTTGACCCGCTCATAAGCAACGTCCACTTCCCCGCTACTCTCCCCTCCTAAGGCGTCATGAGGAAAGGCGAAAGGCTTCTCCTGCACCGCGACGTGCCGATGCCCCAGGCACCCGCAAACGTTGTTACGATGGAGTTGAAGAATGATAAGTCTTGGGGCGCGGCTGAGGATTTCCTCGTACGTTTTGCGGCCCTCCGCCGGAGCCATCCGCCAATCTGCTGAAAGAGTCCGCTCTAGAACGGCGGCCCGCGCCCGATCGCGTTCTCGAAAGGCCACCACGAGCAACGGGCGCTCGGAGTCGCCGAACCGCGCTGTCAAATAGCGCCGGCCGGCCAACCACTCCCGCCAGCGAACCCACCTGGGCCGCGACGCCAGGTAAGCCATGATGGCGGTGGGCGAAATAACTTCCGCTTCCGCCGATTCTTGACGCGGAGTATGAGCGGCGGCACTTTCCATCTTGGCGTTCCGAACGAACATGGCTTGACACCGCCGGGGCCGCCTCATCAGGATAAATCGAGCGGCTCGGCGTCCGAGGCGAGGATGTCGGTCGCCAGTCCTATCTGCTGCGCGAGCATGCGAGCAATCTGTGTCAACTCCACGCGCCCGAGATTTTTCCCGGTTGCGATTCCCGGCCCGACGGCCACCAGGCTCGCCTCAAGCCCCGGGGTTGAGGGCAGCTTGCCATGAGTGCCTCGGTCCGACTCCGATTCGCGGACCTCGGGGCCCTGGAAGCGGTCTGAAAAATAATAATTGGGAGCAGCTTCCAAAATCAGCTCAGCATCGGGGTCAGCTCCCAAACGCTCGAGCTTCCCACGGTCCACAACTTCTGCAATTGCACCGGTACTCTCAAGCCCCGTCACTGCTCTTTCGAGACGTCGGCGATCCTCGGCTTTGGGTTCCTCCAACCAGTAAATCGCAAACGACCCGCCGGCATGAATCGCGCCGAGGCGCTTCAATCTCAGCTTGCCATCCCCTGTCCTCGCAAAAAGCCCTTCCTCGCTCAGTCGAACCAGCGGAGCCGCCTCATGGCTCACAGGAACGAAACCGTGATCCGAAAGGACAACCAACGTCACCGGTCCCTCCTGGAGGGCCGTGTCCCAGACTTTGCCGATTTCACTATCGGTTTGCTCGACGGCTGCAAGCGACTCCCTCGCCAACGGCCCGTAATGATGCGCTTGGTGATCGTAAACGATCAAATGGAGAAGCAAAAGGTCAGGACGATAGCGTCGCCAGAGGAACAGAGCTGCTTCCACCCGTAAGCGGTCAGCCTGCAAAGCCGGCGCCTGATCGGCCGGTGGTTCCATCGAATGCGCCATAAGCGGTCCGAGCGCCCTTACAACCTCTTCAAAGAGATGAGGCGTTGAATGCCGCGCCACCGTCTCGAAGTCCTGGTAAGGATCGGGCAACGCCGGGTTCCAGATTTCAGGAATATTGTAGTCAATCGCTGCGCCCGCGCTCACCGGCCATCCGACCGCGGCGCTTTTTCGTCCGGAAGCGCGAGCCACATCCCACATGGCGGGGACGTTCATGGCTCGGGCAAACCAACTCCAGGGACGAGCCTTTTCGGTGGGGTCGAGCGAGGCCAGATGACTGTAAATGCCGTGCTTTCGCGGCAAGGTGCCGGTCACAATCGTGGCGTGAGCCGGGTAAGTGGTCGAAGGATAGACGCTCGTCACTGCTTCGGCAAAGGCGCCAGACGACACCAAGCGTCGAAGATTTGGAACCTTGAGGCCCAGCGCGTCAGAGCGGAGGTACACATCCGGCCGCAAGCCATCGGCTGAAATCACCATCAATCGTGCGGACGCACCTTTCGCCGCCACCAAGTTTCTCCAGGCCGAGCAACTACCGGGCCTGCCCGACTGCCAGCCGGGGTTCGGCTTGGCAAAGCCTGACCCGTCACGTATAATAGCAGCAAAAAGGCGATGGAGTTCGCCTCAAGCGTCCTCTGAAGGGACTGATAACTCCTGGCCGCCGCGTGGCGTCCGGGAGTTTTTTGTTTTGGAGGCTCACGCGCGGCAGAAAACGGAGAGGATTTGAAAATTATTCTGTTGGTGGTCTTCGGCTCGCTTGGGACCCTGGCTCGGTACATCATGGAGGGGGCGATTCAATATTTGGTGGGACCCGGTTTCCCGTTGGGCACACTGACGGTCAACTGGATCGGATGCTTATTGTTGGGCGTCGTTGGGCAATACACCCTCCAGCACCTTTGGGTGCCGGCGGACTGGAGAGTCGGCCTCACCGTAGGGTTCTTCGGAGCGTTCACTACCTTTTCAACCTTCAGTTGGGAAAGTGTTCACTTGCTGGACGACGGAGATTGGATCCGCGCCACGCTTTATATCGGAGCCAGCTTGCTCGGCGGCCTTATTTTGCTGCGCACAGGCATGGTCTTAGCCGACCGCCTCTAGGAGGGATCATGGAGTCCGAAAAGTTCGAGGGTGAACGAACGCTGATGCGGATTCATATTGGCGAGGATGACCGGTGGCAAGGCAAGCCGCTTTACCGGGCCATTGTCGAACTCTTCCGCGAGGAAGGCTTCTGCGGTGTCACCGTGTTGCGCGGCGTGGGAGGATACGGCTCAAGCAGCCGCCGCCAAGGACTCTACCACACGGCCAACATTCTTCGCTTGTCCCAGGACCTGCCGATTGTCATTGAGGCCGTTGAGTACGCGGAGCGGATCGAGAAGATCCTTCCTCAACTCGACCTAATGGTCGGCGGCGGACTAATCACGCTTGAAAAGGTGAGGGTGGTGCTCTATCGCTCGAGCGCGGGGACGTGACTTTCATCATGATGGGACAAACCGTAGGTCCTTTGGAGTCGCGGTTGACTGTAGTTCGTTCACAAGGCGGAGAATGGAAGGTCATGAACATCCCGCCGGAAGCTTTGGGCTCCCAGGCAATTTACTTAAACGGCGTCCTTAGCCTCTACTGCTGGTGCGAGTGCTGAATGCTCCTACGGTCGGGGCTTGCAGGTGGCAACAGAAAGGCGAACCCCTGCGCGCAGACGTTTGGCGGAGCCTTCAGCCGGCTTTGGCTCTGCCTCCTGCCCAATGGACTTTTGCGGCCAGATATCGCTCCTGACAAGACGATGGCATTGAACGAAGTTCACGCGCGCCGGTTGGCCACCCTCGTGAACCTCATTGAGGATGCGATCGAGCGCATCGAGAGGATATTGGCAAAACAGAGCGCCCTTCTCGAGGCAGGCCTTCCATCTGTCAGGCTTACGCAACGTCAGATTTACCAAGCCCACCAACATCTCCAAGTTATGCGGAGACATGTTCGAGAGCTTGCTGACCGCTTTAACGTGCAGCGTCGGGCACCCGAGCCGCAGCAGGTGATTGCGGCCGAGCTTTCGTCCCTGTGGGTGATGCTTGAGGACTCGCTACCCGAGCGAATGAAGGGTTACGGCCGCGAACTTGCGCCGGACGACCGAGAAGAGTGGGGGCAGCACATTCGCGCCTTGCTCCAGGATACGGAGCGCATCCGCCAGGCGGCTCTCCACAGCGAGAATCCATAGGCTGACCACGCCGTTGTTTGAGGGCCATGCCGGTTCGATGGCCGTTATGGTCCAGATTCGTCGCAGCATTTCGTAAGTGGCCTCCCAACGTGGGATGCTGCAAAATGGTCTTACGCGTATGCAACGCTCTGAAACGCCATTTCCTGACCGGCGAGAGCGGGAAAGGTGGCTCAACCGGACGGTCCTCGGCATGGGCCTGACCAGCTTTCTCTCCGACGTCAGCCATGAGATGGCGACGGCCATCCTGCCGGGATTTTTGGCCACCCTCGGCGTTAGCGCCGCTGCCTTGGGATTCATCGAGGGCGTCGCGGACGGACTGATGAGTTTGACCAAGCTTTGGGCCGGTCGGCTATCCGACCGGCTCGAGCGTCGCAAGCCTTTGGTGGTGGGCGGATACTTCCTCACCAGCGGCGCCACCGGCCTTCTGGCTATCGCCGCAGGATGGCCAATGGTTCTGCTCGCGCGGGCCGCCGCGTGGCTAGGCCGTGGTGTGCGAAGCCCGGCTCGAAACAGCATGTTGGCAAGCTCTGTTCCATCGTCTTCTCGCGGAAAAGCGTTTGGATTTGAGCGTGCCGGGGATACGGCCGGCGCCGTTCTTGGCCCGCTCATCGCGGTAGCCCTTTGGGCGCATTTTCACCATCTTCCCTGGGCCGGTTCGCTTTTCCCTTTTAGGGTTGTTTTCGCCTGCACCCTGATTCCCGGGCTGGCGGCCGGCCTCTGCTTCGCAGCGCTCGTCAGAGAAATTCCCCGCTCCGACTCCTCAGCTCGCTTGGGCTCCGATATAGGCAAGTTGCCCGCTCCATTTCGTCGAGCCCTGTGGGGCATCGGCTTGTTTGGCCTGGGCGACTATGCCCGCACTCTGATGATTCTGGCGGCCGCCCAACGGCTCGCGCCGCGCTATGGCCTGGCGCACGCAGCTCAGATTGCTGCGCTCCTTTACGTGGCGCACAATGTTTTGTACGCGGCAGCCGCTTACCCGATAGGCGCGCTCTCGGACCGCTTCGGGCGAGCTTTTTTGCTAGCGACGGGCTATTTTTTTGGCGCCGCAGCCGCTGCCGGATTTGCCGCTGCGTTTGTGTGGCAATGGTCTTCGATCCCCATCTTCCTGCTGCTGTTTTCTCTAGCAGGTATCTCAGCGGCGGCGAGCGAAGCGGTGGAAGGCGCGCTGACGGCGGATTTGGCTCAGCCGGAAGCTCGCGGAACAGCCTACGGTATGCTCGGCGCCGTCAACGGCTTGGGGGATTTTCTCGCCAGCGTCGTGGTAGGAATCCTTTGGGCCAGTGTCTCGCCTGCTCTAGCGTTCGCCTACGGTGCGGCGGCGATGTTGGCCGGCTCCATCTTCGTTGCCAGTTTGAAACCACGCTGACAGCGGCTCGCTTTCTGCCGTAGCCTCGGGGAAAACAGAGGCCAAGAGGTTTTAGCTGGGCCGTGAGGTAATGCGGATGGACCCGCCGCTCGTGTGCAGCCGCAACAAGGCGCCGCCCGATCCCAAGAACCCGTGGAAGCTCGAAGGCGAAATTTTGCCCGTCCGATGCAGGGGCAAATCTGTGGTGACACTGCCCCCGGAAGTTGAAGCGTCCACTTCAAGATTGACCTCTGGATCGAGGGCCACATGGATCGAACCGCCGGAGGTTTCCAGGATGCCGCCGTCGGCATCCCCTCGAGCCAAGACGGCCTCAATGGTTCCGCCCGAGGTTTGCGCATCCACCCGACCGCTGATACCCTCGATGCTGATCGAGCCACCGCTCGTGCGGGCGATCAGCGAACCTTCCAACGAACCAACGTCAATAGGCCCGCCGGAGGTGGAAAGTTGGGCATCCCCTGTTACCTCGCGAAGGCGAATCGGCCCCCCCGAAGTGCGGGCTGCGAGGCGTCCGTTCAGGTCGGAGACATAGATGCTGCCGCCGGAAGTGACCAGCAGCTCATCTCCTTCCAATCCCGAGGTGCGAATCGCGCCGCCTCCGGTTCGGATGTTGAGTCGGGTTTGGGTCGGAACGGTCACGTCAATGTGCAAATTGGTGTGGTTGAACCACCAACTCCGCTCTCGCCGGTGAATCATCACTTGAACCCGCCCCGGGCTTGCGAGATACGTGATTTCAAACAGCTTGTTCAACTGCTCCCGATTGGACGTGATGACGAGGCGAGCCCCGCGGCGGCTAAGCCCGCTGACCGTCACGCTGCCTTGGTCCGAATTCAGGACAAATTCACCGCCGGGCGAAAGGTTTAGCGTCTTCGTGATTCGTGTTTGCGCCCCTGCAATCGTCCCGAGTGCGAACACCGCCACGGCCGTAACCAAAATGGTGCGCCGACTCATTTTCATCGCTCCCTCATAGCACCCTTGCGCGTTGGTTTTCAGTTGTTCGTGCCCGGCGATTTCGGCGTGAAGGGAAGGCCCCACAACAGCCCGGTCGCCAGGGCGAGGCGCACAACCAAGAGAAGCGGCTCACGCGTTAGTTCCCGCTGTAAATAAACACGCCGCCCATTCTTACGTAGATATTTACGGTTTGCCGTCCATAGGGGTTCCAAAAAACCGTCTTCTGGCGAAAGCCCGACCCGTCGGTCCCGTTCAAATCACTCTGAATCGTTCCCAGCCAGGTGTGAGCGTAAAGTGAGCGCACCATGTCGGCGGACACCAAGTCATCTTCCACATCGCCATAGTTCACCAAGATTTTCTGGTTTCCTGTCAACCCGCGAAGAGTAACGTCTCCATCAACGACGTGGAGGATCAAACCGGCGTCATAAGGCATGTGGATGCGGAAATTAACCGTCAATTTGGATTCGTCGCGGAAAGGTCGCCAGGGGCGGCGGGGCGGATAAATGGTCTCGAGTCGAACCTCTCGGTCCGCTCCTTGGAGCCGCACTTGATAACGTCGGTAGAGCCGCTCGGCTTTTTTGGCGTTGCCGGCTCGAACAACCTTTCTCGCACGAATCACGACGTGCGGATGATCCCACCCGATAATTGTAATGTCTCCGGTGCGCGTCGCTATCCTTAGCGTGCCCATCGAAAAAAGGCGAACCCGATAATGAGACACCTTGCTGAATTCATCAGCCGTCATCGCCTGCCCGCAAAGCAAGGCAACTGCCAGCACCGCGCCGAGCCTTGCGCCCCACCCTCGAAGCGAACCCTGTGAGGCCGCCCTGTCCTTGCGTCGTAACGTCATCGCACGATGCACCCGGTGTCCGGCCCTCCATCCTCAGATGAGATGGTATCACTTTTATGGGATTTGCCCCACGGCGAGCCTTTAGTGCGACTTCGAGGAGCAGCGCCATCCACCCCTCTCGATTTAAGAGGTTTTCAGGATATGGCGCAAGGCGGATTCGATATCGGGATATTCGAAGTGGAAACCGGCAGCCAACAGGCGGGCAGGCTCCGCGCGCTGGCTCGAGAGAAGAAGTTCCTGCCCCATTTCTCCGAACAGCAGTCGAACGGCAGAGGCTGGTAATGGCAGCACGGCGGGCCGGTGAAGGAGCTTGGCCAAGGTGCGAGTGAACTCCGCATTCGTAACCGGATGGGGGGCGACGGCATTAACGGAGCCCCGCAGCGAAGTTTGAGTCAGAGTGAACAGAATCACTTGCACGAGGTCATCGAGCGCTATCCAACTTATGTATTGATCGCCGCCAGCGATGGGACCGCCCAATCCCATTCGAAACGCCGGCAACATGCGCGCGAGCGCGCCTCCTCTGCGGCTGAGGACCATGCCGAGGCGGAGGTTGACGACGCGAAGTCCATTCGCGGCCGCGGCCTCCGTCGCGGCTTCCCAGTCCCGGCAAACCTCCGCGAGAAAACCGGTGCCGGAGGCGCCCGATTCGTTCAGCAGCTCCGCGCCTCGATCGCCGTAATAGCCCACCGCCGAGGCGGCAATCAGAGCCCGAGGCGGAATGCGCGCGGCTGCCAAAGCTTGGGCTAACAGAGCCGTTCCGGTCACACGGCTGGTCCGAATGCGGGCCTTGTGATTTTCCGTCCACCGATGCGCCACGCTTTCGCCGGCTAGATGAATCACGGCGTCGAACTCTTGCAAAGCGTCCGCATCCGGGCCTCGAGCCGGGGGGTCCCAGGTCAGGCCGTCTTCGCCAGCTGCTAACGGTTGGCGAACCAATCGCGTGACGTGATGACCGGCAGCTTCCAATGCCGGCACCAGCGCCCCGCCGATAAGCCCCGTCGAACCGGAAACAAGAACTTGCATTCCTTGACCTCTCACATGGCGGAGGCAGGCCGAGCCCATGGTCCAACCAGAATTGCGGCCACCCCGCCCCGTAGCTTAGCACAAGCGTCACGGCATGGTGAAAATGGTGTTTTCATCCTCTCTCAATGTTTATACTGGTCGCGCATGAGCCGCGTCATTCTGGCGGGAAAAGAGTGGCGTCTGCGCGCGCTCTTGCGGGCGCAACTCATCGAAGAAGGAATCGAAGTTGAAGCTTTCGCTTCCGTGGCCAGTGCGGTGGCGAACTTGGCACGCACTCGTTCGTTGCCGGCGCTGATGATTGCTGATCTTTCCGAGAGCAGTCAGCCGGAGGCTGAGGTTAGTGCCCTCAGCGCATGGGCTGAAATGATTCCGGTGTGGCTTGTCGCAAGCCGCGCGACGCTACCCGAAGCCGTGGTGCGAAACCGTGGCTTTGAAAAAATTTTCTTTCGCCCGATAGACCTCGCGGCGCTCGTCAGCGCCATTCGCGGAAGGATGGGCACGCCGGACGCATGAAGGCGCCTGGTTGCCATTTCCAAATCGCCACCGATACCTTCTGGCGCAAGCTGGGAGCGACAGGATTTGACTGGATTGTTGATGCACGGGGGGTTAGACCGCGGGTTGTTGCTGCGTCATGCAGTGGAGGGTTCCAAGACCCCATACCAGATCGAGCGAATGGATGCCAACCACCGGACGATCTGGAAAAAGCTCACTGAGAATGCCCAGCGCCAGGCGATCGTGAGGATCATTGAACGTCGGCACCAGCACGGCGGCATTCGCCACATAAAAATTCGCGTAGCTGGCGGGCAGTCGGCGGCCCTCAAAGAAGACGGGCTGCGGCATAGGCAAGCGGACAATCTCCAGGCGCGAGCCGTCTTCGGTCTTCATGCCTTCCAGTCTCTCGCGGTTTTCCTCAAGCGGACGATAATTTTCATCGTGCGGATTGCTTTCTTGGCAAAGGACGACCGTGCGGGGGCCTGTGAAGCGGCAGAAGTCGTCCACATGGCCGTGGGTATCATCGCCGGCAATGCCGCGAGCGAGCCATAGAATGTGAGGTGCGCCGAGAAAATCGCGGAAGATTTTTTCCAAGTCGGCGCCGCCGAGGCCTGGGTTGCGGACTTGAACGGTAGGATCAAGAAGACATTCTTCGGTCGCCAGCAGCGTCCCGCAGCCATTCACGTCAATGGCTCCGCCTTCGAGCACCACAAGGCTCTCGCCATGGCGGGCTGCGAAGATGCGCGCTCCCAGGGCTTGGGCAACGCGTTCGGGCACGCGGTTGTCCCGCTGCCAGTCAGGATACTTGGCCCAGGCGTTGAAGCGAAAACGGAGAATGGCCAACTCGCCATGCGCCGCGCCCGGAGAGGGCGGCCGCTGGAGGAAAAGGGGGCCACAATCGCGTGTCCAACCGCGGTTGGTGGGAATGCGAAAGAACTGGATGCGCGAACTGTCCGCGCCAACCCGCGCCAACAGGCGGCGCGCCCGAGCCTCGTGCCGGGCGGAGTTAACGAGGATGCGGACCACCTCGCCCGCCGCAACCTTGCGCACCAGGTCGCCATAAACCCACGGAATGGGGCCAAAACGAGCCGGCCAATCCGTCACATTGTGGGGCCAAGCGATCCAGGTGGCTTCGTGCGGCGCGGTTTCGGCAGGCAAGCGGAAGCCGAGCGACGCCGGAGTTCCTTCATCTTTCACGACTTTTCTCCGTCGCCCCGGGGACGGTCGAGGAAGCGTTGATTGAGATCAGCGTAAGCATCAATGCGACGGTCTCGCCAGAAGGGCCAATGGCGACGAACCTCTTCTAGATGTCTCAAGTCCACTTCGCCGATTAAGATCTCCTCGCGCTTGCTCGAAGCTTCCGCAACAACCACCCCTTGAGGGTCGGCGATGAAGGAGGAGCCCCAAAACTCAATCCCCGCCTCGGAGGAATGCGCTTTCTCGAGTCCAACGCGATTAACCGCCGCCACGTAAACGCCGTTGGTGATGGCGTGGGCGCGTTGCACCGTCCGCCAGGCTTCCAGCTGCGCTCTTCCGAACGCGCGCTTTTCGGCGGGATGCCAGCCAATGGCGGTGGGATAAAAGATGACATGGGCGCCCCTTAATGACACCAGGCGCGCTGCTTCCGGATACCATTGGTCCCAACAAATAAGCGGGGCGAACCGGCCAGCGGGACTGTCAAATACTTGGAAACCCAGGTCTCCCGGCGTGAAATAGAACTTTTCGTAGTAACCGGGATCGTCCGGGATATGCATTTTGCGGTAAAGGCCGATGATTTTGCCGCTGGGACCAAGGACGGCGGCGCTGTTGTGATAGACGCCAGGGGCTCGGCGCTCAAAAATCGGAGCAATGACGGTAATCCGCCTTCTGCGCGCAATTCGGGCCAAGGCTCGAACAGAGGGGCCCGGCACAGGCTCCGCCAGATCAAAAACCTTGACATCCTCGCGCTGGCAGAAGTATTGCGAGCGAAAGAGTTCCGGAAGGCAAACCACTCGAGCACCGCGGCGCGCCGCTTCGCCGACCGCCTCAACCGCCGTCCGCAGATTCTGCTCCGGCTCCTTCGCGCAGGCCATCTGAATCAACGCAATCTTAAAAGAGGTCCGCTGAGCCATGGATTGAAAAGGATACCCGACCTCTCCATTTTGGCCAAGCAGGGGCAAAGTCACATCCCACGCCCGGTGCTGCCACGTCGTTCTTTCTCCCGTCAGCCCGAGGAAGCCGGAAGAGGAGGAAGGTGTCGCTTGCTCAATGGAGGGATCGGATTAGATTGGCGACTCCTTCCCACATAAATTCTCCTCCGATGCAAAGGAGAATAAATGAAATAATCCGCATAATACCTTCCGCCATCGGCGCGGATATGCGACGCGTCAATCGGTCAGCGTAGGTGTAGCTCAGGTAAACTGAAGTCGCCACGATGATGATGCCCACGGTGACCGCCAAATAAGCGACGGCCGTTTGCACGAGGCTGGGTTTGGAAGCGTGGGCGCTCAACGTCAGAGTGACGACAATGCATCCGGGCCCGACGGTCAGGGGAAAAGTTAACGGATAAAACGCCAGGGATTCCAAATCAGCGGTGGGAGCAGAGGTCGGAAGTAAACTGCCTGCTCCTGGATTGGGCTTGTTGAGCAGAGACCATCCCATCGTGGCCAACACAAACCCTCCAGCCACCTGAACGACGGGCATGGAAATCCCAAAAAAGCTGAGGATGTTGGTGCCGACTATCAAGACGATGAGAAGGAATAAGGTCATGTCGAAAGCAACTCGGCGGGCCAGTCTCCGGCGCCTTTTGTGATCCGCGCTGCCCACCAGCCCCAGGAACAACACGGCGGATCCAACCGGGTTGACGACCGGCAGCAGAGCGCTCACGGTGAGCGGGATGAAGCCCAAAAACTCTTCCACTGCCTTCATGAACATGCCTTTCTGCGCCTACGTGACAAGGCGAGCGTATCATCGGCGACGCCGCGGGCGTTCTGATCCGCCAATCTTTTCAGGCCGAGGCTTGGTGAATGAAGCTGCGAGAGCCCCCCTTGATTTTATCACGGCAAGCGGTGGCCGAAGCCGGCGGCGCCTGCCCAGCCAAGATTCGATGCCCTTTTTGGCCGGCAATGTGCAGCCGCAGAGCTTGTTCCGCGGCACGGAAGAGCAAACCTTTCGCGCAGGCTCTTGGCATGACGGCGCCGCTGTGGGCTTCCATGTTATATTTGTGTTTCTGACGGCTAAGTTTGGTTTGCGTCGTACAGACTGGAATGGGGAGAAGCTCGATGGCCGCGCAAGAAGAACAAGAAAGAGAACCCCGCGAAAAGGACGAACGTCGGCAATACGTCAATTTCGCGTTCTACAAGGTTGATCCGGCCTGGCGCCGCTTGCCGGTCGAGGAGCGCAAGTGCGGCAAGCTTCAATTTCTTCAGACGGTCCGGAAGTATGAAACGGACATCATGGTCATCGCCTACTCACTGGTGGGCATTCGCGGCGATTGCGACTTTATGCTGTGGCGAATCGGCTATGAGTTGCCGAAGTTCCAGGAGATGACGGCCGAACTGCTCGGCACGGGCCTCGGCCAATACCTGACGACCCCGTACTCCTATTTAGCCATGACCAAGCGCTCGACTTATGTGCGGGAGCATCACCACGCGGACCAGGAAGGCACGCGGCTTCGCCTGACGCCGGGACAGTTTCGCTACCTTTTTGTTTATCCGTTCGTGAAGACCCGCGCCTGGTATCGGCTGACGCAGCCGGCTCGCCAGGGCATGATGAATGAGCATATCGAAATCGGCCACCGTTTCCCGACGGTCCGGCTGAACACGACGTATTCCTTTGGTTTGGATGACCAGGAATTTGTCGTTGCTTTCGAGAGTGATCGCCCGGAACATTTCCTCGATCTGGTCATGGAGTTACGCCACGCGGAAACCAGCAACTATACGCTGCGCGACACGCCGGTCTTTACCTGCATCCACCACGAACTCGAGCGGGTCTTGGAGTTGTTGGGCGGATGAACGGCCCACCCTGTAACGGCGGCTGTTGAATCGGCCGCTGAGGAATCTGTGGGTCTTTCCACTCATGAGCTCATCTTCGGGAACTGAGGAGGACTACCATGAACGTGGGATTTATTGGCCTCGGAGCAATGGGATTGCCGATGGCCAGAAACTTGGCTCGCGCAGGCCACCGGGTTACCGCGTGGAATCGAACTCGAGCCCGAGCGGAGGAATTGAAACCCGACGGCGTGCGAATCGCTGAAACACCCGAAGAGGCGTGCCAGGGGGGCGCGGTCTTTTCCATGCTGGCCGATGACGCAGCGGTGGCGGACCTGTTTTTGGGTTCGCGCCAATTGATCGGAGCGCTTGGCCTTCAAACCGTTCACATTTCCTCAAGCACCATCAGCGCCGATCTCTCGCATCGCCTTACGGAGGCTCATCAAGCCGCCGGACGCGAATTCGTTTCCGCGCCGGTTTTTGGCCGCCCCTCCGCCGCGGAAGCTGCCGAGCTTGTGATTGCCGTCGCCGGGCCGCCCGAAGCTATCGCGCGCTGCCAGCCCTTGTTGGATGTGGTGGGGCGAAAAACCGTCGTCGTGGGTGAGCATCCTCCCACCGCCAACGTCTTTAAGCTGGCCGGTAATTTCCTGATTGGCTCAACCCTCGAAGTCCTGGGAGAAGCCTTCACCCTCCTCCGAAAGTCAGGAGTTGATCCCCGCGTTTTCTATGAAACGATGACTTCAACCTTGTTTGCCGCCCCGGTCTATAAAGGTTACGGCGCTCTCATTCTGGAGGAAAAATACCAACCGGCAGGCTTCAAGGTTCCGCTGGGGTTGAAAGACGTGCGATTGATTTTGGCGGCCGCCGAAGCTGTTTCCGCGCCGATGCCCGTCGCCAACATTGTCCATGACCACTTGCTCACCGCCAAGGCCCGCGGCTGGGAGGAGCATGACTGGTCGTCAGTGGCGCGTGTAGTGGCAGAAAATGCAGGTCTTTGAATCGGACCGCGACAGGCCTTCGGTAAGCCCGACGAGAAGAGGCGAAGGGCTACGTTTCGAGGCTGGGTGGGTAGGCTCATGTGAGTTTGATGCCTCGCTCGAGGTCAGGGACCGCCTGCAGCCGGCAGCCTAAAGGGGGGATACGCCATGCAACCGAAATCGAAACCGCCACGGCTCAAGAGAAACCATCTGTCCTCAAAGAAGCGGAAGAAGGACTATACATCCCCGGCACGGCTGAAGCGGATATATGAGGCGCTGGATCGGGTCTTCCCGCAGGCTCAATGCGCGCTTCGTCATGAAAATCCCTTTCAGCTTCTGGTAGCGACGATTCTGTCGGCTCAGTGTACGGATGAACGCGTTAATCAAGTCACGCCGGAGCTCTTCCGCAAATACCCCACGCCGCAGGATTTCGCCGCACTGGATCCCAAAGATCTCGAGCCCAACATTCGCTCGACGGGATTTTTCCGCAACAAGGCCAAGAATATTGTAGCTGCGGCCCGCAAAATCTGCGCCGACTATGGTGGCAAGGTGCCCCGGACCATGGAGGAGATGCTCACTTTGCCGGGCGTCGCGCGCAAGACGGCCAATGTCGTTTTGGGAACAGCTTATGGCCTGGCAACCGGCGTCGTTGTGGACACCCACGTCTTTCGGATTGCGCATCGTCTGAAACTTTCCGAAGGCAAGACGCCTGAAAAAGTAGAGGAGGATTTGATGCGCCTGGTGCCCAAAGAACGATGGGTGAGCTTTGGGCATCAAATGATTTGGTTCGGGCGAAAAATCTGCCAGGCGCGCAAGCCGCTTTGCGCAGAGTGCCCACTTGAGGCGACGTGCGATTCACCCGATAAGACGGTTTGAAGGAATTGGGAAATCCCGCGGCGGACCGGCCTCCGGAGATCTTCTTACAGAGATGCGGTCACACTCGATCTTCGCCGCGGCGTGCGATCTCGCGCGTCAATTCTTGCGGAAGGATGAAGGTGACGCGTTCGGGCACGGACTCCACTTCTTCCACCGTTTCCGCGCCAGCCTGCTTCAGAAATTCCACCACATCCTGTACGAGATGCTCGGGCGCCGAAGCGCCGGCGGTGAGGGCCACGCACTCGACGTCCTCGAGCCATGCCAAGTCAATTGCCGAGGCGTCGTCAATCAGATAAGCGCGCGCGCCATAACTCTCCGCCACCTCGCGGAGCCTCCTGGAATTGGAGCTATTATCCGAACCCAGGACCAGAAAAAGTTGGGCCTGTTGCGTGAGGCGCTTGACGGCCGTCTGGCGATTTTGCGTGGCGTAGCAAATATCGTCGCTGGCGGGCGTGGCGAGCGTGGGGAACCTTCGTCGCAGCACATTGAGGATGACCTGGGCGTCGTCCACTCCCAAGGTCGTCTGGGTGACCACGGCCACGCGGTCCGGGTTGGGCACCTCGACTTGCTCCGCCTCTTCCACGCTGCCCACCAGGAGGATACGACCCGGAAGCTCTCCCATCGTGCCTTCCACTTCCTCATGACCGGCGTGGCCGATCAGGATCACGGTGCGTCCTTCCCTGCCAAAGCGAAGAGCTTCCAGATGCACCTTGGTGACCAGCGGGCAGGTCGCGTCAATGACTCTTAGGCGCCGCGCGGCGGCGCGGGCCCGGACCTCGGGAGAGACGCCGTGGGCGCTGAAAATGGTCAAGGAACCTTCGGGGATGCTTTCCACTTCATCCACGAAGATGGCGCCCCGGCGCGCCAGCGATTCGATAACATAGCGGTTGTGGACGATCTCCTTGCGGACATAGACTGGCGGCTCAAACAGCTCGAGCGCCATATTGACCACGTCAATGGCGCGATCCACGCCGGCACAGAATCCACGCGGCCTTGCGAGAAGAACCCTTTGAAGTTTCCTGGACAACGCGTTCACCCTGTCGGCCTATTGGCAGTATGGGCTCACCGATAGCTCTATGCTAACAGATCGTTCGCTTATTCCCAAGCTTTATTGGGCCCTTGGTTGCCGTCATGACGGATTCTTTCGCTGCGGCCTTCAATTAGGGTAAGATGCGGTTTCAGATTCTGAAGCTGGAAAGCGAGAACTGATGAACTCTGCTCAGGACAAACTGCGGAACTTTGTTCCCCAACACTCCTTTTTTGTCGGGATTGATTCCGATGGCTGCGTGTTTGACACGATGGAGATTAAACACAAGGAATGCTTTATCCCTGCCTTCATCCTCCACTGGAGCCTTCAGGCCATTTCCAAATACGCCCGAAGGGCCTGGGAATTTGTCAACCTTTACTCACGATGGCGCGGCGTGAACCGTTTCCCTGCGCTGACCCAAACGCTCGACGTGTTGCTGGATTGGCCCGAGCCGATGCGCCGCGGCGTAGAAATCCCGCGCCTCACCTCGCTCGAAGCGTGGATCCATTCCGGCCAACCCCTGGGCAATCCCTCCCTGGAAGCCGAAGCCAACCGCACCGGGGATGCGCTCCTGCAACGCACCTTGACGTGGAGCAAGGATGTGAATCGGCGGATTGCCGAAATGGTGAAGGGCGTGCCGCCCTTTCCGTATTTTCGGGAGTGCGCGGAACGTCTCGCTCGGGAGGCGGACATCATCTGCGTCTCACAAACCCCGGGAGAAGCGCTCGAGCGCGAATGGGAAGAGCACGACATTGCCCGCCACGCAGCCGTCATCGCGGGGCAGGAAATGGGGAGCAAGAAAGACCACCTCCGCTTGGCCGCGGGAGGAAAATACGCCACCGGCCACATGCTCATGATCGGGGATGCGCCGGGGGACCTCGCTGCGGCTCGCGCCAACGGAGCTCTCTTTTTCCCCATCAACCCCGGCCACGAGGAGGAAGCCTGGCAGCGACTACGCGATGAGGGGATCGGTCGCTTCTTCGACCGGACCTTCGCCGGAGACTACGAGACCGCGCTCATCGCCGACTTCGAGAAGCTTCTGCCGGAGACTCCACCCTGGAAGTGACGAGCGCCCAGCAGATCACGGCTTGGCGGGAGGGAACTCAACCTTGGGCACGGCACGAGCCGCTCCCACCGCGGCAAAGTAATTGTTCTCGCGGCGAAACCCTGACATTGCCGCCACCAAATTGTTGGGAAAAAGCCCAATGTAGGTGTTATAGCTGCGAACTGCTTCGTCGTACCGGCGCCGCTCGACCGCAATGCGGTTCTCGGTTCCCTCCAACTGGTCCTGCAACTCCAAAAAATTTTCATTGGCCTTAAGATTCGGGTAGGCCTCCGCCACCATGAGAAGCCGTCCCAGCGCTCCATCGAGCTGGGAATTGGCGGCGACGCGATCGGTAGGCGTTCGGGCAGCGATGAGCGCTTCTCGCGCTCGCGTCACCGAATCGAACACCGTTTGTTCGTGAGCGGCGTAGCCCTCCACCGTATTGACCAAGTTTGGAATCAAGTCGGCTCTCCGCTGAATGACGACGTCCACCTGGGCCCACGCGGCGCGAACGGCCTCATGCTTCTTCACCATCTCGTTGCGTCGCGTTACGTACATGCTGGAAAGAAGAACAACGATGATTCCCAAACCAATCAATATTCGCCAACCTTTGCTCATGAACATCCTCCCTCATTTTCTCTTATTTATAAGATGCCACAACCTCCCGCGGGGCCAAGCGCGATTCACGGCCATGCGGGAGGCTGAGGTTCCGTCTGCTTCCCGGGGTTCAACGCTTCCTCCAGGTACGGATGAACCATCTGAACGGCGCACTGTAAGCTCTCGACGTAAGCGCGCCATGTAGCGCGAGCATCCACACTACTCTCTGACCGCTTCCGTTCTCGAACGTCCCACATCAGGTGAAGCGGCGCCGCGTCAAAGCCCAACCGTGCCGCCAAGCGATCAATCGCTTCCCGCGCGTTTTGAGGCGGAACTTCGCCGTGCGCAACCAGCGCGTGGCGGAACAACGTCACAAAGGAACTCACGGAAGCCGTCATCAAACGCATCATGGGTTTAGCGCTCAACTTTGTGCTCAGGTAGTTCTGCCGCAGTCGGACGAGGTTGGTCTCCAGCTCGCGCTCCACCGCAGCGCGGTGCCATTGCATCGGCACCTCGAACGTGGCGAAGACGTCTTCGCCATACAGCACTCGGCGCCGGCTCTGGATATCCGTAAGTTCGATCGGAAAGACGCTCGCCAAGCGTTGCAACTCCTCCGCGGCAAACACCAGGGGCGCGGGATGACCTTTCTTGGTCCACTGCGCAGCGGCCTCTCGCAGTTTCTCCAGTTTCGATCCGTCTAATTCTCGGATGAGGCAGAGCACGTTGAGGTCCGAGTATTTTTCGTGAAATTCTCCTCCCGCCGCCGAGCCATAGAGCGCCACCGTTCTCAGGCTCGGCCCCGCCGCCGCCTTCAATTTGTCCACAAGCTGTTCCAGCAACTTTTCTGAATCCATCGTCCCTCACTTTTCTGGAATCATCCGGACAACACGAATTTGAACCGTCCGTAAGAGTACGTTCTCTATGTCGGCGTCTCTTTTTCTACTGGTTTACCAACCGCCGCCCGCTCCGCCGCCACCTGAAATCCCCCCGCCAAAGCCGCCAAACCCACCACCTCCGCCTCCCAGGCCGCCACCTCCGCCAAAGCCGCCAAACCCTCCGCCTCCGAAGCCCCCGCCCAAAAACATCGGCAACAGCCACCACCCTCCTCCCCGAAAGACGAAGTAGGCAATGACCATGAGCATAATCAAGCCTAGAAGGCCCCCTCCGCTGCGGCTATTGGGCTGCGAAGAGGCGACCGGCGGTGGGTTGGCGGCCGACGGAAGGACCAGCTTGACGTGGCGGCTCTCGGCAATCGCTTCCGCCACCTTCAAGGTCATTTGCGAGATAGCGCCGTTGTAGTCCCCGGCCCGCAGCTTTGGAATCATCTCGCGTCCCCATCGTCCTACCAACCCGTCGGTTAACACAGGCTCCAGCCCGTAGCCGACCTCCGTCCAATACTTGTGGTTGTTGATCGCCAGCAGAATGAGCACACCCCGGTCTTTCTTCTTGTCCCCGACGCCCCAAACGTCAAAAAGCCGATGGCCAAACATCTCGACGGTTCGGTCGCCGAGCGAATGAATGGTGACGACGGCGATCTGAGCGTGCGCCTTTTGATCCACTTCCGTACACAACGCTTCGAGTTGCTGACGCACGGTGGGACTTAGCACGCCCGCGAAGTCATTCACATAGCCTTGCGGCTTAAGGCTTCTAATCCTTTCGGCCGCCAGTGGAGGCGCAAACAATAAGAGGAGGATGGCCGTTGCCTCCACCGCCAGACGGGTTTTGCGTGGACCGCCGCTCGCGCGGATTCTTACTCTTCTGATTCCAATGAGAGAAAGCATCTATGCGCCCCTCAATCTCCAGGCTAACCCACGGGTTAGTTCTTTCGCGCTGCGTGACGCGCTTCTTTGATGATTCGCCCGTAAGGGTTCTTATCAAAGGGCGGGCAACCCGTCGGAAATTGCCCTAGCGGGTGGTTTTTCGACCGCATCAAGTAGGTACAAAAAGAAAGCGTCTTGCAGGTTTGGAGCGGGTTGAGCTCACCCTTTTCAAGCGCATCGCGGACAAGCCACGGATAAGCCAGCGCCGCCCGCCCCAAACCCACCAATTTGATTCGTCCCAGCTTGAGGTTGGCCGCCGCTGCGTGGATTAAAAAATGTTGCAGCCAACTGTAGCCCGCTCCCACCACCGCCAATTCAGGATAAGCCTTCTGAAGGCTCGATTGCGCCTCAAAGTGTCGCGCCACCCCTAGCAGCGGATGTTCCGGCGTTTCATACACGCCTTCGTTCGGTTTTTCATAAGGCCGCGAAATATGCGGGTTCACGTAAGGGATGCCCATGGAGACATTCAGCAGCGAGACGCCCGCACGGCGCAGCCAACCCACCAGTTGCAACGGCTCCGATAAGTCCATTTGAAGGGGATTATCTTCTCGGACCCCAAAGCCAAAGGTGTAGGGCCGGGGAAATTCCCGAGGCGCGCCCTCGCCTTGGCCTTCTTTAAGACAATGTGGCACGCCATCATAAACGCCCAGTCGCACCGCCAGGAGAAAATCTTTTCCTGCGCGTTGTTGAATCTTTTCAAGGGTGCGGAGCGCAAATCGAGCCCTCCCTTCAAGCGTGCCGCCGTACGCTCCAGGCCGATGACGCGCGCTCAGAAGTTCGGAAAGCAGATAGCCGTGCGTCATCTTCAGATCCACGCCGTCAAAGCCAATATCGCGCGCCCGCGCCGCCGCCTCCGCGAATTGGTCTTCGAGGGCTTCCAAATATCCGTCGCTTGCAACCTCGGGCGCCGCCGGACGCTCCCGCGCGAAGACGGAGGAAACAACGGGCCATCGGTCCAATAGAGGGTGATGGTAGGCAACCCAAGGCTTCGGCACGGCGTACCGTCCCGAATGGGTTAACTGCAAAACCGTGATGAACCCTTCAAGCGAGCCGAATCGCTTCTCATGGGCCTGACGGCAAGCCTCCAGCAGGCTTTTGAGCAGCGGGGCGGACGTTCGGTGCATCCAAAGTTGCCGAGGGTTGGCTCGTCCCTCGGCCACGACCGCGCACGCCTCAAACCAAATCAACTTAGCGCCGCTTTCCCCAAACCGTCGGTAGCGGCGAAAGGTCAGTTCGCCCGGGGTTCCGTCCGGGTTCCCATCGCAGCCTTCCATCGGGTGAATGGCGACAGAATTCCCCACCTTCCAACTTCGAGCTGGACCGGCAATCATCACCGGCCGCGCCAGCCAGCGGCGAATTTCATCCCGGTTCTCTAACAATGGCAAGGTCAATCCCAGTCGGCGGGCATCCGAGCGAAGGTCATCCAGAGTGCGATAGGAAAAGTAACGTCGAGCCATCCTGCCTCGTGAGGTGCTGCGCGAGGGGCCACGATTCGTTGGGGTAGGGTCCCGCTCGGCCTCTCCGCGCTTCCGTCAAAACATGGTTTCCCCTGTGGATCGGGTTGGCTGATGGTCGGTGTCCTTGGTCTTTCCTTTTGCCCGACGCAAGGCAGATTGGATGGCCAGAAACTCCCCCACGTTATCCATCGTCAACATGCCGACCAATCGTCCGTCATGCTCGACCGGCAGAGACCGGCAATGGCATTCATGAAACAGCGGTAGGGTCCTTTCCAGCATGTCGTAAGAATCGGCGATCGGCACGTCGCGTCGCATAGCGTCACGCACGCGCCCCGTGGGCCCTCCTTGAGCCAGGGCCTTCACCATGTCTTCGCGCGTGAGGATGCCCAACACGTGGTCACCAAAGATCACCGGAAAATCGTATTGCCAGCCGGATAAGGTGTGCGCCACAGCATCCGTCAGCGGATCGTCTGGCTGCAAGGCGCGGAAATCTGTCACCATCACTCGTCCGACGGGAATATTGCCCACCCAGGTGTGCATTTGCGCCATGGCCGCTTCCTGTTCGGCGCCCATCCATACAAACAATGCGATAAAGAGCAAAAAGGGGTCGGTAAACAATCCTACCAGCGCAAACAAGTACGCGATTCCTTGTCCAATCCTCGCGGCGATGTGCGTGGCTTGCGTGAATTCCATTTTCGTTGCCAATAGCGCCCGCAGCACCCGCCCACCATCCATAGGAAAGGCCGGAATCATGTTGAATAAAACGAGCCAAATGTTGACCACCATCAACTTGTTCAAGAAGTTCCCACCCTGCCATCGAAACTGCGCCAAATTGGCGTGAGCGCCCGCTGCCAAAAGAACAACGTAAAGCACGATGGCGATGGCGACATTCACCGCCGGCCCTGCCAGCGCGACCCACAATTCCTGTAGCGGCTCGTCGGGCATACGTTCCAGGCGCGCCAACCCGCCGATGGGCAACAAGGTAATGTCACGTGTCTTGACTCCGAAGTGGAGCGCCGTCAAGGCGTGCCCCAACTCGTGCAGCACGATACATCCAAAAATCACCATGACAAAAATGGCGCCGTACAAGGCGGCGCCCATGCTGTGCTTTTGGCTCCAGTCTTCAAACAGAATAAAAGCAATCAACAGCCAAAACGTCGCGTGGATG
>JAKCCV010000003.1:0-15000 GCA_021838785.1 Acidobacteriota bacterium | reverse complement strand
CGTTCACCCCGGGGGGAGAATGACTGGGGATGCCTTGTTGCTGCGCTTCGATGGACGGCCTCACGGGAATACGGTTCCCTTTTTAGACCTTGGCGGCGGCGTCATGGATACGGATCTGCCGAGGCATGCTGTGGAGCTTTCCGGGTCCACGCAATTCATGCCCCAAGGCGGCATCGGCGTTGAGCATTTCTTCGCTCCCGGACGGGCCTGGGTCCTTGAGTATCGCTTCATCCATATTTCTAACGCCGGCCTTCAAGAACCCAACGCGGGATTCAACGGCAGCGAGATAACTGTCGGCCTTCGCTGGCTGAGGCAGCCGGGGCCGTTGCCGGTTCGGCTGGCGACTCGTCGGCATCGCGATCCATTCGATTCCCTTTTCGGCTGGAGGCGCGCCAAAGCGCCGGATTCTGGACAACTTTCTCATGGAGGTAAATAATGGACGGTAAGAAAGCCTTTTTACCGACCGGGGAGGCAAGTGTCATGAACCACGTCATGATAAAAATGCGGCGGTCTTGGCTGGCGATTTTTATCCTGGGCTGGAGTGTTTCCGCTTTCGCGCAAACGTTTCAGGGAAGCATCACGGGGATTATCACCGACCCGACGGGGGCGGTGATTGCGGGTGCTCGAGTCACGGTCACGGAAACGGATCGCGGCTTTAGTTGGAGCACAATCTCGCACGGCGATGGCAGTTACACCATGGCGCTGCTTCCGCCCGGCAAATACCAACTGAAGGTGGAAAAGCCGGGTTTTAAGACCATCCTCCGCGGGCCAATTGATCTCACGGTGAATCAGCACGTGGAAGTGGACCTTCGGATGCGATTGGGCTCTGAGAAGACAACCATCCAGGTGAAGGGCACGCCGCCGATCCTAGACACGCAAACCTCTTCGATGGGCGCGACACTGTCCAAGCAGCAAGTGGACCAGCTTCCACTCAATGGGCGGCAATTTCTTGAGCTGGCATTGCTCGCCCCGGGGGTGACGCCGGGAACGCCAGGCTCCCGAATAAGCGATCGCGGCGGCGCCATAGACGTGGACGGATTGCGAAGCTCCATGAACTCCTACTGGCTCGACGGCTTCGATGACACTGCCATTGGCGTCGGCCAGTTCACTGTGGCGCCTCCGCTCGATTCCGTGAAGGAGGTTCGCATGGAGACGGGCGTTTACGATGCCAAGTTTGGCGCGCATGCCGGGGCGCAAGTGAACATAATCACCAAGTCCGGGACGAATGAATTTCATGGCTCAGCCTACGATTATTTGCAAAACACTCATCTGGATGCCAGGAACTTTTTCGACCCGGTGCGGCCGCCGGCGCATCGCAACCAGTATGGCGCCACGTTGGGCGGGCCGATTATCCTGCCGGGCGTTTACAACGGGGTGAACCGGAGTTTCTTCTTTTTGGCCTACGAGGGAACGCGCGACTTGCGCTCGTTTTTCAATCAGGCTCGTGTTCCCACCCTGGCGGAGCGGACGGGCGATTTCTCCGACCTGCTCGCTCCCGACTGTGCAGTCAAGACGCTCCTCCTCAATCCGTTGGCACTGATGCAGGGTCAAATCCAACCTTTTACCAATATCAATCAGGTCTTGCCGAGCCCAGATACGGTCGGCCAGGCGATGGTGAATCTCTATCCTCGACCCAACCTGGCGGGCGCATCTTGCGGTGCTCCGAATTACGTCGCCCAAGTCAATCGGAAGATTTACACCGACGATTATTTTGGCCGGGTGGACCATCGTTGGGGCGTCAGCAACAGCGCCTTTTTCCGCTATAACCTCAACCGCGCCAACCAATTCTTTCCTCCTGACACCAGCCCTCGTGCAGCCAGCACCCCTCTTCCCGGATTTGGGACCTTCTCGCACGACGAATTCCAGATGGCCGGCGTGGATTGGACGCATACTTTTTCGCCGAGTCTAATGAATGAGCTCAAGCTCGGCTATAACCGCTGGCAAATCCGCGATGACAACCAAGATGAGGGCAACCCCATCGCCAAGCAACTCGGCCTTCAGGGCTTGCCGACGGGCAGCCCGTTGGTGACCGGCTATCCGACGCTGAATTTTGCCGGCTACGCTGGGCTCGGCTCGAACAACACTGACCCGCAAGGAGGCGCGGTGAACACCTTCCAGTTGGCCGACACGATTACCGAAGTTCACGGCAACCACACGCTCGCCTACGGCGTGGATCTTCGCACCGTGGAACGAGGCAATTTCATGGTGGACACTCTGGTGCGGGGAGAATTTGATTTCACGGGGCTGGTGACCGGCGGACTGGGTCAGATTTCCCCGCAAGTTGCGCAGCAATTGGGATGCGCTTCTCCGACTTGCGTGCTGGGGAACGGCGTGGCGGACGCGCTTTTAGGTCTGCCGACCGACTGGCTGGGAGGATTCCAGCAGTTCATCTCCGGGCACTTGGGCGAATATGACTTTTTCGGGCAAGACACCTGGAGAATTACGCCGATGCTGACGCTCGACCTCGGTCTCCGTTACGAGTACAAGGGGCTCTCCACCGACCGACAAAACCATTTTGCCAACTTCGATTTCAACAAGGGGCTGCTGATGGTGGCGGGTACCAAAGCCGTCACGCTCGAGAGCTTCGACCCGGCCACGGGTCTTTTTGTCCCTGTCGGAACGGAGTCGCTGGGAGGGCCCGGCGAGAACCGCTCGCTCCAATATCCTGACAAAGATGATTTTGCGCCGCGTTTCGGGCTAGCTTGGCAACCGTTTGGCAGCACCCGCACGGTGCTCCGGGGTGGTTACGGCATCTATTACAGTCAGCCTTCCGGAGACGTCTTCTTCATGAAAGCGTCCAACCCGCCCTTTGTGAGGCTGAGCGCCGGCAACCTCCAAGTTGCGCTGCCGCTGATTCAATCCGGAACGCTTCCCCTCGGCTCCGGCGCCCTGATCCAGACCGCGCTGGTGGGAGCGGTGGGCCCGTTGTTCCCAACGCTCAGCCCTTTTCAACTTAACTTTCAAGATGCCATGGTGCAGGAGTGGAATCTTGACGTGCAGCGCGAACTCGGGAGGAGCTGGCTGGTGGATGTGGGCTACGTCGGCACCCGAGGGTTACGCTTGCCGATTGAGACCGATCCCAACCAGCCCATCAACCTCAGTGTGAACGATTTGCCGGCCACCCTGGCGGCTTGTGAAACGACCGGATGTCCGCGGCCCTATCCGGAGTTGTCCGGGTTCAGCTACACGCAGTCGGCGGGCTCTTCGATTTACCACGCTCTGCAATTGAAGGTGTCGCGACATTTCGCGCGAGGGCTTTCGTTGCTTGGAGCCTATACCTACTCGCAATCGCTGGACACCAACTCGAGCGCCTTCACGACGAGCCGTGATGCGAACTTCCCGCAAAACTCCCGTGACATCGCCTCCGAGAAAGGACGCTCGGATTTTGATATTCCGCAGCGGCTTTCCATCGCTTACCTGTATGAATTGCCCGTCGGAGCCGCGCGCTGGCGGCTGGCGAACGCCCGCCTGAATGAGGTGATTGAAAATTGGGAGTTGGGCGGAATTTTTACCGCGCAAGCCGGCCCACCGTTCACGCCTCAGATCAGCGGCAACATCAGCGGGGCCGACGAATCCCCGGTGACCGGCTCGGGCAATCCGACCGACCGGCCCAATTTGACCGGCAAGCCTTTGTACCCGGCGCATCAAAGCCCGAATCTGTGGATTTCTCCTGCAGCCTTTAGTGCTCCGGCGCCCTTTACTTTCGGCAATGCGGGCCGAAACATCCTGACCGGCCCCGGGGTCGAGAGTTGGGATTTTTCTGTGATTCGCCGCTTCCGCCTGGGTGAGGCTCGGGCATTGGAGTTTCGAACCGAGATTTTCAACCTCCTGAATCATCCTAACTTTGACATTCCTGAGCGCGATCTGGCCTCGCCCAGCTTCGGCCAGATCTTCAGCACTCTGCCGCCCTTGGCCGGCCTTGCTTCGGGCGGGCCAGGCGAGCCGCGGCAGATTCAATTCGCGCTGAAATTGTCATGGTAGATGGGGAGGACAAGAAGCTGACGACACGCACCCCTGGGAAAAAGGCAGCCCGGAGGATTTCATCTGCGTGCTCGGACATCTAAGAATTTATGCAAGAGAACAGGCCGCGGCGGGTTAGCAAGTTGGTCATTTTATTGTCCGGCGTCCTGGTTTCGATTCTGTTTCCCCCCAAGGCTTTCCCTCAGACCCTGACCTTGAAGGGCGAGGTTCTCAACGAAAAGAGCGCGCCGGTTCCTGGCGCCCTTTGCACCCTGCGAGGCGGCTTGTTGCCGCAAGAAGGACTCATGCACACCACAGGGCGCGGAGGAAATTTTCGTTTTGCAGGTTTGATGCCCGGGAGTTACGTGCTCACCTGCGCCGCCGAAGGCTACGAGCCCATTTCGAAGAGTCTTTCATTGAATGGCGCATCGCCCCCGATCCTTCAAATGGTGCTTCCGGCCGAAATCCTGGTGCGCCAAAAGGTGGAAGTTCGCGCCAAAGTTCCCAACATCGGCGAGGAGCAAGCGGCGCGGCCGGCAACGCTCAACGCTGAGGAACTGTCAACGTTGCCTGGAGTTCAGGAGAAGTTTATGGCGGCGCTGCCCTTGATTCCTGGGGTGATTCGAACTCCCAATGGACGGCTCAATATCAAAGGCGTTTCTGAAAGCCAGAGCTTGTTGCTTTTGGACTCCGCGGAGGCTGTGGACCCGGTCACGGGCAGTTTTGCCGTTGACGTCCCAACCCTAGCCATCGAGTCCGTGCGGGTTTACAAAAGTCCCTATAACGCCGACTTCGGGAACTTTTCTGGAGGGCTGGTCCAGGTGGAGACGCGCACGCCGGCAGATCAGTGGCGATTTGAGTTTGAAAACTTGTTGCCCGAGCCACGCCTTGAAGCCGGACACCTGGTTGGCATTTTGCAATACGCCCCCCGCCTCTATCTTACCGGCCCACTCGTCTCTGACCGCTTAAGCTTCTCGGAAGCTTTCGGCTACGATGTGAACAAGCAACCCGTGCGCGGCTTGCCGTGGCCCCACAACGAAATCAAAGAACAAGACCTCAATTCATTCACCAGTTTCGAATATATCTTCTCCTCCCGCCACCTGCTGACAGCCAACGTCCACGTTTTCCCGCTGAGACGCGAATTTGCCAACATTGACTCTCTGATTCCGCAGCCGGCGTCGTCCAACTACGGACAACGCGGCTATTCCTTGGCCGTTACGGATCGCTTTCAGGCCGGCACGGGGATGCTGACCACGCTCATTCAGGCGATGAAGTTTGATAGCTACGGCCACGGGCAGGGCGCCGAAGCCATGCTCGTTACCCCCAACGGGTGGGGCGGCGACTTCTTCAATAGCTTCACGCGGTTCAGTAAGGAAGAGCAAGCGGAGGAAACGTTCACCCCGGCCAGTGAAACCTGGCATGGGAGACACCAAATGACGTTCGGGGGATTGTTCATCCACCGTTCGTTCACCGGCTTGAGCCAGTCGCACCCCGTTTTGCTCGAAGGGCCGACGGGAAGGCTTGCCGAGCAGATTAACTTTTCCGGCCCGGGCCGGCTGGCCGTGGGAGATTCCCAGGTGGTGTTGTTCGCGCAAGATCACTGGGCGGTTACCGATAATCTCGGCCTGGACGCTGGCCTGCGCTACTCCGCCCAGTCCCTTGGCGGGGCGGCCAACTTTGGGCCGCGCTTTGGATTCGTCTATTCGCCGGGCCGCCAAGGCACGACCATCTTGCGCGGAGGCTTTGGGATTTTCAATGCCGAAGATCCGCTGTTAAGCGCCGACTTCACCGGCAATCAGGATCGAGTCGTGAGCCTGTTTAACCCCGGCGGAAGTCTCGAAGCGACGCCGATCGTGTTCCAGAACGCCTATGGGACGGCTGGGCCGAATGGCACGTTCGGCCTGCTAAAGCACCGGCCCGACACGGCGCCGTATAACGTGACGTGGAGCGCCGAGATTGACCACGAACTGCGACGCAACATCGTGGCCAGCCTCAGCTATCTCTCCAGCCGAACCTATAATGAGTTTATCGTTGACCCGTTGACGGACCTTGAGGCTCCCGCTTTGGTGCTCTCGAATACGGGCGAGTCCCGCTATCATGAACTTGACGCCACGATGCATCTCCGCCTCCCGCGGAAATCGGAGTGGAATCTTGCTTACGTGCAGAGCGGGGCGCACGGAGACTTGAACACGCTGGCCCAGCTCTTTGTTCCGTTCCAGGCGCCGGTCATCCGTCCAAACGCCTTTGCGCCTCTGCCGGCGGATGTTCCAAATCGGTTCATCACCTGGGGACGGTTCCATACTCGCGTTTGGGGCATCATCGTCAGTCCCGTCTTCGACGTTCATTCGGGTTTTCGATACTCCGATGTGAATGTGCTTCAGAATTACGTGGGCCCGCCCAATAGCCAACGGTTTCCGGCCTTTGCCTCGTTGGACTTGGAACTGGGCAAGGACTTCCACATACCTTTCCCCTGGGTGAGAAAGCACTTGGCTTACGGGGAACTCACAATCTTTAATGTCACAAACCATCTGAATCCCCGCGACGTTTATAACAATATCGCCTCTCCCTTCTTTGGCCACTTCGTGGGATTCCAACATCGCTCGTACGACACTTCCCTCAACATCATTTATTGACGGCTGACGGGTATTCAAGCGCTGCCCCAAGCACGGACCCATCCAAATGGGGAAGCTGGTCCGCGCTAATGGCATCGCATTGCCACATCGTGCCTCCGGTGGTCGCCCGCGCGAAAAGCTCGGTTGCCGCCATCACGTCCGAATGGCTGGCCATTCGCCCGAAACTTCAGAAACTATAACGCTGCACAGGCGCTTATCCGTCACCCTCCTTCGCGCCGGCGTCATGCGCCGATCCGCTTCAATTAAGATAGGCCGGCTGGGGACCGCAGAGCTTCCCATTCGCAAGCTCTGCGGTTTTGGATGGCCGCGCCGCAAAAGGCGGGTGGCCGCAACGCTGATTTGCGTGTTGCGGGCTCTGGATGCTCGCGCGCGCCGCGTTCTTCCGCAACCCAATCTAAAAGCCCGCGACGGGGGCGGCGCTGTCGCGGCTACCATTTTAGCGGGCTGCGCAGAGTTTCGCGTTTGAAGACTCTGCGGCTTATGCGTGCAAGCGATAGGTCACAATCTGGTCCGCGCAGCGTCCAGGGCGATGGCTTGGAGGGACAAACCGCAGAATTTGAAGGATACAAACTCCAGGATTCACCTTCGCGGACATTGGTTTTCTGAGATGTGGAACCGTGATAAACTCAGCCATCTCGTACCCCCATGGGCGAGCGGTGTGGGCGGACTCAGAAGATAAGGAGGAACCGAGACCATGAAACTCTTCTCATACGTCGTGCAGCACGATTACGGCCTGGCGCCGAATCCCTACTCGGGCTTTTGCACGCTCTGCCTCTGCAAGCGTCGGCAGAAACGAGGCGATCGGCCAAACGTTGTCGAGTTGGCCAAGCGGGCGAAGGATGAGGGGGAAGTGGTTTGGGTGCTGGGGACGGGCGGGGCAGACCCAAAGAGGAGCGCGGGGAACGGCAAGATCGTTTACGCGATGCAGGTGGACGAAGTACTCTCACGCGGGGAGTATTACGAAGATCCGCGTTTCAGGAGCAAGAGACCCGTTCGCGACGGAACGTACGAAGGTTACGTTGGCGACAACGCCAAACCGAAAGACGAATTCGAAAAACGTCAGCAGTTTGTTCTCGTCTCCTCCCATTTCTTTTACTTTGGGCAAAAAGCCGCCCCAATCCCCAGGAAATTTGGTTGCGTGGTGAAGCGAGGACCGGGCTTTCGGAGCCAATTCGAGGATGGCGAGATCAAGCGGTTTGTGGAATGGGTTGAGCAGCACGAACCTGGAATGCAGGGCGAGCCTTCGGGCAAACAGTGGCATGCGCGGAACCTTTCGAAGGATTGCGGGCCACGAGGTTCTTGTTTGCCGCGCTGGTCAGCCGGTCGTGGCGGCGAAAAACGCGGATTTTTAGCTGACCGCGCTCGACCTAGCGCCGGGCAGTCATTGAACGTGATTCGGTGATTCCCCTGCATCGCGGGGACGCACATGGGCGAAGGCCGCGCCACCCTTTTCAAGCAGGTCCTCTGGATTGCACCAGCAGTCAATCCACTCGTACAGGCGAGCGATGTGGAGGAGAGCAGCACGCATGCCCAATATGGTTACTCGGGTCAACTGCTGCCCGTGGAAGATAGGATTTCGCACCTCGCCGTAGAACCGGGCGTTCAGTTCGTACAAGTCTTGGTCAAGATGCCGAAGACTGAGCTCGGGGTCCACAGCGGCCGGCATCCGATCGCGACGGCGGACTTTGCACCGAAAGAGAAAGGGTTCTTGAGCTTTGCGACGAGATCCCCCGACAACCTCCCGAGGCGGGCGGAAGTGTGCATCAACGCGCCGGGCAAATATGCTTCGATGCCCAGGATTGCACGCTGGAGCACAAGCGTCATGAAGTCACCAGGCATGCCACCCCAAATGAACAGCCCCGCGCGAATGGGTTTTACTGGGGGCTTCAGACACTCCTCAGCTTCAGAACTGTTCAGAAAAGCGCGCGCGCGCTCGTACTCCATACGCAGATTGATTAGCGGAATGTTGCTGAACTTCAAGCCGAAGGGTGGACTCACAGCGGCCTGCAAATTCCCCGGCGTTTGCGCTGACCGGCCCGCGCGAGCCCTCGGTCCGTCATCAAGCTGGGCCATGCCAACCTCCTTTCCTTCACCCCCCGATCTGAGCGGGTCGTGCACACCTTTGGTTTGCGGAAGGTCTGCCGCTTTTCGTGTTCGAGCCGCGGGAGCCGCAAACAATGAAATGCGTGAGCGGCGGTGACGGCCGCGCAAGCACTCTCACATGGTGAGCACGGCGCGGAACCGGACCTTGCCCTCGGCAACGCGCTCGTAGGCCTTCGGTGCCTCTGCCAACGGGTAGGTCTCGACAATCGTTTTGACTTTTCCTTGCGCCACGAAATCGAGGGCTTCGTCGAGATATTCGGGCCCGTTTTGCTGGCTGCCGATAATCCGAATGCGCTTTCCGATGAGGTCCATCAGCGAGATGGAAAGCGGCTCGGCGTCCACGCCCATCGTAACGAGCCGGCCGTCGGGCCGCAATCCCTGAATGCTTTCCACCATGGATCGGGTTGAATTCGAAGTGCTGAGGATGACATCGGCGCCTCCCGCCGCAGCCAGACTCTTGCCGTCGCGGACAATCTCATCGGCGCCGAGTGAGCGGATCAGCTTGTCTTTATCAGGAGAGTGCGAGATGGCAATCGTCACGAAGCCTGCCGCTTTTGCGTACTGCACGGCCAAGTGCCCAAGCCCGCCGATTCCCAGCACCGCCACGCGCTCGTGCGGTTGAGGATCGGCCCAGCGCAGCCCGCTATAGACGGTGTAGCCCGCGCAGAAGATCGGCGCTGCCTGCTCATAGGACACCTTCTCGGGAACGAGATAGGTTGCCTCGGCGTTCATCAGCATATACTCGGCGTGTCCCCCTTGCGCCTGAATTCCTGTGGCCTTCAGATGAGGACAGAACATTCTGCGGCCACGCTGGCACCATTCGCAGCGCCCGCAGGTGGATTGAATCCAGGCGGTGCCCACGCGGTCGCCGACCTTCCGCGTGGTCACGTCGGGAGCCACGGCAACAATTTCGCCGACCGGTTCATGTCCGAGGATTCGCGGAAACGGTCCGGGAAGATGTCCGAGAGTTTCGTGGACATCGGTGTAGCAGACGCCGCTAGCGTGCATTTTCACCAGCACTTGATTAAATCCGGGTTGAGGTTGCGGAACATCTTTGATCTGCCATGAGCTGCTTACAGCGGGAACGACTGCGGCTTTCATAAGGTTTTCTCCTTGCTTCATTCGCTACAGGTGTTTTGCGGATCGTGCAAGCTGTTAAAAGCTCAATCGCCAATCGGCCTACCAGGCTGAAACTGACGTCCCCTGCTCGGTGGTCATAAGCAATTCAAGTTGATGAGTAGTCGCCCTACCTCCGAAGTGGCCCGGAGATGCGAATCAGGTCGCAATGGAATGTTTGCGGATTAGGCTCGGCTGGTTGGCTAGCCTTGGCCCATTCCGCAAAAGGGCGCCGAGGCGTCTGGTTCCAATCCGGGCGCCTCGCTCCGGTTCATGCAGCGACCACGCACCGTTTGACAGCCCAGGCGAATGGGCCGCAGCGCACACGGTTCAAGCCGCTGCCTGGCTTTTCTCAGTTCCTCCGCTCGCGGCGGCGTTCCGCCACGATCGTCACCTGCATATCGCGCGCTTCGGCGACGATGCGATGCACCAGGTTGATGCCCAAAAAAGCCGGCCAGCGCGAGTATTGAGGCCGCGCCACAAAAATTTGGGTGATGCGATGCAAGCGTGCAAACGTCATCAGCGTCTCCACCACATCCGAGCCTTCCAGGACGTGGGTCTCCAGGTGGAGATTCCGCGCAAAATTGAGGTGCCGCTCAATCGCCTCGCGCTTTTCGCGCGGCAACTTGGCAAAATCCGATACGGTCAATACATAAACGCCAAAGCATTCCGTCTGAAGGTAGTCAGCCACGCGTCGCCCTCGCCGGATGAGCATGGCGGTCGAGGGATGCTCGGTGAGATGAACCAAGATGCGATCGCGGCTGCCAGAAGGCGTCGGAGCCGCGGCCGCTTCCCCGGGCGCGCCAGGATCGGTCGCGCCCTCGAATTCCGGCGGTGTCACCTGCCGAATTTCGACCTCATGAGCGGTTTGTCGCAGAGCCAGCTCGCGCAAGGCAACCAGCGTGGATTCTTGAAAAAAGTTTTCTAGCGCCCTCCGCGCCTTTTCCGGCGGGTACACGACGCCGCGCTCCAGCCGATTCAGCAAGGCGCGCGGGGTCAGGTCCACCATCACCACCTCATCGGCCTGCTTCATCACCCAATCAGGAACGGTTTCCCGCACGCGCACGCCGCTCATCTGCCACACCTGGTCATTCAAGCTTTCCAAGTGCTGGATATTTAGCGTGGTGAGGACATCAATGCCGGCGTCGAGCAGCGTCAGGACGTCTTCCCAGCGCTTGGCGTGGGCCGAGCCGGGGACGTTCGAGTGCGCAAACTCATCCACGACGCAGACCTGCGGCCGGCGCTGCAGAATCACCTCCAAGTCCATCTCCTCGAAGCTCGTAGCGCGATAAACGACTTTCTTCCTCGGAATCAGCTCCAGACCTTCCGCCCTGGCGATCGTATCCTTGCGGCCGTGCGGCTCTAAATAGCCAATGACCACATCTACCCCTCGCTGCTTCAACTCGTGGGCGTCGGCCAGCATCTGAAAGGTCTTGCCGACCCCGGCTGCATAGCCGAGATAGACCTTTAACCGGCCGCGGGTTTGAGGAAGAACATCCGTCATAGTTAGGAAGGAGGGAACACTCGCACATCCATGCCTTCGGCGGCGCGAATCAGACGGTCCACCGGCCCGCCCACCACGCTGTTCCACCAATGCCGCCGACGGCGTGGAGAGACGAAGATTTGCGTGACTCGATGGCTGCGGGCAAAATCCATCAGCGCCTCCACCGGATCATCCCCATCCAGAACCTCCACATGCGCGCCGGCGTGCCGGGCGACCTCGGCCTGCCGTTGGAGCTCGCGCTCATCCTTCTCCGAAAGCAGCGAGTGACGAACATAAACCACCACCCATTCGCCGTGGAACCGTTGCGCGTTTCTCCGCGCGCTGGCGATCATCACCTCCGCATTCAAGCCCGGCGTCAGGCAAACCAAAATGCGCTCTTGCGTTCCCCACAGCGGCTCGATGCCGTGGGCGTGGAGATAATCCTCGAGCTGGCGGTCAACTACTTCAGCCGTCAACAACAGCGCCTGCTCGCGCAGCGCGGAAAGCTGCCGCCGCTGTTCGGCCGCCTCGGCGCTGTCCGGGCCGCCTGCCCGCTCGAGCAGTAGTTCGGGCGGAACGTCCACAATCACAATTTCGTTGGCCGCGTAAAGAAAGCTGAGTGGAACCGTCTCCTCGGCTTCAGTACCCGTGATATGGCGGACCACCTCGCGGCGCTCTTCAATGTGCTGGAGATTCAGCGACGTGATGACCACAATTCCCCGGCTCACCAGCTCCAGGATGTCCTGCCAGCGCTTGGGATTGCGGCTGCCGGGCGGGTTATCGTAGGCTGCACCGTCAGCCAGGCAGACTTGGGGCCGGCGCGCCAGAATTGCCTCCACGTCCATCGCTTCTCCGCCGCTGACTTTCTTCGGCGGAATCACTTCCAGCATTCGGATCAGACTCTCGATTTCCGGCGACAGGTTCGGCTGCACCGCTCCCACCACCACGTCTTGGCCGCGCTCGCGTCGTCGTCGCCCCTCATCGAACATGCGGAAGGATTTGCCCACGCCGGACGCATAGCCCAAAAACACCTTCAGGCGTTCTTGGCTCAGTTGCTGCTCAAGCGCCTGAGTGTCCAACTGGCGAAGAAGCCGGTCGGGATCGGGCCGGCTGATGGTGACATTAGCCACGCTGTCTCTGCCTCCAGTTGTGATTATGACCGAATTAGCGAGGAAACCAAAGGCACGGCCGTCCGCACAGGTCGGCGCCGCTGGGACCGCTCCCGGCTTGTCCCTCGCCTTCGAGGAGTCCATCCCCGCAAGTCCCGGAGGACTACGGAAGTCTGACCAATCCGCTTTGTTCCTCGGCAGCGTTCTTCAGGCAGCCTCGATGCAATTGCAATAGGCTATCCACGCCCGCTGCTGATGGCGAGGTCACTCTGCGCCCATGGCCGCCCGGCGCTGGAGGATTTCGATGTAGATGTTCACGAGCGAGACGGCGGCGGGGGTGACGCCGGGGATGCGCGCGGCCTGGCCGAGCGTCAAGGGGCGGACCTTAGTGAACTTCTCCACGACCTCGCGCGACAGGCCGGAGATTTTGTGGTAGTCGAAACCGTCGGGAATGCGGCGGGCTTCGGCGCGCTTCATTCGCTCGACCTGGCGCTCCTGCTGCTGGAGATAGCCCTCGTACTTGAAATCCGTTTCGAGCCGCCGCGCTTCCTCGCGCGCAAATAGACCGCCGTCCGGCCCGCCGAGCGGCGAGAGACCTTGGGCGGCGAGGGCTTCATTGATCCAGGCCGTTAAATCCTCAACATTCATTTCCGGGCGGCGGAGCAGTTGCGCACCGGTCAAGGCCGCGGGCGCGAGCAGTTCGCCGCCCCTTATGAGTCCGAGCTTGGCGTAGATTTCGCGTCCTACGCGCGATCCCGGCTCGAGGTGAGTTTCGAGCAAAAACTTGGTGGCGACGGAAATACGCTTCTGCTTTTCGAGGAACGCTTCGTAATCCTTCTGCCGGATCGTCCCGGCGTGGTACGCGAGCGGCGTCAGGCGCTCATCGGCGTTGTCAATGCGGAGGCGGAGGCGGAACTCGGCGCGCGACGTAAACATGCGATAAGGTTCGTCCACGCCCTTGCTCACCAAGTCGTCAATCAGGATGCCGGTGTAGCCCTGCGAGCGGTCAATGACGAGCGGCTCGCGGTTCTGGACGCGCAGCGCGGCGTTGATGCCGGCCATAATGCCTTGGCAAGCGGCTTCTTCATAACCGGTCGTGCCGTTGATTTGTCCCGCCAAAAAAAGATTTTGGATTTTTTTGGTCTCGAGCCACGGCGTGAGTTCGGTCGGCTGTACCATATCGTATTCGATGGCGTAGCCAGGGCGAATCATCTCCGCGTTCTCAAGGCCGGGGATGGACTTCACCATCGCGATTTGCACGTCAATGGGCATGGAGGTGGACATGCCGTTGACGTAAATCTCATTCGTGTCGAGGCCTTCCGGTTCGAGAAAAATCTGGTGGCGGAGCTTGTCGGCGAATTTGACGACCTTGTCCTCAATCGAAGGGCAGTAGCGCGGGCCGCGGCTCTGGATCTGGCCGGAATAGAGCGGCGACCGATAGAGGTTCTGGCGCAGGATGCGGTGTGTTTCGCTGTTCGTGGAAGTGATCCAGCAGACCGTCTGCGGCTGGGTGATGGCGCGTGTGCGGAAGCTGAACGGCGTCGGAATCGGATCGCCCGGCTGAACCTGAAACTGAGAAAAGTCAATCGTTCGGGCGTCGAGCCGCGGCGGCGTGCCGGTCTTCAGGCGGCCGACCTCGAAGCCGAGCCTTCGCAGGGCCTCGCCCAGCATGAGCGACGGCGGCTCGCCCGAGCGGCCGGCGGCATACGTCTGCTCGCCGCAATGAATGAGGCCGTTGAGAAAAGTCCCCGTGGTAATGACCACCGCGCCCGCCTCGACCGCGCGGCCATCGCGCAACCGAACCCCAAGAACTCGCGGCCGGTGGGATGCGCCGCCGCTCTCCAAAACCAGATCCACCACTTCGGCCTGCTTGATGCGTAGGTTCGGCTCCGACTCGAGCACCTGGCGCATCCTGATGCGATAGGCCTTTTTGTCTGCCTGCGCTCGCGGCGACCACACGGCCGGGCCGCGGCTGCTGTTCAACAGACGAAACTGAATGCCGGTCGCGTCAATCACCTCACCCATTACGCCGCCGAGCGCGTCCACTTCGCGGACCAAATGCCCCTTGGCAATGCCGCCCACGGCCGGATTGCACGACATCTGGCAAATCAGGTCGAGATTGATGGTCGCAAGCGCCGTCTTCAGGCCCATGCGCGCCGCCGCCATCGCCGCCTCGCAGCCGGCGTGCCCCGCCCCTACCACCACGACGTCATGTTTTTCGGTAAAGCTCGAACCCATGCGTGCAGACCCCGCCCCAGGAAAAAACCATTCTAGCAGGGCGTGGGTCTTCCTGCAGCCTCTACTCGTGGAGACATTAGAAATCCACTTGGACGCCCTTGCCGAAAGTCAACCCCGCGACCTCGGTAGCCAGACGGATAATTGTCTTCTTGAGTTGGTTGTTTAGGTTGGTCGAGACGAGCCATCCACCCGGTAGGGCTTCGTGAAGATTTCGGAGGTCAGGGCGCGCGGCGCTAGTACATCGTACAGTTAGTGATTTATATTATTCTTTCTCCGATGGCGACGCCTCGGTTTTCGTGGATGCGCCGCCTGATACTCTCGGGTCTTCTCAATAATATGTTGCAAGTGCTGCGGTCCC
>JAKCCV010000038.1 GCA_021838785.1 Acidobacteriota bacterium | reverse complement strand
TAGAATTCTTGGGGGATCATCCCATGCCGGTGAAGGATTGTCCAAAATGCGAGGGCACGGGCTGGAGGCCCGTGGAGCGCGACGGGGTGCGGCGCGTCACGCGCTGCGACTGTGTGGGCGTCTCGCGTGCCGCTCATCGAGCTGATGAAACGGCGTAAGGGGCTGGACCTGTTCGAGCTCAGCCGCCAGATCGGTCACAAGCTGCGTCGGATTTGCGCTCTGGCGCACACGCGCCAGAGTCCCCGGGTTGCACCAAAATCGAAATCGCGGGGAGTTATATTTTAGATGGCGCAGCAACTTTCCCCCGGATTACATTCTTAAATGTCTTGACACGCCATCGCCCGAGGCGTCGTAGCACAGAGGTCGCATTGCGATATTCCTGCGCGCTTGCGCGCGCAGGTCTTTTTGTGCAGAGCCATCCTGGGCTGTGCCGGTCAGCAAACCGTGCTCCATCTAGCGGCAGTTTGGGAAGGCCTGAAAACGCGTAGCTCGAGAAGCTGTTGGCGTATCTCCTTCCAAGCTCGTGCCCGTCGGAAATCCAACCGCAACTCGAAGGACAACAGAAGCCCGCCATGACTCACTCGGCCCCAACAACATGGTTCAACTTACGAATTCGGGCTTATATTTCTTGCCTTAAGCTGAAGCGACAAACGCGACTTGCCCCCAACGTTGTTCCGAGTTGCGGATTTGAAAAGCCGGTCTCCAACTTGGCCGGAGGGCTCTTCGTTTGTCCGCCAGGGCCGGCTTCCATTTCCGCGAGGCGCCGGCGCAAGTACCGGCGTTCGACCGCATTTGCCGTCAGGCTGAGCGCCCTCTGGTCGGCTTCCTGCGCCTCCTCGCGGCGGCCAAGGCGGCGCAGCAGGTCGGCGCGGACGGCATGGTAAAGATGAAAGGACCGTCCGTCACCAAAACCCTGCCGTTCGTGTGCCGGACGGTCGTCGCCGTGCTCGCGGGATGTAACGGTTCGGCGCCTCGGAATATTCCACGCTCGGTCATCTCGTCGATAATCGCCCAAGCCTGCTCCCCTGCTTTACCCCATTCCTCCGCGGACATGGCCTCCCTAGCCTGGTCATTCGAATAAAGCAAGAGCATGTAGCGCATCAAAACACCTCCCGTGAGATTTGCTGTGGCCGGCGAGGGGCCGGGCCGTCGGTCTGATTATTGAGGAGAAAGCGTTCAGAGGCTACGCCTCACGAACTCGTAAGCCTCTTTGGCGAGATCGCCCCAGTTTGCCTTTCCGCCCGCAAGAACGACCCAGTCCCTTATCAGCCGTCCGTGACCGGGATCAAATTGATTGCCGTTGCCGCTGTTCACGAACTCAGCCACACGTGTTTTCGGCAGTTTCATTACGAACTCGCCCGCTGACGACACCTTGGAGAAAATCTTGTCATTCACCGTCTGCGCTCCCAAGCCAAAGGTCTTCTCCTCACCACGGCTCACATCGAATCCTTGGCAAGAGCGCTCACGACCGCCGCGAACCGCAAATCAACCTCTGGTGGCCACAAGTTCGGTTCCTTCGCAATCGTTTTCATGGTCATCCCTAGTTGGATTTGCTTCGGGGCGGGCCGCGCTGCCCGCTTGTCACGCGGGATACCGGCCGTGGTGCCGAACCCACATCATCCCGCGCGGGTCGTTCTCCTCCTGCCGGCCGAGAGGCGTCAGGTCAAGATAATTGTAGGTGTTGATCAGCAAATCCAGGCCGCGCTGGTAGGTTGAGTACGCGTGAAAGACAATATCCCCTTCACGAAGAAAGACGCTCAGGCCCGGCAGGTCGCCTTGGTCGGCACACAGTTTGCCTGCCTGCTTGAGCGCAGCCGCTTTCTGGTAGTTGTACTCATCGGCGCCTCCCGCCCCACCCAACGTAACCTGAAAATCCCAGTTGAAGCTGCTGCCCAACGACGAAAACCACGGAAAGGTCCATCCCATGCGCCTTTTGAAAGCTCCAGCTTGGCAAGCGGTGCCCGGGAGATCGCAGCGAAGGCGGTGTTCCGTGCGCCAAAATGAGCAAAGCTCCCAGGGAAATTGTCGGCGAGAAAGGAACAGCCTCTGCACCCCTCTTCCCAGCTCGGGTCGAACATGAAGCGGAGAACGATGAGCTGAGGATGATTTCCGAATCTGACATTTGCTGTCGCTTGCGGCACGGCCCCCGCGTGCTGTTGTGATGGGATTCGTTAGGATTATCTTGTGCTGTGAGAGCTTTCGAGGCGGTGCTGGCCGAGAAGCCGGACCCGACCGGGCAGGGCCGTGTGTGGGAGCGCGATCGGGGCAAGCCGCTGGCGGGCAAGAGCACGCTGAATCAGCTGGAACTGACGCGAGCCGAGGTCAGCAAGCGTGAACGCTACAAGAAAATCGCGCTCGAGATGGAGGCCGCCGACTGCTTGCGGGTGAAGCTCTTTCTGGAAGCGCACGCCAAGCCGCCCGCCAAGATCGTGCTCGACCTCGACGCCACCGACGATCCTCTGCACGGCAACCAGGAAGGGCGATTCTTCCACGGCTACGACGGGGATTCCTGCTATCTGCCGCTGTACATTTTCTCCGGCGACCCTCCGCTGTGCGCGCGGCTGCGGCCTTCTCATATCGAATCCTCGTCAGGATGCCGGGAAGAAGTTGAGCGCCTGGTCGGCGAGATTCGCCGGGCGTGGCCGGAGGTGAAAATCATCCTACGCGGCGATTGGGGATTCTGTCGAGAAGAGCTGATGGCGTGGTGCGAACAGCATTAGGTGGACGACGCGCTAGGCTTGGCGAAGAACGAGCGGCTGAAGGCGGAGATCAGCGGCGAGTTCGAAGTGGCTTGATAGCAATATCTTGAGGCGGGCCAGCCGGCGCGGGTCTTCAAAGAGTTTCGCTATCAGACGCGCCAGAGCTGGTCGCGGGCGCGGCGCGTCATCGCCAAAGCCGAACATCTGGAGAAAGGCGCCAATCCGCGCTTCGCGGTGACCTCGCTCGTGGCCAGTGTCTGGGAGGCCCGTCGCCTGTATGAAGAATTTTACTGGGCCCGGGGCGAGATGGAGAACCGCATTAAGGAGCAGTTGATGCCGTTCGCCGACCGCACCTCGACGGCGCTCCTGCGCCGTAAGCAGATTCGCCTTTACTTTTCTTCGATGGCCTATACGCTGGTGGCGGCACTGCGGCGGCTGGGATTGCAAGGGACCGATCTGGCGCAGGCGGCAACGATTCGACTGAAGCTGCTGAAAATCGGTGCCCTGATTCGCATCACCGTACGACGCGTGGGGGTGTCATTGGCCAGTGGCTACGCTTACGCGGAACTGTTTGCGCACGCTCACGCGCAACTGCGCGCTTCGCCTCTGCCCATCAGCCGACGTACTGGAAACCGCCCTCGTTCACCCCTCATCGCGATCCTCTTGCGCAGGCCGAAGTGTGAGAAATTGTGCCTCTGCCGGGCAGCAACCAAAGGGCTTATCACCTCTCGCTTCGTAAAAATCCATCGCCCGCTCACCCTCGCCCTATTCAAACCTCAAAATCGCATCCCCAACCCCCGTGACAGTCCCGCCAACCAGCAATTCAGCTTGTTGGTGAGATATGCGGGCTAAAAACGGCGGCCTCGAGTAGCGCTACCGCCGCATGACGACTGACGTTGCCGCGCCTCGACCGGCAATGAATGCCGCGCACAGCCGCAGAAACGTGCGGGGAAGGAGCGGGCATGAGCCGAGCTCCGCCTGCAGAACCCACCCTTATCGTCCCCAAAGGCTGTACGCCCAGGGCAAAGGAATGGAGAGGATCATCAGCAAAGCTCCGATGAGCGCCCAGTTCTTCATGAAGTTGACGCGCTCGCCCATTTTCGCTTGAGGGTCCTGAACGGTCCAGTAATTGTGCATCGTGAATGAGGCCCCCAACAGGAAAATCACCAGCAGGATCACGCCCACCTCGGGATAGGCTCCGAGGAGAAGGCTCAAGCCGCCCAGAAGCAATAAAAGCCCCGTCCCGGCCACGGCGGCACCCGGCGCTGGCACGCCTTTGCTCTGGCTGTAGCCCTTCATCATGCCGAAATTTGCAAAGTGGTTAATCCCGCTCATGATGAAAAATCCGCCCAAGATGATTCTTCCGACCAACAGCAAAATGTCCATGGAAGTTCCTCCTCCTGCCAATAATTCAAATGCCCGCGCCCCTGGCACGGAGCGGATGTTGCTTCAATGCTGGGATTCAATGCCTTATCATTATCAATAGATGAAACAGGGCCAATTTCGGTTACACGAGGGGTCGAGATTGCCCAAAAGCTGCAAGCCATGAACATATCGTCCCATTATGAGCTTGCTCAAACTGCGGCGGCAAGCTGCCCGGGGTAGTGGTCCACTCTGCTGTCGCGCAGCGGCTCGGTGGTCTTGATGTTCCCACCCCGGGATAAGCAAACAGGTCGCCGCCTCACGGATGGTTCCCCTGCCTGGCCGTAGCCTTGGGCGCGGCGGACGAGGAATAGGGAGGCGCCGACGCGAGTTGCGGGTCGAGCTGATGGGCTTTTAAGAACTGGGCAGCCGCTTGGGACAAATCCCCTTGGGCGCGTAAGGCCAGACCCAACTGATAATGAGCGGCGGCCGACCGTGGATTGAGCTTGACTGCGGACCGGAGTTGTTCGAGGGCCGCCGACAGATGACCTTGACGCAGTTCGCGGGCCCCCGTGTTGGTTGCCAAGGTGGCCGCGAGTTTGTTGACCTTCTCTTTATTGAGGATCTCGGCCTGCTGAAATTCCTTTTCGGCCGCCGACGAGGATCTGGGGCTAAAGTATTGGGGCATGGAGAAAAGCAGGCTTGGGAAACTTGAAGCCGAAAATGGTGACCTCAAAACCGGGTATTCCGTCTGACCGGATCGAACGGAAAGTCTTCTTGATTCGTGGGCAAAAGGTGATGCTGGATACCGGCTTGGCTGAACTCTACCAAGTCCAGACGTTTCGGCTGAATGAGCAGGTTGCGAGAAATCGAAACCGCTTCCCGCCAGACTTCATGTTCCAGCTCAGGCGGGAAGAAGCCAAATCTTTGACATCGCATTTTGCGAGGTCAAAGCGGGGCAGAGGCGGCCGGCGCACACTGCCTTATGCTTTCACCGAACAGGGCGTGGCGATGCTTTCCAGCGTGCTGCGGAGCGAACGCGCCGTCCTGGTGAACATCGCCATCATGCGGGCCTTCGTCAAGCTCAGAGAAATGCTGGCTTCGCACCGCGACTCGGCCCGCCGCCTGGACGAGATGGAAAGGAAATATGACTCCCAATTCAAGGCCGTGTTCGAGGCGATTAGGGAACTCATGGAGCCGCCGGAAAAGCCTCGGAGCAGGATCGGATTTCGCTCTACCGGCGCTCCCTGAAGCGGGCAGGGCTGAAATGATGAAAAGGTTTTTGGTTGTCATTGAAGAAACCGGTACCGGGTACTCCGCCTTTTCTTTTCCCCAGACCTTGACGGTTGCGTTGCCACCGGGCTGACCGAGCACGGGAAAAATAAGATAAGACGCTCAGTTCGGGATGTTCGCATGCGTAGAGGTTATTTCGGGTCTGTATCGCTGGGCGCCGCCAAGCTCTTGGTTGCGAGTTGAGATCATACGACGCTTCCGGTTACAGTTCGCATCCACAGCGTCTGTCTCTTCAGCTCTGTTTTGACCCACGCAGCGTAACCATCTCGCGCTGCTTGCAACTCGAGCCGCGTGCAAAGTCCCGCCTCAGAGAGTTGCTCGCCGGCGCTCTCGATGGTTTCTGTCCATAGAGCAGTCCGCTCGGGGAAATCCGGATCCCCACGTACGACAATTTCATCTTGTACATGGCTTTGGATGTCAGCCAGCCCTGCAGACCGGAACAATTCCGGGAGATGGGCCGCAATCTCGTTGTCCCAATGGTTGGCCTGCCGCCAGTCGAGGAAGGCCCGATAGAATCGCTTGAACTCGTCGGGCGGATCAGGTTCCCATTGGTTGCGCGTATGGCTGTAATCGAGGACAACCAGCATGCCGGTCGGCTTGACCGCCTGCTTCATTTTCGAAATGGCCGTGCCGTGTTCAGGGATCCATTGCAGTGTTCGCGCGGCAGTCACGATGTCGAATTCCGACCGGAAGGCGAGCGTTGCCGCGTCGCCACGCTCAAAACTTAAGTTCGGAATGGCACCATATTCTTCGCAAGCGAGCTCTAGGAGAACGGCATCTCGATCCACTCCGACGACCCGCCCTTTAGGTCCCACGGCCTTGGCAACTCCCGAAGTAATTGCTCCGGTCCCACACCCGACGTCAAGCACAGAGAGGCCCGACCGCAAGAGTGTCGCCAAATAGCGGTGGTCCCGCTGAAGAGTGCGGCGGTCTAGAGTCCGAGGAGCGGACCGATGGGACTGAGCAGTCATGTGAGTTCCCAAATTCTAGCAGGTTGCTGGAAAATGGGCGAAATTAAAAAGTTCCGTTCGTCGCCAGCGCGATTTCACTTGCGTGGCGGAGTTCGCGCGCCCGCTCTCGCCGCCCTTGTGGGTGGCTTTCCGTTTTCTTTCCGAACTTCGAGGCCCACCCCACCCTCTCGGTCACGCCGTGGCTCCGATCAAGTTGCGAATGCGCACCAGATTGTAGGCCGCCGCTGTCCAGGTAAACATCCAGGCCACCCGCTGTCGGCCTCGATGCCTCACCTTGCGCATCAGACCGACCGTCTTCATCCAGCCGAAGATTTCCTCGATCCGTTTGCGCTTCCTCTGGCTGATCGCATAGCCCGCGTGGGAGGTGGTTCGGGCATCGATCGCGCTCGCACGGTTCTTGTTGTTCTGCGCCACCTGCGGCGTGGCGCCGCACTGCCGGGCCTGCTTCACCCACTCGACGGTATCGTAATGCTTGTCGGCGCCGACGGTGATACGCCTCGGCCCCGAGCGCGCCTGGATCATCGCGGCCGCCGTCTCGCGCTCCGCCCGCCCGCTGGCCAGCGTCAGGCGCGACGCGACCACCAGGCCGTTCCGGTTCTCCATCAACACGTGGCCCAGGTAGGCCAGCTTGGCCTCGCTGCCCTTCGATTTCTTGTACAGCCGCGCCTCCGGGTCGGTCGTGGATTGGTGCGTCTGGTTCGACCGCTTCTCCCCGTGGAAATTGACCGTGGGGTTGCCGGGGTCGTCGGGCGGAGGGGAAGCTTCGCCGGCGTCCTTCTTCTTGAAACTCTTCTGCCCGGCCCAGGCTTCAATCAGCGTCCCATCCACGGTAAAATGCTCGTCGCTCAACAGATCATGCTGTTTCGCAATCCCCAGGACTTCCTTGAAGAAAGCCTCGGCCACCTCGCCCTGGAGCAGCCGCTCGCGGTTCTTCGAATAGACCGTGGCGTCCCAGACCGCGTCGTCCAGGTTCAGCCCCACGAACCAGCGGAACAACAAGTTGTAGTCCAACTGCTCCATCAACAGCCGCTCGCTGCGCACCGTGTAGAGCACCTGCAGCAGCAAGGCGCGCAGCAGCTTCTCGGGCGCAATCGAGGGCTGGCCCACCGGCGCGTACATCCGCGCGAAGCGCGGCGACAGTTTCTTCAAAACCTGATCCACCAGCGGCCGCAGCTTCCGCAAGGGGTGTCTTGGGGCACTCGCTGCTCGGGCGAAAGGTAGCTGAACAGGGCATTCTGTTGGGTGTCCTCGCCGCGCATCGGCGAATCCTCCTGAAAGTCGAACGTCTCAGGAGGCAGATATAGCACCTCGCGATGTGCTGTCAACCTTTTTCGAGTTTTCAGCAACCTGCTAGTAATACTAGGTTAAGTATGTGTTGACCCTCCAAGCGGTGGCTGCTACGCTGGCGGCATGACCCCGCGAACCTTGAAAGAACTCGAGGCCCGGTTGACGCATTTTCTCGAAGAGTTGCTGGAACCGATGGGGCGCAGCGAGCGGCGCCACTGGGCAC
>JAKCCV010000024.1 GCA_021838785.1 Acidobacteriota bacterium | reverse complement strand
CCGGCTCTTCGCCTCGCAGCCGCTCCTGCGCGTTCGCCGTGCGCTTATAGAGATTCTTCCAGTCCACGTAGAGCGCCTGCGGCACCCCGTAGCGCTCGATCCACGCCCGCAACGCCCCCGCCGCCGCCCAGATCGTCTCCTCCTCGCCCAGCCGCGCCAGCGTCGTGTTCGTGGCATCGTCGACCAAGTCCATCAAGCACCCTTCCGGCCCTCGCTCCTCGTACCAACGGTGAAAACTCCCGTCCATCTGCACCCGTTCCCCTTCCGTTCCCGCCGTCGCCAATGGCACTTCCGCCGCCGCCCCCGACTCCATAAACCCACTTCCAGCATCCACCGCCGCAGCGTCTCGGCCTCCACCGCCAGCCCCTCCTCCTTCGCCAACTGCTCGGCGGCCAACGTCGGCCCCAGCCACTCCCCCACCGCCCCACTGTACTTCTCGCGCACTCGCCGCAGCACCTGGCCGCGGAACTCCTCCGCGTACGCACGATGCGACCGCCGCCCCGCGCTGCGATGCTGAAGCCCTTTCGCTCCTTCTTCCCGATACCGCCTCCATCGCCGCTTCGCCTGCCGGTAGCCAACCCCCATCAGCTTCCCGGCGTCTACTAACCGAAACTCATGGCCCTTGACCCGAGCCAGCACTTCCACGCGCCTCAATTCCCCTTCACTCATCCCCGTTCTCCCCACTTGAACCTCCTCTCAGAGGTTCCATTAGGGGACATTTTTAACGAGCACAAAAGGGGACATTATCATCGAGGTACAACAGTCGCCCCCACCTCTGGGATTGGATAGATCCATCGTATTGCCCCCGGTGGAGTTGAAGGCTGTGAGTGAGAAGAGGACAAGAGAGGTCGCTGCCCGGGTGGGCGGGGCCGGGGTAGCGGCGGCTCGATTAACATCTCCGGCCTCTGGCCGTCCGTTATTACGAGCTGATCCGGGATATGAAAAACGCTTTCAACCCTCGCCTTCGTCGGATCGCTTATGCCCGCCAGCAAAGCATCAACGCCGTGGCGCAGGAGTTCCATCCCCCCGTGCCCACCTTTCGCAAAGGGGTACAACGACAGGCGGAGCTGGGGCGGAAGTGCCGACCCCGCGCTCCCACTTGCCGCAGCCACGTCGAAACCGTCCACCGCCTTATCGAAAACGAGTTCTTCGACCAGGGATTTCTCCAGCCGTGCTAACTTCAGGGCCCCAGTTTCCCTCTATCCGCTCTATTTCCATAACTGCCTCTCGATCCGGGCTTGCGTCCTCCCTTCTTCCTCGATCATCGTCTCTCCCCTCAGGGGGATACGATGCACCCTTCCAATACCACCCCTCCTACGTGGGTTTGACCCGCGAGGGGGAGGTTTGCTATGTTGGGGTTTTCGGCTCCCGAGGTGGAATTCAGACCTAGATGCCCAACGTTCGCCTCACTCTTCCGGACGGCACGGTGCGAGAATTTCCTCAAGGCGTCACGGCGCTGGAGGTGGCTCGTGCCCTCAGCCCGCGGCTGGCGGCGGAAGGGCTCGCGGCTCGCGTGGACGGACGGCTGGTGGATTTGACTGAGCCGATTGAGACCGATGCTTCGGTTCAGATTATCACTCCATCATCACCGGAAGGACTCGAGATTTACCGTCACTCGAGCGCCCACCTCTTAGCCGCCGCGGTATTGGAGCTTTTTCCCGACGCCCATCCCGGCGTCGGACCGCCCACCGAGACCGGCTTTTTTTACGATTTTTACCGAGAAAAACCCTTCACGGAAGATGATTTGGCAAAGCTGGAAGCCAAGATGCAGGATCTGGTTGCGGCCGACCTGCCGTACGAGCGTGTTTATTTCCCGAAAGAAGAAGGTCTCAAGATCTTTGAGCAGAAAGGCGAGTTTTTGAAGTGTCAGCTCATTCAAGAGAAGGCCGAGCCGGTGTTTTCGGCTTACCGCACGGGAAAATTTTTGGATTTCTGCCGCGGGCCGCATATCCCGTCCACCGGGCGGGTGAAAGCCTTCAAGTTGCTGAGCGTGGCGGGAGCGCACTGGAAAGGCGATGAGCGGTCCTATCCACTGCAACGCATCTATGGAACGGCGTTCTTCAGTAAAAAGGACCTCGACGCATTCTTGGCCAAGCTCGAAGAGGCGAAGAAGCGCGACCATCGGCGGCTGGGCAAGGAACTGGATTTATTCAGCATTCAGGACGAGGCCGGGGCGGGACTCATCTTTTGGCATCCCAAGGGCGGCATCGTGCGCAAAGAGATTGAGGATTGGCTCCGAGCGGAGCTCGTCGCACGCGGCTACGATTTGGTTTATACGCCGCATGCCATGCGGTTGCACCTTTGGGAAATCAGCGGCCACACCAACTTTTATCGTGAGAACATGTTTGGCCCGATGGAAGTGGAAAACGACCATTATCAGCTCAAGCCCATGAACTGCCCGGGCCATATTCTGATTTACAAATCTCGGCCCCGCAGCTATCGGGAACTGCCGCTCCGGCTGGCGGAACTGGGCACCGTGTACCGCTACGAGCGCTCGGGCGTCATGCACGGGCTGTTGCGGGTGCGCGGCTTCACCCAGGATGACGCCCACATCTTCTCGATGCCGGAACAGGTGGAACACGAAGTCGAGGAGTGCATCGAGTTTGCTTTTCAGGTGCTGAAGACCTTCGGCTTTGACCAATATGAAGTTGAACTCTCCGCCCGCGATCCAAAAAACTCAGAGCAGTACGCAGGGACCGTAGAAGAATGGGAATTGGCGGAAGGTGCGCTTAAGAAGACGCTCGAGCGCATGAAGATTCCATTCAAGACCATGCCGGGCGAAGCCGTGTTTTATGGCCCCAAGATTGATTTGAAATTGGTGGATGCGATTGGTCGGCCTTGGCAGTTGACCACGGTGCAGTTTGATTTCAACTTGCCGCGCCGATTTGGCCTCGAGTACGTCGGCTCGGACGGCCGAGGCCACACGCCAGTGATGGTTCATCGCGCCTTATTGGGCTCCATTGAGCGGTTTTTCGGTGTCTTGATTGAGCATTACGCGGGAGCGTTCCCGGTGTGGCTCGCTCCGGTGCAGGCGAGGATGCTGCCCGTGAGCGAAAAACATCTCGAGTATGCGCGGCGAATCGCGGGGGAACTGCGAGCCGCCAAGCTGCGCGTGGACGTGGACGACCGCAACGAGAAACTGAATGCCCGCATTCGCGACGCTCAGTTGCAAAAAATCCCTTTTATGCTGGTGGTCGGCGACCGCGAAGCGCAGTCGAACACGGTATCCGTGCGGCGGCGGGACAGCGGGGACGCGGGCGCAAAGGCTGTCAGTGATTTCGGGGCCTGGATGCGGGAGCTTATCGACAGCCGGGCCACAAAATGGTAAGCTGGTTTGGGTTGTTACAGAAGGGTATCCCTGTGCAGATGAGAACGCTGAGGGACTGACCGCAAGCCGGCCCGAAGCGGCCGGAAGGAGTGATTTATCGGCCAGCAATTTGTCCGTATCAATGAGAGGATCCGGGCAAGAGAAATCCGGGTCATTGATGAAGAGGGAAAACAACTGGGTATTATGCCGCCGATCGAGGCGCTGAAGATTGCCCGGGGGCAAGGCCTCGACTTAGTGGAAGTGGCGCCCACCGCGAACCCTCCGGTATGCCGCATCATCAATTACGGTAAATACCTATACCAGCTTAACAAGCGCCAGCACGAGGCCAGAAAGCATCAAAAATCCGCCGGGCTTAAAGAAGTGAAGATGCGGGTGCGAATCTCGCAGCACGACTACGAGGTCAAACGGAATCGGATTGTGGAGTTCTTGGGGGAAGGCTCCAAGGTGAAGGTGACGATCATGTTTCGCGGGCGGGAAATGGCGCACCGGGATCTGGGTTACAAAATGATGGAAAAACTGACTCAGGACCTGACGGAGAGCGGCCAACTGGAGATCCGACCGAGGCAAGAGGGGCCGAACCTTTCGGCCATCTTTTCACCGAAGAAGGCGGCCGCTAAAGCCGCAAAGACGGTTCCTCGGCCTGCCTCTTCAAGCGCGCCGGCCGCGCCCAGCGCGGTCAGCGAAGCGCCGGGAGGAGCGGGAGGCTAGCTTGAACAAGTTGAAAACGCATAAAGGCGCTGCCAAGCGGTTTAAGCTGAGCGCCACGGGCAAGGTGCTTCGGCGACACTCCGGGGCACGGCATATCTTGACGTCCAAAGCGCGCAAGCGCAAGAGGCGGCTGACGCAGGTGGCTCAAGTGTCGAAGGCTGACGTGCGCCACGTGCGCGCCATGCTGCCGTATGGAAGATAGGTGACGAGCCCAAGGTGAGCGGCCGGAAAGAAGCTGGCTCAGGACGGCGGGCTTCTTTTTCGACGCCGAACCTAAAGCTTGACACCCCTCTTCCGGGTGCGGGAAGGCCAGCGGCTGGGTGCCTTCGCCCTGCCTAAACAGGCACGGGTCTCTGCCGCCCCGAAATCTCTGCCGAAAGGAGCAAACCCATGCCACGGGTCAAACGCGGCACGGTTCGCCGTGCCGGGCGCAAGAAACTCGCCAAACTTACCAAAGGCTACTTCCTTAACAAAAGCAAGCTTTATCGCTTCATGAAGGAGGCCTCCGACCGCGCTGGCCGGTTCGCCTACCGTGACCGCCGACGCCGCAAGCGCGACTTCCGCCGCATCTGGATTGTCCGCATCGGCGCCGCGGCGCGGTTGAATGGCATGACCTACAGCCAGTTTATGCACGGGCTGAAAAAACTCGATGTTCAGCTCGACCGAAAGGTATTGGCTGAAATGGCCGTCCGGGACGCAGCGGCGTTTGCGCAATTGGCTGCCAAGGTGAAGGGCACGCTCCAGCCCGCAAGTTGACGGGCGGGATCCTCCGCAAGATATGGAAAGGCCTGGGCTCGTTTGCCGCGCCTCCGGTCTGAACACCTCATGACGGTTGATCAGAAAGTTCGCCAAACCCTTGCAGAATTAGGGGTGACTGAGAGCGCGGGCGTCGTGGCGCTTTTCGCCGAGGTGTGCGAGACGATGGAGCGCGAGCGGCGGGAACTTGTCAACCGAGTTGCCGCCGACAAGGCGGAGCGGGACCGCGCCTGTAAAGAGCTTCGGGACCGATGGTTGGCAAGGAAAAATGGGCTGCTCTCTCTTGTGGACGAGCGCTGGCTCAAGAAGGCGCCGCGCGAACTAAAACCGGTGGTCGGTCAGCACTTCAACGCTTTACGCAAAGCATCCGAGCAACTGGAGGTGGGGGTTCTTGCCCGCGAAATGAAGTGTCGTGTCGCCGCCTCAGCCGGGGCGGTCTTGGAAGCGCGAAGCCCAATCGTTGCCGGGACGACCGTGCTTTCTGGGGTGTCGCCCGACCTCACACTTCCCAGCATCCGCCGCCCGTTGGGTTCGATGCATCCGGTAACGCGGGTCCTGCGGGAAATCGAGGAGATTTTCATCGCGCTTGGATTTCGCATCGAAACCGGTCCGGAAATTGAAACCGTCGAGTACAACTTCGATGCACTCAATATTCCCGAGACGCATCCGTCACGGGACGATTGGGACACATTGTACGTGGATGAAAAAACGGTGTTGCGGACGCACACGTCACCCGTGCAAATTCGCGCCATGCGGAAATACGGGGCTCCTCTCTACGTCATCGCGCCGGGGAAGGTTTACCGGCATGATAAACCCGATTCTTCGCATGCCACGATGTTCCATCAGGTTGAGGGCTTGGCCGTGGACCGGGATATCACCTTTGCGGACCTGAAAGGCACGCTGGATTATTTTGCCAAAAGATTTTTCGGCGAGAAGGTGCGCACCAGTTTTCATCCCAGCTTTTTCCCATTCACCGAGCCGAGCGGCGAGGTTGCCATTAGCTGCACTCTTTGCGACGGTCGAGGCTGCCGCGTTTGCAAGGAAAGCGGTTGGCTGGAAGTGATGGGCTGTGGCATGGTGCATCCCGAGGTGCTGCGGCAAGGTGGAATCGAGCCCGAGGAATTTACGGGCTGGGCTTTTGGCATGGGTGTGGAGCGGTATGCCATGATGAAGTACGGCATTGACGATATTCAGCTTTTCTTCCAGAACGACGTGCGGTTTTTGAAGCAATTCTGACTTGCGGCCAAAAGTCAGGCGCCCCAAGGTCAAACCGACGAATGGTGGCCGAAGGGACGGGCCGATATTCGCTGACTTATGCGTATTTTACTGAGCTGGCTGCGCGAATTCGTGGAGATTCCCTTTGAGCCGAGAAAGCTCCAGGCCGACCTGACGTCCATCGGCCTGAGCGTCGAGGCGGTCACGTCCTCGGGCAGCGACTGGCTCCTCGATGTTGAAGTTACGACCAATCGTCCGGACTGCCTCAGCCATTACGGCGTGGCGCGAGAGATTGCCGCGGCGTATCGAACGACAATCCGTCCCCTGAAATTTGAGGTTCAAGAATCCGCGGAGGCAGCTTCAGAAAGGGTTTCGATAGAAATCAGCGACTCTTCCCTTTGCGCGCGTTATTGCGGCCGAATCGTGGAAGGCGTCCGTGTCGGGCCTTCGCCCGAGTGGCTGGCGCGTAGGCTTGAAGCCATCGGTCAGCGTCCCATTAACAATATCGCGGACATTACGAACTACGTCCTAATGGAATTGGGGCACCCGCTCCATGCGTTTGATTTTGACCGAATTCAGGACCGGCGAATCATTGTGCGGCGCGCTCGGGCCGGCGAACTGCTCCAAACCCTGGACGGAATTGAGCGGCGATTGACCGCGAACGATCTGGTGATTGCCGACGCAGCCCGGCCCGTCGCGCTAGCGGGAGTTATGGGAGGCCAGAATTCGGAAATTTCTCCTCAGACCCGCGTCGTGCTGCTGGAGAGTGCCTGGTTTGATCCAGTTTCGGTTCGCCGAACCGCCAAATCGCAAGGGTTGCACACGGAGGCCTCGCATCGCTTTGAGCGTGGGGCGGATATCGGCATGGCACCCGTGGCGCTCGACCGCGCCGCCGCCATGGTCGCCGAGCTAAGCGGCGGGAAAGTTCTTCGAGGTCGGCTGGACGTTTATCCCGCGCCCCAAAACCGCGAGGCGATTGTTCTTCGTCAGTCGGAAATCGCACGAGTTCTGGGGACAGAGATCGCGCCGTCGGAAGTCGAGCGGATTCTCGTCGCGCTCGGCTTTGCCGTGGAAGCTGCGGCGGCCGGTTGGTGCGCCCAGCCTCCGTCGTTTCGGCTGGACGTTCGGCGCGAAGTGGATTTGATCGAAGAGGTGGCGCGGCAGTTTGGTTATGACCGGCTGCCCGCGCGGGTGCGCTCCGTGTCTCCTCGGCTAGAGCGGGACGTCGAGCGGGAAAAGATACTTGCCCTCAGCCGTTTGCTCACGGGGCTGGGTTATCGTGAGATCATTCCTTCGAGCATGGTGGATCCCAAGGACAATGCGCTTTTCACAAACCGGCCGCCGGTGGCACTTGCCAATCCGCTGAGTCAGGATGCCTCCGTGCTGCGTTCCACGAGCCTCGTGAGCATGGCGAGCGTGCTGGCCTTCAATACCGACCGCGGGCAGAAAGACCTCTCGTTTTTCGAGCTGGGCAAAACTTATGAGGCGCGCGCCAACGCGCACCCGGCCGAACATCGCGTGTTGGCGCTCGGCTTAACCGGAAATCGCCGACCGCCCAGCGTGCATGAACCAGCGCGCGAAGCGAAGTTTTTTGACCTGAAAGGCGATGTTGAAAGTGTCCTCGAGCTCTTTGAACTGCCCGAGCTGCGTTTCGAAGAAGAGAGGTGTTTGGCTTACGAGGAGGGTTTGGCTGGGCGTTTTGTGAGTGGCACGACTGTGCTTGCAGCCCTCGGACGGCTGAAGCCTGATATCCAGCGCCGGTTTAAGATCCGCGCGGAGGCGTGGCTGGCAGAAATTGACCTTGACCAGCTCCTTGCGTTTCCTCTTAAGCAGCCGATGCTCCGGCCCTTCTCAAGGTTTCCAACCGTGGAACGCGACTTATCCCTGGTAGTACCCATGGGACTGCCTTACCGGCGAATCGCTGAGGCGATCGCTCGGCTGGGGATTGAGGAAATCTACAGCGTGGAGCCGCTCGAACGAAAGGCTGCTGCGGAGTTGCCTGCGGGCCTTGTCCCCGAAGGGCATGCCAGCCTGTTCCTCCACGTGACTTTCCAAAGCTTGACGAGGACGCTCACGGGTGACGAGGTGGACGAGGCGGCAGGAAAAATCTATAGCGCTCTTGAATCCTTGGGTGTGCGTCTGCGCGCCTGATTGATATCTGAGTTTTTTCATAGACAGGGGGAAGCCGTGGAGTTGAATGAAAGTCTGGCCCATCTGGAGGCCAAGCTGGCCAAGGCGGTAGAGGTCTTCAAACAAGTTCAAGCGGAAAAGCGTGACCTCGAGCAAGCGCTCCAAAAAACCAAGACGGATACGGACGATTACGAACGGCGCATCGCAACCCTCGAGCGAGAGGTCCAAACGTTGCATCAAGAGCGGGAAGAAGTGCGAATGCGGTTGGAGAAGCTCTTGGCCCAGATCAATTTGTTGACAAAAACCGACTCGACGGGATAATAGTGCCAGGCACGCCCCGAGGCGGGCCTGAGCTTCGAGGAGCGATAGACCGCCATGCCTGACGGAATTCGCGTGGAAATTTACGATCAAGAATACCAGATGAGGGGAGACCTCGATCCAGGCTATATCGAGGAGCTTGCCCGCACTGTGGACGGCAAAATGCGCGCCATCGCTGAGCGCACCCACACGGTAGATTCGTTGCGGGTGGCTGTTCTGGCGGCCTTGAACCTGGCCGATGAATGCCAGCAGCTCAAGGCCAAGTACGAAGCCGTGGCGCAAGAAGCCGACCACCGAGTGGATGAGTGCGCACGCCGTCTGGACCAGATTCTGAACCTTGTGGCGTGAGGGTCTCCGTTTAGCCCCGTCCCCCTGGATACGCCGGCTTCGGTCGAGGCGATCCGCTTGCGTGAGACCGAGGAGAACCGGTTGGAACCCCTGTTGCGTATCCTCTTCATCGGCGACATCTTTGGACAGCCGGGACGACGAATGGTGCAGGAAGCGCTTCCTGTGTTGAGGGAGCAGTATCATCCGGATTTGGTGCTGGCCAATGCCGAGAACGCAGCGGCAGGGTTTGGCATTACGCCGCCCTTGGTTGAAGAATTGCTCGATTTGGGCATTGACGTTCTTACGTCCGGCAACCACATCTGGGACAAGAAGGAGATTCTGCCCTACCTTGCCGACCTTCACGATGGCCGCCTGCTGCGACCGGCCAATTATCCCACGGGCGCCCCAGGACGCGGCCTGGTGGTCGGCCGGATTTCAGGCGGAATCGGCTACGCGGTTATCAACCTGCAAGGCCGCGTTTTTATGCCCACCATTGATTGCCCGTTCCGCGCGGCCGACGCGCTCCTTTCTCAGATACCCGCTGAGATTAAGTTGAGGATTGTAGATTTGCATGCCGAGGTGACGTCGGAAAAAATGGCCATGGGGTGGTATCTCGATGGGCGAGTCACGGCAGTGCTTGGAACGCACACTCACGTTCCGACAGCCGATGAGACGATTTTGCCGCAAGCCACTGCTTATATCACCGACACCGGAATGACAGGGCCTTACGATTCCGTCATTGGGATGGACAAGCGAGCCGTCATCCAAAAATTCCTCGACCAACTGCCGACGCGGTTTGAGGTGGCGAAAGGTGACGTGCGGTTATGTGGTGTCCTGATTGAAGCCGAACCGGAAACCGGCCACGCCCGGTCAATCCAGAGGATTTTGGTGAAATAGGATGGCGATACGATTGCCTGGGCCCGAATGGGAGCAGCGCGGCGGACTGTGTCGGCCTTTAGCCAAGGCGGGCAAGGAGGGACGGCGAATGCAACTTCCGAGGGTCTTGGGGAATCGTATTTCAAAGGAGGTGCTTGTATTCCTCAATTTTGGCGAGCACACTAGGGGTAGGGGAAATGGGGTTGGGAAGGATAAGGGGTGAAGTCTAGAGGCTGACGGGTTGTCCTCGAGAAGGGAGAGATTCTGATGAAAATCACAGCCAAAGCTTGGCTAGCCTCCTTGGGAGTAGCGCTAACGATTTCCTTGATAAGCTTTGCTGCCACCGGCCAGAAGAGTGCCGTGGCGGCTCCTACGCCCAATGCCAAATCCCAAACCGCTCCAGCTCAAAGCACCGGGATTGTGCTCCCGGCAGGTACCACCCTCCACGTGCGGCTGGAAACAACCTTAACCTCGAAGACCAACAAGGACGGGGATAAATTCAGGGGCATCGTGGACCAACCCGTCACTGCGAATGGCGTGACCATTATTCCTAAAGGGAGCTTGGTCAGTGGACACGTCGCCTTTGTCAAGCCCTCAAAACGAATCAAAGGCGTCGGCCAGATGCGGTTGGTGCTGGACAACATCACCACCGAGAACAATACTGAATTTCCGTTGACGGGTTCGCTCGATAACGCCCAAGGCAGCCCTTGCGCGAGCATGGCCCACGACAGCGAAGGCACCATCAAAGGCTGCGGGAAGAGTGTGAAGGCCGCGCTCAAGGGAGCAGCGATCGGTGGAGCGGTGGGGGCAGGCGCTGGGGCGACCGTGGGCATGGGGCATGAAATTGATTGCGCCTACTTCGGGGCTTGTGGCGGCCCGAGCTTCGGAGCCGACCTGGGATACGGCGCGGCGATTGGCGCCGGCGCCGTGCTCATTTACAGCCTTTTTAAGCACGAAAGAACCTTGATCTTGATCCAAGGAACGCAACTGACGTTCATCGTGGATCGTAGCGTCACCGGCCGCAAGATACCCGCCAGCGAGGCAAATGCTTTGGCCTCTGGCAGTTGATTCATCCTTCGTAAGCTAGCGTACCCACCTCTTTTTGCCGCGCGGAGCCGCACGGGGACTACGGAAGGCCATGTGGATGCCTCCGGGCCCGTGGGTAACTCCTTTGCGGAAGCTCGGACGGCTGAAGGCATCAGGATTTCTGAGCGATGTCGTCGCGCCGGGATGTGCCCGCTCTCGTCCTACCGCTCCTGGCTATTCTAGCGGCCTGAGCGGTGGGATTAGAGCATAGCCTGGCCGAGTCTCATATTTCTGAAGGTAACGGCGATAAGCAGCCGTGGATGGTGGGTGTTCCGAGGGCGGCGGCGGATAATTTGACATGGCGCGGAAGGGCAGAGGAGTGGAAGTTCTGGCAAAAGCCGTGTTGGGCTCTCCGTCTTTAGCGTAGCCGGTCGCATCCAGGAAGAAGTCGCGCTTCCATCCGGGCGGAAGCGGCGGCAGGTGGCTGGCCCCAAATGCGACGCTGATCTCATCGCCCGTCGCCATGACCACCAGCCGGTCGTCGGGTTTCTGGAGCAGATTCAGAACATTTCCATAACGGGTGAAAGGACCCGCCATCGGATTCCAGGGGGCATGTTCCATGAGATGGGTGTACTCATAATAATCGGGCTTGCGATGCAACGGATCGCTCACCGTCACCGAAAAACCGCGATAGTGCAAGTTGGCCGATTCAAGCGGCAGAACGGTATCCCGCTGAATGCGAGTTTCGTCGGTCGTATAAAAGGCCTGATCCCAGTAAACGCAAAGATTGGTAACGATCCGAATATGATGATCGGAGGTCGGAAATTTACCTGTCAGATTCACTCGCATGGTGCGGTTTGTGCCGCTGGGCAAGCCAATGTCGGGAATGACGGTCACCCAACGGCCCTGGGCATTACGCACTTGGAGGTACGGGTCGGTCATTTTCAACCTGCGGTTGTGGAGCAAAGCGCGCGCGCCGTTGGAGTCCGTCCAATAGACCCAACCTGTCAACCACAGGGCCACGTGACTGGAGGGCGGGAACGGCCCGAGATTCATCGTGAGCGAATGCATCTCAGCCATGCCGGGAATGCCGATGGGATGGAAGCTGGTAACGTAGCGGCCGTCCGCCCTGAGTAAAAGGGGCAAAACATTGTGGCCGTGGTCATCTACGGCCGAAATCGGAAAACGCCGGTTGCGTACTGCGTAAAGCGCGGGCGGGTGAGGATGCGGCGAATAAATCTCGTTGGAATAAATGCGCTCGTCGGCGGGATGGTCCACGGCTAGCAAGCGAACACTGTCGAAATAATCCGTCTCCCGCATCTCATCGGTCAGCCGGAATTGATATGCCCCGTGGCGCGGACGAATCGTTTCCGGTAGCCGGACATATTCTTCAGGATAGGGATGGAGATACGAGCCATCCGGCCCCAGTTCACCGAGAGGACCGATGCCCAGCACATCCGTCACAAAAACGAACTGCTTTCCGTTCCATGCGTAGAGTAAGGGGCAGGAACTCGCCATGCGTTCGGACTCGCGCATGGAGATGGTCTGGTTGGTGGCCACGTTAATGTGGTTCTGGATAATTTGATTGGGCCACGTGGCACGGACCACGTCCAATTTGGCAAGATTCCCGGTGAAAACTCGAACCGGGCCGTTCGTGACTTCCACCTTCTTATAAAAATTCCCCGCCTTGAATTCAAGGATCGAACCGATTCCCTCCTTATTGCTCTTGTAACCGTCCATCCTCACGACCATCCAATGTTCGGGAGGGCCGGCCTTCTGCCAGGCGACAAGGTGGCCAGCACGTGTTACGCCGAATAGATCAAGTTGGCCGGGGCTGGTAAGCCAAGCCGGCGTGAGGGATGCGAGTGGTTGGCTTGGCGGTACGGTGATGGGCTCGGGGTGGAATTTCCCGCCTCGATCGGCAATCAGGTGCCATCCCCCCTGAGCATCCGGCAGAAGAAAATCGGAATAACTGTCACCATTGGCATCAACCAAAAGCCCCCGGAACGCGAAGGGGTCTGAGGGTGGTGCAATCTGGGGCAGGCCGCGCACCGGCGCAAACTCAGCCTTTCCGTTGTTAAGCAGAGCCTCATATCCGGACCGAGTCCAAAGAGCCAAATCGAAATTGCCATCGTGATTGAAATCGGTGACCTGGGCGTTCAGCACGGTTGCTTGGCTGAGGGCTGGCCCGGCTTGGCGAGTACGGTCGGCAAAGCGGCCGGCCGTTTGATTTAAGAAAAGCACGGGCGGCCCATCGTCGCGGTAGAGCAGGAGGTCCGTGTAGCCATCGTTGTTGAAGTCCGCAAACGCGGCCCCGAGCCATCGCCCCCGGACAGACGCCAAGCCCGACGGTACACTTTCCTCCGTAAACGTCCCATCGCCGTTGTTGTGGTAGAAGTGCACGGTGACAGCCGGAAAATCGGTTGGAAAGCGGAAGAGACTCTGATGGGGAGGCCGGTTAAAGTTGGTATAAGCGGTCACCAAAAGATCCAAGAAGCCGTCGTTTTCCGCGTCAAACAGAACAGCCCGCGTGTCCAATTCGCCCGGCTCCGGCTTTAAGCCCGCTTGGGCAGTGACATCCTGGAACGTTCCGTTGCCCATATTTTTATAAAGGTGAACGCCGCCCAGGCCAACGACGAACAGGCTAGGGTGCCCACTATTGTTGTAGTCGGCAAACGTTGCTGAAATGGCATCGGGCGGCCCAGCCACGCCGGCCTTGGCGGTGACATCGGTAAACGTACCGTTGCCGTTGTTGTGCAAAAGGTAGTTCTTCCCCCCTGGGTTGACGATATAGAGGTCGGGCAGGCCGTTACCCTCGTAATCACCCACCGCGACGGACGGGCCGAACAGCGGGATGATTTTGCGCCGTACCACTTGCAACGAGTAATCACTTGCCTTCAGCTCGACCGGGGGAGTGGCGGGCGTAGCCTGAGTGGGCAGGGAAACGCCCAGCTTGGCCGTCAGGTTGGAGAAAGCAACCCTCTGAGCGCTCTCGGGTGAAGTTACTTCTGTAGCCGGCGCCGTCGGCACCAGAATGGCGCCGTATTTACCCCCTTCGAGGGCGGGCGTTTCGAGTGAAATGCTGGGAACCTTGTGCTGCACCTCGGCGTGGAGCTTGAGGTACTTTTGCGCTTCCGCCATTTGGTGGAGGCGGACGTAAAGGGTGAACAAGTGAAACAATGACGCAACGTAAAAGTTTTCGCCCCGCCCAAAACCCAAGTGATAGATACGCAAGTTCGCATCCAGCGATTCATGAAGCTTGTGGTCGGCGAAATACACCTCGCCGAGATTGAACCACGCTGACGGCTCGTCGGGGTCGGCGGTAATCACTCGCTTGAACATGGCCTCCGCCAGCGGATAGTGAAGTTCGCGTTTATAAAGGATGCCCAGGTTGTAATAGATGGCGATGAGGCGCGGGGCCATTTGCCGCGCTGTGGTGAAGGCATCCAAGGCTTGGTTCAGATGATTGGCCTGCATGAGTCCGAGGCCGAGATCAAGGTAGTCTGTGGCCACCGCGTGACCGCTGGCGACAACCTTTCGGAACTGAGCAATGGACTGCGGGTATTGTCCTTGCTCGTAATACGCCTTGCCGAGGTTTCGTGCCGTTTGGAGGGCTGCCGGACTAAGCGACGACGGCGATGCCCCGGCGGTTTGGGTACGCGGCGTGGACCTTTTACCGAGGTTGTCCATCTTTTGAACGCCCGTGGGGTTCAGAGATGACGCTGCCGCGGAATTTGCGCCCAGCGCCTCGGCGGTCCGGCTTGAGGTTCGGTGAGAGAGGCTTAAAATGAAACCCAGAATGACAAGGCCGAGTAAACCTACCAGGGCCAACTTCCCATTTCGAGACATGACGCTCCTTGAAGTTGCTCCGCAACCCGCCGCAAGCGTGCCATTATATAACGCGACTGGCCCTGTAGCTATGAGAACCTGCGATCCTTCATCCCATTTATCTGACTCTTGTGGCTCACGCTGTCAAGCTGAGATCCGAAGTGAGCATGTGCGGCGAGGGGTTGCCGGAATCGAGCGATTCTGCCAAGATAGCTGTTTTGCTGACGCCCCGAGGGCGCGCCGATGCACTGAAAGGGGAAATGATGCCGAAAGACACACAACGACCGAGCCGAACCATTCTCGAAGGACCCGAGCGTGCCGGCGCTCGCGCCATGCTCAAGGCGATTGGCTACACCGACGCCGACCTTTCGCGCCCCATCGTGGGGGTTGCGAACACGTGGATTGAAACGATGCCCTGCAATTTCCACCTGCGTCGGCTGTCGGCCAAAGTGAAAGAAGGTATTCGAGCGGCTGGCGGCACGCCGATGGAGTTCAACACCATCTCCGTCTCCGACGGAGTGGTCATGGGGACGGAGGGAATGAAGGCCTGCCTGGTTAGCCGGGAAGTGATCGCGGATTCCATGGAGTTGGTGGCCCGAGGCCATATGTTTGACGCGATGGTTACCTTGGTTGGCTGCGATAAAACCATCCCGGCGGGCGCGATGGCCCTGCTGCGCCTCAATGTGCCTGGGGTTCTGCTGTACGGTGGCTCGATTGCGGCGGGCCACTTCCGAGGCCGCGATGTGACCATCCAGGACGTTTACGAAGCGGTCGGAGCCCACTCTGCCGGGCTGATGCCCGACGCGGAGTTTCGGGAGTTGGAAAATGTGGCATGTCCGGGAGCCGGAGCCTGCGGCGGTCAATTTACCGCCAACACCATGTCCACCGTGATGGAGTTCATCGGCCTTTCCCCGATGGGGGTCAATGGCATCCCAGCCATGGAATCCGCCAAAGACGAGGCTGCCTATCACGTGGGGCAGCTCGTGATGGAACTCGTGAAGCGGAATCTTCGACCGCGGGATATCGTCACGCGCGAAGCGATTGAAAATGCCATTGCCAGTGTGGCAGCCACGGGGGGCTCTACGAACGCCGTGCTCCACTTGCTGGCTCTGGCGCGGGAAGCGAGCATTCCACTTTCGATAGATGAAATGGACCGCATTAGTGCCCGAACCCCTTTAATTGCCGATCTGAAGCCGGCGGGCCGATACGTGGCGGTGGACGTTTACAAAGCCGGCGGGATTCCCCTGATTGCCCGAAAATTAATCGAGGGCGCACCCGGCCTGCTGCACGAAAGCGCCGTCACGGTAACCGGAAAGACCCTCGGCGAGGAGGCACGGGCCGCGCAGGAAACCCCCGGCCAAGACGTCATTCTCCCGGTGGCCAAGGCCCTCAAGCCGACGGGAGGATTAGTGGTGCTCAGGGGAAACCTGGCACCGGAAGGAGCCGTCGTGAAAATTAGCGGCCACGAACGGTTGCTGCATCGCGGCCCCGCTCGAGTCTTCAATTCCGAAGAAGAGGCGATGCAGGCCGTGACCCACAAAAAGATTAAATCCGGGGATGTGGTGGTGATTCGTTATGAAGGCCCGCGGGGTGGACCCGGCATGCGGGAAATGCTGGGCGTCACGGCGGCGATCGTTGGGCAGGGATTGGGAGAATCGGTGGCTTTGTTGACGGACGGACGGTTTAGCGGCGCGACGCGCGGCTTGATGGTCGGTCATGCAGCCCCTGAGGCGGCGCGCGGCGGCCCGATCGCGGCACTGGAAGAAGGAGACGTGATTGTACTCGACATCAACGCTCGACGCTTGACGGTTGAGTTGTCCGAGGCTGAGATTACGCGTCGCCTCTCCAAATGGAAGGAGCCGGAGCCACGTTACACGTCGGGGGTTTTTGCGAAATACGCTGCCCTGGTCAGCTCAGCCTCCGAAGGTGCCGTCACGCGCCCCAAATGGTAAGCCCGATGTGGCTCCCTGCGGGTTGCTTGTGATGGCGACTCATTCTGTGACAGAATAGAAAACCGAGAGGATCTGCATGGAAGATCTCGGAAACCGATCGAAGCTCGAAGGGCCAAGGTCAAGGGAGAGGAATTGAATCCTGACCTCAAGACGCTGATCGAACTCCAGCAATTCGACACGCAAATCCAACAACTCTCTTCGCAAATTGAGAAGTTTCCCTCTCAGATTCGGAACCTCGAAAAAGAACTGGCTGAATTTATCCATGCTCACGAGGAGCGTCAGCGGCGCTTAGCGACCAACCAAAAAGAGCGGCGCGACCTGGAGGCCGAGATCCAGATGACGCGGGGCAGAATCTCAAAGCACAAGGACCAGCTCTATGAAGTGAAGACCAATGAGCAGTATCGCGCCATGCTCAAAGAAATTGAGGGTGAGGAAGAGAAGGTTCGCCACCTCGAAGACCAGATGCTGGAAAAGATGATTGAGGCCGAAGAACTCCAGAAGCGGGTCGGCGAAGCGGTGGCCAAGCTGGAAAGCGAAAAAGGCCGAGTGGCGTCAGAGAAGAAGCGACTTGAGGACATGCAAAGCGCGCACACTCAGAAGCGTGACCGACTGACCGAGCGGCGACAGGCCTTGGCCGCGACCCTCCACGAGCAAGTGTTGAACCAGTACGAGCGGGTGCGCCGAGCGCGAGGGGGAGTGGCGGTGGCCCCGGCACGCGATGGTCTCTGTAGCGGTTGTAATGTTGTACTGCGCCCCCAACTCTATAACGACGTGCAAACCAACGAATTTCTCATCGAGTGCGAGAACTGTAGCCGTATCCTTTATTCACCTCCACAGACCCCTACCGAGCGTTTGGAAAATGGGTCCTCGGTGATGGCCGCAGGATAGTGCCCGGTAGCCGTACCGCTGCCCGACCCGTTACGCCGATGCCTTGTCGGGACGCCGGATGTGGGGCTATTGGCCGTGAATACCCCAACGGCTGGCGTTCGATAGGCAGTGGCTGACCTCCACAGGAGGAGCTGCTCGGCGACAAGGACTACTCCGGTGGCAGAAGAAACAGAGCGGTTGCAGACGACGGAGCTCATCGCCCACATTGACGGAGCCTCGCGCGGCAATCCAGGCCCCGCAGCCTACGCGGCTGTCATCGAGGCACCGGATGGTCGGCGACTGACGACCATTGCTGAGGCGATAGGTCCGGCCACCAACAACATTGCTGAATACCGTGGATTGATTGCCGCGCTGGAATATGCCATGGCCCAAGGTGCCCTTCGCCTCCGCGTGTTGACGGATTCAGAGCTCTTGGCAAAACAAGTGAAAGGAATTTACCGAATCAAAAGCCCTCATCTAAGACCCTTGCACGAACATGCGATGAGGCTGGTGGCCCAGCTCCGCAGTTTCTCCATTGAGCACGTGCGGCGGGAAAAGAACCGAGAGGCGGACCGGATGGCGAACATGGCCTTAGACAAAACCAAACCTTCCGTCACATGAAGAACCGGCCTCGAACTGCCCCCCAGATGATGATCCTTCATCCTTTACATCTCGAATTATTCGAACTTTCTTGGGAGTTTGCTCAATTGTCACACACCGCAAAGCTCTGCCAGGCCATCAAGACCAACGATTAAACCGGTTGGCCAACAACGGCAGGGCGAAGGGCGAAAATCGGTAAATACGCCTATTGAGGCCCGCCGCCAGCTTTGAACATCGCCGCATAGCGATCTTGGAGGAGTGGCTCCGCGCCGCGAGGCGCAGTTTGCGATTGAAAGTTCCGGTGCGCAGCGGTAGAATGGAATTCTTTTAGGTCGGCCCGAAGGAGATCCATGAAAGACAAGATTCATCCCGCATACCATGAGGTGACGGTTGTCTGCGCATGCGGGAACGCATTCAAGACGCGCTCGACGTACAAGAGCGAGACGTTGCACATCGAGATTTGTTCCAACTGCCACCCTTTCTTCACGGGCAAGCAGAAGCTGGTGGATACCGCCGGCCGTGTGGAGCGCTTCCGAAAGAAGTACGCCGGTTTTAAGAAGACTGAAGCGACGGCCGTTGCAGCCAAGGCTGAGAAGTAACGGCCATAGCCGGCTTTCCATCCACCAGACCCTGACAGGGCGGAATCAACCAAGTGGCGACCACACCTGCGCTGAGCCCCTACGTCACCGAGCCGAAGGTTTACGTCGTCGGGCGGCAGGTCGTCGTGCAGGAAGAAGTTACGCGCTTTCTCAACGACGAGGGCCTTGTCTTTTCGACCGACGCCGAAGCGGCGGGTGAAGTGCTTGCGGAGATTGCGGGCCGCACCTGCTACATGTCCTTCGGCAAAGGCCGCAAAACCAACCGTGAATATCTTGAAAACATTTTGACCTCCAAGCACGGCAGCGTGCTCGAGCACGCCGTTTGGTGCCTTCTGATGACCGGCGTCAGCCGTTCCTTGACCCACGAGCTGGTGCGCCACCGAGCCGGTTTTGGCTACTCGCAGCTTTCCCAGCGTTATGTGGACGAAAGCGAAGCCCGCTACGTCGTGCCGCCGCTCTACCAGGAGCATCCCGAGCTGCGCGCCCGCTGGGAGCAGGTGATGGAGCAGCTCCGCCGGGCCTATCGGGAACTCGCGGAGGCGACCACGGCTTACGTTCAGCAAAGGTATCCGGAGATGGCGCCCCGTGACCGGCGCAAGTGGGCGCGACAAGCCGCCCGCTCGATTTTGCCCAACGCGTGCGAAACCAAGATCTTCGTCACCGGCAACAGCCGCGCCTGGCGACACTTCATGGAGCTTCGCGGCTCACCCCATGCCGACACGGAAATACGCCGCCTCGCCGTTGAGGTTGCACGAGCTCTCAAAAAAGAAAGCCCCAGCATCTTTCAGGATATCGAGGTTTACCAGGAAACCGATGCCCTTCCGGCCGTCAGGGTGCAGCATTCCAAAGTATGAGAGCGGCCGAATCCCCCCGAGGTCAGGAATCCCGAACATCTCCGGCCCCGTAGTGACGACGGTCACACGGTGGAAGACACCTTTGGCGTTATGATGACAAGGGAGGTGACATGCAGGTGGATTTTGCCGATGCACCATTTTTGGTCATTTGGGAAACGACACAGGCCTGCGACCTTGCCTGCGTGCATTGTCGTGCCTCCGCCCAACCGCGTCGCCATCCCGATGAGCTAAGCACGGAAGAGGGCTTTCGGCTGTTGGCGGAAACCGCCCGAATGGGCACCCCCGTTTTCATCTTGAGCGGCGGCGACCCGGCCAAGCGCCCTGATCTGTTGGAACTGGTGCGGGAAGGGAAGCGGCTGGGGCTTCGCATGGGCACGATTCCGGCAGCAACTCCGGCGCTCACGTCCACTCTGGTGCGGGATTTGAAAGAGGCGGGACTCGATCAGATGGCGTTGAGCCTCGATTACCCGCGCGCCGAGCTTCACGACCGCTTTCGAGGCGTTGAAGGCGCCTTTGACAAGACCCTGGCCGCCGCCCAATGGGCGCAAGAATGGGGCCTGCCGCTCCAAATCAACACCACCCTTTGGGCGGATTCCGCTTCTTATCTTGCGGAAATGGCTGAATGGGTGGAGCGACTGGGTGCGGTGTTCTGGGAGGTTTTCTTCCTGGTCCCCGTTGGACGCGGCGAGTTGCTGGATGGCATTGAGGCTCGCCGGTGCGAAGAACTTTTCGCCATTCTTTACGAGGTTCAAAAAAAAGCGCGCTTCATCCTGAAGGTGACCGAAGCGCCGCATTACCGCCGCTACGTGGCGCAACGGGTAAGCGAACACCCAACTGCACGGCACGGTCAAGGCCATGCGGCGCCTCGTGGCAACGTCGCCATGCCGGAGATGCTCCGTCGCTCAGAAGGCCCCGGTCACACGATCGGCTTTGCGCCGCATGGCGTCAACGCGGGCAAGGGGTTTGTGTTTGTCTCTCACGTCGGCGAGGTGTACCCGAGCGGCTTTCTGCCCATTTCGGCGGGTAACGTACGGTCAAAAAGTTTGCCCGAAATTTATCGTGAATCGCCGCTGATGCGGGCATTGCGTGACCCCGATGCCCTGCACGGGCGATGCCGTCAATGCGAGTACCGCGAGATTTGTGGCGGTTCTCGGTCGCGGGCTTATGCATTGACGGGGGACTATTTGGCCACCGACCCATGGTGCATTTATCAGCCCGCGCCGGCCAACCGTCGCGCGACCAGCGGGTGAGCCCTCGCGGCATGGATGCCGGCCGCAGTCGAACAGGGCGTTAGCCTTGCGGTTCCCCCGTCGCCTCAGCGCTGAGGATTCTCCTGATCCCACCGCAGCGAACGATTTTCCACGGTCTGATCTTCCCGGGTCTGCGCGCATCAGCAGACCGTGCTCGATGTCGGCGGAGGATTTTATTCCATGGGCCCGCTTGGGGCGCGCGGCTCATTCTTTTTTAGGAAGAACGAAAGCAGAAAAAGAACAGCCGCCGCGACGGAGAAGACATGATAAGCGTCAATGTAGGCCAGGGAAGTGGACTGCACGATCACAGCGCGATAGATGCGGGCGTAAGCCTGGTTGAGCGCATCTGAAGCGCTCAACCCTGCATGAAACAACGTCTGGGTCAAATGCTGGAGGGCGGCGGCTGAATAAACATTGCCAGGCGTGAGATGAGACACCAACACCTGTTGATGGAACTGGGCGCGGCGCGCCAGAATCGTGGTGACGATCGAGGTGCCAAAGCTCATGCCAATGTTGCGCATGAAGTTAATCAGAGCGGAAATTGCGTTGTTCTTTTCCGCCGGGAGGCCCACATAAACCACCGTCGTTAGCGGAACGAACAGAAGCGGCAAGCCGATGACTTGCAGCACGCGCACCCAGGAAGCAGCGTCAAAACTGATGAGCGTATCCATCTGCCGTGTGGAAACCCACATGCCCACGGCCATCGCCGCCCAGCCAACGGTCACCAAGCGGCGAGCTTGCACTCGGGCCAGCAATCGTCCGACCATGGGCAGCTCCATCAGGAGAAACAACCCGCCAAAGGAGAGCACCAAGCCCGCGGTTTCTGCTGTGTAACCCATCAGCGTTTGCAAATAGAGGGGCATCATCACCAGCGTGCCAAACATCATCACGCCGAAGCCGAACATCATCAGATTGGTCGTCAGGAAATTGAAGTGCTTAAAGAGACGCACGTCAATCACCGGGTGATCGTGGTACCACTCCCAGAAAAACAGCGCGACCAACGTGACGGCAGCCACCACGGCTAGCGTAAGAATAAAGTGAGATCCAAACCAATCATCTTCTTGTCCTTTGTCGAGCATGACCTGCAGCGCGGCCACCCCCACCGTCAATAGGCCAATGCCGATGTAATCAATTTTGACCAGGCCGCGAGCCAGGCGCCGCAGGTAGGGCGGATCCTCGACCAGTTGCTGGATCAGCATCAAGGCCAGAATGCCGACCGGAATATTAATAAAGAAAATCCACCGCCATGAATAGCTGTCGGTGATCCACCCGCCGAGCGTCGGGCCAATAATGGGCGCCAAGACCGTGGTAATCCCGTAGAGCGCGAAGGCCTGGCCGCGCTTGCTTTCAGGGAAGGTGTCAGCGAGGATGGCCTGCGCGACCGGCTGCAACCCGCCCCCTCCAGCGCCCTGCATCACCCGGAAAACGATCATGGCCGAGAGGCTGGGGGCTATGCCGCAGAGGATCGAGCTGCCGGTGAAGAGAAGAAGCGACAGCATGAAGTATTTTTTGCGCCCGAAAGTATTCGACAGCCATCCGCTGAGCGGCAAGATGATGGCGTTCGCCACCAGATAGGAGGTGAGGATCCACGTCGCTTGGTCGTTGCTGGTAGAGAGACTGCCCGCCATGTGCGGCAGGGCCACGTTGGCGATGCTCGCGTCCAGCATTTCCATAAAGGCGGACAGAGCAACGACGGAAGCAATCAGCCAGGGGTTGTGCGCGGGCGACCAGGAAATGGCTGAAGTCGCCGTCAGGTTCCGCGAGGGAAGCGAAGGGAGAATGTTTTCAGCAGAATCGTTCACGGGCGTCGCCTCTCACGAGCAACCCTATCGAAGCCGGACGGTCGGCTCGACCGACAGGCCCACTTGCAGCCGGTGGTCGGGATCCTGTCCCGAATCAAAGACGATCCGCACGGGCACCCGTTGCACCACCTTCACGTAATTTCCGGTGGCGTTTTCCGGCGGAAGCAGACTGAATTGAACCCCTGTCGCTCCCGCAATGCCCTCAATTTTGCCGCGATAGTCCTGGTCGTAGGCATCCACGTGGATTTTGACCGGCTGGCCCACCCGCATGGCTTTGAGCTCGGTTTCCTTGAAATTCGCCGTCACCCAGATGTCCTTGGTGGGAACGATGACCATTAAAGTCTGACCGGGAGAAACGTTTTGCCCCGTCACCGCCGTGCGCTTGCCGATGATGCCGCTGGCAGGCGCAACAATGGTGGTGTACTGCAGGTTAAGCTCGGCGCGGTGGAGTTCGGCCTCCGCTTCCTCCACGGCGCCGGCGGCGGCTTCGGCGCGCGCCCGCGTCACGCGCAATTGCTCCGGCCGAGTGTGCGCGCTGCGTAGCTCGGCCTCGGCTTGCTGCATCCGACTCCGTTCCTGATTAATCCGCTGCCCGGCGGCGGCAACGCCGGCCTGGGCCTCCGTGACCGCTGCGGCGCTGGCCTTGGCGGCGGCAACGGCTTGGTCATACTGCTGCCGAGAGATTTCTCGCTTGCCGATCAACTGGCGGTAGCGCGCCAAGTCATCTTGCACCTTGACGTTGTTGGCTTCCACTTGGATGAGCCATGCCTCGGCTTCCTGGAACTGTTTTTCGGCGGCCAAAATCCCTGCTTGGGCACCCTCGACGTCGGCTTCGGCCGAGTGTACCTGGCTCAGGGTGCTGACGGAAGCGATTGGCACTCCGCCGAAGGCAGCATCCGCTTCTGCCTGCGCTTTGGCCAGCCGTGCCTTGGCCAAGTCCACGGCAACCTGATAGTCCGTCGGGTCCAATTGCACGAGCACCGTGCCCTTGGCGACATATTGCGTATCGTTGACCATCACTCGCGTCACATACCCCGGAATACGGGCGCTGACAGGGTGTAAATAACCCTCGATCTCGGCGTCGTCGGTGGTGGCAAACTGCGCGTAATATCTCCACGTCAGCCATCCGCCCACCGCCAATAGCAGCACCGCCCCGATCGCCACCTTTTTCCTTCGCCTCTTTTCCGGCGAAGCCGCCGGCGGGGTTGAATTAGCGGCAGCGCCTGCGGCGGGTGAAGCCTGCGGGGCGGTCGCCTGGCCTTTCAAATCATTGGGTTCAGTCATGGTTTTTAACTCCCAGGTACTTCAGGGCGTCGCGCTCCGCCACACCCGTGGCCCGCGCGAGCGAAAGTTTGGAAAGATTGAATTGGTACAGGCTGGAAATGTAGGCATCGTCGGCCTGCGCGGCCGCTTGCTGCGCCTCCACCACCTCGATGTTATCGGTGACGCCGGTGGCGAACCGATCTCGCGCTTGTTGAAGCGTTGCGTGAGCTAAGTGAATGTTGCTCCTAGCCACCGCAACCTGACTGGCGCTCGTTTTAAGGTTAAGCAACGCCGTGCGAATTTCATAAGCGATCTGGTCGTGTAAGGAGCTGAGATCCTGTTGACGCTGGCGCAGGCGGGCCTCGGCCACTTGCAATTCGCCCCGCACGCGCCCACCTTGAAAGATGGGAATTTGCACCGTGGCCGCCACGGCGTAAGTTGGATGAGCACCGGCGAGCGTCAGACCAATTTCATCGGCGCTGGCATGGACGCTCAGGGTGGGATATCGCTCGGCGGCGACGGCGCGGCGCTCCGCTTCGGCGCTTCTCACCGCGGCTTGGGCCGCCTGATAGTCGCCTCGCTCGAGGTAGGCTTGGCCGACCGCCTGCTCGAAGGTCAGGGTTTCCAGTGGCGCATAGGGTGCCGCGGTAACCAAATGATAGCGTTGTCCGTCAGGCAGGCCGATCAGCCGTGCCAGCGTCAGTTTGTCAGTCTCGTATTCATTTTCAGCGGCCAGCAGGCTTTCTTGCCGGGCCTTCAGTTCAACGTGGGCGCGCAGCGTGTCAATCTCCGGGCTCAGACCGGCGTGTTCTCTGTCCGCTGCCAGTTCGTAAAGCGCCTGCGCGGTGCGAACCTCCGCCCGCGCCGCCGTGACTCGCGCCTTCGCCGCTAGCGTCATCAGGTAGGCATTGCCCACCGCCAGAACTATCGTGTCGCGCGCTTGACGGTAAGTGTAAGTCGCCGCGCGAACGTTTTGCCGCGCAGCCTGCTCCGCCCGCAATGCGCTCAGGTTGAAGAGGGCGGCGGTGGCGGTGGCCCTGGCGTCGAACACATGGAACGGCCCGGCAATCGCCGGCAGCGCCGGCGGAATACGCGCGCCAATCAGCGCATGGAGGTTGATTTCCTGCTGAGATTCGGTTGTCGCTGTTTCAAGCGTCGGCAGCAGTCGGCTCAGTGCCTGCCAACGCTCACCGCGCGCCACTCTCGATGCGTCATCCGAGAGCAGCAGTCCCAAATTGGACCTGAGCCCCTGCGCAATGGCCTGAGCAAGCGATAACAGGATTACCTTCGATGACGCCTGGCCTGAAGGAACGCTCCCCATCCATGGATTTTGTGACTCCGGTACCTGAGCGCCCAGTGCCGTCGCCAGGAGCAAAACGCCTACTATTGTGGACAGGAGTCGAGAGCCGTCTCTCATCGCATACGCCTACCTTTCGCGCGGGTCGTACTACACTGACGACAGTCGCACAAGCTTACCTTTCTGCAACGCGGCATATTTGTCCGGCGCGGCTGGAGTCGAGGGAACCGCGCAGGCCCCTTGCCGAAGCGCTTGTTTCAAGCGGCGCCGATCGTTTCGGAGGATCGGATCGTCTCGAAAAGCAGCGGCTAAAAACGACACCAAGCTTTTGAGCGGTTGCTGATCCATTGGCGCCAGCCGATAAAAAACTCGGAAGCCGTCACGCCGATCCAAAAGCAACCCGACGTGCTTCAAATAGATCAGGTGCCGCGAGACGTTCGGTTGCGTGATGCCCAATAACCGCTGAAGATCGCATCCACACCGTTCGCCCTGTAAAAGCAAGTTGATCAGTCGAAGCCGCGTCCGATCCGCCAGACCCTTGAAGTAAGCTTCGAGTTCGTTCATAGTGGTTAACTCCTCATCTGCTTAGATGCATAGACGTTAGACTAGATTCACTCTATCATGGAAACTGGGATGACGATGGGGAAGACCGGAGAAGGCTAGGCTAGGCGATGCGAAACGAAGGGAGACGGCGGAAGATCCGACGGCGAACCGATCGGGCCGAAGCATGGGTCAGAGAATGCTGCTGAGCGCGCACCAGAGGCCGACGCCGCTGGTAATGGCGCAGGTGGCGGCGACCATCCAAAGCCGCGCCCCGCGCAGGCGATGCTCCTCCGGCAACATGCGCACCGCCAGCAAAACTAAAAAGCCGAGCACCAGCGGCAAAAGCAAGGCGTTCATAACCTCAATCGCTATATTGAGCGCGATCAGGTTGGGCACGCGGGCCACCAGTACGGCCGCCCCAACTACGGCCATCGTGTAAACGCTATAGAACCAGGGCGCTTCCCGAATGCGATTCTCGAGCGAATGCTTATAACCGGTCATTTCCCCGATGCCCCACGCGGCGGCGAGCGACGTGACGATAATGGCCACAAAGCCCGCCCCCAAAATGCCCAACCCGAAGACCAGTCGGCCCGTTTCCTGTCCGAGATAGGGAATCAACGCCTGGGCAATCTCGCCTACCGAAGTGAGTGACACCCTGCGGTGATCGGCACCGAGCGTGGCGGCCGTGGTTACCAGCACGGCAATCATGATTATCTGGGTGACCACGGAGCCGAGCGCTGTGTCCCACCGCGCCGCCCGAAGATGCTGCGACTGGAGGCGTTTGTCCACCACCGCCGACTGCTGGAAAAAGATCATCCACGGCATGATCACCGCGCCGATGTTTGCCGCCGCGAGATATCGAAAGCCGGCGCTATGCCAAGGAGTGTCCGGCAACGCGGCTGCCAGCGAAGTGGTCGGGTGCGCTTTCACAGCTACCCAAAGAAACGCCAATTCAAAAGCGCCGAGAGCCATGGCAATCCGCTCGACCCTTCGATACGAGCCTGCCCAAACTACGACCAGCAAAAAGCCCACCGCGAGCGTCAAGCTCGTGGCGCGTGAGACACCGAGCAATTCTCCGACGCCCGCAACGCCGGAGAACTCGGAAACCATCGCCCCGGCAATCGCGATCGTCAATCCGCCCACCGACACCCAGCCCCAGAACGCTCCGTAGCGCTCCCGAATCAGTTCGCCGTGACCCTTGCCCGTAAATATGCCTAATCGCACCGTTAATTCCTGAACGACAAACAAAACCGGCACCAGCAGAAGTTGTAGTGGCAGCAGGGCATAGCCCCAGCGGGCTCCACTCTGGGCGGCGGTAATGACGCTGCCAACGTCCGTATCGGCCATCATCACCATTTGCCCGGGGCCCAGCACCGCTAGAAAGCCAAGAAAACGACGCAGCAGGATGCGGGCGCGGCTCGGGGGGTTCTTTTCAGGGCTCAAAGTGACGGTCCTCGACGGTCAATTTCCCAGTGGATGTGGCAACGAGTCGGTTTCTTTCCTGGGCCGTCATGGTCCTTACGTGCTTTATGCGACCTCAAGAAGGTCACAATTTGCCATCGTTCCGGCTCGGGCAGGTTGGACCAATCCGGCATGCCATGCCGGACGATGCCGTTGCTCAAAATCCAGAACAACGCGCCCGGCGGTACCCGCTGAACCTTAAGGCGAAGGAGGCTCGGGCCTCGCGCGCTACCGTCGGCCGTCGCCCCATGGCACTGGGCGCAGTGCTCCTCAAAAAGTTTTTGGCCGGCGGCTCGGTCCCGCGAGTTTCCCGCGAAAGGATTGGGCCGCGCGAGGACTTTGGCGGGAACCCTCAGCGCGACAGCGGGTTGTTGTCCCTGCACGAAGATGGTGCCGAATCCAGAAACCGTGGCTAGGCTGAGAATGAATCTTATCCTGAGAGCGCTAAAAGAAGTTTGCATTTAATCTTCTCCTTGCCACCACGCCCGCAGTATCTCGGAAAAGCCGGAAATTTCTCGTGACAAGCCCCACCGTAGCAGAAATTGATGGCTGTTGTGGTTTAAGCCGAATCCCGGGGATAGCCGCAGCGTCCAGCCGGAGGGAAAATTCCAGGCGGCGACCGGAGCGAGGTATTGCGACGTGTCGTGCAGCCCAAAGCTTGTCACATCGCCCAGGCCGCCGTACATTTCGGCCCCGACGACAAAATTCTCCGGGCAAAGGTTGCACGCACGGGGTGAAGCTGCCAAAGCGAGCGGGCGACTTACGCCCATCGCATAGCCAAATTCCCATGGCTGGTCAGGTGAAAGATTCTTGGTGCCCAAAGGATTTAACGCCATGTTCCAGCCGTGAAAGGATTTAGAAAGAATCAGTTTCAACTCGACCTCATGGTCATGCTCGCGGCGGAGCGCAGCGTTCGAGGGGGCAAAATCCGCCTCCACATCATGTCCTTCAACCTCTTTGAGAATTTTGTCGGCGCCATTCGTCTGCTCATACTCAATGTAAATGACGGGGTTGACTATGTGCTCGAGGGTCAAAGGTCGAAAACGATTCTCCCAGCGGAACCCGGTAAACAAGATGCTGTCGTTGAAGGTGCCCTGGCTATCAAGGTAAAACTCTGTCGTCCACCACCCGTTAACCCCGTATTCCAATTCTGCCCAAGGGGCAATGAAATCGTTCCCGTGGCGCTGTGTGCCGAAGGTCGAAAAATATTCAACTTCCAGATTTCCCGGCTCCTCAAGGTAATGATCATAGGTCACGAAGTAGGGACTCTCCTGAGCATAGGCCAGGGCACTCCAAAGGAGCATCGCTACAACCGTAAGAAGCCTTCTCGACAGCCTGGTCTGTGACATAACCTTACCTTGTCGTAGAGAGGCGGGCAATGCTTTCATGAATGTCCCGGCGACAGGGAGGGCGGCTTGCGGCAACCGTGTTTTGGTGATACAAGACTCCTCGAAGACGGTTTGCCACATCGTCACCCGTTGTTCGTGGCCCCGGTTGTTGCGGCAACCGGGGCCAGCTCGCTCTTTTGTTGTGCTCAGGCGGCGGCGTGGGGCGTTTGGTCCTCTGTCGAGGCGCAACTCCCACACACTCCGCCCAGCTCGAGCCGGGCCACGCGGATCGTCAGGCCGTGTCGGCCTTCAATTTGTGCCTTCAATTTCTCAAACAGCGAAGTTTGAATCTCGAGCACCCCTCCGCACCGCTGGCAGGTAAAGTGAATATGGTCCTTGTTGGTGCGGGCTTCGTAGTAGTGACCCGTACCCCGGTAGTGCATCAGGTCCAACTCATCAATGATGCCCAGCTTTTTCAGCGACTCCAGCGAGCGGTACACCGTGGCTAAATGCAAACCCGGTAGTTGCTGCCGCGCCCGCCGCCAAACTTCCGCCGCATCCAGATGCTCGCCCGCCTTTTGCAACACGTCGGCGATCACTTGCCGTTGGCGCGTCATGCGTAAGCCGTGGGCCCGCAATTCATTCCGAACGGCACATCGCTGTTTCAAGTGTTTTGCGAGAACCATTCCAGTTGCGAATAATTCGCAACTAAGATTATGCCAGATTGCCGAAATACTGTCAACCCTATTTTCGCGACTCCACATCCGCTCCCAATCCAGGGTTGACAGGCGGGATGGCGGTCGTTATGCTGCATGGCTCTACCGCCAGGAGGTTGTGTTCGCATATGGGACTACGGTTTTTTGTTCTGCTGAAGCATCGGGCGGTGCGAATTCTGCCGGTGCTGCTGCTGCTGCTGCTGGCCACGGCACCGTCATTGCGCGCGATTGAGTGGGAAACACTCTTCACGGCGCAGGACGTGCGAGACGATCTGGCAACGCCCGCCGGACGCGAGGCGGCGTTGGCGTTTTGTCGGAGGATGCACATCACTAAGGTGTACCTCGAGGTTTTCCGAGACGGCTATCAAGCAGATGCCCAGACGCTGCGCGAGGCTCGCGACTTCTTCCGGCGCGCGGGCATTCGGGTTTCGGGTTGCGTGGCCACGACCGACCTCGGGAAACCGTCCACCGGCTGGAAGATCGTCGCCTGCTACACCAACCTCGCCAACCAGCAGCATTTAGCCTCTATCTTTCGGTATGCCGCCAGCCTCTTCAACGAAATCATCATTGATGATTTCTTCTTCACGGATTGCCAATGCTCGGAATGTTCCGCCGCCAAAGGCTCGATGAGCTGGACGCAATACCGGGATCGCCTGATGGTGCGCGTGAGCCGGCAGGATGTGCTGGCGCCCGCCCGCGCGGTGAATCCCAAGGTGCAGATCATCCTGAAATATCCGCAATGGTACGACGAATATCAAAATCGCGGCTATGTGGTGGACAAGGAAACCGCGCTTTACAACCGCATCTGGGTAGGGACGGAGACGCGCAATCCGGCCTCGCGTCACTGGGGTCACAAGCAGCAGTATGAGGGATTTTTCCTTTACCGCTGGCTTTCCCAGATCGGCGGGCCCAAGACCGGCGGTGGCTGGTTTGATCCTTATGGTACGGACGCGGCCTTTTACATGGATCAGGCTTGGACGACGGTGCTTGCCGGCGCGAAAGAAGTTTTCCTGTTTCACTATGGGTCACTCATTTCGCCGCGGTACCACGCGCAGGCCAAAGCTTTGCGGCTTGCGGAGCCGCAGCTTGACGCTCTCGGCAAACTTGTCGGCCATTGGCAAGGCATTGCCGCCTACAAGCCCATTTCGAGCAGCCCAGGGACGGAGCCCTATATTTTTGATCAAATCGGAATGCTGGGCATTCCGCTGGTTCCGACGGCCACGTTTCCTTCCCAAGCCCGGGCAGCGATGTTCGCGGAGTATGCGATGCACGACCCGGAATTTGTGCCGGAGTTGAAACGTTTTCTTCAGGCGGGCAGAACAGCCTTTCTGACTCAAGGACTGGCCCACCGACTGAATTTAGATCCGCGCTTGGCGGCCTACGGTTCTCTGGAGCTTCCGAAGGGGCAATTGGTCGAGAAGATCAAAGCCGGGCCGGGTGAAATCATCATTTTTTCCGATGCCCTGCCGCAGTTGACGCGCGTGGATTCTGAAGACCGCATTGCGCAGTTGACCCCGGAGTTGCGAGCAGCCCTCTATAACCTGCGGCGCGCCGTGGCAAATTTTGCCCCGACCTCCTTGGATGCCCCGCCGCGCGTGGCGGTATTCCCCATGCAAGGGCGGGTAGCGGTGATGAACTACACGGAGTTGCCCGTGGCCTGCCACGTGGAGATGGGCGGAATGGCTTCGCGCCGGACGCAAATTTTCGCGGCCAACGGCGCCGCGCTGGCCTCCGATGGAGAAACGCTGCGTTTGCCTCCACATAGCCTGATTATCGTGGAGTGACCCGCTTTTTGAGGCAATCATCGCCGCGGGCTTTACTGCCGAGGCCAAGCCTTGCGCGGTGCTGTCTGGGTGCGAACCGTGCCCGCAGGAACGGCACGACTCGGCTCGGCAATGAAATGGCGCGAAGGGAACCCCAATTCGTCCGGTGGATGGCTGTGCTTTTGCTGTTCGCCATGAAGGCCGGCGCGCAATCCCGACTACCGCGCAGGTCGCCGGTAGCGGCAAGCCCGCCGACGCAACTGAGGCCGCGTTCGGTTCGGCCAACCGGCCGGCCTCGTCGCTTCTTTGATCGGACGAACCTGGCACTGTTCACCGGCGTCGCCGCCGTGCGTGTGCTCGACTTTACTTCCACCGAGCATTTCCGCGAGCGCGGTCACAACGAAGTTCTCTTGACCAACAGCATAGTGGACAATAAGCCGTTGTTTGCCGGGATCGAGGCGGCGGGATTCGTGGCGTCAGTGGCGGTCTCCTATTGGCTCTTTCGCAAGGGGCATTACCGGCTGCAACGGTGGGTCTCGATTATCCACATTGTCTCGGCGGGAGCAGGGGATGCGCGCAACTATAGCCTAAGTGCTCCGAAGGCGGCCGTGCCATGAACCGATCGGGGTGGCTTCACTTGATGCGAGCTTGCGGCCTTCTTGCTACGTCTGAGATCCTGAATGAACTAGTTGAGGCAGAGGGCCCAACACCGTTGGTTTGATGAGCGCGGGCAAAGACGTGTCCCATTCGGCGCGGTTTGTTGGGCACGCCGCCAAGATTGAAATTCGAGGGAGGTGAAGGGTGAAAAATTGGAAACGCGCAACGGTGGGGCTGAGCGTCGCAGTTATTGCATTCTTCTGTGGGGCTGGAGCCTTCGCCCAGCATATTCCGTCCGTGGCGTGGAGCCGCGGCATCGGCGAACCGCTGGCGCATCCCGGGGTAACCAGGGTGCCCGGCAACATTGACGATGGTTATTGGCAGGGCGTCCCGCTCGGCGGCTTCGGAGCGGGGGCCATCGGGAGGACTTATCGCGGGGATTTTGCGGTTTGGAATATGAAAATTGGGGTGCATAAATACCAATCCATTCCGGCGGATGCTTTTGCGGCTTTTGAGCAGCCCCAGGGCGGAAAGCCCGTCGCCGTGGTGTTACGAGCCGGCAAGCCCGGCCGCGCGCTCTCGGCTTGGAATTGGGGCTACCCGGTTGGCGCGGGAAAATACTACGCGCTTTTTCCCAAAGCCTGGTTCGACTACGATTATGCGCCGTTCCCGGTTCACCTGGTTTGCGAGCAGTTCTCGCCTATTCTGCCGAACAATTACAAGGAAACCAGCTACCCGTTGGGCGTCTTCGTGTGGCACGCGAAGAATACGTCTGGGAAACCGGTGAAAGTTTCGCTCATGTTTTCATGGGTGAACATGGTGGGTTGGTTTGCCCAATTTGGCCCGAAGCTAAGCCCGGAATTGGGTTCGGGGGATTACAATCGAGCCTTTACGCAAAAGCTTCCCGATGGCCAGACGATGGTCGGCATTGAATTTGACCGGGTCCACTCCGGGCCACCGGAGACGGATGCCGATGGCCAGTTTGTGATCGCCGGCCTTGAGGACGGCTCCACGCACATCACGTATCAAACCACCTTCGACGCGAGCGGCGACGGCGCCAGCGTCTGGAAGACCTTTGCACGAAATGGGACGCTGCATGACCTTCCGCATAACTGGCTGAGCTCGGGCGGCAACGCCATCGGCGGAGCCATCGCCGTCAGCTTTACCCTCCAGGCGGGGGAATCGAAAGCCATCCCCATGGCGCTGGCGTGGGATTTTCCGATTGTTCAATTCGGGGCCGGCCGACGGTGGTGGAAACGCTACACAAAGTTTTTTGGAACCTCGGGCGATGCGGGCCGCAGCATTGCGGCGACGGGCCTGGAGAAGTACCACGCCTGGAGCCAGGCTATTGACCGTTGGCAGGAGCCGATCATTTCCGATGCTTCCAAACCTGCCTGGTACCGGGGGATGCTATTCAACGAACTCTACGATTTGGTGGACGGGGGTACATTTTGGGAAAACGGCCAGGTGGGCAAGGTGTCCACCTCGCCGTACCATCATTTTACCTACCTCGAATGCTACGATTACCCTTACTATTCCACCCTCGACGTGCGTTTCTACGGTTCTTGGGCGCTTCTGAAACTGTGGCCGAAGCTGGAAAAAGAGGAGATGCGTCAGTTTTCGGATACCGTTCCTCTCAACTACCATCAATACCAACAGATTGGCTGGGATCATTCGATTGCGCCGCGCAAGGTGGCGGGCGCGCTGCCGCACGATCTTGGCAGCCCCATCGAAGATCCCATTATGCGGGTGAACCAGTACAATTGGCAGAACGTCACCGTTTGGAAGGACTTGAACAGCAAATACGTCTTGCAGGTCTGGCGGGACTTCGACTTGACGGGCGCCAATGACATGGCTTTTCTGAAGTACTGCTGGCCGGATGTGAAAGCGGCGCTCGATTACCTCAAGCGATTTGACACGGCCGGCAACGGCATTCCGCAGAACCAAGGCATCCCCGATCAGACTTACGACACATGGCCGATGCGCGGCACCAGCGCCTACTGCGGCAGTTTGTGGTTGGCCGCTTTGAAGGCAGCGGTCCAGATGGCGGATCGAGTGGGCGACCGGGCAGCGGCGCTGAAATACCAAGCCTGGTACAACAAGGCGCAGCCGAATTTTGTGAAGGAGTTATGGAACGGCAACTATTTTGATTTCGACACGGGAAGCCCCTACAAATCCAGCATCATGGCCGATCAACTGGTGGGCCAGTGGTACGCCAACTTGACCGGGCTGGGAAACTTGGTGCCCAAAGCCATGCAGCGCAAGGCGATCGAGACCATCTTCACGCATAACGTGATGGACTTTGAGCACGGTAAAATGGGCGCGGTCAACGGGATGAATCCCAATGGCACGCTCCTCTCCAACGACCAAGCGCAGGAGGTTTGGACCGGCGTGACGTTGGGCTTGGCGTCACTGATGAAATCGGAGGGCATGACGCAGCAGGCTTATCGCACGGCGTGGGGCATCTACCGCGTGGTCTATGTAAAGAAGGGCTATTGGTTTCGCACGCCCGAGGCTTGGGATGCGACGGGCAACTTCCGCGCTCAGACCTACATGCGTCCGCTCTCCATTTGGGCCATGGAGTACTGAACCGCCCGGCCCGGCGCGCTTCCGAGCGCCGCACTTTGGGCCTGACCTCCATACTTGAAGCGGGCCACCCACGTGTTGGTCCTTGACATTGGTTGCGGAAAGAAAAAGCAAGAGCCAAACGCCATCGGGCTTGACCGCCAGCGAGGCTCGGGGGCTGACGTGTTGGCGGAACTGACGCGCTTCCCATGGCCGCTTGCCGACCATTGCGCCGACCGAATCTACCTTTCCCACTTCTTGGAGCATCAGCCGGATATCCTGCGGGTCATGGCGGAGGTGCGCCGCATCGCGAAGGTCGGTGCTGAGATTGTTATCATCACCCCGCACTACAGCTCACCCGACTCCTATACCGACCCGACCCACCTGCATCATCTGGGGTTTTTCAGCTTTGACTACTTTGCGCAGGAAGAGTTTGAAAATTTCAGTTATGGTTCGGGCGGCTTTCGTATGGTTGAACGTCACCTCACCTTTGGTGGCAACCTGTTGCTCGACAATTTAGCGCGCTTTTGCGCGGCCCTTTCCGTGAGCTTCTATGAAAAGCACTTGGCATGGGTGCTGCCGGCGCGAAATATCTATTGCCGTCTTCAAGTCGTCAAATGAGGACTTCAGTTTAGCGTTGCCATAGAGTTCGTTTAGGAATAACGTAAACTCCGATTAGACAACAAAAAGGGGGCGTCGGAAATGGACCAACGGAGACGGGGGCAACTATACCTGCCCGGGATAGCGCGGTGCAGGGGAACGTGGGAAAAGGGATGCCGCCACTTGGCCGGCGCGGCGGTGATAGCGCTTGTGGGGATGATGTCGGTGGCCGCGACGCGTGCGGTCACGGTCTCCTCCGCAGTCACTGGACTTGCGGTTAGCCTTCAGGCTGGAACGGGCGACTATCAAGTGGTTGCCCGCGCTCCGGCGTGGCGCTTTGCCGGGAGCTTGGGCGCCTCAGCGCATCAGGTCCAAACCGACCGGGGAAAAGATCGGATTGGCGCCTATCAGCAATTGACGTTCACTTGGCAGAGCGGGCCATCTCCGCTGCGCGGTATGATTCGCCTTTATGAGCGTCATGCGGTAGTCCTATTTCGCTACACTTATCTCAAGCCCACGGCCCCGCCCTCCGTGGCGTTTCCGCGTTTCACTTCCATGCCCCCGCATCTGGATCGCTTCAGCTACCGTAATGTTCCCTTTGCGCCGCCGCAGTTCAAGCTGGGCCAATATGGCACGCCATGGCTGTTGTTCGATGCCAAGGCCAATGCCATGGTGATTTCGCCCGCCTCCCATTTCATCATTGCCGCCATGCGGGGCGATGGCCGACATCTGATGGCGAGCGGCCTAAACTCCCAGCTTTCCCGCGTTCCGGCAGGTTTCAGACAACAAACGCTGATGGTCGTCACGCCGGGCATCCGGGACGCTTGGGACATCTGGGGCCATGCGCTGACCGCGCTGGGCGGAAAGCGGCGGCCAGGCAACGAGGCTGACGTTACCCTGAAATACTACGGTTATTGGACCGACAACGGCGCGCACTACTACTACCGGTTTGATCCGCAGCTCGGCTATGAAGGGACCCTTGAGGCGGTCATCGCTCAATATCGCAAAGAAAAAATCCCCGTCCACTATCTTCAACTGGATAGTTGGTGGTATGAAAAAGCCTATCCCGGCATTCCGCCCGGTGACACGACGGGCCGCTGGAACTCCTTTGGGGGCATCATGCGCTATCATGCCGATCCGACTCTCTTCCCCCAGGGGCTCGCCGCCTTTCAGCGTGCGGTCGGGCTACCGCTCGTCACGCACAGTCGGTGGATTAGTCGGCACAGCCCCTATCGTCGGGAGTATCGCATTTCCGGCATCGCGCCCATCGGCATGAAGTGGTGGAACCACATTACTGCCTACTTGGAATCGAGCGGCGTCGTAACTTACGAACAAGATTGGCAGAGTTTGATTGACCAGAAGTCGCCCGCCTTCCACAACACGATCAACACCGGTGAAGAGTTCTACGACCACATGGCGCTGGCCTGCCAGCGTCACGGGTTGACCATGCAGTATTGCATGGCTCTGCCGTGCGATTTCCTGCAAGGAAGCCGCTACGGCAATCTGACCTCGATTCGCGTGAGTGATGACCGATTCTCGCGTTGGCGCTGGCGGAACTTTCTTTACACTTCTCAACTCGCGGAGTCTATCGGCTCTTGGCCATGGCCGGATGTTTATGACAGCTATGAAATCGATAATCTTCTCCTCGATGCTCTTTCCGCCGGCCCGGTCGGAACGGGCGACGCGCTCGGCGCCGAAGATCGGAGGAATATATTGAAGGTGGTGCGGGCTGACGGCGTCATCGTCAAGCCGGATGTGCCGATCACGCCACTTGACCGGATGTACGTTGAGGACGCGACGCCGCGCCATGCGCGTTTGGGCGCCATGGCAGCACGCAGCCTGGGCGGAAGGACCCGCGGCGCCGATTCGCCCTTCATTGCCAGCACGTGGACCGCCGACGACAACGTGCGAACGGCTTATGTTTTCGCCTTCAGTCGCTCGGGGAAAGTGCATCAAACCGTCACCTTTAGTCCCGAGGAGGCGGGCACGCGCGGCCCCGTCGTTGTCTATAACTATTTTGAGCACGTGGTTCGTCCCGTGGGGCGAGGCCAAAAGTTCTCAGCCATGATCGGCCCCGGCGAGGCCGCCTATTACATTGTGGCGCCTGTCGGGCCGAGCGGCATTGCGCTGTTTGGCGACCGTGGGAAATTTGTTTCGATGGGGAAGGAACGCATCGCTTCGCTCCAGGAATTGCCCCACGCAGTGAGGGTGCGGGTTTTGTTTGCGACAAATGAAAACGAGGTCACCTTGTTTGGCGATGCGCCGTCCGAGCCCACCGTTACCGTGCAGGGCGGGCACGCGCGTGCAGTGACCTTTAACCCGAACACGGGCTATTTCTCCGTGCGCATCGTGCCCGAGACTGGCGCGCCGCCGGTCAAATTGAATGGGGATTGGGTACGCCAAGTGGAAGTCACCTTCCACCGCGGTTGAATCCACTTTTCTCCAACGGCTAAGCCGGAGTTGGCCGGACAAAACATCAGTCCAAGAGCCATGGAACGGGCCATGCTCGCGCCGATTGGCGCCCGTTATTTCTCATCCGGCGTCTCAAGCTGCTGGGCCAGGTAATTGGCCAAGCCGAGATCCTTAATCATGCCCAGTTGAGTTTCCAGGAAGTCCACGTGCTCCTCTTCGTCCTTGAGGAGGTCTTCCATCAAATCGGCGGAAGTGTTATCCCCGGCCTTGCGGCACAGAGCGATGTATTGGTTATATTCGGCAACCGCTGATTTCTCCAAATCCAAGTCGTTCTGAATCTGCTGTTCGACGGTTTTCCCAACCTTGAGTTTTGGGATGTCATTGAGGTTCGGCACGCCCTCAAGGAAGACCATCCTTTCAATCAGGGCCTCGGCGTGCTTCATTTCGCCGATAGATTGGCGCTTGACTTCCGCGTAGAGCCGCTTATAGCCCCAATTGCTTTGCATTTCCCCGTGGAGGAAGTATTGCAAGATGGCTTGCAGTTCCTCATTCAAAGCTTTCTGTAGGACCTCCAGAACCTCTGTTTTTCCCTTCATCGTCGCTCTGCTCCTTTCGAGGTTTTCGCTTATTCTAACCGAAAAAAGTTGTGGATGGATTAACCTTCCGTGTTATTCCCTTTGGGGGGAGATGGATCGCCCTCCTGCTTTTTCTCCCGCACATGAGCGATCAGTTCGCGAACGCTTTTGGCCAATTCCACCACTTCTCCCTTGCCTTGGAGATCAAACTCAATCTCATAGTTGCCGGCGGCGGCGTGGTCCACGGCGTCTTTCAGTTCGAGCAGGGGTCGAACAACCTCTCGCGGCAGAACGAAGCTCACCCAGATGCTTACCAGCAAGGTGAGTGCCGAGACGATCCCGACGACCCACTCGGCGCGATGGAACAAATTAAGCGCCCGATGGTGGTCGCGCTCGACGCGCTCCCAGCTTCGCTCCTCTAGCCCGGTGGAGAGGGCCAAGACCGAATCGCTGGTGTTGTCCATCTCCTGGGCCAGGTTTTCCAGGACGGGATCCTGCGCTCCGGCGGCTGCAATGCCGGCGTCAAAGATTCTGGTCTGCTCGTGCAGTTGCTGAAGCAATTGAGCACGGCTCAAATGTCCTGCGCGCGCCAGGAGCCCGTTCAGGTTCCGCTCATAATCTTGGACGACACGTTGTACCTGATTGAGCGGTGCCCCGCCGTGCTTCAACTTGGTTGCCACCTGATTCATCCCTTCGCGGTAGAAGTGAATATCCGCCAGGAGAGCGCTGGTTGTCGTGGCCTCGCTCGGCTCCAGTCGTTGACAAGACTCGACAGTTTTCTTGAGGCCGTCGAGCGCCCGATGGGTCTGTTCGAGGGCCGCCGGGTCTTGCAGGAGAAGGTAATCCCGTTCTGCGCGTCGGGCATCCAGCATCTGGATAGAAGCTCGCTCGGCCTGCATGGCCACGGTTGCGTCCACACGGACGATGCGATCTACGATGACCCCCATGGCAAAAAGGTAGTAAATCGTCAGGAGAATCACAGGGACCAAAATCAGCCGAACAATCGCCAGGCTGTAGGCCACCCGGCGCCGCAAGGAGGTGCCCCGTGTCAGAACAAAAACCCTCCGAAGATGGAACCGTTGACGCTTCATCCTTCTTGATTTCAACGCGAGGGCGCCATGACGCCCTACAATCACCGACACTCCCAGCCATCCACCGGTGAGACGGCATCTTAGCTGAAAGTCCCGCAGCGAGCGACTATTTTACTTCTTCGGCGCTGCTGCCCTTTACACTTCCGATGGAACTCCTTCGCCGCCGCCAGCGTATATTAGTGTATCAAGGCGTGCCGGAGGTGAACGATGTTCTGCCCAAAGTGCGGTAAAGAATACGCTTTCAGCCCGAACTTCTGCTCCCACTGCGGCGCCCCCTTGGGAACCTCGAGACAAGCCCCACGCCGGCTGATGCGTTCGCGCAAAGATGAGAAGATTGCCGGGGTATGCGGCGGACTGGCCGAATACCTGGAGGTGGATTCAACCCTGGTTCGTCTGATTTGGCTTGCGGCCGCCTTGTTTGTCGGCTGGGGAGCGATTGCCTATCTTATTGCCTGGATCATCATCCCTCGCGAACCGGAAGCTCAATCCGTCACCGTCGTAACGCCCTCTGCCCATGCGACGCCGGCCTCCCCTTCGTGAGCTCAACCCGACCCGCGACGCTTTACGGCCGGCTACATAACGCGACTGCTTTCGCGCCCTACGGTTGTCCATTGCGGCCGATTCACCGATCCACAGGCGCCAACGAGGAGCAAGCGCGGGATTCTTACGCTCTAGGATTTTTATGAGATGTCCGAATTCGTCAGGTTCAATGCGCTGGATGGTGCCGCGGCCTCGTTGGGGCGTGAAAGCCAGAATGTGATCGAGATCGGGTCGGCGCCGCAGAGGAACCTGAAAGCGCACCGCCTGGGCAGGCGGCAAGAAATCAATCAGCGAGCCTTCACCGAGATCCCGCCCATCGCAAGCCGCGCGCGTCATTCCCACGCAGAGTTTCCGGTCAGTTTCGTAACAGAGAAAGATGTCCCCACGTGTGACTTCTTCCCGAAGAGCGCGACGGCTGGAGGCGCTGCGAATCCAGTCGGCATCGCCCATCCCATACGGCCTTCGGGCGCGCGAGCGGAAATAGTTCTCAAATTGCCAGCCGCGCTTCGTGTTGATTTTGTAAACCCAGACCTTCACCGCGCCGCTTCACCTACTGAGGTGATACAACCGCCGCTTTGTGCTGACCCTGATGGCCTGACGGAGCCGCGACTGTTTTTAACCGACCTTGCTCCACTCAATGACCGCTTTAATCTCGTTTGTGGGATGTTGTTCGAGCACCTCGGTAAAATGGTCGAAGGGAACGACATGGGTGATGAGTTGAGTGACCGTGCTGCCCCATTTGGCTTGCGCTCGGCCAAGGTCGGCGATGCCCATCTCGAAATGTTGTCGCGCCGCATTCACACTTCCAATCATCACCTGATTTTTGAGGACCAGTTGTCGCATGAGCGCCCCACCGTCCAGTTGCAACGGCCGGTCGCCACCGGGAATGCCGGTCAACACATAAACGCCATTGATGCCGAGCGCGCCCAGCAGATTAAATTCAACTCGCGCCACCCCGGTAGCCTCGAAAATCATATCAATCTGGCCGAATGACGGCGCCAGTGCCGCCGGCTGGGTTTCGCGGCCGTCCACATACGTTCCGCCGAACTGCTCAAGGAGTTTCGGCCGCAGGGTATTCTTATCCACTACGTCGAGGCCCAACACTTTGGCTCCCCGCAACAGTAGCGCGATGGCTCCCAACAAGCCAATCGGTCCCAGCCCGGCCACCAAGGCGACCTTGCCTTTCACCCAATCCGCCGCCGGCCCTGAAATACCCAGGCGCGCCTGCTGGATCGCCAGCGCTTCATCAATGGCCTTTTCGGAGACGGACATCGGCTCCGCCAGCACGCCCAGCGACGACATATCGCTTGGTACCTTGACGAAATATTTTTCTTGGTCCACCACAAATTCCGTTTCATAACCGTCCCGCTTGCGGATGCCGCGCTCGGTGTAATCCCCGGAGGAGCAGAGGTCGCTTCGGTTGGCCAGACAGAACGGGCAATGCCCGCAGCCACGTCGTACCGTGAAGCAGCCCAAATCGCCCGGCCGTGCGCTCTTCACGCTGGCGCCCACCTCGACGACCTGCCCGAACATTTCGTGCCCAATCACCAATTCTTTTTGGCCCGGCGGCGCATCCGCTCGGCCGCCGGCGACTTCTTCTCGATCGGTCCCGCAAATGCCCACTCGCAAAACGCGCAGCTTGATTTCATCGGGCGCGCTGAGCTTTGGCTCCGGCCGATCCACCAAACTTACCTGCGTCGTTCCCGGCACAATCGCAATGGCTTTCATCGCAATAATTCCCTCCGCAGATTAGGATGCTGTTAGCTTATCAGGAATAGGAACTTGTGAGGAACGATGGATTTTTCGATTTATCGCGGCCACGCTTTGCACCCGCATGAAACCGGCGACTCAACCGTAGAGATGCTCGACGGCGCGAGGAACATCGAGCGCTTTCTCGGTGGTTGACAATTCAGCCTTGCGGCGTTATCACTACCGACACTTGTCAGGAGGAAGTGGCTTGAGGCTCTACGACGTCATCGTGGTCGGCTCGGGGGCGAGCGGCGGCTGGGTGGCCAAAGAGTTGACCGAGCGCGGCTTGGAGGTCTTGATGCTGGAGGCTGGCCCGCCGCGCATCCCCACGCGCGATTTCACCGAGCATGTCTGGCCTTATCAACTCAAATTTCGCGGTTTTGGCGACCAACGGGCGCTTCTTACCCGTCAGCCTGTTCAACGGCTCTGCTATGCGTGTGATGAATACAGCCATGAATTCTTTGTGGACGACCACGAGAATCCTTATACCACACCGCCCGATAAGCCCTTCATGTGGATTCGCGGTCGGCAAATAGGTGGAAAGACCTTCTGTTGGGCGCGCGAAAGTTACCGGTACACGGACTACGAGTTCAAAGCCGCGAGCCGAGACGGCTACGGTGAAGATTGGCCAATCAGCTACAGAGAGCTCGAGCCTTATTACGACAAGGTGGAAGCCTTTATCGGCGTCAGCGGGTCGCGCGAAGGTTTGGAAACCATGCCTGACGGCCGTTTCTTGCCGCCGATGAATCTATCCTGCGGCAGCTTGTTGGCGAAGCAGGTGATTGAGAAGCAGTTCGGTTGGCGTGTGATGCCGGACCGTGTGGCGAATCTCACCGTCCCTCACCATGGCCGACCGGCTTGCCATTACTGTAACGAATGCCAGCGCGGATGCTTCACGGCTTCCTATTTCAACAGCCCCGCTGTCACTTTGCCGGCTGCTTGGCGCACGGGCCGCCTAACCCTGCAAAGCAACGCGGTGGTCAGCCATTTGCTGATGGACCCGAGGGAAGCGCGGGCGCGGGGTGTCCACTATATCGAACAGGAATCGAAAGCGCATCGTAATGCTTACGCGCGAGCTGTCGTTCTGGCGGCTTCGGCGCTCGAATCCACACGTATCTTGCTTAACTCCAAAAGTTCACGTTTCCCCAACGGCGTAGGCAATTCCGAGGGTGTGCTGGGGCATTACCTGATGGATCATTTCACCATAGAGGGCGCAGGCGGCGTCATAGCCTCGCTTCAATCCTCCCGGCGAGAGCCCACTGGCAATCCCTGCGGTTTTCTGATTCCTAAATACGTCAACACTCGAGGCTATCCCGATCGCCGGTTTCTGCGCGGCTACCGCTTTGACGGCGGCGCCGAGCAGGAGCTTTATGACCAAGCCTTTTCGATTCCTGGCTTCGGCCGCGAGTGGCGACAGAAAGTGCGGGAACAAATTCCCTACTATTTCTCCATCGAGGCTCAGGGCGAGTGCCTGCCGCGCGAGGACAATTACGTGGAACTGGATCCCGAGGTTAAAGATGCGTGGGGCATTCCGGTGCTGCGAATTCATGCGAGCTACGGGGAAAACGAGCGGGCCATGGCTCAGGCAATGCGCGAGGATCTCGAGAGAATCCTCGACGCCATGAAGCTTCAAGATGTGCAACTCCCGAGCCGTCACCTGAGCATTTTTGGTAAGAATATTCACGAGTGCGGCACAGCTCGCATGGGGGATAACCCCAAAAAAAGCGTTGTCAACCGTTATCACCGAATCCACGATGTGAAAAATGTCTTCGTCACCGATGGAAGCGTGTTTGTCACTCAAGGGTGTTATGAACCCACGCTCACCATCATGGCCCTGTCCTGCCGCGTCGGTGAACTAATCGCCGAATCTTTCCGGCGCAAGGAATTGTGAAACAACCGTTGGGGTTTTGCCTTCCATGGTGAAGGACGAGTGATAACGAGCGAAGCGCCGACATTCTGGGGCGGAGTGTGATGAGAGAGGGCAAAAAAAGGGCCCGACGCGCCAAGGGCAGAGGGGTGGGAGGCCGACCAAAGCTCACTCGCCGAGAATGGCTCGCGCGCCTGGGCGAGGCGGCAGCCGCCTGGAGCCTCGGCGGCCCGCGAACTGAATCCGCTCCGTTGCCTCGCGTGCTTCAAGACCTCGGGCGGCAAGGCTCGGCAACGCTGCCTCCAGGTCTCTATCAGCCGTCGCTTGATTGCCTGACGCACGCCCTCGAAGATGATGGGCAGTATGCAACGATTCCCGCCGGCACGAAAACGGATTACCTTCGGCCGCTTAATGGTCCCTATCAGCCGATTTTCTTTACGCCCGCGGAACTCACCACGGTACGGCGTCTGATTGGCATCATGTTGGGTGGGCCTCCAGGGGGTTCGCGGAAAAGCTTCAAAAGCTTTCGTCAAACCTGTGAGGAGATTGCGGAGTGGACAGACCGAACGCTGGCTCAGGCACCAGCGATCCGCGAAGCAGCGCGCAACCTTTCTCCCCAGCACCGAACCCTGGCCGTGCGTTATTTCGGTGAGGAAGCGGTCAGTCAACTTGAAACGGCTGACCCGCAAAAAACCTGGCGCGCTGGACTTAACTGGCTTGCCGCTCAGGCGCGTCAGCAGTACGGTCGCTCTTTGAGCCGCGCGGACAACGCGATGCTTCGCCGGCTGCTTGAGCAAATCAGCGACGCTCGTCAACCTGACCATCTCTCCGGGGTTCACCAAGACTTTTTCAGGTTGCTGAAAGAGGCAGTCATTCGAGGCTATTACACCTCGGCGCGCGGCCTGCGAGAACTTGATTACAAAGGTAACGCCTTTTATGCATCTTCGCCCGGCTGCCCGGAAACCCCCAGCAAGCTGCCGGCATCTTCTCACAAGTCGTGAGCTTGGGTTTCTCGAAAGGACTGGCGACGCAGTTCTGACTGAGCGGCCGGCAGTTCGCAGGACAATATTGAGGAGGCATCATGAAATTTTCCGAACAATTTCTCCGCACCGTAGCGGGGTGGAAGCCGCGGTCGAGGAAGATGGGTTGGCTTGGAGTCATTGTGTTGGGGGTGGCGGCGATCGCGGCCAGCGCGAGCGCTGGCAATGCGCCGCTGCCCCGCGCGCCCCACTCGCGCGTGATCAACCTGACGGGCGTGGGATATTTTGATGAGCCTTCCATTGCAGTCAATCCTCTCCACCCGCGCCAACTCGTGGCGGCTTTCCAAGTGCCGGCGCACGTCGTTTACTCTGACGATGGAGGCACACATTGGCGTGTGGCTTCCGGCACCGCCCCCTCCAACTACCGGGTTTCAGGAGACGTATCTGTCGCCTTCGACAACCACGGCCATGCTTTTCTCTGCTACATTGCTTTCGACAAGCTAGGAACAGAAAATTATTGGGCGCACGATGCCACGCGCAACGGCGTCTTTGTTCGCCGGTCGCTGGACGGGGGCCGGTACTGGCAACGCCGAGCCATTCCGCTCCTTGCTCATCCCACCCAGCCTGGCATTCCTTTTGAGGATAAGCCCTATATCGTGGCTGATGACAGTCACGGTCCTTATGCCGGGAACCTCTATGTGGGGTGGACGCACTTTACCTTGTCGAAATCGGTCATTTATTTTTCCCGCTCCACAAACGCCGGCCGGAGTTGGTCGGCGCCCATTCAGATCAGCACCGTACCGGGCTTGCCTCGGGATGACAACGGCGCGCTCGAAGGGTTCACGGGTGCCGTGGGACCTCATAGCACGCTGTACGTGGCCTGGGCGGATGGGCGGGGCATCGTTTTTACTTCCTCCCGTGACGGCGGCCGTAGTTTCCGGGCACCTCGCCGTGTCATTGATACCGCTCCGCCGTATTTCAGGGTTGAGGACGTGAGCCGGTCCAACGGCTTTCCCGTCCTTGGCTGTAATCAGCAAACCGGGCAGCTCTACGTGGCTTGGAGCGATTATCGCAACGGGGACGTGGATGTTTTCGTCTCCACCTCCGCCGACCACGGCCAAACGTGGGGCCCGGCGGTCCGAGTGAATTCTGACCCGCTGCATGATGGCGCGGACCAATTTTTTCAATGGCTGGCCGTGGACCCCATCAGCGGCGCGGTCAACGTCGTCTTTTACGACCGCCGCGGCGACCCGCGCAACCGCAGGGCTACGGTTACGCTGGCTCGCTCGACCGACGGTGGCAAGACATTTATCAACTATGCTTGGACGCGCAAGGCTTTCGACCCGCGGGATAACTTTATCGGCGATTACACGGGCCTTGCGGCCTTCGGCAATCGCGTCTTCGGCGTGTGGACCGAGGAAGCAGGCGGCCGGCTCTTCCGGCACGGTAGTGGGCCGCCGCCAGTGGCCAGGCCTCACAGTCGGGTACGGTTCGGCGTGGCCGATTTCAAATAGCCGGCAGAATGCTCATCCCGCCCCGAGTGGGCCGTCAGCCACAAGGGAAGAGTTGCTCGAAGCGGGCCGGGGGGGGGTGCGCTGCCGAAAGCCAGCTGTTCTGCGCCGCGAACAGCATTCTGTTATAATCCCCCTCATCCGGGAGGGGATCCATGAGCCGGGAGTCAACGGGCGTTGCTGAAACCGGCGTCGGCGAAAGCCTGCTCGCTTGCCTACAGCGCCTTCGCCAACACGAAATCGAAGAAGCGCGTCGCCTCCAACTGGCCATGATCCCAGCAGAGCCTTTGCGGACGCCTTCGGCGGAGGTGGTTGCCAAGATTCGTCCCGTGGCGGAAGTGGGCGGTGACTTTCTCGACTACTTTCAAATTCCGGACGGCCGGATCGGCTTTTATGTCGGCGATGTGGTGGGGAAGGGTTTGCCGGCCGCTCTGTTCGCCGCACTCACCATCGGCACGCTTCGCGGCTTCAACAAGCACATGGAGACCCCTTGCTCTCTGCTTGCCCATCTCAATCAGCGTTTGCGGGTTCATAACCTTGCTGGCCGCTACTGCGCCGTCCAGTATGGCCTTTTTGAACCCCTTGAGCGGAGGCTGGAGTTTGCCAATGCGGCGTTGCCTCTGCCGTTGCACCTTTCCCCATTGGGCCCTCGGTGGCTCGGGCAGGGCGGTTTGCCATCGGGCCTGCTGCACGAGGCTTGTTACGAGCTGCACGGGATGAGGCTGGAGCCGGGAGAAGCCGTGGTGTTTTATACCGATGGGATTGCCGAGGCGGCGCGGGCCGACGGCGAGGAATTTGGCTGCGATCGGCTGGCCGCGGTCATGGAGCAATGCCGCCACTTACCCGCGGCCGAGCAATTGGATCGCTTGTTCGACGCGGTAGATGCTTTCGTGGCGGGAGCACCTCAGCACGATGACATGACGGTTCTTCTGCTGAAGCTTGCCGCGTAGCGAAGTCCCTCCGCGCGGCAGCTTCCGGCCATGCCGCCATTGCCATGAGCAGGTTTTCACGCTGCGCGGCGCAGGCGCAGGCAGGCGATCTCCGGGGGGCAAGCCACGCGCCATGGCACTACGACCTTCCCGATGCCTCGGTTGACGTAAATCTGTGTTTTTTCCAATTGATTCCATCCCTCGACAAACCGCTCTCCCAAGCGAAATCGGCCGTAAATTCGTCCGAAGAACGGAAGCCGCACTTGTCCTCCGTGAGTGTGGCCCGAGAGCACCAAGTCCGCGCCATGGCGCAGAGCGGGTCGAATTCCGAGCGGATTATGGCAGAGCAGAATCTTGGGATCGGCGAGCGGCAGGTGCCGGAAGGCGCGTCGAAAATCATCTGCCTGCCACCAAAGATCATCCACGCCAACCAGCCATAGCCGTGCCCGTCCCACGTGCAGGGCGTGATGGCGATTGCGCAGCATCGCGATGCCCTGACGTTCCAGCGCGCGGGTCATCGCCTCAGCTCCTACCTGGAAGTCGTGATTTCCCAGCACGGCAAATACACCCCGCCGCGCGTCAAGCCGACCGAGAGCTCGTGCCACCGGAGCAATGCACGCGGGCGAAAGTGTTACATAGTCGCCCGTCAAGGCGACGAGATCCGGGCGCAGGCGATTGGCCAGTTCGACCGCACGTTCCACCTCCTCGATGGGCGTGAACCGACTGTGGTGGAGATCGGTCAGATGAACAATGCGCCAGCCGTCGTGGGCTTCCCCCAGCCGCGAAAGGTGGATGTCGAGATGGGTGATTTCCGGGGTTTGAAAGCGGGCAAGCAGTCGCTCTTGGTCTGGGCTTGTGAGGGCCAGCGTCACCAGCCCGCGCGAGCGGCCCGCCGCCAGCCGTCTGGGTGCCCTCATTCCATGCCTCTCGTCTCGGGCGCGCCGTTTCGGGCCTCGGCGTTCCCCATCCGCTGATTACGCTCGCGGGCCGCGTTGAGCCATCACTTCGGAGAAAACCTGCACGCTCTCCTCGTGGATGTGCCCGTTGGAAGCGAAAATCTCATGGCCCAGCAGCTCAAAGGGGTGCCCTGCCAGGTCAGTGATTTTTCCTCCTGCCTCGGTAACCATGAGCGACCCCGCCGCTTTGTCCCAAGGATTCAGCTTCAATTCCCAAAATCCGTCAAACCTGCCCGCCGCTACCGAACAGAGGTCCAGCGCGGCTGAGCCGGCGCGCCGGATGCCGTGAGAAAGTTGGGTTAGACGGAAAAAGAGTTCCATATTGACTTCGTGATTGGAGGCGAAAGGGGGAAAGCCCGTGGCGAGCAAGCTTTCCGACAAGGTCGGGGTTTTTGAAACGGTCAGCCGCTTATGATTCAAATAAGCTCCCGCGCCGCGTTCCGCCGTGAAGAGTTCCTCCCGCGTCGGGTCGTACACCGTGCCGGCGATGACTTCGCCCCGGTAGGCAAGGCCCAGGCTGACGCAAAAGACCGGAAAACCGTGCGCGAAATTGGTGGTCCCGTCCAACGGGTCCACATACCAACAATAATCGGAGTCACTCTCCAGCCCACTCCCTTCCTCGGCGACGATAGCATGTTTTGGAAAGTGGCTATGCAGGCGCTCGACGATGAGCGCCTCCGAGCGCCGATCGGCATCGGTTACAAGATCGGCTGGCCGCTTGTAGGCAATTTCATGAGGTCGTTGCGCCAGTTGGGCAATCAGCGCTCCGGCTTCGCGTGCAATCTCCACCGCGATTTCCAGGTATTCCGGCATAGCGTTTTCTCGAGATATCTTTAAGTCCGTCTCGCTGCCCAAAAAGAAAAACGTTGAGCGCGTCCGTGCTGGCTCACCGATGTGCCTCGGCGACGATGCGGCTCTGACCTTCACTTTCTGCCCAGACTGCTCCGTCCTCAAAATATTCCTTTTTCCAAATGGGGACGGTCTGCTTGAGCCGGTCAATCGCATAGCGGCACGCTTCGAAGGCAGGTCCGCGATGCGGGGCGGCCACGGCAATCACCACGCTCGTTTCACCAATCTCCAGCCGCCCCAGCCGGTGAACCATGGCGATGCTCTCGATGGAGAAGCGCTTTTGGACTTCTGCGCCAATCTCCCGCATCCGCCGAAGCGCCAGTGGTTCATAAGCTTCGTATTCGAGATACAAGGACCTTCGTCCCGCCAAGCTGTTCCGAACAATACCCTCAAAAACCACCACGGCACCGTCCGTGGGGCGTTTCAAGAGGCGGGAGATTTCTTCGGCGTGGAGCGGTTCGCGCGTCAGGGCGTAGAAAGAATCCTCACTTCCGCCGCTAACGGGCGGCATCACCGCCAACTCGTCCCCGTCACGGAGCGCGTGTTCGGGCGTCACCAGTTCTTCATTTAAGGCGAATTGCAGCGATGCGGACACGCGCTCGAGCGCCGGAAACCGATCCGCATAGGCGCGCCACAACCCCGCCACCGTCTCGCCCTCCGGCACCTCAACCTCGTCTTCACGCCGGCCCGTGAGGTCGTGCGTCAAGCCGAAAAACAGGACCTTAACCCGCATAGTCGTCATTCCCGTTCAGTATATACCCAACCTTGGATCCGAAGCGAATCTTCCCGCGCCGGAGCCGCTCGATGAATCCGTATTTCGCCCGTTCTCGGAGGCCACGAGGCGAGGCCGGGCTAACACCTGTGCAGAAGTTATATAACCACGAGTTGTGGACTTCGTTAATTTGACAATAAGTCGTTGACAAGCCTGCCCTCACTCTGTTTCTATAAAACTGTGCAAGTAGGCAAACAAATTCGGGCCATTCGGGAGGCCAAGGGGCTTTCCCAGGGTGACATCGAGAAAAGCTCCGGCCTGCTGCGGTCCTACATTTCGCGCGTGGAAGGGGGTTACACGGCTCCCTCCCTTGCGACACTGGAAAAGTTCGCCAAGGCGCTCGGGGTTGAGACCTATCAGTTGTTATTTTCGCGCCAAGGACGGCCGGTGCCGGCTCGCCTCCCTGCCCCAGGCGGGCCATCGAAATCCCTGCGCCGCTTGATCAAATACTTCGAGCGCATGGACGCCCCCAACCGCCGCCTGCTCCTCACCTTGGCCGCGAAGTTAAGCAAGGAGTAAGCTGCTCTCCGACCCTTCCGGCAACATTGCCAACGAGGTCGAGCTGAGGCTGGCGCGCCTGGGGAGACTCGAACTCCCGGCCTACAGATTCGAAGTCTGCCGCTCTATCCATCTGAGCTACAGGCGCGAAGTTCTCAATTTATCATTATTGAGGGAGGCGTTCAAATTGGGCTCGCAACCCGAGTCTCGCGCTTAGTCGGGAGGAGGAGCAGCAGAAAGGTCGCTCACCTGCACCGGAGTCCTGTTATACCTCGATGATAATGTTCCCTTTTGCGCTCGATAGAAATGGGTTTTTCCAACTGGAGCCGGAGAGCCGGAATTGCATGTTGGCACGCGGCAAGGAGGTGCTGTGGGAGAGGCCGGACGGGCAGGTGGGAATCGAGCAATGGCTGATCTTCCCTTCATGGGTAGGCAAGATTCTCTATTGAAGTGGTTGAAGTGAAATGAGTTGTAGATTCGGCCGTGGGGTTCGTCGCCTGACGACAGCGTCAGAAGGCTGACGCCCAAGGCCTGAAGCCTCCCTCGTTGACGAGCGTCCGGTCCCGCTTGAGGGGCGGTTCCTCATTTCACCGTCAGCGTCACCGTGGTGCTGTGCGTGAGGTTGGCGGAGGTAGCGGTGACGGTCAGCGTGTAAGTGCCCGTCTCCGTGCCGCCGCTGGGCGATGGCGGAACAGCACTGCTGCGGCCACCGCCGCAGGAGGCCAACAACGCCAGCGACATCAACAGCAGGGCGAGCCGCACCGTCCGAGGCACCCGCTGGAACTTGCTCTGACGCCTGAAGGGGTCGGTGACCATCCGACGGTGCTCATAA
>JAKCCV010000037.1 GCA_021838785.1 Acidobacteriota bacterium | reverse complement strand
AAGGCGGCATTCCGACCGTGAGCTGGGTAATAATCGAACCAGGCCAGCCGCTTGCGGGCCTCCCGGCCCCGCTCCAGGTACCTGGAGCGGGGCCATCCTAAACCTTTGACCTGCATGGTGACACTCTGCCAAAGGTGTCACCAATCATGCTGAACGAACACACCCCTTCGCTGGCATTCCACTCCCACGCCTCCGTTGCCCGACCTGCATGGGTGGCCACAAGCAAATCCTTTCGCGCGAAATCTGCCGCGCCAGCTCCCTTGGTGTGACGGTCATCACTGATTGGGCTGCGGGCACAATTTAGCCTCAATCACGTGGGGGCGTTTAATTCGATGCATCCCGGCCCGCGGCTTGAGGGAAATGTCGCCGTTAAGAGAGGCGATGGGTGCCGGCATTCCAAGCCCTTCGACGTCGAGCGCCCCTGGAGGCCATGCCATGGAAACCGTTGAGAAAACCGAATTGGAATGGAAAGAAGCTCGCTCGGCTCACCGGCCTGTTTCCAAACGTGCTGTGCATGCGCCGCAAGTGCTGAATGAAGCTTACGCTTACGAGCGTCCATCCTCCTTTTCCCGCGGCATCCGGGTGGACATTAAGGGCGTCACGCTTCTGTTGATTTCGGGCACGGCCAGCGTCGGCGAGCACGGGGAGTCGTTGCATCCGGGCGATTTCCGCGCCCAAACTTGGCGAGCTTATGAAAACATCACGGGCTTGCTGGCGGCGGAGGGCGCCACTTGGAAAGACGTTGTCCGAACCACTTGCTATCTGCGCGACATTGAGCGCGACTACGCCGCCTTTAACGAAATTCGCACGGAGTTTTTTAGGCGGCAAGGATTGGACCCGCTGCCGGCTTCAACCGGCGTACAGGCCATTCTGTGCCGCCCGGAATTGCTGATTGAGATGGAAGCTCTGGCTATCTTTGAGTCCGACCGCGCCAACGAGGAGGAAAAAGGCCGACACGGATGAGCCTTTTCCGCGACGCGGCATGGAGAATCCCTCGGCCCGGTGATGCGGAGGGAATCGCGCCGCGAGCGTAGCCTCGCGCGCGGAGGGGACGAAAGGCGGGCAAAGAAGAACAGAAGGAGGAGTTATGGCCACGGCCGTCGGAACTTCGACCCAGCTTCGGCAGGATTCCTTCGACGAGTACAAACGGGAGCAAGCCCGCATCTCGCGACATCGGCTCTATCCGGTCACGCTTTTTTACACCGCCTACGCCGTTATTGTGCTGGCGTTCGCCTTTCACTCCCCTCACCCGATGATCGCGCTCCTGTTCCTTCTGGCGGCAGTGCCGGTGTGGACCTTGGTCGAGTTTTTCTTTCATCGCTACATTTTGCACGGGCGCTTCGGTCCGGGGGAGGGCTTCCTTCGGCGATTTGCTCACGAACGCTTGGACCCGCTCCACTGGGAACATCACGAGCGCCCCTTCGACGGGCTGCACATCAACGGGGCGATCGGCGATTTGCTGGGCCTCTTTGTGGTGGCGGCGCCGCTGAGTTTTATCGCTCCCATCTATACCCTGCCGACGTTGCTGGCGGGCGTCGTGGAGTGTTACGTTCTCGAAGAATGGATCCACCATTCGGTGCATTTTTACGACCTCCGCGATCCTTACTTTCGCTACATCAAGCGCCATCACGGTTTCCACCACGCCCCGGCTGGAACCGAGCTGGGTTATGGCCTGACCAACGGCTTCTGGGATGTGGTCTTCAATACCCATTACCCGGAAGCGGTGCGCAGGGTTCTTTACGGCACGCGGAGATCGCTTTCTCCTTGGCGGAAAAAAGAGAAACCCCTGCTCGACCTGGACCGGCAGGTGGTTCCGATCTTGCTCCAACACGCCGGCCGAGAGGCCCTCACGGTCCCCCAGGCTACGGAGCTTGCTCTGGCCGATGAGAAGGTCGCCAGGCTGGCTGAAAGCTTCGGAGACCCGCGCCAAGTCGTCTCGCAAGCCATTGGGCGGCTGAAGCAGTATGGGCTGATTTCAATTGCTCAAGACCGGCTGACGATTCCGAGCGAGCAGCGGCTCCGGGCCTACGTCAGCGCCTAAACTCCGAGCCCGCAGAAGGTCGGAAGCGGGGGGCAAGACGAAGCTCGAAACTCTGCGGCCGGTGCCTTCCCGCACGGCCAATCTTACGGCGACTGAGGATGCCCATGGAATACCTGAATCACGAGGTCTTAAACAAAGTCTCCGGCGAAACTTTTCAACGGCAGACGCCTTATCCGTGGACGGAAATCAAACCTACCTTAACCGAAGAAGGCTATCAACGCTTGCGCAGCGACCTTCCCGATGTTTCACTGTTTCAGCAGGTGGTCGGCGTCAAACGCACCCACGGCCAACTGAGCCACGACCGTTATATTTTGCACTACCGTTTAGGCATTCCGCTCGCCGCGCCTTGGGTGGAATTTGTCAACGAACTCAAAGGCCCAAGCTATGAATCGTTTACTCGCCGGCTGTTCGCGGTGCCGCAAAACCAACAATTAATTTTGACCTTTGAGTGGTATTACGCGTGGGAGGGTTGCTCCGTTTCACCCCATTGCGACGCTCGGCGCAAGCTCGGAACCCATATTTTTTATTTCAATACCGAGGCAGATTGGAATTCCGAATGGGGTGGTCATATCCTCATCCTGGACGACGGAGGGCGCTTCAAGCCTCATTCCGCGCCGAGCTTTGACGATTTGCAAGTTGCGGCCTCGCTGGACCCGCGCGACAACGGCAGCCTTCTCTTCCAGCGCACGGACCACTCTTGGCACGGGGTGCGGCCGCTCGGTTGCCCGCCTGACCACTTGCGTAAGCTCTTCATCGTCACCATCAATGTTCCCACCTTGCAGGTTTGGTGGCGACGCCTGCGTGGAAAGGATCCCGACGGCTACCGCTTGAACTAACTCGCCGACCAATAAACAAGCGTGGGCCGCGCATCGCGGGGAGGATGTGGTAGAATGCTGCCGCAAGTCTAACGAAAACTCACGAAGGAGGAGGTAATGACCAAAGCAAGCGTACTTTTCCTGGCAGTTATCGCCATCTTAGTAGCTCCGAAAGTGCTTTCCTCGATGACAAGCAACCGCCGCATGATCGCGCGTGGAAAATATCTGGTTGAAAATGCGGCCATGTGTGGCGACTGCCACACGCCGCACTTGCAAAACGGCCAACCGGATCGCGCACGGTGGCTGGAGGGCGCCACGCTGGAATTCAAGCCCCTGCACCCCATGCCTTGGGCCAATAAGGCACCGGCGATTGCCGGTCTTCCGGGGCTGACGGTTCAGCAGGCGACCAAACTGCTCGAAACCGGTCTTCTGCCGAACGGCCAAAGACTGCTTCCGCCCATGCCCCAGTTCCGCTTTTCCCATGCTGATGCCGAGGCCATCGCCGCCTATCTTGCTTCCCTTAAACAGCCTTCCAAAGCCTCACGCTGAACGCGAGGCTCGGGTACAGGCTGAATCATTCAAAAAGGAGAAGAGGACCCAGGCGCAAATGCGCCGCACCCTCGACCCTGCATAGGGTGCATTTGGGCCTAGACCGTGGGTTCATCTCAGCCTGATGCTACGGCCGGACCAAAGCCGCTGGGTGGCGACCTAAAGGTCGCCACTACAGCAGACCGGCCGCCGCGATAGACGGAGGCCGCGGAACGGGAAAGGGCGTAACCCTGCGCGGCCCCGCCCGCTCTGCGCGATCGCTCGCTCGGGGCTATCGCAAAAAGGTCTTGACATGGGGGATGAAGTTGTGTACATTAGCACTCGAAAGGCGTGAGTGCTACAAATAGAACCGAAGCCATGCTAAACTAACTGGCTTTAGGAACAAGAGTTTAACAGATGGCTCACATCCCATCCCACATTCCTGAGTCGCCCAGCCGCCGAGGGGCGGTCTGCGGGTGGTGGATTGGGAATGGGGAGCCACCTTACTATTTCACTGAGAAAGGAGAAGGCAACCGATGACGGTAAGACCACTGCACGATCGCATTCTAGTCAAGCGAGTGGAAGAGAAGGAGACGGTCAAAGGCGGCATCATCATCCCCGACTCGGCAAAAGAGAAACCGCAGGAGGGTGTAGTGATCGCTGTCGGAAGTGGAAAGAAAAACGACAAGGGTGAGCCGATTGCCCTGGACGTCAAAGTGGGCGACCACATCCTTTGGTCCAAATACTCTGGAACAGACCTGCCCATCAAGATCGACGACGAGGACTACCTGATCGTCCGTGAGGAAGAGGTGCTGGGCGTCATCGAAACGGCCAAGGCTGCGGCTGCGAAGAAGTAACTGAAAGCCGGCTCGATGCGACCACAGGCATCGGCCGGAGGAAAAGCCATCCTACGGGGTGAATCGAAGAGAATTTTCAAATATTGGGAGGAATGGAAAACATGGCGAATGCAAAGATGATTGTGCACGGCGAGGAAAGCCGCCAAGCGATTCTGCGGGGCGTGAATAAGCTGGCGGACGCCGTGAAGGTAACTTTGGGTCCCAAAGGGAGGAACGTGGTCCTGGACAGGAAGTTCGGTTCTCCGACCATCACGAAAGACGGGGTGACGGTCGCCAAGGAAATCGAACTGCAAGATCCGCTGGAGAACATGGGCGCGCAGATGGTGCGGGAAGTGGCGTCAAAGACCTCCGACGTGGCCGGTGACGGCACGACGACGGCCACGGTGCTGGCGCAAGCCATCTTCCGGGAAGGCGTCAAGACGGTGGCGGCCGGGGCCAATCCGATGGCGCTCAAACGCGGCGTCGAGCTGGCGGTTCGCACCGTGTGCGGCTACGAGGAAGCGGGCAAGGACGGCAACCGGAAACATGTGAAGGGCGAACTGGACAAAATCTCGAAGCCGGTCGAGGGCAGCATGATTGCCCAAGTGGGCGCCGTCTCGGCCAATAACGACCAGACCATCGGCGCCATTATCGCTGAGGCCATGAAGAAAGTGGGCAAGGACGGCGTCATTACGGTTGAAGAATCGAAGACCATGGAGACGACGCTCGAAGTGGTGGAAGGCATGCAGTTCGATCGCGGCTACCTGTCGCCTTACTTCGTGACCGACCCGGAGCGCATGGAGTGCGTGCTGGAGGATGTTTCCATCCTGATTCACGAAAAGAAAATCAGCTCGATGAAGGATCTGTTGCCGCTGCTGGAGCAGATTGCCAAATCGGGCAAGCCTCTGCTCATCATCGCGGAAGAAGTGGAAGGCGAGGCGCTGGCGACGCTGGTGGTCAACAAGCTACGGGGCACGCTGCACTGCTGCGCGGTGAAGGCGCCGGGCTTCGGCGATCGGCGCAAGGCCATGCTGGAGGACATTGCGATTTTGACCGGCGGCAAGGCCATCACGGAAGACTTGGGCATCAAGCTCGAGAACGTGAAGCTGGAAGACTTGGGTCGCGCCAAGAAGGTGACGGTGGATAAGGACAACACCACCATCGTGGAAGGCGCCGGCAAGGCCAACGCCATCGAGGGGCGCGTCAAGCAGATGCGCGCGCAAATCGAGGAAACCACCTCCGATTACGACCGCGAGAAGCTGCAAGAGCGCCTGGCCAAGCTGGTGGGCGGCGTGGCGCAGATCAAAGTGGGCGCCGCGACCGAGACCGAAATGAAGGAGAAGAAGGCTCGCGTCGAGGACGCCATGCACGCCACCAAAGCGGCCGTCGAGGAGGGCATTGTTCCCGGCGGCGGCGTGGCCTTGGTGCGCTGCAATCCGGCGCTCGACAAGCTGAAGGCCGAGGGCGATGAGCAGATCGGCATCAACATCGTGAAGCGGGCGCTCGAAGAGCCGCTGCGACTGATCGCTCAGAACGCCGGCTGGGAAGGGGCCGTGGTCAGCGAGAAGGTTCGCGCCAACTCCAACACCCATTACGGCTTCAACGCCCAGACGGAAACCTTCGGCGACTTGGTCGAGATGGGCGTGATTGACCCGACCAAGGTCACCCGCAGCGCCCTGCAAAACGCGGCTTCGATTGCTTCGCTCCTGTTGACCACCGAAGCGATGGTCAGCGAGATTCCGGAGAAGGAAGAGAAGCACGCAGCGGCGCCCGGAGCGGGCATGGGCGGTGGCATGTACTGAGCTCACGGCGGCGAGGGCGGGTGTTGCCCACCCGCTCTCGCACGCTGACCTCCGACGGCGGACAGCCACGCCGAGCCGGAAGTTAGAAAGTCAGCATGGTGCATTGGCTTTAGGCTGAGAACGTCCAACGGCCTTGTGGGGCGTCACCTGTCAGGCTGAAGCTCGAGGCGATGGAGTTCGCTGCAGGGACAACCGCCAGAAGACCGACGAAGAGCCTTCCCCGGCCCGTGAAACGTCAGCGGGCAACCCTCCTTACACGGACCAACAACTCTCGCGCCGGAGCTTGCCAAGGGCTTGCGAGCGAGACCGCCTGCTCGAGCACGGCGAGAGCCGCGCGGTGCTCGGCGGGATATTCTCCCTCATAAGCGCTGCCCAAATAAAACAGCACGCCGCCCTCCAGGCGCGGATTATGGGCAAGCAGTTGGCGCGCGGAGTCCAATTGCGCGATGGCTGGCGCCATCTGCGCGTGCGTCGCGTACCGCTTGCCGCTGCTGGCGCGCAGCAAATCAATGAAGCCCAGCACAAAGTGTGCCACGCCGAGCAGATTGCTCTGCTCAGCCTGGAATTGGGCGTCGGTTGCGCCAGCGGGCTTGGTAAGGGTCGGCACCAGACGAAGGACTTTTTGGGCGTCGGCCTCGGCTCGGTCCAGGTGCGTGCGCCGCTCCAGCGCATAGTCAAACGCCAACAGATTGAGCGCATCCACATTATCGGGATCGGCGGCCAAAGTCTTTTCGGCGTACTGGTCGGCTTTCTGCGTTTGGTTAAGCGCGGTATAAGCGAGGGCATATTGGTAATCAATTAAGGCGGCGTTCTTTTGCGCTTCCGCCGGATAGGCCTGGGAAAATTTACCCAGGTCGGCGATGCGCCGGTTGGGGTCGGTGACATGAGCCAGCAGTTGAAAGAAAGCGTATTGCATGAAGTCGTCTTCGCCTTGAGCGGTGGCCTGGGCCTGCTTCACCATCTGCTGATAGGCCGCAGCGCTCGTGCCGGTGGAGCGTGCCACTTGGCTTTCGCGAGCAATCTCGGCGGGAGCCATAGCCAAAATATCAAAAGCTGGGCTGGTGGCTTGCCCGCTCGCGATGTACGCCTTCAGCAAATCTTCAAGAAAGAGGATATCGAGGTAATGCGCCGCGATCGCCTTCTGGCCGGCCGCAATCGCCTCGCTGTATTGCCCGAGCTTGACGTCGGCGCGGGTCAAGTACTCCTCGGCGCAGGGCAGGTAGGGTGAGTTCGGATAAGCCTGAATGAACTTTTTGAGCGCCGACACCTGCTCCTGCGGGCTATGAGCGCCGTTGACGGCGAGCATCAGTTTGTCTTCCGGTGTGTTAATCACAATCGAGTAGTTGGCGCAGGTCTGCTGAGCGCGCAGCATGGCGCTGCTCAGCACCAGCATCGCCGAGAGCAAAGCCAGAGAGCGCATGGAAACCTCCAGAACGGGGGATGATTTCCTTGGGTTCAGCCCGGAGCACGGCAGCCAGGCGCGGGCAGGCGTTGCGCTTCTTCTGCAACGGCGTGCCACGCGGTTTGTCGCGCTTCGAGCAGTGCGAGTATTACATACCGCAGGACGGGCGGAATTGCCAGCGCAAAATGTTGCCGCCCGTGGCCACCTGTGAGGGGTTGACGCCAGGAATACAATCAAGAGAGATGTCAAGCCGGGAGAAAATGCTCGAAAAAATCCGCAGGGCGCTCGGAAGAAGTTCGGACAATGCGCTCGGCGCAGCCATAGCGCCGCACTCGGCGGAGGAAGAGGCCGCGCCGAGCGTGGCGGGCGAAGAACTGCTCTTGAAATTTGAACGTGAGTTTGAGGCGGTGGGCGGCAAGACTTATCGCGCCCATAGCGCGGCAGAACTGAGTGAGGTTCTGGGTTCGATTTTAGAAGGATGCGGCGCTCGGCGAGTGGTTCTTTCCGGCAATCCGATGCTGGCCGAAGCCGGCATCGCCGAAAAATGCCTGCGCCTCGGGAAAGCGGTGATCGGTTGGAACGGTGCCTCCGACGAAGCCGGCTTCCGAAAAGAATGTTTTGCCGCCGAGGCCGGCATCACCGGGGTGAGTTTCGCGCTGGCGGAATCGGGAAGCCTAGTACTCACGAGCGCCAGAGAGAGCGCGCAACTGACCTCACTGGCCCCGCCGATTCACATTGCACTTTACACGAGGCAGCAAATTTGTGTGCGGCTGGAGGAAGTGCTGCGCGGGCTTTCCCGAGAGGCTGAGGGCGGCCCCGGCGGACGAGGCCGGTCGGTGGTGTTCGTCACCGGCACCAGCCGCACCGCGGATATCGAGCAGATCCTGATTCGAGGGGTGCATGGCCCGCGAGAGGAACATGCCGTGCTCTTGGAGCCGGCATGCCTCGGCGACGAATGAGAAACTTCTCTCGGCCAGGGCAAGAACCAGACCGAGCAGGGCCGAGCGGCGGAGGCGCCGGTGTCCTGGTTCAGCCGGAAATGGAATGTCGTGCGTTTTCGACCGCTATAGAGTTCCGTCCCGATTTCATCGGGGCGGGAGTTTTCAAGGCATGAGGGTCTATCGTTCGATGAGGTCCAGGCAACAAC
>JAKCCV010000023.1 GCA_021838785.1 Acidobacteriota bacterium | reverse complement strand
ACGTGCAGGCTGTCCCCGCTGAACACCGTCGTGTTGGCAATCGCTGCCTGACCTCCCAGCGTTGCATTACGGCTACCTGCCAGGGACCCGATGGCTGCCGACCCCGCCATCGCCGGGATCCATGCTGTCAGCATCATCGCCCCTGCTACCACCATCACCTGCATCATCCGTCTCGCGGACATGGAATTCCTCCTCATCGTGTTTTTGGACGCCTCGCCGACTCAGAAGCCGGCAACGTGCGCCCACCTGAACAAGTCCAATTCGTACCTTACGTCGTTAGAGTTATACCCGACCGTCAATGCCTTGTCAAGACTTTTTTTAAGTTTCTTTGGGAGCATGTGAGCTGCTTGCATAAACTCATTTTAGACGCGTAAAAAAAGGCCTGGCGCTCCGTGTCACAATTATGCCCATCGAAAGCGGCACCGACCATCTGCTGTGAGCCTGGCGCACCGAGGAACCAAGTCCCCGCGTGTGGTCGGAAAGTTTCTCTGAGTTATTGCACACGGGTGGATGGATCAGTTGTTGGAAGCGACGTAGCGGGAGCTAGCAAGCCCAATCCTTGCAGGAGAAAAACCGTGCGCTGGGCAGGGCCTCGCCACACCAGTTGGCAATTCTCCCCCTGGCAGTTCTGAACGTACACATCGCCTCCCGCATATTCGAGGCTACAATTCTTGAAAACACAATTCACAAACACTCCGTCATCCAGGATGACATGTTGATTTTCAAATGTCCTGTTCTCGTAGCGAGTCATGGCTAGACCTGAGAGCAAGCCTTCAAAGTAATCGCGCCCACTGCTTAGGCCCCAGCCCGTGGAGTAGGGAAACATGCCTGGCGTTCCGGAGCCGTCACCGTTGACAGGTTGCGCGGAGAGCGTACCACGCGCTCGCTCACCTTTCAATGTGTCATTTCGGCGGCTTCGGCGAGATCTTGAGGATAATTTGCCTTTCTGAGTGCCCGCGCTTTTGAGGCTGAAAAAGTTGATTGCCTTGGTAGCGATAGAGTGGTAGAGTGCGCTCAGGTTTTGACGAGGGAACGCAACCCGCAAAGGTAGGGTGGAGGGAAGGTTCATGGGCCTCCGCGCCGACACACCGCTCAGTTACAACGGCCTTACTCTTCTCATATTGTTTCTCGCCCTCGATCTGAGCCTCCCGAGGTTAGAGGCGCAGGGGGTCGGAAGCATGGGATCGCAACGTTTCGAGACGCCTATAACCGTGGAAGGACATGTTCGCACTGACCAAGGTACTCCCGCCCCTCCCGGCACGATGGTGGTTTTGCGAACCCTGGGCGGCGAAATCATAGCACAGCAGCCCGTGGACGCGACCGGAGGGTTTCAGATCGAGGACGTGCCGAAAGTCGTTTGCGATGTGAGTGTCAATGTGAAAGGCTTTCGCCCTTACGAACGGCAGGTTAATCTTTCTTATGGGGTCGGCGAATATTTCTTGGAAATTCAAATCTCGCCCAAAGTCACGGTGGTGCATCGCACCCCTCCGGCACTCACGGATAAGGAAGCTCCCAGGGCGGCCCGCAAAGAATTGAAGAGAGGGCAAGAGGCTCTCAACAGGAGGCAGGCTCGAAAGGCGGAGCGTTTTTTGCAAAAGGCCGTGAGCATCTTCCCCTGCTACGCTCGCGCGCAAACAGACCTTGGGCTCACGCTGAGCACGCTTCACCACTACAAGCCGGCCGAGCAAGCCTTGCGCAAAGCTGTCCAGTGCGACCCCGGCTATCTCGAGTCCTATATCGTTTTGGGCCGACTCCTGAATGCCGAGGAACGGTATCCCGACAGTGAAAAAATCCTCGAAAGCGGTTTGCGGCTTTCTCCGGGATCATGGCAATTTTATTACGAGCTGGGCGAGGCGGAGCTCGGTGAAGACAAATACCAAGCTGCGGTCCGGCAGTTTAAGAAAGCGGAAGGGATGACGCCGCCCCCACCTCCTCAAGTGCATCTCAAGCTCGCCGACGCCTACGTCAAGTTGGCGTCCTACGACCGTGCCTACCACGAGTTTGCCTCTTATTTGGCGGTAGCGCCGCACGGACCCTTTGCGAACGGCGTCAAGCGGGTGATGAAACAAATGAGAGCGGCAGGGGTCCTGCATCAACCTTCCGCCGAGAGCCAATCTCCACCACTTTCCCCGCCGTAGCCGTGGAGAGATCCCCGGGCATCGAGCGCATCGCCGCAGTGAAATAACAAGGCCCCGTGGAGAGTCCGATATTCTCTGCACGACAATTGCTCCAGCGGAGCGCCCGAAAGGCAGCTTTTGCATCCGGCTTGACGTCCCGGCTGGGTTGGGGCACCTTGAGTTCAGCGCACCTTCACCATGATGGTCTCAGTCGCAGCGACCAACAGATGATGATCCTGGCAGTTGATCTTGGTGGGACAAAAATTGCTGCCGCGCGAGTGAGCCGAGCGGGGCAGCTTTTCGGCCGTTTGGAAAGGCCAACGCCACCCTGGGGTGGTCGTGCGGTGGTGGAGGCCGTGGTCACCCTCGTTGAGCGGTTGGCCGAGCGCGGCCCGTTTACCGCCATCGGGGTGGACGTTCCCGGCCTCGCACGTCCGGGCGGTCGAGTCTGGGCGCCGAATCTTCCAGGCTGGGAGGACATGCCGCTTGGCCGCGAGCTCTATCGTCGTTTTCGCGTGCCCGTGGTGGTTGAGAGTGACCGCAATGCTTTTGTCGTGGGCGAAGCATGGCGAGGCGTGGCGCGGGGCGTGCGCGACGTGGTTTTCTTGGCGGTGGGAACGGGGATTGGCGCGGGAATTTTGTCGGGCGGTCACCTGATACGTGGGCACGGGGAACTGGCGGGCGCGGTGGGCTGGATGGCCGTGCGAGAGAAATTCCTGCCCGAGTACGGCCGCGTGGGATGCCTGGAGACGCTGGCGAGCGGGCGAGGAATCGAGTCTGTGGCGGCGAAGAGTTTCGGTCAAAAGCTTTCCGCTGCGGACCTGGTGCGAAGGGCCCGCCAAGGCGACCGCCGCGCTCAGGCCATTCTTCGCCGAGCAGGCGAAGCGCTGGGGCTTGCCATGGCGAATCTGGTGGATGTTTTGAATCCTGCCATGATTGTCGTCGGCGGCGGCGTGGCGGAGGCCGGCGAGTGGGTGCTCAAGCCGGCGCGAGAGACGATGCGCCGATGGGCGCAGCCGCTGGCGGTGAAGCAAGTGCGCGTGGCGCGGAGCCGCTTAGGTCCGCGGGCCGCGCTGCTGGGAGCTGCCAAGCTGGCGTTGGACGCGTGCAAGCAGCCAACCACCTGATGGTAAATGAGCGATGGAGCAGGTAGCACAGCGCAACCTCTGCGCTGCCGGCTCCGTGGGCCATTAGGACGGGACGACCAGCGACGGCCCTCGGGAGCCGCGGCGATCAAGATCGAAAAAGCTCCCATGCGGCGCCGCTTGCAGCCGCGCCTTCCATTGGTACGATTCCAGCACCTCTGTAGCTCGGGGCAAACCGTAATCTTCCAGAAGCTCCCTCGAAATCTTGATGCACCAGTCCCAGTCCACCATCTTCCCTCTGGGAATGAAGAAGAACGACCACACCCCTCTATTGAAGTCGTTATCGGTCTGTTCCGACTTGGCGCAATACCCGGGCATCTCCCGTTCAAAGTAGGCTTTCAGTTCGTCTAGCTTCTCTTCTATACGGTCAAGCATTGGAACCCCCGCCTCTCTTCAAGGGGCTTTTATCCTGGCCACGCCACGCCGCAGGCTAGTGGGGCAGGATTTCCTCGTTAAAGAATTTGTCCGCCAGCTTGGGGTTGAGGGCCTTCAGCTTTTCGTAAACCTTGATGACCTCTGACTCCCGCCCCTCGGCCTTGAAGGTCAGCCCCAAATCGAACCAGGCGCTTGCGTCGTCCGGCTTGAGGCGAATCGCTTGCTGCTCGGCGCTGGCCTCCTTGTCGTCCTGCCCAAGCCCGCCGTAGGCGACGCCCAGGTTGAGCCACGCGTCCTCGTCATCCGGCTTCAGGCGAAGGGCTTCCTGCTCGGCGCTGGCCGCCTTGCCGTATTGCCCAAGGTCGTCGTAGGCGATGCCCAGGTAGCGCCATGCCAGCTCGTCATCCGGCTTCAGGCGAAGGGCTTCGAGATAGGCGCTGACCGCCTTGTGGAATTGCCCAAGGTCGTAGTAGGCGAAGCCCAGCAGCACCCACGCGTGGTCGTCGCCCGGCTTGAGGCGAATGGCTTCCTGCTCGGCGCTGACCGCCTTGTCGTGTTGCCCAAGCTGGTCGTAGGCTAGGCCGAGCACGCCCCATGCCGGCTCGTCGTGCGGCTTGATCCGAAGCGCCCGTTGCTCGGCGCTGACCTCTTGGTCGTATTGCCCGAGCTCGCCGTAGGCGAGACCCAGGTCGCGCCACGCCAGCTCCTCGCCCGGCTTGAGGCGAATGGCTTCCTGCTCGGCGCTGACCGCCTTGTCGTGTTGGCCGAGCTTGTCGTAGGCAACGCCCAGGCTCAGCCATGCGCCTGGATCATCCGGTTTCAGCCGAACGGCTTGCTGGAAGGCGCTGACCGCCTTGTCGTCTTGCCCGAGGTCGTAGTAGGCCGAGCCCAGGCTGACCCACGCGAGCTCCTCGTCCGGCTTGAGGCGAACGGCTTGCTGGAAGGCGCTGACCTCCTTGACGTATTGTCCAAGGTGGCGGTAGGCAACACCCAGCAGGCCCCACCCGCCCGCGGCATCGGGTTTCAGGCGGATGGCCTCCTCGTAGGCGGCGATAGCCTCTGGGTATTTTCCTGCCTTGTCGGCCTGGTAGCCGGCCTCGATCCACACAAGCGCCTGGAAAGCGGGACTGTTTTCGTTGGCGGCGGGCGCGGCGCTGGCGGGCTGGCGGTTTAAGGCGACGGTCCACTCGGCGGGCAGGGCAAAGTTGAGGTTTTGCCCGCCCTTCAGGTAAAACGTGGTGATGCCTACCAGGTGCCCTTGGGCATCGAACAGCCCGCCGCCGCTTGAGCCGGGCGAGATGGCGGCGGAAGTCTGAATCACCTGTCCGCCTCCGAAATCGCGCAGGCCGGAAATCAAGCCTTCGGAAATCGTCAGTTCCAATCCTTCGGGCGCGCCAATGGCATAGACCGTTTCGCCCACCGCGAGTCTTGACGAGTCGAGGACAGTGACGGCGGGCGCGTTGAGTCCGGCGACCGACAATTCAGCGAGGTCGTGGTCAGGGTCAACCTTTATCAGCTTGGCGGGCCATTTCTTGGAGTCGTGCGCCACGCGGAAGCTCACGCCATCCTTAATGACGTGCCGGTTGGTGATGACGCGGTCGGGCGCAATGACCACCCCGCTGCCAAAGGCCGTGACCTTGCCGCTCGCATCGAGCGATTCCACGACCATGACCGAGGGCGAAGCGCGCTTGAAGATTTGCTCGGCGGATAGCGTTGGCCGGGAGCTCACGTCCGCCGGCCGCCCGCCCTTCGGAGCCTGGCTCGCCCCGGCAGCGGCGCAAAGAAGCAGAGCTATCGGCCCCCATCGAAGGTTTCTGTGACTCGCCATACTTCCCCTCCGTGACTCGCCACTTGAGGCGGATTATACCACTTTCCGCCGCAGCAACAAGCCCAGGGTCACCGAGATGGTCCGAATCTCTTCCCCGAGCCGCCACCGTCAAGTTCCCGCTTGCCGCGCTCCTGCTCTCGACCCAATTCCATGGCTCGCCGCCTGTCGAATTAGCACTTGACTTGCGCCGTGGAGATTGTAAGATGGTGGCAACAATGCTTAATAAGGATTCTTACTGATCATCATTGATTGAAGGAATGGGGGTGGAAGGATTTTGGCTGAAGTCAGGCTTCAGGAAGGAGAATCTCTCGAAAACGCGCTGCGCCGATTTAAGCGCAAGGTTCAACAAGAAGACATCATCAAGGAGATAAAAAAACATTCCTTTTATCTCAAGCCCGGAGAAAGGAAACGGGTGAAGGCAGCCTTGGCCAGAAAACGGGCCCGCAAAAAAGCCAGGCACGAGCAGGACTAAACGCTGTAACGGATGGGGTCAGGGTAAAGGAGTCTGTTCGCGCAAAAGGGAAAAAACATGGAATACCGCGACCGCGTGCTGAAGTGTGTTGACTGCGGGGCAGAATTCGTTTTTACGGCGGGGGAGCAGCTCTTTTTCGCTGACAAAGGCTTCAAGAACGAGCCCAAACGGTGCAAACCGTGCAAGTCTAAGCGAAACCAATCCCTGAGCGGGCAAGGATATCATCGCGTCGAGACAAGCGCCGTTTGTTCGCAGTGTGGCAAGGAAACCACCGTCCCCTTCAAGCCCAGCCAAGGGCGTCCCGTTTATTGCCGCGAATGCTTCCAGCAGCGCCGCGCAGCCTCTCCGGGGGCCTGACCCAAAAGCCGGCTCACGACGCCGAGAGGGCGTCTGCGGGCTGAAGCGATGGGCGGGGGCGACCGCCTCACCGAAACTGGAGGGTGCTCTTGGTGGCGCCCATCTTTATCGGATCGGGCGCCGTATTCTGCGAAGGGGCGATGCGCCGCAGATAATCTTCACGCGACTCTCCTGACGAATCTGTCCAATCTGTGCGACACTAAATAGGTATGGCGCGTTTTTGCGTGCTCAGTTTCGGCTGCCGGGCCAGTCAAGCGGATGGCGCCGCCATCAAACGTCAACTGCTCGAGGCCGGCCATCAGGCAAACCAGAGCGTCGAAGCCAGTGAACTGGTAATCATCCAAACCTGCACGGTGACAGCAACGGCCGATGCCGAGGCGCGTCAAGTCATTCGGCGCGTGCAGCGGAGCCAGCCGAATTGCAAGATTCTGGTCACGGGATGCTATGCCCAGCGGGCGCCGGAGGAAGTGGCAGAACTTCCCGGCGTGACATGGGTGGTAGGCCATTCCCACCGACACCGCATCTCCGAAATCGTCCGCAACGAATTCCCTCAAGCGGCCAGGCATTCTCCCTGTGAATGTGGAGCGCTGAGCGCCGCACGGCCAACGCTTCAAGGGTTGGCTGTTTCCGAGCCGCCGGCAACGTTACAGCAAACCCCTCGCCCGCAGCGGGATAAGAATCAAGCTCAAATTTGGGCAGGCGAAATAGGGGGTGAATTTCATTTTAGCCCCGTGTTTGCAGATGACCGCACGCGCCCGACGCTCAAGGTTCAGGATGGCTGCAACGCCCGCTGCTCGTTTTGTGTGATTCCTCACGTGCGAGGAAGAAGCCGCAGCTTAGAGCCGGAGTTGGCCATCAGCCAGGTGCGGGCGCTCGCTGCGCAAGGCTACCGCGAGGTTGTTCTGTCTGGCATCAACCTGGGCAGCTATGGCCGCGACCTGATGCCGAAAATAAACTTCCTGAGTTTACTGGAGCGGATGCTTCAGGAAACACCCATCGAGCGTGTGCGCATCAGCTCCATCGAACCGATGGACGTGAGCGGCGAATTGATCGAGCTCGTCGCCCGCGAGCCCCGCGTGGCTCAGCACTTTCATGTGCCTCTGCAAAGCGGTTGCAATCGCATCTTGCGGTTGATGAGCCGCCGCTATTGGACAGAGCAGTACGCAGAAAAAATCATGGCCATCCGCGAGCGTCTGCCCGAGGCCGCCATTGGCGCCGACGTGATGGCGGGCTTTCCGGGCGAAACCCACGAGGACCACAAGGAGAGTGTGCGCTTTATCGAATCGCTGCCGTTCACTTACTTGCACGTTTTTCCCTATTCGGCTCGGCCGGGCACACTGGCCCCGAGGCTGCCGAATCCTGTGGACGGACGCCGCGCCCACGAGCGCTGTCGAGAGATCCAAGCCATCGGCCGCGCCAAGCAGCACGATTTCGCCCACGCGCACGTTGGCAGGACGCTCTCAGTGCTCACCTTGCACGAAACGCGCCAGGGAGAGCGTCTTGGCCTCAGTAGCAATTACCTGAAAGTTGTCCTGACGGACCGCGCCCTCCCGGCCAACGTCATTTCGCAGGTCCGCATTGAAGGTATCGAGGAAGGTTTTCTTCGCGGCCGGATTGAAGCCGGCCATCCGCCGATGGTCGTAACGAGCGCGCCCCAAGCCCCTGCGAGGCTGGGCCGATGCCAACCTTGACGTTTTGAAGGTGAGTCTTGAACGTTTCCCGCATGTCACGAAGCCCAAGCATTCCCGTTACCGAATATGTCAACCAGACGTTCGTTCCCCTGTCACATCTTTCTACCGGGTGGGAGATGCACTCGGCGGTGTTGCTGTCACCGGCGGAGGAGCGGGCGATGCTCCGGGAGCCCGTGCAAGCGGTACCAAGCCGGCTGGTGGAGCGTTTGGGCAAGGTGCGCATCTTGGTGGTGCCGTACCTTGCCTGCCACGAATCGGGCGATGAAGTGGCGTTTGAAAAACCGCAGGGCGAGAAGCACTCCTCGGTCTGGCTCGAACGTCAAGGGCAAATTGACCTCCTCCTCTCGTGCCGTGACCTTGATGCTCACGACACCGGGTTCGAACTGCTGGCAACCCTCGCCGAGCTGACCCGAGCAAGGCTGACCTCGGAGGAGCTTGGTCGCTTTACTCGCCTGCTGGAGCAAGAACTCGAACAAAATATCCAAGGGGAAATTGATGAAGAGGCCCGCGAAGCCAAGCAGTCCCTGCGGGAGCGTCGCCGCTCCAGCCGACCAACGAATCTATTTGAGAGCTATCGAGATGTGGCCTTCACGAGCACCCTGGCGGAATACCTCCACGGCCTGTGGCACGACGTCCAGATTCGGGTTGGGCCGAATCACCTTCCGGTTGCCGCACTGCGACAACGAATGACCTTGATGGCCGAATTATTCCCTCCCAACCCCGGCTGCCAGGTCTTTTCGGAAGAATTGGAAAAGTACGTCTAATACTTACTCCCTCAGAGAGGGTACTCCTGGCCGGAATCGAAAAGACGAACGGGGTGTTCCGGAGTTGCCAACGTAAGTATCCCCGTCGGAGCAAATGCCGCGGCTGCAAATAGCGAGCACCCTGAAGCCGCCGACCCCAGAACGGGCGGGCAAAGGTTAAACCCTTTACACCGCGGAGAAAAAACCTTGATCGCCGCCGTTTTGTGATAGACTGAGGCGGTTCGGAGAAGAGGCGCCAAATTCCTTCAAGAAACGAGCCCGCCGCATGAAAGTCTTAATGGTTTACCCGGAGTTTCCAGACACGTTCTGGAGCTTCAAACACGCCTTGCCGTTTCAAGGAAAACGCTCGGCCTATCCGCCGCTGGGACTACTGACGGTAGCGGCACTGCTGCCGCCGGCCTGGGAGAAGCGCGTGGTGGATATGAACGTCCGCCCGCTGAAAGACCGTGACCTCGATTGGGCTGACGTTGTATTTGCCAGCGGCATGATGGTGCAAGGCCCCTCGATGCGCCGGGTGATTCAACGCGCGAAGGCGCGCGGGCTCCGCACGGTGGTCGGAGGGCCCATCGCCAGCACGACCGATCCCCACATTGCCGAGGCCGATCACGTGGTGGAGGGGGAAGCGGAAGAGCTGATGTCCGTTCTCGCCAAGGATTTGGAATCGGGCAGTGGTCGGCCGCATTACAAAGCGGCGGCGTTGCCCGATTTGACTCAGGTTCCTCCTCCCTTGCTTCAGTTGGCGGATATCCGAAAATATAGCGCCATGCCCGTGCAGTTCTCGCGCGGGTGCCCCTTTACTTGCGAGTTTTGCGACATTATCGAGATTTACGGCCGTCGGCCACGCACCAAAACGCCCGAGCAAGTTTGTGAAGAACTCTCGCAAATCTACCGTTTGGGATGGCGCGGCCGGGTATTTTTGGTAGATGACAATTTCATCGGCAACAAGAAGAATGTTAAAAAGCTGCTGCCGGAACTCATCCGCTGGAACCACAACCATCAGTCTCCCTTCTGGTTTCTCACGGAAGCATCCTTAAACTTGGCAGAAGACCGTGAACTGCTCCAACTTCTGCACGACGCCAATTTCGACAGTGTGTTCATGGGCATCGAAACCCCGGTCGCGGAAAGCCTCAAGGAAACCACAAAGTTTCAAAACCTACGGAAAGACCTCCTGGAAAGCGTGAAATTGGTGCAATCCTACGGCATTGAGGTCATGGCAGGTTTTATTGTCGGCTTTGACCATGATCCCCCGGATGTTTTCGACCGGCAGATTCAGTTTATCCGGGACGCGGCGATTCCCATTTCCATGGTGGGACTGCTCAGCGCGCTACCCAATACGCAGCTTTGGCGACGATTAAAAGCCGAAGGCCGCCTTTTGAGGGAAAGCCTAGGCAATAATACTCTTCTGGACATGAACTTTATTCCGCGAATGGATACCCAGGAACTGCTTGACGGATATCGTCGAATCCTGGAAACCATCTATCGTCCACAAGAGTATTTCAACCGCGTTCTGGCCTACCTTTCCCGCGTGGGGACGACGGCTCGAACGCCGCTACTGCTGTCGGACTTGCTCGCGGGCTTTCGATCGCTCTGGAGGCAAGGTTTTCTGAGTGACTATCGCAAGGACTACTGGAAATTCTTGGCGGAAGCCGTGCGCCATCATCGCCAAAGCCTCGACAAGGCCATCACCCTGGCAGTCATGGGGCATCACTTTTTCAAATTGACCGGCGCCGCCGCGGTAGAAAGCGGATCCCAAACCTGCTTCGAAGACGCAGAAGTGACCCCGCAACCCACGCTGGAAACCTTCTAACCCCTCTTGCCGTTTGGCGGGCCCGGTGGGTCAGATCATTTCAGCTCGTGAACGATGCGCCCCCCCGTGCCCGCTTTGTCCAGAGCCGACCACGGATTACGACAAGTGCTGCGCTCGTCGTCGGCCGACGCGCTCCGGCCAACTCCGAAGCATAACCTTGGCGGTCGCCGCGTTAGTTGGGTGTTGCGGCAGGGGACAGCGCCGCAGGCAATGCCGCCCGCTTCCGGCGATAGAAATGGGTATAGGTTTTGATGGCCGTTTTCACAAAGAGTTTGGGAAGGGTCCCCATGGTCTTTCGACGAACGCTATCGGCGGCGATGCCTTGGCCAGAGTAAATGTTTTTGAACGCCACGCAGCCCAGCAGGTAGCTGAGGCGACCGGCCCAAGGCCAGGCGCTCGGAGCACCATGCCGCACACGTTTCCAGCCTTCTCGGAGCGAGTAATAAGCATCCCAACATTGCTGATTCGCCGCCAGGAGATCGTCTCTTGGAATGTTGGCGTGGCGCGTGATATCCACGGGGCCGAGATCCTTTAACCAAAACTTGTCGTGCAAAATTTGCGTTTTGTGCTTGGGCGTGTAGCCGGGTTTCCCTAGATTCTCCCGGTCACGCATCATTTCGTGAAAGTCTTTGGTGCCGGGGTAAGGGCCATAGAGCGTGAATTGGGTCAACACGGCACCCGATTCGAGGGCGAACCGTCGCATGGTGCGGATCGTCTCGAGCGTGTCGGTCTCCAGGCCGCAGATGATGGAGCTGAGCACCCAAATGCCGTGATCTTGAATGGTGCGGATGGCCTGGGTCATCCGCCGGCCAACGGGATTCCAGGTTTTGTTGGCGCTCCGCAGACCTTCTTCCGAAAAGGATTCGACGCCAATGAGGGCCCCCCGAATGCGCATCTTGCGGACCATGGCATCGAGATATTCCTCATCGGACACGACTTCGGTCGTCATCTGAGTAAAAGCATAGATATTGGGAGGAACGGAGCGGTCGTACTCATCAAAAAGTTTCAAGCGCTCTTCTCGGATGCGTTCCAGCTCGCGCCTTTTTTGGGGGCTCGTCTCGCGGGCTATGCGGCCTAACGTCGCGGGATTGAAGTTGTCGTCCGCAAAAATGATGCACCGGTATCCCAGGGCGTAGAGCTCGTTCACTTCTTGAATAATCTTCTCGCTGAGGCGCTGCCGTGGCTGCCGCCCCTCCGTCACCCAAACCGAGCAGAAGCTGCAATTTTCCGGGCAGCCGGCAACGGTCTGGATGGAGGGGAAAACGTACTGCGAAGGATTGAGAAGGCCCCAGCGTGCTTTGAGTAATTGATCGCCCGGAAGTCGCCCGCCTGCGTAGCGGCGTTGCAAGCGCCCGACGAGCGCGTCCTCGATCACTTGGCGCCAAATGGCGTCGCCATTGCCGACGACAACAGCGTCCGCTCCCATTTCGAGCGGCTCCTCGGGAAAAATGGTCGCGTGGATGCCGCCCATCACGACGGTGGCGCCTTGGCGCTTGGCGGCTGCCAAGACGCGATAACCCTCACGGCAATTACCACTGCTGATGCCGATCCCCACGATGTCGCCTGGACGGACAATCTGAGGATTGAATTTTTCGACGGTCTCGTCCACCAGAATCGGGTCACCGATTCGTTCACTCGGCGTGGCTTGCGCGATCACAAACATCCAGCGCGGTGTAATAAAGCTGAAGCCCAGCGTGGAACCGGATGGATTCACTAGAATGACCCTTGGCATGGCGTCCTTGAAATCCCTCGCTTCCCTGCCCCAGCACTGCCAGAATATCACAGGGCAGGCCGGGCACGGGATCGAAACCTGTTTGCCGGCACGATGGTCCGCGCCAGCATGATCGTGTTGAGATGACCCCTTGCATCTGGAGCGGTTCACGATTATGCTGGGCCGCCAGTTGAACAGGCAGCTTGAGATTCAGGAGGATGCATGGCCGCCACACTTCCCGATTACCTGAAGTCCTCGGTTCCCAACCCGGCATCGAATCGGGCTCCTTGGTACAAGAACACGGCGCCCTCGTATGCGGGAATTTTCTTGTGGTACGCGTTTTATATCCCGCTCGCCGCGCCCACCATCAGCCAGGCAAGCCTCGGCGTCTGTTTGTTGGGATTGTTGGTCGGCGGGCTGCTGTGCTTTGCGCTTTATTATTACGCGCCCGCCATGTTAGGCATGCAGACGGGGAGACCGCTCTACGTGGTCGGCGCGTCAACCTTCGGAACGGCGGGCGGGTACCTGATGCCCGGGTTGCTCATGGGGCTTCTTCAGCTCGGATGGTTTGCCGTGGCCACCTATTACGCCACGGATTACATCATGCAGGGCCTCGGCAAACAATCGCGGACGCTGTTTGTGGTGATTGCGGTCATTTGGGCCTACGGCCTGGCGTGGGTGGCCATCAAGGGCATCGCCTATGTGGCCCGCGTGGCGCAGTTCTTGAACTGGGTCCCCCTCATCATGATTCTGGCTGTTTTCTGGACCAATCGAAAGGGAATCGCGCAGTACCGCCCTCCTCATCCTGACAATTGGGGCGGCTTTTTGGCCATGTTGGGCTTGGTATTGGGATTTTTTGCCACGGCGGGCGCAGCCGGGGCCGATTTTGGAATGAGCAATCGCAACCGCCGCGATATTGCTCTCGGTGGGCTGACAGGAATCACCTTGGCCATTCTCGTGGCGGGTGGATTGCCGATTTTATCGGTCGCCGGGCACATTGCTCGGACAGCCGGCACTCCTAATTACGACTACGCTGCCGCCATCAAGAGCGTGGGAACCCTGGCGCCGATCATGTTCTTCCTTTTTGCCGCCGCCTCCATGGTTCCGACCTGTTTCTGCACCTTCATTGCGGCCAACAGCTTTGGGACCATGCTGCCCAGGATTCCTCGCAGCCTTTCGACGTTGGTGGGAGTCAGCATTGGCGCCCTTCTGGCCGTCACGGGCGTCGCTCAGAATTTGGTCGGCTTTTTCACGCTTGTGGGCGCCTCCTTTGGCCCCATTTGCGGAGCCATGGCTGCGGATTACCTTCTCGCGGGCAAAAAATGGTCAGGGCCGCGCCAAGGCATCAACTGGGCGGGATACATCGCGTGGGCGGTGGGATTTGTGGTTGGGATTTTGGACAAAATTCCCGGCGTGCCCGCAGCCTGGGTTCGAGCCGACCGGCCCGAAGTGCTCTTCTCTTTCCTGCTGGGATTTCTGATCTATTACCTTCTCTCCGCGCTGGGCATGCGGCCGCCGGTGGTCCCGATGGAGGCTGTTGGCAACGCGAAATAGAAGGTAGTACCGCGATAGGGGGGAATCAACCCATGTTGAAGGAATTCAAAGAATTTGCCATGCGCGGGAGCGTGGTGGATATGGCCGTGGGAATCATTCTGGGCGCCGCATTCGGGAAAATCGTCACCTCGCTGGTCAACGATATCTTGATGCCGCCCGTCGGGCTGCTGCTCGGCAAGGTGGATTTCTCCAACCTGTTTGTGGACCTCTCCGAGCATCATTATGCCTCGCTGGCGGCGGCACGCAAAGCCGGCGCGGCCGTCATTGCTTACGGTAGCTTTTTGAATTCGGTGATTAGCTTCGTTATCGTCGCCTTCGCGGTGTTTTTGTTGGTGCGGCAGATTAACCGGCTTAAGGAAAGGTCGGAAGCTCTTCCCGCCGCCGCTCCAACCCCCACCAAAGAATGTCCCTATTGCTTCTCCACCATTTCCGCCAAAGCCACACGGTGCCCTCAATGCACGTCGGTCGTGCCGGCCGGCTAAGCCTTGGGTGACCTGGAGGACCAACGGGCCGCGGTCGGCTGTGGGTTGTGGGGGAAATTTTTAGGAAAACCGCCGACCGACGCTCCTGCCAGGCCGTATAATGTCCTTTTTACGCGGAGAGACGAAGGTGAACAATAAATTGCCGGCTCGGATTCGCCCACTCATCAAAAAGGCGCTTAATGGAAAGATTCAACTCGTCACCTTCTTTGTCTGTTGGTTGGGTTTGCCGGTTGCGGCCCGTGGCCAGTTTCGATTGCAGGTTGTTACCGACCATACGACTTACAACGCGGGAACGATCGTGCGAGCGCGCGTGGTATTTGGTCCGCCGTCGTTCCCCTCGCGACCGGTCCAATTCCTCGCCGCCGTTCGCTACGCCGGTGAGCGCACCCCTATCGTTCCCTTACATTCTATCCTTTCAAGCTTCATCCCCTCGGCAAAAACTTCTTCAACACCCTATGTCACGCTCTGGAGTATCCCTTCAAACGCCCTGACCGGCCGATATGAGATTGACCTTACGGCGCGGGATCCGACCTCGGGTCGCAGGCTGGCCCAACTGCCGGATGCGGGGGCGTTTGTGGTTCATCGCCTACGCGTGAAAATCGTTCGGATTCGTCTCGGGCGGACGTTCTACACATCGGGCGATTCGGTAAATTGTCAAGTGACGCTCAGGAACCTTACGGACCGGACGCTTAAGGGATTGCGGGTGGAATTTTCCAATCGTTATTGGCCGTGGATTGCCGGGCCGGCGGCACGGGCGGCGGCCAGCATTGTTCCTATTGCCACCGCCTTGAACCTGGCTCCTGATGAAGAGCGTGTGATTCGGGCCTCTCATGTGGCCGTAGCCCCGAAAGTCTCCAAGCCCACCTTCCATCAGTATGGTGTGGTGGTGTGGGACCATGGCCGACAAAACGCCTTGGCAATTGCTTTCAGTCCTCTCGTCATCGTCCGGCCGCCCGGCAGCGATGCGCCCATCCCCTACCCGCCGCAATACGTCTATCCGGAACTTCGAGACCTTAACTTCACGGCCTACCGCCGCTTTTATCCGTCCCAGTTTGATCGGGCGGCTATCCGCTTCAAAACGAGCCGCACCATGTATTCCCTGGGCGCGGAGGCGGATGTCACGCTTTCGGTCCGCAACCCCACTTCAAAACCCTGGCGCGACGTTTCCGTGACGGCCCGCTTGCTGGCTCGCCGAGGCCACGCCATGGCCCTCCCAACCACCCAACGGTACGCGCGCCTCGCTCCAGGCCAAGCACCGGTGAGCCAAACCCTTCGGTTCAAACTGCCTGCGGCGGCCGGGCTTTATCGTGTTTTCGTCACCGTTGCAGATTCGATGGGCAATATTTTGGCGTCCAACGAAATCGGGCTGGCGGTGAATCGCTTGCCCAAATCCGTCTTGATATTTTGCGCTCATGAAGACGACGAAGGAGCGTGGATGGGGTTGATTCGCGCTGCCGTCGAAAACCATATTCCCCTCCACGTCATCTATCTGACGAGTGGCGACGCCGGCTCCTGCGACATGTACTACGAGCGTTCGTGCGGCCCGGCGACGGCACTCAATTTCGGTTATATCCGCATGGCGGAAAGCCGCGCTGCGCTTGGCCACTTGGGGGTGCCGCGCAAAGATATCGAATTCTTAGGATTGCCTGACGGTGGATCGGGTGAAATCTGGTATCATCACCCCTCGGCGGCCAATCCCTACCTGGCCGTGCTCCTGGCCTGCGATCATGCGCCCTACGACGGGCTGGTCGAACCGAATTTGCCGTACGCGCGCGACGCTGTCCTCAAGGTCATTCGCCATCTCATCCTCAAGTATCGCCCTGCCGTTATCGTCACGTCGCACCCCCCGAGCCAAGGTCACATTGACCATATTGTGACGGGGTATCTGGTCATTCAGGCGCTCGACGAGCTGCTGAAGAAAGGAGAACTATCTCCCCGCAGCGTCGAGGTGCTGGTGGATCGAGTCTATAACCCGAAGACGGTTCCCTACACGCCCTATCGGTATGCGAATCATGTTTTTTACGTTTCAGGTCAAGTGATGATGCTGGCGCAGGAGGCCGAATGGTATTATGAATCTCAGGGGAGTAATCACGCGCTGGGCAGGATTCGCAGCTACCGAGACCTGCCCAGCAAGGTTTCCTATCGCCAAGTGCTGGATTGGATGGACCACGACGGATGGAACGAAAAACGGATGAGCGCGAACGAAAGGTGAGACACTGAATGGCTGACTGGGCCAAGCCGTCCTCGGATGCCTCGGAATTTCCAGACGAACCCTTTCCGTGCCCGCACTGCGGGCAGATGCTGGCCCCGTCGGTGCGGGTGTGCGTCGCCTGCAAACAACCTATCGAGCCTCATCAAATCGTCCGCCCGACTCCCGTCCCCGCGCCGAGCGTCGCATTGCCCGAAATGAATCCGCCCATCGCTCCCCCCTTGCCGGTCCAGCGCGCCCGGTTCTCTTGGCCGATCTTCTTTCGAGTGCTCTTGATATGGTTTGCCTTGACCATCCTCAGCGTGCAGTTTCTGAAATACGCGACGGCTCAGATGGTGCTCGAAGGGCTTATTCTTCTTTCTTCGATCTGGGTCTTTTACGACGCTCAAAAAAAATCGCTCCCGAAACCATTCCGCTGGGCGATTGGCTCGCTTCTGCTCTGGATTGTGATCTTCCCCTGGTACCTGTCGCGCCGGCGAACGCCCTCGGCTTCCTGTCCTTTCATCGAGGCGGAAGCCAGCCCCGCAGCACGCGCCTTTCTTTTTATTCTGGCGGCGATTTTCCTTATTGCCGCTCTGTTCGCCCTGTTCAGGGGCCACCACATCGTCTGAGAGCGCCCGCCGTCTCGCGTGGGCGCACGTCCCGGCTTTTCATTCACCTGCCCAAGCGCCATCGGAAGCCTGAAAAATGTAGGCTTCCGGCCGATAGCCACGCTTCCGGGCATATTCGTCTTGGACGTTTTTATAGACAGCCTCAGCCGCCTCCGCATGAACCAAATTGACGGTGCAGCCGCCAAATCCCGCTCCGGTCATGCGCGCGCCGAGCACGCCCGGTTGGTTCCGCGCCAACTCGACCAGCGTATCAAGCTCCGGCGAACTGACTTCGTAATCCTTCCGCAAACTCTCATGGGATGCATTCATCAGGGCGCCAAAGCGAGCCAGTTCGCCCTGTTCGAGCGCCTGGACGGCCTCGAGCACACGCTGATTTTCGCTCACCACGTGCCGCGCCCGGCGAAGTGAAACGTCATCCAGTCTGCCAGCCCGCGCCTCTAACGCGACAGGCTCCACGTCACGCAGGGAATGAATGGCCAATCTCTCGCTTTGAAGCTGCGCGACGGCCTGCTGGCACTGCCGGACGCGAACTTCGTATTCCGACTGCGCCAGCGCCCGCTTGACGCCGGAGTTGAACACGACCATCCGAACCCCCTGGCTTAACGGAACGTGACGGTAACTGAGGTCGCGGCAATCGAGAAACAAGGCATGGTTCCTCCGGCTCAACGCCGACGCAAACTGGTCCATGATGCCCGAGGGAACGCCCACGAACTGGTTTTCCGCGCGGCGAGCCAGGCGAATGCCGTCGCGCGGGGCCAAAGGGAACCCCAGCAAAGTGCGCCAAAAGGCGACGGCCCCAACCTCCACTGATGCGGATGAACTCAGGCCGGACTCGCGGGGAACGTTCCCTCCAAACACCACCTCCGCCCCGCACAAGCGATGCCCTTCCTCTTCCAGATACTTGCAGACGCCACGAAAGTAGTTGCTCCAGGTGTGCTCCCGGTCGAACGGGATCGAATCCAAACTGAATTCAACTCGGGCTTCGAAATCCACCGAATAGAGGACGACGGTGCGGTCAGAACGGCGTCGGCCCGCAAATTCGGTGGCGCGGTCAATCGCCGTTGGCAAGACAAAGCCGTCGTTGTAATCGGTATGCTCGCCAATCAGGTTCACTCGGCCCGGAGCGCGGCTGACAGCCTCGGGTTCGGCGCCGAATAGCTCTTTGAAGGTTTGGTGAATCACAATGTCTTCCTGCCGATTAAGCTTTTCCCACTTCTTCCCGCCGCTGGGGCGGCACCTTGCGGAGTTCCTCCGCCTTGTCTTCTGCTAAGGAGTCATTCAGGAAGAGTCCTCCACCCGTTTCCACGCTGGCGAGGTATTTTAACTTGTCTTTGCTGCGATGAGGTGGATAGAACTCAATGTGGAAATGAAACTCCGGACGCTGTGCCCCGACGGAAGCTTGATGCAACAACATCATGTAAGGGAATGACATCTGAAACAAATTGTCGTATTTCATGGCGATCCACTTCAGCATTTCCGCCAACGAGTTTTCTTCCGCCGCACGAAATTCCGCGAGCGTCCCCAGGTGCCGTCGAGAGTAAATGTGCACCTCATAAGGCCAGCGCGCATAAAAAGGAACAAAGGCGGTAAAATGATCATTCTCGGCAACGACCCGGCGCGCTTCCTTCCGCTCGCGGCGCAGAACATCGCAAAAGACGCAACGCCGATGCCGCCGCCTGTACGTCCGAGCCGCGGCCATCTCCTGAGCCACTCGCGGCGGAATCAGTGGGAGGGCGTAGATCTGGCCGTGAGGGTGGGGCATGGTCACACCGATCACGGCACCCTTGTTTTCAAAAATCAGCACGTACCGAATTCCGCGAATGCTGGCAAGCTCCTGGAAACGCCTTCGCCAAAGCTGCACCAGCAAGGTGATGTGAGAGACCGTAAGTTGAGGCAAAGAGGTGTGATGGTGGGGGTGGTAAAGAACAACGTCGCACTTCCCGTAGGAGGGCCGAACCTTATAGAAATCGTCTCCGACGACCGTGGGCTCGGCTGCCGGGACGGTGAAGGCCGGGAAATCATTGGGATAGATGAGGACGTCATAGTGCTCCGGGACTCGCCCGGAACCGGGACAAAACGGACACCAGTCCGTGGGCATCAGCGGACGGCCTTGACGATGAGAAGCCGTGGACACCCATTCGCGAGCCGTCGGATTCCATCGAAGTTCGGTCATCGTGGCGCGGACATTGACTTGCCCGATCTTGCCTCGACCCCACGCAGATCGGTAAAAAGATATGTTGGCTCGTACATTTCGGGCAATAACGAAATGCCGATTTTAACCGCAAGGAGACGGAAAAGTATAGTGCGTTGCGGTGTCCCCGCCGGGCCTCGCAACGGGAAGGCCACGCCGCGTCGAGCTCCGTGCGACTCGGGCTAGTTAAAGAAGTAGTTTCGATAGAGAGTATCGCGCTTGATAGGGCGAAAGCCGGCGTCTTCGATTAACTGGCGAAGTTGTTGCTCAGAGCTGGTGCGCGTGCAGCCCGCGGCAGAAACGACATTTTCTTCAATCAGGATGCTGCCCACATCGTTCCCGCCAAACCGCAGAGCGATTTGACATATTTTATGCCCGGGCGTGAGCCAGGAAGCCTGAACATTCAAGATGTTGTCAAGATAAACGCGGCTCGTCGCCAAGGTTTTAAGGTAATCCACCGCCGTGACTTCCTGCTTAATAAATCGGCCCAGCGAGGTGTTCTCGCGTTGGAAGAACCAGGGAATAAAAGCCGTGAAGCCCCGGGTCTCGTCTTGCAGATTTCGGAGCCGTTCCAGATGCTTCACCCGATGCTCCAGCGTTTCGCCGCAGCCAAACATCATGGTGGCCGTGGTGCGCAGCCCGAGTTGGTGCGCCGTCCGGTGAACCATCAGCCATTCCTCCGTGCTGCATTTGAGCCGAGCAATGCGATGGCGCACTTCGTCATCCAAAATTTCAGCGCCCGCGCCGGGAATTGAGTCGAGACCCGCGTCGCGCAGACGAGCGATCGTGTCCCGCACGCTAAGCCCCGCGATGTCCGCGATATTCAGAATCTCTGGGGCCGAAAATCCATGAATGTGGAAGGAGGGAAAGCGGCGCTTGATGCTTTGCAAAAGATTCTCGTAATAGTCCATGGTGAGCTCAGGGTGCAGTCCGCCTTGCATCAGTGCACCCGTGCCGCCCAGGGCGATAGTCTCTTCAATCTTCTGGAAGATCGTTTCAATAGGTTGGACGTAGCCTTCCGGCGAGCCGACCGGGCGATAAAAGGCACAAAAGGAACAATATTCCGTGCAGATGTTCGTGTAGTTGATGTTGCGGTCAATCTGATACGTCACAACGTTGCCGGGATGAAGGCGGCGCCGGACGCTATCGGCCTCCATCCCGACACCGATGAGATCGGGGGAACGGAGCATGTCGAGTGCCGTGCTGTTGCTCATCCGCACCATCGCGTGATCGTTCGTCAGAACCTCGGCGGTTCCCCTGCGTGTCAGCTCAGAGCGGTTGAACGGAGCCAGTGCCCTAAGTCAGAAGTTCGACAAACAACTAAATGCCTGTTTCACGCCAAGGCGCAAAGCTCGCCAAGGACTTGCGGGAGGCCTAACGGCCCGGAATTACTCATCCTTCTTACGACCCAGGATACTAGGCGAAATTGGGCTCCTTTTCCACGGGGACGATGCCCGCTTCGCGGGCCAGCTTAAAGAAAAGGCGCAGCCCCTTTCGGTTCTCCTCGTCCAAAGAATAATCAATATTCTGAGTCAAGTAAATCTTGATGCCTTCCGGCCGCATCTTCAAGCGAGGCGCGTATTCAGCGGCAATGTCGTCAATATGCTGCAGGCCAAAGTCGCGCGAGGCCGAAAAATCTTCGCGCAGGCGGCCGATCCCTGCCCGCTCGTGTCCCACCCAAAGCGCGAACACAAAAGGAAGATTTGTAAACCTTTTCCACTCGGCCGCCAGGTCGTAAACTTCCGCGACCGGTCCTTCATAGGTCAACGCAGGATCTCCGATTACGAGCGCTGCGTCGGCGCGCCGAAGCATCTCCTCCGGGTTTGGGGCGGCGGGGATCATCGTGACGAAGCGAGAGTAAAATTTGCGCAGAAGAATGCGCAGAAGAGCCGCCGAAGTGCGGGAAGAATTGTCGAGCGCCACCGTTTTGACTTGCTCGATGGGAACTTTGCTCAGAAGAAGCACACTCTTGACTTCGCCCTTGGAGGCAATGGCGAGGCCGGACAAGATTTGCGCGCGCTCCAGGCGCTGATACTCAATGGACGGAATAATTCCAATGTCCGCTTGCCCGGAGTGCACGGCATCCGCACAAAGGGCGGGCGTCGTGAAGGAGAGAGCGTATTTCCCCTGTTGCTCACCCTTGAGCATTCCCCACACCAGGGGAACAGTGTTCAAGTACTGAACGACAGAGACGCGAGACAGTGAACTCATGGAAAGTCAAACCGAAGCCTGTATTTTACCGCAGTCGCCCCGCTTCCGTCACCAGCCGCAAACAGGCATCGGCACTTTTTAGGTGCTTTCGGCTATGCCTTGGGGTGGGTTTTATCGTACACGTCAATGAGGTGCTGAATGGAAACTTGCGTATATTTTTGCGTCGTGGCAAGGCTTTTGTGCCCCAGCATTTCCTGAATGGCGCGCAGATCGGCACCCTCCGCCAGCAAGTGGGAAGCGAAGGCATGGCGCAGGGAATGGGGGCTGGCGCGGAGGTGGGGAGCGAATTGCTTGACGTATCGTTTGAGAAGGCGATCCACCGACCGCGGGGTCAATCGCCTTCCGCGCGCATTCAGGAAAAGCCCCCCACAACCTGTCCGGGTGTCACGCAGAATACGCTCTCGAACCGGCAGATAGGCTTCCAGGGCCACCTTGGCCTTAGACCCAAAGGGAACGATGCGTTCGCGGTCCCCTTTGCCCCGAACGAGTACAAAATTTTCTCCCAAATTCACGCCGCCGAGGTCAAGGCCCGTTAGCTCACTGACGCGCAGACCGGAGGCATACAGAAGCTCGAGGATGGCCCGGTCGCGCAGCACCTTCCAATCGCCAACCTTGGCCAGGGCGCCGAGGCGGTCAAGGAAATCGTTCGCTTCTTCTTCTGTCATAATGCGTGGCAAACTTTTGTCCAGTTTGGGAGTCGAAACCGCAGCCGCCGGGTCCTGGTGAAGCAACTTCTCGCGGGTCAGGAACTTAAAAAAGGCTCGGAGGGCGGCAAGCTTGCGCGCAATGGAGGTTTTTTTCTTCTCGCGTTCAAAGAGGAATGCCAGAAAAGCGCGGATTTTGAGAGGGGTGATTTTGTTGACGTCAATCGCCGGCTCGGCATCATGTTGAATCAAAAAGTTGCGAAACTGAAGCAGGTCGCTGCGATAATTCCGAAGCGTGTGCGGAGAGGCATTCCTCTCCACGCGAAGGTAATTCACGTAGCGTTCGATGAGCTTGTCCATCTGACGGCGGGTCCGTCGCCGGCCCACTGAGGGATTTTGAGGTCCGCTCGGTGGAGGCGCCGTTCAAACAAAGCGCGAGTCCGCTGGGCGGAGCCTCTTCGTGGCGCAGCCTGCCTCCCTGCCGGCACGCCTTCGCGTTCCGTCCCCTTCGGCTTGCCATTATAGCAGCCCCGCAACGCCCACCCATCAGGATGAGATTCATGCGCGACTCATCCACGGGTCGCCGCATTTCACTGGGCAAGAAATTGAGCGACCGTGCGGTCAAGCAGTCCTGCCTCACAGCCGGGGCTCAGATGGCCGCAATCCGAGGTCAGCAGCAGCATCTTAGCGTGAATCAGCTTGGCGAATGCAATGGCGGGAGCGGGGTTGACCATATGATCCTGCTGCGCCGGAACCACCAGCACTCGCGCGCGAACCACAGCCGCCGCCTTCCGCATCGAGCCGCCGAAGGGCTTGGAAACGTCGTCCGCCATCATCGCTTGAAGTTGGCGAATCCAATCATTCGCGTCAAAGCTTCGCATAATCTGCAACTCGGTTGAACTGAGAAACTGAGGGAAAGCTTGAGGTGTTGTGTGCTCCACCCGATAAGTCGGAGTCGTCAAATTGAGCGTGTGAATATCCGCCGCGGCTCTCATGCCGGCCACCGGCATGGAAGTGTAGTTTCCATGATTCCATTTGCAATCGGCTTCGATCGCGTGCTCCTCGGCCTTCCAGAGTAACAAGTCGTAAGAAGTGAGTTTGGGCGAGCCGACGATGGGAATCGCCTCGTCCATGAAATGCGGGTAGGCGACCATCCATTGAAAGGTCTGCATGCCGCCCATCGAAATTCCCATTACCGCGTGAAGATGACGGAGCTTCAGCACCCGCGTTGCCAGCTCATGCTCGGCGCGCACCATATCCAGAATCGTGAACCGAGGAAAACTCATCCGCGGCTGGAGCTTGCTGTTCGAGGGAGACGACGTGACCCCATCGCCAATGGCATCCACCAGAATGACAAAGTACTTCGACGGGTCAATGAGGCGCCCAGGCCCGACCGCTCCCTCCAGTTCCTTTGACGTTCCCGTAAACCACGTCGGCATCAGGACCGCGTTGGATTTAGCGGCGCTGAGGGTTCCAAAAGTCCGATAGCCGATCTGGAAATCACGGATCACTTCGCCGTTTTCAAGATGGAAATTGCCGAGCGATGCCATCCGTAGCTGACCCTGAGCCCCAAGCGGCGCCGCCCCCGCGAGCCCTCCCACTAAACTGATGGCACTGATGACAAAAATAAGTCTTTTAACCAACATAAAACCTCCTCCCGGCTGCCCAGAACAACTCTTTGGCCTGGGCCGGCTCATGGGTCAGGCAGCGATACGCTCTCCGCCTGAATGATCTTGGGCTGGATTCTAGCGTTCTCCGCGTAATCCTTGCAAGTCTTGAACTCGGTCGGCGCCGACCGCGCCTGCCGGTGGCGGTTGCCGCTCAACCTCCCGGCAGCGTGAAAGGCCCACGACGGCTAGACGCTCAACTTTTCACTGGCACTCGCCGCGTGTTCGGCGTAGCGTCGTCGCACGACCCAGAGGTAATGTGCCGCCGAGGCAACGGTGAACAAGGCGGCCAAATCCACCAGCGCCTCCAGCCATTTTTCTGCAACCCAGGCTGGCCATCCCAACCGCGCCATCGCCACGATGACGGTCGTGATTTGAACGGCGGTTGAAGCCTTCCCCAGCAACGTCGGATGAAACGGCCGGTATCCGGCCACAAGGCTGATTAGCAAAGCGGTCAGTAGAATCCCTCCATCGCGGGTCAGCACCATGATCGTCAACCACCACGGCAAGGCATTCCGGTAAGCCAGGATGATGAAGGCAGCGCTCATCAGGATTTTGTCCGCGATGGGGTCGAGCGCTACGCCCACCGGCGTGACGTTTCCCGTGAGGCGAGCCACCGTGCCATCCAGAGCGTCCGAAAGAGCGGCAACCACGATCACCCCAAAGGCCAGCCTAAATTTCCCGCCCAGCACCAACATCACAAATACCGGCACAAATACCAAGCGCAAAATGGTGATTTGATTTGCGGGAGAGAGCACGCGGCGCGTCATGGGCATTTAGACTCGTGGCGTTTCAAGCCCAAGATACTCCTGGATGCTGATTCCAACCTTGCCTCGGAAGCGGTCCGCCAAGGAGGGAAGCGAACCGCTCGGCTCATCGAGCGCAATGCGCTCCACACGATGGATGGGGTAAAAGACGGTTGCCAGGCCCACCGTCGCTTCTTCCTGTCCCATAATCTGTCGCAATAAATCATCAAAAGATTCCAGTTCGATGCCGCGGATCGTGACCCCTGCCGTTGTGAGCCCAATCAGTTGACCCCAAATTTTTTCCTTGGGACCCGTGAGACTTAAAATGACAATCGAGTTGATTTCCATGGTTATTCCTATGCTTGGCTGTTCATCATATAAACTTCCAACCCTGAACCTACGAGCCCTCAACTATCCATGAGCCCCGCTTCCCTTCCTCCCTTTGATTGCTCGCTACGCAGGGCAAGGCGATTGGGTGGCCCTCGTCAACTTTGAGGCCGCAACCTATCGCCAACTCCGAGAACGCTCGATTGCCCACTTCCTGGCCGCGCGCCCTTATGTAAAGCGGAAGGTTCCGACGTTCTTGGCGACGACAAGCGGGGCCTCGGTTACGCTCATAACCTCATCCGGCGTCACGCCGGGAGCCAATTCTCTCACCAAAAGACCCGTCGGAGTAACGTCCATAAAGGCAAGTTCCGTCACGATGGCATTCACCACCTTCTTCCCGGTCAGCGGCAGCGTGCATCGCTTTAGGATTTTGGGCTTGCCATCCTTGGTGGTGTGCTCCATCGCGACGATGACGCGTCGGGCCCCGGCAACCAGATCCATGCTCCCGCCCATGCCCTTGACCATCTTGCCAGGAATCATCCAACTGGCCAGATTGCCTTCCTGGTCCACCTCGAGGGCTCCTAGCACCGTCAAATCAATGTGACCGCCGCGAATCATGGCGAAAGAATCGGCGCTTGAAAAATAAGCGGTTCCCGGCAGCTCGGTCACGGTCTCTTTGCCGGCATTGATAAGGTCGGGATCCTGCTCTCCTTCCCAGGGATAAGGCCCAACGCCGAGCATGCCATTTTCTGATTGCAGGATAACTTCCATGCCCGCCGGAACATAGTTGGAGACCAGCGTCGGAATACCAATGCCCAGGTTGACGTAATACCCGTCTCGGAGTTCCTGCGCGACACGCCGGGCAATGATTTCTCTTTTATCCATCAGCCTCGTCGGCGGACCGTTCGTTTCTCAATGCGTTTTTCCAGACGGGCGGCTTGAAAGATCCGGTCCACGTAAATACCGGGAGTCACAATGCAGTTCGGATCCAGTTCGCCCAGCTCAACCAATTCTTCAACCTCTGCCACCGTCACGTCCGCGGCGGTGGCCATCATCGGATTAAAGTTCCGCGCCGTTTTCCGATAAACTAGATTACCCCACCGATCCCCTTTCCACGCCTTAACAAAAGCATAATCGGCGCGCAAGGCTCGCTCCAACAAATACTCGCGGCCGTCAAAAGAGCGTATCTCCTTGCCCTCGGCAACCACGGTGCCGACTCCCGTGGGAGTATAAAATGCCGGAATGCCGGCACCGCCGGCCCGGATTCGTTCGGCAAAGGTTCCTTGGGGCATCAGCTCCAATTCGATTTGGCCCGAGATGGCCAGACTTTCCAACAACTTGTTCTCTCCCACGTAGGTCCCGATGACTTTCCGAATTTGACCCGTTTGGAGCAAAAGACCCAAGCCGAAATCGTCCACGCCGGCATTGTTGCTGATGACCGTCAAATGTTTAATTCCTTTGCGGCGTACGGCCGCGATCAAGTTTTCCGGAATTCCGCACAGGCCAAAGCCACCCACCATAAGGGCGGCGCCATCGGGAAGGTCAGCGATGGCAGCTTCCGCATCGGCAAATATCTTGTTCATCTCCGCCCTCTGCAGTCACGGCCTCACGGACAACCCACGCCGGCATGAGGCGAGCGCGATGGCAGGCCAACAGCCCCTACGGTTCACGAGCTCACTACCTTTCTTAACTCTCGCCGCAATTTCAATGCCTGCTGGAATTCCGCTTCGAGGCGAGGCGTCTTAAGATGCCGCCGAATCATTTGCAGTTTCCTTGTCAGCTCGTCGAGCGCCTTTTCGATATTTCGACTATTGGTTTGACAAATGTCTCGCCACACGTGATATGGGCTTTCAGCCAATCGGGTCATATCCCGAAAGCCGGATGCCGCCCACTCAAGCGACAGCGCCTTCGGTCCGGTGTTGTCCACCATCAGGCTTGCTAGAGCTGTCGAGACCAATTGAGGCAGATGGGAAAGATACGCGACTTGGCGGTCATGCACTGCCGCATCAGCGATATGGGGCCGTGCGCCGATACGGCGCACCAGGCGCTCAAAGGCTTGCACCCGCGGATCCCCAAGGTCCGAAGCGGCAACAGGCGAAAGCAGGTACGTCGCGCCTCGCAGCAGCTCTGCGCCGGCGCTCCCAAAGCCGGAGCGCTCCCGGCCCGCTAAAGGGTGGCCTCCGAGAAAGAGCGCCCCATTTTTGAATAACTGGCGGGCACGCTCACAAATGCTCTGTTTGGTGCTGCCGACATCGGTGATCAAAGCTCCTGGCGAAGCACACTGGCTGAGCGTCCGCAATTGTTTCAAGATGGTCCCGATCGGGGTGGCAACGATAATGAGGTCAGCGTCTTGGGTGGCATGGGTTAGGCTCGTTGAGCCGCGCTCGATGGCCCCGCACGCCAGGGCGCGACGCAACACGGAGCGTTGGTCACATCCCACGCGCTCCGCGTGAATTCTCGCTCTTTCGAGCGCCAACGCCCACGAGCCTCCGATCAAGCCAAGCCCCACAATGGCAATGCGGCGAAAATGGACGGGTTCGGCAGACACGTCAACGGGTTCCTTCAGCCGACGGAGGAGCCTCCGCAAGCGTTCGGCCCACGGCCGGCACAATCATCCGGAGCTCCTTCATCAACTGCGTTAGCTGGTCAGGGTAGAGCGATTGCGCGCCGTCACTTAAAGCCTTCTCAGGGTCATGGTGAACTTCGATTAACAGCCCATCGGCTCCGGCCGCCACCGCCGCCCGCGCCATCGGCGGAACCTTGTCCCGCCGGCCGGTGCCATGCGAGGGGTCCACGACAATGGGCAAGTGAGAGAGCTTCTTGATGACGGGGATGGCCGATAGATCCAGCGTGTTGCGCGTGTAATTTTCAAAGGTTCGGATACCCCGCTCGCACAGGACCACATTGTAGTTTCCGCCCGACATGATGTACTCCGCCGAGAGCAGCAACTCCTCGATGGTGGCGGAGATACCGCGCTTCAACAACACGGGCTTCGCAACCTTGCCCAGCTCCTTGAGCAGGTTATAATTTTGCATGTTGCGAGCCCCCACCTGCAGAACATCTACAAACTCCAGCATCATGGGAATCTGGGTTTGATCCATCACTTCGGAAACGACCAGCAATCCATGGCGATCCGCCGCGCCACGCATCCACTCAAGCCCCTTGGCGCCCACTCCTTGGAAGCTGTACGGCGAAGTTCGCGGCTTAAAAGCTCCGCCCCGCAGGACCTTGGAAGCTGCTGCGGCCACCAAGGCAGCGATGGTTTCGATTTGATCCTGGCTTTCCACGCTGCACGGTCCCGCCATCACCACCACTTCCTCGGCTCCCACGTTCACTCCGCGCCCGAGATGGATCACCGACCCCTCCGGGCGAAAGTGCCGGCTCACCAATTTGTAGGGAGAGGAAATGCGAACCACCTCGGCCACGCCGTCCAACAGTTCGATATCCCTCGTATCAAAGTCAATTTTGGCTCCCACGGCGCCCAAAACGGTCTGTCGCACGCCGGTTGAGCGATGAATATCAAAGCCCATGCGCATGAGTTTGCTGATGACGGCCTGAATCTGTTCCTCGGTAGCGGCCTCTTGCATGACGACGACCATAACTCGCTACTCCTTCCCTTGACCCTTATACGCACCGCCCTCCATGACATGGCGCTCCAGGGCACGGGCCTCATCAATAATGCGCTCAAACAATCGCCGGATGGCAGCATCGTCCAGTGGTCCGCCGTTCGACTGCACCACGTTGCGTAAAATCTGAGCTTCTCGTTCCGGCTGCCAGGCCGGCAATCCGAGCCGCTTCTTGATGTGGCCGATTTCGAGCGCGCAGCGCGACCGCTCATTCAACAACTCCACCAATTTCCGGTCCACTTCGTCAATGCGCTGTCGCCACCACTCGAGATCGCTCATGCCGCCTCGCTCTCTGTGCCGTGTTTAAGCCATCGAACAAAATCACCTATGGCCCGCGCTCCGCCGGTTGAAAAGCGTTCCTCGATCGCGTGAACAACGGCACTGCCCACCACCGCCGCCTCGGCGAATTGTTGAACACGGCGGACCTGTTGGGGATTGGATATCCCAAACCCCACCGCGATAGGCAATGGAGTCACCGCACGCGCGCGTTGGATGAGCGGGACCAAAGTCGCGGCTAATTCCTTCTGCTCGCCGGTCACGCCGGTGCGGGACACGAGGTAGAGAAAACCCGACGAGGTTGCCGCAGCTCGCTGGAGGCGCTCTGCCGAGGAAGTCGGCGAGGCCAGGAAAATGGTGTCCAGCCCTTCCTGCCGGACCGCCTTGAGGTACGGATCTGCTTCCTCGGGCGTCAGGTCCACCACCAAAACGCCGTCGGCGCCGGCTGCGTGCGCCTGACGGGCGAAAGCCGTCAAGCCATATTGCAGGATCGGATTGTAATAGCTGAAAAGCACCACGGGTGCTTGGATGGCTTTCCGCCAATCCTTAAGCGAAGCCAATACGTTCCGAAGCGTCGTTCCGGCTTTCAGCGCCCGCTCGGAGGCTCGCTGAATGACGGGGCCGTCGGCCAACGGGTCGGAAAAAGGAATGCCCAACTCAATGACGTCCGCCCCCGCCTGGTCAATCGCTTGCAGAATTTCGCCCGTGGCATCCAGCGATGGGTCGCCCGCCGTGAGATAGACGACCAGCCCCTTCTCGCCCCGCTGAGTTAATTCGCCGAACCGGATGGAAAGCCGCGATGAAGAAGCGACCGTCATGTTTCGTAGCCTCTAGAAATCCCTCGGGCGTCGCAGGTCATGTCGGGCACACGACTACAAGATACCCGCCGATTGAAAGATGCCGAGGTCTTTGTCGCCGCGCCCGGAGAGATTAACGAGCAAAATCGTCTCGCGCCCCATTCGCGGAGCCCGGCGCATGGCTTCAGCCACGGCGTGAGCCGACTCGAGCGCCGGAATGATTCCCTCCGTCCGTGAAAGCTCTCGTGCCGCCTCCAAAGCCGCTTCATCGCCGACTTGCGTGTATTGTACCCTTCCCGAGCGGAAAAGAGCCGCATGTTCCGGCCCAATGGCGGGATAATCGAGGCCCGCTGAAATCGAGTGGGTCGGAGCAATGAGGCCGTCCTCATTTTGCAAAACGTAGGTGTACGTTCCGTGCAACACCCCGGGTTTCCCTCCTGCAAAACGTGCTGCGTGGTCGCCAAGCTGAAGCGAGCGTCCGCCCGCCTCAATGCCCACCATTTGGACCTCGGCGTCTGGAATGAAATCGTAAAAGAGACCAATGGAGTTGCTTCCACCGCCGACGCAGGCCAGCAAGACATCCGGCAGCCGTCCCACCGTATCCATAATCTGCCGGCGGGCTTCCTGTCCGATGACCCGTTGAAACTCCCGAACCATGACGGGGTAAGGATGAGGCCCTAGAACCGAGCCCATCAGATAGTGGGTGTTGCTGACGTTCGTGACCCAATCTCGCATGGCCTCATTGATGGCATCCTTTAAGGTCTTTGAACCCGAGCCTACGGGAACTACCTGAGCGCCGAGCAGCCGCATCCGGAAAACATTGGGCGCCTGCCGGGCCATATCCTCTTCCCCCATATAGACGCAGCACTCAAGGCCGAACATCGCGGCCACGGTTGCGGTGGCCACCCCGTGTTGGCCGGCCCCGGTTTCGGCGATGAGGCGCGTTTTGCCCATGCGTCGAGCCAACAGACCTTGTCCCAGGCAATTGTTGATTTTATGCGCCCCGGTATGAAGCAAATCCTCCCGCTTGAGAAAAATCTGCGCTCCTCCCAGGCGGTCGCTTAGGCGTCGGGCATGATAAAGAGGCGTGGGACGCCCCGCGAAGTCCTTCAGGAGGCGCTTGAATTCACGCTGAAAAGCTGTGTCGGCCTGCGCTTCGAGGTAAGCCCGCTGGAGCTCTTCGATCGGGCTCATTAACGTTTCCGGCACAAAGCGGCCGCCGAATTCCCCAAAGCGGCCGGCAGCATCCGGCCATGGCTGGGACACGCCGCGCGCCTCCGCTGTGTCGGTTCTGCTGTTCATGCCACTTCGTCCGCTTTCAGAAAGTTTGGTCCGCCTCTCGAACCGCCGCAAAAAAGGCCCGAAGTTTCGCGGGATCTTTAATTCCCGGCGCACCCTCCACGCCGGAAGCTACATCCACCGCGTAAGGGCGCACGGCTTGAATCGCTCTGAACACATTGTCCGGTGTTAGTCCGCCCGCCAGGATCACAGGCCCCAGCCTAGCGAGGTCCTTGGCCTTTTTCCAGTCGAACGTTCGGCCGGTTCCTCCACGGAGCTCTGGATGCTGCGTATCCAGAAGGATCGCGCGCGGGTGCATCGCCATCGGCCGGCTCGGTTCTGTAACGGATTGTCCCTTCGTGGCGCTCTCAATAAATTCCGCCATCTGGTTTTCGTTGCCGTCTTCTCCCACGGCAACGGCCCGGATTAGAGGGAATGAACCCACGGTTTCCAATGGAGCGCCGTGCAGTTGGATGACCTGAACTCCCGCTTCTTGGGCGATCGAGGCAATGCGTTCCGTGTCGGTTTCGTCCGCGAACACGCCGACCGGGATAACGAACGGTGCAAGATGAAAGATAATCTCCCGCGCCGAGGCCGGCGCAATGTAGCGCGGAGAGGGTCGGTAAAAGTTGAACCCCAAGGCATCCGCGCCGAGCTCCTCGGCCAGCTTCGCGTCCTCCAGGCGGGTGATGCCGCAGATTTTGACCCGCGTGCGCATGGTCGGTTTCACTGGGTCCTCGGAGCGAGCGTGCCCGCGAGAAGCCTGGCCAGCGCTTTGCCCGGGTCGTCTTGGAGAAGCAGATGTTCGCCGATCAAGACCGCATGGAAACCGGCGCCCGCCAGGCGCAACAAATCTTCGGCCGAGCGAATTCCGCTTTCACTCACGGCGAGACATTCGCGCGGAATCCGTGGGCGAAGGCGGTACGAGGTTTCTACATTCACTTCAAGCGTCTTCAAGTCTCGGTTATTGACGCCAATGATTTTTGCGCCGGAGGCGACGGCCCGCTCAAGCTCGTCTTCCGTATGCACCTCCACCAGCGCCGCGATTTTAAGCCGCTCAGAAAGATTTAGTAATTCTCGCAGTTCGCCATCCGCCAGAGCGGCGACAATAAGCAACAGGGCATCGGCGCCGGCAGCCACAGATTCATACACCTGATATTCACTGACAATAAAATCCTTTCGCAAGACTGGCAGGTCGGTAGCCTGGCGGGCTGTCTTCAAATCGTCGAGGGAACCGTGAAAAAACTCTTCCTCAGTAAGAACCGACAGCGCCTTCGCCCCGGCCCATTGATAGCCGCGCGCTATCTCCGCCGGACGGTAATCCTGACGAATCACGCCGCGCGAAGGCGAGGCGCGCTTCAGCTCGGCGATCACCGCCAAGCCCTCCCGCGAAAGGGCCGCGGCAAAGTCGCGCCGCTCCGTTCGTGCTTCCGCCGCCGCGCGCAAGCGGACAGAACTCACCGCAGCCTTTTGCGCCTCCAGTTGACGCAATCTGGCCTCGACGATTCGCGTCAGATGAGTTTCCGCGCTCAACTTTTCTCCATCCTTTCGGCTACGGGAGCAACCGTCGCGCGCGACGCCCCGTTTCTTGGCGCGTCGCCGGCCCGGGGTTCGCGCGCCAACCCCCGGCTAAGCTCCCACCGGAGTCCGCTTGGATATCAAGTACGCCCTGATAAAAGGATCCAGATCCCCGTCGAGAACACGGCCGGCATCGCCGACTTCAAGCTTGGTTCGATGATCCTTCACCATCCGGTAGGGATGCAACACATAGGACCGAATCTGATTGCCAAAGGCAATATCGCCCTTCGATTCCTCCACTTTTTGCGCCGCTTCTCGCCGTCGGCGTAATTCGAGCTCATAGAGACGTGAGCGAAGGAATTTCATGGCCATTTCGCGATTGCGATGTTGCGAACGCTCGTTTTGGCACTGCGCGACCACCCCGGTGGGGAGGTGCGTAATGCGGACGGCAGAATCGGTGGTGTTGACGTGCTGCCCGCCCTTCCCCGCCGAACGATACGTCTCAATTCTCAGGTCTTCGGGTTTGATCTCGATTTGAATGGTATCGTCAATTTCCGGGCTGACGAAGACGGAGGCAAAGGAGGTATGCCGGCGCGCCGCAGCGTCAAACGGCGAGATGCGCACCAGTCGGTGGACGCCGGTTTCTCCGCTCAGCAATCCATAGGCAAATTCCCCCGCGATGGTGAAGGTTGCGGATTTAATGCCGGCTTCTTCGCCGACCTGAAGGTCATTGAGGGTGAACTTAAATCCGCGACGCTCCGCCCACCGGCGGTACATCCGCAAGAGCATCTCCGCCCAATCTTGCGATTCTGTGCCTCCGGCACCGGGGTGCAAGGCGACAATGGCGTTGAGGCGGTCATTTTCACTCGGCAAAAGTGAGGCAATTTCTATCTGCTCAAGATCATGTCGCAGAGCGTTGAGCTCGGCTCGAACCTCGTTGGATACGTTTTCTCCTTCGCGCGCCAGCTCCAAATAGGCGCCCAGGTCTTCAATCCTCTGCGCCAATTGGCGATCGCTCTCGAGGGAGGACTCCAACCGCTTGCGTTGACTAAGAATTTGCTGGGATGTTTGTGGGTCTTGCCAGAAATCAGGGCGGCCGATCTGCTTCTCAATTTCGGCGAGCCGCTGGCGAACCGCGGCGACGTCAAAGAAAGCTCCGCAACTCTTCGGCTCGCCGTTTCAGGTCATCAAATTCTCTTTCCAACTCTTCTATCACGAGGTCACCTCAGATTTCCTAACTGGCGCTTTTCGCCTGCGCCGCCCGTTCACCGCCGAGCTCGCCACCCCCAGTAAGCCCAAAGCCGTTACCACCCCGGCAAAAACGTCACCATGTTTTGTGTAGAATGTCTCTCCGGTCAGGTACTGAAATCCGCCCACCAAGATTCCGAAGCGGTTGCGCCGGATCCTTTGAACGACACGTCCGTAGGGATCCACAATGGCGGTGATGCCATTGTTCGTATCCCGTAACAGATAGCGGTGATTCTCAATGGCACGAAAACGAGCCATCCAAAAGTGCTCTTCCCCCGCCGAAGAGTTGCCGTACCAGCCGTCATCAGAGATGTTGACCAATACCTGCGCCCCGGCGCGAACGAACCGGGTGATCAGTTGCGGGAAGATAGCTTCATAACAAATAAAAACCCCGACCGTCCCCTCGGCCGTTTTGGCCACGCGCACGTGGGTGCCGGGCACAAAATCGCCCACCTGAGCCGTGATTTTCCCTGTTTTCCCAGGGAATGCCCACCACGGAACGTACTCGCCAAACGGCACCAAGTGTATTTTATCATAGCGAAGCAAGAGCTGGCCTTCGGGATTCAAAACCACGGCTGAATTCTGAGGCATGGAAAGCGAGCCATTTTTGAAGGTCACCGTCCCGGCAATCACATAAGCTCCTGAATCCTTGGCCATCGTTTCAAGCGCGGCACGGAAGACGGGGTCGCGGTCGAAATAGAACGGCGCCGAGTCCTCCGGCCAGACCAACAGAGGGGGTTGCTTCGCGTGAAGCCGCTGCGCCGCGCGGATGCTCTCCTCCACCAGATGGTCGAGCGGCTGCGGGTGAATCCAAGGCGCCCATTCATCAGCGGCTGCTCCGGCCAATGGCACGTTGGGTTGGACCAGAATGGCGTCAGCACGGCCCGGTGCTAGCCGGGGCGGTCGCAACCCTCGGTTGGTCAGCACCAATCCCACCACCCAACCCGCCAGGAACACCCATAGCCATTTCCGCCGAGGATAGATGATGGCCGCAAGGATGACGGCACTGGTTGCCGCTGCAAGAAACGAAAGTCCGTAAACGCCGGTCGTCGAAGCCATCTGCTGCAAGCCTTCTGCCCTAACCGCATACCCTAGAAGATCCCAGGGGAAACCGGTAAACAGATACGTGCGCGCCCATTCGCTCCCCACCCATAAGCACGGGGAAAGACAAAGACCCCAAATCCGTGACCGTCGAGCAACGATAACCTCAGCCAGTCCGAAGGCACCGGGAATGAGGGAGAAAAGCCCGGCGAACAAGAGAAGAATTCCAAAAGAAAGCGCCGTGCTCAACCCACCGTAGCGCTTCATGACTCCCACAATCCAATAGCAATTGCTCGCAAAGAAAACCATTCCGGTGATATATCCCAGAAAAAAACCGCGACTCATTCGGTTCTCACGGATCAATGCGGCGATGAGCGGAAGCAATGCCACCCACACCAGAAAGCTCCAGCGCCATAGAGGGAAGGCGGCGAAGAGTAAAAATCCCGACGCGAGCGCGGCAAAATAGGGCAGCCCGCCGGTGACAAGGGAATGCGTCTTAGCTCTCAACTGGAAGACTCCCAGGAGGAGTCGAGGCGCCGCTCAACCCACGCGGGGCGAAGGGTTGTGACGATGGCGGCAAAACTTCACTTGGATGGCTGGGATGATTCGCCGAGGCGCCCGGCCGGCCTAGCAGCACCATTAGTGTTTAATGAAGGGTTGGAACCCCTCCTTCTCAAGCTTCTTTAAGGTCGCTTCCGCCTGGCCTCTCGTCGCGTAGGGACCCACCAACACCCGGAAAAGGTGGTCTTTCACGTGAAGAGCTTGAGCCGAAAGGACGAAAGCCGGATATCCTTTCCCTCGGAGGAGATGGGCCAACGAATCAGCATCCGTTCTGGTCCGTGAGGCCATAACCTGGACGGAAAATCCAGCCCCGGCATAGGCCGGAGCGGTTGCCTTCACCGCGCTTCTGCGGGCCGTCGCGGTCCGTTTTGCCGGCTTGTGCGTCTCGAAGGCTTTGGCCGGCTCACGCACGGACGAGCTCGAGGAAGATAAGGGCTCGGGTTTTTCCGGCGCCGCAGATAGCGGATTGGATGCTGGAACGTTGGTCGTCCCTGAAGGTTCGGAGTTTGCCGCCGGCATAGAAGCCCCGGCCTGAACGGGCGGATTCACCACCGGAGGCACGACGGCTGGAGTCGCAACGTTCTCCGTAGTGACCAACGTTCTGGACGCCCGCTCGTTGTATCCGACCAAATAGCCGAGTGAGAAAAAAACGGCGCAGACGGCCACGCACGCCAAAAAAACCAACACCAAGTGCCGGGCTGACGTTCCCCGCTCTGACCGGGTTGCTTCCGTCGAGTCGAACATTTTGCTTCTCCTGAGCCCAGGTTAAAGATTTTGCTCCACCCCACCGTTACGTTTTAGGAGCGGGCGGCGTTGGAGTCGCGGAGGTCGGGGTGGTCGGCGGCGCATTGGCAGATCGCGTCGTCGAATCCTCCGCCGCCCTCGCCAGGATGGTGAGCAGCTCGATGGGGATCGGAAAGATAATGGTCGTGTTTTTCTCCAGCCCCAGTTCCGACAAGGTTTGGAGATAGCGCAACGTAATGGTAATTGGCTCTTGAGCAAGGATGCGGGCCGCTTCGGCCAGCCGCGCGGAAGCCTGAAATTCGCCGTCCGCGTTGATGATTTTTGCGCGTCGCTCCCGCTCCGCTTCGGCCTGGCGCGCGATGACCCGCTGCATGTCTTGCGGGAGATCCACCTGTTTGACTTGAACTTGACTGACCTTGATGCCCCACGGTTCCGTCTGTTCATCAATGATCGTCTGCAAGCGGGCATTGAGCTTTTCGCGTTGCGCGAGCAAGTCATCCAACTCCACTTCGCCCAACACCGACCGCAAGGTGGTGGCCGAGACCTGCTCAATGGCAAAGCGATAATTTCTAAGCTCCACCACGGCCTTCTGCGCGCTCAGCACCCGGTAGAGCAGCACAGCATTGACTTTAACGGAGATGTTGTCGCGGGTAATGATATCTTGGGGGGGAACATCCCACGTGTCAATTTGCAGGGATACTCTCACCATTTTATCAATGGGCCACCAAATCCAGATCAAGCCGGGCCCTTTGTCGGGCGTTTGTACCCGCCCTAGGCGGAACACCACCGCGCGCTCGTACTCTCGCAACACGTGCAGGCAGGCCATCGCGTAGAAAAACAGAATCACCAGCACCACTAGAACGGCCATCGTTCACTCCTTTTCTGCCCTCGAAGGGCGGGTCGCAGGATCGCATCCTTTCTATAGGACTCATTGCCGGAGCCCCGCTTCTCGGCCGCGGGCCGATGGGCGACCGGGAGGGCCGTCCCCGTCTATCGAGTATTCTCGATCGGCTCAACGATGAGCGTGAGGCCCTCTACTTCTCGGACACGAACGCGGGTTCCGCTCGGGATATTTCCCAGCCCGCGCGCCCGCCACAGCTCGCCCTGGACCAAGACCTGCCCCATGGGGGTGAGATCGGTCCGAGCTACGCCCACCGCTCCGGTCAGGCCATCCACGCCTGTGATGGATTTTTGAAGTTTTGCGGCCCACGCCAGGCGCATGAGAAAAATGGTAATGATGGCCAGAGGGAGCGTCACACTCAGAGAGGTACTCAGATGGATATGCGTCCCGGGCCAAGGCGAGTTGATCAGAATCATGGAACCCACCACCATCGCCGCAATTCCGCCGAGCGCCAGAATGCCGTGGGTCGTAAAGTTCGCTTCCATCACAAACATCGCCAAGGCGAGCAAAATCAAAATCACGCCCGCATAGTTAATGGGGAGCAGATGGAAGCCGAATAACGCCAGAACCACCGCGATCGCGCCGGCCACCCCGGGCAACACGAAACCGGGATGCGTGAACTCGACATAAAGGCCCAGCACGCCCAAGGCGCCCAAGATGAAGGCAATGTTGGGATCGGCCAGCCATGAAAGAAACCGGCTAAAGCCGGACATCGAATAGCGTTGAATCCGCGCGCCTTCAAGGTGGAGCACCGTCGTCGTGCCGTTAAAGCGTTGAATCGTTTTCCCGTTAAACTCCTGGAAGATTTGCTCGGGCGAGCTGGCTACCGCATCAATCAGATGGTCATCCAAAGCCTCCTGGTAGGTATAGGAAGCGCTTTGGAGCACCGCCGCCTGCGCCAACTGAACGTTGCGGCCGCGCTTCTGGGCGATGGCGCGCATGTAGGCCGCGGCGTCGTTCTCAATCTTCTTCTCCATGGTCTTACCCACGTGGATGCCCCCAATCACCACCGGATGGGCCGCGCCGGCGTTGGTGCCGGGCGCCATCACCGCCACGTCGCCGGCCATCAGAATGAAGAAACCCGCCGAGGCCGCCCGCGCCCCGCTCGGGGAGACGTAGGTAATGACCGGGGCGCGCGAAGCCACGATGGCCTCGATGATTTGCCGCATCGAGTCTTCCAAACCGCCGGGGGTATTCAACTCCAGCAGCACCGCATTGGCGTGGAGTTCGTTCGCATAATGAATTCCATTGGCGACATACCGAGCCGTGATGGATTGGATCGCGCCGTCAAGGTCCACCTCCACCACGAGCGGCCGAGGAGAAGTTGCCCCAGAGCATGGGAGGATCCCCAGAAATCCCAACCCGAATGCGCAGATCAACGCTCGGACGGCAATCCTCCGAACCGAGGACCTTTGTCCACCCCATGCACCAGAAGGCTTGTTGAGACTCCGCTTGAGTCGCGCATGGTGCGACGCAAATAGGTTTACAGGCGCAGAGCTTGGGGCACGGCCATCTTGGCCGTGTTTTTGCCCGGGCGGGACGCCCGCGCCCCACGGAACCGGGTAAGGGAGTGTTAGACGCGCCACATTAGCTCCATGCTTCAACGGGAAGCGTCGGCTGCGAGTTGAGTGCCATCGCCCCAGCATGAACCTTCTCACCTTGTCCTATTAGGCTCGGTCGCGGGGAGAATGAGATCAGCCGAACTGGATTCGTTCGATCGCCCGTTGTCGCCGCGCAGGATCGCGTTTCATACCGCAAAGGCTTGACCGATGCCATCCAGCCGTGTACAACGATGGACTCATCGCTGTGAAGATAGGCTTCTCCGTTCCTGCCGGCTGCCGTCCGCTGTGAGTGTTGCGACAGGCGCGTCAGCTTCCTCTGCTTGGCAGCTTGGATGGCGCGCTTCAGCAAGCGAAAGGCGTGCCCCTCATAGGTTTTTTTGATACGAGAAAGTGGCAGAAAGTCGGCGGTCGCCTCGGCTTGCGGATTTTCACCGTGCGCGGCCAGCCAGTCGAGTTGTCGGCTTCGATCCTTCTGATCTCCGATTTCCCCCAGGACCGCCGCCAGAAGGCTGTGGGCATCGCTATCGTTCTTATCAGTCTTCAAGTCCGCTTCCAAGCACCGCGCCGCCAAACCGTATTTCTTCAAGTACCACGCGGAGACGGCCATGTTAAAGCTGAAATCCGGATCGGCAGGATTGCCTCGGTGCGCTCGTTCAAAGTCGGCCAAGGCTTTGGCGTAGTGCTTCTGCCTGGCCTCTAAGACTCCGAGATTATTAAAAACAGCGTCCAGCGGAATCCGCTGGGCCAGCCATTCAAACTGAGATTCAGCCTCTGCGTAATGGCCCAGAAAGAAATCATCCACGCCCAGAAGAAACCGCGACTCCGAATAGGAGGCATCCGAAGGAACCAGCTTTTGCAGCCAGCGAGCCGAGGCGGCGTAATTCTTCTCCATAAAATACTCGCGTCCCACCTCAAAGGCCGCCCGGTGATCCGACGGGTCAAGCAAGTTGGCTTCCTTAAGATAATGGAGCCGGGTTTCAGAGTCTTGGGCGATAATCCCGCGCGTGTAATTTTCAAACGCATCCAGCTTGACGGGAGGAAATTGTTTGGCAAACGTGGCTTCGCTTTCGGTCGTCGCCCCGGGATCGTAAAAGGCTCGAATTCGCCACGCCAGCTCGGTCTCCTGATGGACGAGGCTCAAGAGGCTTCCGGTTTCAATCATGGGCGGCGAGAGTCGAAGTTTCTCCACATTGAGCACTTGCACTTGCGTGGTGAGCTGCTGGCCGGTGATCTTGAAAGTTCCGATGACCGCCTCCTGGACGCCCATCGTTTCAGCAATCTTATACTCGCTGGCGAGTGTCAGCGGCGTGTCCGGTGGGAACCCCAGTTGCTCGAAAGCCTTATTCCGCTCCGTCCGGCTAAGAACGTAATTTGAGGGCGAGCGGAGGCGCTGGCCGATCAAATTCGCTATTCCCTCCGAGAGCCAGCCCACGTTGGCGTTGGAACTTAAGTTTTCGAACGGAAAAACCAAAACCAATCGGCGCACCGCGGCCCCCTCGGCCCTGACCCCTGCACCCAGCATGCCCATCATGAGGAGAGCGGTGTATTTCGTCTTCATATCGGGCTGTATTATAGCATTTGACCCCGAGCCGTCCGAGTGAATTAACCCACAGCGGGCAAAGGCTGAGTCTCGCTCTCCATCGCCATAAGAAATTCTGGGCGACCGCTCATCTTGCACCGAAGCGGTCGAATGCGCCCCTTAATTCCGGTTGCTCGAAGAATCCCCGGCCTTGGACGTGGAATGGCTGCTTTTGAAGATGGACAGAAATCGCTTAAAAAACCCGGGCTTCTTTCGCTGAGCTGCCGGTGGCGAAGATGGGGGCGCTGGAGAGGATGGCGCGGAAGATGCTTCCGCCGGCGGCGGAGGAACCTTCGTCGGCAGTGACGGCCCGGGAGCCGGCGCAGCCGACGGCGCAGCGCCTGTAAACAATCTCTTTAGGATTCCTCCAAGCTTCTGAATGGGGTTTTGAAGGCGGGGCTGCGTTCCGTCAATAAAATATTCCAAGTGATCCGTCGTGGGGTCGTCATCCGCCGACGAATCCGCAGGATCCATTGAAACCAACTCGCTGGCACTCACCGGCTTGCCTTGCTGATCTACGACCTCGCTGACAACCCCAGCGGGCGGGGTAAATGGCTGGACATTCTGATAACCGGGGAGTTTGGTGGCCTGCTTCATGAAATCCGTCCACACCGGCAGAGCCGACCGAGCCCCGGAAAGGTCCAACTGGCGATTATCGTCGTAACCAACCCACACCGTGCAGATCAAATTCGATGTGAAGCCGGAAAACCACCCATCGTGAGAGGTTCCCGTCTTGCCGGCCGCCGGCAACGTGAATCCGCGCGCCCGAGCCCCTTCGCCCGTGCCGTGGTCAATCACACTTTCCATCAGGCTATCCACCAGGAAGGCAACCCGCGGGTCAAGGACTTGTCGAGAAACCTGCGGCGGCTGGTAAAGGACTCTCCCTTTGGAGTCGGTGACCTCTAAAATCGCATGGGGGGCATGAAAGGTGCCGTTGTCGTCGAAGATGGTATAGCCGCCGGCAATCTCAACCGGCGTGGCCACGTAGGCGCCTAACGCCATCGCCGGGGTCGCTTGCAAGCCCTTATTGATCCCTGCCTCAATGGCCAGATCGCGAATCTTCTCATAGCCGGTCATCTGAGCCAGGCTCACGGTGGCGACATTGAGTGAAAAAGTAATCGCCTCACGCACCGTCACCAACCCATGATATTCCTGCTTATAATCCTGGGGCGCATACGTCTGACCATCGAATTGAAACGTTGTGGGTTCATCCATCAACGTTGTCGCGGGCGTGATAAGGGGCTGCGACCCATCCACCCCAGAACTTAACGCCGCGGCATAGACAAACGGCTTGAAAGACGAGCCCGGCTGCCGCATGGCCAGGGCGTGGTTGAATTGACTCCAAGTGTAGTCGCGGCCTCCCACCAGCGCGCTAATCCCTCCGGTTTTCGGATCAACCGCTACGAGAGCCACCTGGGGTTCATCGCGCCCCGGGGGGGGCCGGCGATGCTGCTGCTTAACCTCTCGATCCACTTCAGCCATGCCTTCCCGAACCGCTGCCGAGGCTATCTTCTGCAAGTCCGGATCCAGGGTCGTATAAATCCGATAGCCTTGCGACATGAGGTCTCTTTGCGAGAATCGAGATAGCAACTGCTCTCGGACCATATCAACAAAATAGGGCGCCTGGCTGGCTTCAATGCTTCCCGGCGTTATTCCTAGAGGCGCCGCGGACGCGAGCGCAGCTTCGCTTGCGGTAATGTCTCCCATCGCCAGCATTTGCCGGATTACATAATTTCGGCGCGAAAGCGCGCGCGTCGGATGGCTGTAAGGAGAATAGAGATTGGGCCCTCGAATCAAGCCTGCCAAGAGTGCGGCTTCCGGCAGGTCAAGATGCGAAACGTCCTTGTTGAAGTAAGCGTTCGCGGCCTCGCCAAATCCGTAAATTGAAAAACTTCCCCGTTGCCCAAGGTAAACATCATTGGCGTAAAGATCGAAGATTTGCTCTTTGCTCAAGCGCTGCACCAGCAGGAGCGCCACAAAGGTCTCCTCGAATTTCCTTCGCCAGGTCCGCTGCGTATTTTCCAAGACGATATTTCGCGCCACTTGCATGGTGATGGTGCTGGCGCCTTGGGCTTTACGGCCGGCTCGGATATCCGCCACTGCCGCGCCCAGGATGCGGTAGAAATTGATGCCCGGATTGGTGAAAAAGGTATGATCTTCCGCTGCCACGACCGCCTGAATAAGAACCTTGGGAAGTTCTGCATAGCTCACCACGCGCCTTTTCACGCGATTGCGTCCGAACAAGGGCGTAATCAATTGAGGCTCGAGCCAGTAATTTTCAAGTTCCGTGGCGTGGGGACCCAGGGAAGTAATGGCGGCAATTCGCCCTTGGCTCACGTCGAGCGCGGCCGGGCCCTCCTGAACCACGGCACCGTGAAAGAAGGAAGTGGGCCCCGGATAGATTCGCAGGCTTGCGCCGGTCAAGGTGTAGCTTCCAACCCCGACCGGGTGGTTACCTTCAACATAGCCGGCCCGCCGGAGCCTGGCGGCCAAATCTGCCGCCTGGGCTGGTTCCCCCACTTCCAGCGGCGTGGGCGCCGTGTAAACAAGGGAAGAATTATGGAAAAGGTTGCCGCTGAGACGGGCGTCAATCAGCCGCGAGAAATGAACGTAGAAATACGCGAAGACAAGGCCGCCGGCCGTCAGGCACACCAAGCCCGCTGCCAAAAGAAACTTGCGGGCCGGCGTCAACCTCACCCGGCCGCGAGGCCGAGTTCTCTTCCCGGAACGGGACGCCTGCCGGCTTGACGATGAAGGTTCTCTAGGCACAGGTCACGTGAGGTTCGTGTTCCTGGCCGACGGTGTGAAGTGCAGCGTGAACTTGTAAAACGCCAGATCAATGGGAACACGGTAGTCCACGCTGATCGTGACTGTGCGACCCATGGTCACCTGAATCTCGTCTCGCGTAATCGGCAGACCGAGGTCGCGCGCTTTGTGCAGGATTCGGTCCGTCACCCCGTCGGCGGTGGCAGGAGGATACTGAACGGTAGCGTCCACGGCCAGATTGCGAACATAGTCCGCGAGCTCATAATTCTGAACGTACACAGGAATCACTTTCACTCCGACGTAGATGACCAGCGCTATAAACAGCAGGGCAATCACAGCCTTGAGTCGGCCAGCTCCATGGTCCTGAAGCTGCATCGTCTCCTCCGTCTGAGCGCAAGGGCTTCCCTTAGTGAGCGATTTTTGCCTCCAGCGCTTCGATCAATTCGTCTAGCTTAACATCCATCGTTTTCTTTGTCGAGCGCTCAAAAACTTCTGCCAGCCCCTGCTCAAACTTGCGCTTGCCGAGCGTGACGCGGTAGGGAACACCGATCAGGTCCGCATCCTTAAACTTGACGCCCGGCCGTTCCTCGCGGTCGTCGAACAGCACGTCGAGCGACCGAACGCGGAGTTCCGCATAGAGCTTTTCGCCGGCCGCGCGGAGCGGCTCGATGTCCATATTGGCAATGGTCAACACGACGTCAAAGGGGGCTATCGAGCGCGGCAGGAATATGCCGTCCTCATCATGATTCTGTTCCACCGCCGCCGCCAGAATTCGCTCCAATCCGATCCCGTAAGAACCCATGACGAGCGTTGTTTCTTGGCCTTGGGCGTCCAGAACGCGCGCTCCCAGCGCCTCAGCATATTTTCGGCCTAACTTGAAGACGTGTCCCAGCTCGATGGTTCGTTGGACTTCGACCGGCTTTCCGCACCGCAGGCAGAGATCGCCGGCTTCCACCACTCTCAAATCGGCGAACTCCGCCTGGAAATCGCGCCCCGGGGTAACGTTTCGTAAGTGCTCATCGTCGCGGTTCGCTCCCGCCAGCATATTTTTCCGCCCTTCCAGCGCTCGATCGGCCAGGATGCGAACGCCGGGACGGAGGCCCACCGGACCGAGCGAGCCAAGGTGAGCGCCATGCAACGCGAGCGCTTCTTCCGGCGTGGCGGGACGAAAGACGTCCGTGCCCAGGACGGTGGCCAGCTTGGTTTCGCTCAAACTGTGATCGCCCCGCAAAAGGATGACCAGCGGCTTGCTTTCCACCACATAAACCAGTGTCTTCATCATGCGGGCCGGGCTTTGGTTGGTGAAGCGGACCAAATCCTCAATCGTCTTTTGACCGGGCGTCGAGAAGGGCTCGGGGAGATGGTCGCCGGGCAAATCCTCTATGGGGGTTGCCTTCGCGGTTGCCTTTTCCAGATTGGCGGCGTAGCCGCACGAGCACACCGCAATGAGGTCCTCTCCCGCGTCAGCGGGAGCCGCAAATTCTCCGGAAACACTGCCGCCCATCACGCCGGAGTAGGCCTCGACAAAAAGGCACCGCACGCTGGCCCGCTCAAAGATGCGCTTGTAGGCCTCAATGTGCTTCCGGTAGCTCGCGTCGAGCCCTTGTTCGTCCAGATCGAAGGAATAAGAATCTTTCATCATGAACTGCCGGAGCCGCAACAACCCGCCCTTCGGCCGCGGCTCGTCGCGGAATTTCTCTTGGATCTGATACCAGATTTGGGGTAACTGCTTATAGCTTCGCAATTCCCCACACGCCAGGCGTGTCATCTCCTCTTCGTGCGTGATGCCGAGGCAAAGGTCGCGCTGGTTGCGATCCTTCAGCTTGAAAACGACATCCAAATCCCAACGCCCCGTCGCCTGCCATAATTCGGCGGGGTTGAGAGCTGGGAGGTAGAATTCTTGCGCGCCGATGCGGTTCATTTCCTCCCGCACGATGCGCGCGATTTTCTGCAGCGATCGCTGGGCGAGATAAAGATAGGCGTAAACTCCCGCCGTCACCTGACGCACGTAGCCGGCGCGCAGCAGAAGTCCATGGCTGGCGGCCTCAGCCTCACTCGGAACCTCGCGCAAAGTTGGAATGAACGATTGACTCCAACGCATTCCGGGTCCTTATCGCGCAGCGGAGCGCTTTCTCGCTCACCCTGCAAAAGGTAATAGGCCATTGTGCGGAGAGCCCGACAACTTGTCAAGAAAAGCGCTTCGCCCGGCGCGCCGCGGAGCGCGCTCGGCAATCGTCAAGTTTCATCCGAGGCGAGGGACGAAGCCGTGTGGAAAGCAAAGCCTCCCACGATTCTCCAAACCTTCGTTCACTCGGCGAAGTCGTCGAGGGGCGGGCGACGTGCTCAATCCGAGCGTCGCTTCCCTTTCTCTCGGGGGCGGTGCTGCGAATGGCGAGAAATATAGCGCGCAGGAGCAGAAGCTCGTTTCTTTGGCGGAGCGAGACTCGCCGCGGCAGATGGGGAAGGGCTTGCCTTTGCCAATACCTGCTCGAAGGCGGACGGAGGGCTCTTGGGCTTTTTGGGAGCTGCCTTGCCGTGAAGATAAGGATGTTCGGTGAAGCAGGTTCTGCAGATAACCTTGGCGACTTGGTCATCCTGAAAGCTGGCGACATCGTGATTCAGCAGAAGCTTGCAGCGAGGGCAATAGTCGTCAATGAGATCGCCAAGGCGCACGTTAATTTTCCCCCGCCACGATAAACCTCCGGCCCACGCTTCTACTTTTCACCTGCATTATAAGGGATCGGTCAATCATCTTTGAAAATCGGCCTGGAATTTAACCCCCCCACCATCATTTTTCCACAGGCGCCACATTCCACCCGTCCACGGCCACGACGGGTTGAGCGCCACGCAGCTCCGTCGGGCGGTAGCGAGCCGTCACGGTCTTGGTTGCGCCCGGCATCAACTCAAAGTAGTTGTTCTTCCACAGCACGGGCGCAATCTCTTCTCCGTCGCTCTTGCGCAGAATCCTCAAGTGAACGAAGAAAGCCAGGTGATCCGTTGGGTTGTTCAGCGTAATGTCCTGAAGCTCCCATGCTCCCTCGTGCGCGGATCGCACCCGCAGACCCAGTTTAACCTGGGGGAGTTGCTGGAGTTCGGTAAAATCGGCGTAACTGGACAAGGGAGTGTAATACCACGTGCTGTCGTCCCAATCAAAAACATCAGGCTTGGTGGAAAGCCAATAGAAGTTCGAGCTCACGGTCTTTCCGGCGGCGTCAGCGAGGCGAAGCCGGACGAAATAAGTGGTGCTCAAGCCTTCGAGCTTGGGCAAAACGAACACCCGCGTGCTGCTATTCGCCGGGATGTTGAGCTGCTGTTGCTTGGAGAATTTCTCAGTTAAATCGAGATTATAGACCTGGGCGGTCACTCGATAATTGGAAAAGGCGCGATAGTACGAGTTGACCACCACGATGGAGCCGTCGTCATAGGAATATTGCACGTGCAAGGGCTGGCAGGCTTCCTTGGCCCCGAAGTACCCTCCGCCCGGCCGCAGATAATAATCGAACAAATGCCAGATCATCGAAGGCCAAGCGTTGTTGAGCATCCACTGGATGACCCCCGTTGAAGTGAACTTGTTGCGCCCATACGCTTCAAACATGGCGCGTTCACCTTCGTAAGCCATCAATTGTGCCTTCTCAACATAATCCCGGAGGCTCGTGGCCGTCCCGTAGCGGGCATTGAGCGCCTGGGTGAACACATCGAGGTTTCTGAACGCCCCGCCGCCGGCGTGGTAATCCCAGAATTCGTTAATCGGCCAGAGACGGTCCGAGGGCAGCATCTCGCGCAAGCTCGCCATCACCGGTATCGCCGGCCCGGGGCTGGTCTCCGTGTTAAACCCGAAAGCTCCTCCACGCTGGTGGTCCAGCAGCCAGTAGGACGGCGCGACATACTGATAAGGGCCCGTCATCTTGACGCCGGAGATGCCGGTGACCGTCGTCGGCTTTGCCGAGGCGGACGACAGGTAGGGATTCGGCCATCTCGTTCGGTGCAGAATTTTTAGATACATTTTCTCGACTTTGGGCGGAGGTGGATTATCGCTCCCGTACAGCCACACCAAGATGCAAGCATGGTCGCGCAGCCTCCGCAGTTGGCTTTCCAGCGAATCCGCGGCCACTTCGTAATCCACCGGCCTCCAGGTGCTCCAACGCTCCCAATGATCGCAGCAGCACCAGCCCGCCAGCACCAAAATGCCGTAGCGATCGCAAAGATTGAAGAAGTGCTCTCCCATCAGCTTGCCTTCCAACCGGAGCGCATTCAGGTGCATGTCACGAACGTAACGAATCTCCGCATCGAGATATTTCGGACGCGGACGCAGCATCATGTCCGGCGACCAGCCTCCGCCGCGAATCAGAATCCTTCGCCCGTTGATCCTGAACAGCCGATGCTTTTGCGCATCTAGCGTGGAGGTAACTTCACGGATGCCAAACTCCACCGACTGGCGGTCGGAAATCTTCCCCTCGGTTTCAAATTCAACGTCCAGGCGCTCCAGGTTCTGCGGGCCGAGCGGATAAGGCCACCAGAGCGGCGGGTGATGGATATTGAGCTCGGAGAATTCTCCCGGCGTCAGCATCACGCGCGTGGTTTCGTGCGCCTTCAGCTTGACCGGCTCGGAAACCGCGACGCCCAGGCTTTCGATGCGCGCCCTCAGTATCCCCGCGACGGGATGGGAGGTGACGTTCCGCACATCCGCGCTCAGGGTCAAGTGAGCCACCGCCAGCGACGGCAAATTAAATCGGGTGACGATTTGCGGATGCCGCACCGTCACGGGCCCGCTCCATCGAAGGAACACTCCACGATAAATCCCCATGTCTTTGTCGGGCGGCATCGGATTCCAATCTACAAAGGTGATGGAGAGATCATCCGGCTTGGGCGCGAAGATTTCCAGTGCTAGCCCGTTCATCTTTCCCGGCCGCGCCGCATCGGTCACGTCGAATTCATATTCACGCCACATGCCTTCCACTTGGCCGGTGTCGGCAACTTGATGTCCGTTCATCCAAATGTTCGCTTTGTAGTTGATGCCGTGGAAGTCCAGCCACAGGTGCTGCCCTTTCAACCTTGCCGGCAACTTGAACTCCGTGCGGTACCACCACGGCACACTATAGGGGCTATTAGCTGGCATGGGGAGGTCGGCAAAATTCGCGCCAATCGGGTAGCTCAACCCCGGAACGTTTCGCAAGTTCATCCCAAAATCAGGGTTTGGATAAACATGGTTTTTAACCAAGGCTGCAAAAACCGTTGAGGGAATGCTGGTGGGATACCATCCTTCCGGCCTAAAACCCGGTTCCGAGATTGTGCGACCCGACGCACGCACCTTCGCTGAAGACTGGATCATCCACCCCTGCTGCAAGCTGAGGCGCCCGCCCGGCGTGGCCGGTTGGCTTCCTGCCCAAAGGGGCGCGCTGCTGGCCAAACAAATGAGGACGACCCAACCCCGAAGGGAGATACTCTTCATCGCTGTCCCTCCTCCGTCACTTGGATAACACCTCTGCGGTTTTTGACGACCGGCTGCAACGCCGCGCGATGAACCGGGTTTACAGATTCTCCGCCCGCATCGCTCCGCCGACGATGAACCGAACCCTTGATTCTACGCCAATCGGAGGCCGGTGGCGCAAACCCGTCTTGGAGGGATAGCTTTTGCTCAAGCCGCAGGCCTCAATATCGGGGTCATCCTTTAAGGCATAGCATGAGGCGCGAAACAGGTTCGGCGATTTTTATTTGGAGTGGATAGGTTTCCAGGCGAAAATAGCGCTTGGGAGGGGCGCAATGCGAGAATGGTGACCGTGGCGCCCCAAAAACTCGTCTCAGCTCGCGGTTTCCCTTCCATGAGCGTGGAGGGGCGGTTCGCGCAGACCCATCCGGTCAAGGGAAGAGCGGAAGTTTTCGTTGAAGTCCTCTGCGGCCACATCCATGTCACCGCTTCCGACCTTGAGGAAATTCAAGTTCGCGCCTTGGCTCGAGCCCGCGCGGGCATCGTGGCGCCGGGTGAGCTCGAAGGGCGCCTCCGTTCTTTACAGCAAAATCCGCCCATCGAGCAGCGAGGAAGCATCATCAAAATCGGCCGTGTCCTGGGGATGGAAAGGGAAAGGCATCTCTTCATCAATTACGATCTTATCGTTCCTTTCTTCAGCCGCATCGTCTGCCGAGCCAGTTCGGGCAGCATTACGGTCGAGGGGCCGGCGGAGTCGCTCGACGCCTCAACCTCTTGCGGAGCGATTACCGTGCGCGGCGCTCGCGGAGACGTGGTTGCGTTGGCAACCGACGGGGAGGTGGAGGTTCAATCCGTCCGAGGGCGTGTGACGATTTCGACCGCGAGCGGGTCCATCTTTGCCCGAGATGTTGCTGGCCCTTTACACGCCGCAACAGGGAGCGGCCTCATCAGCATGGAGCATGTCACCTCCGACGATCTTGTCGCAACCGCAGGCTCCGGTCAGATTGATCTTCGCGACGTCAGCGGGAAAATCCGGGCGACATCCTTCAGCGGAGCGATTGCCGTAGAGGGCAAAGGCGGCAAGGGTCGCTGGACGCTTACCAGTTCATGTGGCGATCTAACCGTAGGCCTGCCGCCAGCCACCGGCGTGGAACTCCACGCTCGCACCCTCGCAGGAACCATCAAAGCCCTGCGGCCATTGAATTCCATAGCGGCCAACCAAGCACACCTGAGTGGGGCGGGTGATGGAACCCTTCGCCTCGAACTCACAACGCTCCGCGGCGATATCCATATCCGATGACGGAGCGCGGATGAGCCGTGGGAACTATGGACGGAGTATCGCTCGGGTTCATTATACTGTCCCGAGTCGTAACAAGGATGAATAATTCCGGGCCGTCCGGCCTCCCGCAAGTCCTTGGCGGCCTTTGCGCCTTGGCGTGAAACCGGCTTTGAGTTGTTCATCGAACTTCTGACTCAGGACAGCAGTTTGACAGTGACCACCCACCGGCGTAGCCTTAACTTATGCGGCGCCCGGCTCAAGAACCCATTCGGCTCACCTGTCCTCACTGCGGCAGCCGTCTAACCATTGACGCGGCCCTTGGGCAAGTCATCTCGCATGAACCCGCGCTCCCCTCGGCAAAGAACCGTGACCTCCATGACGCCCATCAGTTGCTTGAGGCCGAGGCCCAGCGCCGCGAAGACCTCTTTAAGCAAAGTGCCGAAGCCGAAAAAGCCAAGTCCCAACTACTCGACCGCAAGTTTAAGGAAGTATTGAAGCGCTCCAAGGATGAGCCGCCCACAGCCCCCCTTCGTGACATTGATCTCGACTGAGGAGATTTTCAGCCCCGGCTTTCGCTGTCCCAAGCCGCTTTGAATGCATTTATTTTTTCTTGACAGGCGTGAATCCGCCCTACTAGCATAAGAATTCTTTCCGTGAACGTTGCGGCCGGGGCCATTTGCCGTATCCCAATGCCCAGCAAGACGGGCCGCTAAGAGCAATCAAAACCGGAGGCAGTTAAGGAATGGAGAAGAACTCATACACAATCTTAATTTTTCCGGGCGTCCATGGGAAGCTTCGCAAAGTCCAAATTCCGTATTACGTCGGCCATCTCGTGGTGGTGGTCGGTTTGCTGGGGCTCATTGCGGCGGTCAGTGTCGCGGCCAGTTACGCTCGCATGTTGTGGAAGGTGGCGAATTACAACAACCTGCGGAGCCAAAGCGCTGCGCTCAAAACCCAGTATCGTAAGCTTGAAAACAAGGCAACCGTCACCAGTGCCAAGCTTGATTCTTTGCAGTCCTTGGCGAAAGAGGTGGCCCTGAGCTACGGATTTGGCAGCCAACGCAGGCTGCGTTTTCCATTGGCGGCTCTGAACCTGGCCGCTCAGAGCAACTCAACCCTGGACGCCAGTTATCAGGCTGCGTTGTACACGTTTGATGCCATGAAGGCTGCGGCAGCCGACTCTGGAATGGGCGCTACGGCGATGGGCTTCCGGTTGTTTTCCACCGTGTCTCCCGACGCTCTGCCCTCCATTTGGCCGGTGAAAGGTGAGATTACCGACGGCTTCGGCGACGGCACCGACCCCTTTAGTGGCGAGGAGGCGTTCCATCCCGGAATAGACATTGCTGCCCCCTCCGGCACCCCGGTGGAAGCGGCCGGAGATGGCCTGGTGGTCGAGGCAGGCTGGGAGTCTGGGTACGGGAATTGCATTTTAATAGACCACGGAGACGGCATTACCACACGCTACGCTCATCTCAGCAAAATCCTCGTCGTCGTGGGCGAGCAGGTCAAACGCGGGGAAGTCATCGGGGCGGTCGGAATGACCGGTAGAGCCACAGGGCCGCACCTCCATTACGAGGTTCGCATCCATGATACTCCCGTGAACCCAGTCCGCTTCCTGCCAGGATAGTTCTGCCCACCCTTCAAGACGACCAAGCTTGGGCGGTTGGAACTCCCTATTTCCGCTTGCTCCCGACGGCCCCTTCACTTCATTCAGACCTGTCGTGCGCCAATTCTGAGAGAATCTTCAGCCGCAGAAAAGTGTCCCGTGGGGTCACAATTGAAAATTGTGTAACCGGCGCGTTAGAATGAGTATCTAAGCAAGGGTAGGGGAATATCTGGCAGGGAGGCACACCATGAAAAGAATTCTTTGGGCACCAATCGTGTTGCTTTTGGCAACGGTTACAGGGCAGGCGGCCATTCGCGGGCGCTACGTTGAGGTCCGGAGCGCAGACGTATGGACGGGACCGTGCTTTGCCAACTCACAAGTGGATTTGCAGGGCAACGAGGCGATCATGGGCTGGAAGGTCACGCACGGCACATGGAAAGGCGTGGACTTGAAGGGTTTGAGCGTGGTCGCCGTGCTCAAGGCTAAAGCGACCTTGGGAGACCGTTACCACGATCCTTACCCGGCAGAGTCCGTGCTCATCGTGGATCAGAGCGCTAATGAAGCGCAGCGCGCCGCGCTCGAGAGTTTCGCCCACGCGCAAGCGGGCCGTCTGCTGGACCACGTGGTGCTGGTGGAGGCGGCGCCCATTACCTTCAAGCGCCTGGCCCATGACTCCGTCGCGCTCAAGGCCGGCAAGCTGGCGATGATTCGAACCCGGGCCCTTTGCTCAGGGGACATGATTTGCGGCAATGAGATTACCTACTACCCGCCGCTCATCCATGACGCCCACGCCATGCCCGCCTACACCGAAGAGGAAGCCTTCAATGGACGCGGACTGGGCGTGGTGTGGAATCGTATTGACCGCCGCAGCGCCTTTGTCGGGACTTTTGACCGATAAAGAAGCCCGAAAGCCGCGCGACCTGTGGCGACCTCAAGAGCAGCGTGGCAGGGGGTCAAGTCGCGTCGGTGAGGTCGCCGTTCGCCCAGGGAGGGCCTCGGCTGCAGGGTGGCCAGTTTCATCACTCGCTGCGCGGACGAAAGCCATTTTGAAGATTACGAACAAGGGGGGTGCAATGCAACCGAGGCGCTTGTTGCTGTGGGTTGTGGTCTTTTTGCTTTTCCCGGCTCTTAGCTATGCGCAATCCTACAAGGTCGTGAGTTCCGCAGGAGCGCCGAGCGGCAAGGTTCCGGCTGCGGTCGCTTCGGCGCTCAATCCGCAGGGCATGAAGTTTGAAGATGGTCAGGGGCACGTCGTGGCGGAAATCTGGCTGGCTAAAACTCTGCCCGTCGCCTCAAATCCCTCCAGTTCGCCGGACATCCTCTATGGCAGTTTGGCGCCCGGCACTTTTGTCGGCGTTCTGGAGTTTCCAGCCCAAGGCTCGGACTACCGCGGACAATCCATCAAGGCAGGGTATTATACGTTGCGCTATGAGTGGATCCCTGAAGACGGCAATCATATGGGCGTGAGCCAGTATCGCGATTTTCTACTGTTATTGCCGGCCACCAAGGACACCAACCCAAGCCAGGTGATGCCCTTCAAGGAGACGGTCAGGCTCAGTCGCCTCACAACCGGCACCGGTCACCCGGGAGTGCTTATGATGGACCGCGCCAGGAACTCTTTGAAGTCTTTGCCCGCCGCTTTTCAGGATGGTTCGCAGAACTGGGCGATTCAGGCTGACGCCAGCATCGGCGGTAAAACGACGCCGCTGGCCTTCGTGCTCGTGGGGCAATACCAGGGAGGATAATCGGTGAATGCCCCAGGGTTCGCCGACGAGGAGCATTTCTGTGGAGAAGGTGTTGCGCGCCCGGCGTAGGCGTGCGAAGGGCGCGCAGACAACATTCAGCCGACGTTGGAGGGCAGCCAAAGCCGCGGCGGTCGCGGTTTGCCTTTGGGGAGTGAACCTGCCGCCCGCGTTGCGCGCGGCCAAGCCGGGAGCGGCAACTCAGCCCACCGCCCGAGTGCTACGCGGCAAGCTCGTGCAGATTCGAGGAGCAGAACCGGCGCTGCTGACGGCTGGCAAGCAGGTGATGTTGGCAGGGATGAACCATTTTATTTTTCAAATCCTGCAAGACAAGCGCCTCGCCAATGACCAGGTAGAACTGCACGGCCACGAACTCCCAAACGGGTTCTTCCAAGTTGATCGTCTCTACACCCTTCATCACGGCCGGCGGTATTGGGTCCGTTATTACTGCGAGACGTGCAACATCGCCGCGCTGGGGCCCGGCCGCTGCGTTTGTTGCCAACATCCGACGGAACTTCAGGAGATTCCGGTCGGAGTGCCGGGCGGTCCTGACCCCAAAGGCGTCATTATCACCCATTGAGCAGCTTCGCCGCTCTGCGAGCGAGGACGGGAAAGTTGACCGTCCAGCCATGCGATGCCCCGGCGTTGAACGAGCGTTCCCCCCGACAGGTTGGGGCTCGCGCCACGTTGTCGGATTGACCAAAGCTCACTGCGGTCATAGAATCACCGACAATGACGCTCTCAGAAACGCTCCACTCGGTGTGGCAACAGGTGATGGTGGACTCACGGCCAGAGGTCGAGATTGAAGGTCGCCGCTACCGCGTTCAGAAGACCCGCGCTCAGGGTCTGCGCCTAGTTGAGTTCCTTTACGGCGACACGCGCCTCACGGCCATCGAGCAGAATCCGAGGACGGCGTCTCGCTGGGCTGAGCTGGCGCGGTCAGGTCAACGGATTCTCCAGTTCAGTTGCCGTGGTCGGTATTTTGCCAACATCGCCGAAGGCAAATTGACGCGCTACGGTGCCTGGCAATCGCTCGGATTGCCGGAATAGTTTGGGCCCGCTGGTTTGCTCGGCTCGCTCTTGGCTTTCGGGTCATTGACAGCTTTCGACGCCGAATGCTACAAAAGCTTGAGTGAGTTGCCGGCCTTGGCGGTGGTGAGCGTAGCTCAGCTGGTAGAGCGCCAGACTGTGGATCTGGACGTCGCGGGTTCGAATCCCGTCGCTCACCCCAATTGTTTTGGCGGAGAAAGCGTTCTCGTTGGACTCGGACCGAAGCGAATTTCCGCCTGACGGCACGGGCCGGCGGCGGAAGGTTCCGGAGCGTATCCAAGCGCTTTTCGAAAAGCGGCGGGCACGTTTCAACCCGCAACACCAATCCCCACAAGCTCCAGCGACGGACGCAGGACCATGATCCGCCTCGATGCCGAATTGGCCCCTCAATCCTTAAAGCCCCGGCTCGAGCGGTTGTTCGAGCTCGCCGCAGGCAAGATCCGCAGCCTGGAAAAAAGCTGGGCCGCCGCCCCCGGCGCGCCCGTGGTGACGGTTATGGGCCTTTACACGGCCCGTCGCTGGACGGATTGGACGCTGGGATTCCAATTTGGCTCGGCGCTTTTGCAGTTTGACGCCACGGGCGAGTCCTGGTTCTTCGACTACGGGCGCGCCCACACCCTCCGTCACATGGCCAGCCACGTCTCGAATGTCGGCGGCCACGATCATGGGTTCAACAACATCAGCACTTATGGAAACCTGCTGCGCCTGGCGCGGGAAGGAAAGGCGTCGGTGGAGGAGGCCGAACAGCAGCACTACATTTTGGCTCTTAAGGTGAGCGGCGCCGTGCAGGCCGCGCGCTGGACACAACTTGAGGACGGACGCGGCTACATCCACTCCTTCCAAGGGCCGCACTCGCTTTTTGTGGACACGCTGCGGACGCTGCGCTCGCTGGCTGCCGCGCACCGCCTGGGGCACGTTCTGAGGGGTGAGGCGGACGAGAAGATTTCCTTGCTGCAGCGGCTCCTTCACCACGCCTCGGTAACCGCAGAATTTGCGGTTTTTTACGGAGAAGGCCGCGACCGATTCGACGTGCGGGGGCGCGTGGCGCACGAATCCTTATTCAACCCACAGACAGGCAGCTACTGCTGCCCTTCCACGCAGCAGGGTTATTCGCCCTTTACGACTTGGACGCGCGGGTTGGCCTGGGCCATGCTGGGCTTTGCGGAGCAACTGGAATTTCTCGCCACCTTGCCGCCCGGCGAACTGGAACTGCTGGGTGGACAGGCTGCGATTGAGCAAATCTTGCTGCGCGCGGCCCAAGCCACTTGCGACTTTTACCTTGAGCAGACCCCGACGGACGGCGTTCCCTACTGGGACACGGGCGCGCCCGGCCTCGTCCGCCTAGGCGACTATCAGTCAAAACCCAGCGATCCCTTCAATAGCTACGAGCCGGTTGATAGCTCCGCGGCGGCCATCGCAGCCCAGGGACTGTGGCGACTCGCACGCTACCTGACCCAATCTTCCAAGCTGCCGGAGCAGGCGCTGCGCTATCGTCAGGCCGCGCTCGTCATCACTCGAACGCTGTTGGACGAGCCTTACCTCTCGACCCACCCGGCGCACCAAGGGCTGATTCTTCATTCGCTCTATCATTATCCGAAGGGTTGGGACTACTACATCGTACAGTTAGTGATTTATATTATTCTTTCTCCGATGGCGACGCCTCGGTTTTCGTGGATGCGCCGCCTGATACTCTCGGGTCTTCTCAATAATATGTTGCAAGTGCTGCGGTCCCTTCGTC
>JAKCCV010000022.1 GCA_021838785.1 Acidobacteriota bacterium | reverse complement strand
AGGGACCGCAGCACTTGCAACATATTATTGAGAAGACCCGAGAGTATCAGGCGGCGCATCCACGAAAACCGAGGCGTCGCCATCGGAGAAAGAATAATATAAATCACTAACTGTACGATGTACTAGCACATTTCCGTACTCAAGGAAGCCGCAGAGCTCGGCCAGGCCGCTCCGCACGAAAGTAGGGCGAAAAAGCTGGCGCGAGAAGACCTCGCGCCTGGCCTCGTTTGAGACGATTGAAAACCTGGTCACCCTGTGGTCGGTTATGAGCACGTCGTTGAAGCGCAGCAGCCCAGAGTAGATGGGTGTGGAATGCTCGACCTCATAAAGGGCCTCCAACGTTGACCTGCCTGCCCCTACCCAGAGGACGTCAACTTCAGACAGGATGCCGCGAATCCTTTCGAAGCCCGCGGGAACCCCGGCACAGAGGGGGAATCGACCAGCAAGGGACCAGTCGAGTCTCGCAACATCGTACTCCGGAACATGCACCTCGTACCCCTTCAGGCGTCCAATCGCTGCCAGCAGCGTCTGAACCTGCGAGTGCGAAAGGCTCCGGGCGTCGGAGCGGCGCCCTGCCTCCACGGCTCCTCGCAGCGTCTCGTAGCCGACGTACCCCTCAACGTTGAACCTGCCCTGCCGTGCCACGTAGAGCTCGAGCGCCCCGCCGCGGGTAACCAGCTGCGCCTTGTACTGCCCGTCCCTCGCGGGCTCAGCATTCCGGAATACCTGTTCGAAGTCTGAGTACGGGACGAAAACCGGGGGCGAGCCATCGTCGAGAAGGAAGCACAAATACGAATCATGGCCCTCCAACTGCCTGAGGTCGATCTGTCGGAGGCCGAAGAAAGTTCGGCCGCGGCTGTGGACCCTCGAGTAGCGGAGGTAGATGCGGGCCATGCCACCAGCGAGCGTAAATAGCGACCTGCTTCCCGGCATTTTTTCGATGTCGCCGAAGCGGCGGCGCAGCTCGCCTAGCGCTGCTGCTTTGAGGAGGTTCGCCATTGTCGGTGCGACACTACACCATTCCGCTCCCTGCCGGACGTCCCGCTCTATCGAGGGGTGCGCATGGGTTGCCGACCTGCCAGCACAGGCTTCCGTCGCGGGCGAGGACGCGGACGCACTCGGCTATCGTCTCCTCCTGCTGCTTCAGATAGTCGTCGAAACGCACCCTCTTCTCATACTTCTTGCCAATATTGTACGGCGGGGAAGTAACGACCAGACGCGCGCGCTCGGTTGGCACCTGCCGAAGCAGGTCGAGGCGGTCTCCGAGGAACAGGGTAACGGCCGCACTCTCGCTGTAGCGCGGGCTAATTTCGAGGTCTCCCCAAAGCATGCTCACAACCCTCGAGGCAGAGGAACCTAGCGCCCCATAATACTCAATATCTCGGCGCTTGTCCGCAGGAAAGTAGCAGCGGGCCGTTTCAAGCGGCCGGACAGGAGGGCGCTTGCAACTTGGCCTATTTCAGCAACTCCATGACCTCGGCGAGAACTTGTTTGGGCGGGCGAACTTTCGACTCCGGCAACGTGGCCAGCGGCTCATCCACAAGATTCAGCAGGTCAATAAAGGTTGGTGCCTGGGGATTCACGTAGAGCAGGCCGGTGACGACGGTTCCTTTTTCGTGAGATTCCATCAGGAGCTCGAGGGCGCGGGCTTTGGCGGTGGGATCGTAATCGCTTTCCAGTTTTTTGAGCAGGAGCCGCGAGCCGTCATGAAGCGTGACCTCGGTGGTGGTGCCGGGGTCGTAATCCACGGTGATGTCGGAGAAGAAGGGAACAAAGTCCAGTTCGGCGAGCGGGTCGTCGTGCTCCTGCACGTAACTGTAGCTTTTGGTCGAGCCTTCGTGGTCATTGAAGGTGACGCACGGGGAGATGACGTCGAGCAGGGCCGTTCCGTTATGAGCGAGCGCCCCTTTCAAAAGCGCAGACAATTGTTTCTTGTCGCCGGAGAACGAGCGGGCCACATAGGTGGCGCCGAGCAAAATGGCCAAAGCGCAAGTATCAATCGGCGGCAAATCGTTCACGATGCCATTTTTCAGCTTTGAGCCGAGGTCGGCGGTGGCCGAGAACTGGCCTTTGGTTAGGCCGTAGCAGCCGTTGTCCTCGATGATGTAAATCAAGGGGACGTTGCGGCGCATGAGGTGAACGAACTGGCCGATGCCGATCGAGGCCGTGTCACCGTCGCCGGAAACCCCCAGGCAAATCAAGTGGCGATTGGCGAACATCGCCCCCGAGGCGACCGACGGCATGCGTCCGTGCACGGCGTTGAAGCCGTGGGAATTGGAAAGGAAATACGCCGGGCTTTTCGAGGAGCAGCCGATGCCGCTCAGCTTGATGACGCGGTACGGCTCGATGCCCATCTCGTAGCAAGCTTCGATGATGCGCTCCGAGATGGCGTTGTGGCCGCAGCCGGCGCAGAGCGTGCTCGCCGCGCCCTTGTAATCCGCGCGCTCCAGGCCAATCCGATTGATCTTTTTCGCCGGCGCCGGCGGAACGGTGGTCGTAGCCATGTCAGATTTGCTCCTCCTGGGAAACGATGGAATCGGTGATGCTGCGCGCGTCAATCGGCATGCCGAGGTAATGGAGGACGCTGCGGAGCTTGCCAACCTCGGCCGCGTCCACTTCCATCCGCAGCAACGACTTCATCTGCGCGTCGCGGTTCTGCTCGACGACGTAAACGCGCCGGTGACGGCGAATGAAGTCGAACACTTCTTCCGTGAAAGGATAAGCGCGCACGCGACAGTATTCCGATTCGATGCCGTATTCTTGGCGCAGTTGGTCCAGACATTCGACGATAGCGCAGTGGCTGCTGCCATAAGCGATGATGCCGATTTCGGCATCCGGAGCGCCGGTGATTTCGGGCTTGGGCACGCGGCGGCGCGCGGTTTCCAATTTCTTCTTGAGCCGGTCCATGTTGGCCACGTAATCTTCCGGCCGCTCGCTGTATTGCGCTTTCGCGTTGTGCCCGGAACCGCGGGCGAAATAGGCAGCCTTGGGATGCCGGGTGCCGGGAAGAGTGCGATAGCCGATGCCGTCGCCATCCACGTCGCCGTAACGCTCAAACCCGCCGAGCCGGTCGAGGTCTTCGGCGGTCAGCACTTTGCCCCGCGCCATCGGCTTTTCGGGATAAGGAAAAGGATCGGCCATCCAGTTGTTCATGCCGAGGTCGAGGTCGCTCATCACAAAGACCGGCGTCTGAAATTCCTCCGCGAGATCAAAAGCTTCCACGCCCATCGAGAAGCATTCCTCAACGGAGCCGGGAATCAACAGGATGTGCCGCGTGTCACCGTGGGAAAGCACGGCGTTTTTCAGGATGTCGCCCTGCGCGGTGCGCGTGGGCAAGCCGGTCGAGGGCCCAACGCGCTGGATGTCGAAAATCACGACCGGCACCTCAACGTAATAACCGAGGCCGGCAAACTCCGACATGAGCGAGATGCCGGGGCCGGAAGTGGCCGTCATGGAGCGGGCGCCCGCCCAGCCGGCGCCGATGGCCATGCCGAGCGAGGCGAGCTCATCCTCGCCCTGAACGATGGCGAACGTGGCTTTGCCCGTTTCGGGATCCATCCGATAGCGCCGCAAATAATCCGCCAGCGCCTCGGCCAGCGACGAGGAGGGAGTAATCGGATACCAGGTGCAGACGGTCACGCCGCCGAACAGCGCTCCCAGAGCCGCCGCTGAGTTGCCGTCAATGATGATCTTGCCCCGCGTCGCGTCCATGCGCTCCAGCCAGAACCGGCCGCGCTTCGGCAGATGTTGCTCGGCGTAGTCGTATCCCACCCGCGCGGCGTTGAAGTTCAACTCCACGGCGCTCGCTTTTTTCCTAAACTGCTTCTTGAGCGCGGTGTGAATTTCCTCCATCGGAATGCCCAGCAATTTCGCCAGCACGCCGTCATAAATCATGTTGCGCACCAGCTTGCGCAATTTGGCGTTGGGACAAATCGGCGCAACCAGTTGATCGAAGGGAACGGGGTAGAAAATCAAGTCCTGGCGCAGGCGGTTGAGATTCAGCTTCTCGTCATAAACGACGCTCGCGCCGGCCTCCAAGCCGCGCACGTCTTCTTCGGCGGTTTCGGGATTCATCGCCACCAGGAAATCAATCTCTTTTTTCCGCCCGATATAACCGTACTTGGAAGCCCGCACCGTGAACCAAGTCGGCAGCCCGGCGATGTTGGAGGGGAACATGTTCTTGCCGGAAACCGGAATGCCCATTTGGAAAATCGCCCGCAAGAGCACGGTGTTGGCGGTCTGGCTGCCGGAGCCATTGACCGTGGCCACTTGAATGCTCATGTCGTTGATGACTTTTTCCTGCGGAGAGGCTTCGGCTTCCTTGACTGCAAATTCACTGATTCCCATCGAATCTCCCTGGATGATGATGCACGCGGGCAGGCAGCAAACGCGATGACCTAAGTCTTACGCTGCGCCTTGGAAAAGCGGAGAAAATTCGCTTCCTGGCGAAAACAGCCCCTTCGCTTGCTCGCGTCTTTGTTGGGAAAGGCCGGCGTGGCTTGCCGGATGAGGCCTCGTGGAACGCTACCGAACCGTGGGCGAATCGTCTCCTACCCCAACACGATGATTATAGCAAAAAGCCGCCAGCCAAAATGCATTTCACGTTGGTTGCCAGCTCGGAGCCGAACGTTCCCCCGTTGCGCCTCTCTTCAAAACCCGTCCATGCGGCGGCATGGAATCAAGGCCGTCAACCTCGGGGTTGCCATCAAGGGGTTACGCCAGGAATTCGCTCCAGGATGACGGCCGCAGAGCGGGCAGGAATGAAGAGCTGACCCGAGGTTCGGCGGCCTTCCGGGTCTTCGGGGCTGACCACAACCAGCTCATGCGGGCGGGGAATTTCCACCTGAGCACGAATTTCTTTGCGCGGGTCTTGGTTGATCACCACAACGGCCCGCTCGCCGCCTTGTGCAAGGAAGACCGAGTAGAGTTGGTGCGGCGCTCCGTCCACCGTGACCGTAGCGCCGAGCGTATCGCGGTATTCGGCGTCCCACAGCCAGCGATGATAGCGCCGACGCAGAGCGTCAATCTTTTGGCCGTACGCGAGCGTCAGCGGAAAATCGCCGAGCCGCCCCTTAAAGTTGTAGGGTTCGTAGCTGATGATGTAGCGGTACATCAGAATGCGATTCAGCATCTCCCGGTCGTCAAACCCGGTCACCGCCACCATCAGCGGAGCCTGTGAGTCAATATAACGGCAAACGGGAGTGTGCCCGTCGCCGATGCGGAAGTACGACAAGGGATAGTGCTGGAGCAAAATGTCCTCCGGACCTTCCCCTGCAAACAAGAAATCCGCGCTGTGATGAGCGACCGCATCCAAGACCTCCGCCATGGGGATATCGCCCGCGTAAAGATAACTCGGAATCGCATGGCCGTGATGCGGCGCAAAGCAAAAGCGCGCCACCCCGTGGTGGCAGACTTCGTCGTAAAGAAAGCCCGCGGCCCCTAAAGCCGTAACCTTAGCGAACTCCGTTGCCGCCACCCGACGGTACATCGGATCAAGAAAACACATGATCGCGAAGCGGCGGTTGTTGATGCCCGCAAGCTGAACGGGCGTGTCGTAGCTATAACCGCCGTGCTGGTACGGGATTCCGTAGGGGTCTTTCACGTCGTAGGTGTACAAGGCGCGCCGATACCACGCGGTGGTCATGTCCGCCCAATTGAATTTTCCAAACAGCACGACCCGGACACCCTTGGCTTGAGTTCGCTGAATGGCGTCATAAAGATCCTGCCACGTTCCCAGTCGTGGATCGGTGTCGAGCGACGGATTGCCTCGGTCCTGTCCGCCGCGATTCCAGCCAACCAGTTGAATAGCGCGGACGCCGTTCGCCGCGCAGTCGTCGCCGATTTTCGCGACGTCGCGATAAGAGTAACGCAGCGAATCTTCGGGCGAGTTGATTTGAATCTGCTGCCAGGAATGAACCTCTTTAGCCCAGGCGGGAATCGGGCGTTGCCGAAACCACGTCTTTCGCCAGGCTTTGTAGAGATCCACCCCTGCCTGCCAATCGCCCGGATAACAACGGAAGACGATGGGCGTCAGTTTCACTTCTGAGCCTGGTGGCGCAAAAAGAAAGTGCGTGGTTCGGAATTCAAGATGGACGGGATGGCCGGAAATCGTCTCGCCTTCCGGAACTCGATCGGTAATGGAATTCAAGTCACCGGGTTTTTGCTCAAAAGTGTACTGGATCAAATAGGTCGCTTTCGGGTCGCTCACCTGCACATAAACACCTTGGCCAACCGACTGAATGAGGCAAAAAAGGCTGCGCTCGGAGCCGGCGGTCTCGAGCGGAGACAGATCTCCCCAATAACCCTTTTCATTGCGAAAATGCGGATGGATTTCATCCGATTGCAGGTTGCCGTACCACATGTGGCGGCGCCACATCTTCATCCGCGGCGCGGGCGCGCTCAGGTCGCCCAGATACGGGTATTCAATGGTGTTTAGAACCAAGTTGCACCGATTGTGCAACCGCGCATCGAACGTCAGCGCGCCGTTTGAGAGAGTGACCGTGGCCGCGAAAGAAAGCGGCAGCACGCCGGCGTGCTCGCTCACCAAATCGTGCCATTCAAGGTGGATTTGGTTGCCGCGCTTCTCTACCCTCGACGCCCGCTGCTTTTGCCCGAGGATGAAGTTGTCATGCCGGCCGCGAAGAGGCACCTGCATGCGAAAAGAATTGCCCAGCTCCGACCGGCGTTGAATGGCCCAACCCGACCGCTTGTTCACCCAATGCGTCAGAGCGCCCGAAACCGGATCGAACGTTACCCGAACTTCCTCATCTTCCAGCGTCACGCCCTTTGCCGCGGCCGGGTCCGCCGGCGGCCCATTTTTCAACACCTCTCCGTTAAGGGGCGGCGCAACCTGACGGGCCATGGCCATCCCTGCCAGGTCCTTCAGCATCTTGCGCCGGCTCGTTTTGCTGGAGTGATGAATCGTTCGCATGGGCCCACCTCAGAAAGCTTCAACTTCGCTCACGTCTGAGATCATATCACCACGGCGAGCGCCGCCTCCGGATGCTGGGCCGCTTGGATTCGCATAAAGTTTTTGAGGAATGAACCTTCTCTCGGCAGTGAAGCAAGTGTGCTAGTCTGTTAGGCTGGCCCCGCAGGGTGCCGCAAGCCTGCCTCAAAATCCAGGAGGGAAACGTGGACGTCAAAAAGGTTTACAAGAGTTTTCGCTACCACAACAAAGCCGTCTGGCAATCGCCCGGCCGGGTGTTGGTTCAAGCCGCCGAGCATCCCGACCTACCGAGCGGTGCGCCGCCGGAGTTTCGCGGCCACGCGGACGTCTGGGGGCCGGAAGATTTGCTTGTCGCCTCCGTGAACGTCTGTTTGGCAACCACGTTTCAGGCCCTTGCCGGCGCGCGCAAAGTCGAATTCACCGCCTACGAATCCACCGCCGAGGGCCTACTCGAAAACGTTGAGGGCAAATACCAAATCACCCAGGTGGAAGTCCGCGCCACCATCACCCTCAAGAGCGAGGAGCAGCGCAGCGCCGCTCAGGAAGCGCTCACCAAGGTCAAGGAAAATTGCTTTATCTCCAATTCCATCAAACCCAAGGTGACCTATACCCCGGAAATCAAGCTGGCCTAAATCGGCTGCGCTTGGATAGCTTCGACGGCTTCCCTCTCACGTCTTACGCCGCTCAGGCGGAAGGCTTGAGCGATTCGATTTCGCGGCGCGCGCGGTCGAGAATATCCCGAATTCTGACCGCGGATTCGGCGTCGCCGCCGCTACGCTTGAGCGCAGCCAAAGCAGCCTTAAGAAGCATCGCGCCGGTCGTGGCAATCATCCCCGCTTCCGGCCCGCTGCCCGGCGACCAGGCGCCCCATCCTTCGGCGCGGTTCCAAATTTGGCTGACGCGATCTTTTTCTCGCTCCAGCTCAGCGCGCCCGGCCTCCGTCAGCGTGTAAACCCGCTTGCCCTCCTTGCTCTCCGAGCTGACCATGCCTTCATCTTCAAGCTGCTGGAGGTTCGGATAGACAGCCCCGGCGCTCGCCCGGTAAAGCCCGCCCGACCTTTCCTCCAAGTCCTTAATCAGTTGATAGCCGTGTTTGGGGGCATCGGCCAACAGCGACAACAGCGCCAGCCGCACCTCGCCTGAATCAAAAAACCTCGACCAACGACCCCACGGGCCAAAGCCCGCCCAATTTCCAGCCGCCCACCATCCTCTTCTCGGTCCCATAGCTTCCTCCATTTGTGTCAATCTGCGCCCGATTTGAAACCGAGCGTGTCTTCTCGAACCACACTCTCCATAACTCATAGATCGCCTCATGAGATACATCTTAACACCCAGCATGAGTATATCTCACGATATGTCTTGTGTCAATAGTGAAATTGACTGAAGATCAGGCCGTAAAGTAGGGCTGACCAAAGAGGCTCACACAAGTGGAAAAGCAGGTACTGCGGTTCGTTTTCCCTGGAGGAAGTGATTAAACTCGAGCCGCTTCCACCGAAGTATAAGTGGTCTGCCGGTCCGCTCGCGGTTTGGGTAGAGAACGAGGCTCAACCTTCCAGAAGTACAGCGAATGGAGCGGCCAATGGTGCAACAGGTCCCTCGCCCGGAGGCTGTCGGTCTTTTCAGCGTGCTCGGAAATAAGGCGGAGGAGGAAATCAGCATCTTCGGCGTCGCCCAGGCGCTCAATGCGAACCAGTTCTGGATTATAGCGGTGCTCAAAGCGGCCGGCGGGATCGTAAATGTAAGCGACGCCGTTGGTCATGCCGGCGCCGAAGTTGCGGCCCGTCTCGCCCAAAATCACCGCCACGCCGCCGGTCATGTACTCGCAGCCGTGGTCACCAACGCCCTCGACGACGGCGATGGCGCCGGAATTGCGCACGCAAAAGCGCTCGCCCGCGCGACCCGCAGCGAAAAGCCGACCCGCCGTTGCGCCATAAAGCACGGCGTTGCCCATGATGGTATTTTCGTGAGTGGCGAATGTGCTGGCGCGAGGCGGGCAGATAATCAGCTCGCCGCCACCCATGCCCTTGCCAACATAGTCGTTCGCTTCGCCCTCGAGCACCAGGCGCAGGCCGTCGGTCAGGAAGGCGCCAAAGCTCTGTCCGGCGCTGCCGGTAAAGCGGAACTCCGCCATCGCGCCTTCCAGGCCGCGAGAACCGCGATACAGCGCAATCTCGCCAGCGGCGCGCGCGCCGATGGTGCGGTGGGTATTCCGAATTTCGTATTCGCGCACAATGGAGACGCCGCGCTCGAGCGGAGCGCGAACATCCTCCACCATGCGCGTGGCGAGCGGGTCCAGGTTGCGGTGACGAGGGCCGGAGGTCTCGCTCGCCGCTCGCGCAGCCTCATCCGATGGTTCTCTAAGCCGGCCTGCAGCGGGGCGGTGCAGCAAACCGCTCAGGTCAAGACAGCCATTCCTCCCCGGCACGTGATATTCAACGGCTTCGAGCAAGTCCGTGCGGCCCACTACCTCGCCGAGCGAGCGGAAACCGAGACGCGCAAGAAGCTCGCGCACTTGCTGGGCCACAAAGCGCAGGTAATTCACCAAGCGATCCGGTTCATTCGGGAACTTACGGCGCAAGTCCTCGCGCTGCGTCGCCACGCCCACGGGGCAAGTGTTCAAGTGGCACTGGCGGGCCATAACGCAAGCCAGCGCCACCAGCGCCGCCGTGCCAAAGCCGAATTCATCCGCGCCGAGGAGCGCGGCCATCACAACATCCCGTCCCGTCTTAAGCCCGCCGTCGGCGCGCAAGCGGACGCGGTCGCGTAGGCCGTTGGCAACCAAGGCTTGATGCGCCTCGGCGAGCCCCATTTCCCACGGTGAAGCTGTGTTCTTGATGGAGCTGAGCGGTGAAGCGCCGGTGCCGCCGTCGTGCCCGCTGATGAGCACATAATCCGCATTGGCTTTGGCCACGCCGCACGCCACGGTCCCCACGCCGGCTTGCGAGACCAGCTTGACGCCAATTTGGGCGCGGGGGTTGGCCTCGCGCAGGTCGTAAATAAGCTGGGCCAGGTCTTCGATGGAGTAAATATCGTGGTGAGGCGGCGGCGAAATCAGCGAAATGCCTTCCACCGCGCGACGCACGCGGGCAATCATCGGCGTGACCTTGTGCGACGGCAATTGGCCTCCCTCGCCCGGTTTCGAGCCTTGCGCCATTTTGATTTCGAGCTGCTCGGCGCGGGCCAGGTATTCGGGCGTCACGCCAAAGCGCGCTGACGCCACCTGTTTGACTTTGTTTTCGGCGGATTCGCCGTGGATCAGCTCCGCGTACACGATGGGGTCCTCGCCGCCCTCGCCGGTGTTCGATCGGCCGCCAATGCGGTTCATGGCGATGGCCAGCGTGTGTTGTGTTTCCGGGCTGAGCGCTCCCAACGACATGGCCTGCGTCGAAAAGCGTTTCACAATGGATTCAATCGGCTCGACTTCCTCGAGGGGGACGGGCTGGCGCCCGTCGCCGCCTCCCGCCGAGCCGGCATAGCGGAAGCGTAACAGGTCGCGCAGGGCGAGCGGCGGCCGCTCGTCCACTTCGCGGACAAAATCCCGGTAGGCTTCCTCGCTATTTTCGCGCGCCGCCTTTTGGAGTTTGCGAACCACGGTGGGCGAAAAAGCGTGGCGCTCAAAGCCGTGGCGATAGCGATAGAAGCCGCTGAAGTCGGGCTTGGCCGCGGGTTTCTCAAAGGCCAGCCGATGGCGCTCCAGCACGCTCGCGGCGAGATCGCTAAGTTCCACGCCGCCGACCAACGATTTGGTTTCCGGGAAAAACTTTTCCACCACCTGGCGGCTGAGGCCAATAATCTCAAAAAATTTTCCACCCTGATAGCTGGCCAAGGTGGAAATGCCCATCTTTGACATGATCTTTTTGATTCCCGCCTCGACAGCGGCGCGGTAATTGCGCAGCGCCTCGGCGGGGGAGAGGTCTCCCAACTCGCCGCGTCGCGCCAGCTCCACCACAGTCTCAAGGGCGAGATAAGGGTTGACGGCGGCGGCGCCGTAGCCAATCAAACAGGCAAAGTGATGGGCTTCCCAGGCTTCGGCCGTCTCCAGGACCAGGTCCACCTTGTTGCCCACCCCTTCGGCAATCAGCCGTTCCACCACGCCGCCCACGGCCAACAGCATGGGAACGGCGGCATAAGCCGCTTCTACGCCGCGATCGGTCAGGATCAGAATCGAGCTGCCGGCTTTGGCCGAGGCCACGCTTTGCTCGATGATGCGCTGGAGGGCGCGATCCATGGCGTCGGAATCGCCCGCCGCCTCGAAGAGGGTGGAAATTCGCACCGGCTTGAACTTGGCTTCCGCCAGCCGCTCAAGAGAGCTCAGCTCATCGTCAAACAAAAACGGCGACTCCAGGCGAATCATTTGGGCGTGCTCGGGGGTTTCAATCAGCACGGAGTGACGCGGGCCGATGTAGAGATTCAGCGCCATCACCAGCGACTCCCGCAGGGGATCAATCGGAGGATTGGTGACCTGCGCGAACATTTGGCGGAAGTAGTGATAGATGGGCCGCGGGCGCGTGGAAAGTGCCGCAAGCGGCGTGTCATCTCCCATGGAGCCCACAGGCTCCTTCTTCTCGCCGGCGAGCGGTTTCAGAATAAGCTCGATATCCTCCTCGGTAATGCCGGCGGCGCGTTGTCTCGCCACAAAGAGCGGATGGTCGCGCGCGGCCAGCCGCTCGACCCACTTCTCCGGCCGCACGATCTCGGTTTCCGTCGCCTTCAGGAGCGGCAAGAAGATCATATTGTGACGAATCCACTTGAAATATTTCCGCCCGTGGGAGATTTGCCGCTTGACCTGTTCGTTCTTGAAAATCTTGCCGTGCTCGAGATCCACCAAAAAGATTTGTCCCGGCCCGAGCCGTCCTTTTTCCTTGACGCGCTCCGGCTCAATCGGGAGGAGGCCTACTTCCGAACCCAAAACGACCAGGCCGTCGTGAGTAAGAATATAGCGCGCCGGGCGCAATCCGTTGCGGTCGAGCGCCGCGCCGACCAGCGAGCCGTCGAGAAACGCCATCGCCGCCGGGCCATCCCACGGCTCCATCAGGCAGGAGTGATAATGATAAAAAGCCTTCACGTCGGCGGGAATTTCAACTGAACTCTCCCACGCTTCCGGAATCATCATCAACAGCGCGTGTTGAACCGTGCGCCCGGAGCGCGTCAATAGCTCGAGCACGTTATCAAAGCTGGCTGAATCGCTTCCGCCCGACTGCACGACCGGTTTCAACCAGGCGACATCACTGCCCCAAACCGGATGCTCAAGCGCGGCTTCACGCGCCTTCATCCAGTTGCGATTGCCGAGCAGCGTGTTGATCTCCCCGTTGTGCGCCACCAGCCGGAACGGCTGCGCCAAAAACCAGCTCGGTGAGGTGTTGGTGCTGTACCGCTGATGGAACAAAGCGGCGGAAGCCTTAAATTCGGGATCGGCGAGGTCCTTGTAAAAAACGCCCAATTGGGCGGGAGCGAGCAACCCCTTATAGACCAGGTTGTGCGAGGAAAAAGACGGGATGTAGCAACCCGTCAACCCCGCGTCAGCCCAGCGGCGTTCGATTTCCTTGCGCGCCAGGTAAAGCGTCTGTTCAAACTCACGCTCCTGATCGCTCGGTTGACCGATTAACAAATGCCAAATGGAAGGTTGGGTCTCGCGGGCTTGCGGCCCCAACGCCGATTCATCCAGGGGAACTCGCCGCCAGCCCGCCGCCAACAGGCCTCGAGTCCGCACCACTTCTTCCGCCATCCGCATGGCGGGCGCGGCAGCTTCCTCCGCGAGCGGCAAAAAGAAAACCCCCACCGCGATCTTCCACCTGGGATGGAAGGCCGCGTTGAGTCGCACGGCCTCGCGGAGGAAAAACCCTTCCGGCAACGTCACCGAAATGCCCGCGCCGTCGCCGCTCGCGCCGTCGGCGTCCACGCCGCCGCGATGGGTCAGGCAGCCGAGAGCCTGCAAAGCCTGCTCCACCACACGGTGCGAAGGCGGTTGGCCAAGCTGCGCCACAAAGCCCGTCCCGCAAGCGTCGTGCTCCTCGCGCCGGTAAAGGCCTCGACATCCGTCATTGGCCGACTCGGTTGCCATGGTTTGCGAGAACCGACACTCTCCCCTTCATGATAAAAATCTATTTTGACGGCTTGGCGCCGGTTCGTTAAATCAATACTTTTTATGGGAACTATAAACGAATCGCGGGTATCCGACGCGGCCCCGTGGAGGGAAGGGTCTCGGGCCGAGCTTTTGCAGGGTAGCGTTCGGGCGCCCCTCCCTCGCGGCATCGGGCCGAGCCAATTGTCGTTTCAGGAAGCAATCAGGTACCATGAAGATGATGCCGATATTGTCATTAGGAGTTAGGAGTTGAGCCATGCTGACGGTTCGTCGTGTTATGCCACTCACGTTCTCATTGGGCGCAGTTCTTACTTTGGCTGCTTGCGGGTCGAAGCCAGCGCCGCCGATGGATGAGCGCGCCGTGCAGGAGAGTGTGATTCGCTCCGCCGATCAGGAGTGCCTCCAAGCGGTTCAATCCAAAACGGCTGAAAAAGTCATCACCTGCTACACTCCCCAGGCTCTCTGGTGGGTGCCGGGGATGCCGCCCGCCAAGGGTCAAGATGCCATCCTCGCGGCTTGGCGAAAATTTTTCCTTCAATCCGACTTCTCCATGAGCTGGCACACCACTCAGGTGGTTGCGGCGCGTTCGGGCGAGATCGGCTACTCGATTTATGATTACCGGTTGACGGCACGGCTTGGCCCATCAAAACAACCCACCACCGAGCACGGAACCGGCTTGGCCATCTGGAAACGCCAACTGGACGGAAAATGGAAAATGGCGGCGGACATGCTAAGTCCCAGCCCTACACCCCAGGACAAGGTGGCGAACCGCGCTGCTCATTGAGGAAAGCGCTTCGCGTGCTCGATGCCTCGCTGGACCAAGCACCCCGACGGCCCCTAAGTGAGCGAATCTCCACTTCGACCTCGCGAGCTTTGAACCATTCCTTTCTTGGCCCGCAACGTTGCGCGACCCACCGGTACGGGATGCCGTTCACCATCCGGCAACTGCGTGCCCGAACTTAGCGGCTGCTCGTTTGAAGTGGTTGAAGCGCAGCTCGAAATGGTAGCCAGGAAGGAATGAGAAGAGCGAGCGACAGCCGCGTCAACAGTCGCGTCAACTCGACGGCGGGCAATCCGTGTGGTAGCCTGGAGGATTCTGAACCTCAAGCCAATGCAGGCGGAGGCTTATGGGTGAAATCTATCCTTTTCGGGCGCTGCACTACAACCCGGCCCGCGTGGTCGATCTTTCCCAGGTGGTAACGCAGCCTTACGACAAAATTTCGGGGGAGATGCAGGCACGCTACTACGCCGCGCATCCGGCCAATTTGGTACGGGTTATTCTGCGGCGCCAGGGCGAGGAAAATCCCTATCGAGAGGCGGCGCGAGAGTTCCACAACTGGATTGAGGACCACACGCTGATTTCCGAGCAGGAGCCGTGCCTCTATCCGTATCTTCAGGAATTTCAGGTTCCAGGTGGAGCGCGGCGACAGCGCTGGGGATGGATTGCGCTGCTGCGGCTCGCGGACTATTCCTCCGGCGTGGTGCATCGGCATGAGCAGACCCTTTCCGGCCCCAAAGCGGACCGGCTGGAGTTGCTGAAAGCCACGCGGGCCAACTTCGGGCATATCTTTATGCTCTATAGCGATCCTCGGGGCGAAGTGGAAGGCCTGCTTCGGGCCGCAAGTCCGCCGAAGCCCTGGCAACAAGTGACCGATGAATACGGAACCCTCCATCAGGTGGGCCGAGTCATGGATCCCGCCGTCATCGAATCCGTCGTCGAGGCGATGCGCGACAAAAAGCTGGTCATCGCGGACGGCCATCACCGCTACGAAACGTCACTGACGTATCGGAACCTGCGGAGGGTGGAAGCCCCGGGCGACGATCGCGCCGAGTATGTGATGGCGACGTTGGTCCCCATGGAGAGCGCTGGCTTGTTGATCCTCCCCACGCATCGGGTCGTGCACGGATTGACGAATTTTGAATGGGAAGACTTTGCGCGCAAGGCCAAGCAATGGTTTGAAGAACAGGACCTCTCGAGCGCTTCAACCGGAAAACCGACCGCAAGCGAGTTGCGGGCGGCGCTCGAAAAGGCAGGCGGCGAGCGGCCGTCGTGGATCGCTTACGCCGGACGGCAGCGGGTGGCACTGTTAACTTTGCGGCGTGATGTGGACTTGGCACGATGGATGCCCGAGGTGGCGGAAGGGCTGCGTCATCTTGATGTGGTGCTGCTCCACCGGTTGTGTATCGAGCGGGCGCTCGGCATTGACCCGGAAGCCGTGCGAGAACAAAAAAACCTGCGATATGTGCGGGAGTTGGAGGCGGCGCTCAAAGAAGTTGATGAAAGCCGAGCCCAAGTGGCCTTCTTGATGAATCCCACCCCCATGGCGGCGGTTTGGAACAACGCCTTGGCCGGACAGGTTCTGCCGCAAAAGTCCACGGACTTTTATCCCAAGTTGCTGAGCGGCCTCACCCTCTACTGGATGGATAATCCTCGGGGGTTGTAAGCGAGCGCGCGTGGTCCCGACGCGAGCAAGCGGCCATCCCAGGCGCCCGGCGCTCGCCCGGCGCTTTTCCTCGTCGAGCCGTCGGTCGCGGGAAGCCACGGAGCGTCTTCGAGCGTGCGACCCTAGGCTGACGGCTGGGCGAACGACTGGACGGCCGCTTGAACGTCCGGGTACACCTCAAAAACCGTCACCAGCTTGGTGATGTTGAGTTGTTCGGTGATTTTCTTGGTGAGATTGGCCAGCTTGATGCTGGCGCCTTTGCTTCGCGCCGAGGTGTAACCGGCCACGAGAGTCCCAAGCCCCGCACTGTCCAGGTAAGTGACTTCACCAAGGTCCAGAACCATGCGGGTTACGCCACGGTCGAGTAACTCGCGGAGCTTGGAGCGAAGCTGGTTGCTTTCGTCGCCGAGCGTCGCCCGCCCGGCCAATCGCAGCACCGTCACGCCTGCCGTTTTTTCCTCTTCAATTTTCAACGCCATCGCATCCTCCCATGGTCTGCTGAGCGCCGCGCGGAAGCGCGCCCCACGGCTCAAGCCTCGGCGCGGTGCTCATTCGTTTTATTCAAATTCCGAACAGGACATGAAATAGCCGCAGCGCGGGCACACCATCTTGCATCGTAACGGTTCCAAGCGCAAACTGCAAACGGGACAAAACTGTGCAGGGAACTCTTCGGTCGGCGGCGGAGCCGTTCCGGGGCGAGGGCGTTCCGATTTCCGCTCCTTCTCTATGGCCACGCTCCCGACTTGACTTCTCCCCATTCGGCCGAGCCGTGACGGCACTCCATGGCCGCTTCGACTAGAATCCGCATTGCGATGCCGTGTTAGGTCCCATCCTCTTGCCGGTTAAGGCTTTTTTCGAGGTGTTCGCCGTAACGTTCCTTCATAAAATCGCGGATGTTCTGAAAGGCGCGGTCCAGCGTAGCCTCCTCGGCGAGATACACCACGCGGAAGTGCCGGGTGCCGGGGGCTTCGCCAAACCCGCTTCCGTGAACCACCAGCACTTGCCTTTGGCGGAGCAGCGCTTGGGCAAACGCCTCATCGTCTTCAGCCGTTTCGAGCCGCGGAAATGCGTAAAAGGCGCCACGCGGCGGCACGCAACTGAGCCGCGGGATCCGGCGGCACCAACTGACGGTAAGGTCGCGCCGGGCGCGAAGCTTTCTCCGCACCTCCACCAAATGCTCCTGCGGACCGTCGAGCGCAGCGGGCACCGCTTCCTGCAACGGATGGCTGGCGGAAAGCCGGGCTCGCAACAGCTTATGAATACCTTCGGCGTAGGGTTTGACGGCGGCCGCCTCCCCACTCAGGATGCCCCAGCCCACGCGCCATCCCGGCGCCAGATAAGCCTTGGAAAGTCCGCTCAGCGTCACCACCGGAACGTCCGGCGCCAAGGCTGCGAGGGAAACATGCGGCTCCTCGTCCAAAATCAGCTTGGCGTAAATTTCGTCCGCCAAAATGACCCAGTGATGACGCCGCGCCAACTCGGCCAGCCGCTCCAATGTTTGCCGTGAATAAACCGCTCCCGTGGGGTTGTTGGGGCTGATGACCACGATGGCCCGGGCGTGCGGCGGCGCCTGGGTTTCAAGAAAGTCCAAGTCCGGCTGCCAGCCGTTCGCTTCCACCAGCGGATAAGAGGTCGGATCAATGCCCAGCTTTGCCAGGACCGCGCTATAAAGAGGGTAAGTCGGGGATGGCGTCAAAACGGTTTCACCCGGATTGACGAGCGCCGTCAGGCAAACGTCCACCGCCTCGCTGACGCCTGCGGTGATGAAAATGCTCTGGACACTGTGAATGCCGTGGCGTTCCGCCTCCCGCCGCACGGCCTCGAGGGCTCGCGGCGTGCCGGGCGAGGGTGCGTAACCGTTCTTGCCGTCCCGAAGCGCGCCTATGACCGCCTCAATCAAATGAGGAGGCGTGTGAAAATCAAAGCTGAGCGGATCGCCGATGTTCAGCGCAATAATGGACTTGCCTTGGCGAGCCAGTTCATCCGCCAGCACGGCAAGGTCGCGGATGGCGTAACGAACATGGTCCAGGCGTTGCGCGGCGTGAATCTCTCCAACTTGCTGAAGCGTGGGTGACATGGACGCCTCACTTTTCTAGCAGAAACGGCAGTGCGGGTCAATGTGCTGAGCGCCTTTTCGTTCCACCGTCACCGTGCGGTGCGTGGAACGCTTCGAGGGCGCCCAGGCTTCCCGGGTTACACTTTTTGCGGCTGAAGCAATCCCTGCGCGATGAGAGCCTTTTCGAGCTTCGACCGATTTTCGGCTTTCATGGGAACGAGCGGGAGGCGATAAACCTCCTGAATCATCCCCATCATCGCCAGCGCCGCCTTGACCGGAATGGGGTTAGTCTCCAGAAAATTGGCCTGCATCAAGGGTAGAAGTTGGAAATGAAGCTTTCTCGCTTCCTCCCACTTGCCTTCGAGCGCCAGGCGCGTGAGGCGCGTCATCGGGCCGGGAATCTCATTCGACACCACGGAGATCACGCCGACGCCGCCCAGGGCCATCAAGGGAAAGGTAAAGGCGTCGTCGCCCGAGAAGACGCGGAAGCTCGGCGGCACCGCCTTCAGCAATTCCATCTGCTGGACAATGCTGCCGGAGGCTTCTTTAATGCCGATGATGTTGCTGACCTTGGCCAGGCGCGCGACGGTCGCCGGTTCCAGATTCGAGGAGGTACGGCCCGGCACGTTGTAGAGAATCACCGGAAGGTCCGTGGACTCGGCGACGGCCTTAAAGTGCTGGAGCAGTCCCTCCTGTGTCGGCTTGTTGTAGTAGGGTGCGACGGAAAGAATCGCCTGCACCCCCAGGGATTGAACCTCTTGCGCCAGGGCGCAAACCTTTTTGGTGTTGTTGCCGCCGACGCCGGCCACCACCGGAACCTTGCCCGCCACCTCCTGCCGAACGATCCGCAAAATGCCGAGATACTCGCCGTGCTCGAGCGTCGGCGTTTCCGCCGTGGTGCCGCAGGGCACCAGAAAATCAATCCCTTCCCGAAGCTGAAATTGGATTAAGCGGCGCAGCGCTTCCTCGTCAATCGAACCATCCGGCTGGAACGGAGTGACCAGCGCCGTACCGCACCCGCGAAGGTCAAGGCTCATGGGATTCTCCTCTCTCGCCCCCAGGCGGTTCGCGCACCGCTTTTACCTGCCTCCCAGTATATCCGAAAAATTGAACAAACCTTTCTTGCCCGCAATCCAGCGCGCGGCGTAGAGAGCGCCTTCGGCGAAGCCTTGGCGACTGCGCGCCGTGTGACGCAGAATCACGGTGTCCGCCTCGGAATCAAATCCCAGCTCATGGGTGCCGGGAATGTAGCCGGCGCGAACGCTGGCGATGGTTAAGACGCGCTCGCCGAGCCAGGGCTGAATTTGACGCTGGAGTTCAAGCGCCGTGCCGGAAGGCGCATCTTTTTTGGCGCGATGATGGGCCTCGGTGAGATAAGGCTCATACATGGTCAGCGACGCGAACTCTTGCGCAGCGGCCCGCGCCAAGCGATAAAACATCTGAACGCCAATCGAAAAGTTCGCGGCATAAACCATCCCCACGCCGCTCGATTCGATGATGCCACGCACCTCTTCCAGGCGATGGTGCCAGCCGGTCGTGCCCACCACCAGGTTGACGCCCAGCGCGGCCACGCGACGGATGTTCTCCACGGCCGCTTCGGGCGTGGTGAAATCCACCGCGACGTCTATGCCTTGGAAGTTTTCCCGCGTGATAGCTTGGCCGCCCGCATTGGTGTCCACATCCAGCGTCAGCCTCACTTCAAAGCCGCGCGAGGGCGCCAGTTGCGCAATCGTCCGACCCATCTTGCCGTAGCCCAGCAGGGCGAGATTCAGGAGGCGCAATGGATGAGAACTAGGGCTAGGTTCTGACACTGCCAAGTCCAGTATGAGGGTCAGGCAGCCGATCGGAGGCCGCGGTTTTGATTGGGTTGGACTTCCCCAAGGCGGAGTCTTGGGAGCATGTACCTGAGATTTTTCTTCCTGAAGTCCTCCCTCTTCCAATCGTTTCCGGTAACCATTCCGCGACACTTCCGGGAGCCGCACTTACACCGCATTCGGAAGGCCGGGTTGGATTCAGCGAGCCCGTAATCATACCTTAGCTCCGATCCCTTCTTTACGTTCCGCCGAGCAACAAAGTTCCCGTTCTCGTCAAACCCGACATTGCCGTCGCAGGAATGGTTCATGTACCACTCAATAGAAAGCTGGTTGAAATCGAGATTCTGGGGCGGGATAAAGCCTTCGGAGGTTCCGATGCAGAATTGCATGATCTTCGCGCGGAGCTTCGGACTGAAGTTCTTAAATTCCCGCCAGGGGATGAGCCTTTTGTAGTCCTCCTCAGCGACGCCGGCCGCGATGACCTGACCCTTCCGGATGTTGGAGGCCGCAAAAACTCCCACGCCTCCCACGCGGGTCTTCGTGGGTCGCAATTCTATTAGCAGTCTAGGAATCCGACTTTGGTCCAGCATCAACGGGAATGTCCCTTTCAGCTTCTGCAAACTTCCTTCTCAGGTCATTATCGTCCAGTTCTTTCGTTATTTCCTCTTCATTTAGCTTTCTCTGCTTCGCTTCGCGCTCAATCAGCTTTTTGGCGAGCTTTTCGAGGTCTTGGTATAGGGTCGCATCGGCTCGGTGCGTCCAACGAATACGCAAATCATCCTCAACTAAGCTCTTGCTATAGTGCCAGTATCTCATGACGTACCAGCCGAACGTGTCCCATATCAATTTTTCGTCAATAATCCTGCTCTCCTCAAGCGAGCTAACCTTCTCAAGGAATTCCAGCACGCTTTCGGGATCCTTCGGACCAGGGCGGCCTTCGTCTGTCCAGAATGACCTCCGGCTGTCGGACATCTCAATCCCATTCCACTCTTTATCCAGTTCGAGTATCGCGGTCAGTTGTATGCTTTTCCGTAAGAGGTTCGCTTGGTAGGCGGCGATAAGGAACGCCGCAATCGCCGCGACCACGCTCGCCAGAGCAAGCCAGTTAGTGCTCCCCACGAAACGCACTCCTAAGCAGGACAGTGGTAACAGCTTGACGCATTTGGGCTGGGCCCTATCCGTCCTGCCCCTTAGTCCAAGTATCCTTCCGACCTCATCAATTCGGCGTTGAGCAAGGCCGCGCCCGCGGCGCCACGAATGGTGTTGTGGCTGAGCGCCGTATATTTGAATTCGAGCACCGGGCAAGGTCGCACGCGACCAATGACCGTCGCCATGCCGTGCTCCGTTTCGGCGTCCAGCCGGGGCTGAGGCCGGTCGGCTTCATCCCGGACGACAATGGGATGCTGGGGCGCGCTGGGCAAGTTGCGTTCCTGCGGCAAGGAGCGGAAGCGACGCCAGGCTTCGATCAATTCCCCGAGGCTCACCTTTTGGCGCAGTGCGACGGATATGGATTCAGTGTGGCCGTCCTCGACCATCACGCGGTTGCAGTGGGCGCTGACGGCAAAATCACCCGGCCGCACTCGACCGTCCACCAATTGCCCCAGCAGCTTTTGCGTTTCACGCTCCACCTTTTCTTCCTCGCCCGAGATATACGGAATCACGTTGCCCAAAATATCGAGGGTCGGCACGCCGGGGTAACCGGCGCCCGATACCGCCTGCATGCTGGTCATCATGACCTTCGACAAGCCGAAAGCACGCTCCAGCGGCGCAAGCGACATCACCAAGCCAACCGTCGTGCAGTTAGGATTGGTGACGATCATGCCCGACCAGCCGCGCTGTTTTCGCTGCGTGCGCACCAGGGCCAAATGGTCGGGGTTGACTTCCGGAATCAGCAGCGGGACGTCCGCATCCATCCGATGATTGGAGGAATTTGAGACCACCACGTGGCCGGCGCGGGCGAATTCCTTCTCAATCTCGCCCGCGACTTTGGAATCGAGTGAAGAAAAAATAAGCTGGGGCGCGCCGCCGGGCTTGCACTCATGCACCTCCAGGTCGCGCGCGGCGACGGGCATCGGCGAGCGCAGCCGCCAGTTGCACGCTTCGCCGTATTTCTTTCCCGCCGAGCGGTCGGAGGCCGCAACCCACGTGGCCTCAAACCAGGGATGGTGCTCCAGCAGGCTGAGAAACCGCTGCCCCACCATGCCCGTTGCTCCTAAAATCCCCACTTCCATCTTCTTCATCAAAGTCTCCTGGGTCGTTTGCGACGGCTTGACGCCGCGCTGCCTCTTCGCGCCTAGCCGGCTCGAGCGCGCTGCGACTCCGGGCTACCGCGGGCCGCAGCCCTCGCCGCCGTTGTTGGCCGGTTAAGCCTGCGCCGGGCGCGAAAGCAATTCTCGCACTAAACGCACATAGAGTTCCACGGCCCGCAGCAAATCGGCCTTGCGAACTCGCTCCTGCGCGGTGTGCGCCACGTCAATCGAACCCGGGCCGAGCAACAGCGGCCTGCCCCAGCGCGTGAGGTTGGGCAAATCGGTGGTGAAGGCCACCACTTCGGTCTCAAAGCCGTCGAGCGGCTCCATCATCAGCGGCGGCGTGGAGCGCACAAATTCGAACTCGCAGCGACGGTCGAGCCGCCGCGCAATTTCGCGTTCCAAGGGGCCGGAATCCTCGACGGTGCGGAAAAGGATTTGAGCTACGGCTTCATCGGGCACCACGTTGGCGGCTCGACCGCCTCGGATGACCCCGATGTTCATGGTTGCCGGGCCGAGCACGGGATGCTGCGCCAGCGGCAAGCGTCGCAAATCGTTCAAAACGTCCAGCAGCTTTTCGATGGCGGACTCACCGAGGTGCGGATAGGCGGAATGAGCCATGCGCCCGCGCGCCTTCAGATCCACGCGCAGGATGCCTTTGCAACCCCGCGCCAGCTTGTTGTCGGTCGGTTCGCCGTTAATGATGAACTCCGAGCCGAGGGCGTGCTGGTTGGCGACGCGCGCCCCGTCGCTTAGGGTTTCCTCGCCCACCAGAAAAACCAAGCCGAGGCGCCGCTCGCCGGATTGGACCAGCCGACGCGCAGCCTCAATTTGCGCGGCCAGAATCCCTTTGGCGTCGCAAGAGCCACGGCCATAAATGAATTGGTCGTCTTCGCTGGCCGGAACAAACGGCGGAACCGTATCCATGTGCGTGCTCAACACGACCCGCGGCGGATCCAAAAACGCCAACACGTTGGCCCGCCCGCCCTCCACCGGCTGGAGCTCGACGTGAAAGCCCATCTCCGCGAGATAACCACGGAGAAACTCGGCGCACCGTCGCTCCTCACCCGTTACCGAGTCAAGGTTGATCAGCGTTTTGGCAAGTTCGAACAATTCCATGACGCGAATCGGCTCAGAGGGCAGATAGCCGCGCTTATAGCTTCGCGCGGCCATTTCACCCTATCGTATTGACGGTAGCCCACAAGCGAAAACAGCGTCAAGCCAAATTGTGCCTGAATGGCAGCGATGGCGAGGCCTTGCTCGCCGTGCAGGCCCACGGGTGCGCAGCTCGAGTGTGGCTCGGACGTCCCGCCCGTGCGGGAGCACGGTCAGGATGGCCGTGCCACAGGCTTCAAGTGCCCACCGAAAAGCCCGACCACCGTCGGCCGAAGTGATAGCCTTCAGAACAAACTCTCGGAAGGAAAGCGATTCAGGCTAGAATAGGAAGTTTCATGGCGCGACGCCGGGGAACACCCCCCGCCGACTTGGTTGCAAATCCAGAAGCTCGTCTGAGGCGAATGCGATGGCTGAATTGCGATTGGACCCCGTCCAGCGGCGATGGGTCATTACGGGAAAGCGGCCCAGCCTTCCCGCCGCGTTGGAATCCGGCGTGGAGTGTCCTTTTTGTCCCGGCAATGAGCGGTTTACGCCGCCGAGCGTTTACGAGCGGAAGGGAAAGGATGGGCAGTGGGAGGTGCGCGTCTTTCCCGACCGGGCCCCGCTGTTCAGGATTGAAGGCGAGCTGGACCGGGCGGGCGAAGGCATGTTCGACCGCATGAACGCCGTGGGCGCCCATGAAATCTTGGTCGCTACCCGCCGCCACGGGGTGACCTTGGCGCAATTATCGGTCGAGGAGATTACGGAAATCGTTCAGGTGTACCGTGACCGGATTCTTGACCTGAAGCGCGACCATCGCTTCCGGTATGTGTGCCTTTTCAAGGTTCAAGGGCGAAGCGGCCCTCCCACCCAAGAGCACAGCTACTCGCAGATCTTGGCGACGCCGGTGGTTCCCAGCCTGGTCGAAGCCGAGTTCCGCTGGAGTCAGTTTCACTTTCGCCGCAAGGAGCGTTGTGTCTTCTGCGATATTATCCAGCAGGAACGGGAATCGGCCCGCCGCGTGGTGGATGAGGCCGGGGGATTCATCAGTCTTTGCCCCTACGCCGCCCGCTTTCCTTACGAGCTATGGATTTTGCCGATTGATCATGCCTCCTCCTTCGAGCAAGACTTGGCCGCCGAGGGCCGGGCAGCGTCTCTGGCGGAAATCTTGAAGACCAGCCTGCAACGCATTGAGCGGCTCTCGCTCCGGCTGAGGATGGTCATCCATTCCGAGCCCAATATGGATGCCAAGCGGCCGTCTGAGGACTGGTGGTCAACGATTCGGGAAGATTACCACTGGCACATTGAAATTGTTCCCGAACTGGAGCCAGATCTGAACGACTTCGGTCCGGAAGGATTCTACTTTAATCCCATTCCAGCCGAGGAAGCCGCCGTGGTTCTGCGGGCTCTCGAACCGGCGGCGGCTGACCCCTCCCAGGAGTAATCACGGATCTATGCCTATTCCCCCGGAGACATTGCAACGGCTTGAGCTGCTGATCTTCGATCTTGATGGCACGCTGATTGACAGCCAAGCCGACTTGGCGCTGAGCGTCAATGCCACCCTGGAGCGCATGGGGCGCGCTACGCTTCCCACGGAACGCATCGCCTCTTTCGTGGGGCAAGGCGTCAACGTGCTGATGCGGCGCGTGCTCGGTGAAGAGGCCCCCGAGGCGGAAGTGAAGCGTGCCGTCGAAATTTTTCTTGAAGAATACCACGAGCACATGCTCGATCACACGGACGCCTACCCGGGGGTTCGAGAGGCGCTGGCGGCCCTGCGCGGGCGCTCACTCGCCGTGTTGACCAATAAACCGGTGAACTTCAGCCGAGCTATCCTGGCAGGGCTGGGACTGGACCGCTACTTCTTTCAAGTGTATGGCGGGAACAGCTTCGAAAATAAGAAGCCGGATCCAATCGGCATTTTGCGCCTGATGACGGAGGCGCACGTGGCCGCATCTAAAACCCTGATGGTCGGCGATTCGGCCACGGACGTGCTAACGGGCCGAAACAGCGGCGTATGGACTTGCGGCGTCACTTACGGGCTCAGCAGCGCCTCGCTGACCGACGCGCCGCCGGACCTGATGGTGAACGATTTGAGGGAACTGGCGGCGCTCGTTGGGAACGGGCAAGCCAAGGCGGCAAAATGAGGCTCATAAAAATCCTGTTGTGCGGCAGCCTGCTGGCGCTGTCGGCGATGAACCTAAGACTCTTGGCAGCGCAACGCGCTCCGGCTTCGCGCTCGGAGGCGTCATCTGGAGCCTGGGAGCCCGCGCTGCTTTATGCCATCTTGACCTCACCCCACGCCCAGGCGCGCCGCTTGCTTTACCGCGCCGCGTTTGCGGCGGGCCCGGCCATCATTCCCCAGTTGCAATCGGCGCTCCGGGACGACCGCACGGCCACTTTCGCCGCCCGCTCGCTGGCTTATATCGGAGGGGCACGCGCCCTGGCGATTCTGGCCACGCTGGTGCACGACCCGCGCAATTTGGATCTGCGCCGTTTCTATTTTGGCGCGCTGGGCGAGGCTGACGACCCGACCGCAACGCCCATTTTGCTCAACCAGGTTCGCAACTCCGACCACGAGCCTGACCGCAGCGTGACCCAAGACGCTTTGCTGGCGCTCAGCACGCGCTCGGACGCCGCATTAGCGGCCCAGCTCCGCGCCCTCAGCCACGACGTGACCGATCCGGTGATTCAGGATGACATTGAAAATGCCGCCGACATCATCGCGGCCCGCGCCCGTTACCTGGCCGAGCATCCGAATTCGCCCACCAATGGCTCCGTGGCCGAAGCCATCCATGCGTACTTCCTTCCGGCGTTTGAAGGCTTGCCGGCCGCGGCGTCCCCAGCGGAGCGGGGAGCGCCGCCCGCCGCCCGAGAACGCATTCTCCATCTCACTTATTCTCCCCACCGTGACCGCGCGCTGGCCGACGTAATCTTTGAGATGCCCCAGGCCCAGGCCCACTACGAAATCGTTGTCGCGCGGCTGGACGGCCGCTGGCAGGTGGCGAGCGTTTGGCTGGGCGCCGAAGAGCGAAAAAAAGCGCCGCCCGCCCCCTCGCCGCCACGCTGAGCGCCCTGAAGCCACTTGCGGGAACCCTGGGCATTCCGCATAATCGCCTTTCGTGAAATACGTCATCGTCGGAACGGCCGGACATATTGACCACGGCAAATCCGCCCTGGTGCGCGCCCTGACCGGAACGGACCCGGACCGCTTGGAAGAAGAGAAGCGCCGCGGGATTACGATTGACCTCGGTTTCGCCCACCTGGACTTGGGAGAAGATTTGCGCCTCGGGTTTGTGGACGTTCCCGGCCATGAACGCTTTGTCAAAAACATGCTGGCCGGCGTCGGCGGCGTGGATTTGGTCTTGCTCGTGGTAGCGGCCGATGAATCCATCATGCCGCAAACCCGCGAGCACTTTGATATCTGCCGGCTCCTCGGCGTCCAAAAGGGATTGGTGGCTCTGACCAAGACCGACCTCGTGGAGGCGGAAATGTTGGAGTTGGTCACCCTGGAGATTCGCGAGCTGACTCGCGGCTCCTTCTTGGAGGGCACGCCCATCGTGCCGGTCAGTTCCAAAACGGGCGAAGGGTTGGATCGGCTCAAAGCGGAATTGCAGCGGCTGGGACGGGAGGTTCAACCCAAACCCGTGGACCGGCCTTTTCGCTTACCCATTGACCGCGCCTTTGTGATGAAGGGTTTCGGCACCGTGGTCACCGGAACACTCATCGCCGGCACGCTGACCAAGGAGATGGAAGCGGAGATTTATCCCATCGGGCGCCACGTCCGCGTCCGCGGGCTCGAAGCGCACAACGTCCGCGCCGAGCGAGCCGTGGCAGGCCAACGAACGGCGGTCAACCTCACCGGCATGGAAACCAAAGAGGTCGAGCGAGGAATGGTGCTGGGGCCGCCGGGATGGTTTCGAGCCACGGCGCGGCTGGACGCGGTGCTTTCCCTTTTGCCCACCGCCCGCCCCTTGCAGCATCGGGCCAAAGCGCATTTTCATTCAGGCACGGCGGAGACCGTGGCGGAAGTGGTGCTGCTTTCGGGGGAAAAGCAGCTCCGGCCCGGCCAACGCGCCTACGTTCAGTTGCGGCTGGAGCGGCCGGGCCTGTTCTTGCCGCAAGATCGCTTTATCCTTCGTCAATTTTCGCCCGTCGTCACCCTGGGCGGCGGCGTCGTGCTGGATAGTTTGGCGCCCAAGCACCGTCTGGGCGACTCGGAGGTGCGGCAATTTCTCGAAAAGCTGGAGCTAGCGGACGCGCTCGAGCGCTTGGAGCTTTTCGTCACCGTCGGAGGTGAGGTTTCCGTCCCCGGACTGGCAGCGCGGCTGGGGTGGTCGCCCGCCGAGGTGGCGCGCGCCGCCCGCGAGCTGGAATCGCGCGGCGCCGTGAAAATCCTGGGCCAGCCGGCCGTCGCCGTGGTTCATGCGCTGCGGGTTCGGCAGACCGCCGCTCGCCTGCTGGAGGAGCTGGAGCAATTTCACACTCGAGAACCGCTGGCGGCGGGGATGCCGCGGGAGGAACTGCGCGGGCGAGTCCTGGCCGAGCAGCCGATGGAAGCCTCCGCGGCCGCGCTCTTCTTCAACGCTCTTTTGACGGACCTCGCGGAGCAGGGCCAAATCGTGGTGCGGGAAGAAATGGTCTCCCGGAGCGGGCGCGAAATTCGGTTGACGCCGGAAGAGGCCGAGGCCAAGCAGGAGATGGCTCGGCGCTTTGAAGAGGCCGGCCTGGCGGCGCCGCCAGCCCATGAGATTTTGGCGCAGATCAAGTTGGACGCGGCCCGCGCGGAAAAAATTCTCAAAATCCTTCTGAAGGAAAAAACCCTCCTCAAAATTACCGAGGACCTGATAGCGCATCGCCGTGCCCTGGAGCGCTTGCAGGCCTTGCTCGCCAAGTACAAAGCCCAAAGCCCGCGGCTGAGCGTTTCGGCCTTCAAGGAACTGACGGGCCTCAGCCGCAAGCACGCGATCCCTTGGCTCGAATACCTGGACCGAACCCGCATCACGCGCCGCGAGGGCGACGAGCGCGTCATTCTTTAAGCCCGGAACCCGCCGGCAAAAGGCCCGGCAGCGGCGGTTGAATTTGTTTGAGGATTTCGTAAACCAAGGCGATGGGCAGACCCACCACATTGAAATAACAGCCCTCGATGTGAGTGACAAAGCGCGAGGCGAAACCTTGAATTGCATAGCCGCCCGCCTTGCCGAACGGCTCGTCACTGGCCACGTAACTTCGAATCTCAGCTTCGGTGAGGGGGCAAAACGTCACAAAGGAGATTTCGTGAGTCCACGCTTCCACGCGCTCCGGGGCGCGCACCAGGCAAACCCCGGTGATGACTTCGTGCGTTTGGCCGGAAAGGGTGCGCAACATGCGGGTGGCGTCGAAGGGTCCGACGGGCTTGCCCAAAATGTCGCTGCCCACCGCCACCACCGTATCCGCGCCGAGCACCAGATCGCCCGGCGTCGCCGGCGCCGCAACCGCCAGCGCCTTTTCCCGCGCCGTGCGTCGGGCGTAGTCTGCCGGCCGTTCGCCCCGCTGCGGATATTCCTCAATGCCGCTCGGTCGCACCTCAAATTCAAACCCGGCGTTCTTCAATAATTCCCGGCGACGCGGCGAACTGGAAGCCAGAATCAAGCGCATGACTTCGGCATTATAGGAGCCGTCGAACCAAGCTGACAACCCGTTCCTTGTGAAAGCTGATTGTGCTACACTCGCTGTTTTCTGAAGAAGCCGCCTCAAGGACCGGAGGTCCAAGGGCCCATGCAAGAAATTGGAAGCCTGCTGCCCAGTGTCTTCAAGCGTCAAATTCAGCGGGGAGATCCGCGGCTGGCGCAGGTGCTGGTTCCGTTGTGGCCGCGAGTGGCGGGCGCGGCGGTCGCGCAGCATTCACGGCCGATAAGATTCGGCGGTGGCACCTTGATCCTTGAAACCGACGGCGACGGCTGGGCGGCGCAGCTCCAGGCGCTCTCCGGCGAGATTCAGGCCCAGGTCAATCGCTTTCTGGGTGGGCCGGTCATTCAACGGGTCAAGGTGCGCTCGGCCTCCGCCGCCCGACGAAGGGCCGAACAAAACCGTCCCGTTTAGGAAAACCCTCGCATGGCGCTCACGGAAAAGGACGTTCGGTACGTTGCGGAATTGGCTCACCTGGAGCTGAGTGAGACGGAGGTGCGAAAATTTCTCCCACAATTGGATTCCATCCTCCAGTACGTTCAGAAATTGAATGAGCTCGATACCCAGCGCGTGGAGCCGATGGCGCAAGTGACCTTTACGGAAGCTTCCCACCCCGCCTGGCGCGAGGATCTTGCTCGCCCGGGCCTCAGCCGAGACGAGCCGCTCTCGAACGCTCCCGAGTCGGGCGGCGGCTGCTTCAAAGTGCCCAAGGTCATCGAGCGGGAGTGACCCGGCGCAACGTCAACCCGAGAAGCCGTCCCGCGCCGGCCATCCCGCGCCGCCAGCACAGCGAATTCTTCAATAAAGCCTTTTGAGTATCACCATGCCCGACTGGACCGAGTTAACCATCAACGAATTGCAATCGCTCCTGACGAGCCGCCAAGTTTCTGCCGAAGAGGTGACGCGGGCGCATTTGGAGCGCATTGCCTCGAAGGACTCGGAGATTCGCGCTTACCTCACCGTGGCCGAAGAGCGGGCGCTTGAGCAAGCGCGCGCCGTGGATCGTCGCTTGGCCGCGGGAGAACCGCTCGGCCCGCTGGGCGGGGTTCCCGTGGCCGTGAAGGATGTGATTTTGATTCGAGGCCTCGCCAACACCTGCGCCTCCAAGATGCTGGAAAACTTTATCGCGCCCTATTCCGCCACCGCGGTCGAACGCATGGAGCAAGCGGGCGCAATCATCCTGGGGAAAACGAATTGCGACGAATTTGCCATGGGATCTTCGACAGAAAACTCCGGTTTTTATCCCACCCACAACCCTCACGACCTGAGCCGAGTGCCCGGGGGCTCAAGCGGCGGCTCGGCGGCGGCCGTGGCCGCGCGTTTGGCGACGGTGGCGCTCGGCTCGGATACCGGCGGCTCCATTCGCCAGCCCGCCGCCTTTTGCGGCGTGGTCGGCATGATGGGAACCTACGGGCGGGTTTCGCGCTACGGCTTGGTCGCCTTTGCTTCCTCACTCGACCACATTGGCCCGTTTGGCCGCTCGGTGCGGGATGTGGCGCGCCTGCTGGGCGTCATCGCGGGCCGCGACCCGCGCGATTCCACTTCTGCGGACGTGCCGGTCGAAAATTACGAGGCCGCACTCGGCCGGCCGGTGACGGGATTCAAAATCGGCGTCCCGGAAGAATATTTCAAGGGGCTCAATCCCGAAATCGGCGATAACATTCAAAAAGGTCTGCACCTGTTCGGCCGTTTGGGGTGCGAGATCGTTCCCATTCGCTTGCCGCACACCGAGTACGCCATCGCCTGCTATTACATCATCTGCACGGCGGAAGCGAGCTCCAATTTGGCGCGTTATGACGGGGTGCGCTACGGCCTGCGCGCCCCGAATCCCGCCGGGTTGCGCGACTTGTACAAGCAGACGCGGCATCAGGGCTTCGGCCCCGAAGTCAAGCGACGGATCATGCTGGGAACCTATGTGCTGAGTTCCGGCTATTACGACGCCTACTACCTCAAGGCGCAACAAGTCCGCGCGCTCATCACGCGGGATTTTGTCGAGGCCTTCGATGAGGTGGACGCTATCGTCACGCCAACCTCGCCCATCCCGCCTTTCAAGCTCGGCGAGCGCCTGAACGACCCCCTCCAAATGTATCTGGCGGATATTTACACCGTCACCGCCTCTCTGGCCGGCATTCCCGGCATCTCCATCCCCTGTGGCACGACGCGCGGCCACCCTCCTCTGCCGGTGGGAATGCAAATCCTTGCCCGGCACTTTGACGAAGCGCGGCTCCTTCAGCTCGCCGAGGCGTTTGAACGAGAGGGCGGCTTTCACATCCACCCGTAGTTGTCGCCGACGGATCGCCCGAGCCGGTGTATGATGCTCGGGATGTCCCAACCTTCCAAGCCGGCGACGGCGACGCATCCCGCCCCGCTGGTCCTTACGGCCCATGCCTGCATGTTCACTTTTGGAATCATCCTGCTGTTGATGGGTTCGCTTTTGCCGACCCTGGGCGTGAACAACGTGCAGGCCGGAAATTTGGGCTCTTTCCCGTTGGCAGGCATCTTGGTGGCGACGGTCGTGATTGGCCCGGTGCTCGACACCGTGGGGGCGCAAGCGGTCTTGGCCGTGGCGCTCGGATTGATTGCCGTCTCGCTGGCCCTCCTGCCGGAGTGTCACCGTTACGCGGAGATGGCGGCGGTGGCGCTGGCTTACGGGCTGGGAGGCGGAATTCTGAATACAGCCACCAACGCTCTGGTGGCGGACCTCCGCGCCGAAGGTCGTGGCGCGGCGCTCAATCGGCTCGGAGTCTCTTTTACGTTGGGCGCGCTCGCGGCCCCGTTATTCATGTCGTTGGCGAGTCGCCCTGGCGGCGCGGCGCTTGCCGGTTCCACTCACTTCCCGGCCCTCGGCCAAGCCACCATTTTGCGCCTGCTGGCGGCCGCGACGGCGGTGATTTTAATTCCCGTCGTGGGCCTCCGTTTTCCCGCGCCCACACGCTCCGGAAGTCACCTCACCGATTTGCTTGGCGTGCTCAAGGAGCCAATGGTCTGGGCGTTTGGCCTGCTGCTGTTCTTTGAATCGGGAAACGAAAACTGCCTGTTTGTTTGGACCGGGAAAATGGCCGCCGGCCTGTTTAAGCTCAACGCGCGGGGCGCGGCGTTGACCCTGGGAGGTCTGACCGCCGCGATGGGCATTGGTCGGCTTTCCGCCTCCCAATACTTGCGATTCCTCGGCAGCCGAAAAACGTTGTTGCTCTCAGCGGCCGTCGTGGCGGCGGGAGCCGCCATCACTTACACCGCCAAGGATATCGGCACGGCGCTGGTGGGCGTGATGGCCGTGGGGCTCGGCATGTCGGCGATTTTCCCGACGGCCCTGGGTGTGGCCGGCGACCGCTTTCCGGGCCAAACCGGAACCGTCTTCGGCGCCGTGATGACGCTCGCGCTTATTGGCGGTACCAGTGGCCCGGCGCTCGGCGGCTGGCTGGCATTGCACGGTCTCGCCGACGTTTTGTGGATTCCCATGGTTTCCGCCGTGGCCATCGCCACGCTAACCCTGGTTGTTACCCGCCGATAATGAACATCGGGTCGCCTCGGCCACCCACAATCATAAGGCTGCAAAAAAAGAGGGACCGCGGGAGCGGTCCCTCAGGGTTCAGGAGGGGTGGTGTGGTTAGAAAGTTAAGCGCGCGCTGAATTCGAATTGGCGGAAATTGTTGCCGTGGCGCGCAAAGCTGGTGGTTCCGGTCACCTGGCCGAACCCACCGTTGCTGCAACCGCCGTTCTTGAGGCTGTCGCAACTGCCGCTCGGGTTAGAGAAAGTCGGCGTGTTGCTAAAGTTGAAGGCTTCGGCGCGGAACTGCAAGTTGAAGCGCTCAGTGAGTTTGAAGTCGCGGAACAACGCGCTGTCCCAGTCGAATTGATGCGGCCCGTGAAGCGGATAGAAGGCGGAAGTGCCAAAGCGCGCCGTGTCCACCCCAGCAAAGCAACTGGGGTCAAACCAATCTTCGCCGGGCCCGATGTTTTTGGGAGTGATAATCGTGCTGCACAGGCGATCCGGTCGCTGAGCGTCGTACGGCGCGTTCAAGGAGGTCCCGCTCGCGCTCATCCCGATGACGGAGCCTGAGACAGAGCTAACCAGGCTGCTGAACTGCCAGCCGCCCAGGACTTTTGCCGGGACGCCGGTTCGGACAAAGCGCTGGCCAGCGCCGAAAGGAGGTTGCCAGATGAGTTCGGCCTCAAAGTTCTGTGGACGATCAAACGGCGCCAAACCGCGGTTGAGGTTATAGTACTTCGGGGTTTCGATGGAGGCCGAGCTTTTCTCGTCATTGACACCTGCCTCGCCGATGGCCTTCGACCAGGTATAAGCCAAGTGAACATCAAAGCCCTGGTGGAAGTGGTGGGTCAGCGTGGCTTGCAGGGAGTCGTAGTGCATATCCCCGATGGGCGTGATGAGCACGGTCGCCCCGGTGCGGCAGCCGAGCGCAGTCGAGGCGGCGCTGGGGCAGATGGTCTTGTTGCTGGCATTAAAGTTATACGGTTGGCTGGCCGCCCCGCCGCCCGGGTAGCCGGCGTTGAGGTTCCACCAACCCGTCAGATTGACGGTCCGCGTAGCCACATAACCGGCTTGCGCCACCCAGCCGCCGGGCAGTTCCTTCTGAAGCGTAAAGTTCCACGACTGAATGTAGGCGCGCTGGACATGGTGGGCCGGGGTGGTCACCAGGTTGACGTTGCCAGGGATCGGGTTGGAGGCGCTGGTCAAGCTCGGCAGGACAGCCGGTGGCACGATGCCGATGGGGAGCGTGCCGCCGGCGCCAAAGCAATAGGAGGCGTAAGTCGTGCATTCGCCTCCAGGGGTATTCTGCAAGTCGGCGCTGTTGAGGACGCCCGCCGCCGTCAGCGAGTTGGGCGTTCCCTCTGCCAAAGGAATAAGAATAGGATAGTTGGTCCGAATGTCGTCAATCAGGTTAAAAGGATCGGTGGTGATGCCATAGCCTGCACGCACAACGAGCCCGTGCCGGGCGCGATAGGCCAAGCCGAGGCGCGGGGAGAATTGCTTCTTACTGACGCTGACGCCGCAGTTAAGCGGGACACCACCCTCGCCGCAGTTTTCCATCAAGCCACTCGAGAAGTTGTAAAGCTCGACGCCGCGCGGCGTGCCGCCGCGGGTCGGGAAAGGATCATATTCCCAGCGAACCCCATACGTGGCGGTCAGCCTATGAGTGACCTGATAAGTGTCGCCGGCGTAAAGCGCAATCTCATGCGTGACGGTGTGGAAGAAATTGGGAACCTGGATGTTCCGGCCCCAACCGTTATCGAGGCCCAAGAGGAAACTGGCAAAATCATTGTAGTTATTGGAAGAGCTGGTGTGGCCGCTGCTGCTGCAGTTGCCGCACTGCGTAGGGCCGGAGCCAAAACCGAGGCCTCCGGCGGCCGGCCACGATGTTCCGCCCGCGTTCCATTCGGGCTGCTCCTGGTTGAGATGCTGAACCATGATGGCTCCGCCAAATTGGACGGTGTGCTTGCCGTGGATCCAATTGGCGTCACCGCTCCAGAAGAACTGCGGGTCGTTCCGGAAGTAAGGCATGAAGTTGTACTGCGTTCCGAGCAGGCCGAAGCCGCTGATGTTGAGTTGCGGCGTGCTCCCTTCAAAAAGCCGTGTGCCGTTGGTGCCCGGAATGCCCAGCACCTGGCCTTCGTTAGTTGAAAGATTCAGTTGCTGCGAGTTCGTCACCATGCGCGTGAAGCCGAAGTTGCCGTCAATCACCAAATTCGGCGACGCCACGTAGTTGCCGGTGACGCTAAACGTAATGGTATGGCCGTTGCCCTTGCCCGGATTGCCGATGTAACCGCTCACGCCGTCGCCTTGCAGCGTGTTGCCGAAGACCGTCGGATTCAGCGTATCGTAATGGAGATAGCCGAGGTGGCCAAACATGGTGAATTTGTTGGTCGCGTTCCAGTTGATTTTGTCGTCGGTGGTAATGCGGTTAAAATGAACGTCCGCATTGAAAATGTAGTTGTTGGAGACTTCGCTGTTATTGGTGCTCGTGATGTTGGGCGCCGGCATCATCGCCATCAGCTTGGATGCGATGGGGCTGATCCGAGCCGTCGGAATGACGTTGCCGCACATGCCCTGCGCGTTGGCTTGCGAAGCCATGCAGAGCGCGTTATAGAGCGGGCTCGAAGGATTGTCCGAAGCCATAATCTGGGTGCGGTTGCTCCCCTTGGCGTTGCCGGTGGTCGGGTCGTAAATGATGTCGCCGTTGGGCTGGGTCACGCCCGGCGCGGTGCCCAGCAGGCCTCGCAGGTCGCCGTGGATCATGGCTGAGGTCGGAACGGAGTTTTCCGAGTTGGCGAAGGTATAGTCGCGGGTGAGCTCAACGTTCGAGAAGAAGAACAACTTGTTCCTCTTGATGGGTCCGCCGATGCTCTCTCCAAACTGGTTGTAAACGTCTTTCGGCTGGCTCGTAATGTGCTCTCTCGGAGCAAAGAACGGCAGAGCCTCCAGCTTGTTGTCATAGTGATATTCGTAAGCGTCGCCATGGAACTGATTGGTGCCGCTCCTGATTTCCACGTTCGCCGCCGTTCCACCAGCGAAACCTTGGTTCACGTTGAAGTCGTTCGTGCTGACGTTCACCACCTGGATGGCGTCCGAGGAGGGAATGTAGGCGGCGTTCTCCGGCACCCAGATGTTCCACTGGCTCACACCGTCAATCTGAATGCTGTTGCCCAGGTCGCTGGTTCCGTTCGACCAGAACTGCAGGGCGCGAGAAGGATTGGTCGGAATCGAGTGGGCGCTGTTGGGAGGAATCAGCCCGGGAACCGCGCGGAATAACCCCTCAAAGTTATTGCCGGGCGGCATGGGGATATTCTCGATTTGCGTCGCGGTGATGTTGTGATGGACGTTGGCGTGCGTGGTTTGGAGCAAGGGCGCGGCGCCCGTCACTTGCACGGTCTGGGTCACGGAACCCAAGGTCAGCTTCGCGTCCACGCGGGCGGCCGAGTTGTACGGCACGATCACGCCCGTCCTAGCGAAGGTCTTGAAGCCCTTGGCCGAAATTTTTACGTCGTAGGTTCCCGAAGGCAACGTGGTGATGACGTAGCCACCGGAAGGATCCGTGGTCGCGGTGCGGGTCAGGTGCGTCTCTTCTTGCGTTGCCGTGACCGTCGCCCCCGGAACGGCCGCCCCCGAGGGATCGGTCACCGTCCCGGTAATCGAACTGTAAAGAACCTGCGCCCTGGCCGGACGAACAGAAGCCACGCAAACCACCCCGGCCACCAGCATGCAAAGCGTTCCCAGTCGCTTCGTGATGCGCTCCGACATGACTTGCCTCCTTGCGTTAAGTCGTTTTGTCCCTTGACCCCGTGAACCTGGCCTGCCTACTCTGTGAAACTTTCGAGTTCATCCCCTAGCCCTGCTCGCGAGGCTCAAGTCCCCTGCGCATTCCGCAGAGTGAGGACCAATCCCGCGCCCTCCGAAACCCAAATGCGACTCGACGCTAAGTGGAACCAGTTCCCGAAACGGCCGCACAACAGTCGCTCGGAATGAGCACACTTATAGCCCCTCACTATCAGCATGTCAAGAGAAATTTTTTAATTCCTGAAACCTCCCAGCACGTGCCAACGTCTAACATCTAAGAGTTGTACCTGCCAATCAACCCCGTGCGGAACAAATTTTCTTGCACAGCCAGACGCTCGCGTCACAACGATTTTCGTGGGGATGTCTTGCCTGGGACAGCCTGCCCGGTTGGGTACCGGGGAATACATCTAAGGCTTCAGTTCGGCGATGACTTCATCCGCAATGCGCCGCGTGACCTCTTCAACGGCGGAGGCGGGCAAGGCAGGAGGCGACATCTTAATGACGACGCGGCGCACCACCGCCAGAATTTGGCTCGCATCAAGAGGCGTCGGGGAGGCCGCTGTCGCGGCTTCCGGCGCTGCGACCGAGGGTGCTGATTCAGCGGGCAACTCGGCCGCCGCGACGGGCGGGGAATCAAGCGGCGAACTGGAACCGGCTTCAGCAGCTTCCGGCATCGAATAACCCATCGCCGGTGGCTCGGGTTCACGCTCAACCTCGGCGGGTGCTTCCGGCGGCGTCTCGGCGACAACGGGTTCGGGTTGCTCAGCCGTCTCAATTTCCGATGGGCTGGGGACGGCGGTTTCGGGAGGAATCATCGGGGTTTCGTCAATGGCCTCGAGCGCCTCCGGCGTGAGAGAGGGCACGGGTTGCGACTCGGGAGGGGCAACTTCAGCAGCTTGCGGTTCCGAGTCTGTGAGCGAAGGCTCCGCCGCAGTCAACTCCTCGGCATCGGAGAGAACCGGTTCCGCAATCTCCTCGGGAGCATGGAAAAAGGTGGGGTGGGCGCGCTCGTCGGCGTGCGGATGGACGTGCTCTGCTTCGTGTTCGATTTCCGCCGGTTCGGAAATGCCCTCCACTAGCTCCGGCTCGACCGAGGCCACAGGCTCACGCGACACGATGGGCGCGCTTTCAGTTTCGGTGGCCGGTGGCGCGACAGGCTCTTCGAAGCCCGCCGGCGCCGGGCCCAATTCCAGTTCCAGTTCCGCCGCCGAGGCGGGCTCTTGCAACGGGCTCTCTGCGGATTCCTCCGTCACGAATTGGTCAAAGGCGATTCCTTCCGGCACCGGGGCGGCGTTCGCTTCGCTGACCGGCGGCGCTTCAGGAGGTTCTTGAAAAGCCGCTTCCGGTTCGTGCGGCTCGGCCACACGGGGCGCGGCAGGCGACACCGGTCGAGCCGCCGCCTCTGCTTCGGCGCGCTCCGCCAGCCGGTTCACGATATTAACCAGCTCCTCGGCATCGAACGGCTTGCGGATTCTGCCGTCGGCGCCCGCCTGCGCCGCGCGACCCTCTTCATAGGGATCGTCATCGCTGAAAATCAGCGCCACGGGCACATGCTTCAGTTCGGGCGACTGCTTGATAAACTGGCAGACCTCGTAACCATCCCGGCCCGGCATGGACACATCCGCCAGCGCGACCAAGGGCTTCAGACTGGGCAGCTTTTTGATGGCGGCCACGCCGTTCGAGACCGTCACCACTTCCCAGCCTTCACCGGTCAGGATTCCGCTGGCCCGCCGTTGAATGGTCGGGCTGTCGTCAGCAATCAGAACTGTCCGGGGCACGCTGGGTTTCCTCTTTTCCAAACCTTATAGGTCAACGCCCGCCTGCTCGACGATCGTCGTGTGTCACCAATATCATTTAGGCGGGCTGAAGTCAAGCTCGCTCGAATTTAGCCGCTCGCGCAGCCCCTGGGCGCGCGCGGTGTCTTCGGTATCGCCCGTCGGGCCGGGCGCCGACAACCCGTAGAACTCCAGTTGCGCGTCGCCGTGCCGAACGCTGCGCCGCCGTCGGAGCGCGCCGTAATGCTCTTCCAGCCGCACGCGGCGCGAGTGCTCCGCAATCAGCAGACCGTCCGGCAAAAGCAACCGCCCTCGGCCGATCTGCCGCAAAACGTGATGGTATTCGCGAATCTCCTCATAGGGCGGGTCGAGAAAGATGAAATGGAAGCGAGCGCCCTCGTTCTGCAAACGCTCCAAACCCCTCGCCACCGTGCCATGCAGCACCCGCCAGCCCGACTCAACGCCAAGGCTCGCCAGGTTCTGGCGAATCGCCTCCGTCGCGGCGCGGTGATGCTCAATGAAGACCACCTCCGCGGCGCCGCGGCTCATCGCCTCCAATCCCACGGCCCCCGAACCCGCGTAGGCGTCCAAAAACTGCGTGCCTTGGACGCTCGGCCCCAGCACGTCAAACAACGTCTCGCGCAATTGATCCGAGGTCGGCCGCAAACGGCCGTGCTTGGGCGCCTTGAGCCGCAATCCTCGATACGTCCCGGCAATGATGCGCATTGTCAGCGGGTGCGAAGCAAGCCACCGCCAGCCCGCGGCGGCCTCCTCTCGCCCTTCAAAGCATAGCGCAAACTTCGCCGGCCCGGATGAGTCAAGAATTTGCGTCCCTCGTGCGGGATGGAACAGCCGAAACGTTGAGACGCGTTCAGGCCACGCGGGCCAGGCCGTAGCGGCGCGGCCACTCATTGCGCAAAAAGCGCAGATAGGCCTCCCGTTCTTCTTCGGAGGCGGGATGCTCAAGGAACGCCGTCGCCTCGCGCTTGGCCCATTCAAGAATCTCCTGATCGCGGAGCAGGTTGCTGATGCGAAAGGCGGGCAAGCCGGATTGGCGCGTGCCGAAAAATTCACCCGGCCCGCGCAGCTTCAGATCCATTTCCGCGATGCGGAAGCCGTCCGTGGTTTCCACCAGGGCGCGCAGCCGCTCTTCGGCGATTTCGCTGGGGGCGTCGGCGGTTAAGAGCAAGCAGAGCGAGGGCTTAGGCCCGCGCCCAATGCGGCCGCGAAGCTGATGAAGCTGCGCCAAGCCAAAGCGGTCGGCGTGTTCGATGAGCATCATGGTGGCGTTCGGAACGTCCACGCCCACTTCCACGACGGTCGTCGAAACCAGAACTTGGATCTCGCCGCGTTTGAACCGCAGCATCACTTCCTCCTTCTCCGCGCTGGCCAGGCGCCCGTGCAGCAAGCCCACCCGAAACTCCGGGAACACGTTGCGCGCCAGATGCTCGTACATTCGGACGGCGGGCCGAAGGTCCGAGTTTTCGGATTCTTCAATAATCGGATAGACCACATACGCCTGCTCCCCTTGCCGCAGCCGGGCGCGCATCATTTCAAAGGCCGTGGCGCGCTCCGCCTCGGTCAACCGACGGGTCTCGATGGGGGAGCGATGCGGCGGCAACTCATCAATGACCGAAAAATCCAAATCGCCGTAGAGCGTCAGCGCCAGCGTGCGCGGGATGGGCGTCGCCGTCATCACCAGCACGTCCGGAGAAACTCCCTTCGAAATCAATTGATAGCGCTGCATCACGCCGAAGCGGTGTTGCTCATCCACAATCACCAGCCCCAGCCGCGCAAATTCCACGTCGCCCTCCAGCAAGGCGTGCGTGCCCACCACCAGGTTCAGCTCGCCGCCCGCCAGCCGCCGTTTGATTTCGCGCTTTTCCGAGGCTTTGCGCCCGCTAATCAACCAATCGGCCGTGAAGGGCAGCGGACCCAGCAGTTGTTTTACAAACAGATAATGCTGCGTGGCCAGAATTTCCGTCGGCGCCATCAGCGCCACCTGCGCGCCGTTGACCATGGCAAGAATCGCCGCCTGAAGAGCAACAATGGTTTTGCCCGAACCGACGTCGCCTTGCAGCAGACGATTCATGGGCCGTGGCGACCGCATATCTTCCACAATTTCCTTCAGCACCCGCTTCTGCGCCGCCGTCGGGTGGAAGGGAAGAATTTTTTTAATCGCCTCGCGCGCCTCGGGCGTCACCGCAAACGCGATCCCCGGCTTGGCGTGCGCCTGGCGCCGCTGCAAGGCCAGCCGCGCCTGGAGATGGAAAAACTCCTCGAAGATCATCCGCACTTGAGCCGGGGTGCGAAAGCGCGCCAGCTCTTCGGGCGAGGCGTCGGCATCGGGGAAGTGCAGCCGCCGCAAGGCAGAAGGACCGTCCATCAGCCGATTTTTGTTGCGCACTGACGCCGGCAAGCGGTCCGCGATGTCCTGGCCCACCGCGGCCAACGCCGTCCACATCAGCCGCCGCACCGCCCGGCTGCCGAGCCTTCCCACTGCTTCGTAAATCGGCACCACGCGCCCGACTTCGAGCGAATCGCTTTTTTCTTCCGTCAGGATTTCGTACTGCGGCTGGATCATCTGCAGGTTGCCGTGGCCGAACGGGTCCCGCTCCACCTTGCCGTAAAAAAAGACGCGCTGCCCGGGCCGAAAGATTTTCGCCCGCTCCAGATAAGCGGCGTTGAACCACTTGCACCGAATCAAGCCCTGCGCGCCCGGCCGGCTGTCGTCCACGGCGGCAAGATCATAGATGTAGAGCCCGCGCCGCGTGCGCACCAGACCCGCCGTCAGGACCTTCACCAACAGCGTGGCGGTCTGGCCGGGCATGAGGTCGCGAACGGCGGTAAGGCGAGTGCGGTCTTCGTAGCGAAACGGGGCGTAATACAGCAGGTCTTCAACCGTCCGCAGCCCGCGCGTGGCCAACAGCTCGGCTCGCGCCGGGCCGACGCCGGCAAGATTTTTTAGCTCTGAGGTCAGCGTCAATTTTTGCGCGGGCATTGCGTTGGTTTCTTTATCATATCCTGACCATTGCGGCGAGTTTAGAAAATTCGTGGCCTTAGCGGGAGCTCGTCCGCCAACCTTCGGCTGCTCCGTTCGGTCACCGCAGCTCAACCGAGGTCGGCTCCGCGACCTATAACAAATTTTTCCATAACCGATAATAACTTTTCGGTTCCCACGCCGGCCAAATTGAGCGAAAATAAAACGTGAGCAACTAATCCAATCTTCTGGGGCGACGGCGAGGCGTCCTGCGCGAGCGAGGCTCCCCGTCCCGTCGAGGTGACGCTCGGCAGGCCGCCCGGGCCGTTCGCGGACGGCTGCCCGAATTTTGCTGCGGATAGCAACAAGCGAGAAGGGAGATGTCTATGGAACTGACACAAGCAGTCGGAGAAACCGCCGGGAAGGTGTGGCATGCGCTCCACGACGAAGGCCCGCACACCCTGTCCGGTCTCAAGAAGAAAATCAACGGCGCCGGCCCGCTGGTCGAGCTGGCCGTCGGCTGGCTGGCGCGCGAGGATAAAATTGCCATCAGCCAGGTCAAAAAATCACTGGAGATTCGCCTGAAGTAAGCCGGAATTCATGGCCTCCGGCGCATGGCTCCGCGCCGCTACGGACGCGGAAATCTGCGATCGAGAGCCAAATTAAGCGCCAGCACATTGACGCGCGGCGGCCCCAAAAATCCCAGCGTGGGGCGCTCAACCTGTTGCCGGATCAACGCGCGAACCTGCGCTACGGAAACGCCGCGCGCCGCAGCCACCCGCGCCGCCTGGGCTTCGGCCGATGCGACGCTGATGTCCGGATCGAGCCCGCTCGCCGACGCCGTCACCAGGTCCGAGGGAATCGGGCCGGAATAATCAGGATTGTCCTTGCGAAATTGGGCGATGGCCGCCTTGACTCGCTCCACCAATGCCTCACTCGTCGGCCCGTCATTCGACGCCGCCGACGCGCTCGCGTCGTAGTTCGAAGCCGACGGCCGCGGATGGAAATATTGCGGCTGGGTAAACTTCTGCCCAATCAACGCCGAGCCGACAATCCGCCCACGGACTTTGACCAGGCTGCCGTTCGCTTGCCGCGGAAACAGCGCCTGACACAAAGCCGTCATCACCCCGGGATAAATCAAACCCGTCAGCAGCGTGAAAAACACCATCGCGCGCAACGCCGGTGCCAGTTGTCGCCACATGAATCCTCCTCCCTTTGCTGGACCGCCCTTTGTACCGCCGCTCTTCCTGTCGCGCCGCTCTATGAGCGGCGACATCGCCGGTCCCGCCCTGCGGGACCGGCGCTACAGCTATGTTTTGCAATCCCCATTCGAGGTCCGCCGAATAATTCAGCCAGCTTTCTGGAGCGCAGAGCCTGCTCCCGCTTCGCCGTCTTCCAGTTTGCGGCAGCTCCCTGCCGCCTCGGAAAGCGGCGCCGAGGCGCCGCACTCCAAAGCACCGCTCCCCTAAAACAGCCCTTCCTGCTCATGCTTCGTTTTCCTCTCTGCTCTGGCGAAGGTTTCCACGCGGTGCTCGGGAAACAGAATTTTCTTTCCGGTCAAAAGCTCCGCGATGGTCAGGATTTGCAGGCGCGGATAGCGGCCGGGAAAGTCCTTCGGCTCGTGGAAACCGGCGGCGGCGGCGGTCATGTCTGGTCTTCTCCATTCGCCAATGTCGGCCTGCCCTGGCGGAGGACGATTTTGGGATGTTGATACAGAATGGCGCGAGCGAAGCGCGAGGCCGGGAGCTTGATGCCGAAGGTGTGCGTCCGGCCGCCGCGGCCCTCTGCCGCTTTGCTGCCTTCGTATTTCCAGTCGTCTTCTCCCAGAAAGGCTACGTCCACGCGCCAGATGACGACCTTGCGTCCCGCCTTGATCGTTTCGGTTGGGTCAACAAGGTAACGCCAGACGATATACCACCCGGCATGGTTGTAATGCGACTGCAAGGCCCACGGGCGCGTAGTGCCCTTTGATTCCAGCGCGTGTTCCGGCGGAGGATTCGGCTTTCCGCCGAGCGAGAGATCTGGAAAGCGTTGTTGGGCCACGTCGGGATGCTTGTGCTTCTTATAAGGACTCAGCGCATGGAGGGCGCGCGCGCCAAAAATTCCCACCAGCCCGCTAAAGACGTTTGTCTGCTCGAAATAGACCTCGATCAGATCCCCCATTTCGCGTTCGATGTAGTCAATCGCCTCGCGGACCTGGCCAATTTTCAGTTCAGGCGGCAGCAGAACTTGGCGGTCGAATCCGTCGGCATCAGCGGTCAAGAATTGCACCTCGAGGACCGCACGGCGTCAAAGCTCAAGCGGCAGCGTAAAGCCAGCGGCCAAGCCTTGCACCCGCTCCGAACGTCCCCCGCCGGAAGGCTTCGCCACGGCTCCAAGCGCGGCCAGCTTCGGGATGGCGCGCTCAGCGATTCTGAAGAAGGTGGCGTCGCTTTCGATGCCGATGCTGTCATAGCCGACAGCGAGCGCCGCGCCGATGGTCGAGCCCGCGCCCATGAACGGGTCGAGAACGACGCCTTCGCCGAGCGGCAGCGCGGCGCGAACGATTTGCCGCATGAACGCCTGCGGCTTCAGCGAGGGATGAGGAGCAACGCGGCGCTCTTCCGGGCGAGTCGGGGCCGAACGGATAACGTCCTCGAACGGCTGCTCCAACGAAACGCGCCGCAAACCGCCGGTTTTCCACTTGCGCAGATTATCTTGCACCCGCCCCTCGCACGGCTTGCGGAAAAGGCCCCACGGCTCCCACCCGGAACGCGGCATCACGCTGACCTCGGCAAATTCCCCGTGAGCGTTTTTGGGACGGTCGCCGCCGCGCAGGGTCTTGACCAGACGAATAATCTCGCCGCGCTTTTCGAATCCGGCGTCTATGAACGGCGCATAAACCCAATGCGAAAGAAGCGGATTCGCAGCGATGAAGAGGTGTCCCCCGGGAACCAGGACGCGAAAGGCTCCCCGCGCGAATCCGGAGAAGAAATCCTTCAACTTGGCGCGGTCGGCTTCGGTCAGGACCGTGAACCGGGGCAACGGACTGCGCTTGCAGCCGTCGAACGAAGGCGGAATGCGCCACACGCCGCCGCGGCCGTTCCGCAGCTTGGTTTTTTCTTCGTGGGTGTATTCTTTGAGCCCGTACGGCGGGTCGGTGACGATCGCATGGATGGAATTCTCCTCCCGCCTCTCCATCCACTCCACGCAATCGCCTAAGTGCAAGCTATAACGCGCCATCCGCGGTCCTCGTTTACGTTATCGGCGATATTACCACAGATCGCGGCCGATGCTCCGCCAGCGCCTGTGGCGCTGGTCGCCAACTGGCGCGACAGCCGATGCCGGGAGCCGCCGAAAATCCTCAGCCTCCGAAAACAAGTCCCCGCTGCCGCTCCTGCCTGCTACGCCAGGTGCAGCAAGCCCAGAATCCGGTCAATCATCCAAATGCACGGAAAGGGGGCGATGAGTCCGCCCAATCCGTAGATCCACAGGTTGCGGCGCAGCATCCCGGCGGCGCTCTGCGGCTTATATTTGACGCCTCGCAGCGCCAGCGGCACCAGGGCGATGATGATGAGGGCGTTAAAAATCACCGCCGCCAGCACGGCGCTCTGGGGCGAGTGCAGGCGCATGATGTTCAGCGCGCTCAGTTCGGGATAGGTGGCCGCGAACATGGCCGGAATGATGGCAAAGTATTTCGAGACGTCGTTCATGATGGAGAAGGTGGTCAAGGCGCCGCGCGTGATGAGCAACTGCTTGCCGATGGCGACCACTTCAATGAGCTTGGTGGGATTCGAGTCCAGGTCCACCATGTTGCCCGCTTCTTTGGCGGCCATGGTGCCGGTGTTCATGGCCACGCCCACGTCCGCCTGGGCCAGCGCCGGCGCGTCGTTCGTGCCGTCGCCCGTCATCGCCACCAAACGCCCCTCGGCCTGCTCGCGGCGGATATATTCCAATTTGTCTTTGGGCGTGGCCTGGGCCAGAAAATCGTCCACGCCCGCTTCCTGGGCAATCGCCGCCGCCGTCAGCGGATTGTCGCCGGTAATCATCACCGAGCGGATGCCCATGGCGCGCAATTGCGCGAGGCGCTCCTTCATGCCGCCTTTCACGATGTCTTTCAAATGAATGATGCCGAGCGCGCGCGAGCCGTCGGCCACGGCCAGCGGCGTGCCGCCCGACCGCGCAATGCGCTCCGAGATCTCCTCCAAGCTGGCCGGGATGCTCCCTCCCTGCTCTTTGACGAACTTGAGGATGGCGTCGGTGGCGCCTTTGCGAAGCCGGCGCTCGTGCAGATCCACGCCGCTCATGCGCGTGTAGGCGGAAAAGGGAATGAAGTTGGCTTCCAGCTCGGAAACCTCGCGGCCGCGCAGTTGGAATTTTTCTTTCGCCAACACGACAATCGAGCGGCCTTCCGGCGTCTCATCGGCCAGGCTAGCCAGTTGCGCCGCGTCCGCCAGCTCGCGCGGGTCCACGCCCTCCACGGGAATGAATTCCACCGCCTGACGGTCCCCCAAGGTGATGGTCCCGGTTTTGTCGAGGAGCAGGGTGTTGATGTCGCCCGAAGCCTCGACGGCCTTGCCGCTCATGGCCAGCACGTTGTGCTGCATCACCCGATCCATGCCGGCAATGCCGATAGCGGAGAGCAGCCCGCCAATGGTGGTCGGAATCAGGCAGACCAGCAGCGCCGCCAGCACCGCCACGCTCGGCACGGCTCCCGTTCCCGCCGCATGAACCGCGAACACCGCGAACGGCTGGAGCGTCACCACCGCCAGCAGAAAAATCAACGTCATGCCGGCAATCAGAATGTTGAGCGCGATCTCATTCGGCGTCTTCTGGCGCTCGGCGCCTTCTACCAGCGCGATCATGCGGTCGAGGAAGGTTTCGCCCGGATTGGAAGTGATGCGGATTTTGATGGCATCCGACAAAACCTTGGTCCCGCCGGTGACGGCGCTGCGGTCGCCGCCGGATTCTCGAATCACCGGCGCGCTTTCGCCGGTGATGACCGACTCATCCACCGTGGCAATGCCCTCCATCACTTCGCCGTCGCCGGGAATCGTGTCGCCCGCTTCCGCCAGGACCACGTCCCCGGCTCGAAGCTGCGAGGCTGGCACTCGCTCCATCGTGCCGTCGGCGGCCACTCGTTTGGCGAGGGTGTCCGTCTTGGTCTTGCGCAGCGTATCGGCTTGCGCTTTGCCGCGCGCCTCCGCCATCGCTTCCGCAAAATTGGCGAACAGCACCGTAAACCACAACCAGAGCGCAATCTGAAATTCAAACCCCACGCCCGGCGCCCCGCGAACGGCGTCCCGCGCCAGATACACCGTAATCAGCGCCGCGCCCACTTCCACCACAAACATCACCGGATTGTTGATGAGCGTGGCCGGATTGAGCTTCACGAAGGATTGTTTCAAGGCGCGCTGCGTCAGCTCGCGGTCAAACAGCGGACGCGCCCGCAGCGTCTTGCGCGGGATGAGCGCCGTCAGATCGTCGGGCGGTGCGGCTACCGGTGTCGTCATGGGTCAGCTCCAGGCCGTCAATATCAGCGAGGAATAGAGTTTCCCCTTCAGCATCAGCAGGTACTCCACGATGGGGCCGAGCGAAAGCGCCGGAAAGAAGGTCAGCGCGCCGACCACCAGCACCACGCCCACCAACAAACCCGCAAACAGCGCTCCGTGGGTGGGCAGCGTGCCACTAGTCTCCGGAATTTTCTTCTTGGCCGCCAAGCTGCCGGCAATCGCCAGCACCGGAATCATAAACAGAAAGCGCCCCAGCAACATGGCCAGCCCGAGCGTGAGGTTGTACCAGGGCGTGTTGGCGTTGAGCCCGGCAAAAGCGCTGCCGTTGTTCTCGGAAGCACTCGAAAAGGCGTACAACACTTCGCTAAACCCGTGCGGACCGCCGTTCTGAACGTTGGCGACGGCCGGCCCGGGCGGATTCCAGTAGCCGTGCGCGGCAAAACGCGCGTCCAGCGTGACCGCCGCGAACACCAATATGGCAAAGGCGGTGGAAATGACGGCAATCATCGCCATCTTCACCTCTTTTTGCTCAATCTTCTTGCCCAAGTATTCCGGCGTGCGTCCGACCATCAGCCCTGCAATAAACACCCCCAGAATGGCGTACAACAATATTCCGTAAAGCCCCGAGCCGACACCGCCGAAAATCACCTCGTCGGTTTGCAGGTTGAACATCGGAATCAGCCCACCGAGCGGGGTGTAACTGTCGAGCATACTGTTCACCGCCCCGCAACTGGCGTCGGTGGTGGCCACCGTGAACAGCGCCGAGCCGGGAATCCCAAAACGCAGCTCCTTGCCTTCCATGTTTCCGCCCGGCTGACCGGCCGTGGCCCGCGTCTCAACCCCCAAGCGGGCGAGATTCGGATTGCCGGCCTGCTCAGCGTGGGTGCAGATGAAAACTCCAACGAAAAATAACACCGACATCGCGGCGAACAGCGTCCAGCCCTGCCGCGTGTCGCCCACCATCTTGCCGAAGGTATAAGTGAGACCGGCCGGAATCGCCAGGATGGCCAGGATTTCCACAAAGTTGGTGAGCGGCGTCGGGTTCTCGTAAGGGTGCGCGGAATTTTGATTGAAAAAGCCGCCGCCGTTGGTCCCCAGCAACTTGGGAGCCTCCTGGGAAGCGACGGGACCGACCGCGATGGTTTGCACCCGGCCTTCGAGCGTCCGAGCTTTGACGTAAGCCGCCAGCGTTTGCGGCACGCCCCGCGCGCAGAGGAAAAGCGCCAGCAAAAAAGACAGCGGCAAAAGAACGTACAGCGTGCCGCGCGTCAGGTCCACCCAAAAATTCCCAATGCTCCGCATTTGCTTGCGGGCGAAACCGCGAACCAGCGCGATGGCCACGGCGATGCCGGCGGCGGCGGAAACAAAGTTCTGCACGGTCAAGGCCGTCATCTGAACCCAATAGCTCAGCGTGGTCTCGCCGCCGTAGGCCTGCCAATTCGTGTTGGTCACAAAACTGACCGCGGTGTTAAAGGCCAAGTCGGGCGTCATCGCGGTCTGGTTGGCGGGCGCGTGCGCCGTGCCAAATCCCATCGGATTGAGCGGCAAAAATCCCTCTAACCGCTGCATCGCGTAAACAAACAGAAAACCCACCAGACTGAAGGCGATGAGCGAAGCGGCGTATTGAGTCCAGCGTTGTTCCACGTCTTCCCGCACGCCGCAGGCGCGGTAAGTCAGCCGCTCCAAGGGACGCAGGACCGGCGTGAGGAAGGTGCGACGCCCCTCAAACACGTTCGCCATGTAAAGGCCCAACGGCTTGGTGAGCGCCAGCAAGACCAGAAAATAAATCACCACGTAAAAGACGCCGCTCGCGGTCATTCCACCCTCCTCAGAAGCGCTCCGGGCGCAACAGCGCGTAAACCAGATAGACGAACAGCAGCGCGGCAACCACGCCGGCAATGACGTATTCCATCGCTCAAACCCCCTTAGGCGTGCGTCGCCCCTGCCACCAGCGACCCGCCGCCACGAGCGCCCAAACGGCCTCCACGATCCCGAACGGCCAAGCTCCCTGAAGAAAGCCGTAAACGGACCCGAGCACGCACGCCACCGCGAAACCGAGCGTGAACCAAGAACTGCGGTGTTCCAGCGCGTAGCAAAGCAGCATCGCGGCGACCGCAAACAAGCCAAAAGCCGAGAGAGGATTCACGTCCACCTACAGTCGGTCGCAGGCCTTGGTGAATAGCCAAAGCACCGCGAAAAACAGGAAGACAATGACAATGTAAAGGAAATCGAGCATCGGGGCCTCACCCTGTGGATGCGAAAATGACCCGGAGCCGTTCGAGCTGCGCGGCCACGCGGTGCTTTGCAGCGGGCCTCCATCGCCGCCGGCCACCAACGCGCCATGTCGGAGCAAGCGTCCTCACCCGGCTAAGCCCGCCGCGGCCTGCGGCCTCCCATCGGCAAAACACGTGGACCCCCACGGCTGGCCCGGCTTCCATCCCCTGCCGCCGGCGCGCCCTTCGCTCTTCGTGCCGAATGGTGTTTCGCATCTCCATCGCTCGACATGACTCTACCGAAGCGGGCATAAACAAGGCATAAAGAAATCGTCAAGATTTTTTTATTTCTTTGGGTGGGGTTTCAAGTTGGTATCCGACGCGCGGCACGGTCAGCAGGTAACGTGGCGCGGAGGGATCGGGTTCGATTTTTCTCCGCAGGCGATTGACGAACACCCGCAGGTATTCGACTTCGTTGCCGTAATCGGGCCCCCAAATGGTTTGCAGGAGTTTGGTGTGGGAGACCGGAGCGTTGGCGTGGGCGGCCAGGCACCGGAGCAAGTCCACTTCCTTGGGCGTCAGCGGGCAATCCCGCTCGCCTTCCCGCACGCGGCGGCTCAAAAAGTCAATTTCCACCTCGCCCAGCCTCAGCCGTTGCGGCAGGCCGTCGGCGGGGATGGGCGCGCGCCGCAAGGCTGCGCGGAGGCGAGCCATCAGCTCCGGCGTTCCGAACGGTTTGGTCACGTAATCGTCGGCGCCGGCATCGAGCGCCTCCACTTTGTCCTTTTCGGCATTGCGCACGGTCAGGACCAGAATCGGAATTTGGCTGGCCGCGCGAATCAGTCGGCAAGTCTCAAGGCCGCCCATCCCCGGCATGTTGATATCCAGCAGAATCAGGTCAAACGCCTCGCCGCGCAGCAAGGCCAGCGCGTCCTCGCCGCTGCGGGCGTCCTGCACCGCGTAACCTTGCGCCACCAAGGTCATGCGCATCACCCGCCGAATTTGCGGGTCGTCATCCACCACCAAAATCTTGGCGTTGCTCATGGCCTGCTTCCTTCGGCCACCGGAAGCGTAAAAATAAACGCTGCGCCCGCTCCGGGCCGGCTTTCCACCCACAACGTTCCGCCATGCGCCCGAATAATCTCCCGCGCGATGGCCAAGCCCATGCCGGTGCCCGGAATCAGCTCGCGGTGCGTCTTGCTGCGGTAGAATTTCTCAAAGATGCGCTCTTGTTCTTCGGCCGGCACTCCCGGCCCGCGATCCGCCACGCGCACGGCCACCGAGCCGTTCACGGCGTAGGCCCGAACCGCCAGCGGCGAGCCCGGCGGCGTGTAGCGAAGCGAATTGCTCAGCAACTGCCAGAACACCATGTCCACCAATTCCGGGTCGGCTTGCACGAGCGGCAGATCGCCCGGCACGTCCACCTTGACCGTTCGGTCGTCCGCCGCCTTCTTCAATCGCTCGAAGCCGGGCTGCAGCAGCCGCGCCATCGGAACAGCCGTCGTCTTTAAGCGAATCTTTCCGGCCTCCAGTCGCGCCATGCGAATGGCTTCCGTCAGCATGGAACTCAGCCGGTCGGTTTCCTCGTTGACAATCTCCAACAGGTCCCGCTGCGCCGCTGGCCAGCGCGCATCCGCTAACAGTGCCGTGACCGCCGCTTTGATGGGGGTGAGCGGCGTTTTGAATTCGTGCGCCATGGCGTCGAGCAGCGTGGACTTCAACTCCTCGCTCTCGCGCACCGCTTCCGCGTGGCTGGTAGCTTCCTGGGCCCGCGCCCGCTCCAGCGTGATGGCCGCCAAGTTCGCCATCGAGTGCAACGCCGTTTCAGAGACCCCCGCCCCCTTCACCGCCAAGCTCCCGAAAGGCTCGCCTCCCAAGCGAAGCGGCAGGATGGTGGTCATAGATGCCGCATCGTGCACGACCGTCCCCTGCACCGCCGCATCTTTTAGTTTCGCTTCATCGCCCGGAATGTCTTCCGGCCCGGCGCGGTAAACGCGTCCGCTGGCCCGGTCAAAAAACGCCACGCCCCGCAGATGAAACACCTGCGCAATGTGATGCGCCATCTGTTTGGCCAATTCTTCCGGGCTCTCCACCAGCAGCAAGTGGCGACTCAGCGCATAGAGCCGCTCCAACTCATGCTGCCGGAACACCGCCTCCTCCGTTCTTCGTTTGGCCCGCGAAGAAAGCTGGCTGGCGGTTACCGAGGTCGCCAGAAAAGCAAACAGCGCCACCCAATTCTGCGGATCGCCGATCGTCAGCGTGCCCACCGGCGGCAAGAAAAGGTAGTTGAAGCATAGCATCCCGAAAATCGAGGCCGCGACCGCCTCCCACAATCCCCAAGCCGTCGCCACCCCCAGCACCACCAGCAAGTAACTGAGCGCCACCGTCGTCGCGTTCACGTGAAGCACCCGCGAATAAAACAGCGTCATCACCGCGATGACGATGAGCCCGCTCGCCCCGCGCCGCGTCCGCTCTATCCCAGCCCGCACCTTGCCCATCCTTCTCCGCAACCGGAAATTGCGTCTCCGCTCTATTTTACGCTTCTCGCCCCGCGCCGCGCACGCCGCCACCTTCGCCGCCTGCGGCGAACCAAAGTTCGCTTCCTCCCCATGGTGGTCGCGTGACTGCGAAAAGCTGGTCTTCTTGCCTTGGATCCTTCGGGTGAGCGGGGCAGTCTCTTTTTCACGCCCCAAGTCGGTGAGAGATGGTAACGCCAGCCGCCATTGCCGGCGTCAGGCTGGCTGCGCCGGCCGGCTTCTGGAGGTGCTCAAGGCCGTCTCGGCGGTGTCGGGCGCCTACGAGCGTCGCTGATACACGCGCACGTAGTCCACCTCAAAGCGGGAAGGGAACTTCGTGGCCTCGGGATTGCCTCCGGCCTGCCCGCCGATCGCCTCATTCAAGATCATGAAGGCCGGCTGATGAAATGGATTGAAGCCGTGATAGCGGGGATCGTGCGTGCGGGAGAGCTCCACCGACGTCATCAGCGCTCCATCGAGATACAGATGGATATAGGCCGGCGTCCAGTGCATGGCCCAGAGGTGAAACTCGTTCGACCAGTTCGGATTGTGAAATTCCACGATGGGCTTAAACGTGGTCACCCAATCCGCCCTACCGTCGGCTTTCTGCCAGGCGACGTTGGCGTTCACGTGGCCCTGGTAATATTCCATGATGTCAATTTCCCCGCACGCGGGCCACGGCTTTGAAATGCCGAGCGTCCACCACGCGGGCCAGATGCCCGGCCGCGTGTCAATCCGACCGCGCATCACAAAATAACCGTATTGCCAATCGTGCAGACCGCGCGTCGTGAGGCTGGCTGAAGTGTAGCGCGCAACCCGGCGGCTGAAGCGCCAATCCTTGCTGCCCGGGCGGTAATGGGGATTGGGCACCGTCTGCCGCCGAGCTTCGATGACCAACTTTCCACCCGAACAGAACGCATTTTGCGGCTGATACCACTGCAACTCCTCGTTTCGCACGAAGCCGTGCTCGTAGGTCCAGTTCTTGGGATTGGGCGCCCCCGCCACGTTGAACTCATCGTGCCAAACCAAACGGTAACCTTTCGGCACCGCATAGGCTTTGGCCTCCGCTTCCGCCCATCCGCTCCGCGCCCCGGCGGCAGCGGCCATCGCCATCACACGCTTCATCGCCTCGCGACGGGTCATCATTGAAGAGTCTCCTCCCTCATCAGAATTGGCCGGAACCCTCTTTCGCGTTGGCGGAGGGTTGAGCGCCCACAGCCCACCGGCATCGAGTTCACTTTATCACTTCTTCCCAACTTCCATGCTCTCCGGCTTGCGCCCGGCCGCGCCATGCGGCGCGAGGCGGTTCAATCCCGCGCTCGCTGCCAGAGCGCGCGCCTGTCAGGGCTGATTCGGCAACCGCGCAAGACAGCACGCCTCTTTGCCAAGTTGTCTTGCAGAGGTTGGGCGGGTCTGCTAAATTGCAAGCATCGCATGGAAGGAGTTCCGTCATGGCCATCAGTCAGGAACTGCTGGATATTCTGGTTTGCCCGGAATGCAAAGTTCCGGTCAAGCTCACGCCGAACGGTCAAGGCCTCAAGTGCAGCCAGTGCAGGCGGGTTTACCGCATTGAAGACGATATTCCCGTGATGCTCGTGGATGAGGCCCAAATTGAGCCGGAGTAGGCCGAGTGGAAACGGCCGCGCCGCCATCGTCTCGCCTCGCGGATTTCCCGCCCGCGACGCCCATCTTGCTGGTGCGCCTGCGCTCCCTCGGCGATATCGTGCTGCTGACGCCGGCGCTCCGTCTCCTCAAGCAATGGCGACCCGATCTGCGGCTCTCCCTTTTGGTGGAATCCCGATTTAAGGAATTGCTGAAGATGATTCCCGAGGTGGATGAAGCCCTGACCCTCCGGGATCCGTCGGGTGACGGCTCGGCCTTTCAAATCGCCAGAGTCATTCGACGGCATCAATTCCAACTCTGCCTCAACCTGCATGGCGGCCCCACAAGCCATTTCCTCACCGCGTTGAGCGGCGCACGCTGGAAAGCCGGCTTTGCGCACTTTCGCATGAAGCGCATTTACGATCTTCTCATCCCTGACGCGCGCCTCATTTTGCGCCAGCCGCAAATTCACACCGCCGAGCATCAGGCTGCGGCCTTGTTTTGGCTGGACATGCCGTCCGCTCCGCTGCCGCGCTCGCGCCTGGTGGTTCATGCGGAAGACCTGGAGTGGTGGGAAACCGAGCGGGTGTTGTTGGACCTCCCGCACGACTGCCCTTACGCCGTTCTGCATCCTGCCGCGCTCTACGCCACCAAGCAATGGCCGCCGGAGCGGTTCGCGCAGCTCGGCGAATATCTTGAAAAGCAAGCTGGCCTGATGCCGCTCTACTCGGTGGGGCCGGGCGAATCCGCCACCCTCGACGCCGTGCAGCGCTCGAGCCCACGGCCGATTCGCCGGCTGGAAGGCGCCACGCTCGGTCAGCTCGCGGCGGCGCTCCAGGGCGCGCGCCTGTTCGTGGGCAATGACAGCGGCCCCGCCCACATGGCTCAGGCGCTCGGCGTGCCCGCCGTGGTCATCTTCGGCTCCTCCAGCTCCGTCATTTGGGGCCCCTGGCCGCGCGAGGACCGCAACCATCGAACCTGGGTCGTCCAGAATGAATACCCATGCAATCCCTGCCCCGGGGACCATTGTTATCGTTACCCAAAGCCGGAATGCATCCTCTCGGTTAGCTTGGAGCAGGTTCAACAAGCCGTGGAGAGTCTGCTGCGGACGACCGCCACGGCTTCCGAAAGCGTGCCCCAAACCCCGCCAAGCTTCGTACCGGAGCGTCAGAAGGGGGAGTAAGCGATGCCTTTGTGTTTTCGGTCCACCACCAGGTCCAGCGGCGGATTCTCATGGTTGATGCGAATCGTCACCACCACCGTTCGACTACCCTTGGATTGCGTGCCGAGAATGCGAAACGTCCGAATCCTCCCGTAATCGCCCGTCGGCCCCCAGTCATGCATAAAGTCTTGGAACGTGTATTCCTTCGATGGTTGCCAAATTCGGTAGGCTTGCTGATAGTTTCCCCGCTCGACCGCCGTCAGAAAACGCTTGATGACCTGCTCCTCGGCGTAATTGTGGAAGGCGTAGTAAGCCAACCCGCCCAAAATCAAGACCACAACAATGAGCAGAGGCAAGGAAACATACTTCCGAATGCCTTTCTTCGGCTTCGGCGGTGTCGCATCCAATAGCATCCAGGCGCCTCCGTCAATCGGGAGATAGAACCCCTTCTCGCGGGCATCTCAAGATTCAGGGAAATCCGCTGTCCGCGCGTCTCCAACTTTCATTTTACACCTTCTCAACGCCCCAGCCGACTGAGCATCCTCGGCCTTTCCACCGTCGCCTGCGACTTTGCCAGCCATCAAGCGTGTGAAGGAGCACAGCCGCCTTCAGTTGGCCTCAGAGATCGCTGGCGAATCGTGCTATCGAAACCACACATCATGACGGCGTATTGAAGCCGTAAAAGATGCCTAGATTGTGTAGTTTATCCAATGAGTTAGCATATATACTACTATAGTAGTACTTATCATACGTAAGTCAGCTTCGGCCTACAATGATGTCAAATATCCGGCTAAGGTCTTCGGCAGAATAGTAGCTAATCTCAAGCTTTCCTCGTTTGTCGTCACCGACGATTTTCACCCGCGTACCCAACACCCGTTCCATTTCCATGACCGCCGAGCGCACGTTGGGGTCAGGGGGTTTCTCGCCCGCCGACACCCTCGCTCTTGGCCGTATTCTGCCAGGGGAGACGACAAGGCTCTCGACCTGCCGGACGGAATACTCGCGCTCCAAAGCAAGCTTGGCAAGTTTCCGCTGAGTCTCGTGCGAAGGGAGCGCGGCCAAGGCTCTTGCGTGTCCTGCGCTGAGTTTATCTTCAGCGAGCAGTCGTTGGACTTCAGGGTCCAGCGTCAGCAGCCGCAAGGCGTTGGTGATGGTGGACCGCGTCACACCCAGACGCTGGGCAATTTCTTCATGGGTCAGCCCGAATCTCTTCTGAAGCTGCTCGTAGCCTTTTGCGACCTCGAGCGGATGGAGGTCTTCCCGCAGCAAATTTTCAGTCAGGGCCATTTCGAGCGCCTGCGCGTCATCCAGCTCGCGGACGACAGCCGGAATGGTAGAAAGTTCGGCCAGCAGCGCGGCCCGCCAGCGTCGCTCGCCCGCCACGATTTGGTAGCGCTCGCCCACGGGCCGCACCAGAATTGGCTGAACCACGCCGCTCGCGCGGATGGAATCCGCCAATTCCTTCAGTTTTCCTTCCGAAAAGGTCTCGCGTGGTTGAAATGGATTCGGGTCTATGAGGCTAATCTCGATTTGCCCGACCCCGCCGGAAGCTTGAGGTGGCTCAGGCTCCCGCAAAAGGGCGTTAAGCCCCCTTCCCAAGGCCTTTCTGGTCATTGCGCATCACCTCCTTAGCAAGCTCTTCGTAGCTTTTAGCGCCCCGACATTCCGGGTCATAAAACATCACGGGTTTGCCGTGGCTTGGAGCCTCGGCGAGCCGGACGTTGCGCGGAATCATCGTGTCAAACACCTGATCGCCGAAGAAATCCTTCAAATCCTCTTTGACTTGATGGGAAAGGTTAGTGCGCTCATCAAACATGGTGAGCAGGATACCCTCAATGGCAAGCTTTGGGTTGTGGGCACGGCGAATTCGGATCAGCGTATCCAAGAGCTCCGATACGCCTTCGAGCGCGAAATACTCGCATTGAATGGGAATGAGCACCGAATCCGCTGCGACCAGCGCATTGAGGGTGAGAAGGTCGAGCGCCGGCGGGCAATCGAGCAGGATGTAGTTGAACCGCTCGCGGATGGGGAGAATTCGCTGCCGGAGAATGTATTCGCGTTGGGGTTGAGAAACCAGCTCGACGTTGGCCCCGATAAGATTTTTATCCGACGGAACAATGTGCAGGGCCTCGGACGGGCCGGGAAGAATCAAGTCGTTAAGCGGAATGTCCATCAGAAGGGAATGATAGAGCGAGCGCCGGGAGGGGTCTTTGGGGATGCCAAAGCCGCTTGTCGTATTGCCTTGAGGGTCGCAATCCACGACCAAGGTCCACATATCATGGGAGGCGAGCACGGCCGCAAGGTTGATGGCTGTCGTGGTTTTGCCCACGCCGCCCTTTTGGTTGGCAATTGCGATGACTCTGCCCATCCTCAACCCGTCACCATAAACCGGCTGCGAATCCAGGTCAATTGCCGGCTAGACTTGGGAAGCCTGGAATGTTTCACGTGAAACATTCGCTCGCTCGTGACTGGTGCGCTTCCCAACAGCTTTTTCATCGCAGCCTGTCCGCCTGGGATTAGCCCGCCGCCCTCCGGCCAATCAAAATCACTCTTTCTCTTGACCGCGGAATCTTCGCCGTTTGGCTCCAATTGATTTGCCCGGACCATTGCCGAATCTCATTGGCCATTTCGGATGTCGTCCATAGGCATAAAGACCCGCCCTCAACCAGGCACCCAGCCGCCAACGGCACGAGCTTCTTCACCCCGCCCACCGCCCTCATCGTCACCAAATCAAAGGCCCGAGACTTCTCCTCCTCGGCATAGTCCTCGATCCTTGCTCTCCGAACCTCGACATCGGAAAATCCGCATTCTCTCACGACTTCCTTCAGAAAAGCAGACTTTTTGCCGTTCGGCTCCAAAAGCAAGACACGCAGCGTCGGCGAGGTAATTTTTAACGCCAATCCAGGGAAGCCTGCACCGCTGCCGATGTCCACGAGCCGACCATCCAGCTTCAAAACCACTCCCAGGTACAAACTCTCCCCGAAGTGGCGGACCACGCACTGGGCGGGATCACGAACGCCCGTCAGATTGATTCTCTGGTTCCATCGCAGCAAAAGCTCCAGATAGGTTCGGAGTTGATCGGCCTGGTCCCCCGTCAGCCGAATTCCAAACGGCTCAAGCAGCCCGCCGATAGTTAATGCCGGTGGCACGATGTTTTCCATCATATGAAAACCCCCGCGCCGCGGCAACCTCCATTGCTGCCACCGGACGCTGCCCCTTCGCGCGGCCGGATAACGCCGTCTCAGCCCAAGTCGCGCACCTCTGAGCGATGTCCCGACATCACGCCGCGGCCGACGCGTAGAAGCCGTTGGACGATTTGCAATATAAGAGAATATATATCATTATAATGTTAACTACTTTAGAAGCATCTTTAGAGTTACGCCACTCCATCCTGAACCATCGCGTCGTGCATTTGGGCTATTGCCGGCTCCCCCGCCGCGAGGGACCCGCCTCCGCAGCCTGCGGCTGACGGCTCGCGCATCCTCGCCAAAATCGCCTTGCCCGGCGGCCTGGCCATCGCCGCCTCAGTCAGCTACGAGCAGCATGTCGGGATCATGGGCGAACGGTTCTCCCACATCGTCGCCGCGCGCGCCGGATATCCCGTGACGGGCACAGCCGACGCTCTCTCCACAATGTTCTTCGTCGGTCGAATTGCCTATCGTGCCGGACTGCCATCCAGCGGGTAGCGCAGAGGCGCGCGTTTTTGGCGCTCCTCTGCGGCCTTCGTACCGCTAGCGCCGGCAACCGGGCATTGGCAACGAACCGACGTGGACCAACTAGAGGGCCGCGGAGGTTGAGCCGCCCAGCGCCTGGCACGGAGCTACGGATTGTCAACCGCTGTGGTTCTTTTCGGGATAATAGGGCAGCAGGTGGCCGCGACGGTGCGGTTTCCGTCGCCGGTTTTTGGATGGGATTGCGGAAAGGCCCGGGGCACGGAACGGCGCGAATCCCAGGTCAAAAGCCGCAAAGGAAGCCAAACCACGACTACCTTTGCGCTACCCGCTACCAGATGAATTGCAGTGAGCATGATCGGGAGCCATTCACGTCGAAATTTATTGCGCCGGGCCGATACCAGGTCTTCGGCTGTACAGTTTGCTTCCCATCCGCCGATGTGAAACTGAATTGCCCAGGCGGCCCATCGCTTACCATGAGGAGAAGCTCAAGGCCCCAAAACCAGAACCTTGCCCCTGCAAGCCTGTTGGCTGAATTTGAGAAAGTTGTCACTACGACACCTTCGCTAACGTTGATCTCATCCCCGCCCTGGCCCATCCAGTACAGGCCTGTGCGTGGCGGCTGAAATTGCCTAAGCCCAAAGGCAGTTTCGACAAGGGCGCGCGGGGGCTCACCGCTCGGCGAATCTCCGTCACCAATTGGAATCTTTCCGTCGGACGCAATGGTGATTAAGGTTTTCAGGCACCATCGCTCAAGCGCAAACCCATTCACAGAGAATTTCTTTACTGGCCAGTCCTGTGGGGGCATTCGCTTCCGTAACTCCGACAGGTCCGCCACATCGCAAAGCGCTTTGCGAAGTTGGATCGCGGCAGCATCGGCCTCGGATAATCTGGAGTTGTGATCCGTGCAAAGCACGTTTTTGACAAGGCTCGCGAGACCAATCTCTTTGAACTCGTCGAGGCACCACGGAAGGCCCTTCACCTTCACGGTTTCAGAGAGATGTACGCCGGCTGTTATGACGTGCTCGCCCGACATTTTGTCGGAGCAGTCACCTAAGCATGAAGCCCAGCATTTTCGCATATGGTCGCCATCTCCTCGGATGGTAACCTTGTGAACGCCCGTTGGCAATGCTCGGGACGGCCAGCCATGCCAGTTCACAATGGCGTGGGATCGCTGGGGTTCTTGCGAGCGGGCGTGTGCATCGGCAGCGGGGAGGCTAAAGGGACCGGGGCTACCTGCTCATGCCGTGACCTTGTGCTTGCGCGTGTTCATGCAACTCGCATACCGATTGGCTCTCAGCGCTGGCAATGGAGTGGCCCTGGTGCTGTCCGGGGAGTTCATGCGCAGCCTCCAGTGCCGCATGCTTGGAAACGTCGCGGCTCAACCCCTCCCCCAATTTCACCGCGTCGTTGGTATAAATTTGTGCATCGTGGCGGGCGCGGGAAACGGCGACGTACGCCAGCCTTGAGTTGATAAGTTTCTCGTGGGCCTGGTCGGTGTCCACATGGATCAGCACGCGGTCGGCGGTGGTTCCTTGGCTGCTGTGGCTGGTAACGGCATAACCGTAATCGAGATGCGGATGCTCGCGGACATTGAACTGCACGTCTCGGCCTGATTCCAATCCGACTTGCAGGTTTCCTTCCGAATCGATCTGCTGGACAGTTCCAAGTTGGCGGTTGGCAATGTGCTCATCGCGGAATGGCGCGGCGAATTGCACGCGGTCGCCGATTGAAAACTGCCGGTCGGCTTCTCGGTGAACACTGACGCCGTGAAGCCGGTTCGGGTCATAGGTGACTTCCTGGCCGTTCGCGCGCTCGACCGTCAGCAAATTCCTTTCGCGGTCAACTGCGGCAACGCGCGCGTATTCGCCCGCCTCGATGCCCACGGCCTTGCTGCCCCTGGTGTAACGCACGATGTCGCCGACTTCATAATATTGCGCGGCCCACTGCCGGTCGGCCCCGGTCATCTCCTGGCGCGGGACAAGCACGGTCATTCGGTGTTCCTGCTCTGCTACCCGGCCACTCAATTGCAACTCGTGGTGTATCCGCTCATCTATTTCCTGACGCGAGCGGTTGTCCGGTGAAACTACCAAGGTTCGCTCCGGCTGCTGTGCATACGCCTTGGCGATAGCGTCCAGGCGCTCTTCGCGGTTGGAAATTTCATGCACTCGGCCCTGCCGTTCCAGCGGGTAGCGCAGAGGCGCGCGTTTTTGGCGCTCCTCTGCGGCCTTCGTACCGCCAGCGCTGGCAACCGGGCATTGGCAACGAACCGACGTGGACCAACTAGAGGGCCGCGGAGGTAGAGCCGCCCAGCGCCTGGCGCGGAGCTACGGATTGTCAACCGCTGTGGTTCTTTTCGGGATAATAGGGCAGCAGGTGGCCGCGACGGTGCGGTTTCCGTCGCCGGTTTTTAGATGCGATTGCGGAAAGGCCCAGGGCACGGAGCGCCGCGAATCCCAGGTCAAAAGCCGCAAAGGAAGCCAAACCACGGCTACCTTTGCTCTACCCGCTCGCGCATCCTCGGCAAAATCGCCTTGCCCGGCGGCCTGGCCATCGCCGCCTCAGTCAGCTACGAGCAGCATGTCGGGATCATGGGCGAACGGTTCTCCCACATCGTCGCCGCGCGCGCCGGATATCCCGTGACGGGCACACCCGACGCTCTCTCCACAATGTTCTTCGTCGGTCGAATTGCCTATCGTGCCGGACTGCCATCCAGCGGACTGCCGACTGACGCCGCGCCTTGACAAAATCCTGACGACGCCCAAGAACGCGCGCCGTTCGCGGCCATGGGAAAATCCCGCGACAGGCAAAACACCGTCGCGGCTACCTCTGTGCTACGCCGTTTGATAACGGGCTGAGGGTGCAATCAGCAGGCGGGGATTTCGGGTTCGACGGTCGGGGCGCGGTTGACGCGCCCGAGCCCGGAAACGTAAAATGCTAACGACAGGTGGGGGAGCATGACAACGGAGAGTTTCTCGCACTATCACCTGCTGC
>JAKCCV010000036.1 GCA_021838785.1 Acidobacteriota bacterium | reverse complement strand
ACGCTCGCCCTTCGGGCTCGCAGGGCTCCGCTCCGGGACCGACCCACGACGGAGAGAAAACCAAAGCAGAAAAAGGGGACATTCTTAACGAGGTAAGCAAGGGGACATTTTAAAAGAGCTTTGACACAGAGGTGGGGGCGACTTGACAGCATCGTGGGGCGCTCCTAGAATTAAAGTTTTCAGGATTGAGAGAGATAGGAGACCATGGACAAGAAGAGGGCGGAAGTTTACAAAAAGCGATTAATCGAGAAACGTGAAGAGCTCCTGCGCCTGGTCTCGAAATCAGATCATGACGGGCGCGAGGCCGACGAAGAGGTCACCCAAGACCTGGCGGACAAGGCAGCTAATTCTTATACCAAGGAATTCCTTTTCCATCAAAGCGACGATAATCGCCGGATATTACAACTCGTTGATGAGGCCTTGGGGCGATTGGAAAACGGAACCTACGGTCTGTGTGTCGCTTGCCACGAGGATGTTCAAGCGAAGCGCCTTGACGCGGTTCCCTGGGCCCGCCATTGCATCGAGTGTCAGGAAAAACAGGAGCAGGGGCTCTTGTAGCTTCGGGTTGACCCGTGGAGAGCCGTGAGGAGAAGCTTTCACGCGTCGGGGCGTTCGCTTCTTTCTTCTCCCCGCCTCCTCTTTCGGGAATTTACTCAGACCTTCCTAGACGTCATTCTCCCCTCAAGCTGCTCGGCGTGTGGTGGCGAGGTTCAGCAATGGAGTGCGCTGGGCATTTGCGCTTCATGCTGGGAGACCATCCAGCCTTGGTCAGGATCGGTTTGCTCGCGCTGCGGTTTACCCTTGGCTGCGACGAGCGTCGAACATTCGCCTGATTACCTCTGCGGGGTTTGCCGCACTCAACCCTTTCATTTTGACTGGGCCCGGGTTTACGGGCTTTATCGTGGAGTGCTACGGCACGCGATCCTGCAATTGAAATTTGGACATCGCGAACGCCTGGCGCGAAGGTTGGGATCACTCTTGGCCAGCGTGTGGCGTGAGCATGAAGTCCCATCCCTCGCCGATGCGCCATTGGTCGTTCCGGTCCCGCTGCACGCTTCACGGGAGTGGATACGGGGTTTTAATCAATCGGCGCTTCTGGCTGAAGCGCTTGTGCAATCGGTTCCGGCGGGTCCACGAGGCCGCGGCCCACAGCTCGCCCCACGCTTACTGACGCGGGTGCGGGCCACCACGCCGCAAACCGGCCTCAGCCTTTCAGCGCGGCGGGAAAACGTGCGAGGTGTGTTCCGTGCCCGCCGGCCAGAGCGGATTCGTGACCGTGTCGTTGTTTTGGTGGACGACGTGATGACCACCGGCTCGACTCTCTCGGCTTGCGCGCACGCGCTCAAGGTTGCGGGCGCGGCGCGTGTCCTGGCGTTGGCGATGGCGCGCGCCACGCCTCAATTCCCCGATTTACCCGGTTCCAACGCGAGCGCGGAGGTTGACGGGCAGGTCGTTGAGCGCACATAATAAGCCTCGGCAACGCTCGGACGCGAGGGAAGTCATGTCGGAGGGAAACCAACGATTGTTGCAAGCTCCGGTGCTGGTGCTCAATGCCACCTACGAACCGATTAACGTCACGGCTGCGCGGCGCGCTCTCGTGTTGGTCCTCAAAGGCGTGGCGACCACGGAAGAAGCAGATGGGGCGGTCATTCATTCGGCGCGTGTCGCCTTGCGCATTCCCTCGGTGATTCGCCTGACGGAGTTCCGCCGCATTCCGCATCAGGTTCGCGCTCTGTCCCGAAAGAACATTCTGATTCGCGACCGGTACACCTGCCAATTTTGCGGCCGTACCTTGCCCGCTTCGGAGTTGACATTGGACCATGTGATCCCGCGCTCGCGCGGCGGACACACGGATTGGGACAATCTGGTTGCTTGCTGCCATCGGTGCAACAATTTGAAGGGAGATCGTTTGCCGGAGGAGGCGGGCCTGACGCTCCGGCGTCCCCCTCGCCCATTTACGATCCACACCAGCCGCCAAATCATGCGGGTGCTGGGACGCTCCGATGAGCGCTGGAGAAAATATCTCTTTTATTAAGAGCCGTAAGCGCCCCAGCGGGCGATTTCCACGGAGAGGTGGCCGAGTGGCTTAAGGCGGCGGTTTGCTAAACCGTTGTACGGTCAAAAGCTGTACCCAGGGTTCGAATCCCTGCCTCTCCGCCAGTTTTCATGATGGGCCTGCCCGTTTTTCCCGGCGAGAGTTTCCCATCGCCTTTTCTTGACATCGTTTGACAGTGATTCCATAATCGCGTCGGGTGTCCCGCTTATGCGAGAGGCAGTTGTCATCGCGGCAACTCGCACCGCCATCGGCAAGTTCCAAGGTTCGCTTTCCCCTCTTTCCGCCGTTGATCTTGGAGCTGTGGTGGTGCGGGAGGTGGTGCGCCGCGCGGGGATTGAGCCCGCGCAAGTGGACGAAATCATTATGGGGAACGTGGTTTCTGCCGGCTTAGGGCAGAATCCGGCGCGTCAGGCTGGGCTGCGCGGGGGCCTCCATCCTCGCGTGGCTGCAATGACCGTCAATAAAGTCTGTGGGTCAGGCTTGAAGGCGGTGGCACTGGCGGCCCAAGCCATCCAGACCGAAAACGCAGACATTGTGGTGGCGGGGGGCATGGAGTCCATGAGCAATTGCCCCTACTTGCTGCTCGAAGCACGGCGCGGACTTCGCCTGGGCGATGCCAAGCTGGTGGACTCCATGATTCACGACGGACTTTGGGATGCCTATGAAAATTTTCATATGGGCATAACGGCGGAGCTGGTGGCCGAAAAATATCAGATCTCACGCGAACAACAGGACCGGTACGCCGTCGAAAGCCATCGCCGAGCTATGGCTGCAATTGAAAGCTGCCGGTTTCGCGAAGAAATCGTTCCTGTCGCTGTCCCTCAGAAGAAGTGTGAGCCGGTGTGGTTTTCAACCGACGAATCTCCCCGCGCTGATACCTCGCTGGAGGCGCTTGGCAGGCTGAAGCCCGTGTTCAAGTCGGATGGCACCGTGACGGCCGGCAACGCGCCCGGCACCAACGACGGAGCGGCGGCGGTGGTCGTGACTTCATCCGAGACGGCCGGTAAGCTGGGGCGACGTCCGCTGGCTAAAATCGTCGCCCAGGCCGTGAGCGGAGTTGAGCCGCGGTGGGTGATGATGGCGCCGGTGGATGCGGTGCGGTCCTTGCTCGCGAAAACAGGATGGAAGCTGAATGATGTGGATTTGGTTGAGTTGAACGAAGCGTTTGCCGTGCAAGCGCTAGCCGTGATTGAGCAATTGGGATTGGACCCGGCTCGGACCAACGTGAATGGAGGCGCTGTGGCCCTTGGCCACCCCATCGGCGCTTCGGGGACGAGGATTCTGGTAACGCTCCTCCACGAGATGGTGCGGAGAAAGGCGCAGCGCGGCATCGCGGCGCTTTGCCTTGGCGGCGGCAACGCCATCGCCTTGGCGGTCGAGCAACCGGTGGGCGGCGCTGCGCACGCATAGTTACACGGATTCCGAGGAAGATCTGAGATGCAAATCAGCAGCGTCGGCGTGGTGGGAGCGGGCACCATGGGCCTGGGAATTGCCCAAGTCCTGCTGCGTCACGGTTTTTCGGTAAAACTGCATGACAGTCACCCCGCCGCCCGCGAAATGGCCCGGGAGAAAATCAGCCGAGGGCTCAGCCGAGAAGTTGCGAAAGGAGCCTGGCCGGATTCAGAGCGACAAGCGGCCGAGGACCGCTTGAGCGTGACGGGCGAACTGACTCAACTGACATCCGCCGATTTCGTTATTGAAGCAGTCACCGAGCAGTTTGACGTGAAGGGCAACGTCTTTCGGAGCCTCGATTCCATCTGCCGGCCAGAGGTCATCTTTGCGACGAACACCTCCTCGATTTCCATCACCCGGTTGGCGGCAGCCACCGGGCGTCCGCAACGTTTCGCCGGCATGCACTTTTTTAATCCCGTGCCGGTGATGAAGCTGGTGGAGGTCGTCGCCGGGTTGGAGACTTCTGACAGTACGCTGGAGGCGGTTGAGGGACTGGCCAAGTCGCTCGGCAAGACCCCCGTCCGCATCAAGGACTCGCCCGGATTTATATCCAACCGCTTGTTGATGCCCATGATCAACGAGGCGGTGTATGCAGTCATGGAGGGCGTGACTGAGCCCCGAGACGTGGACCAAATTATGAAGCTCGGAATGAACCACCCCATGGGGCCGCTGGAGCTCGCCGATTTCATTGGCCTGGATGTCTGTTTAGACATCATGAGAGTCTTGTATGAAGGGTTTTCCGACTCCAAGTACCGGCCGTGCCCGTTGTTGGAACGCATGGTCAGCGCCGGATGGCTGGGTCGCAAGGCCGGGCGCGGGTTTTATGAGTATCCGAGAACGCCGGCTTAGGGGGAGCTTCAGAGTGCAAATTAAAACCGCAAAATCTCCCGCCATCGCGTAAGATGAAAAGGCTTCGGAGGGAGGGAGGCGAAAGATGCCGGAAGAACGAACCGAGCGTGCCCGAGCGATTGACCTCGCACTCACGCAGATCGAAAAGCAATTCGGCAAAGGCTCCATCATGCGCCTGGGGAACCGCGAGGCGCTGGTTCCTGTGGAAGTGATTCCGACCGGTTCTGTTTCTCTGGACGCGGCGTTGGGGGTTGGCGGCGTGCCGCGGGGGCGAGTGGCGGAGATCTTTGGCCCGGAGTCGAGCGGCAAAACCACCATCGCGCTGCATCTGGTGGCAGAGGCGCAAAAGCGCGGTGGCATGGCGGCCTTTATAGACGCTGAACACGCCCTCGATGCTTCTTACGCAAAGAAGCTCGGCGTGGACGTGGACAACCTGTTGGTCTCGCAGCCGGACTATGGCGAGCAGGCGCTTGAAATCGCCGAAGCGTTGGTGCGATCCAACTCGGTGGATGTCATTGTGGTGGATTCGGTGGCGGCGCTGGTGCCGCGCGCCGAACTCGAAGGGGACATGGGGGACTCCATGCCGGGCTTGCAGGCTCGGCTGATGTCGCAAGCCCTGCGCAAGCTGACGGCCATCGTTGCCAAGTCCAAAACCTCACTGGTGTTCATCAACCAGATCCGTGAGAAAATCGGCGTCATGTTTGGCAACCCGGAGACCACCACCGGCGGGCGCGCCCTTAAATTCTATTCCTCGGTGCGCTTAGATATCCGGCGTATCGCTTCCATCAAGGATGGCGACCGGGTGGTGGGGAACCGCACGCGGGCCAAGGTGGTCAAAAACAAAATGGCGGCTCCGTTCCGCGAGGCTGAATTCGATATCTTGTACGGCGAGGGAATTTCCAAAGAGGGCGATCTGATTGATACGGCGGCCAGCCTCAACCTGCTCGAAAAAACCGGAGCGTGGTACTCGTTCGGCGGGGAGCGAGTCGGTCAAGGACGCGAGAACGCGAGGCAGTTCTTGCGAGACAACCCGACCGTCCGAGACAAGCTAGAGGCGGAGGTTCGAAAAGCGTTGAACCTTCCCGGAGCCGAGGCTGAAAAGACCTCGGAAGTGACAGCGGCCGCTCGGGCTAAGAAATGAGGGGAAGATGCGGCGGGCCATTCGCAAGAGAGTCAACCACGGCTTTTTTCCCCCGCAGGCCGCGCCAGAGCTGGCGGGGAGATGCAAGACCATTGCAGGGTAAATTGGCGAGCCCCATTGAAAACTAGGATTATCATTTTGGCCATGACCCTCGGGTGGCTCTGCGGCGGAATTCTGAGAGGCGCTGACCCCGCTGCCACAAAAACCCACCCCTCGCTTTATCCCATGTCCGGCGGGCGCGTCCGAGTGAAAAGATACGGCCACGCCGTCCGCCGGCGCGTGCGCACTTGGAGTCCGTGGCACGTCAGCTCTATGGGTGACCCGACAGCTTATGATGATCCTGCCGGAGAAAACCTTGCCATCCGCCGGGCCGCCATCGAAGCGCTCGGCAGATGGAATGGCGCCATCGTGGTGGTTGACCCCAATACGGGGCGAATCCTGACCATGGTAAATCAAAGGTTGGTACTGGGAAGCGCGTTTCTCCCCTGCTCGACTTTTAAGCCCATCGTCGCCTTGGCTGCCTTGAGCCGAAGAGTCATCACCCCGCAGACTCGTATCAAAATCGGACCCCGCTGGAGCGTCAACCTCACCTACGCTTTGGCGCACTCCATTAACGAATATTTTTTCAAAGTGGGTGAGATGGTCGGCTTTCCGGCGTTAGCGCATTACGCGCATGAGTTTGGATTGGGCCAAAGAGCAGGATGGGATATTCCCGGCGAATCCTCCGGCTTATTTCCGTCTGAGCCTCCTCCCGACGGAGTTGGCAACTTGGCCTACCTCGGCGAGGGAATGCAAGTCACGATGCTCCAGATGGCCGCGGCCATCTCGGCCATTGCCAATGGCGGCACGCTCTACTACCTGCAATATCCACGGACCCCGGAAGAGATTCGTCAATTCGTCCCGCGAGCGCACCGAACACTGACCGACGTGGTCCCTTATCTCTCGGCGGTGCGCGCCGGCATGGCAGGCGCCGTGTTGGAGGGCACGGCTCGGCTTGCCTACGACTCCTCCGACCCGATTCTCGGCAAAACGGGAACTTGTAGCGAGGATGGGGCGCGCCTGGGGTGGTTCGATTCCTATCGGAAGGATTCTCCCCGCTATGTCGTGATTACGCTGCTTCGCGGGGGAAGGCCGATGTTCGGACCTCATGCCGCAGAGATCGCGGGCAGGCTCTATCGGAAATTGCGCCAGATCAATCCGCCGTCCACAGCACCGGCGCGCGCTGACAATGCCTCCCTTGAACCGGCAAGACGACGTTAGCTCTAGCCCTCAGAGTCGCTCAGGCTTTCGCCGGCAGATTTCCCACCGCGAAGACGCTCTGCGGCCTTCCAGTCACCTTCGCTAGCCGGACGGCCCGACGCTCCGAGGATGGGGTTTGATTTGTCGGCCTTCGGCAAAACTCGCGACCTTAAGCCGGCCGAAGGTTGCCGGCGTGGAGTCCGCACTCTTTTTGGGTTTGGTCTTCCCACCACCAGCGCCCCTCGCGCTCGTGCTGTCCCGGCAACACAGGCCGTGTGCATGGCTCGCATCCAATCGAGATGAAGCCTCTTCCGTGCAGCGGATTGTAAGGAACGTTGTTGGAGCGAATATAGTCCCAAACCTGTTTCGATGACCAGTTCGCCAAGGGATTGAATTTCACGATTTCATGTTCGGGCGTCGAGAAAGCCGTGTCCACCTCGAATACAGGAATATGGGATCGCGTCGAAGGGCTTTGGTCTCGACGTTGGCCGGCGACCCAAGCGTCAAGCTGCTGTAAGGCTCGACGAAGCGGCTCGACTTTGCGAATGCCGCAGCACTCCTTGTGACCGTCGCGGTAAAACGAATAGAGCCCCTTTTCTCGAACCAGCCTCTCCACCGCCTCGGGTTGGGGAAAGAAAACCTCGACGGAAATCCCATAGTGCTCGCGCACTCTCTCGAGATATTGATAGGTTTCAGCGTGCAGTCTTCCGGTATCGAGTGAAAAAACCCGGAACCGCCCACCAGCTTTCACTGCCATGTCCACCAGGATCACATCCTCGGCGCCGCTGAAGCTGATACCGAGGTCGGGGGAGTATTTTTCCAGAGCTAGTTGCAAGATTTCCTGCGGTTGCCTATTCGAGTACGCCTCCGCGAGTTCCTGCAATGCTTCTACTTCTATCGGCATATGGTCATTTCTCCTTTGTTTTGTGAGCTTGGACCTTCATCGAGCGGTCGGCCCGACGGCCCGTTACGACCGGTGGGCCATCGAGAGCCTGTCCTGACCGAATCCCCTAAGTTTCACACAAGCCCGGTGGGCCACCGTCCACGCCGCTTGAGCGGCGGTGCGCCCGCCTCGCTTCACGCCCCGCCTTGCGCCCGGAAGGCTTCGTGGAGAACCCGCGCCACTTCAGGCCGTGTAAATTCACGGGGCAGTTCGCCACCTTGGCGAAGAATGGCGCGCACCTGCGTCCCGCTAAGAATCACCCGCGCCTCCGGCTGGTGGCCACAGGTTTTAGGCGAGGCGATGCCATCGCAGCTCCGGCAATAGAATGTGTGTTCAAAGAAAAGGGGCGTGATGCCGAGTTCGCTCGGCTGAAAGTCGCTAAAAATGCGCTGCGAATCGTAGGGACCGTAATAGTTCCCGACGCCGGCATGGTCTCGCCCCACGATGAAGTGCGTGCAGCCAAAATTCTTTCGAATGAGCGCGTGAAAGACCGCCTCGCGCGGTCCCGCGTAACGCATCGAGGCGGGGTTGAGGGCCAGCACGACCCGATCCTTCGGATAATAGTTCTCAATCAGAACCTCGTAGCACCGCAGCCGGACGTCCAAACTCAAGTCATCCGATTTGGTTTCCCCGGCAATGGGGTGAAGCAGCAAGCCATCCACGATCTCGAGCGCCATCTTCTGAATATATTCGTGCGCCCGATGAACCGGGTTGCGAGTCTGAAAACCCACAACGGTCTTCCAGCCGCGCGCCTCGAAGATTCTCCGCGTGTCCACGGGATCCAGCCGATAGTGCGAGAAGGGGCGCTGCGGGCGGCGGAAAACCTCAATGCGACCTCCTACGTAAACCTCGCCCCGTGAGGTGAGATACTGCACTCCGGGATGGTGCGTATCCGTGGTCCGGAAAACCTGGCGGGCTTCCTCCTCTCGGTCGAAAGAGAAGATATCTTCGATCTCAAGGATGGCAACCCGTTCTCCGTTAGGGGTTGCCAAGGCCGCCTGGCCCCGAGTGGAAAATTCCTGGGCCTCGGATTTGCTCACCGCGAGGGTGACGGGAAGCGTCCAAACCAATCCGTTGGGCAGCCGCCGCTCCTGCACCACAGAGGCGAAATCTTGCCGTGTCATGAATCCTTCAAGCGGGCTGAACGCGCCGATCGCCAGCATCTCAAGGTCGGAAAGCTCAAAAGCATTCAGCACAAGGAGAGGCAACTCCCGAGCCCGCCTTTCCAACTCCATCGCCCGCTCCGGAGATGCCAGGCGATTGATTAACCTGCCGCCGTGAGGTTGATTCATCGAGTCTTCTCCATTTTGCGAAATGTTTTCTCCCCCGAGCCCGGTCATCGCGAGCCCGCAGAAGAGGGGCCCAAAAACAAAAACGCCCGCTGAGGTTCCATCAGCGGGCGTTTCAAAACCTGGTTTGCGACAGGGCTACGAACCATTCAACTCAGGAGAAACACAACCGCCAATGGCCGCATGACAACAACACATTTCGGCAGCCGCCGCGTTCTCAACCGAGTTGACTCTGTAACCCATCATAGTTTTAAGTTCTCAACGTACAGCATTTTCCGCCTCGTGTCAACAGCCAAAACGCGCGTGTCGCGGCAAAGTGAAAAGATCCTATTCCAGCAAAGTAAGAAGTTCCTGTTAAGAACCGGCAAACTGTTGGGATGAACAAACAACAGGAGCTGTGGATGAGCGCAAGGGATCGGGATCGGTTGAAG
>JAKCCV010000035.1 GCA_021838785.1 Acidobacteriota bacterium | reverse complement strand
CAGAAGGAAGCGCCCCGTGAGGCGCGCCGTGGGCGCTAACCTCAGTCGCCCTACGGGCTCCTTCGGTTAGCGCCCACAGGAACTACTTACTTTGCTAAGAACAGGAACTTCTTACTTTGCCTTGACAGCAACCTTGCATTCTTTACATTTGCGCAAAGACCGCCCGCGGCGATAGAATCCCCCTTCGCCGGCTCACATTGTCCCGAAAAGAGCAGACCTCGGCGGATTGAACAATGGCAGCCGACGAGTCTTAACGATGGGTCGAAACCAAGCATCCCCGGAGGGCGGAATGGAAAGAAGAAGCCATGACAAGCACGAAGCGCGACGGTTCACACGGCGGGATTTCTTGGGTGGGAGCGCGGCTTCCGCGGCGGCCCTGACGCTGTTGCCGCGCGTGGTTATGGGAGGCGAAGGCGCCACGCCGCCCAGCGACAGAATAACCCTTGCCTGCATCGGGGTCGGGGCGCAAGGAACGCGCGTGATGATGGATTTTCTGAAATTCCCCGACGTGCAGGTGGTGGCCGTTTGCGACGTGAATCACCAAAGCAGCGATTATTCCGAATGGAGCCCGGGTGAGTTGGTCGGTAAAGAGCGTCGGTTGTTGAACGATTCAGACTGGGGATCGGATTGGAAAGGCCCGACCTGCGGCCGCGCGCCCGCAGCGCGGCTGGTGGACGCTTATTACGGAAGGGTTAGCAAACTCTCCAGCTACCGGGGCTGCGCTTCTTACAACGATTTTCGGGATCTGTTCGCTAAAGAGAAGGACTTGGACGGTGTGGTCGTGTGCACGCCCGACCATTGGCACGCCTTTATTTCCATCTACGCTTTGCGTCACGGGAAGCCGGTTTTTTCGCAAAAACCGATGTCGCATACGGTTCATGAAGCTGCCTTGATGGCGCAGGCGGCGCGCGAGACGGGCCTTCCCACTCAAGTCGCGGTGATGAACGAGGCTTCCGACGCGACGCGTCACCTCACGGAATGGGTCGCCGCAGGGGTCATCGGGCAGGTGCGTGAAGTTCACAATTGGTCGCAGCGGCCTTACTGGCCGCAAGGCATCGAGCGGCCCAAGCAGGCGGAGCCCGTGCCGGAGGGTTTAGATTGGGACTTGTGGTTGGGGCCGGCTCCGTACCGGCCTTTCAACCATGTCTATCTGCCATTTGTGTGGCGAGCGTGGTTTGATTTCGGCGAAGGCTCGATTGGCGACATGGCAAATTACAGCTTCGACACGCTATTTCGGGTTCTGGAATTGACTGCTCCTACGCATGTTGAGGCCAGCTCGACGCCCCGCTTTCCGGAAACCTATCCGGTGGGAGAATTGGTGCATTGGGAGTTTCCGGCGCGGCGGGACCGAGCGGCGGTGACGATCCATTGGTACGACGGGCACTTGCGGCCCGAACGTCCCAAAGAGCTGTTGCCCAATGAACTGATGAGCGATCCATCGGACGGCGAAGGCATGTTATTCGTCGGCGACGAAGGCAAAATCCTGTGCGGGTTTGAAGGCGAGCACCCACGGCTGATTCCCTCCAGCCGCATGAAAACCTTTGTCCCTCCGCCCGACAACCTGCCGAAATCTCCGGGAGCGTATCGCGAATGGCTCGATGCCATCCGGGGCGGGCCGGCGCCCCGCGCGAACTATGAGTTTGAGCAGCCGGTCGTGGAGGCCCTGCTGCTTGGCTGCATCGCGCAACGCATGAGCACGAAGCTCGAATGGGATGCGGTGAATAAACGCATCACGCGGCTGGATCAAGCGACCGACGCCGAACTTGCCACGGCCAACGGTCTGCTCAATCCCCCGGCGCGCCCGCCGTGGACGCTCGAGTGAAACCGGCCGGGGGTTGAGCAAGGTTCACGCCGACGGCGTTTGCTGAAAATAAGGCGTTGGGATAAGATTCGCCCGTGTCATGGAACAGAGGCACGGGCTATCCGATGTGACAGCTCTTACGACACGGGTTCCTTAACGAAGGGGTGACGATGGCGGACTGGAGCGGGCCGTTAAAGATTCGACCGGCGCGGGTGGATGACGCGAAGGAAATCGCGCGGATTTACAACCAGGGCGTGCAGGACCGGGCGGCGACGTTTGAGAACGCCTACGTCACGCCGGAAGAGCGTTACCTGTGGCTGGCGGCCCGGCCGGACAAATATCCGGTCCTGGTGGCCGAGGTGAAGCACACACTGATGGGATGGGCGTCGCTCACGCCGTACAGTCCTCGGCACTGCTATGACGGCATCGCCGAGCTTTCGATTTACATCGAGCGCAGCCTGCGCGGACACGGCGTGGCGCAGGAGCTGATGAAAGCCATGCAGGAGGCGGCGCGCGAGCGGGGATTTTACAAGTTGATTGGTCGCATGATGGCTGATAACGAGCCGGCCCGTAAGCTTTGCCAATTGATGGGCTGGCGCGAAGTCGGCGTCCACGAAAAGCACGGCAAGCTCGGCAATGAGTGGCACGATCTCACGCTGGTTGAGTTGCTGATTCCGGAGAATATGAAATGATGACGGCGGTCTTGTCGCCGCTCGGAGCGGCGCTCCCTTCCGAACTTCGCGGGAAGCGAGCCGATACCATCCTCACATGAACGGGTGGGCGGGCCGCACCCGAAGCCCCAGCAAACGCGCAAGTTTTTGCTTCAACACTTGGAAAGCTTGGGCGGGAGTGTCCACGAAACGAATATATTGCAACTCCTCTTGCGTCACCGTTCCGGCTTCCGCCAGCCAGGAGAAGTTGATGGCTTTGTTCCAAAACGCCGAACCGTAAAGCAAAATCGTTGCGCGATGGCCCATCTTGTGCGTCTGAATGAGCGTCAAGAATTCCCACAGCTCATCCATCGTCCCGAAGCCGCCGGGAAAAACAATGATGGCCTTGCACGGTTGCGCGAACCAGAGTTTGCGCATGAAAAAGTATTTGAACACGAAGCTGAGCTGAGGCGTGATGTAGGGATTCGGCTCCTGCTCGACCGGCAGCTTGATGTTGAGGCCGATGGACAGTCCGCCCGCCTCGTGGGCCCCGCGATTGGCCGCCTCCATAATGCCAGGCCCTCCGCCCGAGCAGACCACCAGAAAATGCGAGCCGTTCCGCAGAGAGAGGGACCAGCGAGTGATGAGCCGGGCCAACTCCCGCGCTTCTTCGTAGTAACGCGACATTTCAACCGCCATGCGCGCGGTTTGCAGTTGGGCCGGCGAGGCCGGAGGCTCTCCGCGCTCCCGCCGCGTTTCCAACTCGCGCAGAGTTCTGACGGCCTGGTTGCGCGGCAGAATGCGGGCCGAGCCGAAGAAGACCACCGTGTTTTGTACCCCGGCCCGCCTCAGCCGGACGAGAGGATCCAAATACTCGGCGGCAATCCGAAGCGTCCGTGCCTCGGTACTGTTCATAAATTTTTCGTTCAGGTAGGCAAGCTTGGAAACGTGCGCCTTGGTTGGCTTGAATTTCTGCATCTTACCTCACGGCGCCTGTTGGCGGCGATGTTTTGAGAATAACAGAATGGCCGAATCGCATGAAAAGGAAAAGATACGGTCGCCGCGCTGGAAAACTCCGTGCGTGACTCCGGGCGGCTTAGGCTCTGCGGTCAACTATCATGCGAATTCCGCCCTTGGGTCGGAGTGTGACCAGCGGTTGTGGAACCACGCGTTCGCCGGGCACAAGCGTCATTCTCCACCGTTGAGCTATCGTCGCCAGCAGCAAGACGCTTTCCGTCCAGGCAAACTTCTCACCGATGCAGACACGCGGCCCGGCCCCAAAGGGGAAATAGGCAAAGCGGGGACGCGAGGCTCGCGCCTCGGGCCGCCAACGGTCGGGATCGAACCTGAACGGCTCAGGATAGTATCGAGGGTCGTGGTGCATCGCCCATTGGCTGGCAAAGACGATAGCCCCAGCCGGGATGACGTAACCTCCCACAGGGTAATCGCGCAAAGCCTGGCGACCAATCACCCAAGCCGGCGGATAAAGCCGCATGGATTCGAGCAAGACTTGCTGCGTGTATTTCAGCTCGGCGATGCTCTCAAAGCCGGGCAGTCGCTTGCCGAGGACGGCGTCAAGCTCTGCGTGAAAACGCGCTTCGACCGCGGGATGTTCCGCCAATAGATACCACGTCCACGCCAAGGCGTTGGCTGTGGTCTCATGGCCCGCGACAAACAGCGTCATCACCTCGTCGCGGAGCTGGCGTTCGCTCATCTGGGCCTCGGGGTCCTGTGTGTCAAGGCTTTCGAGCAACCTTGAGAGTAAATCGCGCTTCTCCGTCGGACGTTCGCGGCGGTGGGCGACGATTTGCCGGATGGCCTTATCGAGCCGCTCGCCGGCTTGACGAAACCGCCGAGGGGAGGGAAGTGGCGCCTTCAGAATCAATTCGCCAAACGGCGCCAGCATCAGACGAAAACCCTTGAGCAGAGTCGTCAGCGCCATGCTCAATTCCTGCACTTCCGCCTCGACGTCTGCTCCGAACAACGTGTCGGCCACGATGCGCATAGTGAGGCGTCCCATGGCCGCCGCAACATCGAGCGTTTGTCCCTCCACCCAGCTTTCGCGGACCAGCGCGGCATGATGGACCATCCGCACTGCCATGCGCGCAATCTCATCGGAATGAAAAGCGGGCTGAATCAGGTGTCGCTGGCGCTCATGCGTCGCGCCTTCACTGGTGAGCAAGCCCTCCCCCAGAAAGACTTTCATCTTTTGGACGGCAATACTCTTGATGAAGCTTGAAGCATCCGTTACCAATAAGGCCTGGATGTAGTCGGGATGATTCAGTAGATAGATGTGCCGGTCGCCGGTCCGCACGTAGGAAACGTCGCCATACTTCCGCGCCATGTGGAGCAGCAGGCCGAGCGGGTCGCGGCGCATCCGAAGCAATCCGCCGCCCGGCCAAACGGATCGTGGACCGGGTGGGCGCCGTATTTCTGCCACAAAACACCTCTCTTCTTGGCCTAAGCTGAAGCCATGCCGGCATCCACGCCGCCGCTCATAACGGCGGACGGTGATAGCCGCCGAGCGATTCTTCAATCACGCGGGCCGCGGCCAAGGCAACATGTTCCTCCCACGGGCGCGATGCCAGTTGGATGCCAATGGGCATGCCACGGCTTGAAGTGCCAGCACGCACAACGGCAGCGGGCCATCCGGTTAAATTGTAGGTCATCGTATAGCTGAAGGAGGGCAGGCGGTCGTAAGTTGAACCGTGAATCATTTCAATTCGGCTTGAAACCGGGGAGAGCAAAACGTCATAGCGTTGCATAAAGCCGAGCATGGCGCTCCTAAAAGCATCCCAACGCGAAACTAACGCGCCGTATTCAATCATCGAGCACGCGGACTGCCGCTGGATCTCGAGCGCGCGTTGCATCAGGAAGTGGAATCGTGTCGTGCCGGCCATCTTGAGCAGACTCTCCAGACCAGCGCCGCCGTCGGCGCAAAACAGGCCGCGAAAGAGCTCGAAGGTGTGCTCAATTTGCGGCGGTCGCGCTTCTTCCGTCACCATGCCGGCGTCGGCAAAGCACTGAGCCGCGCGGCGAACGGTCTCTTGAACCTCGGGCTGAGGCGTATCAATGCTGTTATCGGTAAAAAAGGCTACCCGCAGTTTTTTGATATCAACGGCGCGAGCCTTTTCCAAGGGAACGGGTGCGATGGCGGGGTCCTGCCCGTCCGGGCCGGAAATAATGGGCAGGATGAGTTCGAGGTCGGCCACGTACCGCGCCAGAGGGCCGATTTGCCACAACGTGTCGAGCGGCCCGCCGGGACCGGGGAAATGGCCGGTGCGGGGCACGCGACCGGAAGTTGGCTTGATGCTAGCAATGCCGGTTGCGTGAGCGGGGAAGCGGACGCTGCCGCCCGCATCCGAGCCCAGGCCGAACGCCGACCCACCCGCCGCAATCATCGCCGATTCACCCCCACTCGAACCGCCGGGCGAAAGCGAAAGATCGTAAGGGTTGTTGGTCCGGCCATAAATCAGGTTGTCGCTTTCCCACGCCCATCCCAACTCGGGGCAGTTGGTTTTGCCGAGCAAAATCGCGCCCGCCGCGCGGAGTCGCCGGACGACGGTGGCATCCTGCGAAGGAACAAAGGATTTGCGACCTTCGGTGCCGCCTGTGCTGACGAGCCCTTCGGCCTCGATCGCATCCTTCAGCGTGAATGGAACGCCGTGAAGCGGTCCGCGGAGTTCACCCCGCGCAAGAGCTTGGTCAGCCTTGCGCGCCTCGGCAAGCGCCTGCTCCTCCGCTAGTTGGACGACAGCGTTGAGCTTCGGGTTGACGGCTAAGATGCGATCAAGATGGGCTCGTATTAACTCAACCGAGGAGAGCTTCCTCGCTCGAAGCGCGCGGGCCATGCGGCTTGCCGAGCCATGAAGGATGTCCCTCATGCCTTCGTCCCAGCAGGAAGCCTTTGCATTGTGACGGTTAAGGAAATCTGTTGCCGCCGCATCACTGAAGGTTTGACTCCCGTGAATTCGCTATGTTCTAGTGAGCCGGCTGGGACTCGAACCCAGAACCCCTGCCTTAAAAGGGCAGTGCTCCACCATTGAGCTACCGGCCCGATACCTTTTAATTAAGTTACACTATGCCGCGCTCAGCGTAAACGCTAAAGGATAGCCCAAGGGTGGCTTCCCGCGCCCACGGCCGCCGGGGTCCCAGTTGTCGCCCACAGCCGCGCGCGTTCTACCCCTTCAGGAGAGGCCGAACACGTCGCCCGTCCTCGATTTGCGGGGCGTCCCTTCAGATTCGGATGCTGTGCCCGCGCCGGCGCCGAGTTGCGCGGGGGGGGGCGGGGTTTGAGTGTGCGCTGAATCCTTCTCTTCTTGCGTCGCTTCTGGCTGCGGGGGCGTCGCAGGCACGGTGATTGGTTTATCTGCGGCGATAGCGGCTGAGCGCGTGTTGCTCTCGATCTGCATCTGGCAGAGCGTGCGCTGAGCCTCGAGTCTGAGTTGGAAAGCCCTGCTTGAGCCGTAGAGATAGCCTAGGATTGCGCCAAGGAACGGGCCGGTGAGCACGCCGGCAGCCGAAGGGAGTACGGTTGTCCGCAGGAATCGCATCAGGTTGAAGGCGAAAAAGTCCAGTATGAAACCTGCGGGGAACCCGAGGAGAGTGTACTCCCAGGTAATCCGGCTTGCCTGCCGGTAGAGGCGGTCCGCATAGGTTTGCAGGATCCTCGGGTCGTACCTAGCTCGCATGTCTCACCTCCGTTGGCAAGTTGTGATGAGGGGCAGCGGCATCCTCAATTAAGCTAAACCAGCCCCTGCCGCGCGTAAACCTTAAAAGTCGCCTCACCGAGGCGCCGCGTGGTCAGGCTTCGCGTTCGACGAGAGAAGCCTGCTCAGGGCCGCGCTAGCCTGGGCGTTGGCGGGATCTAATTTTAGCACCGCGCGCAGTTCCTGCTCCGCTTGGCTTCTCTGGCCGCGATGAAGATACAAAAGTCCTAGCATCAACCGTGGTCGCACACTCTGAGGATTGACGGATTCGGCCTGGCGGAAGGCCTTTTGGGCGCCAGGGTAGTCATGCTCTTCGACGTTGGCAATCCCCAACTCGCAGTAAGCCTGCACGTTTGGATGAAGGGCCAGCGAACGGTAAAACATTTTCCGCGCCTGAGCCGCATGTCCCTGCTTCAAGAACAACTCGCCCAGCGCGTTCCAGACATGCGGGTCTTTCGGGGCCATGCGGGTTGCCGCTTCCAACTCCTGCTGCGCTTTGGGGAGCAGCCCCATTTCCATATAAGTCCGACCCAACTGAAGACGCGCATCGGGGTAATCGGGCTGAGAGCGCAACGCTCTCTGAAAGTATTGCACAGCGCGCGCGTAATGCTTTTTTCGACGCATCACCAATCCCATGTTGTGCAAGGCGTAAGCATAAGTCGGAGCAAGTTTCAGGGTCTCTTTCCATTGGCGCTCGGCTCCGGCCACATTGCCTTGTTGCCAATAAACTGTTCCCAAATTGTTGTGAAAAGTATAGGCATCCGGAGAAGATTGAAGCGTCAAGCGATAGAAGGTGAGGTCATTGCGCCAAATAGGGTTGCGGGTGACGATTCGCGCCGTGGCGGCGACGATCATCAATCCCGCCACGGCTGCCAATGACCAACGCGCCCAGCGGCTCCGGGCAAGCTCCCAGAGCTTCACGGCTCCGGCTCCGACAATCCAACAGAAACCTACCGAGGGAAGATAAAGATAGCGCTCGGAAAAAACATTCTCCGGCATCCAGTGAGCGTTCAGCACCGGAGCGAGAGTGACAAAGAACCAAATCACACCGAACGAAAAAGGACGCGCCGCTTTCCATAGAACCACGAAAAGCGCTCCTGAAATGATGAGCCCAATCGCGCCCACCAGCATCCAGGAAGCGAGGGAGTAAACACTTTGGGGAAAGACGTAAAAGGCCGATAAGCGCGCGGGCCAAAGGATTTTCCACAGGTATTGGCCGGTCAGCGCCAACGCGCCGAGCATGATTTCCACCGGCCCAAAGTTCCGGCGCACGCGCACCGGAGCGAAGCTTTTAAGAGCCACCAGGCGGAGAGTCACATAACCGGCCGTCAAAACCCACAGTAAGCCGTAGCGAAGCCCCTTTTGTAGGCGTGTTGTCGCCGCCCGGTCGTCGCGGTAGAAATGCTCATAGATTGTCGCAAGCAACGGAAGCATGACCGCCTGTTCTTTGGAGAGCAACGCCAGGATGAAAGCCATACCCATCCCAGCCCATGTGAGCCAGCGGCGATTCGAGTTGCCGTGGCTGAGAGAGAGATAAAGACGGAAGGTGAGCAAAAAGAAAAAGGCGACTTCCAGCTCCGTCACGGCGGCAATCCAATCCACCACTTCGGAGTGAATGGGATGGATGGCGAAGACGGCCGCGGTAACGACCGCGACGGTGTTCTTCCGAAACATTCGAAGCGTGACGTGGTACACCAGGAAAACCACGGCGAGGTTGAGTAATAGGCTGAAGAGATGGAACGCCAAGGCGCTCAGGCCGAACACCCGATAGCACAGCGCATATCCCAGCATCATGACCGGGCGGTAATAATTGGAGACGGCGGCAAAGCCCGTGCGGTAGGACCATACACCGGACAAGAAAATCTGTCGAAGGTAGTGAAAATTGCGAATGTACGGATTCCTGACCACCTGATCCCAATCGTCAAAAACAAAGCCGTTGCGGAGGGAATTGAGGTAAGGCGCGACGGCGAGCACGGCAAGAAAAGCCAGCGAGGCGATTCTCCATCGGCGTCTCATCCCGCTCGCTGCTGCTCCGGGTTCAGTTTCCGCAGCGGCAGGTTGACGGGCGTCGAGGGACATGGCCTTGAGATTTTATCAGGTTAGAGAGGAAGGCAAGGCAGCTAGTACATCGTACAGTTAGTGATTTATATTATTCTTTCTCCGATGGCGACGCCTCGGTTTTCGTGGATGCGCCGCCTGATACTCTCGGGTCTTCTCAATAATATGTTGCAAGTGCTGCGGTCCCT
>JAKCCV010000002.1 GCA_021838785.1 Acidobacteriota bacterium | reverse complement strand
GCAGCAGGTGATAGTGCGAGAAACTCTCCGTTGTCATGCTCCCCCACCTGTCGTTAGCATTTTACGTTTCCGGGCTCGGGCGCGTCAACCGCGCCCCGACCGTCGAACCCGAAATCCCCGCCTGCTGGTTGCGCCCTCAGCCCGTTATCAAGCCCAAAATTCCCTTGCCGCAGCCCTGCCCGGGCTCCACCGAGAGTCGCCGGCAACCGCGGCGGCCAATCGCAACCCGGAGCGCGACCGAAGGGGGCCTTGTAGCGCAGCGTGTGGTCTCACACGCTACGGCGTTTCAAGACTTCCGCCGCGAGAGAAATTGAAGACACCGGAGGATATTCATGGTCAGGAAGGAAGTGACCGCGCCCGCCGACGGTCCCACTGCTTGACCGGAGGGCCCTCTCTATTTCACCGGCAGGGTGTAGCTACCTTCGACGTCGCATGCGGCGCCGGTCGCGGTCGGCTTGCAGGAGTAACTTCCGCCGCCTTTAATCCCGGCGAGTTTGCCCGTCCCGTGCGTGAAGCGCCATCGGCCGCCGCTAGCCACGAGCTTCGGCCCGTTCGTCCGGCCGTGCCCGAAGAAGCTGTCCACGGATTTCTCGCCACCCGGCCACGTCATCACGTCGTAGCCGCGCTCGCGGAAGCGATTGCCGAAGCTTTCCATCGTTTCCGTCGTCACGGTGTCGCCGCTCTTTTGGCCAGCGATTTCGAGCGGCTTCGACCACCCGCAGTGAAATTGAGCCACGGTGAGAGTGTGTCCTGCGCGGTCGCCGATTTCGACCGGCGTTTGCATTTGCGGAGGTCTGCAGGTCAGCGTGCCGGAAACGTGTGTCTGGGCGACGGCGCTTGCCGCCAGAAGGAACGCCACTGCCAAGGTTGCTGCAAGCTTCATTTTTCTGCCTCCTTTAGGATTTGGCCCCCCGGCCACTCGATTGGAACCGCATTATACGCCTCTTGGCCCAACCGAGACGCAAAATTTCTCCCTGGCACCCCCACTGCACGTTGAGGGTGAGGGTGGTGGAATGGGTCAGATTGCCCGAGGTTCCGGTCACCGTCAGCGTGTACGTGCCGGTCTGGGTCCCGCCGCTCAGCGCGCGCGGCGAAAAGCGACCGCCCCCGCACGAAGCCCACAGCGCCAGCCTTGCAGTCCGCAGACCTGAAGGTCTGCGCGCCCACCGCGCGGAGACTTCAGCCGTGCCAGCAGGCTCAGAAGCACCAACAACAGCCCGCTGGGCGGCTCCGGTGACAGGGGCGGCAGGGCGACGCCGTTGACGCTTGTGCCTCGGGCGGCGTAGAGTGAACGCTTGGCGGCGAGGCGGCGAGCGGAGGCTCCGCTTCGCTCGGCATGACAATTGCGGATTCTTCAGCAACCTGCCAGGTTGAGGGTCATCGGTGACTCCTGCAAATTCCTCATGGGGCTTAAAAGCATGAAAATATCGGTCATCAGTATCCTTCGGGCAAGTCTTTTTCTAGCGTTCGTCTCGATTTCTCTTCTCGCCCAAGAGTTCAACCCGGCGCTTTATTCCGGCATGCGCTGGCGGCTGGTCGGCCCGTTTCGCGGGGGGCGGGCGCTTGCGGCCTGCGGGGTTCCCGGCCATCCCAACACGTTTTATTTTGGCGCGGTGGACGGCGGCGTGTGGAAGACCACGGATGCAGGCCGCGTGTGGAAGCCCATCTTCGATAAAGAACCGATTGCCTCCATCGGCGCCATTGCCGTGGCGCCTTCCGACCCGAACATTATTTATGTCGGGACGGGCGAGGCGGACATGCGCTCGGATATTTCCTACGGCGATGGGATGTACAAATCCACCGACGGCGGAAAGACGTGGCAGCACATCGGCCTCACGGACACGCGCCAAATTGGCAGCGTGCTGGTGGCCCCGCGGAATCCCAATCTGGTTTTTGTTGCCGCCTTGGGGCACGCTTACGGGCCCAACGCCGAGCGCGGCGTGTTTCGCTCGACCAATGGCGGCAAAACCTGGCAAAAGGTTCTTTATAAGAATGAAAACACGGGAGCCATTGATTTGGCGTTCGACCCGGCCAATCCCCACATCATCTACGCGGCGCTGTGGCAAACGCGCCGCCCGCCGTGGAACGTCTATCCTCCCTCGAACGGCCCCGGCAGCGGACTTTATCGTTCCACGGACGACGGGCAAACGTGGGAACATCTTACCGGTCACGGATTGCCGCAAGCGGGGCTGGGCCGCATGGGCATCGCCTTTGCGCCCAGCAATCCCCAACGCATTTACCTGCTGGTGGACGCGAAGCGAGGCGGACTGTACCGCTCAGACGACTCGGGCCAAACCTGGAAGCGAGTCAACGCTGACCCGCGCATCTGGGGGCGTGGGTGGTACTTTGGCGGCGTGACCGTGGACCCTGAAAACGCCGATATCGTCTATATCTGCAACACCGCGCTTTATCGCTCCGAGAACGGCGGCAGGAGCTTTATCCCGATCAAAGGCGCGCCCGGCGGCGACGATTATCACAGTCTGTGGATTGCTCCGCGCGATCCGCGGCGCATGATTCTGGCGAGCGACCAAGGGGTGGTCATCAGCCTGGACGGCGCCAAGACGTGGAGTTCCTGGTACAATCAGCCGACGGCGCAGCTCTATCACGTCATCACCGACAACCGCTTTCCTTATTGGATTTACGCCTCCCAACAAGACACGGGCTCAGTGGCGCTGCCGAGCCGAAGCCTGTACGCGGGCATCAATTTCCACGATTGGCGGCCCATTGAGGCGGGCGGCGAAAGCGAGTACATCGCCCCGGACCCGCTCCATCCCAACATTCTTTACGGCGGCTCCGAGCACACCAAGGTCACGCGCTTCAATTTGGTGACTGGCGAGGATCGCAATATTCCCCCGCCGTTGGCCTACCCAGGCGCGTGGCGCTACACCTGGACGTTGCCGCTGGTCTTCTCGCCCGTGGACCCGCATCGGCTTTATTTTGGCTCGCAAAAGTTGTTTGAGACCGACGACGGCGGCAAAACGTGGAAGATCATCAGTCCGGACCTCACGCGGCGCCATCCCGGCATTCCGCCCAATCTCGACCCGGCCACGGCGCGCGACACGTCGAACGGCAACCGGCGGGGCGTCATCTACACGATTGCGCCCTCGCCGCTCGACCCGGGGCTGATTTGGATTGGAACCGATGATGGCCTGATCCAAGTGACGCACGATGGAGGGAAAACCTGGGAGAACGTCACCCCGCCCGCTTTAACCCCGTGGAGCAAGGTCACGCTGATTGAGGCCTCCTACTTCCACGCGCAAACGGCCTACGCCGCCGTGGACCGGCATCGCCTCGACGACCTGCGGCCTTACATCTATCGGACAGAAGACGGGGGCAAAACCTGGCAGGAGATTTCCAACGGCATTCCCGATGGAAGCTTTGTCAACGTGGTGCGCGAGGACCCGAAGCGGCCCGGCCTGCTCTACGCCGGCACAGAAACCGGCGTCTATGTTTCCTTTGACCACGGGCAGCATTGGCAATCCCTCCAGCTCAATCTTCCGGTTTCCTCCGTGCGCGACCTGGTGATTCACGGCGACGATTTGATTGCCGCGACGCACGGGCGCTCCATCTGGATTCTGGATGATGTCACCCCGCTTCGCCAGATTGACGCCCGCGTCGCCGCCTCCACGGCCTGGCTGTACCGGCCGGCCGTGGCCTATCGGGTTCGGCCGCCGACCGACGAAGGCACGCCGCTTCCCCCCGAAGAGCCGGCGGGCAAGAACCCTCCGATTGGAGCGATCATTGATTATTATCTCAAATCTCCAGCCACCGGCCCCGTGGTCCTTGAGATTCACGATTCGGCAGGACGGCTGGCGGGACGTTTTTCGAGCGCCCAAAAGCCGCGCCCCATCAACCTTGGCAAATTGACGGTCGCCCCGATCTGGGTTCATCCTCGGCCCACGCCTTCGGCCGCGGCTGGGATGCATCGCTTCGTTTGGAATCTGTTTTACCCGGCCCCGGCGGCGGATTACAGTTTTGATGAAGGCGAGATCTACGGCATGTGGGCGGTGCCCGGTCGTTACACCGTCACGCTGAAGGTGGACGGCAAGACCTTGACGCAGCCGCTGGTGGTGAAAATGGATCCTCGCGTCAAGACGCCGCTGGCCGATTTGCAGAAACAATTCGACGTGGATCGCCAAGTCGTGGCGGCGCGGGAGCGGCTGGCTCCCGTGTTGCGGCAGGCCAACGCCGTTGAAAAACAGCTTCACGCCCTGCGCCGGCAACTCGCCAAAAACAACCCGGCGGCCTTGCAGGTTGTGGCGACGTTCGAGCGGCAGTTGCGGCCCATCCTCGGCCCACCCCGGCCCTCGGGCATAAACTTCTCCGGAGAGTTTGGCCCCTCCGCCGACCACACCAGCCTGCGTTATTTGGCGGGAGCCTTGGGCAAGCTCGAGTACACCATCGAAAGCGCCGACGCCGCGCCCACCCCCGACGCCATGACGGCGTTCCGCTTGGATCGCCAAGCCATGCGCTCGGATTTCGCCGCGTGGAACCAACTGAAAACCTCCGCGCTGCCGCGGTTGAATCTTGCGCTCCACAAATCCAAACTTCCCGTCGTTAAGCTGTGACCCTATGGCGCCGAGGGCAAGACCATTTTGGGCCCTCGGGCGCCTCAAGAAAGACGAACCCGGCGGCCCACGAACAACGCCTTCCTGCGTTGACCGGAAAATCAGTGCGGGGATTTTTCGCTGGGCTCGGCAAGACGGCGCGATGACCGGAGATTACGCGCCGGTGACGATGCCGCTCGTGGGGCGAGTCGGAGTTTACCGTTCGTGGCACGGCCCTCCTGGCCGTGGTCTGACCCGCGTGGGACGCCAGCGCCACGTCGCAGCGTGGTGAAGCAGCGTTCGACGCACCACGCTACGCGCCGCGCTCACGAATCAGCCGCAGGAACTCCCCGCGCGTTTGCTCGTTGTCGCGGAAGACGCCCAGCATGGAGGAGGTGACGGCAATGGAGTTTTGCTTTTCCACGCCGCGCATAATCATGCACAGGTGCCGCGCCTCAATAATCACCCCCACGCCTTGCGGCTGGATGGCCTGCATGATGGTCTCAGCAATCTCGGTGGTCAATCGCTCTTGCAGTTGAAGGCGGCGCGCAAACACGTCCACCAGGCGAGGAATTTTGCTCAGGCCAATCACTCGGGTGGTGGGAACATAGGCCACGTGGCAGCGGCCAAAAAACGGCAGCAAATGGTGCTCGCACATGCTGAAGATTTCGATGTCCTTGACGATGACCATCTCATCGTAAGCCACGGCATAGATGGCGCCGTTCAAAATTTTTTGGATATCCTTCGTGTAGCCGCTGGTCAAAAAGCGCAGCGAGTCGGCCACGCGCTCCGGGGTTTTCTTGAGGCCCTCGCGTTCCGGGTCTTCGCCGATCTGGCGCAGAATCGCGCGCACCTGCTCGGCCAGCCCGTCCCGCTGGGCTGCGGAATCGCTCATCAAGGTCTGTTTCGCCATGCCAACTCGCTTTCCGCGCCGGAGCGTTTCTCCGGCTCGCGCGTTACTTCAAAGAAATTGGACGGGGTTTCCTCCAAGCGGACCCGTTCGAGCCTTGGGCCGCCCGGCGCGCCGCCCAGCCGGCGGTCCAGGCGGCGAAAAATCTCAACACACAGATTCTCCGTCGTCGGCACCACGCCGCGCAAACTTTCCACGTCGAGGTTGAGATTCACCTCGTCGAACGGCGCGAGGATTTCCTCTTCCACCGCGCGATCCAAGCTTTCAAGATTCATCACCATGCCGGTTTTGGTCTCGACCGGCCCGGCGACGGTCACTTCGAGCGCGTAGTTGTGCCCGTGGCCAAACGGGTTGTTGCACTTGCCGTAGAGTCGCGCGTTCTCCTCCGCATCGAGCGCCTCATTGTGCAGGCGATGCGAGGCGGAAAACCGGTAACGCCGCGTCAAGAAAACCATCAATCTCCGTAATAGTCCACGTAGAGGTCGGGCGTTTCGTACAGTCGCACCCGATACAGACGCCCGGCGGGTAGGTTGGGCGCCAATCGCCGCCAGATTTCCACGGCAAGGTTTTCCGTGGTCGGAATCTTTTCGGCAAACACCGGCACTTCCTTGTTCAAAAACCGGTGATCCATCGCCGCCAGCACTTCCTTCTCGAGCGCGGCTTTCAGATCCTTAACGTCCAGAATCATGCCGGTCCGCGCATCCACCTCGCCCACCACCGTGACTTCAAGCGTGTAATTGTGCCCATGTCCGTGCGGATTGTTGCACTTGCCAAACAGGCGCCGGTTTTCTTCCGGGGAGAGCTCCGGATTGTGATAATAGTGCGCGGCAGAGAATTCCGCTCGACGTGTCAGATAAATCATGGCCGCTTCCCCGCGCCGGCTTGCGCGTAGGCTCTTCCTTTCCATTCGATGCGCCAGCCCAGACGATAGGCGCAAAAAGAATAGAGCATCAGCAGGCTCATCAACAAGCCGCCGAGGCTCTGGTAATTCGCCAAGCGACGCTCAAATCCGAGCTGGGCGAGTTCACGCGCGTATCGCGCCCGCCGCGCCAGCCACAAAAACAGGCAGCCCACCGCCAAAATCATCGCCAGGCCGGTTCGCCGCGCCGCCACGCTCATCGCCCCAAACACCACCACGCCCGCCGGCGGCAGCACCTCCAAAAGCCAAGCTTCCGTCACCGTGGCTAACGCGCGTTTCCACCGCCCCTCCGCCAGCCAATAAAGATTTTTCGTCCATCCCTCCCACATCGCGCCCCAGGTGGCGTACATGCGGGTTTCAACCCAATCGCCGCCGGGTAGAAAAAGCATTCGCGCTCCGGCCGCTTGGAGCCGCTCCGCCAAGCGCACGTCCTCCAGAATCTCCCCTCGCACGCTTTCAAACCCGCCCGCCCGAAGATAAACTTCGCGCCGCGCCAGGAGATACTGTCCATTGGCTGCCGCCCGCGCCGTCGCAGGGTTGGAAATCTCCTCAAACGGATACCATCGCGCCAGTTGGACGAACACGCGCGGGATGACCGCCTTCTCCCACCATCGGTGGACCACCTGACCGGGCGAAAGCGACACCACGTCCCACCCTTCGCCTTCCGCGCGCTTCACCCAATAACCGAGGCTGCCCGGCCGGTGCTCCGTGTCGGCATCGGTGAAGAGCAACCAGTCGCCCTGGGCCGCCTCGGCGCCCAGCGCGCAGGCGTGGGTTTTTCCCGTCCAGCCGGCCGGCAGGCTCTCCACGCGCACGACGCGCAGGCACGGCGTTGTCTGTTGGAGGGTGCGCAGAAGGCTGGCCGTGGCATCGGTGGAAGCGTCATCCACCACGATGATTTCCAGGAGCCGCTCTTGTCCGGCCAGCGAGCCAATGACGCGCGCGAGGTTGCGCTCCTCATTGCGCGCCGGAATGATGACCGAAACCCGCCCGCCCGTTGCCTCCTGCATCTCTGCCATCGTGTCGGTCAATCTGCGATTATAATGAAGCTTGAGCTGATGCGCAAAACCAAGCTGATGATAATGGTGGGGGGATTGGTGGTTTTAGCCGCGCTCGTGTGGCTGCTCGTGCGGCCGGCCGCGCCCCACCCGCTTGAAATTGGCGAAAAGGTTCCGAATTTTATCCTTCCTCGCGTGCCCGAGGGCGCCATTGCGCTTTCCGACTTTCGCGGCAAGGTGGTGGTGCTGAATTTCTGGGCGTCGTGGTGCCCGCCCTGCGTTGATGAAACGCCTTCCCTTGAGGCCTTTGCCCGCCAAGTGCAAGGGCACGGCATCGTGGTGCTGGGCGTGAGCGTGGACAGCGACTATTCCGCCCTCCAAAAATTCATCGCGCAATACCACCTCACCTATCCTATTGGCCGCGACCCGGACTGGGCGCTGCCTCACCGGTTTGGAACCTACAAAATTCCCGAAACCTACATCATTGACCGCACCGGGCATTTGGCGGAGAAAATTATCGGTGAGGCGGATTGGTCCGACCCGCGCATGATTGCTTACGTTGAAGACCTTGCCCGGGCGGGTTCGGTCGCGCGCCGGTAGCCGCGACGGTGCCCTTTCTGTCGCGGGTTCGTCGCCCAACCTCCGCGGCACGCGAAACGGATGGTTGGACAGCCTGACACGGCCCGACGGCCCCGGGTGCTTCCGGCCTAACCAAAGATCGGCTGCACGTTCCGAGCGTGGGACATGAGGAGCTTCTCTTCTTCCGGTTGAATGGGGCGGAAATTTTGCGCCACGTACATGGCCAGCGGGAAATAGCGTTCATCGCCCGGCGGAATGGCGGCCGTGATGTTCTGCGAGAGCGTCCAGCGCAGCGCCAGCGCCGCCTCCTCCGGAACCGAGCAGGGCTCATACCACTCCTTCGGATTCGGTCGCGCTCGGCCGTGCAACGACGCGGGCCATCGGCCCTTGGCCATCGCCTTGATGGCCAGCATTCCCGCCCCTTTCTCGTGGGCGCGGGCAATGACCTGCGGGCCGAAATTCTCCCGCGACGTCAGCACGAAGTTGACGGGAAACAGCACCGTGTCAAACGGATAGCGGTCAAGGGCCGCCAGGGCCGCCTCGGGAGAATGCGCCGAAAAACCGATCCATCGCAGTTTTCCCGCCTTGCGGCCCGCCTCAAAAGCTTCCATCGCGCCACCGGGCGCCATTATTCGATCCACGTCTTCGGTCGTCGTCAGCGCATGAAACTGGTAAAGGTCCACGTGGTCGGTCTTGAGCAGCTTCAGCGATTCATCAAGCGCTGCTGCCGCGCCGGCACGGTCCCGTGCTCCCGTTTTACACGCCAAAAAGACTCGCTCCCGATAAGGTTTGAGCGCCGGCCCCAAGAGTTGCTGCGCATCGCCGTAGCTTGGCGCAACGTCAAAATAATTGATGCCGGCATCCACCGCCTCCGCCACCGTGTTGTTGGCGATGGCGGGGGTTGCGCCCATAATCACAATCCCGCCCATGCCGAGAATGGACAGCTTCCATCCGGTCTTGCCGAGAGGCCGCTGGGGAATGGGGCGAAAGTCGCCCGGCCCGCCTGCCGTGCCTCTCGCATTCATGGCAAATCGCGGCGCGAGCGCGGCGCCGGCCGCGGCGGCGCTCGCCGCTAAAAAATTCCTTCGTTTCATCATCGCCTCCCGCGGTTATCAACTGCTCTGCCTTGTTCCAGTGTGGCACGTTCGACACTCCGTTACAATGTCCGGCGTGGCGCGGGTGTCCTGCCCGTGCCGCAACACGGCCAAGATGGCCGCGCCATAAGCTCTGCATCAGGCGCGCCGGCTCTGAGCGTCAACCTCGGTCGTCGCCTGCCGCCGCGCGTCACGCCGCCCGGAAACCCCGTTTCCCGCCAAAACGCGGAATGCTATGATAGGCTACCCTGATAGCAGCGGCGCCGGCGCCCTATGAGCCCACGCTCGCCTGCCGGCCCTGTAAACGGGCCCACGCGCCGCGCAGCGGAGGATGAAAGCTTGCCTGAATTTGGTTGGGGGTCGAAAAGCTCGGTCAGAGATTGGCTTTGGGCGGAGGGCTACAAATTCGATTTTTATCAAGCCGTTCGCCTGCTGGAGATGATGTATCCCGACAGCGTGCCCATCGGTCAAGGGCCCGACGCCGACCAGGAAGCCGCCCGCTTCCGGTCCAACGTCACCCTCGATTTCCCCGCCAGCGACCTTCAGGAAATCGAGCCGCCGCGCGGCCCTAACTCGCGTCCCACGGTCATCGTGAATTTTCTGAGCCTCGCCGGTGCTGAAGGCCCGCTGCCTCTTCCTTTCACCGAGTTTCTGCTGGAGCGCATTCAGCGCCACGACACCGGCCTGCGGGACTTTCTGGACATTTTCCACCATCGCCTCATTGCCCTGATGTATCGCGCGAACAAGATGCATCGCGTGGCGCTTACGTTGAGGTCTCCCGAACAGTCTCCTATCACGGAATATCTCTACTCGTTGTCGGGTCTGGGAGTGCCGTCGCTGCGCCGCCGCATGGGGATTCCCGACCGCGCCTTGCTGTTTTACTCCGGCCTTATTTGGCAGCAGCCGCGCTCGGCGGCAGGGCTGGAGCGAATTCTTTCGGATTATTTTCAAGTTCCGGCCGCCGTGAAGCCTTTTCTCGGGAAATGGCGCGCGCTCGAGCCGGAGGATTGGACTCGTCTGGGCCGCGCGGCATTGGGTCAAGGCGCCGCGCTCGGCACGCGCGCCTGGGACCAAGCCGCCGGCTTTGAAGTGGAATTGGGGCCGCTCACGTACCTCCAACTTCTCGATCTGCTGCCCAACGGCTCGGCGTTTGGGCCGTTATGCCAATGGAGCCGGTTTTATGCTGGAACCGAATTGGACTTTCAGTTCAAGCTCAAGCTCTTGGCCTCGGAAGTTCCCGAATCCAGGTTGGGGCGAACCCACCTCGGCTGGACTTCCTGGCTCAAATCCCAGCCGTCAGGGCCGGAGAATGCTCAAGTGACCTTGCGCCCCGCGCCTGATTATGAAGGGCCGGTCGCATGAGCGGCGGTCCACTGCAACCGGGCGTGGCATCGCCCACCCCGGCCGCAAGCGAGGTTTGGGCTTGAATCGGTGACAGAAGCGAGCGCGCGGCGGAAGGTCTGATTTTTAGCCATTGAGGAACCTTCATGGCCTTTGTTCAATCAGGTTGGCTTCGCATCACCACGCCGCTCGGCGAGAACAAGCTGATGGTGGGGCGGTTGGAGGGAGAAGAACGCATCTCCGGCCTCTTTCACTTCCAACTCGAACTCAGCTCAACGGACGACTCGCTCGACCCCGCGGCCATTGTGGGCAAGGACGCCACGGTCAGCTTGCTTTTGCCAGGCTCCAAAGCTCGGTATATCAACGGCGTCATTAGCCGGTTCGCGCAAGGGGGCAAGGACGCGCGCTTCACCACCTATTTTGCCGACCTGCGACCCTGGTTGTGGCTGCTGACGCTCAAGTCGGATTCCCGAATCTTTCAAAACAAAACGACGCCGGATATCCTCCAGCAGATTTTTTCCGAGCCGGAGTGCGGCCATTACAAAAACGCGCTCAAGGGCAGTTACCGTTCGCGCGAATACTGCGTGCAGTATCAGGAAACTTCCTTGGCCTTCGTTTCCCGCCTGATGGAGGAAGAAGGCATCTTTTACTTTTTCGAGCACCAGTCCGATCGGCATACGTTGGTCGTGGCCGATGACCCCTCGGCGTACCTGAGTTGTCCGGGTCTCGACGTCGTTCGGCTGCGGCCGCGGCAGGCGTCGCGGGAAGAACTTGACGCCGTTCTGGAATGTTCGCTCGAGCACTCGGTCGCGCCCATCCATTACCAAGCCAACGACTATAATTTCACCACCCCCTCCACCAGCTTGTTGAGCGAGGCGACCACGCCCCACGCCGAGTCCATCAGCCCTATGGCGCACGCGCTCCACACGGACACGCCGCCCGCCATCTACGAGTATCCCGGCCGATACGCCACCGCCACCGAGGGAAGCGACGTGGCCGATAAACGCCTGAGCGCCTTCGAGGCTCAACGCACCATTTTGCGTGGCGTCAGCACCTGCCGAGCCTTTCAGCCCGGCTGCAAGTTCACGCTCTCAGACCACTACCGCCGGGATGTGAATACCGAATATGTTCTGCTCTCCGTGACGCATCGCGCCACCGCTCAGGACTACTCCAACACCTTTGAGGCGATTCCCGCCAAGACGCCTTACCGTCCGCTCCTTCAAACCCCGCGCCCCAAAATCCCCGGCACTCAGACCGCGGTGGTGGTGGGCAAAGCGGGCGAGGAAATTTGGACCGACCAGTACGGCCGCATCAAAGTGAAATTTCACTGGGACCGGGACAAAGCCCGCGATGAGACCTCCTCTTGCTGGGTTCGCGTGGCGCAGGGCTGGGCGGGCAAAGGCTGGGGTAGTCTGTTTATCCCGCGCCTGGGACAGGAAGTCGTCGTCAGCTTTCTGGACGGCGACCCGGACCGCCCGCTGGTCACCGGGTGCGTCTATAACGCGCAGCAAGTGGTTCCTTACTCCCTCCCCGGGGAGCAATCCAAAAGCACCGTGAAGACCAATTCCACCAAGGGAGGGAACGGCTTTAACGAGTTGAGGTTTGAAGATAAAGCCGGCTCCGAGGAGGTTTACCTTCACGCTCAAAAAGACCTGTCCGTCCAAGTGCTCGGGAGCGAGACTCGCACCGTCCAGAAATCGCGCTCCGCGACCATTCAGGAGGCAGACGATAGCCTCACCGTCGCCAAGGGCAATCGCATCATCGCGGTCCAAGAGGGCAATGAATCGCACGAGGTGAAAGGGAAAAGAGACCTGACCGTCACCGGCAATGAAACGCATACCAACAAGGCGGACTTCGCGCAAACGGTGTCCGGCAATTTTACGCTGAAGGTTTCCGGCAACCTCAGCATTGAGGTCAGTGGCTCCGTCAAAATCAAGGCAGGAACCTCGCTTAACGCGGAGGCGGGCACGTCGCTCACCAACAAAGCCGGCACCGACCTGACGAATGAGGCGGGAACTTCTCTCACCAACAAAGCCGGCACCACGATGAGCCACGAGGCGAACATCTCGATTTCCAGTAAAGCCAACGCTTCCCAAACCGTGGAAAGCGACGGCTTGGTGAGCGTCAAGGGGTCATTGGTCAAGATTAACTAAGCCGCCCGGCCTCGGAGCCGGAATCCGGCGCTCACGATGTAACGATGGCTGAAGCGCAAGAACTCATTCAACGCTATCCCAACGGGCAGGTGAAACAGATCGCGCATCAGGTCGAGGGCAAACTGGAAGGCGAGGCCCTCAGCTATGACCCCGACGGCCGTTTAATCTGCCGCGCCACCTTCAAGCAAGGCTTGTTGCACGGGGAGACGATTCTCTATGACGCGCGTGGCGCGATTGCCCAACAATTGAATTACGCGAATGGCCAACTGAACGGCCCGGCCCTCATCTACGTGGACCAACGGCCTCGCTGGAAGACGTTTTACAAGGATGGCAAGCAGGAAGGTGAAGCCATCCTGGGCGATGAAGCCGGCCGCCCCACGGCCAAGTTCACCTACCACGCCGGCGTGTTGGAAGGCCAGGCCAGTTGGCTGGACGAGGCAAATCGCGTCGTTAGAAAATCGCTCTATCAAGGCGGCCAATTGAACGGCCCGACGGCCGAATACTACCCGAGCGGCAAGGTTCGGCGGGTTTTGCACTACAAGGACGGCCTGTTGCACGGCGAAGTCCTGAGTTATGACGAAGATGGAAAATTGAAGGAAAAGTTGTATTATCAGAACGGTCTGCGTGTCCCTGAGCCGCCGGGCCGGCCCTCCGTGGCTTTGGCAGGGCAGGGGGAAGTGAAGAAAACGAGGTGAGCTAATGGCCATCCAAGTCGCCGCCGGCGCTATGCTGCAATGTAGTTTCGGAGCGGCTCCGAGCGCCCTGGCTGTCTTGCCGCAGAATCGTGTTCTGTGCGGCGGCCCTCCGGCTGCCACCATTCAAGACAATGTGCCGATGATGAATGTGCCGCCGTTTGGCATGTGCAGTTCGCCCGCCAACCCGGCCGTGGCGGCGGCGACGGCGGCGGCTGCCGGCGTGCTCACGCCCATGCCTTGCGTGCCGGTAATCCCCGCGCCGTGGCTGCCAGGCTCGCCCACCGTCTTGATTGGCAACATGCCGGCCCTCGATAATAATTCCAAATTGATGTGTGCCTGGGGCGGCGTGATTCAGATTGTCAACCCCGGAGGTTTCACGGTCATGGTTCCCTAAGCGGCTCGACGCCACACCGCTGCACGGGATCCTGATTTAACGACCCATGCCTTACGATTTTTCAGTGGACAAAAAGACCGGCCTGTTGCTCCTCACAGGCTATGTTTTGGTCTCCTTCTTGCTCTTTGTGGCCGGGTTTTTGTTTGGGCTCAACTACGGCCTGTCATCGAAAGTGGCGGAGATTCTGGCTCGCTCTGGGCGCGGTTTGCCCTATAATCTTCCCAGCGGGAGGGGCGGGTGGCGACGGAGTATAAGGTCTCAAAAGCCGATGAACTCGTAGATCTGGCGCGGGAGCGCTTTGCCGCTCTGGAGGAGCCCGAACCGAGCGAGGCGGAACTCAAGCTGCTGCGCGCGGCCGCTATGGGGCAGGGGGCGCAGTGCGGGCCGAGCGACAAACTCGACGACCCTACGAATGACCCGGCCAAGTCCGACGAGTGGCGCGCGGAGCGCGAGATTCGCGCCGCGCTCATCCGCTGGCTTTGCCTTGACCGCGAAGCTTCGAGTCGGGTTGACCCTGCGGGCTTGCGAGTCCTGGGCGCGAAGATTACCGGGGAATTGAATCTCTCCTTCGGCAACGTCCCCTTCCCGCTTGGCCTCTTTCGGTGCCGCCTCACCGAAACCTTGGCCCTCCAGTCAACTCAGATTCCTGCCCTCCTTCTCTCTGGAAGCTGGACGAAGTCAATACTTGCCGACGGCGTGGATGTCAGGCGCGACGTTTTTCTCCGCCAGGGCTTTAGGGCCGAGGGCGAAGTCCGGCTGGCGGGCGCGCAGGTCGGCGGCAACCTCCACTGCACCGGCGGCGTGCTCAAAAACCCGCCGAAGTTGGGGAAGGACGGGAAGGTGCTCGAGGGCAGCGGCGAGGCGCTCAACGCCGACGTCGTGGACGTCAAGGGCAGTGTCTTTCTAGGCGATGGCCTCACGGCGGAGGGCGAAGTGCGGCTCCTGGGCGCGCAAATCGGCGGCCAACTCAACTGCACCGGCGGCACGTTCAAAAACCCGCCGACGTTGGCTAAGGACGGGAAGGCGCTCGAGGGCAGCGGCAGGGCGCTCACCGCCGACGGCGTGGATGTCAAGGGCGACGTCTTCCTAGGCGATGGCTTCACGGCGGAGGGCGAAGTGCAGCTCATGGGCGCGCAAATTGGAGGCGCCCTCCACTGCATCGGCGGCGCGTTCAGGAACGCAGGCGGCGACGCGCTCACCGCCGACCGTGTGGATGTCAAGGGCGACGTCTTCCTAGGCGATGGCTTCACGGCAGAGGGCGAAGTGCGGCTCCTGGGCGCGCAAATTGGCGGACAACTCCATTGCATCGGCGGCGTGTTCAAAAACCCGCCGACATTGGCCAAGGACGGGCAGGCGCTTGAGGGCGGCGGCAGGGCGCTCAGCGCCGACGGTGTGGATGTCAAGGGCGACGTCCTTCTAGGGCAGGGCTTCACAGCGGAGGGCGAGGTGCGGCTCCCGGGTGCCCAAATCGGAGGCCAACTCACCTGCATCGGCGGCGCGTTCAAAAACCCGCCGAAGTTGGCCAAGGACGGGAAGGCGCTTGAGGGCAGCGGCACCGCGCTCATCGCCGACGGGGTGGATGTGAAGGGCGACGTCTTCCTGCGCCAGGGCTTCACGGCGGAGGGCGAAGTGCGGCTCCCGGGCGCGAAAATTGGCGGCCAGCTCAGCTGCACGGGGGGCACGCTCGGCGCGTTGGCGATCCAAGCGGCTGCCATTAGGGGCCATTTCCTCTGGGTGAACATCCCCAACAGTAATGCCGCCACGCTCGACGTAAGGAGTGCTTCAGCGGGCGGGATTGTGGACGAAGAGAGAAGCTGGCCCGCCTCCGGCAACCTCTTTCTCGATGGGTTTGAATATAAGCGCATCTCTAAAGGCCCGAGCGATGCAAAAACGCGGCTCGAATGGCTCGCTCGCGCGAACCAGTTTACGTTGCAACCCTACCGCCAACTGGCCAAAGTGCTGCGCGAGGCAGGCGATGAGCGCGGCGCAAAGCGCGTCCTCTACGAAATGGAGCGGAGACTCTGGCGGCACGAGGCGGAGCTGGCGGTGAAGGAGGGACGGGAGGACAGACGCTGGTGGGCTAGGATGCGCGGTCGGCTCTTGAGCTGGTGGCTGACCGCGAAGGCGTACATCTTGAAGATAACCATCGGCTACGGTATTTACCCGTTGCGCGTGTGGGAGGCGCTCGCTTTCCTGACGGCGCTGGGCTTTTTGTTTTTTCGTCTCGGCTATTTTCACGGGGCGATGACGCCGATACCCGCGAACACGGCGGGGCAGGCGGCCTATCACCTCTTCAAGTCGAACGGGCGCCGGCCGGAGGGCTACCCGGCATTTAATTCGCTGGCCTATTCGGTTGAGAATACAATCCAGGTGCTGAGGCTTGGGCAAAGCCATTACTGGGCGCCCGACCCGAGCCCGCAGGGCGCTGGCCGCGCGCCGTTTCCGTCCCCCACGTTTTTGACATGGTTTCGCTGGGTGCAGATTGTTTTCGGCTGGGTGCTGGTTGCCCTGTTCCTGGCGGGCGTGACGGGCATCGCGCAGCGAGAATAGTCGCCTGGGGCGGCGTGATTCAGATTGTCAACCCCGGAGGTTTCACGGTCATGGTTCCCTAAGCGGCTCGACGCCACACCGCCGCAAGGGATCCTGATTTAACGACCCATGCCTTACGATTTTTCAGTGGACAAAAAGACCGGCCTGTTGCTCCTCACGGGCTATGTTTTGGTCTCCTTCTTGCTCTTTGTGGCCGGGTTTTTGTTTGGGCTCAACTACGGCCTGTCATCGAAAGTGGCGGAGATTCTGGCTCGCTCTTCGCCCCCGACCGTTTCCCAGCCCGCCGTGGCGGCGGCAAAGCCGTCACTGCAAACCCTCCAAACGTCGCTTCCCACCCCGCAGGTAACGCCGCCTTCGCTCACGCCGAGCGTGCCCAGTACGGCGTCAGCCGTTTTATCACCGCCATCCGTCGCCGCCGCGAGCGCCCTGGTTGCGAGGGCAGCAGCGGCGCCTCAAACCCCGGCGCCCCAGTCCACGCCGACCAGCAAAAGCCCTGCCGCGACTTCTCCCGCTGCGGCAACTCCTCCTGCCGCGTCGCCGACCCCGGCCACCGCCGCAACCGCAGCCTCTCAACCGGCATCCCCTCCCGCCCGCCAGCCGGGCTACTCGATTCAGGTAGGCGCTTTCCTTGACGCTGCCAATGCCGCTCGACTCGCCAAAAACTTGCAAAAGATGGGTTATCCAGCCAATGTCTTTAATTTTCCGGATTCGGATTATCGAGTCTGGCACGCAGTGCGCTTCGGCCAATTCAAGCATTTGGAGGCTGCCGCTCGCGCCGCGCGCCGTTTCGAGCGGACCGAACAATTGCTGGCCATCGTCCGGCGCGCCGATTCCCTCTGAGCCGGCCGCTCTCGCTTGCGTGGCTGTCGCTTGAGTCCGACGCCCCACGCCCTCCGCGATGCGATGATTCTCAACGCCCGGCACGTTCATTTTTCCTCAGCGTGCCGACTTGCCAGCAGCCAACCGATGTGCTAGGTTTTGACGCGCTTTTGGCCCCCGATGAAAGAATTGTCCCCAGCTTCCACCGTTCCGCCGCTCAGTGACAAGCCGGACCGTCAGCCGCTCGATGCGCGAGACGCGGCCGCCATGAGCGCGCTCGTCGCCGGCGTCGTCTTGATTTTTTGGAAGGTTGTCGTAGCCGGCCAGGTTTTCTGTTACCGCGACGTGCTCAACCAGAGCTATCCGGAGGCGAAATTTGTCCGCCACCTGCTGCGTCGCGGCGTGTTGCCCATGTGGAATCGCTATCTCAATTTTGGCCAGCCGCAGTTGGCCAATCCCAATGCGTTGGTCTTTTATCCCACCACGCTGCTGATGGCGTTGCTTCCGCTCAATCTGGGCTACTCGCTCCATTTTGTTTTGCACTTCGCCTGGATGGCGCTCGGCGCCTATCTATTGGCGCGGCAATGGGGGCAGTCGCGGGTGGCGGCGCTCGTGGCGGGCGCCGTCTTTGTGCTGAGCGGGCCGGTGCTCTCCCTGGGCAGCTTTTACAATCAGATCGCCGCCGCCGCCTGGGTTCCCTGGGCGCTCTGGGCCACCGACCGCGCGCTCGAGAAAGCTTCCGCGCGGCGCTGGGCGTGGCTGGCGGCGATTTTTGCCCTTCAATTCCTCGGCGGCGAACCGTTCACCTTTATTGCGACCTTCATGCTCTGCTTCGCCTACGCCGTCCATCAGCGCGGCACGTGGAAGAAGTTTTGGACGCCCTCCAACCGAACCGTGTTCGTCACGTTCGTCTCGGTGGGGCTGCTGACGTTGGGCCTGGCGGCGATGCAACTGATTCCCGGCCTGATACTCCTGCAAGACTCTTTGCGCGGAGCGATGGGCATGCCCTACGGCCAGGTCACTTATTGGTCCTTCTGTCCCTTGAGCCTGCTCGACATGCTGATGCCGGCCTTCTTTGGCCCCATGTTTACCACCCCGTCCATGTGGGCGATGGTCCTGAATTTTGGCAATCGCGCCTATTTTCCTTCGCTTTTTGTCGGTTTCGTTCCATTTTTTCTCGCTGCCGTCGGATGGCGGCCCAGCCAAGGCCGCGCGCGCAACTTCGCGGGTTGGGCAGCCGTCGGTTTGCTCCTGCTCAGCTTTGGACGCTTCACGCCGCTGTTTGCTTTGGCTTACTTGGTTTTTCCGCCGCTTCAGTTGGTTCGCTTTCCCATCAAGCTGTTGGTTCCCTTTGCGCTGTTGGTAGCCATGCTGGCCGGCTGGGGCATTGATGACCTGCGGGAGAATAGCGACGCCCTTCGGCTTCGCGCCCAACAACTCTTGCGCCCGCTCGAGCTTCTGTTGGGTCTGGTTGCTGCGCTGTGGCTGGCCGCCTGGCTTGCGCCCACGGCGGTCATCCCGCTCGCCGCGTGGCTGCTTCGCTGGTCGAGCAGCGTGGCCACCAGCTATTACCATTGGCCGCAGTCCACGCTGCAAAAGGCGGGAGTGTATGCGCTCATTATGCTCCGGCTCCATTTGCCGGAACTTCTCGGCTATTCTCTCGGCGGCGCCATCTGGCTCATCTTGATTCAAAAGGGCCATCGCTGGGCCAGAAAGGCTTTGCCTCTGGCCGTCGTCGTGGCGCTGAGCGAACTTCTGCTGGCCAATTATGGCGTCAATCCCACCGTGCCCGGGTGGTTTTACGCTTATCGCCCGCCCGTGCTCGACCACGCACAGCCGTCGCCCATGCCCTACCGTTTTGCCGTCCTGTACGGCTCTTCGGCGCTGGTGACGGTCACCACAAACCAAGCGCAGCCCATTTTGAATTTCCAGAGCATTCCCTTGGCCCAAAAGCTTTCGCCGCTCGCGCAGAGCGAATTCCAGGAGCGTTTGCTTTTGGAGGACAATGGCATGGTGGAGGGGGTTGAGAGCATCTCCAACGTGGACGTGGACCTGTCCTTTCCTCCGCAAATGTTCGTTTTCTGGGTCTATGCCGCCAGCGAAGCGCGCGACCCGTCGGAGGAAGCGTGCATGTTAGGTCGGGCCAACGTTCGCTACCAGATAATTGGCCATCGGCTCGATTTGCCCACGTTGCGCCGCGTCGCCTCGGTTTTCAATGGAACCTCTGAACCGAGTTATCTTTATGAGAACCGCTGTTTTTTGCCGCGCGCCTACGTTGCCAGCCAAGCGCGGTTCGCTCCGAGCGCAAGCGAAGTTTTGGCGTCACTCTCTTCTCCAAATTTCGATGCAGGTCGCATCGTCTTTTTGGATGGCCGCCCCACCGTCACCCCGCCCGCCGCAGCGTCCCCGACCTCTGCCGGGCAGATTGATAGTTTCACGCGCTCTCCCAACGAGGTGCGGCTCGAAGCCACGCTGACCGAGCCCGGTTACGTGGTGCTCTTGGACCGCTTCGCGCGCGGCTGGCACGCCACGCTCGACGGGCATCCGGTTCCCATTCTGCGCGCCAACTTGCTCTTTCGCGCCGTCCGCGTAGGGCCGGGAACCCATACCATCAATTTCACTTACCGGACGCCAGGGCTGAGGCTTGGCTTGGCCATCACCCTGCTCAGCCTGCTTTTCCTCCTGGCCATGCTGATCCTAAATCCGACCCTCAAGCCGTTTCAAGGAACCCCATCCGCGTAAAAACGCTTGCGCCGTGGCGCGGCTGCTCCGGCGCCGGTAAATGATGAAGTTCCGCCCCGGCACCACCTCCCGATAATGGCGCCGCAGGATTCGCGCTAAGCCGGGATACCGCGCCAGATATTGCGCCGAATCCAAATGCGTATAGGTGATGCCGTAAACAGCGTCGTGGCGCGCCACCACGATGAAACGTGGCAGCGATTGCCGGAGGTCCCGCACCAGCTCCCTCCGCCAAGCAGCCGGACCCCACGCCGCCATCAATCCCAGATTGGAGACAAAGCGATTGGGCGGTTGCTTTCCGGTCATAAAGTAAATGAGCGGCGCCGTTCCCCAAACGAAAACCTGGTCGCCCGCGCCGGCATTCGCCTTGAGATAACGAATCACCTGCAACTGACCGCGCAAATGCTCATTGGGATCTGGCCATGCGTAATGCCGATAGGAGGCCTTCGGATCACGGACCCAGGCGACGAGCCCCTTCGTTTCCCTCCTTAAAATCATTGCCAGGCCCGGCAAGGGGAAATAGATGATGTTCGCAAATACAAGCCACACAAGAACCTGCGCCAGCCCCATTTTCCGTTCCCGGAGCTTGCCCGCAAGGGTTTGAAATTCTTTGAAAAGCGCCACGCCGGCATAGGCGACTATCATGGCCAGGAACGGCAGGCACGTCTCAAAGTAATAGCTATGAAAATTCAATTGGGATACCGTCACCATGAATCCAATGAACGCGGCAAACAGCACCGGCGCCAAGCGGCTCAGTTCGCGCCGCCGCCACGCCAGTGCTAAAGCGATGGCGACCGAAGCCTCAACCCAACCGCGCAGATTCCAATGGATGGCTGTAAGCATCCAAACGAAGTAGTCCTGCTGGCGGCTTAAGACCATGAGGCCGTAACGCGGCAACACTTCAAACTGCGCCTGAACCAGCGCCGGCCAAGCCCCGACATGTACAAAATAGGCTATGGGGATAACCACCGCCGCCCCAAAGCCCAGCGCCAAAAACGCCGTCCGCTCGAACCATTTTTTCCAAGGAACGTTCAGCCTCCACCGCCCCGGCCGTTCATCCAGGCCGGAAGCATCCCAAAATGGAAGCACCATTCCCAGAAGAATGAAAAGGCCGGCATTGTATTTCATCCAAAATGCCGCCCCGAAAAGAATCCCAGCGACAAAGGAGCGCGCCTCCGGCCAGCGGCGCTGGCGCGCCATCAAGAGGGAGTCAGCCAGAAAGACGAAGAGAACGATAAAACATTCCGGTTGGGCGGCGCTCTCGAACCCGGCGCGCTCGTGCAGAAGCGTGTAAAGAACCGCCGCGAGCATCCCCGCCGGCGCGCCCAGATACCGTTTACCAAACCGAAAAATAAAATAATCGATCGCCACCAGCCACAGCAGGTCCACCACGCCCGCCAGCCACATGACCCGACCGAACAGCAGGACGAACACGGTATAGAGATAGAAAATGCCGGGCGGCCGATTATCCCAAAGGTCGCGGTAAAGCTGTCGGCCGTGCAACAGGCCGCTCGCCATCACGCATTGGGTCGCCTGATCTCGGCCCAGCGGATAGCGAAGGCTCGGAAAAGACAGAATGAAAACCGCCCCCAGCGTGACGAGGAGCCATCGCTTGGAGGGAGCGGGCGCCAGGGGCTCGGTATCGGAAAGCGCGTGCATCAAATGCGAACGGTCCCGTCCTCTCGCCTAAGCAGCCGTGAGCGATGACCCGTGATTCTCCCGCTTCGAGGCCGAACGCGGCCCCCAGATTCTCCAAATGGAGGGAATGTTCAGGCTGAGGTTGACCGCGCCGTCGGCCACAATCCCCGCCCCGGCGGCGCCGACGAGCGGCCACCCGGCGTGAAGCAACACCAGCGTGAGCAACCAATTCAACCCTGCCCCCGGAGCGCAAACCTTTTCGTAACAAACAAGCTTTCGCCCAAGCTGGCCCGAGGCGTGACGCGAAAAGGTCCACCATCGGTTGCCGAAGAAATTACTGAGTATCGCCAATTGAATGGCCACGGCCGCGGCCAACGCCACCGGCCAATGCGCCGCCACCAGGCCCACCAGCACCGCCAGGTCAACCCCGGCGCCCGCAAGACCGACGAGCGCGTAGCGCGCCCAGTCCCGCACCTGCCCGGTGCTCCGCGCCAGCCGCCCCAGGTGCAGCAGATACTCGGCGCATTGCCGCGCGCCCAGCTTCGACCGGCCTTGCTCTCTTCTTTCGAAGACGTAAGAGACCTCGCGCGAGCTTGCGATTTTGCCCTTGCCGACCACCTCCAGCAGGGTTCGGAATCCGAGCGGCTCCAGCTTCACGCCCTCGAGCGCGCGGGCCCGCACCAGGAACATGCCCGACATCGGGTCCGTCAGGTCCGCCAGACGCAGCGGCAAAACGGTTGCCGCCAAATGCGTGGCCGCCGCAGAGCCGATCCTCCGCCACCACGGCCAGCGATTCGACCCTCCGTCGGAGCAATACCGGCTGGCGACCACCAGATCCGCCTCGGTTTGGCGCAGGGTTTCCGCGAGCTGGGTCAAGACCTCGGGCGGATGCTGCAAGTCGCCGTCCATCACGCCCAGCACCTCGCCCCGGGCGATGGCCCAGCCGTCCACCACGGCGGTGGCCAGTCCGCGCTTGCCCCGACGTCGCAGCACGCGCACCGGAAGTTCCTTTTGGAGCGATTCGGCCCGCTCCGCCGTCCCGTCGCCGCTCGCGTCATCCACCACGAGCAATTCAAACGCCTCGCCCGCTTTCTCAAGGGCGGCGGCGGCGCGCCGCAGCGTTGGTTCAATCGTCTCCGCTTCTCGGTAGGTGGGAATCACCACGGAAATCATGCCCGCATCTCTTTGTCCCGCGCCCCATCCCGCTCGTCATCCGGCCGGGCTTGGGGACTCCTTCGGCGGATGGAGCGTTTGGCTTCGACGCCTCGCCGCCCCGTGCGGCGTGGCCGGCGGCGGCTCGTCATCCTCCATCGCGGCCTTCAGTCCTGGGCTTTGTAATCGCACGCTTCCCGGCAATCGCGGCAATAATAGAGGCCGTCTTCCACCAGGCGCACTTCATAGTCGGAGTGGCAGAGCGAGCAATATTTCACGCACTGGCATCGGCCTTCCGGCTGGTTGCAGACGGCACAGAGGAAAACTTTTTGCTCCATGTCTTGCCCTCGTCGTTCTCGGATTCACGTCGTGGCCCATCTTATCTCAGGCCCCGGAAAAAACAACCCTCCTCCGCTTTCTCGGCCGCTTTCGGTCCGGTTGTCGCGGCCGCAGGCAACGTGATACATTGGGAGATTCTCGCATGGCGGTTTATCTCATCACGGGGGGCGCGGGCTTCATTGGTTCGCACATTGCCCACGCCTGCGTGGCTCAAGGCGAAACCGTCCGCATTCTAGATGACTTCAGCACCGGGCGGCTGGAGAATTTGCGCGACGTTCAATCTCAGCTCACCCTGGCCAAGGCGAACATCTGCGATTTGGAAGCCATTCGGCCGTACTTCCAGGGCGTGGATTACGTGGTTCACCTGGCCGCTCTGCCGAGCGTGGCCCGTTCCATCGAGGATCCGCTGACCACCCACAACGTCAATCTCGGCGGAACGCTCAATGTGCTGTTGGCGGCCCGCGAAGCGGGGGTGCGCCGCGTTGTCTTCTCGGCCTCGGCGGCCGCTTACGGCGATAGCTCGGCTCCCTCTCGCCGTGAATCCGACCCCGTCCATCCCCTCTCACCCTACGCCGTCACCAAGCTAGCCGGCGAGTATTACTGCCAAATCTTCGCCCGCATTTTTCACTTGGAGGCGGTCGCGCTGCGATTCTTCAACATTTTTGGCCCGCGGCAGAATCCTGAGTCTCCTTACACGGGCGTGCTTTCCAAGTTCATCACCGCCTATCTGCGCGGCACCGAGCCGCTGATTTTGGGCGATGGCCGTCAGTCGCGCGACTTCACTTACGTTGCCAACGTTGTTGAGGCCGTGCGGCTGGCCTGCCAAACGCCGCAAGCGGCGGGCAAGGTCATCAACGTCGGCACGGGAGAAAGCCACACCCTCAACGAAACCATTGAGCTCCTCAACCTCATTTTCGGCAAGCGGGTCGTTCCTCGTTACGCTCCGCCTCGCCCCGGCGATGTGCGTGACTCCCGCGCCGATCTGAGCTTGGCCCGCGCCGTGCTCCACTACGAGCCTCGCGTTGATTTTGAAGCCGGGCTGCGGCAAACCGTGGAGTGGTATCGAGCGGCGCTCGTTGCGGCGTCCTGAGATTAGTCCTTGGTGCCGGTAGGAGCGGCGGGCAGCAATTCATCGAGCGTCCGAAAGCGCAGCCCGGCGCGTTGCGCGTGCTCCAGGATGGCCGGCAGCGCTCGCAGGGTGCGAGACTGGTCCACCGGGCGCGGTCGGGGAGTCTCCAAGCCGTCGTGCAGCAGAAGAATCGCTCCGGCCCTCAGATGCTCCGTGGCCGCGCGAATAATCTGCTCCGTCTGCAATTTCCAGTCGTAGCCCGTGTCGGACCAGTTCACCAGCCGCATCTGACGCGCCCGAAGCACGCCGCCGAGCCCGGGCCACCGCACCCCGTACGGCGGACGAAAAAATCGAGGCCGCGCGCCCGTCGCCGTTTCGATCGCCTGTTGCGTGCGGTCAATTTCCTCGGCCATGAAGCGCCGGCTACGAAAATAGAGAAACGGGTGAGAATACGTATGATTGCCAATCGTGTGTCCCTCGGCGTGAATGCGTCGCGCCACCTCCGGGTAGCGCTCAACGTTTTTTCCGCAAAGAAAAAACGTCGCCTTCACCTGTCGCTCCCGCAGCAGATCCAGAATCGCCTCGGTGGTGGGTGGCGCCGGGCCGTCGTCAAAAGTCAACGCAATGCCGCCGCCGTCGCTTTTGCCTCGAACGGTGACGCGCACCGGGAAATTCCACGACGGCGCGCTGCACCCATAGAGGAACACCCCGCCTGCCGCCACCACCAGCACGATTGCGCCAACCATCACGCTCAAGCCTCATCCCCTTTGAAAATTTGTCGTCCTCGCGCGCCGCACGAGTGTCCCGCCGAACCCTTGCCGCCGCCTGATGTGATTCTATCACTGCTGGACGAGCCGCCGCGCCTGCTCTGACGCTCGCGCCGCCGACCTCACCATGCCGTCATCCTCCCCAACCCGGCCAAGCGTTCTCATCCTGACCGTCCCTCACGGTGCGGCCCACGCGCGCGCGGCGCAGGCCCTCCTCCAAGCTCTGCTTCAGCTTGACCCCACGCTCTCGGTGCAGGTTGAGGACGCCTTGGCGCATTGTGCCGGCTGGTTTCGCCGCTATTACAATGCTTACGAAATTCCGCTGCGCTACTGTCCCGAATTATGGCGCTTCATCGAAAACCTCCAACAAAGCTCCCGCTCCACCGGGCCTGCGTGGCTCTATCGCCAAGGCGCCAAGCCTTTGTTCCGTTGGATGGAGAATCTCCAGCCCTCCACCGTGGTGGCGACCGAAGTCGGCCTGTGCGAATTGGTCTCCCTTTACAAACGCCAAAGCCGAGCCACCTTCCGTCTCGTCGCGGTCGAGCTGATGGATTTTTATCCCGCCTGGGTGCAGCCGGAAGTTGACCTTTATCTCACCAGCCACCCCGATTTGAGCGCCGAACTCATGGCCGCCGGCGCGCCCGCCGAAAAAATCGTCTGTTCCGGCCAGCCGATTGATCCCGCCTTCCTCGCGCTGCCGTCGCGCGACGCCGTCCGTTCTCGCCTGAGCCTTTCCGCCGACGCTCCCTTGCTGCTGGTGCTGTTCGGCGGCGGCGGTTACGGACATCCGCGTCCCATCGTCTCTGAACTCCGCCGCGTCGCCTCGCCTCTCGACATCGTTTTTGTCGCCGGGCGCAACCCGCGCCTTGAAGAGCAACTCCGCCGCCTAAGCCGCGCTTTGCCTCGCGCTCGCGTCCTCGGATGGGTCAACAATCTTCACGAATGGATGGTCGCCGCCGATTTGATGCTCTCAAAGCCCGGCGGCAACACGCTCGCCGAAGGCTTCGCCTGCGGCCTCCCGCTATTGGCCTTTGACCCGCTGCCCGGCAACGAAGAGCGAACCTGCCGCTGGATCGAGCGATGGCAGGCCGGCATCTGGATTCGCCGCGCCCAAGACATTGCGCCCACCCTTCAGTCCCTCTTAAATCACCCCGAGGCCTTGGCCGCGCTCCGCCACCACGTCCAAACCCTGGCCCGCCCCCAAGCCGCCCTGGACGCCGCAAAAGCTATCTTAACCCTCCCTCCCACCCAACCACCCACCCGCTAGCCGCGACATTGGTCTCTCTGTCGCCGACCCCTGCTCGATGAAGACGGCCTCGACTCCAAGCGCTGCTTTTGAAGCGAGGTAGCGCAAAGGTAGCCGCAGTTTGGCTTCCTTTGCGGCTCTTGACGTGGGATTCGCGGTGGCGCGCCCCTCCGACCGAGCGCGGTTGGCGCGCGCGCTGCGCTCGCCCTCGCCAGACCGGATAGCGCAGAGGCGCGCGCCTTTGGCGCTGCCCAGCGGCGCCTGTGCCGTCGGCGCCGGCAGTCAGCCCTTGGCGAGGAGTGGACGGCGACAGGGTCCGAGAGCCGCAGGGGTCGGACGGCTCACCGCGGCGGGCGGAGCCATGCATTGTGAAGCCCTGCGGTCTTTTCCCGCAGGCACCGGCTCGAGCCGCAGAGCTTGCGCCGCCCAACCTCTGCGCGACCCGCTCAAGACATTGGCCATGCCGTCCGAGGGTGCAAACGCCTGCGGCAGGGAGCTTGAATCTCTGCCCCGCGGCAACTAAACTGCTCCTGACTGCCCCGACCGCGAGGAGGAACCTTGCCCACCGTTGAAGCCTGCCGCGAAGCCCTGGAAAAGCTCGTCCGCAAATTCGACGCGGGCAAAGCGTTTTATCTCTCCATCTACAAGAACAACCGCGATTTGACAGCCAACCAGTTGCATGCCATGAAACACGAGCTTAGACTGGAGGCCGATGGGAACCACAGGCGCTGGGCATGGACCGCGAGAGAACGCGCCGCTCGTTGAGAGCGTTGACTTCTTCCGCGCTGATGCGGCCCGAAAGCTAGACCCCCATCGTCGGTCATCTCTCGGGCAGTTCATGACGCCCGCCCCAACGGCGCGCCTCATGGCGTCAATGTTCGAGGTCAGACGCCAGAAGGTTCGACTCCTCGACGCTGGCGCGGGAGTAGGTTCCCTCACCGCGGCCTTTGTGGAGGAAGTTTGCCGGCGGTCTGTCAAACCGCAAGCTCTCCACGTAACCGCTTACGAGATCGACCCTGCTCTAACAGCGTATCTAGTGGACACGCTGGGCCAGTGCCGCAAGGTGTGCGAAGGGGCGGGCGTAGAATTCGAGTGCGAGGTGGTCGAGGGGGACTTCATAGACCACGGCGTCCGCATGATGCGACAGGAGATGTTCACGCCAGCCCAGCGGTTTGATTGCGCAATCCTGAATCCGCCCTACAAGAAGATTGCTAGCGATTCAGAAACTCGCTGGATGCTGCGAGAGATCGGCGTTGAGACCTCGAACCTTTATACCGGGTTCCTGTCCGTTGTCTTGGCGCTGCTGGCGCCAGGGGGCGAGTTGGTGGCGATCACGCCGCGCAGCTTCTGTAACGGCCCCTACTTCAAGCCCTTTCGAGAGCTGTTGCTAGCTGCCCTAGCGCTGCGGCGTATTCATATTTTCGAGTCCCGTCAAGCCGCGTTCCGTGGGGACGACGTCCTCCAGGAAAACATCATCCTCCACGGGGTCAAAGACGGTAGCAGGAGCGCGGACGTGAACGTCACGTCTAGCACGGGGCCTGACGACGACCTGGTGGCTACGCGCAGAATTCCCTACGCCGACGTGGTTCGCCCCAGTGACCGAGAGCACTTCATCCACATCGTGCCCGACGAGCTTGGTGCCTCTGCAGCTGAGCGTCTACGCTCGCTCAAGTCATCCCTCATCGACCTGAAGCTCCAAGTTTCGACAGGGCGCGTGGTGGACTTTCGAGCCAGAAAGTTCCTTCGTGACCACCCGGGAACGGGCACCATTCCTCTCATTCACCCCTGCAATTTCCAGAGAGGGTTTGTGCTGTGGCCCAACCCTGCTACCAAGAAGGCCCAGGCGCTCGCCGCGCTCCCGGGCGTTAATGACCTAGTCCTCCCCAGGGGGACCTACGTGCTGGTAAAGAGGTTCTCCTCCAAGGAAGAGAACCGCAGGGTGGTCGCGGCCGTGTACGACCCGGATCGAATCCCGTCAGAGCACGTTGGTTTCGAAAATCATGTCAATTACTACCATCAGCAGGGCGGCGGGCTTCCGACCACGCTCGCAAAGGGGCTAGCCGCCTATCTCAACTCAACGCTGGTTGATCTGTATTTCAGGCAATTCAACGGTCATACGCAAGTGAACGCGGCGGACCTGCGGAATCTGAAGTACCCCACACGCGAACAGCTCGAAGCGCTGGGATCCAGAATCGGTGCGGAATTTCCGGATCAGGCCGGGATTGACGAATTGGCCCGACAGGAGATATTCAAATTGGCCGACACCAAAATTGACCCCGTGAAAGCGAAGAGAAAAATCGAAGAGGCTCTTGCTGTCCTCAAGGACTTGGGCCTGCCGCGAGAGCAGCAGAACGAGCGCTCCGCGCTGACGCTGCTGTCCCTCCTCGACCTCAAGCCAGACAGCCCGTGGTCCGGGGCATCCGACCCGCTGATGGGCATTACTCCTATGATGAACTTTTTCCGGGAGCATTACGGCAAAGAGTACGCGCCGAACACGCGCGAGACGGTCAGGAGGCAGACGGTCCACCAATTCCTTGACGCTGGCATCGTTGCGATTAATCCTGACGACCCCTCCCGGCCGACCAACAGTCCCCACGCTGTATACCGGGTCGAGGCTCGGTTGCTCAAACTCGTAAGGACTCACGGCTCCCCTGCCTGGGGGGGCGAACTTAGAAAGTATTTGGCTTCCGTCGAGACGTTGAAAGCGAGGTACGCGCGCGAGCGGAGGCAGACCCGGATACCCGTCAAGACAGCGGAGGGCAGGACTATCAGCCTCTCCCCTGGCGGGCAAAATATCCTTGTGGATCGCATCATCAGGGACTTCTGCGAACTGTTCACGGGGGGCGCGAGACTGGTGTACGTGGGCGACACGCAGAAGAAATTCGCCTACTTTGACAGGGAGCTGCTGGCATCGCTCGGCGTTGTGATCGAGGCGCACGGAAAGATGCCCGACGTCGTGGTGTACGTCGAGGAGAGGAACTGGCTCGTTTTGGTTGAAGCGGTGACAAGCCATGGCCCAGTTGACCCCAAGAGACGCGGCGAACTTCAGACCCTCTTTGCGAACTCCAAGGCCGGACTGGTTTTTGTGACCGCATTTCTCGATCGCCGCACCATGACAAGGTATCTCGGCGACATCGCGTGGGAAACCGAGGTCTGGGTTGCCGAGGCACCGACCCACCTAATCCACTTCAACGGGGAGCGATTCCTCGGACCTTACGACGGGTAATTGCCCCCATCGGGTCCCCACTGCGCGGCTACGCCAAGTGGTGCTGCCTCTGCGGTGGCCCACTTTAAAATGGTAGGCGCGTCGGCAGACAAGGCGCGGCACGATAAGATGGTTGCGCTGGTCGAGCGGATGCCCGAATTGAAGAAGCAAAAGCGAGGTAGCGCAAAGGTAGCCGCAGTTTGGCTTCCTTTGCGGCTCTTGACGTGGGATTCGCGGTGGCGCGTCCCTCCGACCGAGCGCGGTTGACGCGCGCGCTGCCGCGTGCTGCGCTCGCCCTCGCCAGACCGGGTAGCGCAGAGGCGCGCGTCGTTGGCGCTCCTCTGCGGCTTTTGCCTCTTGTGGCACGGCCATCTTGGCCGCGGCTGGCGCAGACCTTCAGGTCTGCGTGGCGAAACGAGCGGCGGTCCATGACCGCCGGTTCCTAATCCGCTAGCCGGTAGGGCCGAGATTCCCTGGTTCTTTGTCGCTCTGCTTTTCCTGCCAGTCCCGGTGAGAGGCCATGATGGAATCAACCAGCCTACTGCAACTCGACGCGACACGGGCGAGCGCTTTTATCTGCTCGCGACAGGCAAGACTCGCGTGGGCGTGCGGGTAGTTTATCTTGTGGTCGATCTCGCCCCAAATCTCGTCAGCTAGGGTCCTCACTTGTACCTCATAGGTGACTCTCGCCTTGCTCCGAGGCTGGACCACGTAATGAACGCTAGAATACAGGCGAGGGTTGAATTCAGTTCTAATGCCGATACTCTCGAAGTACGCGCTCGTCTCTTCATCCCAAACGTGTGCAAAGGGCGGCTCGAAAAGGTCGCATTGGGCTACGTCGAGCAGTTCCCGAAGGACGGGATCGATTTCGCCCATCTGCCGCGTGTGGAGATGAAGGATTCGGTAACCCCCGAGGTCATTGACACGAAGCAGCAGGTCGTCTGGCGTTATGTCGAATTCTTCCCCGGCTTTCTGTTTTTGCAAGAGCTTGTTTATGAGTTTTTCTTTCAAATGGGAGGGTTCCTTCATTCTCTGCTTCACCGAGTGAACGAGCCTGGAGAGTGGCTGGGGGGTAACCATTGCGCCCATCACGTGCGCGTGGAAGCTATCCACGAATCGTTTGATGAGACTCTCGTTCGCCTCATAGTGGGCCACGAGCCTATCAATCAGGTCCTCATCGGCGGCGCTAATGTTTGCGTCGTGCATGGGCGGCCAGTCTCAAAGCGAGAAGTGCTCCTGAAGGTCCCGTTCCGTAAGATCGATGATCCTCTTGGCGATTTCCAGAAACACTGCCTCCGCATCCCTTCTCTGCTCCGGCGTTCCTTTACTAGTGTCCTTCATCGGTTTGCCTTCGGCTTGGGATGCAATCGCTATTGTTCCGAAGTCCTTGACCTGCGCCAGCTCGCTCTGGCTGGCCGAACGGGGAGCGAGCTCCGCCCTGACCCTGCGCAGGACTGCTATGATGTCACTGCTTATGCTCTTTTCAATCCTTGGCAGGTACTTTGCGTAACTCGAGGCCACGTCACCCCCATACACCCGATAACGCTGTGGTACGTAGCCCAAGAACTTCGGTGCCCCCGGCAGAATGTCCTGATTCGTGGGCGCGAGGTCCACAATCGTCCTCCAATCGGCAATCCACTTAGCTAGGCTGTAGCCAAGCGTCTTCAGAGCTCTTATCGAGAAGAGGTCACATGCGACCGGAATGATGAAGTGATTGCAATCCAACAACAAGACGCGGTTTAGGGGGCCGATATTCGGGCCGGTATCGTAAAACACGAAGTCGACGTCGAATCTCGAAGCTACGTGGTCGACAAGACGGCCTAGGGCGGTGGTTCCTCTTAGGCCCCTCGGCTTCCTCTGAAAGCACTCGTTCCACAGCGAAGAAAGTTGCTCCTCGAACTCGGACAACCTGACGTCTCCCGGCAAGACAAAGACATTCGGGAGGCGCTCGATCGGTTCGACGACGCGAATGTCGCCCGTCGCGTCCGCAACTGGCTTCAGCGCGGACCAAAGCGTTCTTCCAGTATCCGAGTCAGAAGTGTCCAGCAGGTCGTCGACGACGGATTCTTCGATAAGGTAGGCCGTGAGGTTACACTGCGGGTCGGAGTCGACCAAAAGAACGCGTTTTCCAAGAGAGGCAAGAGCCGCTGCAATGTTGACGTTAAGGGTGGTCTTTCCAACGCCGCCCTTGTGGTTGAAAATAGCGAGACGGAGTGCCCTGCCTCGGGAAGATTCTTGGCTTGTGTCCACTATTGCTGCTCTTCACCCTGCTGCTGCCTGCTGGCCCGCGCTTTCCGCCGTGGACGCGCGCTCCTCATAATGCTTTTTGCTTTTTCCCTGTCAGGCAACGCCAGCACGAACTGCTCTCCCACGGCGCTTATCTGCTTACTTCCCCTGCTGGCGGGGACCAAATAGTTTTGCTTGGCTGCGTTGTCCACCGCCACGGCGGCATTGCTAAACTTGACCTGGGCCGCTTCGGTGTTGAGCTTGCTCACGTCAAGCGTTTTGAAGTGCGGGGTGTCCCGATAGTGCGTGAGGTAATACGCCAAACACGCGACCCTCTCCACGTCCGTTTTCGGCTGTTTCTCTAGCAGGAACTGCTTTGGCGAGGGGGAGCGGTCTTCGGAAAAGGATGCCTCGCTAGTGCTTGTCGCACCTCCGCGATGCGGTACTGTCGGTGCGTTCGCGCTGGGGTGGTGGCCGATCCCCAAGAAAGTCCTAACGGTATCGAGCATCCTCTCGTAACTGCCGGGTTCCAACTTCCGGAATGCAGCGAGGATTTCGTTGAGTACGTGAACGTCGCCACCAGAACGGGCAGCATCACTCGATTCCTTTGGGGGCGTATTCGCTTGGTCGTCCATCGTCGCTCCTTCCGCGCGGCTGGGAAATCAGGACTTGCGCTCAAGAATCGGGAGGACGTAGCTTCCCCTCATGCCGCCGTGAGGCCGTTGAAAAGATTACCACCGACCGACGCCCGTGTGAAGGGGGTGTACTCGTCCACTAGATTGGTGACACAGGAGGTCCTTTCTTCGAGATGAGCGAGGTAGCGCAAAGGTAGCCGCAGTTTGGCTTCCTTTGCGGCTCTTGACCTGGGATTCGCGCGGGCGCGCGCCTCGGTGACCGCAAGGTTCGATGGGGCAGCCATACTGGATCCCTGCCGCCAGCGTCTCGCCCTCTTCCAGCCGCGTTACCAGCGGCCTCCCGCCGCGAATGGGCCACTTGGCGGGTTCAAGCCCGGCGCTACGTGGCCACGATGACCGGGCGTAGCGGCAACCTTGAGGTCGCCATCACCTGCGGCGAATGAGCCACCTGGCAGGCCCAAGGCCGGCGCCACCGAGCCATCGGCAGCCTCAGCCAGTCGCCCCCCGCACACCATCACCGTTGTCAGCGGGCCAAGAAGCCTCGCTCGCCGGTCGCGCTTCGGCCTCGGTCGTCCAACAAGCCCTTTTCTCCCCAGCTTGCCGCCGCGACCCTAAAGTCACCCGTCGGCGGCATTCCGACCCACGCTCCAAAACAGGCCGCTTCACCCTCGGCGTGCCCCGTAGTCCGAACGCCTCGAACCCCGCCCGCCTCACTGAGCGCCCCTCCCCCAGCCTATCACCCCAAAATGGGACAAGTGGGACGTTTGGGACAGAATTTTGTAAAATTTTATAACAGTTGTGTTATCAATGAGTTACTTAAAATTCGCAGGCCGCCAGATGAAGGTTTTTGCGCGTTTTTGTAGCCTTTCGATACATTCGGCAAAACTTGCTCGAAATTGACCTATTCCCCAATCCCCTGCGCCATGAAGCCGCCATCCACCGCTATGAACGCCCCCGTCACAAAGCTCGCGCTATCCGAAGCCAGAAAGATGGCCGCGCCTTTGATCTCCTCCAATTGCCCAAACCGTTTCATGGGCGTGTGAGAGAGAATGGAATCCCGCCGCGCCGGGCGATGGATAAGAGCCGTGTTGAGCGGCGTTTCAAAAACACCCGGAGCGATTGCATTGACCGTGATGTTGTACTTGGCCCATTCGGCCGCCAGGCAACGAGTGACCGAAGCCACGCCGCCCTTGCTCGCAGCGTACGCCGTGACTTCATGCGCGCTCAGAAATGACGTGATGGAAGCAATGTTGATGATGCGCCCGTAATTTTGCTCCTTCATGACTTTGCCCACCAACTGACAGGTGTTCCAAGTGCCCGTCAGGTTGATGGCTATCATCTGCTCCCATTGTTGTTCCGTAGCGTCCAAGGACGGCACACGAAGATTGATGCCCGCCGAGTTCACCAGGATATCAATGCGCTGGAAAGCCGCGCGCATCTTTTCGATGACCGATTGAATCTGGTCGCGACGCGTGACGTCGGCCGTCAATTCCAGCGATTGCTTGCCCAAAGCTCGTATTTCCGCCGCGGCCGCTTGAACCTCGCTGGCGCGACGGCTGACCGGAACGACGTCAGCGCCCGCCTGGGCCAAGCCGACCGCAATGGACTTTCCGATTCCGCTAGTTCCTCCAAAGACCAATGCTTTCTTGCCATCCAAACTCAGACCTGCGTAAGCCATGGTGAAAGTCCTCAATGCAATTTGAAGCCTTGGCAGCCGTGGGAGCGCCTTCTCAGTTCAAGCTCGCAGATGCTCTGCCAGCCAGACAACGTAACGGGAATTGCGACGCTGAACTTCCTGCACTAATTCTTCCGGCAATTCATCAAGTTTTTCCTTGAAAAAACGATGGTCGCCGTCGGGCGAGTAAAGGTCGCGGCTTCCGACCATGTTGCCCAACCAAAAAACAAGGAACAGATTACCGTCCACGCGGCCGCGCGAAGAGTCTCCCAAATTGAACTCCCGCCCCATGGCGCGATACTTGGCAGCAAGCTCGCTTTCATAACCGAATAGGCCGCGAGCCGCAAACTCATTGGCACGATGGACCATCCTCTCAAAGAGTAGCCGCCAAGAGGAGTTTGCTGGCTGGCTGGCCAAAACGTCAAACAGTTGAAGCTGAAGCTCGCCAGATATTTTATAATTGACGCGCCCCTGGGTGGCCCCTCCAATCACCTCCAGGAGCTCAGGCTGCTTACCGCTGCCGGAGTGAATGCTCAGTGTGGCGTCAAAACTTCGGGCGACGGCGGCCAGCTCGGCGACGCGTGCGGCCAGTTCGCGCAGTGGCTGTCCTTGAAAATCCCTTGCCACCCGAACCTCCAGCTCCGGCCACATCTTACCCTTGGCGTAATCCCTGAGACCAACACCCTGCGCCTCCGTTGTTTCCAAAGCCACAGGATAGGCCTGGCGCTTCTTGAACCCAAGATTGGGCGGACAAAGTTGAGCGGGACGTCCCCGCGCCTTGAGCCATTGCATGACGAAAATCATCTCTTGGGGCGTGGTCAGCGTGTCGGCTTCGTCAATGGATGGTTCGAAATCAAAGCCACCGTCCACGCCTGCCTCCGCTTTGACCTTTCGAATGTAATCGTAAAGGTCCTCGTTCAGCTTCAGGCTCTGTCCAAATTTAACTGCCAAACGCATGATTTCACGCTGGCTCAAACGGTACTCCGCCTGGTCGGTTGCGAACGTTTGGGAGAACTCGCTCATTATCCAGCGCCGTTCGGAGTCTTGGAACAATTGCTCAAATCGTTCTAAAACCTTCGATTCGCTCCATGGAGTGGGGTGACACGGATCGGCCTCCAGCTCAAACAGCCGGGACGTGTCGGTCGTAAACTTGGTGTAGCCCACGGCGTGGCGAATAGCTGTTTTGGCGGCCTCGATGGAGTGGCTGATTTCCGCCGGCGTGCCGCCGGAAACGATAAAGTGGTCAGCCTCCGCCGTGTAGCCATCGCGCCAGCCCGCGCGAATCGCCGCCCACAGCCCTGCATGGTAGAGGTGCCGAATGGAAACTCTGGTGTGGCCAATGGCCGTGGGATCCTCGCCGTCACGACCCTTGAGCGCTTCCTCGGTTGTCATCTCGCGGGTCGCCGAGAGCTGGACGGTGGATGCCATGTTGACGCCCAAGCAATCCAAGATCTCACGGTAAGCATCGAAGACCGCCGGCAAACTGATTTCGGGGTGGCGATTCCCAGCCGCAACGGCCGGCTCCGCTTTTTGCGGACGAGGCAAGAAAGCTCGATCAACTTCTTCTACAAAGGTGCGGATATTCTCATAATCAGCCGTTCCAAAGGAGAAGACGTTCACGCTCATCGGTCCTTCCGAGGCGTGAACCGTGAAGGCATGGAGCGAATTGATGAACCGCTCCCGGCCGGGTTCACTGCGAGGCGCGAATCGCAAGAGAACAGGCTTCGGTTTGGGCTCGGCGAGAAGGTCGGCAGCCAGATAGAAAGTGGAGGATGAGGTGGGGTCCATTGTTAAGGACCGCGGCCGAATGCGGACGCGCGATGTTGGAAGCGATTCCAAGCGCCGCGCCAGCCGCTCCAGCGCTTCGGTATCGGCAGGGCGCCTCGCGGCAGCCTGGAGAACTTCCTGCGCAGCAGCGCCTAGCTCATCAGCTATTGTCGTCACGCTCATTATCCGTGCTCCTCCACTAAAATGTGACCTGTCATTTTAGCGCATTCGACGCCCCCCGGGGATAAGAATATTGTTCCCCATGTCAAGGCATCGCTGGGCAGGCTCGGGTTCGGGAACGGTTCCAAACGGCTATGGCAGGCAACCCTAATCCGGCAAGACGAAGTTCACGCCGCGCTGATCATTGAGCTTTTTGCTGGCAGCAAGGTTCAGGAGGCTAAGAGGAATTTGTTTGGCCGTCTGATTTCCGAAAATCCAGAGGGTGTTTCCAAAGATAGCGTAATCGGTGGCAGTGAATTGCCGCCCATTCCGAAATACAAAAACGGTGGGCAAAAGCTTCTCGACTTTGGGCGCAGGGTGCGGAGGGATGGCGCGGGCCCAAGGCATCAATCCCTGGGACCTCTGATTGGACGCTTCTTCGTAATATCGCAGTTTCATAATTTCCCTCGTGAGTCGCCCCATCTGTCGGCGAAGCGATCGCTCGCTGCGCGGTTCCGAAGCCGAAACAGGCTGAGCAGGCGGAGCGTCCCACTGCGAGTCCCACAAATATGGAAACAACATCGGGGACCAGAAGACGGCGGAGAAGAAGAAGCTCGGCTCGTTATCATCCACATCGGTCGGGGCCGAGAAAGGTCGCCGGAAACCCGGTCCTGGCCGAGGGCCAAGCGGCCGGCCAACGGCTGGGAACACGTTGCTGGAGGTGCCGATGGGAAGCGTCCACATTCGCGTCGTGTCAGGGAGACGGGGAATATTTCCAAAGCCTTGAACCAGTTGCGTGGCGTTGGGTGAAAAAGGATGTTCGACGCTGGCTACTTGCGCGCGCACGGAGGCGGGAAACCACATACCCGCCAAGAGTAACGCGCTGGCGAGCCACGCTTTCATAAGACGAACATATCACAAATCGCGGCTGTGGGCACAAAATTGAGATTGCCTCGGCACGCGCGTCACCGCGAAGCCCCATTATTTGTCTTGGATTCTCTGCAAAATCGTCTGGGCTTCGACTTGCGCGATGTGGAGATAACGATTGTTCCGAGCGATCTGCCGAAGGATCGGCACCATGAGTTGCGGGTCCGTGAGGTTATGCTCGTAAAGGTCCATGGCTGTCAGGTGAAGCTGATGAGGGAGACCCAAGGGGTCAAATCTGGCGGAGTATTCGAGCCCGGCAATATGCTCTTCGACGCTCGCGATTCCTTCAAAGAGGTTTGTCAGTTCTTCAGCGGCGCGATTCCGCGTGTAGTTGAATGTAACTTTATAAATTTCGTGGCCTTTCTGGAAGGTGAAGGTTTTCTCGCCCAGGTTGGCAACTTTCTTTCTGCTTTCGAGCACGATGGAGCGGAAATCGCCGAGTTGATCGGCGAGATCAAAAAGCTGCAGGGTGACCGAGGACGATAGCTGAAGCGGTCGAGGGTTGGGCGGGTCGTTCAATTGACGTCCGTCGAAGCTCCCTCGCCCCACGGAGTTCACGGTAATACGCTCATACTCCGGCACGCTGCCCTTCATGATTTTCGTGTAAGTGAGCCGAGGCCGCGCCGATTCCGATGGAGAGCCGGCAAGGACCCTGGAGAAGATTATAGACGCCGCCAACGTCGAGAGGAGAAGGAGCCGGAGCTTGGGCTGATGTCGGTAAGTTGCTCCCATGAATTTCTGACCCTATTCAATCCCGCCGAGGCTGACGCCGTTCATCGGGCCTGCGTGAGGGCCTGAAGTTCCGCCTGCTCCATATCAAAGTTGGCGAAAACATGCTGAACATCATCGTGGTCTTCAAGTTCTTCCATCAGGCGCAGCATTTGGTCAGCCGGCTTCCCGGTAAGTTTGACATAGGATTGAGGGATCATAGAAACCTCGGCCACCGCCGGTTCGATGCCGGCCGTTTTCAGGGTCTCCACAACGGCCGCAAAGCGTTCCGGAGTGGACGTGATTTCCCAATTATCCCCGTCGTCGTTCAGGTCGTCCGCCCCAGCCTCCGTCACCAACTCGAGCATCTTGTCTTCGCCGGCTTTGGATTTTTCAACCACCACGTATCCTTTCTTTGAAAACATCCAAGCGACGCAGCCGTTCGCGCCGAGGTTGCCGCCGTGCTTGGCAAGGATATGGCGAATCTCCGAGAGGGTGCGGTTTTTATTATCCGTCGTTACCTCTAGAATCATGGCGACGCCGCCCGGTCCATACCCCTCGTAAATCACTTCTTCGTACTGGGTGCCCGGCAACTCGCCGGTGCCGCGCTGGATGGCCCGCTTGATGTTCTCCGCGGGCATGTTCTCGGCGCGCGCCGCGGCGATAGCCGTCCGCAGGCGTGGGTTCGAATTCGGATCCCCTCCACCCAAGCGAGCTGCAATCGAAATCTCTTTAATCAACTTGGTGAAGATCTTGCCACGGCGCGCATCAGCTTGTCCTTTTTTGTGCTTGATGGTTGCCCATTTTGAATGGCCAGACATAACTCGATTCCTTTCTTCCCGGTACCCCTGCCGACAATCTCACCGGCTCACCCAGGCGGCCCCACGCTATTGCGGCCTTCGCTATCGAATGTTATCACATTCCTCTCGCAGAAGGCCATGAGGAGCAAACCCTTGCGCTTGAGTCAGGTGAGGGTGGATTCGAAATTTTGCGGCCCTTAACGCTGCGCTCATCGTGCCGGCGACGGGCTTGGATATGACCGTCAGTTCACCGCGAGCGTCACGGTGAAGTTGTGACTGGAAGTCGCCGAGCCGGAAGTGGTGGTGCCCGTGATGGTCAGCGTATAGACGCCTTGGGGCGTTCCCGGCGGATCCGATACGGCCGCCCCACCACCGCCGCCACAGGAGGCCAGGAGCATTAAGCCAAGCAAAACCGCCGCCAGGGGAATCAGTCGCCGGCCAGGTTGCGAGCGTATGGAGCCGCCGCCTCTTACTATCCCAAGAAATGGTCGGTCGGGTACCTGAGCCAGTGCAATCCCGGCTATCAGAATCAAACCGAGGAGAAGCAGCCCCAACATTTCTATGCCGGGCATGGCAGGCGGCAAACGAAGATTGGGCGATGTACGGCGTGGCGGAGCAAACGTCGAAGCGGCCGTGGTGACTTGCACGGTTGCGGAAGCTGTTGAAGTGCCGTCCAGCGTGACGGAAGCAGGTGAAACGGAACATGTGGCTCCTGCTGGAGCGCCAGAACAAGTAAATTGGACGGGGGTGTTCAGACCACCTTCCGGAACAATCGAGAATGGATAGCTCGCTGAACCACCCGGTGAGACGGTTTGCCAGACGGTGGTCGCGACGAGCTTGAAGTCCTGGCCGGTTCCAGAGAGCGGAATGGTCTGCGGGCTGCCGGCGGCGTTGTCAAAGATGGAGAGCGTGCAGTGGCAGGGGCCGGCGCATTTGGGCGAGAACGTCACGTTGACCTTGCAATTGGAGTTGGCCGCGAGCGACGCGCCGCACGTGTTCGACTCGGAAAAGCTGCCGGCGCTGACGGCGATGTTGTTGATGGTGACGGAGCCGCCGCTGTTGTTGGTGACAGTAACGGTTTGAGGGGCACTCGTCGTGCCCGCGAGTTGCGGCGCGAAGGTTAGGCTGGCGGGGGCTACCGTAATGGAACTCGTGGTGACGGTGGTGTTAAGCGTGGCCGTGTTGTTGGCCGGGTTGGGATCCGAAACGCCCGAGGAAACGCTGGCTGTGTTGGTGAGTGTTCCGACGGCGGTTGGCGTAACCACCAGGGTCACCGTGGCCGAGGCGGCATTGGCCAATGTCCCCAAATCGCAGGTGATGACGGCCGTCCCGCTGCACGAACCCACCGAAGGCGTCACCGAAACAAACGTGGCCCCGGAAGGCGCGGTGTCCGTCAGGGTGACGTTGGGAGCCGAGTTGGGCCCGTTATTGGTCACCGTCAAGGTATAGGTTAAATTGCTCCCGACCGACGCCGGTGAAGGCGAGGCCGTCTCAGCAACCGATAGATCGGCTGTTGTGGCCACGGTAATCTCACCGTTGACGGCAATGCCAAAACCGCCGGGAATTGTGGTCACCGGGAAGCTGTCTAAAAGCGCTCCGGTCGCAATGTCAAATCGGTATACTTCCTCGGTCTGGTAATCGCCGGTCCAGAAGGAAGTCCCGTCAGGATCAAGATCCAAGCCATAAAGCTCGGAGGCGTCAGGAGCCGTATAAGTCTGAATAATGTTGCCGCTCGAGTCGAGCCGTTCTACGGCTTGGCTGTCGGCCACCAGCAGGCCACCTGATGGCAAAAACCGTAAGGCGTAAGCCGCGATACCGGGAAGATTATCCACAAAGTCCGAAAGCTGGACGCCTTTACAAATGTCGAACCGCTTGATTTCGACGCCCTCGGAAGTGTAATAGAGCGTACACTGGTCGGGCGCGAGATCGAACCAGTCAATGCCGCGATCCTCGGGCGCGGCGGGATAAGCGGCGATGGGATTGCCGGAAGGATCGAAGATGCGGATGGTGTCGTCGCCGTCCACGCTGCCGGCAATCAGGTCGCCCGAACTGTTGAAGACCACGTCCTCCACGCTGCCGCCGTAGCCGCTGCCGAAGAAGCCCAGCGGCACCCCGGTGTTCGAGAACTTGCTGACGTTGCGAGCCCCAAAGTCCGAGACGTAGAGGTTGTCGGAACTGTCAAAGGCCATGCCGTAGGTGTAGGTGCCCGTGCCGGTGTCCATGATTTGAATCAGTTGACCGGTGGGCGTCTCGCGCAGCACGGTGCCGTTGCCGAGCGAGAAGAAAAGTTCGCCCTTCGAGAACGGGACGGGGTTTCCAGTCCCGCTCAGATTAATGGTCTGTGGACTGTAGGCAGAGTCGTCAGTCTCGGTGAGCGTCGCGGTGAGCGATCCCAACCGATAGGGGTCAAACACCACATTGATGGTGCAACTCGCACCCACGGCCAGCGTATTGGGTGGGGCGGGGCAATTGTTGGTTTGGGAGAAATCCAGAGTTGTGTAATTTCCTTCGGAGAGCGTAATGCTTATACTGCCGAGAGGTCCGGTGCCTTTGTTGGTGAGGGTGAGCGTTTGGGCTGCCGTGGACTGGCCAACCGGCGTGGCGGCGAAGGTCAAACTGGCGGAGCTGAGCGACGGCTGGCCGGCGGAAACTCCGGTCCCCGTCAGGGTGATCGTTTCCGGGCTCGTCGCCGTGTCGTCAATAATCGTCACTGAGCCGACGACCAAGCCCAGTACGCTCGGCGTGAACTGGATAGAAATACGGCAGCTTGCCGCCACTGCCAACGGTGAACCCACAATGGTTTGACACGCGGGGGGCCCGGACGTGTTTGGCAAAACGATGGCAAAATCCGCAGGGGTGGCGGAGATCGCGGAAATCACCATCGGGCCGGTACCCGTGTTCGTCAAGGTCACGTTGGCAAGGCTCGAGCTAGTGCCCACCGCTTGGAAGCCAAAGTTTACGCCGGTGGATGACAGGCTTGCGACGCCGGCGGAAACGCCCGTGCCCGATAAGCTGACGGTCTGCGGGCTCGAGGCGGCGTTGTCGGTGAGGGTGAGCGTTCCGGTGAGCGACCCGGTAGATGTTGGGGTGAACGTCACACTAATGGTGCAACTGGCTCCGACGGCGAGCGTGGCACTGGTCGAGCAGGTGGTGCCGCTCGATTGAACGGCGAACGGGCCGCTCGCGGCGATGCTCGAAAAACTCATAGTAGAAAAGCCGCTGTTCGTTACCGTGACGGATTGCGCGGAACTGGTCGTGTTCACAACCTGGTCGGCATAACTCAGGCTGGTGGCCGAAAGCGTGACGGCGGGAGCCTGCAGAAGGATGGAAACCGAGTTCCCGCCGGTGCCGACTTCATTGGCGGTCGCCAAACCCAGGCGGCCCAGCCCATTGAAATCGCCGGCAATGAGCGAAGAGGGGGCACCGCCCGTTGTCGCGCCGATGGCGGTTCCGGCGAGGGTGCTGAACGTTCCGTCCCCATTGCCCAGCAGCAGTGTGACCGCGTCGTTGTCGCGGCTCGCGGTGGCGAGATCCAGCTTGCCGTCCCCGTTGAAGTCCGCGGCCGTAATGGCGGCGGGAGCGAGCCCGACCGTGATCGGCGAACCGGGGGCTGGCGTGAACGTGCCATCACCGTTCCCGAGCAGAATATCCACGTGGCTGATGCCGCTAGCCGCGACCGCCAAGTCAAGCTTCCCGTCGCCATTGAAATCGCCCGCCACAATCCCATCCGGCCCTAGATCCACTGAGATCGGCGAGCCGGGGGCTTGCGTAAATGTGCCATCACCGTTGCCCAGCAGAATGGTCACGTTTGAACTAACGGCATTGGCGACCGCGAGGTCAAGCTTGCCGTCCCCGTTGAAGTCGCCGACCGCAAGGGCGTCGGGGCCTGTGCCGACCGCAATCGGCGAACCGGGGGCTTGCGTAAATGTGCCATCGCCGTTGCCCAGCAGAATGGTCACATGGTTGTTAAGACCGTTAGCCCCGTCCGCAACAGCCAAATCCAGTTTTCCATCCGCGTTGAAATCGCCCGCCGCGATTGCCTGGGGGCCGGTGCCCACAGCGATAGGGGAGCTCGGCGCCTGCGTGAAGGTGCCGTCGCCGTTCCCGAGCAGGATGGTTACGGTGTTGCTGCCTTCATTTGCGACTGCCAGGTCCAGCTTTCCATCACCATTGAAGTCCCCCACGGCGATCCCGTCAGGGGCCGACCCCACCGTTATGGGTGAGCCTGGGGCCTGCGTGAACGTCCCATCTCCGTTGCCCAGCAGAATGGTCACCGTGTTGCTGTTCTGATTCGCGATCGCCAAGTCCGGCTTGCCGTCGCCGTTGAAATCGCCCTCCACAACCGTGTTCGGGTAGTTGCCGACGCTGATGGGCGAGCCAGGGGCGTTGACGAAATTCACGGTCGCCGCTGAAAGGGTTACGGAGAAGAAGACGACGTTCGACGTGCCGCCTGGGGCGGGATTCACCACAGTCACCGAAGCCGTGCCGGCCGTGGCGACGTTGGCAGCCGGGACGGAGGCCGTGAGTTGCGAGCCGCTGACGACCGTTGTCGGGAGCGCGGCGCCGTTCCAGTCAACGGTCGCGCCGGGGACGAAACCGGTACCGTTGACCATGAGCGTGAAGCCAGCGGCACTGGGGGCGACCGCATCCGGGACGAGCGGCTGATTGATGAAAGGAACGGGGTTCGGCGTCTGCGCTATTCCCAAGCCGGCGACGCTCAGAAAAATTATGAGTAGGAGTGCCGCCCGCTTCATGGTCCCCTCCCCTTAGCCAGCAGGCTGGATGTTGAAATCTGCTGACGCTCCCATCCGCTCTGCAACTTTTCGTGCCCAACTCTGGACTAGCCTTATACACCCACGCAGCAAGACCGTCAAGCGGCTTATGGAGGTTTAACGAATGGGGTTAACTTTTTGGTTATTACATGGTAGAGGCTCGATTGTGCGCTCACGAAACAGTTGGCAAGTTCTTCGATGATGGCGTGACCGGAGAGGAGGTAAAGCCGTCGCCCAAATCGCAAATGGTAAGAAGGTGGAAAAGGATCGCAGCCTGTTGGCGCGGATAAGAGCGTTCATCCTTCAGTAAACCGTATTCGCGGCTTGAGAAGCCGAAGCTGCCGTCGGGACGCTGACGCGCGAGCAGGCGGGCCAAGCATCGCCCGGCCAGATCATCGTTGGGACTTAGCCCCAACCGAAAGCCCTCATGCAGTGCGGCGCCCAGGGCGGCGGTGTAGTAATTTACCTCGGGGCCTCCGCGCGTAACGCTCGCGCAATCATTGGCACAGAATCCTTCTGGCCGTATGCCTTGCTGAAGAAACTGAAAAAGGCGCAGAAGGATGGGCCGCGCTCCAAGACCGGGTCGCAAGCGCTCGGCGCGCGCCAGATGCAGGAACATGTGCGCGTTATATTGGAAGCAGAGATAATGATGGCGCGGCTTTTCCTGAGGGCTCGAAACGACGTACGGAATTTCTCCGCTCGGCAACTGAACGGTAGCGATGAATTGCAAGAGCGGTCCTACATGCTCCAAAAAGCGGCTCTCGCCGCTCGCCTCGGCCAGGCGCAAGAAAAACCAGACGGCGATGACGGAGTTGTTGGGGACTTTTCCACGCGGCCGGTCGAAGTAGTTGATGGCTTCGCCGTCACCATGAGCCTGGAAGCCAATATGCTCCACAATGTAGTCAGACGCGCGGGTGGCAGCGCGCAACCATTCTGTGCGGTGTGTGTGGGAGTAAGCGCTCAACAGCACGGTTGCTCCCCATATGCTTTCGAGGGTCGCAATCAACCCTCGACGTTCGGGAAGCGGGTAGTGCCAGTAACCCTCCGAGGTTTCAAGCGCCATCACCGCTTCGGCGGCTTCGAGCGCCATGTCACGGAAGCCAGGCTGCCCGCTGGCGTCAAAAAGCGCCCAATTCGCCAGCGCCCAGTTACCTTGCGTTTGCATAAAAATGTAGTCATCGCCCCACGGGACAAAGCTAAAAGCACTCTTCAAGAAGCGCCAAAACCGCCAGTTGAAGCGGACGCCGGGGTCGGGACCGTGCAGAAGTCCGTCGGCGTAATGACGGCTCAGAAGATAGGCATAAAGCCCCTCGCAGGACGCCAGGATTTGCCGGCGCGTCGGCGAAGAGATTGCTCCGCGCCCCTCTTCATCGAACATTCGCAAGCTTTGAAATCCTTCGCTCACGAACTGACTGGCAGAATGTTTTGCAGGCCGGGTCTGCGCGCTTTTTTCTGCCACGGTTCGATAGATATCCAATACCTTTTTGGCCCGTTCCTGCAATGAAAATTGTTGAGCGCGCTCGCGCCCGTGGGTTCTTCCACCTCGGCGGCACACTTCAACAAGTTTCTCCGCCAACGCTTGAGCGGTCCGAGGAACAATGTAATTGCCTTCCACAGCCTGAAGCACTTCGGCAGCATCGCCCACATCAACGGAAATGATGGGCAGATTAGCCGCCAACGCTTCCTTCACGCAGTTCGGGGAGCCTTCGGACTCCGAGGCAAGAATCAAAACGTCAGCCGCGGCGTAGTAAAGAGGCATCTGTTGCCGCGACACGCCGTAAACCTGAAGAATTTCCAACGGCGGGAATTCAGTGCGGGCGATTTGAACAGCCTGTTGAACCAAATCCAATCGTTTGGCCGGCCGGTCAGGACCGTAAGGGAAAAGCACATACTTTTTGCCCGGGTCGAGGTTCAACGCGCGGCAGGCGTCGCCGCGGTCCAGCGGCCGGAACAGCTCCAAGTCAACGCCGGTTGGGATGACATAGGCCGTTGGCAGGCGAAGTTGAGCTTTCATTCTTCCACTCATGACGATGGCGGCGTCAATCCAGCGGGCCAAGAGCAAGCTCGAAAGTTGAAAGATGCGTCCGACCAGCGTTAACCGGCCCGCGCCGTCGAACCGTCCCAGAACGTCATCTCCCATGAACTTGACCACGACGGGGAGGCGGCACTGGCATCGGGCCACCCACCCGGAAAGACCAAACTCTGCGTGGATCAAGTCATAAGGCTGAGCCGCCACTCGGCGACGTAGCTCGAAAATGCCCCTAACGTAGTTTAGAACCGATTGTCGGCCGTTGATGAAGAGCACGTCGTAATCAACACCCAAGGGCCGCAGGGATTCCATCTGCGCTTGAATGGCAGAACCGTAGCTCGGATCGTCTTCAGTGGGCCACAGGTTGGTCACCAACAGAACGCGGTATTGGGGCATGAAAGTTGGCTCATCGGGCTGCGCTCCGCTTCCCAGCGGCGCACGAGCAGCACTCAGCAGACTAACATGCTTCGACCGGCGCTGGCGCGAGCAGGATTGCTTTTGTTAGAGGACAAGACAACGATGGCTCTCAACGGCCCGCGCCTTGGCTTCAACCTTGCGGGCTCGATCGTTGGTGCCGAGGCTGGCGTCCCTGGAGGTCGAGCATAGCATCGTGCCAGGGCGCGCAGGTAACCCTTCACCCTCCGAATCCTACGGTTTAGCGGAAGGTAAAGTTTAGGGTAACCGTTTGGCCAGCCCTCAGCGTGACCTCTTCCCGCTGCGTGCCGAAGGTAGCCGTCCACGCCGCGACGGTATAGTGGCCGGGTGGCAATCCATGCAGCGTGTAACGGCCCGTCGCGCCGGTGACGGCATAAAACGGGTTCGAGGTGACCCCGATGTAGGCATGCATCCAGGGATGTTCATTGCACTGAACCGGGATCATAATTTCCGGGCGGGTGAAGCGCTTGATGAAAGGCGGCGCGCCCGGCGGCTGCGACTGGTTCCACGGGCGATTGAGCTTGGACATGATGTGAATGTTATGGGTGGTGGGATCGTGCGACACAACTTTGAGTGGTTGCCCGACCATGATGCCGAGCACATGGGGAACGTACATGCACCCTTGCTGATCCAAGACGACCGGCGTGGACGGGGGCTGGAAATGGCGGTTGCCGAGTCCTAACTGGATATAGACGAAGACGTTGGGCAAGGTCCCGTTGGCATTCACCTGGCCGTCTTGGTAGTACACGGGCCCGTGATGCAGGGACACGCACACTGGGTCGGCGTTCATAAGGATTCGCCGCGGTTTGGGACGGGTCCCCTTAAACAGGATTTGGCCGGTAACTGCTCCGGTCGCCGCCAAGGCGGATTCCGACTGAGGGCGGGGCGCACTAGGCGGCGACGCCAGAGCAGAACTCAAAAGACCAGCGACCAGCCATCCGCAAACACTGGCTGAAAGCAGAAATTGGTTTTTCGAAATCATGCGGAAGATCCTCCTTTGAAAATCCCTCTCTCGGGCCTCGCCCCTAGGTTAAACCGCCAAGACGATGCTGGGTGGGTTCGCTCATCCTGCGGGGTACGGGACGTGCATGGCCGTGGCCCCTTGACCGTCCAGTCAGTGATTCGCCCTAGGCTGCCTTGCTGCGCCTAGCCCCAGCGTCACCCGAGGCTGCGGTCGGCGCGGCGCCCGGTTTAGAAAATAAACCATACCATCATATACAGAGCGTTGTTGCCCGAGGCATTGCGTCCCGCTCCATCATAGTTCGTGCTCGCGCCGTTAAATTTGAAAAAGTTTCTGTACTGGAGTGCCAGTTGAATGTTCTGGACGGGCCAGTAGGAAAACTGCGAAACCAATCCATCGGTGTGCGGATTGCCGGTGGCACTGCCGCTCACGGCCGCCGGCGCGTAGAGCAGCGGGTCCGTCGTGCCGGTCGTGTTGAACCATCCGAAGGTGGCCGCGTACTTGTTGCCGATGTGATAGGTGGCATCGAGCCGCTCGGTGTTCAGGTCGTGCGGCACCAGCGCCGCGCCGCCGGCGGCAAAGGTCGCGTACAAGTGCGAATTCTCGTGAATATAAACACCGTGCACCGAAATTAAGTCGTTGCGTTTCTTCAGCGGTAGGGTGTGTTCAAGTTGGAAGTCGGCAGCGAGATCGGTGTAATCGTCGCGCGGCCCCACCACAGCGTTGGGCGTGGAAGCGACGTGCATGCCAAAAGTGCCCACCTCAAGATAATTGTTGCCCATCGTCTGCTGCCAGGCCAAGCGCCAATAGGGGGCAACGCCCTGAATGTTGACCCCAAAGCCCACACCGGGATTGGGTTGCGGGCCGCCGAGGTGCTCCGAGCGATAGCCCGTCACATCGCCGTACAGGTGATTGTTCCACATGGCGTAAGCGCCGAGGCCGGCGACATCTTGGGCAAGGCTGCCATCCACTAAAGCTGCTGCCATCGGCGACGGCGCGGAGTCAGGCGCGACCCAGGGAAAGCCCCAGGCTGGGGTGTCGTTCCACAGATCCTCCACCGTTGGATTGTTGTTGAAGGTAAGGCCATAGGTCACATTTTTCCCGCCAATGGTTTTCTGGTTGGCGTAACGGATGTCGGTGTTGTCCCAACTGAAATGATCGTCCTGGCCGCTGTACGTGACTTGAATGAATCCTCCCGCGTGTGGCGCCATGGCGCCGGCGAGGAACAGGCTGGCCGACTGCGGAAGTTCAAAGCTGCCGTTCTGTGTGCCCGGCTGTGGCTGATTGGTTGTCGTGTTGGAAATCTGGAAAAACGCCGAAAGGGGCAAAAACGAAAGCAGGCTGAGCTTGGCTTCTGCCTGACCTGCCGGGGCCGTAATTTCTTTGATACCCACCAGCGTGTAGCCATTGAGCTTGAAGAGACGGCCAAGCGGCGTCAACTCCGGGATCGTGGTGTGGCAGGAACTGCAGGGCAGGCCCGTCTGCCGCGCAAAGCTGGGTACCCCATAGGCTCTAGGAAAAGCGTACAAGAGCAGAATGGCGCCGAACAGCAATACCTTCGTCTTCATAGAACCGACCTCCTGATATGAGCAGGATCAAGAAATCAAATATCTGCTGAAAGCTAAATGCTCACCAACCCTTGGGACCGTTCGCCCGCCAAGCCATTTCATCTTTCCAACGGCGTCTCCATCCTCGTCCCCATTCCCATGGAATGATGCGGGGCAAGCATCACGGTCGCAATCAAGTGCTTTCCCGCCCGAGATTCTTACCGGCCAGCGCCCGAATCCCCCGCCGCAGCTTGGCGAGGCGACGAATGGGGCCACCGGGCAACCGGCGCATTTCGTCATAAAGCGGAAGAATCACGTCGAAGAACTCAAGTGCATCCTTCATCCGCGCGGCGGTATAGAGATCCGGCGGATTGCCAGTCTCAGCCTCCACCAAGCATTCGCGCAGCGCCGCGACGGTAGGGTCAATCTCGCGCCGCTTGCGCTCCTCAAGAATGATTCGGAACATTTCCCAAACGTCTTGAACGGCTTCGTAGTGCTGCCGCCGGTCGCCGCGAACGTGAATCGGCCGGATCAGTCCCCAGCCTTCGAGTTCCCGGAGGCAGGCGCTCACATTGGAACGTGCCACGCCCAGCGTGGCTGCAATCTCCTCGGCGTTCAGCGGACCGCGCGAAAGGTAAAACAGGGCGTGCATCTGGGCTACCGACCGGTTGACGCCCCAGCGCGCTCCCATCTCGCCCCAGCACGAAATAAATCTTTCGGTGACCGGCGAAATTTCCATTTTAACAATTTGTTCCGTTCAGACCGAGCAAATCGTACGGACAGATGCCAAGATAATTTGGCGACGCGGCCTTGTCTGTGACGCAGGTCACTAAGGGCGGTGATCGAGCGCACCCTGACCGCGACGTGGCGGCCACCCTCCAGCCCTACTCTTGCGATTCGAGGTCTGAGGTGAGAGCCCGGGGCGCACAACCCTGAACAACGAAAAGCCTGGTTCACGCAAAGGCGCAAGTCACGCCAAAGGCTTAGCTTGACGGTCGCAGGCGGCTCCAGCCTGCAATGATTCATCCTTTTTTACGACTCAGGACGCTATCGGGGCTGCGGCTCTATTTGAGGCTATCGAGGTAAGCGATCAGGGCTTTCATATCCTGGGGGCTCAGCTTGACCGGCGGCATGCCGCCGGCGGTCATTTGAGGGAGGGGATGATGAAAAAGATGCTCAAGCTGAGCCGGAGAAAATTTGTTTCCGATGCCGATGAGGCGGGGTGCGATCGCCGTCCCCACGCCGCCCTGGCCGTGGCAGCTAAAGCACATGTGGGACTGAAAGATTGCTTTGCCTCGCGCAATCAGCGCGTTGGCACTCGCGGATGTCGCCGAGGGGGCCATATAAAGCGCGGAGTGGCTTGGGAGCGCGGCGCTGACGACCGGGGAAGCTGAAGGTGTGGGCAGGCCGAGGGCTTGCGGGACGAAAGGTTCGCGCATATAGGCTTCGGTCTCTTCATTTTGCCGGGCCAGTTGGGCGGCGACGTCCGGATCGCGCTCGTCGTCCTGGTAGCTTCTAGCGCCGAGATAGACCAGTCCCACGAAGACGATGCCGAAAGAGGCGACGGCCAGCGGACGACGCCAAGGGCGACGCTCCAGACGACGGTCATAAAACGGCAGCCCCGCAAACAGAACCGCAAGCACGAGCGGAATAACCAGAATTCCGACCACGCTGATCGCACCGTGCCAGAACTTAAGCCATTCAAAAAAGGAGCGGTAGTACCATTCCGGACGGGGAACGTAAAGGGTGTCGGCGGGATTGGCGCGTGGGCCGAGCGGCGCCGGGTCAAAATAGGCCAAAAGACCGAGCGCACATATCAGCACGAGGGTAAAGCTGAGGTCCATCAGCAACTGCCGCGGATAAAAAGGCTCCGAGGGTTGCCGGGGATGAACCGGGCTTTCGCTGACCGGACCGGCCGCGCCCGCCTGGCGAAACAGAAAAATATGGATAGCGACGAAAAGAAAGATCATTCCGGGAATGAAAAAAACGTGCAGCGCGAAAAAGCGCGACAGCGTTAGCGTGCCCAGTTGAGTTCCACCGCGCAGAAATTCCTTAAGAGAGTTACCGACGAAAGGGACCTCGCTCAGGATGTTGGTGCCGACGGCGGTGGCGAAATAAGACTTCTCATCCCAGGGAAGAAGATAGCCCGTGAACGCCATGCCCAGGACCAACGCCAAAAGGACGCAGCCGGAAAGCCAAAGGAGTTCGCGACGCCCTTTGTAAGAGCCGAAAAGGAACGTCTGGCCGATGTGCAGAACTAGGATGATGATCATGGCGCTTGCGCCGTAAACGTGCAGACTGCGCAAAAACGAGCCGGCGGCTACCGCTTTGGTAATGTAAGCGACCGAGACGTGAGCATGATCGGCGGAGGGGACGTAATAGAGCGCCAGAAAAATGCCGGTGATGACCTGCGAAATAAAAATGAAGAGGAGTCCTGAACCGAAGATATAGGCCCAGCGTGCCCCGCCCGGAATCGGCTCATCGAGCGCCTCATGAAGAATTTGGCGCAGGCCAACCCGGCGGTCGAACCAATCGAAGAAACGGCCGTGGCTCTTCGGCGGAGGCGGGGTATTCGATTCCGAATCCATTGCACAGCCTCGTTAGCCCATGACTTCTTTGTCGGGAACAAGCTCGCGAAAATATTCGTAGCGAACCTGCAAGTTTCCGCTGCGGGCCTTGACAGGGAGCGTGTCCATCCCGCGGGGCGCCGGGCCGGAAATGCGGGCGCCGTCCGGCGCAAAAACGCTGCCATGGCACGGGCAAAGAAACCGGCCCTCTCCGGCGTTCCAAGCAACTTCACAGCCGAGATGGGGGCAAATGGCGGAGAGAACTTCAATGCCCTGCAAGGCACCTTTCCGCGTTCCCTTGGTAACATAGACGGCTTTGCGCGAGGCGGATTCGAGCCAGCCGTCCACCTCGGTGACCTTCACGATCCGCCGCTCGGGTTCGGTGAGCGATTGAAGATCCTTCAACGGGCCCAAATTGGACCAAGAGGTTTTCGACGTCTGGGCGAGCACCGGATAGAGGGCGAAGCGCACCAGAGGAATGGCCAACACCGCGCCGACCAACGCGGCCCCCGCTGCCATCAGGACCGCGATGAAAGAACGGCGCCCTGGGAACTCCGGTTTCGCTGCGCTTCCCTCTCCTTCACCCTTCGCACCCCATGGCTCAATTGGGCTCATCTTCCCTCCTTGTGACAATCCCAGACTAACTTCCGCCTCGAGGGGCAGTCAAGAGGCCGCTTATCCGCGGCGCTCCTTGCCAGCCTGAGCGAAGAAGCAGCGTCCGCGCAGCCCAGTGGCGCGACAGCCCCTATGGACTGCGCATATCCGGCGCCAGGTCGTAAACGCTGCGCACCTCCAGCCGCCGTCGGAAATCGAATGGCGTCATCGGCTTGGCGAGAGTGATGCGAACCACGGCGGCTCGGCCGGGCCGTACATGGAAAAAGTTATCCGAATAGCGGGCCTCAGTATTCCTCAGATTCGCCCACACCCACAAAGCCGGAACGTCGGTTTTAATCAAGACCTCGTATCGTTCGTCGCCACCCCTTGCATGGACGGTCAGCTTCGGTTGTTTGAGCTTTAATTCAACGGGGCGTCCGAAAAACAGCGTGTTCTCGGCCACGCTTCGGCCATCCATCAAGACCTCGGGCCAGATCAGTAAATTCGCCGCCCCTTGTTCCTTGACTAAATCGGCCAGCTCGAGGGTTTCAGCCCGCCGGCTGCTCCGCGCCGGGATTTCAATCTGTTGGAAGCCGCGCCGAAGCGTATGGCCCATCAAGTTGGTCACACGCCACCGCAGTTCGCCCGAAGCGTCTTGTTGCTCATCACTGGTGACGTAGAGGTGCACCCGGCCGCTTTCGGCGTCTGGAATGCCGCTGACAAGGATGGGCGCAAAGAAACGCTTCGACTGGAAGAGCACGGCCTTTGAGCGGCGATAATAGTCAACCATGGACCACGTCAAGCCCGGCCAACAGTCATTGTATTGCCAGATGGTCGCGGCCATGGAACGGGGCATGTCGCGCCGCCAATGCTCGACCCCATAGCGCATGGCCCAGGCCTGATTGAGTTGGGTCAACCAGAGGGTGTCGTCGAAATTGTCGGGCGCTTTGCCGAAGTTCGCCTCGGTGTACCGCATGATGATACTGATACCGTGGCCGCTGCCGTCCAGCTCGTGATAGCGCATCACCGGAGAATGCACGCTCCGGCGGTTGTTGGCATCGGCAAAGGCGCGCACCGTCATTGGAACAGGGCTCGACTGCATGCCAAATTCTGTGACAAAACCCTCAATCTTGCGATAAGACTCAACCGGTTGATTGCCATGCCAGACGCCCCACGTATGGATGTCGCCGCTGCCGTGCGCGCCGCTGCCAACTTCGTAAAACGCGCCGGGCACCAGCCGATGGACAATCCCCCCGATAACCTCCTTGAAAATGTGGTTGTAGCCGTGAAAGTACTCTATCTCATTGTTGCCGCTCCAAATCACAATGGAAGGATGGTTTCGGCAGCGCCGGGTTTGGCCCTCGATTTCCTCTTGCAAATTGTCCATCCAACTCTTGTCATGGACGGGATAACTGGCGTTGGCGAATTTAAACTCAAACTGGAGCATAATGCCCAACTCGTCGCACAGATCGAACAGCTCATCTTCTTCGTAGTATCCCCCGCCCCAGAGTCGAATGAAGTTGAAGTTGCACTCGACAGCCCGGGTCATGTACCAGTGAAGGATTTCTGGCGTGACGCGCGTGGGCAGGTTATCGGCGGGAATCCAGTCCGCGCCCTTGACAAAGACCGGCACGCCGTTCACGCGCACATGCATGGCGACGTCTTGGCTCGGGGGCAGCACGTCAATTCGGCGCAGGCCGACCCGGCGACGGGTTGTATCTATGGTTTTGCCATGGGAGTCGGTCAACTGAACTGTGACCGTGTAAAGCGGCTGGTCGCCCATTCCGTTGGGCCACCACAATTCCGGCTTGGGAATGACCGCGTCCAGCCTGCAAAGGCCCTCCACAACCGGACCGGAAGCCTCAGCCACCTGAGCCCCGGCGAGCGAGACTTGCACCTTCACACCCACACCGTCAGAAGCGCCGAGCACCGCGGTATGAATGTCCAAGCGCACGCGACCGTCGGGCCCAGGGTGTTGAAGCACGCCGACGTCGGCAATGCGGGAATCGAAGCTGAGAATTTCAATCTTCCTCCAGATACCTTGTGTCAGCAGCGGACGACACCAATCCCATCCCCACATGTAAGGCGCCTTGCGCACCCAGGAGCGCGGATTGCGAAGGTCCACGCCATAACGCCGTTGGTACGCTGCCCGCTGTTTCTCGACGTAAGGCCCGAGGGTCCCGAACCGGATGCGGAGCCGATTCGTTCCCTTGTGAAGGTGCCGCTTGATGTCAAACCTCCAGACGCGAAACATGTTGTCCGCGCGACCCACCGGGTGGCCATTGACCCACACCGTGGCCAGCGTGTCCAGGCCGTGACATACCAGCTCCACGTGACGTTTCGAAAGCATCTTCTTGTCAGCTTCGAAGGTGCGTTCGAATATCCAGTTCCTCTCCGCCACCCACTGAACCTTGCCATTGTTCTCCCCGTAAAAAGGATTGGGGATTTTGCCGGCCTGCAACAGGGTCGTGTAAGTACTGCCCGGCACGGCGGCCGGCAGAGGCTTCGATTGGCCTTCTTCGTACATGGCCCACATCTCGCCTCCCAAATCCAGGGAAAGCACGCCCGTTGCACCAGCCGGAAGTGCCGTAGGAGACTGCGCGCGCAGGCCAACTGCCGGAAGCGCCGAACTCACACTGAGCCCCGCCGTAAGCTGCAACAGCTCACGCCGAGTCAGGGGATGCGATGGGGGTTGAGATAGCATACTCTTCATAGGGACAACCTCACTTTGAATCCGTGATTCTGCTGCAACACATACCAAGTGTCAACCACCGAAAAATCGCGATTGCAATGCAAAAGAGCAGACACGACGCTCACCCAAGCGGGAGGCGAGCGATCGAATGTCTCCCATCCATCTTGGTTTTTGGGCAGCCCGAAGGTTGACAATCGGCGGGGGTTCAGTTAAACATAGTAGATTGCGAGTTTTCAACGAAGGAGTGTAGCTTGCAAACGTCATTTTTGGGGGCGAGTCATCGCCAAGTCGAATGGCATCTGGTGGACGCGGAGGGAGCCGTTTTGGGGCGGCTGGCGGCGCGGGCGGCGCGTGTTCTGACGGGGAAGAATTTACCCGCATGGACGCCACAGGCCGACCATCGCCAAGGCTTAATTATCATCAATGCCGACAAAATTCGCTTAACGGGACGGAAAGCCGAGCAGAAGATTTACCGGCATTACACGGGTTATCCGGGCGGGTTGAAGGAAGTGCGGGCCGACCAACTACTGGCCACAAAGCCCGAGCAGGTGGTGCGGGAGGCGATTCTGGGAATGTTGCCGAAAACTCGTTTGGGGGCGCGGTTGGCCACGCGGTTGAAAGTGTACGCGGGGGCCTCCTATCCGCATCAGGCTCAGAAACCGTCCCCGGTCAACCTAACGCGCTCGGCGTGAAGGAATCTTGAGGTCAAAGGAGCATGAGGTGAACGATTCGGGAGAGATTTGGGCTTCGGGACGGCGAAAAACTTCCGTGGCAAGAGTCATTCTGCGCCCAGGCACGGGGAAATGTGAAGTCAACGGCCAGTCGCTCGAAGCATATTTTCCACTGAATTCCATGAGGATCGAGCTTCAGCAACCCTTGATAGTCACGGAGACGCAGGGCAAGTTTGATATTTTCGTCAACGCGGAGGGCGGCGGTATTCACGGCCAAGTCGGAGCCACAAGGCTGGGAATTGCCCGCGCCCTTCTTCGCTACAACACTGAATTGCGCTCGGTGTTACGCCGAAACGGGCTTTTGACCCGAGATCCCCGCGCGAAAGAGCGCAAAAAGTACGGGCAAAAAGGCGCTCGCAAACGGTTCCAGTTCTCGAAGCGGTAAGGCAAGGTTCAGCTTCCGAGGCGGCGAACTTGAAGGCTGAAAGCATCGTTTGTTAAGAGAAAGAACGGATGGGGGAGGTCAGGAGACGAATTGCCAAACATCACGATGAAAGAATTCCTGGAGGCCGGGGTCCACTTTGGACACCAGACTCGCCGGTGGAATCCGAAGATGAAAGAATACATCTACGGGCGGCGAAACGGCATTCATATTATTGACCTCCAGAAGACGCTGAAGTTTTTCAAGGAAGCCGCCGCCTTTCTCTTCGAGCAGGGTCGCGATGGCAAGAATATTCTTTTTGTAGGAACCAAGCGTCAAGCCCAGGAAGCCATCGCCGAGGAAGCCAAGCGGTGCGGCATGTTTTACGTCAATCATCGCTGGCTGGGCGGCTTGCTCACCAACAACGCCACCATTCAAAAATCCATTCAGCGACTGCGCGAATTGGAAGAGATGAGCCGCGACGGGCGGTATGACTTGCTCACGAAGAAGGAGGTCCAGCGACTGGAGCGGGAACGCCAGCGGTTGGAGAAGAACCTGGCCGGGATCAAAGACATGCCGGGCCTGCCGGACGTGCTGTTCGTTGTGGACTCGAGCAAAGAAGAAATTGCCGTGCGCGAAGCCAAAAAGATAGGGATTCCCGTGGTCGCAGTGGTGGACACCAACTGCGACCCCGAACTGGTGGATTGGGTGATCCCGGGCAACGACGATGCCTTGAGGGCCATTCGATTATTCACCTCCCGCATTGCCGACGCCATTTTGGAAGGCAAGCAAGAAGCGATTCAGAAGCAGTTGGAAGAGGAGAAACTCGCGGCGGAGAAGGCAGCGGAGGAATTGGAAGCAGCCCGCGAGGCCGCCTCCATCGCCGCCGGCCAGGAAAGCGGCGGACTCGCGGCCGAACTCACCGGCGAAGGCTATGGGGAAGGCACCGAGGAGGCGGAGTCGGTGGACAATGCAGCTCTTCCGCCGTCCGTGCGCGCCGCCGAAGAAGAACTGGAAGGGCGGGTTCGTCTCCCCAAAGGGAAGAAGAAACTTGTCGGCAAGCCGCGCGGCAAAGCGGAAGAAGCAAGCGGAGGTTTGAGCCCCGAAGAAGACTTTTAGCCACCCGAAAAACCCAATGAAGGGGAGGGCCCAGTGCCCAGCAGCTTCCCGCATGGGTGCGAGGAGCGAGAATGGCAATCACAGCGGAGGCAGTGAAGCGGCTGCGCGAGATGAGCGGCGCGCCCATGATGGAATGCAAGAGGGCCTTGGAGGAAACGGACGGCGACGTGGAGCGCGCTTTCACGGTGCTGCGAAAGCGCGGGCAAGCCACGGCGGCGAAAAAGGCTTTACGGCGCGCCGCCGACGGCGTGGTCGGGGCTTACATCCATGCGGGCGGGAAGATCGGGGTCCTGGTCGAGGTCAACTGCGAGACCGATTTCGTCGCCCGCAACGAAGAGTTCCAGCAATTGGTGCATGATGTGGCCATGCAAATTTGTGCCACCGATCCTCGATTCATCCGCAAAGAAGATGTGACGCCTGAGATTTTGGCCCGGGAGCGTGAAATTTTGGAAGCCGAGGCTGCCAGATCGGGTAAACCGCCGGAAGTGATCCAGCGCATCGTCGAAGGCAAGTTGGGCAAGTTTTATGAAGAGGCTTGCCTTTACGAACAACACTTTATCAAGGACACGGCGGGCAATTTGACGGTGGGCGAGTTGATCGCGTCAAAAATTGCCAAGTTTGGGGAGAACATTGCCGTTCGGCGTTTCTCTCGCTTCAAGGTGGGTGAAGGTCTCAGCGGGCCCGCCGAGGCCGAGCCGTCGGATTCGGCAGCTTCCTAAACCGCGACGCCTAGGACCCACCCAAATAAACCATGAGTCAAGCCGTCTTTCAGCGCATTCTGCTCAAACTGAGCGGCGAGGCGTTGATCGGGGCGCAAGGGTTTGGGGTGGATCCCTCCGTCGCCGCGCGGATTGCCCAGGAGCTTCACGAGGTGTGCGGCCTGGGCGTGCAAGTGGCCGTGGTGGTGGGAGGGGGGAACTTCATTCGCGGCGTCGCCGCCTCCCAACACGGCATCGAGCGCGTGGTGGCCGACCACATGGGCATGTTGGCTACGGTCATCAACGCTTTGGCGCTCCAGGATGCCCTTGAGAAAGCGGGCGCTTACACGCGGGTCGTCACGGCGATTGAGATGCGCGAGATTGCCGAGCCTTTTATCCGCCGACGCGTCATTCGGCATCTTGAAAAGGGCCGCGTGGTGCTGTTGGCGGGCGGGACGGGCAGCCCCTATTTCTCCACCGACACAGCGGCGGCGCTGCGGGCCGCGGAAATCAAAGCCGATGTCATCCTGAAAGCTACCAAAGTGGACGGTATCTACGATGCCGACCCGGCGAAGGTCACCAATGCCAAGATGTTCGCGCGCATCGGCTATCGAGAGGTGCTTTCGCGAGGGCTCTCGGTGATGGACACGACCGCGATCTCGATGTGTATGGACAATAGCCTGCCCATTATTGTTTTTAATTTAAATGTGCCGGGCAATTTGAAGCGCGTGGTGTTGGGAGAAAAGGTAGGCTCAACCGTGGGATCCTGAATAGCTGAGGGAGCGGGCATCCGATGATCAAAGAAACCTTGACCCAGACCAAGAGTCGCATGGCGAAAGCCCTGGACGATTTACGGGCGGAACTGGCGGGCGTGCGGACAGGACGCGCCTCGCTGGGGTTGCTGGACCACATCCGGGTGGAATACTACGGAACCCCGACGCCGCTCAACCAAGTGGCGACGCTGGGCGTGCCGGAACCCAATCTGCTGACCATTCAACCGTGGGATCCCTCCTTGCTGCCGGCGATTGATAAGGCCATTCGTTCCTCTGACCTTGGCCTGAATCCGGTGAATGACGGCAAAATGCTCCGCGTGCCCATTCCTCCTTTAACCGAAGAACGCCGCAAGGAGCTGGTCAAACACGTTCACAAAGTGCTCGAAAATCATCGCACCGCCGTGCGCAACATTCGCCGTGACGCCAATGAGGAGCTGAAACGGCTGCTGAAGGAAAAGAAAATCTCCGAAGACGAGGAACGGCGAGCATTGGAAGAAATCCAGAAAATGACCGACGAGTTTGCGGAGAAGCTGGAAGCGCAAGGCAAGGCCAAGGAGCGAGAGATTCTGGAGTTACGCTGAAGCGCACTGGGTGGATGGCAAATCAAGCAAGGCCGAGGAAGCCACGCACCGAACGAGGAGCGTCGGGCAGGCTCGGGACGTGAGCGGGCGTGAGAGGGCTCTCCGGCGATAAAGACGGCAGACGAGAAGCAGCGGCTGAGCCTCTCCATCCCGCACCGATTGCGAGCACGCCGCCATCGCTCAGCAGGCGTTATCATCCATTAAAGGACGTACGGGAGGTGTCATCTTGGCGGAGACGACCTACGACGTAGCCCTCATCGGCAGCGGACCCGGCGGTTATGTGGCGGCTATTCGAGCCGGGCAACTGGGGCTCAAGACGGTGGTCGTCGAGCGCGACAACAAGCTCGGCGGAACCTGCTTGCACGTGGGCTGCATTCCGACCAAGGCGCTGCTCTTTGACGCCGAGCTTTATGACCGCTTTCAAAACTCCAAAGAGTTTGGGATTGAGACCAAGGGGTTTTCGGTAGATTGGGCGGCGGTGCTGGCGCGCAAAAGCAAAGTCGTCACGAAGCTCTCGAAGGGCATCGAATTTCTTTTCAGAAAAAATAAGGTGGAGTGGATTCGGGGCTTCGGACGCATTGCCGGGCCGGGCCGCGTGAGCGTGACCGACGACAAAAATCAGCAACGCGAAATCCAGGCGAAAAACATCGTGGTGGCGACCGGGTCGGAAGCCAAGATGCTGCCGGGCCTTCAGGCGGACGGCAAATTCATTTTAACCAACAAAGAAATTTTGGAGCTCAAGAGCGTTCCGAAATCTATGGTCATCATCGGGGCGGGGGCCGTGGGCGTGGAATTTGCCTCGATCTTTCATCGGTTCGGCAGCCAGGTGACGATTCTCGAGATGCTGCCCCACGCGGTGCCGCTGGAAGATGAAGAAATTTCGGCCGAGCTCGAGAAAGCGTTCAAGAAGCAGGGCATCGCGTTGCATCTGGGCGCCAAGGTGGAGAAGGTTGCCAAGACAGCCACGGGCGTGACGGTGGATTGGCAATCTGCCGACGGCCAACCGCAGAAGCTCCAAGCGGAGACGTGCCTGGTCGCCGTGGGGCGCTCGCCCAACACGCAAAACATCGGCCTTGAGCGCACGCGGGCGCAGCTCGAGCGAGGGTTTGTGAAGGTCAACGAATACATGCAAACGGCGGAGCCGAACGTTTACGCGATCGGAGACATTGTGGCGGGAAGTCCACTGCTCGCGCACGTCGGCTCGGCCGAAGGCCTCGTGGCGGTGACGCATATCGCGGGCAAGGCCACGGAGCCCATCAACTACAATCAAATTCCGAATTGCACTTACACGGAACCCGAAGTCGCCAGCGTGGGCCTGACCGAGCGTAAAGCGCGCGGAGCCGGACATAAAGTGCGCGTGGGAAAGTTTCCGTTTGCCGGCAACAGCAAGGCGGCGATTTTGGGAGATCAGGAAGGATTTATCAAAATCGTGAGCGACGAACGGTACGGGGAGATTTTGGGCGTTCACATGATCGGCCCGCGGGTGACGGAACTGATTGCGGAAGCGGTCCTGGCGATGCGGCTGGAAGGAACCGTGGAAGATTTGGAGCGCGCCATCCATCCCCACCCGACGCTGACCGAAGCGGTGTCCGAGGCCGCCCACGCCGTGCACGGAATGGCGATTCATATTTGAAGGCCGGCGCAAGAGTTGAGGGTCGCACGTCAGGAATCTGAGGAGCGGCTTTCGGCTCTCGGCCTTCGACCTGGGACTTGCTTCCATGATCTGCTACGTTGAAAACCTGGGCTTGCTTCCTTACGCCGACGCGCTTGCCGTGCAGCGGGAGCGCGTGGCGGCGCGCCAGGCGAGCCAAATTCCGGACACGTTGCTCCTCGTCGAGCACCCGCACGTTTATACGCTCGGGCGGAGCGCGCGGCGCGAGAACGTGCTGTTCACTCCCGCCAAGCTCAAGGAGATGGGCGCCGAAGTCTATGAAACCGACCGAGGCGGCGACGTGACCTATCACGGTCCCGGGCAAATCGTCGGCTATCCCATCGTGGACCTGCGCCAGCACCGCCGCGACGTGGCCTGGTACATGCGTTCGCTGGAAGAGGTTTTAATCCGAGCGGCCGCTGATTTTGGGGTTGTTGCCGGGCGGTTGGCGGGCGTGCCCGGAGTCTTTGTCGGTTCCGACAAGCTGGCAGCGATGGGCGTGCATATTTCCCGCTGGGTCACTTCGCACGGATTCGCCTTCAACGTGAATACCAACCTTCGCTATTTCGACTGGATTATTCCCTGCGGGCTGCGCGACAAAGGGGTCACGTCACTTGAAAAGCTGCTCGGCCATCCAATCGCCATCCAGAAGGTTTCCGAGCGCGTTGTGGAGCGCTTCGGTGAAGTCTTTGAGCTTTCAGTCCAGAAGGATGCGGTTCCCAGCTAAGCCGGATGGCATCCCAAGGATTTCAGGCGGGCGATGGCGGGGTTCCGCGGGCCCTCGCGCGGCCCCGCAGCCATGAGTTCCGCTCCCTTGTTTGTTTCATTCCGCGCGGGCGATCGGTGCTGGAGAAATTTTAGAACGGCGCGCGAAATTCTTCCGTGAAAAAGTGGCAATGAGAATTCAGAAAGAAGAGGGCAGCAAAAGAGAAAGGGAGGAAGTGTGAAAACTGACGCCTCGGATGGATTCCGCCAGAGGGGACCCTCGCGGCGTGAAAAAGACCTCGCCCAGGACGCTCGGCCTTTTCACGTTCAGAATGACGGTTGACACCCTTAGCTTCCCTCAGTATGATGACTGCGCAGTTAACAGTGGCCAGGGAAGCCGAAATGAGTACCGTCAGCCCTCCTTACGCTACCCCGCGTCGTTCGGTTCGTACCAAAGCCAACGTTCCCGTTCGCCTGATGCTCGAATACCACGGGCAGATGGTTTTGCGAGATTCCATCATCCTGGACCTTTCCGGTCGCGGCGTGCGCGTGATGGCCACGCCGGAATTTGAGGCGGGGCAGGTCGTCCAGATCATTCCGGCGGAAGGCTCGCGCTTCGCGCAGAAGGCCCGTGTAGTTTGGGTGGGCCTGGTCGGAGAGCCGCCGTCCCAACATGCCGGCCTTGAGTTCCTCACCCCAGGCGGTGGTTAGCCCCAGCCGCCGCGCCCCCACCGCCGACCTCTCAAAACATCCTCCCCGCCAAAACGACGGTTGAGCCGAGCCGACTATCCGCGCTATAGTAGGGGATGGTTTGGGGGGAACGAGCAAAGGTCTTGGGCATCGGGACTTCCGGTAAGAAGAAAACGCGGGGCTCGCGCCGTGATTTTTTGAAGCTTTCGGCTTTTGGCGCGGCTGGCGGCGTCTTTTCAAAGGGCTTATTCCTCAGTGCGGCCGAATCTCCAGCGGCTCCGCCCATTATCATTCCAGTCACCTTCACCAACATTCGCCAGCAAGCGGGGATTACCTTTCAGCAGGATTCCACGGAAAGCCCCGAAAAGTATTATCTGGAGACGATGGGCACGGGCGTCGGCTGGATTGACTACGATCAAGACGGCCTGCTCGATCTTTACTTTGTCCAGTCGGCGGCGACCCAGGTGTACACGCCGCCACGACCGCTCCATTCTTCGCTCTACCACAACAACGGCGACGGCACCTTCACCGAGGTGACGGCCAAGGCCGGGGTGGGTGGCGAAGGCCACTACGGCCAAGGCGTGGCTGTCGGCGATTACGACAATGACGGTTATCCAGACCTCTACGTCACCGGCTACGATCGCGCCATTCTCTACCACAACAACGGCGACGGCACCTTCACCGACGTGACGGGCCGGGCGGGTGTGGCGGATGCCGGCCAATGGTCCACCAGCGCTGCCTGGTTTGATTACGACAAGGACGGCTGGCTCGACCTGGTGGTGTGCAACTACATTGATTGGTCGCCTCAAAACAACATCTGGTGCGGCGAGCACCGCCCCGGCTATCGCGCCTACTGCCATCCCGACAATTATAGAGGCCAGCACATCGCGCTCTTCCACAATAATCACGATGGAACCTTTACCGACGTTAGTCTCAAATCCGGCGTCGGCAAGCCTGAAGCCAAGGGCATGGGGGTGGTCACGGCGGATTTCAACAACGACGGTTGGCCCGATATCGCCATTGCCAACGACACCTGGCCGAATTTCCTTTTCATCAACCAGCACGACGGCACCTTCAAGGATGTTTCCTTCATTTCCGGCATCGCCGCGAGCGAGGACGGTCGCTACGAAGCCGGCATGGGCATTGACGCCGCCGACCTGTTTGGCAACGGCTGGTTTGACATTTACATCACCCACCTCGATTTTGAACTCAGCCGCCTTTATCGCAACAACGGCGACGGCACCTTTAACGATGACACCTATCCCTCTGGCATTGGCAACACCGCGATTTTGCTCAGTGGCGTGGCGATGAAGTTTATGGACTACGATAACGACGGCTGGGACGACATTTGCCAACTGAACGGCGCCATGGTGGACAACATCCGCCTCTATCACACCGAGGTTCACTACAAAGAACCCATGTTGATGTATCGCAATCTCGGCAACGGCAGGTTTGCGAAGGTCTCCAAATATCTGGGAGCGGACTTCAACCACCCGGTGGCGGGTCGCGGCTTGGCCGTGGCCGACTTCGATAACGATGGCGACCTCGACATCGTGACCAACGACCGCGGCGATTTCCCTCAGTTGCTTCGCAACGACGGCGGCAACGCCAACCATTGGCTGAAGGTCCACCTGATCGGAACCCGCTCCAACCGCGATGGCAACGGCTCGCTGCTCAAGCTGACCTCCGAAGGGTTCACCCAGACCAAGCAGGCCAAGGGCGGCATGAGTTACATGTCGGCGCAAGATCCGCGCATCCACTTTGGGCTCGGCCAGCGAACGAGCGTGGATGCGCTCGAGATCACGTGGCCAAGCGGCGCCGTCACCCGCCTCTCGAATCTCCCTGTGGACCGAATCATTTCCGTAAAAGAAGATGCCGGCATCGTCCCCGCGCACTTCCCTCAAGTCCATTACAAGTACCGCTGACCACCCCGCTCCTTCCCGCGCAACGCCCCGAGGCTGCTCACGCGCCCCGATGCGCCAGAGTTTGCCGCCATCGTCGCCCAAAACCGCTTGCGGTTTTCTGCGGCTCTGGTAAGATTCAGGCGGAATGGCAACAGGTGTTCTGACTTCCTTCCCGAAGACGCCGTCGCCCGACCAGGCGCTTTCAACCCTTCGGCGCGAGGAGGGATTGCTCCGAGCCAAGCTTTCCGACAAGCTCAGGGTGAACCCGGATCTCACCCGCGCCTTGGTGAGCTTTCAGGCCAACAGGAGCGAGAGCGAGCACCGCTGGTACAAATACAAGGAGGGCTTCTCGGCCTCGCTGGTCCGTTACGTACTCTCCAAGGTGGGCCCGCAAGGTGGCTGCCTTCTCGACCCCTTCGCCGGCTTGGGCACAGCCCTATTCTGCGCGCACGAGCGGGGCCTCCGCTCCGTCGGCATCGAGCTTTTGCCCATTGGGATAGAAATCATTGAGGTGAGGAAGTTGCTGCTCGCCGCCGACCGGGAGAACCTGGCGAGGGAGATCACAGCCTTTTCGGAAAGGAGCCCCTGGCGTTGCACCGGCCCCGAAAAACCATTCCTACATCTCCGCATCACGGCGGGAGCGTTTCCCCCGGAAACCGAGCGGGACCTCGCGCGGTACCTTTATGAAGTGGAACGGGTGGAGGACAAGCTCCTGGCGCGGGTCCTCCGCTTCGCCGCTCTCTGCGTGCTCGAGGCCGTGAGCTTCACCCGCAAGGACGGACAGTACCTGCGCTGGGACTCGCGCTCTGGTAGACGCGCGGGCGCGAAGCCGTTCCACAAAGGTCCTATACCGTCCTTTACGCGAGCGATTTCGGAGAAGCTTGGCCAAATCGCCCACGACTTGTCTGCGGGCCACCTACTGTTTAGGAGCCCGACTCTCGCAATGCCATCAGCCCCTATCGAGATTCTCAGGGGATCATGCTTGGACGTCCTCCCCACGTTGGCCCCGGGTTCTTTCGATGGAATAATTACGTCGCCTCCTTACTGCAATCGTTATGACTATACGAGAACCTACGCGCTGGAACTCGCCATGCTCGGCGTTGGCGAGGAACAGATCGGCCAGTTACGCCAGGCGATGCTGACTTCGACGGTTGAAAACCGGGAGAAGGATAGTCTCGGCGCCAAATTTCCCAATGACTCCCTGAATCGGGCCAGGGAAGCCGTGGCCTCCCAAAGGGTTCTCTGCGAAACGCTCTCTTTTCTTGAGCGCTGCAAGCGGGAAGGGAAGCTGAACAACAACGGCATTCCCAGAATGATTCGCAACTACTTTCTCGAACTCGCGTTTGCGATTTTCGAGTGCGCGCGCGTACTCAAGCCGGGATCTCCGTTCGTCATGGTCAACGACAATGTCCGGTATCAGGGTGCGCACGTTCCTGTGGACCTGATCCTGTCAGAAATCGCCGAGAAGGCCGGCCTCAAGGTTGAAGCGATTTGGATCTTGCCAAAAGGAAAGGGTAACAGCAGCCAGCAGATGGGGCTGCACGGTCGCGAAGAGCTTCGCAAGTGCGTCTATGTCTGGTCGAAGCCTTCCGGCCCGTTACCCCGATAACCGCGCGGGGACGCAATGGCAAAACTCGACCCTTACACCGACGAGTTACGTCGAGTTAAATCGCTGCTCATCGTCAGCTCTCTCCAAAAGAGAGCTGACCTTCGGGCAATTGAGCGCATCCGGCAATTCAATCGCGCACTCGAGTGGGAACCGCTCAGCAATCTCCTCATTGATGCTGAAGTCTGGAAGTACGTCGTCACCAGAAAACTCCACGACCCCAAGCTGGTTTTTTGCCATCCTGACGTTCTTCTGTCCGCGCCCTCCACAAGCATCTATTACCGTGGGCTCTGCGGCCTATCCCTCAAAGCCGTCCGAGACTACTTCGGCGCGACGGACGCGCTCGAAAGCGGCAGTTCACGCGCCACCCTCAGTCGAGCCAAGGCTCTGAAAATGGCCCGTACCTACAACGCCTTCATCTGCTCCATTATCAATAATTCGACAGAATGGACGCTCGATAATGGCTATCGCACTGTGGTTGCTACCCTCGGCATCACACTCGATGGAATCATGAGAAACAAGGTAGGGAGTATCGCCGAGGAGAGGCTTCGTAGCATGGTTTTGGAGTGGCTCATTGCAAAGAACCTCATAGCCGAGCCGCCGATCCCCAAGGGAACGGCCGAGGTTTCAGGAAACGTGTTCCGGCTCCACGGCGGGGTTACCATGAGGTTTGGCTCTGAACCTGACGTGGCGTTCACGCGCGGCAACACGCTCCTCGCCGTCATCGAGATCAAGGGCGGCATTGACCCGGCGGGAGCACTGGAACGTTACGGCGCTGCGACCAAATCCTTCCAGCACGCGATACAGGCCAGCCCTCAATGCGAGAACTTCTATTTGGGAGCTGTGTTCACGCCAGAGCTCCAACGGCGGATCGCCAATGACCGCCTGGTAAAGAAGGTTTTTAATCTGGTCGAACTCCTCCGTGATCCAAGAGTTCGCAGGAAATTTTTCGAGGAGCTGTTCCACTACACGCTCCGCATTGCCTGAGCTGGTGCGGGCCTTTGGGCAAGGTTTTCATGCCTCAATCACGTTGCTGAAGCAGGGCCTCGAAACCTGGACCTATCGCCTGAAAACAGCCAACTTAGCTGAAGGGTTCTTTCGCAATCTGCGGCGCTTCTTGGGCCGCTTCCCCAATTTTCTGAGTCCCGAACACGCCGCTCGGGCCCTCGGACTCTACTTGCTGGGAGCTGAAAATGTTTAACCGGAGACCCTTCAGAGTTTTTCAACACGAATCATTGACAGTGCCAAAACGATTACGACCCTTGACACGCCGCTCTGCATGGGTTAAAATGAATTACGATAGGGAAGCGGGCGGCGGAAGGCGGAAGGTAGGTGCTCCTCATTTTGAGGGTTTCCTCCTCCGGCTGACTCGAGGTAGGTTGCCATTTGAGGCAGGTCATCAGAGATACCGTCACAAGCCCAACTACCTGTTTATTCCTCGGGGAATTCAGATCTCAGGGGCGCGTTATCATTCCCAGTAAGTGCTGAAGGGTGTTTGGAGCCGTGGCCACGGTTAACGAATCGGTGTTTTTGCTTCTGTTACTTATTATTTACGGTACTCAAGGAGTAATCAGCCGAGCACGGCAAGCCCTTGTTAACCGAGGTTCCCGCTTTCGGTGCCTCCCTTGGATACCTGCCGAGCTGATAATTAAAACTCAGGGCCGCACTTTCGCTTCCTACTCCTCCAGGGCTCAATGTGAGGGGCTCTTTAGCAAGTCCGCTCCCGCCGCCTCTTTAACCATCGTCGGATCTCACGTCTGGCCCCAGGGCCAGCCGCCTTAGAAGACTTTAGGCATCTGCAAATGCGTTCCAACACTTTGTTAATGGAGGGTGACAATGCAATCCAGCAAGAAAGACATTAATTTTTTTTGCCGATCAACCTTTCCTGCGGCCCCGTCCGCGCCGGTTTTCTTCTCCAGTTCTCAGGTCCCCGTGGCGTTGCCAGTTGCGAACTCCAACCTCTCTTTTACCGGGCCACGCTGCCAGGAGCGAGGATGCGTTTTCCCTTTAGCCTCTGCCTCCAGCCGGCGCTGTCGTTATCATGAGAGTCAGCAAGCCGAGCCTCAGCTCTTTCGTTCCCACCAACCTTCATGGGCGGTCATGGAGCGGGGGCGATTTGGTCTGCCGGATTCTTATGGTGAACCCGATCCGCACTCCCGCGACCGACGCCGTTTGGCCGAGTTGTGGGAACGATTTCAGAGTGACGATTCCGCATAGCTGAAGCCGACGACCTTGCTGCTTGCCAACTCGGCCTGCTGGAGGATGGTCGGCAAAACCGAAGGCGCGAGCCGGGCAACGGTTGATGAACTCTGCCGACAGCACCAGCCGGCAACGGATATTCGCGCCTTCAGAGGGTGCAATAGCACTGCCCTCACAAGCCTACGTAGCCTGGCGATCCGACGATTCACGAAACGAGGTGACCATTGCAAGCCATCACTCAAGGTTCTCGCCCTGAAGCGGGCCAAGGGAAAGCCTATCGTCTCTCGGCGCAGGGTCCGTTATTGTCTCCGTCGCGGGCTTGGCATATTCTCCGCCAGCGAACGGGTGGGCGTCTTGCTCGTTCAACGTTTTATCGCTGGCTCGAGAGCGGCCGAGCCTATTCTTTGCGTGTAGGCTCGCGGATTTATGTGCCCTGGCGCGAGGTTGAGGAAATTATCCGCAAATGCCTCAACGGGGAAACGCTTTAGACTCGGCACGACATGCGGGACTGTCAGAGGCGACTGGAATCATCCCAAGTTTTCGTACCATTTGATGTTCGCGGTCGAGGAGCCAATGGCCACGATGTCCAATCGGCCGTCACCGTTGATGTCCGCCAGGACGGCGCACGAGGCCGCCATCTTGTCGTCGAGCAACTGACGCTCCCAGCGCTCGCCCGAACGGTCCGCCGGGTAATAGACGTAAAGGCTCGTCCCAGGCCCTCGGTAGCCGGCCACAATCTCATCGTTGCCGTTGCCATCCAGGTCCCCGCAGACCAGCGCATGGCCACTGTGAAAGGAATCATCAATCACGTGGCGATTCCAAATCAAGCCGGAGGAATCATCCGGCGGCATGGTATAGACGACCACTTGCTCGCCGTGCCAGGGCTCGATGGTAGCTAGGAAACGGCGGCCGGCGACCTTTCCGACGCCGATTTCGCTGGAGCCACGGCGCGGACCGGGCGTCTGGTCCCCGGAGACCAGATGGATTCGGCTCCAATCTAGGTTGGGCACCTGACCGGTGCTCTCAAAGAGGGTAACTCCTTCAAAGCTGGCCGTGAGCAATTCGTCCCGCCCGTCGCCGTTCCAGTCCATCACAAGCGCTCCATGCACGACGGTCAAGGAGTCGTCAATGAGGTAGGGGAACCACACCGCGTTCTCCTCGTCTCGGCTTGAGGCGTGCGGTGTGAGAAAACCGTGGGGCATTTGAAACCACGTGATAGGCGCTCCTACGTCATAGTCGGGGGGCGTGCCGCCTGCGCCGACGAGGGGCACATCCACCAACTCCAGCTGTCCGCGGCCATCAAGGTCAGCCCAACGGAGGCGATGCGAGGTCGGAATACTGGAAATGAACGATAGCCGCCACGAATTTTGCGGAGAAGCCGCTGGCGTTGCCCACCAGAGGTTTCCACCGACGTCTGTGCGGCGCAAATCAAAGTCGCTCGCCAGCGCGACACCTTCGGCCGGATACTCCGGCTTAAACAGCGGCGCAAGAGCGATGTTCGCGTGGGTCGCCGAGGTAATGGTATGGGCTTTCCATGAGGGGTTTTCGTACCACGCCACGATGTTTCTTCCTGAGCTCAGAGCCAGGATATCCGGCTTCCCATCGCCATTTACATCGGCCACGGCCACTTGGTAGCCCTCGGGGATGGACGCCACAGGGTGTGCTTTCCATTGAATCGGCGGCCTGCTCGTTGCCGTAAGTGGATTTTGCCCTCTCACGCGAGTGCTCACGGCCATGGCCGCCGTCCAACCCAACGCGCCACGCAGAAACTCACGTCTTGTTTTGCCATTCGATGGTTGACAGCTGACCAACATGCGTTACCTCTCGTTGAGATTTGCGGGCTGCTTGAGCACCTGCTGCTGTATCGGCCTCAGCGGCGGCTGAAACGGAACTGACGATTATCGGCCATCATAGGATTCTTGATGTCTCCAATGAGTTTTCAGCCGAACAAAAAGGCCCTTACATTCTAAAAGATTGCCTGAAAGCGTTAACTGGTTGCAAGCGCGTGTCCTACAAACGATTGGAATCGCCCACGGCCTACCGTCAGGCGCTCGACGCTTTGACCAGACAGCCGGTTGGAGGGTGTTGACATTACTGACACGTCCTGGGCGCACTGACCAGCAGATGCTTGCTTACGGCTGTCGTTATTCAATTTAGTAGCACCGGCCCGTCGCCCGGGGGAAGAGTGGCCCGTTGCCCCTGCAGGGTGGAATATATACTATGATCGCTCGGGAGCGCGGGCTGTTTCGACGCGTGAAGATAGCTTCGGGGGGTGAGCCGACAATTTCGAGCCGAGCAAGCACCAGCAGCAATTATTATGCGCGAGATGGGAATTGCAGAGCGCCCTTTGCAGATGAGCGGAAAACGGATGAATCATGTTCCATAACGAGGATGAATTTGTTCGCTGGCTTCGGAAGCGGCTGCCATCGGCTGGGTTCTCCGCACCGGTGGGAATTGGTGATGACGCAGCGGTGGTGCGGATCCGCGGCGACTTCGACTGCTTGCTCACCGCGGACCTTTCCATCGAAGGCGTGCATTTCTCCGCGCGGTGGCATTCGCCGAGGGTTGTGGGGCATCGGGCGCTCGCCCGCTCGCTGAGTGATATCGCGGCAATGGGGGGAGCGCCACGTTTTGCGCTTGTCTCGTTGGCCATCTCGAACAAGCTGACACGCCGTTGGCTGGAAGAGTTTTACAAGGGTTTGGCAGAGCTGGCCGCGCGCTTTGGGGTCAGGGTGATCGGCGGGGATACGGCGAGGGTGAAAGATCGTGCAGCGATTGACGTCACCGTGGTGGGAGAAGTCAGGCGAGGTTACGCACTTACTCGCTCCGGCGCAAGAGCAGGGGATTTGATTTATGTCAGCGGGCGGCTAGGGCAGTCGGAACTCGGTTTGCGATGCCTGCGACATCCCCGGCGAGCGCTGGAACGGAACTTGAGCCAGGAACATCGGGCGGCGGCGGTTGAAGCGCACCTCTACCCGGAGCCGCAGTGCGCGCTAGGACGGTTTCTTTCGCGCCACCGGATAGCGTCGGCCGCAATAGACGTGAGCGATGGTTTTGCCCTGGACCTTTCACGAATCGCCAAGGCAAGCGGCGTAGGCGCGCGGATTGTGGAAAGGCAAATTTCCGGCCCGGCGGGGGTTCCCCGAAAGTTGGCCGAGGTTCTGGCGCTGCACGGAGGCGAGGACTACCAACTTTTGTTCACGGTACCGCTGAACAAAGCCAGCCGATTGCCAGGGTCCTTTCAGGGCATTCCCATCCATTGTCTCGGCGCCATCACGGCCTCGCGTGAATTACGGTTGGTTCGAGAAGATGGCCAAGCGGTTCCGCTTAAACCCCTGGGTTACGATCATTTTCGGAAACGATGAATCGGCTTCCCTTGCGGTCATGCTGCTCGGAAAGTGGTCGAGCATGGGATGCAGCCGCTGGAGGGCGTCCCAGGGAAGCATCCTTGGTAATTAACGCGCCAACCCTGGCGGAGTGCTTACGGGCGCGAGCGGCGGCTTTCAGAAATTCCCGCGGGAACCTGTCACGGCGCGGCCTGGCGAGGCGAAGCCGGCGCGGGAACGGTCGCGGCAGCCGGAGGCGGTGGCGATGAAGGAAGATTGGTGTTTGCCGGCAAGGGGGAACCGCTGATGGTTGTGGCAGGCGCCGAGGCCAAGGAGGTTGCGGAAGGCAACCCGGAGGGCCCCGCGCTGGCGAGGATTTCCTGCACTTGCTCGGGATTGGTCAGCAAAGGCGAGTCCGGGAAATGCTGGACGGGCTGGCCGGCGAGCGCGTGGCTCATCAAATCCACCCAAATCGGCAGGGCCACATGCGAGCCTTCTTCGCCCGGCCCGAGCGAGCGGTCGTCATCGTAACCTACCCACACTCCGCAAGTCAGCGACGGCGAGAAACCGAGAAACCAAGCATCGGTCCAATTGTTGGTGGTACCGGTTTTGCCGGCGAGCGGATACCTTTCCGCTAAAGCGCGGGCACGCACCGCCGTGCCGGACATGAAGACCTGCCGCAGCATGGAGGTCTCCAGACGGGCCACGCCGGCCGGCAGCACGTCGGTGACCTGGGGAGGGAAATTATCCAAGACCCGGCCATGATAGTCGGTCACGCGGAGAATCATCCGCGGGGCAATGTGGACGCCATCGTCGGGGAAAGTGCTGAACGCCGAGGCATGCTCGAGCAGCGTGAGATCTGAGGCGCCCAGAGCCAAAGGCAGGTCCGGCACCAAACGCGATGTGATGCCAAACTCGCGGCACAGCCGAATCACGTTGTGGATACCCACGCGACGCAGCAACTTGACCGCGGGGACGTTGCGCGATTCTGCCAAGGCCCGAAGCAGCGTAATCCGGCCTTCGTATTTGTAATCGTAGTCGTGGGGCGACCAAACGCCCGAAACGGTTTGAAAACTGACGGGGGCATCGAGAATGGTGTCGAAAGGAGACATACCGTCGAGTAAAGCCTGAGCATAGACATAGATTTTGAAGGAAGATCCCACTTGCCGCAGCGCCTGCGTGGCGCGGTTAAACTTGCTGGTGGCAAAGCTGTAGCCGCCCACCATGGCGCGAACCTCTCCGGTGGCGTTGTCAATGACGACAATCGCACCTTGCACGGCCGGCGTTTGATCGAGCGTCGCCTGCGCCGTCTGGCCGGAGATTTTGTGAATTCGGAAGAGGTCCACATCGCCCCGGTGGAAGATTTGCCGGGGGTCAGAAATGCCGGTCCAGGCGAAATCCGGCGGCAACAGCCGCGCCGTCAGATGGCCGAACCGCACCGTGGCGTAACCCGGCCGAACGTTCATCACCAGGCCATGGACCAACTTGCCGGTTCGAATTCGATGGCGCCAGTCTGGGTTGACATATGTTTGAAGCGTGGCGGGCCGGCCGTTCCGGAGAAGCACCGGCGTTTTGAGAATGTTGAGTTTGGGGCCGCGCCAGCCGTGCCGCTTGTCATAGTCGCGCAATCCCTGCCGCAGAGCGTGGGTCGCCAGTTTTTGAAGCTTCACGTCCAGCGTCGTGTAAACTTGCAGCCCCTTGGTTTCCACGACGCGAGCGCCGTATTTATTCTCCAGAAATTGGCGGACCTCTTCCACAAAGTAAGGAGCTAAATTGTTGTTCCAATGTTGGATGTGGAGGCCGAGAGGAGCACGACGAGCCTGCAAATATTGGGCGCGCGTTATTTTGCCATTCTCGAGCATGGCGGCCAGCACTTCATTGCGGCGCTCCAAAGCGTGATGGGGGTGCAGGATCGGCGAATAATAAGTGGGCGAGCGCGGCAAGCCGGCCAGCAGCGCCGCTTCCGGTAGCGTCAATTGACTGATCGGTTTGCCAAAAAAGAATTCAGAGGCAGCCTGAAAACCGTAGTTGCCGGAGCCCAGATCCACTTGGTTGGCATACATGGTGAAGATTTGAGGTTTGGTGAAATGCCGCTCAATCTGAATGGCCAGTAAGACTTCCCGGAACTTCCGGCGAAAGGTCTTCTCGCTCGAAAGAAAAAGCATGCGCGCCAGTTGTTGGGTTAAAGTGCTGGCCCCTTCGGCCTTCCGCCACTGCATGATGTCCACCAGGCCCGCGCGCACGATGGCCAGCAAATCCACGCCCCAATTGCTTTCAAAGTGGCGGTCCTCCACCGAGATCACGGCATTGCGCAGCAACGGCGGAATCTGATTGTACGTAACCATGACTCGGCGTTCGAGCGCGAAGCGAGCAATGGGTTGGCCGTCGTCCGCATAGACTTCGGTCATGACGTCGGGGTGGTAATTTTCCAGCGACTGAATTTGCGGCAGGTCCGTCGAATAGACGAACACCAAGCCCCCAAGCACGCCGACGCCGGCGGCGAGGAAAATCAAAACGATAAACACAAAATGGCCCAGGACCTTGCGCGTGCTCGACGGCGGCGTCGGAGGACGGTGGGGGGAGTGAGCCGTGGGTTTGAGCGGAGTTGACGCCGACACGCCCAGAATGCCTTTCCTCGTTGATTATAAACGTGGAGGGCACGCCCGTCAATTTGGGTTTTCGTCCGAAAAACCCACCAGTTGGGGCTCCAGGGCCAGCGTCATCCCCGTGCGAGAGTAAACGGTGTGCTGCACGTGGCGGGCGAGAGCGAGCACGTCGCGAGCCGTGGCGTGGCCGCAATTCATCAGGACCAGAGGTTGGCCCGGATGGACTTCTGCGCCGCCGATTCGAAAGCCCTTTAAGCCGCAGATGTCTATCAGAAAGGCGCTCGGGATTTTGATTAAATCCGAGAGCGAGCGTTGGCGGATTTCTTGTAATCGCTCCAGCACCGAGGGGGCGAACTCCCGCGCCAGGCGCGCGCGCAGCGCCTCAAACTCCATCGGCCGGAGTTGGAGGTTTTTGAAGAATGACCCGACGTTGCCTCCCCTTTCTTCGCGCGGGAAAGGGAACTTGCGATCGCGGATCGTGATAATGGCGCGGCGGATTTCCGCTAGTCCGGGAGTGCTGACGCCGAGTCGCCTGAAGTGCTCGCGCACGTCGGGGTAGGTGAGGTTGGGCTGACCGCGTGCGCTCAGGCGCAGGCGGAGCGAAAGAATAAGATATTTCCCTCGAGCGTCGGAGTTGAAAATGCTCGTGCGATAGCCCAATCGGCAGTCCGAGGGACCGAGCGTCCGCACGGCGCCTGTATTCAATTCCACCACGTCGGCGCTTTCAAAAACATCGCTGACCTGTTGCCCGTAAGCACCAATATTCTGAACCAGAGCCGCGCCCGCCTGCCCGGGAATGTGCGAGAGATTCTCAATGCCCCACAGCTCGCGCTCCACCGATTTTTCCACGGCTTGGTCCCACACCTCGCCGGCTTGAATGCACACGGAAAAGGTGCCGTCACCGCGATTCTCGACCTGGAAGCCGCTGCGGGTGGGATGAATGACTAAGCCGTCAAACCCTTCGTCGCTCACCAGAATATTGCTGCCTCCTCCAAGAATGAAAATCGGAAGCCGTTGCTCCCTGGCGAAAGCGAAGGCTCGACGGAATTGCTCGGGCGTGGAAGCCTCGGTAAAGAAGCGGGCCGGCCCTCCGATCTTGAAAGTCGTGTAAGGCTTGAGAGGCACGTTCGATTGAATCGAGTCGGTCGTCACAAACACAGTATTTCATACTTGGGGCGACGGGGCGAGCGGGCTGAGAGCCCTCGGAAACAGAGCCGTGGTCTTGGGCCAGGGTCAAGCGGCGCGCCGGCACAAGCCGGCGACGTCGCCGTCTCCCGACCCTTCGATCGTTAGACCATGCCCCAACGACCGTCAAGCCACAGGTTTTGATGGATGCCAGCGCGACCGGAGAAGGTGGGCGGCTCGCTTGGGACGCCGGTCTCGAGTGAAAACGCCCTTTTGATTCATTCCTTCGGCTCGAATGATGTTTTGCCCCGTGCGGAAATCGGCAAAGCACCATACGAGCGTTCCCGCCATGAAGGGTCTTTTTTCGGCCACATCCAAGTATCGGCCGAGCAAATCGGCCTGATAATCTTCACTCCACATTTGAGGCGGCAAGCTGTGGCACCCTGCGATCGTATCCGCACCGAACTCGGTCAGAATGATGGGTTTACTGTAGAGGGCATGGATGGCATCGAGGTCCTTGGCGAGCAACTGCTCGGCCAACTCCAGCCGGCCGCCGTCCGAGTACCAACCAAAGTAGCGGTTGATGCCAATGACGTCCACGTATTTCAGCCATTCTCGCGGCCCGCCTTGCACGGAGGCAAAGATGACCGGACGACTCGGGTCCAACTGATGCGCCAAGGCAACCATTTTGGTGAAGTAAGCGCCGCCCGCCGCGACGGCACGCGGATTGTGTCCGCCTCCGCGCCGACGCGGGCCGGCTCCCGGCTCATTGGCCACCGACCACATGATGACACTGGGGTGATTTTTATCGCGCGCAATCAGATCACGGAGCTGGCTTTGGGCCATCGCGGTCCAGGCCTCGATGTCCTGCTGGCTGCGGCTGAAGTTCAAGCCCACGGCCGGGATTTCATCCAAAATCAAAATGCCGATGCGGTCGGCCAACTCCATAGCTTCTTCCGAATAGGGATAGTGCGAGGTGCGGTAAGCGTTCACGCCCATCCATTTCAACAACTGGTAATCTCGCACGAGCTGCGGGACGCACAGCCCCTTGCCGTGGAGAGGAAAATCCTCGTGTTTATCCACCCCGTGGAGGATGATGGGCTGATGATTCAACAGCAATCGGTCTCCCTGCACCTCAATGGTGCGGACACCGATGTGGAGCGCGTAGGCGTCGAAAGGCCGCTCGGATTCGAGCAGACTCACGGTGAGCCGATAGAGATGCGGATGATCGGGCGACCAGAAATGCGCCGAGGGTAGTCGCAGTTCGCTTTGGGCTTCGCCTTTTTCAAAGTTCAAGTCCGCCGTAACCGGGCCGGCATCGGTGGCCACCTCAGCCCGTCCCTTGCCGCTCCAGTTGCCCGTGGCGCGGGCGGCCACGGTCACCAAACCATCGCTCCCCACAATGCGCGTGGTGACTGTGATATCTTCAACGTGGGTTGGAGGGCAAGTGTGGAGCGCCACTTGCCGGTCTATGCCGGCGTAAGGAAAAAAGTCATACGTGGTGGCAGGATAGCTGGAAAGGAATTGTAGGCCCCGCCCCGTGGGAGGACCGGGCGGTACACGGTCCGGCTTCTGGAAGTTCTCAACCCGAATGGCGATGCGGTTCGATTGACCAAGGCGCGCGCCGCGCGTAATCTCGAACGCAAAGGGCAGATGCCCGCCCTTATGCTCCCCAACGAATTCTCCGTTAAGCCAAATTTTGGCGGCGTAGGTGGCCGAATAAACGCGGAGGAAAATCCTCTGGCCATCCCAAGTTTTAGGAATATAGGTCTCGAGGGCGTACCAAGCGAAGCCGAGATAATTGGCGGCGTCGTCGAATAGCTCATTCCAACTGGCAGGAACGGGAATCGGTTGGGGCGAGGGCAAACCATTAAACCATCGGTCGTTTTCGCCTTGGTCTTTGGGGTCGAGTTGAAACTGCCATAAACCGGAAAGGTCCAGCAGATTGCGAAACTCGTTCTGCTGCGGGCGCATGGCGCCGGGGGTGTGCGATCGAACCGTGTTTGACTCCTCCGCCTCGGGCCGCGGCGTCGCAGCGCCAAGTCCGAGCAGAGGCGAAGCAGCGGCCGCCCCGCCTGCCGTCCCCATCCCCTTCAGAAAATCTCGGCGGCTTATTCCATCGGAATCTTCCCTCAACATGAGTCCTCTTTCCTCGTGGCTCAAGATGCCGAAGCTCGAAAGAAGGGAGATACTAGCCTCCCGTGGAGCCTGGGTCAAGGGAAAATGAAACTGTTTCCAAGTACCATTCCTTCTCCTCGCGCTCGTCTCGTGACGGATCGCAAAACGAACCCTCGCATAAGTTATAATTCACTTGAACTTCACACCTCTTGGGGAGAGCACGATGCTAAAGGTCGGAGAGAAAGCTCCTGATTTCAGGCTGCCGTCGGATACAGGCAAGAACATTCAGTTGAAGGATTTCGCGGGCCGGACGTTGGTCCTTTACTTTTTCCCAAAGGCGGACACTCCCGGCTGAACAAGCGAGGCGAACCAGTTCCGTGACGCCAAAAAAGAACTGGAGAAACTGAACGCACAAGTACTGGGTGTGAGCGCCGACAGCGTGGCGGCGCTGGCCAAATTCCGGGATAAATACAAGCTGAATTTTCCGCTGGCCGGGGACACGTCGCACAAAATGCTGGAGGCCTACGGCGTGTGGCAGGGAAAAAATATGTACGGCGTGAAGAAGATGGGCATTGTCAGAACCACCTTCATCATTGACCCCACGGGTCGTGTTCGCCGAGTGTTTGAAAAAGTCAAGGTGGAGGGGCACATCGGCCAAGTGCTCGACGCGCTGAAGGAAGAAGGCTGAGCACTCTTGGCTCAAACGCCCAGCGTCGTCCTAAGCCGCCGCCCGGACGACGTGGGTGGCGGTAAGATTGGCCGGGCGGTCAGATCTGGTACTTAGCCGCCATTTTTTGGAGGAACACGATGGATTCTCGGTATTGCGCGTCGAGGTCGGGCACCATGCCGACGTCCACCGCGACATAGCCCGAAAAGCCGTGCTTTTTGAGGCCCTGGAAGACGCCCTCCCAATCCACTGTACCGCGTCCGGCGGCGTAGTGATCGTTGACGCGGCCATCGTTATCGGCGGCGTGGACAAAAAAGATTTGCTTGCCGAGTTTTTCCACGCTCAGCGCGAGGATTTCTTTTTGAGCATTGAGGTGCGCCGTATCCAAGACGGCGCCAAAATTCTCATCGCCGACCGCGTCCATCATGCGCAGGATGGCGTCGGTGTTGGAAAGCAGTTCGCCGACCCGCGGCTCAACACAAAACTTCAGTTTGGCCGATTTGGCTTCTCGCGCAAAGCGGCTGAAACTTTCCACCATGGCGTCCCACAAGCGCCCCCATTCGAAGGCAGGGTCAATCTCGACCGTAAAATGCTTGCCGTAACGGATGCTTTCCTGGTACGGCGACTCGCCGCGAAATTTGAGCGGCGGGGTGAAACTGTCGGCTTGAATCGTCACGCAGCCAAAGTCGTGGGCAATTTCAACGCCCCGGCTGAACAAATCCCAGGCTTCCTCGCGTTCGCGGCGGCTGAGGCTGACGGAGCCTGGGAGAATGGGACAGAAGTTGATGATTTTCAAGCCTTCGCCGTCCGCCACCTTGGCCAACTCGCGACGGTTGTCATAAACGGCCATCAGATTTTCACGCCGCACGCCTTCCAGCTCGGCATAGTCAAAGCCGAGCGACTTCATTTCCTTGAGCACCTTAAAGGTGTTCTCCAAGGAAGGCGGATAACCGTATTTGCTGATGGCGTAGAGCCAGCAACAGCTAATTTTCATCGGGCGTTTCCTCCAGGCTCACGCGGGACAGCGTCGAGCGTTTTTGATGAATTCCTCGGCTGGGATCCGCCGCGCACCGGACAGGCCAGGCCTGAGTGGGTTCTGCGCCGCCAACGGCGGCGGGGTTAAAAGCTTCAGGTTGAAGCGCCAGGCGCGCAGCTTCGCGTCGCGCCGCTCGCCGATGAGCCCGACGAACTAAAACGCGAAAACTGCTGGTCCACTTTCTTGGAGCCGCACGCTGGGCAGACCGGTGGGCCTCCGCTTCGACCGAGAATCAACTTCTCAAAGGTTTTCTTACATTGGCTGCAACGGTATTCGTAAATAGGCATCGCGATCCACTCTTCTACGAAATCAGCTTCTTGATGATGAGATGCGTCAGCAGCGGCAAGGTTTCATCCGCGACGGGCGGTCGGCAGACCGTGGCCACATCCCTGCGGCAAGACCGGGGCCGAAGCGCGCTGAGCTTATCAGGAATCCGTCATCCATTTGCACGGTCGCGAGCCGATGCCGTCCCTTAGCGAGAACGCTTCCGAAAGAGCAGCGGCGCGAAAGCGACCAAGTTGCCCCGCCAAACCATCCAACTGTGGACTCCCGGTGTTTCAATTTTGGTGAAGTGAACGCCCTTCTTCCGCAACCAGGCGCGGAGCTTGACGTTGAACGGGCCCACCAAAGTGTCCTGCTCGCCGCAAGCAACCCAAAGCAGTCGCAGCCGGGCATTATCCCGGGCGCTGAGGCGAGGAAACTCCTGATTGAGATCAGGAAGAAGCCCGGCGCTGAAAGCGCCAACCCAAGCAAAGCGATTCAAGTGATTGAGACCGACAAAGAGCGACTCCCCGCCGCCCATCGAGAGGCCGGCAATGGCCGTATTGGCGCGGCCCTTCAAAACGCGGTAATCCTTCTCCACCCGCGGCATCACCTCGGTGATGAGGGATTGGGAAAATTTGGTCAGATTCTCCTTGGCCAGCGCCATATTGCCCAGCTTGCCTGGCTTGAGAATCTGGGGCGCGCCGTAACCGAGCGGCATCACGACAATCATCGGCTTGGCCTTGCCTTGCGCAATCAGGTTGTCGAGGATGATGTTGGCGCGGCCCACGGCCGTCCACGCGTCGGCCCCGTCGCTTAAGCCGTGCAGCAGGTAGAGCACCGGATAGCGCTTTCTTCCGCGAGGATTGTAGCCGGGCGGCGTGTAAACGTAAAAATCGCGATTATCCCCCACCACGTCAGAGTGGAAGAACTGATGGTGCACGACGCCGTGGGGCACGTTGTTCATCTGCCAGGGTAGCGTGGAGGGGCCCGGCACATACACCATACTTTGAGGATTCAAGAGGTTGGGCTTGATGAGCGGATTGGACGGATCCATGAGACTCACGCCATCCGCCAAAAACGAATAGCCGTAGTACTCCGGTTGAAGCGGGCCCACAGTCACGCTCCAAATGCCGTGGTCACCCTTTTTCATCGGCGCCGGTTTCGCTCCTTCCAGCAGCAGGACAACCTTGTGGGCGTTCGGGTCGCGAAAACGGAAAGTCACTTTGTCATTCGCATGGACTTGCGGCGAGTGGAGAAGCCAGGGAAAAAAGAATGCTTGAGGCGGATGACTCGCCCTGGGCGCACCGCCGTTCTGGGCCCGGAGGGAAGTCACGCTCGCCATCAAGAAGGGCAACAAGGCAACCCATACGGATTTCTGGCAGCCAATGAGCGGCGACACTCGATGCATACGGAGCCTCCTTCGGAGCCGTTAGTATATACCACAAGGCGCGGCGCCGGAAATTGGCGCGTCCGCCGCTGCTTACTCTGCGCGAACTGGCGGAAAACTCGGCTGGGTCCACCAAGCTTGGTAACCGCTTGTCCACTCATGGGATCCCGTTGAGTTGCCGATAGATAAGGAAATAGGAGGTCTTTGTGGAGAGTGGGCAACCGGAACGGCAAACAATAACCGCGAGCTATGGAAGGCGCAGCGAGCGAGTTTTTCTCAGAATCCCCATTGAAATTAGCGGAAGGGATCGCCAAGGTAAAGAGTTTCGCGAGCGGAATTTTACCCTTGTCATCAATCGTCACGGGGCAAGGATTTCCGCAAATCAGGTTTTGTTTGCCGACCAACGCATTACCATCACCAACCTTCAGAACGGTGCCTCCTGTCCGTTTCGGGTGGTGGGCGCGGTTGGAAGAAGTTTAGGCGAAGGCCCGGAGTGGGGCGTGGAGTGCCTTGAGCCTAACGTGGAGATTTGGGGCATTTCCTTCCCCAACCGCGAGGCCACCCCATCCGAGCAAGAGCATGTGGATGCCTTGCTCGCATGCGCCACCTGCTCGACGCGCGAACTCGCCAAGCTGACGATTGAGGAGTACCGCTTGCTCTCTTCAGCCGAGGCTCTCAGCCGTCGCTGCTGGAAATGCGGGCGCGCCACCTCATGGCGCTTTGGAGCCGCCGAGGCCGACACCGAAATCATCCCTAGCGCGGCGGGCAAGGAACGGCGCCGCGCTCGACGGCACACGGTGCGCTTGCCGGTTCGGATTCGGCTCGAAGATGGCCGGATTGCGGTGGCGCGCACTGAAAATCTTTCCCGAACCGGCGTTTGCTTTGTCTCTGAGGTCGCGATGGAGCCGGGTCAGCTTATGGGCCTGACCCTGGGATATTGGTCCGGAGGTCGTCAAGAGGAAGTGACGGCCAGAATTGTCTGGCGGCGGCCGATGGAGGGAAGCCATCGGTATGTTTACGGGGTTCACCTCGAAACGGAGCTATAGCCATGAGCTGCGGTGTGGGGTTCATTCCGGGCTGGGCTCGCGCCGTGAGGGCTCTTTTGTCCTCCACATCAGCAATGAGCCTAGAATCGCCACCGCAATGAGCGTTCCCATCATGGCCCCCGGCTGATGCAGGTGCGCGAGTGCGCCGGCCACGGAACCGCCCGCAAAACTTCCCAAATACTGGCTGCTATTGTAGATTCCGAGCGCCGTGCCGTAAGCGTTCTCCGGCGCAGCGCGGCTGACCATCGAGGGCAAAATCGGCTCAAGCCCGGTGAAACCCACATAAAACAGCGTGCCGCCCGTGACCACCGCGGTCAGGCGCGCCGGATCAAATCCGAACGTCGCCGGGCGAAACAGGATGATGGCGCTCGGAACAAATGTCAGGAAGGCCAGCGCCGCGAGCGGCCTTCCCCAGCCGCGATCCGCGCCGCGGGTGATGGCGAACATGGTGATGGCGCTCAAAAAGACCATCGGCAGGAGCAAGGTGTAATAATGGCTCATCGGTAGGTGATGCTGCCCCGTGACGATCAGAGGGAAATAGAAGAAAAAGGTGGCCATGAAAAAATTCATAATAAGTCCGCTCGCATCGAGTCGTAACAGAGCCCGGCTTTTCAAAATCTCGCGGATGGAGCGGGGTTGGGATTGAGCCAGCGCCGCTTTGGGAAGAAAGCGACCCAGCAGGTAAAGCGTCGCCAGCCCAAGAATTCCTGTCAGCCAGAAAAGAGACGCCGGGCCCAGCGCTCCGGCCAGAATGGGTCCTCCAATGACGCCTAGAATAAATGCGACGCCGATGGGAATGCCCAGGAAGGCCATGGCCGTTGAGCGCTTGTCTTCCGGGATATAGTCGGCCACGGTTGCAAAAGCCACGGAGGTAATGACCCCGCATCCCTGAACCAGCCTGCCGAAGATCAACACAAAGATCTGGGCGCTGGCGGGAAAACGGTCAGGCAAGGCGCACAGGAACGAGCCTAGGCTAAATAGCGCCATACCCAACAGCAACACTTTCCGGCGGCCAATGCGGTCCGAAAGACGCCCCAAGGGAATCTGAAAAATCGCCATCGTGAGGCCGTAGCAACCAAAGGCCAACCCCACCAAAAAGCGCGAGTGCGTGAACTCCAGCCCATAAAGCGTGAAGACCGGAAGCACCAAGAACAAGCCCAGCATTCGCAGGCCCACGGCGCTTGCCAGCGTGCCAAGAATTTTGATTTGTTGGGAGGTAAAAGGAATGCGCCGCGTTTTTGGAGAACGGGTCATCACCATCCAAGCGGAGAACCCGGCGACCGTTCAGTTGCGAAGCGCGCGCGCGGCCGCCACCAGCACCCGAATCTTCTCTGTGGCCTCTTCCACCGAACGAGTCTTGAGGCCGCAATCCGGGTCCACCCAAAGGTTTTCCTTCGGCAGCACCTCCAGGGCCTGGCGCAGGCGCTCTTCGACCACGGGCTGCGCTTCGACTTGATGATTGTGAACGTCCACCGCCCCGAAGCTGAGGTCTTTGTTATAGGGATGCTGGCGAAACAGCGCCAGCATATCCAGCCCGCTGTTCGACATTTCAAGATCAAAATTGTCCACGGGCAATTGCAGCATGTCGGGATAAATCTGCTCGAAGGCTCCGTAGCAAATGTGGGTGACAAAATAGGCCGGCAAGCCGTCCGTGGTGAGGTGCATGGCTTCAATGGCAAGCGGGAGCTCTTCCGGACGCACGGAGATGGCCGGCTCGTCAATTTGAATGATCTTGGCGCCGGCCTGAATCAAAGCTTCCACTTCTTTGCGGATCTCTCGCGCCAAGGCCAAGCAGGCGGCTCGCCGGTCAGGATAGGCTTCATTAAACGACCAGTCCATCACCGTATAGGCTCCGGTCAACATGCCTTTCACCGGCCGTTGAGTGAGGCCTTGAGCAAATTTCCACCACTCGACGGTAATCGGCCCCGGCCATTTCACCTCACCGACGATGATGGGTTTGTGGTAGTACCGATTGCCGTAGGACCGCACCAGGCCGCCCGATTCAAAGCCTGGCATGTGCTCAGCGAAATAAGCCACCATGTCGCCGCGATACATTTCCCCGTCCACAAGAATATCCACTCCCAGTTCTTCCTGCCGGCGAATCCAGAACTCCGTGGCGCGCCGCTCAGCCTCCTCAAGTTCTTGACGGCTGATTTTCCCTTTTGCGTATTCGGAGCGCGCCTTCATCAAATAATCGGGTTTGGGAAAGCTTCCCACCGAGGTCGTGGGAAGAACCGGAAGTTCAAGGCCCAGTTGCTGAAGTTTTTCTCGGCTCATACGCGGCTTCCCTCCAAGGCTTGACGGAGGCTCAAAAGATGCTTGAGCTTCAATTGCGCCCGGTCGCGCGGCAGATATTCGAGGCCACAAGAGGGCATGAGTGTGGCGCTCACAGATCCCATCGCCTTGAGGATTCTTTCAAGTTGCCGCGTCGTTGTGCCCACGTCCTCGAGCCGGGTGTTGCGCCCGTCCAGCAAGCCCAAACCGAGCTCCTTGTCGGACCCGCCGGCTGCTATCGCGTCAACGAGCCGCGGGCTGTACGTGAAGTCGAGCACCAGTTCGTCCACGGGCAGCTTCTGGAGGCGCTCATACAGCGCCGTGACATCACCGAAATAAAGCGCCAGACTGAGCCGGGCCGAGCCCTTGCGCGCGGCCAGTTCGTCGAGCGCCCGTGCGAGCGCCGGAAAATCCTGCGGTCGCTTCAGCAAATACGGCTCATCCACCTGGATCATCCGGGCGCCAGCGGCCGCCAGAGCAGCTATCTCTTCGGCCAACACGCGCGTGTAGTCCTCCAACATGTTTTCAAACAGGCTCGCCGTTCCGTTCTCGGCCACCGACAATCTGGCCAAGGTGTAAGGTCCGGTCAAGACCGGCTTCACCGGTCGCGATGTTTTTTGCTGCGCGAAGCGGTACTCCTCCACGACCATCGGTCCCGTGCGCTCCAGCCGCCCCGTGATGACCGGCTGCCGAAAGTAGGTGTTGGTGTCAAAGAAGCGCAACAGGCCATTGATGCGGGCGCCTTGCAGCTTGCCGGCTAGGTGGGAAATCGCGTCGTACCATCGAATCTGTCCATCCGTCACCACGTTGAGACCCGCGGCGACCTGCTCCTCAATGGCCAACTCGGTCATGCGATTCTCCGCTGCGCGGAGATCCGCGTCAGTCTTTTCGCCTTTTTCCCATTGCGCGATGGTGCGGCGCAGCAACTGCCCTTCGGCGCTCTCACCAATCCGCGGGTAACTACTGTGGTTCGCAAGTCTCAAACCCATTTTGCCTCTGCTCCCGTTCGGCTATTCCCCCGACGACTTGATGCGACTTTCCCTGGCACCGGGTGCGCCCTGCCTCCCACCTGTTTCACTCGGCAAATTCGGCCCGCACAACCGCCGGCACAATGCGGCTCGCGGCGGCTCGATCCAGCAGCAATTGCACGGCCCGCCGCCCTGCCTCGCCGCAGTCCACCGTCCACCGGTTCACATACATGGCGACAAACTGGTCGCCGTTGACGGCATCTAGGCCACGGGCGAATTCCAGCGCATACGCCAACGCCTCGCGCCGATGCTCCAGCGCGAATTCGATGCTGGCTCTCAGCAACCGATTAACCTCGCTGCACGTTTCGGGCGCGAGCGAGCGCCGCACGGCGTTGCCACCGAGCGGAAGGGGCAACCCCGTTTCTCGCTTCCACCACTCGCCCAAATCCAGAACTTTTTTTAATCCGTAGGTTCCGTAGGTGAGCTGGCCTTCGTGAATAACCACGCCGGCGTCGGCTTCTTTCGCCGCGACCTTCGACAAAATTTTGTCGAAAGGAATCACGACCAGCTCAACGGAAGGTTCATAAAGCTTCAGCGCCAGGCAGGCGGTGGTCATCGTTCCCGGAACAGCCACCCGCTTGCCTTTGAGGTCCATCGGGTCGAGCGACGCCCGTGCCACGACCAGAGGACCGTAGCCATCGCCAAAACTTCCGCCGGAAGGAAGCAACAAGTATTTGTCGGCGAGGTACGCATAAGCGTGGAAAGAAATGGCCGTGATATCGTAAAGGCCTTGCTGAGCCTTCCGATTCAGCGTTTCGATGTCTTCCAGGTGGTGGGTGAACTGCAGTGCGCCGGTTGGAATCTTCCGCGTCGCCAGCGCATAAAACATAAACGCATCATCCGAGTCCGGACTGTGCGCAAGGCTCAGGCTTCGCGTTCCCGCTTCGGTTTTCTGAGTCTGTGACATTGCGAACGGCATTTCCCTTGACGGCTTTTCGTTGCGCTGGAGAATCCCCAATCCTACCATAGCCCGAATGACATCTCAAGGTTTCGTCGGCTGGCCGAAAAGCGGGCCGTCGGCGGCGCTCGGTTGGCCGACGGTATCTCGGGGTCCGAAAGTCGTTGCCCGGCGCAGCGGCCAAGAGCGACGTGGGCCAACTCGCGGATTAGGATTCTGCGCGTGACTGCCGCAATCGGGCTCACGGCGCTGTAGCCACCTTGCTTTACGCGTCGAGATTACCGCTACCGTGTCCGATGTGGCACGGACGTCCCGCTCATGCTGCAACACGGCCAAGATGGCCGTGCCGCTGGCTCTGCATCTGTTATTCCAAACGCGGCTTGACCGTGTGTGGGCCCTGAGTTGTAAATCCGCCCAATTTTCCTCCCAAATTTCTCTCATCCTGCCCTCAGTCCCGCCGATTTATTAACCAGAAAGTAGCTAGCGAATTCTCCCGAGGAGGGACGATGGCCCTGTATCCAACCTCCGAATCAACGTCACGATGGGAGTGGATCGGCTTTGCCGTGACGGGCGGGCTGGGGGTGGCGCTGTTCGTTGTGTTGAGCGCGCTCGTGGCGCGGGCGGCGGCGCACGGTGCCGGCCTGAAGGCCGGCGCTACCGCCGGCGGCACGGCCGACGTGAAGGCGGGCGTGACGATAACGACCCGGCCCGAGGCCGGCAAGAAGGCGATCGCGGCCAGGCTGGCGCGGCTGCCGATGGTGTTTGAAAAAAACGTGGGGCAATTCGACCCCGCCGTGAAGTTTGTGGCTCAAGGCGCCGGCTACGCGCTGTGGCTGACCGAAGGCGGAGCGGAACTGCAAGTAAGGAGTCATAAGAGCAGTGGTCCGTGGGTAGTGGTGCGTGGTCAGAAGGGCAGCCGCCGGTTGCCAACGACAACCGGTGCTGGGCAAGGCACTCGTCTCGAGCCAGCCGTCACTGCCGTGGTTCGACTGAAGCTCATGGGGGCGAATCGAGCGGCGACGGTGGAGGGCGAAGAGGAATTGCCGGGCAAGGCGAACTACTTCATTGGGAACAATCCGAAAAAGTGGTGCCGCAATGTTCCCACCTACGCGCGGGTGGAATATCGGGACGTTTATCCGGGAATTGATTTGGTGTACCACGGTCGTCAGGAACAATTGGAGTATGACTTTCGGTTGGCGGTCGGGGCAAGCGCCAAGCAAATTCGGATGGTCGTAAAGGGAGGGAGGCTGCGCCTCGCGTCGGACGGCGACTTGGTGGTCGAAACCGTGGCGGGCGAGGCGCGATTCCGCAAGCCCGTCGTGTATCAGGAGGGCGCAGGCCGGAAATACGTTACGGGGCGATTCGTGCTTTTGGGAAAGCACGCCGTGGGTTTCAGGGTGGGGCGCTACGATCCCTTGCGGCCGCTGGTGATTGACCCGGTTCTGGTCTATTCGACGTATCTTGGCGGCTCGGCGTTTGACGACGCGACGGGCATTGCGGTGGATTCCGCGGGCGACGTGTACGTTACCGGCGCCACCACCTCGACCGATTTTCCGGTGGTTTCGGCGGTGGACGGCGCCTACGGCGTCGGGGCTTGCAACACGGATATGAGCGCGGCGCCGTGCTTTGACGCTTTTGTGGCCAAGCTGAACCCGCAGGGCACAGGGCTTGTCTATTCAACGTATCTTGGCGGCGGCGGCGACGACCGCGGCACGCACATTGCACTGGATTCGTCGGGAGACGCCTACGTGGTCGGGTACACGAACTCATCGAATTTTCCCACGGCGAACGCGCTTCAGCCCTCGCTCGGCGGGGGAACGTGCGGCTCAACCACCAATCCTTATCCGTGCTACGACGCCTTCATCACGGAGCTCGGGCCGAGCGGCTCGAGTCTGGTTTATTCCACCTATTTGGGCGGGCAGGGCGACGATTACGGCATGGGCATTGCGGTGGATTCGAGCGGCAGCGCCTATGTGACGGGGTTCACCTCGGGATCGAATTTCCCCATCACGAGCGGCGCGTATGAGCCGAGCTTCGGCGGCGGCCCGTATGACGCCTTTGTGGCGAAAATCAGCCCCGGGGGAACGAGCCTGGTGTATTCGACGTTTTTGGGAGGTAGCGGCGAAGATCGCGCCTCGGCCATCGCCGTGGACTCTTCAGGCGACGCTTACGTGACCGGGCAAACCAATTCCACCAACTTTCCTACGGCCAATCCGTTTCAAGCGGCATACGCCGGCGGGTCCTGTGGTTGCTTTGACGCTTTTATCGCCAAGCTCAACCCCACCGGCTCGGCGCTGGTGTATTCGACGTATCTCGGAGGGACGGGTGGCGACTACGGTGACGCGATTGCCGTTGACGCTTCCGATGAAGCGTTCATTGCCGGTTGGACCACCTCAACGGATTTTCCGGTGACCTCGGATGCCTACCAGAATACCTACGGCGGCTCGTACGATGCCTTTGTCACCAAATTAAGCGCGGCGGGGAATTCGCTGGTCTATTCCACGTATCTTGGAGGGATTGATCCCGAGGTCGCGAACGGCATAGCCCTCGATAGTTCGGGAGACGCCTATATCACGGGGAATGCCTACGGGGTTGGCTTTCCGGCCGTGGACCCGCTCCAGGCGGCGGACGCCGGTTTTTACGATGCCTTTATTGCGGCTTTCAATCCGTCGGGTTCTGGGCTGCTCTATGCAACCTGGCTGGGCGGCACCGGAGATGATTTCGGTAATGACATTGCCGTGGACTCCTCCGGCAACGCTTACGTGGCGGGGGAGACGTTCTCGACCAACTTCCCGACCACGCCGGGGGCTTACCAAACCGCCTACGCCGGCGGGGCCTATGACGGCTTTATCGCCAAGATTGGTCCTGAGAACGCGCCGGGGGTGGCCGTCACGCCCAACCCGGTAAGCTTTGGCGACCAGGAAGTGGGAGTAACCGGCCTTGCGCAAAACGTCCAGGTGATGGATGCGGGGAGCCAAAGTCTTGAAATCTCAGGCATTTCGACGAGCGGTGATTTTGCGGCAACGAACAACTGTCCCTCGACCCTGGCCGCTGGCACAAGCTGCAACATCAGCGTCACGTTTACAGCCACAAGCGTAGGGACGCGCACCGGCACGCTGACGCTGAGCGATAATGCGGCTTCCAGCCCGCAGACCCTCAGCTTAACCGGCATCGGCACCAGCGGCGCCGTGACGCTCTCTACGACCAGCTTAGACTTTGGTTCCGTGGAGGTCGGCTCGACGAGCGCGGCGCAATCGGTGACGTTGACCAATACGGGCGGAACTCCGCTTTACCTGACGAGCGTGCAAGCCGAGGGGACCTATTCGGAAACTGACAACTGCCCCGGCACGGTGACGCCAGAAAGCAGTTGCACGATCTCGGTGACGTTTCAACCCACGGCCGCCGGAGCAAGCGTGGGCCAAGTGGTGATTACCGATTCAGGGCCCGCCAGCCCGCAAAGCATTGAATTGAGCGGCACGGGCACGGCTCCCGAGGCGGCCCTTGCGCCGACCAGCCTCAGCTTTGGCACTCAGGGCGTGGGAACTTCGAGCGCGGCCCAAACGGTGACTCTATCCAATACGGGAACGGCGAGCTTGAGCATTACGAGCGTGAGCGTCAGCGGCGATTTTTCCCAAGCTAACAACTGCGGGTCGAGCTTGGCGGCCGGAGCCAACTGCGCCATTCAAGTGATTTTTAGCCCGACGGCGGCGGGATCACTTTCAGGAACGCTCACGGTGACTGATAACGCGGCGGGCAGTCCACAAAGCGTGACGCTGAGCGGGACGGGCACGGCTCCGGCCGTTTCGCTCGCGCCCGCGAGCCTCAGCTTTGGCAATCAAGGGGTGGGAACCACAAGCGCGCCTGAAACCGTCACGTTAACCAATGCCGGCAACGCGGCGCTGGCGATCACGAGCATTGCGGCAAGTGGCGATTTCGCGGAAACCAACAACTGCGGCTCAAACTTGGCTGCCGGGGCCAATTGCGCGATTCAGGTCACGTTTAGCCCGACAGCGACGGGAACGCGAAGCGGCACGCTGACGTTTTCCGATAACGCGGCAGGAAGCCCGCAAAGCGTAGCGCTCACGGGAAGCGGCGTCGCGGCTTTTGCGCTGACCGCCAATGCCGCCTCGACGACGGTTACGGCGGGAGCCAGCCAGGCAACGTTTCAACTCAGCGCGTCGTCGGCATTTGGCTTTAACGGAAGCATCAACCTGACGTGCGCGGATGCGGCCCCGGCCAGTTGCTCATTTAATCCGACCTCGTTGACGGTGGGAGGATCGAGCACCTTGACGGTCGGCAATTTGACCGAGGTGGGCGGTGGTTCGTTTAGCTTCAGCGTGGTGGGGAGCAGCGGGTCGCAATCGGTTTCACTGCCGCTTTCGATTCGTTTTGCTGATTTTTCCCTCTCTTCGCCCTCAAATTCGGCCACGATTGCCGCCGGGGGGACGGCGAATTATAGCCTGACGGTGACGCCGCTCAATGGCTTCACGGGCGGAGTGAACTTTACCTGCGCGGGAGCTCCTTCGGCGGCGACATGCGAATTGAACCCAGCTTCGGTTAATCTGGATGGCACCGACGCCGTGAGCGTGGCGGTCTCCGTGGCCACGACGGCCATGAACCCGCCGCGCAAGGGACCGCGGGCGCCGGTGCTCCCGCTGACCTCCGAGAAGGGGTTCAAGGTGCTGTGGGCGCTGTTCTGGATGGCCCTGCTCGTTACATTGGGGCTCCGCGCGCGTTCGCGGCGGAAGCTGGGCCTGGGGAAGAGTGTCGTTCTGACGACGGTTTTGGCGGTCATGCTGTCATCCTGCGGCGGCGGAGGAGGTGGCACGCCGCCGGATCCACCTGCCGACCCTCCCACCCCGGCGGGTACGTACACGCTGAGCATCCAAGCGAACTCCGGTTCCCTCAGCCATCAAATCAATTTGACCTTGGTCGTCAACTGAGCGCTTTTTCGTGCTTCACGGGCACTTGAGACCCAAGCCAAAAACGTGAGAGGATATCGGCGAGCGCCGCCAGCGTATCATCTCATCTCCGATGACGTGTCCAAACCCGCAAACGGAAAGGTTAAAAATCGCCTTTGTTTACTTTGAAGCGGGCGGAGGGCACCGCTCGGCGACACAAGCGCTCTCGGCCGCCATCGAGGATGCTGGGCGGCCTTGGGAAATCTCCTTGCTGAATCTTCAGGAATTTCTCGATGAAATTGACCTTGTCCGGCGGCTCACGGGGTATCGTGTTCAAGACATCTACAATGCGATGCTGGCCAAGCGCTGGACGCTGGGCGCGGCCCAACTGTTGGCGGTGTTTCAAGCCGCGATTCGCTTCTATCATCCCCACATTGTGCGCTTGCTGGAGGGGCGGTGGCGGGCCTCGCGGCCGGATATGGTGGTTTCGCTCATTCCCAACTTCAATCGGTCTCTGGCGGAAAGTGTGCGGCGCGCCTTGCCGTCCAGTCCTTTTGTTACCATCCTGACGGACATGGCGGATTATCCGCCGCATTTCTGGATCGAGGCGGAATCGGAATATCTGATTTGCGGCACGGACCGGGCGGTCGAGCAGGCGCTTGGCATGGGGCACCCGGCGGAGCGTGTGTTTCACACTTCGGGAATGATTCTGAATCCCGCCTTTTACCGGACAGCGAACGGCGAGGTGACCAGAGAGCGGCAAGCGCTGGGGCTTGAGCCGGCGCGGCGGACGGGTCTCGTGATGTTCGGAGGACAAGGGGCGCGGGTCATGGTGGACATTGCCAGGCGACTCGACGGCCTTAAAAATCTCCAGTTGATCTTTCTCTGTGGAAAGGATGAAGGATTGCGGGCGCGGCTTGGGCGGATGCGCTTGCGCTTGCCGACTTATGTTGAAGGCTACACGCAGCGGGTGCAGGACTTCATGAGGATTTCCGATTTCTTCATCGGCAAACCGGGCCCCGGCAGCCTGAGCGAAGCCTTGCAGATGGGATTGCCGGTCATTGTGGAGCGGAACGCCTGGACGCTGCCGCAGGAACGCTATAACACGGATTGGGTCAGGGAAAAGGGGTTGGGGATTGTCCTCTCAAGCTTCCGGCAAGTTGCCGGCGCGGTCGAGCGGTTGTGCGAGCCGGAGGTGTTCGAGCGGTACGCCGCCAACGTCCGCGTCTTGAAGAACCGGGCCGTCCTTGAAATTCCTGGGATATTGGCACAGATCTTGCAAAAAAAACACAGGGCGCCAGCGCCCTCCGGCAGTCAAGCCGGTTAGGGAGTGGCGGCCGGGACAAAGACTCGGTCGGGCGCGATGAGTTCCGCCCCGGGAACCTCCGTGGTCACGCGAAGCGGCTCAAAGCCGGCTTGCCTGGCAGGCGCGAGGCGGAAGGTCAGCAGAAATTGTCGGTGCAGGAGTTCCGTGAGTTGGCGGAGATAGGGCGCAAAGGAAATGGGCGTTTGAAACCCTTCTTCAAACGATGCGCCTCCGGTCTCGAAGGCCAGCCGACCGAGCGAGCCTTGCCCGTTGTTAATGAGGAAGTAATTCCTCCCCTCGAAGCCCGCGCTTTGGGCAAAGATGGTATGCACGGTGACATGGTAACGCTGAGCCATGCCAATAGCATGCATCAGATCCATGTTGGCGTCGGTAGGTTCGGACTCCTCAATGCCGCGGTAAAGGTCAATGCCGCTCGAGACCAGCAACACCTCGCGCGCGGCACCGTCGTGAGGCCATTTACGGATGAGGCTGTCGAGGGCCATATAGATGCTGGAGCCGAGGCTGGCTCGTCCGGTCGGCAGACGGAGCGCGCGGAGGACGGCTTCTCGATCCGTCGTGAAGCTCGCGGCAAACACGGCTGAGCCGTATTTCCCATAAGCCAGCGCGACTTTGGAGCCGGCAGGCAGCGAGCGGATGAACGCCCGAAGGTCGTGAAATTGCAGACCCACGGTGGCGCGGAGGGAATCGTCTATCAGCACGGCGAAGTCGAGATGTTCGGGGTTTTGCGTCAACGGGGTCCACGATACGACGGGCCGGCGCTTTCCGTTTTGATAGACCATGACGTCTTGCCGATGGAGCTTGGGAGGGGGAGCGTGGCGCGCTCCGCTGACGGTTACAATTACTCGGGCGAGGTCCGAACGTGCTGAGCCGCTCTGCCCCGCAAAGCCCGGTATCGCGAATGCCCAGCTACCGAACAACACCAGTGAGATTCCAACAAGCCGACGCCTTATTTTCCGACGTTCCATGATCGAGCCCTCTATTGTTTTAGATGCCAACTTTGGTCTTTGGAGCTAACCCATCATCAGCCGTCGCCAGGCTTGGAGAAGTGAGCGTAGCGGCAGATGTGGCCGGCGATTCCGCCCTCAGGCGCCGACGGCACAGATTGTCGCGCCGGGAGACGACCCGCTCCTCCCGCGCCCTAGCCTGAGCGACGGCAGGCAAAAAAACACTTGACATGAGGCTAGCGGAAGCGGTATAAGCCGAGCGCAGTGGTCGTTGTTGTCAGGTGGGATCGTTAGAGAACGTCCAGCGCCAGCTAGACCAGTTTTCTGATGCATCAGATGACGGCCTTCCCAAGGCCACCGGAATTCCGACCGCCGACGGGCTTACAGATGGCGCCCATCGGGCCTTTACAATTGCAGGGCAGGCGGTAAGATGGTGCGGGGTGGGCGGCATGGGCGTCTCGGTGCAGGCAGAAAGCGGGCGGATGTCAGGCGAAAGGATGCGGCGCGAAGGTTGAGCGGTAACTCGACGCGAGGAACGGGGTGGAGTCGCGTCAGGGAGCGTGGCTAATGTTCGGCTCAAAAGCCAAAAGACTGGTTGGGTTAGATATCGGTTCCAGCGCCGTGAAATTGGTGGAACTGGAAAAAAGGGGAACCAGTTACCAGCTCCTCAATTTGGGGCTTGAACCGCTGGGGCAGGACGTAGTGGTGGATGGCTCCATCATGGATTCTTTGTCGGTTTCGAGCGCCATCGAAAAACTTTTTACTGAAAACAACATCAAGACCAGGGAAGTGGCCACATCGGTATCCGGGCACTCCGTCATCGTGAAGCGAGTGGCGATTGCGGCTGCCAATGAGGAGGAGGTGGCGGCCGCCATTTCTTATGAGGCCCAGCAGTACATCCCGTTTGACGTAGCGGACGTCAATCTGAGCTGGCAGACGCTTGGCCCGGCGCCCACCGGCAACGCCATGGATGTGATGCTGGTGGCAGCCAAACGAGAAAAGATTCTCAATCACACCAATGTGCTCAGCCAGTCTGGCAAGGTGCCCGTGGTGGTGGATATTGACGCCTTCGCCGTGCAGAATGCCTTTGAGATGAATTACGAGCCTCCGCCGGACCTGATGGCGGCGCTACTGAACATCGGCGCCAGCATTATGAACATTAACATCGTGCGGGGAGGAACGCCGCTATTTACGCGCGATGTTTCCGTTGGGGGAAATCAATACACGGACACGCTGCAAAAGGAGCTGGACCTGAGTTACGAAGACGCGGAAAAGCTGAAGCGGGGCCAATCGCTGCCCAACGTTCAGCCCGAGGCGAAGACCCAACACATCCGGTCGGTTTCCGAAATTCTGCTTTTAGAGATTCAGAAGACGTTTGATTTCTTCCGCCAGACAACTTCCACGGATAACATCCAAGCCATTTATGTTTCGGGCGGAACGGCGAGAATCGAAGGGCTGGTGGACTTGCTCAAAGAGGAGTTCAAGATTCCTGTTGAGATTATGAATCCTTTCAAGCGGGTGAGCATTAGTTCTGGAAAATTTGACCACGCCTACACGGCCGAAGTCGCGCCCGCCCTGAGCGTGGCGGTGGGCTTGGCGTTGAGGAGCTTTGATACGCCATGATGAAAATCAATCTACTTGGGCAGCCGACGGCGGGAGCGGTGGCGCGGCCCGCGGGCGCGCCGTCCCCTGTGACGCAACAGGTCATCATCCTGGTGGTGGCGCTGGTGGTTTCGCTCGGCATTGTGGGCTTTCTTTACTATTACTGGGGTAACGAAGTGAAGCAGGAGCAGGCGGCCCTGGCGCGCCAGCAGACACGGCAACGGGAGTTGGCGGGTGTGCAGGCGCAAAATATCCTTTATCAGAAGCAGTTGGCGCAACTTCAGGAGCGGATCAACACGATTCAGAAGCTTCAAAGCAGCCGCACCGGCCCTGTGGACATGATGACGTGGATCGGCAACGTGGTCAACATGACCCACGACCTTTACCTGACCTCCATTCAGCCGACGGGCCATACGTTGCACATTCAAGGGATTGCCAACCGCGTGGACTCCATCGCCAACTTCATGCGCACGCTTCAGAGTTCGCCTCGGTTCACTCATGTGTTGCTGGAGCAGTACTTCCAAAACAACCGGCAAAATGAAGTCAGCTACCAATTCAGGCTCGAATGTGAATATAAGCCTCCCGCACCACCGCAACCGGCGGGGTCGAACGGGCCGGCTCGGCCTAGCGCGGCCGGGCATCCGGCAGGCAAGTAGGAGAGGGGCATGGCGAAGAGCTTCAATGAGCTTTCGGCAGGCGTTCAAGCTGCAATTCTGATTGCATTGGCGGTGGTGGTGGCCGCGATTATCTTCTGGTACTACGCCTTGCCGGAGGTGACGCAGCGCAACACGCTGGAGGCGCAGGTAGCCACCCTGAAGGCCCAAAACGACAGAAACGAAGCTTTCCGGCAGGAGCAAGCCGAATACCTGAGCCGAATCCAACAGTTGACGCTGCAATTGGCAACGCTTCGCTCGATTGTCCCGGACCATCCGGATACCGATGTGTTCGTGCAGACGGTCTATCAAGCAGGAGTGGACGCAGGGGTTCACGTTCGCTCCTTCGTCGCCCAAGCCGCGGTTAAACAGCCCATGTACGTCGAATTGCCCTTTAGCGTGCATTTGGACGGAACCTATTACGGTTTGCTCAACTTTTTTAACCGTTTGGCGCAGGAGCAGCGGATTGTGACGGTTTCCGGGCTGACGTTAGGGTCCCCTCCGGGCGGGGGCATGGGCAATTACCAGGTTTCACCCCGCGAGACCGTCGGGGCCAATTGTGTTATCACGACTTATTACAACGCTCCGGCGGCGGCGAGCGGGAAACCCGCGGCTGGAGCTGCCGCACGGAGATAGGTAGGGGATTATGAGCCAAGTAACGCCTGGTTCCTGCCGGCGGAGAAGCCATCCATCCGTGGGGTCGGTAGGGGTTTTTATTTTGGGGTTGGTGAGCTTGGCGGCGTGGATGCCCGTGCCGATTGGCGCGGCCCCGGGCGCCTCCATGCCGCAGATGAAGCACGGCGCCACACCAACGGTTTTGCGGCCGCTCGGCGCGGGTAAAAGAGATCCCTTTTATATTCCCCCTCCGCCGCCACCGGGTGGCACCGTGGTGCCGACAGGGCCGCTGCCGCCGGGCAAACGAGGCTTGATTATCAGCCAGCTCAGGTTGGAAGGGATTGTCCGTGAGGATCGCACGGGGGAGATGATTGCCGTGGTGACGAACTTCACGAATCGCGCCTATTTCCTGAAGGTTAACGACCAGCTTTACGATGGAACAGTAGAAAAGATTACATCCCGCGAGGTCTATTTCAAGGAGAACCATCTGGACGCAAACGGCCGGCTCACCACCATCCAAGTGGTGAAATCATTGGGTCCGGCGGCTGGAGAGGGACGATGAGACGAGATGCCAATGTCGTAAGAACGTGGGGCCTTTGGGCAGGCCAAATCCTCCTGGTGGCGGGGCTCTCTAGCGCGTTAACCTGGGCTTCGCCGGGCTCCAGCGGAGTCGGTTCACGCGCCCCTAGCCGGGGTTCCAGCGAATCGGCGAGGGCACTGCCGGGTTTGGTGAGGGTTTCTGATGTCGCCATTCAAACGGCGCAACACGGCCAACAGACCCTCGTCCGGGTTGAAACGGACCGCCGCCCACTCTACCACTATTTTGAGTTGACCCATCCACGGCGCCTGGTGGTGGATCTGGACGGCGCCCGCAATGTTTCTGATCATTGGAAATATGAGTCGGAAGCTCCTTTTGTGACCGACGTGCGGATGGCGCGGTTTAGTAACAAGGACGGCGGGGTCGTGCGCGTGGTGGCCGACCTTGCTGGTCAGCCGCAATACGCGGTGCGTCCGAGCGATTCGGGCATTGAAATTACGCTGACGAAGCGCGAAAGTGTGGGCGAAGTCCCCTCGCCATCGGCCGGCAGCTTGGCTCGGTCGAATGGGGGGGCAAACCCGGCACCGGCTGAGCAAGTCGCGCCCGCCGAGGTTGCCTCGCTCCAGCCTACAACGGAGCGAGTGGAGATATCGCCGGTTGCTGACCCTCCCGCCAACACGGCGGCCGACCCTGCGTCGGATCCGGCTCCTGAAGTGTCAGAAACGGCTAAGGCGACCTCCGCCGCGGAGGTACTGGCAGGCTCGCTCGAAGCTAGTGTAACCCCCATGCCCGGGCAGCCCCAAAGCGCCAGCGCAAGCGGTCCGAAGTACACCGGACAACCTATTTCGCTCGACCTGAAAAATGTGGACCTCAAGGACTTTTTCCGCTTGATTCACGAAATTAGTGGCTTGAACGTGATCGTGGACCCGGACGTTACGGGCACCGTCACGATGGTTCTGGACGACGTGCCCTGGGATCAGGCCTTGGCGATTGTGCTGCGAGATAACGGCTTAGGGGAGCAGCTCCAGGGCAACGTCCTTCGCATCGCCAAACTTTCCACCCTGCAAGCCGAGCAGTCTGAAGCCCAAAAAATGGCGGAAGCCAAGATGGAAGCGGCGCCGCTGGTGACGGTGTTTCGCCGCATCAGTTACGCCAAGGCTTCCACCATTGCGACGCTGCTGAAATCCTGGGTGGGTGGCGGGGCGCTCAGCCCGCGCGGCAGCGTGCTGGTGGATGACCGCACCAATACGCTGATTATCTCCGACATCCCCCAGCGCATTCCGATGATTGAGAACGTCATCAACAAGCTGGATACCAGGGCGGCGCAGGTATCTATCCAAGCCCGCATCGTTCGGGTCACGTCGGATTTTGCGCGCAACCTGCAAACGGCTCTCTCGACGGCGTTGACGAACACCTCCGGCTCAACGATCATGGGAGGCGCAACAGGCCAGGGCGTGGGCGCCACCAGCGTGCGTCCGCCGACTGTGACCACAGGGACGGCGGGTGGGTTCGGCGTGTTTGTGATCTCGAATGCGGGGGCCCGTTATGTCCTGAATGCCGCTATCGCCGCAGCAGAGACTCGAGATGAGGCCAAAACAATCTCTCGCCCGTCCATCGTGACGCAAAACAACGTGGAAGGGACGGTCATTCAAGGGACGCAAATTCCGATTCAGACGACGATTAACAATACCATCAGCATCCAGTACGTCCAGGCCTCGCTGGAGCTCATGGTGACGCCGCAAGTCACGGCGGACGGGAACGTTTTCCTGACCATCCAGATCACCAACGCGACTCCGGGACCGGCGTTGACCTCGGCCGGACCCAGCATTGCCACTCAATCCGCCACCACGCAAGTTTTGGTCCCGAACGGAGGAACGGTGGTGTTCGGCGGGGTGAATGTGACGAGCCGTTCCAAATCGTTGACACAGGTGCCGTGGCTGGGGACGATTCCAATCCTTGGTCATCTTTTCAAGAACACGGACACCACCAGCAACGATCAGGAGTTGCTCTTCTTTGTAACCCCGCGGGTCCTTCCCAGCTAGCCTTCATCCTTCGGATTGTCGGTTCCACGCTCAGAGGGAGGAGATGCAAGTCTCCTCCCGTTTTGTTTGACGGGGGAGCGCCATTCGAGAAGAGAATCACGGCTTTTACGCTCGGCGGCAGGCTTTGGCCCAAGCGCTCCAATCCCGACGGGTTCAAGCGATGCTGCTCACCGATCCGGCCAATATCTTCTATTTCACCGGATTCCGCGGCAGTGCGGGCGTTGCTTATGTCGAAGGCCCGGAAGCCGTTCTCTGGGTGGATCCTCGATATACCCTTCAGGCTCGCGAACAAGCGCGGGGAATTGAGGTGGTGGAGGTTAGGACCGGCCTCATTCGATTTGCCGGGCGTTGGCTAAGGCGCGGCGGCCGTCAGCGAGTAGGATATGAGGACGGTCATTTGAGCTGCCGGGATTTTCTTCAACTTCGGCAGGAAGCCGGCAAGACGGTGACGTGGGTTGCAGAGGGAAAGATTGGGCGGGCTCTAAGAGCCGTCAAGGATGAAGAGGAGATTCAGACGATTCGCCGTGCCTGCGCCATTACCTCGAAGGTGTATGAGGAAGTCCTCCCCCGTGTCCGGCCTGGCGTGAAAGAGCTGGACGTGGCGGCGGAAATCGAATACCGGATGAAGCGTGAAGGCGCGGAGGCTCCCGCATTCGAGACGATTGTTGCTTCGGGCTCTAGGACGGCGCTCCCGCACGCCAGGCCCTCTTCCAAGTTGTTGGAAAATGGAGACTTGGTTATCCTCGACCTGGGTGCTATACTCTGTGGTTACGCCTCGGACCTGACGCGAACCCTTTATTTGGGACGGCCGGAGAGGCGAATCCGGAGGCTCTTCCAAGCTGTCCAGGCGGCCCAACTGAAGGCTATTCAGGGCGCGGAGCCCGGCGTCGAGGCAAGGCGGGTTGATATGTGTGCGCGGAGGGTTTTAGCTGAGCGCCACCTTGACAAGTTCTTTACACACAGCACGGGTCACGGGGTTGGCATCGAAATACACGAAGATCCGCGCATTGCCAAGCTCGAGCGGACGAAGCTGCGGGCGGGCCATGTGATTACCGTTGAGCCGGGGGTTTATCTGGAAGGCGTGGGAGGCGTTCGCATTGAGGATACCCTGCTTGTAACGCCCCGAGGGCAGGAAATATTGACCGGTGCCTCAAAGGATTCATGGATTTTAGAATAGCGTGGGCGAGGGCAGTTTGAGCGTGACGAGGTGCCGCCCGCGCGCCGGTCTTCGTTATTGGAGAGAGGAAGTTTGTAGAGAAGCGGGTTCTTGGTTGCAGAGATTTTGCCGAGAGGGATGTTTTTTGAGGAGCATTGATGGCTAACAAGACCCCAGGGCGTCGCGAGGAAGGTTCTTGGGACCTCAAGGAAATTCAAGAGCTGATTGACCTATTGGTGGACCGCGAAATTGCCGAATTTGAGATGGAAAAATCGGGCATGCGGATCCGGATTCGGCGCGGTCAGGGTGGGGAACCGGTTCGGACGGCTGCGCGGGCTGCGGCTGGCCCAACGGTTCCAGCGCCGACGGCCGAAACGCCGGCGCCCTTTCTACCGCCGACGCACGGAACGCCGGCCCCGGCTGAGGCGACGGCGGAGGAATCCACGGAGGGTCTTTACATCGTCAAGTCTCCTATTGTCGGCACGTTCTATGGCGCCTCCGCGCCCAACGCCCCACCCTTCGTCAAGCTGGGTGATACGGTCCAGGTGGGACAAGTGTTGTGTATCATTGAAGCTATGAAGCTGATGAACGAGATCGAATCCGAAGTGGCCGGGGAGATTGTGCGAATCTACGCTGAGAATGGCCAGCCTGTTGAGTACGGCCAGTCCCTTTTCGCCATTAAGCCTTCGGTGAAAAAGTGAAGACGACCCTTGACGATGAAACAGCGTCCAAGGCCTTCGTTCTCTCTGGCGGTTGCAAGGCGAGACGGAACGCGGGTTAAGGAGCGCGAGGTTCGCCCGCGCGCCACGGAGTGGGACTTACCGCAGAGGCGGCCGGGGCTTTGAGTCGGAGGCCGTGGCTTCTAAGCCATGTTCAAAAAGATTCTGATCGCCAATCGCGGCGAAATCGCCCTACGGATCATTTGCGCCTGCAAGGAACTGGGGATTCCGACGGTCGCGGTTTATTCGGAGGCGGATCGGTACTCGCTTCACGTTCGATTTGCTGACGAAGCAGTCTGCATCGGGCCGCCACGCAGCACGGAAAGCTACCTGAACATTGCGACGATCATTTCAGCGGCGGAAATCACGGGCGCCGAGGCCATCCATCCGGGGTACGGTTTTCTGGCGGAAAATCCGAAATTTGCCGAAGTCTGCGAGACCTCCAACCTCACTTTTATCGGCCCAACGCCGGAAGTCATCCAACTCATGGGGGACAAAAACGCAGCACGGAGGCGGATGGCGGAGTTGAATCTTCCCATCTTGCCGGGCTCGGAAGTCGTGGCCACCGTGGGCGATGCCCAACGAGAAGCGGAGAAGATCGGGTTCCCTGTGATGATCAAGGCGTCGGCGGGCGGTGGAGGGCGGGGAATGCGCGTGGCACGGACCGCCGGCGAGTTGCCCCATCTTTTTGAAACCGCTCGGAATGAGGCTCAGGCGGCGTTTGGTTGCCCGGATGTTTATCTGGAAAAGTGCATCGAGAAACCCCGCCACATCGAATTTCAGGTCTTGGGAGACCACACGGGCAAGGTGGTTCATTTGGGCGAACGGGAGTGCACGATTCAGCGGCGGCACCAGAAGATTGTGGAAGAGTCGCCCTCTTCTCAGGTGGATGAAAAGTTGCGGCGGGAAACCGGGGCCAAAGTTGTGCGCGCCCTGCAGGAGATTGGCTATACCAGCGCGGGGACCGTGGAATTTCTGATGGATGAAAACCGCCAGCTCTACTTCTTGGAAATGAATACTCGAATCCAAGTGGAACATCCCGTGACCGAAATGGTGACGGGCCTGGACCTGGTGAAACTGCAAATTCAAATCGCGGCCGGGGCGTCGCTGCCGATGGAAGAGGAGACGGTGGCATTGAGGGGTCATGCCATTGAATGCCGCATCAATGCCGAAAACCCGCACACCTTTGCTCCGTCGGCGGGAAAAATCACGGGCTTTCACGTGCCGGGAGGAATTGGAGTGCGCGTGGACACGGCGGCGTATTCTGAATGCGTCATTCCGCCCTATTATGATTCGCTGATTGCCAAGCTGATTGTACACGGCCACGACCGGAATGAGGCGATCCAGCGCATGAAGCGCGCGCTCGATATGTTCATCGTTGAGGGAATCTCGACCTCGATTCCGGTGCAGCAGAAGATTATGGCCGACCCGGATTTTTGCGCCGGGGATTTCGACACAGGATTTCTTAGCCGGTTCTCGACCAACGCTTCGGGACGCCCCTGATGCGCCTTCCCCGACCTCTCACGACTCCGTCGTTTCCACGCCTCTACGCCATCATCGCCGGACCAACCCTGGGTGGGAGACGGCCGGAAGAAGTGGCGCAAGCGCTGGTTCGGGCTGGCGTGCGCCTGATTCAATACCGCGATAAGACAGGCTCTTCCCGAGAAATTTTTGAGAGCAGCCAAGCGATTGCTGAAACTATCGAGGGCAGCCACTGCCTATTGTTCATCAATGACCGCGCCGACATCGCGCGGGCCGTTGGCGCGACGGGAGCGCACGTGGGCCAGGAAGATTTGCCCGTCGAGCTGACTCGGCGAGTGCTGGCGCCGCATCAGGTTTTGGGGCTTTCCACGCACAACGTGGCGCAGGCTGAACAGGCGGAGGCCTCCTCGGCGGATTATGTGGCCATCGGGCCCATCTTTTCCACGGCCTCGAAAGAACGTCCCGATCCCCTTGTTGGGTTGGAGGGTCTGCGGCAAGTTCGTCGCGTCGTCCGGAAGCCGTTGGTAGCGATTGGTGGCATCACGCTACAGAATGTGCCCTCGGTGCTCGAAGCGGGCGCCGACGCGGTCGCCGTGATCCGCGACCTGATGGAGGCGCCGGACATCGGCCGGCGCGCCGAGGAATTTCTGCGCGCTTTGGAGCCATAAGGTCGCTCGCCGCAGGCGCCGGCGACTCATGCGGGGCGGAGGGAAGCGAGCGCTCCAACGCGCGCCGGCCATCGGCGCCGACAGCGACCACGAGTTCGATCATGAAAAATGCCGAAGATTCGCGCCATTTGGCGCCCACTTTGGCCAGAAGCCTCGGCCTGTTCGATTGCACGACCATCGTCATGGGCTCGATGATCGGGTCGGGGATTTTTATCGTGGCCGCGGAAATCGCTCGAGAGTTGAAATCGCCCGGATTGTTCCTTCTGTCTTGGGTTATCAGCGGCGGGATGACGGTGGCGGCGGCCATCACTTACGGTGAGTTGGCAGCGATGATGCCCAAGGCGGGCGGCCAGTACGTTTATTTGCGGGAAGCGTTCGGTCCGCTGTTCGGCTTTCTGTATGGGTGGACGCTCTTTCTGGTGATTCAAACCGGGACCATCGCCGCCGTCGCGGTGGCTTTTGGCAAGTTTTTGGGCGTGTATTTCCCCTGGATCTCCAATCGGAACTATTTGTTGGATTGGGGAAGGCTGAGCGTGCTTGGCCATTCTGTGGGGTTAACGTTTTCAACCCAGCAATTGGTAGCCATTCTGGCATTGCTCGGCTTGGGCGTCACCAACGTTTTTGGGGTGCGCACCGGGGCGCGACTTCAGAACCTCTTTACCACCTTAAAGGTGGCTGCGCTTTTGGGTTTGGTGATTATCGGCTGGTGGTGGGCCGACCGTCATGCCGGCGCGCGACCGGTGGCAGAAAATTTCTGGAGCGGCGCGCATTGGAATGTCTCCACGTTTACGCTTCTTTCCGTGGCACTGGTGGGACCGCTGTTCTCATCGGATGCGTGGAACAACGTCACGTTCACGGGTGAAGAGATCATCAACCCTCGGCGCGACCTGCCGCTGGCGCTGTTTTTGGGGACGACGGTGGTGTGCGCGATTTATTTCTTTTGCAATTGGGTTTATCTGCGCGTCCTGCCGTTTTCCAGCATTCAACATGCGCCGGATGATCGCGTGGCGACGGCGGCGATGGAAGCGATGCTGGGCGGGAAAGGCGCGGACCTCATGGCGGCGGCCATCGTCATCTCTACGTTTGGTTGCATTAACGGCATGACGCTGGCCGGGGCCAGGGTTTACTACGCCATGGCGCGCGACGGCCTGTTCTTTGAACGGGTCGGCAGCGTCGTCCCCAAGTATCGGACCCCGGCGGTTTCGCTGATGGTGCAGGCAGTTTGGGCGTCGCTGCTGACGTTGACCGGGACTTACAACGATCTGCTGGACTACGTCATTTTTGCGGTGATGCTGTTTTACATCTTGACGATTCTCGGCCTTTTCCGTTTGCGGCGAACGCGGCCGGACGCTCCCCGACCGTATCGCGCCTGGGGATACCCGATTGTTCCCGCGCTGTATATTATCTTCGCGCTTTTTATCGAGTGGGCGTTGTTGACCCATAAAGCGGGGCGGAGCGTGGCGGGATTGGGCATTGTGGCGATTGGGGTTCCCGTTTACTATGGTTGGCGACGGAGAGCGGCGCAAAGGTCTGCGGCAAGGTAATGGCCGAGGAAAGAGGAGGTTCATGGTGTCCTATGTAAAGCCGGGTGCGCATGGCGGGGTGGGAGGTCGTGGATGTCCAAGCTGCTGATTACCAAGCCGTTGGACACAATCATGGCGGAGTCGAAGGAGGAGGGCGAGCATACCCTCAAGCGAGCCCTCGGTCCTTTCAATCTGATTACGCTCGGCATCGGCGCCATTGTCGGAACCGGCATTTTTGTTCTCACGGGCCAAGCCGCGGCCATGTATGCGGGGCCAGCCATTGTGCTCTCCTTCATTCTGGCGGGCCTGGGTAGCGCCTTTGCGGGCTTGTGCTACGCCGAGTTCGCTTCGCTCATTCCGATTGCCGGCTCGGCTTACACATACGGCTATGCGACCTTGGGCGAGATTTTTGCCTGGATCATCGGCTGGGACCTGGTGCTGGAATATGCTTTTGGAGCGGCGACGGTCGCCTCCGGATGGAGCGGATACTTTGTCAGCTTGCTACGGGATTTTGGCATTGCGCTGCCCCCTCAGTGGACGGCCCCGCCGGGCACGGAGATGGTGCTGTATCAAGGACGGTGGTCGCCGCTCGGAACCATCTTGCCGGCCTTGCGCGCCGCCCACGTGAATCCTTCCTCTTTGCCCCTCGTCATCGGGCATCTGAACCTGGTGGCCTTGCTTGCGGTGGTGGTGGTGACGGCGGTTCTCATTTTGGGCGTTCGGGAGTCCGCCAATCTCAATTCGGTGATGGTGACCATCAAGCTGGCAGTCGTGTTTGTGTTCATCGGCTTGGCGGCTGCCTACGTGCTGCATCACACGGCGGCCGCGGCGCAAAACTGGCATCCCTTCATTCCTCCCAACACCGGCAGCTTTGGCAGCTTCGGATGGTCGGGGATCGCGCGGGGAGCGGCCGTGATCTTCTTCGCGTATATCGGCTTCGATGCCGTTTCCACCTCGGCCCAAGAAGCCAAAAACCCTCAGAAGGATATGCCGATCGGGATCGTGGGTTCATTGCTCATTTGCACGGTGCTTTACATCGTCGTGGCGGGCCTGCTGACGGCGATTGTCCCTTACAAGATTTTGAATGTGGCAGACCCCGTGGCCGTTGGGGTGGATGCGATTGGAATCCATTGGGGCAGCGTGCTCGTGGACGCGGGTGTCGTGGCGGGACTGGCGAGTGTCATGCTGGTGATGCTGTTCGGCCAATCGCGAGTGCTCTATTCAATGTCACGGGACGGACTGCTTCCTGCATGGGCCAGCCGCGTGCATCCGCGTTTTCGCACGCCGTGGATTACCTCGATGGTGGTGGGCGTGTTCGCGGCGTTTTTCTCCTCCGTATTGGATATCAGCGAGTTGGCGCAGTTGGTCAACATCGGCACGTTGCTGGCGTTCGTGATTGTTTGTAGCGGGGTTTGGGTGCTGCGCATCCGCCGGCCAAACCTGAAAAGACCGTTCAAAACGCCTTGGGTTCCGTTGATTCCTATTCTTGGGGCATTGATTTCCCTGGCCCTGATGGCCAGTCTCCCTTTGGTGACGTGGATCCGGTTGGTGGTATGGCTCATCATCGGGCTATTCATTTACTTCTTTTATAGCCGCTCTCACAGCAAGGTCCGACAGGCACAGGAGGGGATACCCGTCTCGAAGGACAAATCTTGACGGTGTGGTCCAATGTCTCTCGCCCACAATCGCAAGGTAGCCGCCTGGGGAAAGCCTCAAGCCGTTCCATTCCGCTCGCTCAAGGTCTCAAGCTTTTTCCGTCAGCCCCCATGCTGAGCCAAATCTTCCAATCTCTTCGCCAGGAATATCGAGCCCACGGCATGGTTCGCTGGAGCGTGTGGACGATAGCCTACGGGGCGGCTTTGGAGATTACAGATCGGCTTTCTGGGGGTGTGCCCGCGGCGCTTTGGCTGATTTTTTGGGGCTGCGCGGTCGCGTGTGGCATTTATTTCATTCTTCGCTTGGTCCGGTTGTTTAAGGATCGGGTGCTGTGGCGTTTGAGCCGTCGCCTAGCCTTGGCCTATGTCTTCGTTGCCGTCATTCCTGTGGTTTTAATTCTGGTATTGGTCGGTCTTGCCGTGACCATGATCAACGGCCAGTTCGCGGCCTATCTGGTCACCTTAAGGCTGCACGATCAGGTGGATGAACTTCGGCAAGTCAGCCGCGTGATCGGACACGAAGCTCACATGACTCAAGCTCGGACGCCCAAGGAATTGTTGGCCCGCTTGCGCCAGCTTTTCAGCACGGAGCTGGAACAGCATGCTGCAGCCTATCCCGGCCTTCAAATCACCATCCACCTGGACAAACGGGCGCGCGCCTATCTTCTGGATGGGACACCGCTGCCGCACCCGGTCGGCGTTCCCGCCTGGTTTCATCAAGAGGAATTTGCGGGAGTGGTGTACGATCACGGCCGCCTCTTGCTTCGATCCATGGATCATGGTCCGACGCCCGTCGGCGAATTGACGGTCATTCTGTCGCAACCCTTTACTCCGGCACTCTTGAACCTGGTGGGCGCAGGCGTCGGACCCGTGGGGGTATTGGTTCCGGGGATTGCCGGCCGGGCTTTGACCGGCTCCTCAACCCCTCGCCCCTCTTTCCAAGTGCGCACCTCCTCGGGCGAATCCCTGCCTACCGAAACCATCACCTCCAGTTCAGTTCCGTTGCCGCCCTCCGAGGGATTTTTCGACCTCTCGGTTCTGGGTGCCTCGGCGCTCGATCCGGTTGTCTGGGGTGGCAGCGCCCGTCAAACACTCCAAGCGCCGGTATTTGTCTATGTGCGGTCGAGGTTGGCCACGCTGAACCGTCGCTTGCTCGGAACGTTAGGGGTTTATTCGCATGTGTACATTACGGTTTTTGTGACGATTGCCGTCACCCTGCTCATCATTGAATTGCTGTCCGTAGTCATGGGGTTGCGGCTGACGCGCTCCATTACCGGCACCGTGAACCGGCTTTATGACGCCACTGAACGAGTGAAAGCCGGCGATTTGTCCTACCGAATCGGACTTCCAGCGCGCGATCAATTGGGCGCCCTCGGGGTGGCTTTTGACACCATGACCACCTCAATTGGCCGATTGCTGAGCGAGGTACAAGAGAAGACGCGCCTCCAAAATGAGCTCGAGATCGCGCGCCACGTTCAGGAACAGTTGTTTCCGCATCACATTCCAAAAGTTCCCGGCCTTGAACTCTATGGAGCCTGTATTCCCGCTCAAGGGGTGAGCGGCGATTACTATGATTTTTTGCAGGTGGGTGGAGAACACGTGATGATTGTGTTGGCCGACGTGAGTGGGAAGGGAATCTCCGCCGCGCTTCTGATGGCTACGATTCAGTCTGCGATCCGAGCGCAGCTCTACGCCTCGAGCGGTGGAGATGGCCGTGCCGCCGGCATGTTGCTCTCAACCGCGGAAACGGTTCGCCGACTGAGCCGTCAGCTTTACGAGACCACGCCGGCGGAAAAATACGCAACTTTCTTCTATGCCGTTTATGACCCCGGCTCGCGGCGATTGACGTACACCAATGCGGGCCACCCGCCCCCCATGCTTTTTAGTAATGGTAAAGTTGAGCGCCTTGGCGTTGGAGGTACAGCTTTGGGGTTGTTCCCCGATAGCTGCTTCGAGCAAGGGGAAGTGAAGCTCCAGCCCGGCGATTTACTGCTAGCTTTTACGGACGGCATTACCGAGCCTCAGAATTCTTTTGAGGAAGAATTTGGGGAACAACGTCTGGCAGAAGCGGTGCAGCGAATGACCGCGGATTCTCCCGACGAAATCGCGCGGCAGATTTATCAGGCCGTGAACGAATGGACGGGCTCGCCGGTGCTGCAAGACGATATGACGCTCATCGTTGCGCATTCGACCTGACGGGGAGCGGAGTTTGTCGGCGCACAATTCAGGCGGCGCGGCGCGGGCGGGTGAGCGTCTGCCGGCAGGCGGAAGACGCCCTTATTGTGACCGGTTGCGAAGTCCATTAAACTGTGAGGCGTTTAAGGTGATACGGCCGGCGGCCCATGTCGGCAGGTCAGCGGTCATGGGCGCGAGGGCCTTCGTGTTGAGGTGAACAGATTGGCTACCCAGAACCGAGTCGCGTTGGTTACCGGAGCGTCGCGTGGCATTGGCCGGGGCATTGCTGTGGAGCTCGGCCGGGCTCGCCTTCGAGTGGCCATCGCTTATCGAACTAACAAGATCTCGGCGGAACGAGTGTTAGGCGAACTGCGTTCGCTCGGAACGGAGAGCCTCGCCATTGCGACGGACGTTACCGATCCGGCTCGTGTCGCTGAAATGCTGGACCAAGTTGTGCGTCATTTCGGCAGGTTGGATATCCTGGTCAACAACGTGGGAAACTTTGACTGGAAGCCTGTCTTCGACTCAACCTTCAGCGAATGGCAGGCCATCTTCCATTCCAATCTTTCGAGTGTGTTCCATACGTGCAAAGGCGCGCTGCCGATCATGCGGCATCAGCGTTGGGGCCGGATTATCAATGTGGGCGCGGTTGGGGCGGAGCGCGCCTTCGGCCAAGCGAAAATTTCCGCATTCGCCGCCGCGAAAGCGGCCGTGGTGGCCTTCAGCCGCTCTTTGGCGCTGGAAGAGGCTCGTTACGGGATTACCGTCAACGTAGTGAATCCGGCGACGATGGATGATAAGGAACTATCCTTGGAAGAAGCCGAGCGGATTAGCGACGCCCGCTTCCCTGTGGGCCGGCCGGCGACGGCGGAGGATGTGGCTCAGGCCGTTAAGTTCTTCGCCTCCGAGGAGGCGGCCTTCGTGACCGGGCAAGTGCTGAACGTCAGCGGCGGTTGGATGCTGTAGCGAAGGGCTGGCAAGCCGAGAAGCGCCTGCCCCTGTGGAACTCGTCGCTTGACCGACGCGCCGAGACCAGGAAACCAAGGATTTTAGAGGTGTGGATACGCGCCTCGCGTGAGGCGTGGCCGGGGTAAAAACCCGCGACGCCGTCGGCTGACGTTCCCTTGAGCCTTTCATGAAGCACGAGGAACGGAACACGGGTCTGCGAACCGGAGCTCTGATCCTGTCTCTGGTCTTGCTGATGCTTGGCATCGGGACGGTTGGGTTCCACATCATTGAGGGTTGGCCTTGGTTCGAGTCGTTCTATACGACCCTCATGACGGTTTCGACCATCGGCGCCGGGCCGGAGAACAAACTGTCGCCGCGCGGCGAGGAGTTCAATATTCTCCTCATCCTGCTGGGCGGCGTGGTGGTGGCTTTTGCCATTGGAACCCTGACCCGGACGGTGATAGAATTCGAACTCGGCGCATTCTTCGGACGTCGCCGCATGGAAAAGGAAATCTCCCGCCTGAAAGATCACTTCATCATCTGCGGCGTCGGTCGCGTGGGACGCCGCGTGGCGACGGAAGTGGCCTCGCGCGGCCTTCCCCTGCTCATCATCGAAAAAGACGCCGAGAAAGCGCGCTGGGCTCTCGAGCACAACTTTCCGGTTCTGATTGGAGACGCTTCGAGCGAAGACGTGCTTCGCCAGGCTCGGCTCGACCAGGCCCGCGCCTTGGCCAGTGCGGTGACCTCCGATGCGCAGAATGTTTATATTGTGCTGACGGCGCACGGCATGGCTCCTCATCTCCCCATTGTGGCGCGCGCCAGCGAGGAAGGCGCCGAAGCCAAACTGTTGAAGGCCGGCGCTACCAGCGTGGTGTTTCCTTACGGTTACGCCGGGCTGCGCATGGCGCGGACCATGACGCAGCCGAATGTCCAACAGTTTATTGATTTGGCGTTTTCACCGCTCAGCGAAAATCACCTGCATCTTCAAATTGAAGAAATTCGTGTTACGGAAGCCTCGCGATTGGCCGGTCAGGCGCTCTGTGACACTGAATTCTGCCATGAACGTGGAGCGATCGTGCTGGCGGTTCGGCGCGCCAATGGGAAAATTGATTTCAATCCGAAGCGGACGGAAAAAATCTCTGCCGGCGATTGTTTGATTGTTCTGGGCGACACGCACACGCTCAAGGGGCTGGAGGCGCTTGCAGGGGCTTGAGCCATGAAGGTGCTGACGGCGGCCGAAATGGCGCGCATTGATCGGCTCACGACGGAGCAGGCCGGCATTCCTAGCCTCGAGTTGATGGAACACGCGGGGCGCGCCGTGGCCCAGTTTCTCGTGGAGCAGTTTGGCCCGCTCGAGCGACGCAACATTGTTGTCCTCTGCGGCAAAGGCAACAATGGCGGCGACGGCATGGTGGCGGCGCGACACCTTTTTCAACAGCAAATCATTCCACAAGTTCTCCTGCTGGCCGATCCGGGATTGCTGAGAGGCGATGCGGCCGTCAATTACCGGCGCCTCGCTGAATTGGTGCCGATCCGCGTCGTCCAGGATCTTGCGACCTGGAGCGAAGCCACGGTGACGCTCGGCGATTCCACTCTTCTGGTGGATGCCTTGCTCGGCACGGGCCTCAACAAACCGCTCGAAGGCTTTCTGCTGGAGGTTGTGCGGAGCCTGCCTCGGGTTTTCCCGCGTGCACAGATAGTGGCGGTGGATGTGCCTTCCGGCCTTTCCGCGGATACCGGTGAAATCATTGGGGAACACGTCCGTGCCGCCAGTTGTGTGACCTTCACCGCGCCGAAACGCGCGCACGTTTTCCCGCCCGCCTGTGAGCAAATGGGCAAATGGATTGTCCAGCCCATTGGCACGCCGCCTGAGTTGCTGGATTCGGATGGCTCGCTTTTTCTGAACTTGACCGAGCGCAAGGATGTTGTTTGGTTGGCCGAACGGAGGCGGCGCGACACTCACAAAGGAACCTATGGCCATGCGCTGATTGTGGGCGGCTCGGTCGGAAAAAGCGGAGCGGCGGCCATGTGCGCGAGGGCGGCCCTGCGTTCCGGCGTCGGTCTGGCCACGGTGGCAACGTCCAAGAGTGCGCTTCCCATGGTGGCTTCCTACTCCATGGAGGTGATGACGGAGCCCTTGCCGGAGACTGAAGCGGGAACCGTCTCACTTCAGGCGTTGGAGCACGGCTGGCTCGACAGAGTGGTGGAAGGCAAAGATGTCTTGGCTGTCGGCCCCGGCCTTGGATTGCAGCCGGAGACGGCGGAATTTATTCGCCAGGCGGTCAACCGATACCGCGTACCGATGGTTCTGGATGCGGATGGCCTGAATGCTTTTGCCGGTTGTATTGAGACGCTTGTAACCGCAGACAGGGTGCGCGTCCTCACGCCGCATCCAGGGGAGTTCGCTCGCTTAACGGGCCTGAAGGTGTCAGAGATTCTGCGCCGGCGCGTTGAGGTGGCGCGCGAGTTTACCCTGCGGCACGGTGTTTATTTGGTTTTGAAGGGCTATCGCACGGTGATTGCCGCCCCGGACGGCCAGGTATGGGTCAATCCTACGGGCAATCCCGGCATGGCGACGGGCGGTTCCGGCGACGTTCTGACGGGCATCTTGGCGAGCTTGCTGGCTCAATACCCGAAGCGGCCGGTGACCTCCGTTATGGTGGCCGGAGTTTATCTGCATGGTCTGGCCGGCGACGGGGCGGCGCGAGAAAAAGGCGAAGCATCGCTGATGGCGGGTGACATCATCGAGTGCCTTCCGGCGGCCTTCCGTGAGCTTGAGGATTCTCATCTATGAGCAGAGCGGAAACAGCGTGGTCGGAAGCTGGCGGCCATCGCAGCGAAGCAAAATCCACGGTTATCGAACTTTGTACGCATTCTCCCGAGGAAACCGTTGAGCTCGGTCGCTGGCTTGCTCGCCATCTCCCCGACGGGTGCCTGGTGATTCTTGATGGAGAATTGGGCAGCGGCAAAACGACCCTGACCAAAGGGATTGTCTCCGGGCTTGGCGCGGGCCGCGAAGAAGAAGTCACCAGCCCGTCTTTCACGCTTGTCCACGAATACGGGAACGCCCCCAAGGTTTATCATGCGGATCTGTACCGCATCGAAACGGCGCAGGAGATTGCGACCTTGGGTCTTGACGAGGCGCTGGACCAAAACGCCGTCCTCATTGTGGAATGGGGCAGAAAGCTTGACGTCGCGCCGACGACCGTGCGGCTCGACATTAAAATTGAATTGGTCAACGATTCTGCTCGCCGATTGAGGCTGGAAGCTTTTAATTGGAAGCTGGACGAGCGCTGGCCAGGCAGCGTTGCAAGTGACACCAAGGTTCGGTAATATCCTGCACGTGGGGGCCGATCGCAAGAGAAACGTGGACGCCAGAAACCGGTGGTCGGAGGAGGCGAAATGCGGAAAAGTCTGATGCTGATGGTCGTGGCAGGTTTGTGGGCAGGACTGGCCACGGCCGCACCCAAGCGGTCAACTGAGAAGTCGCTCCTGAAGCAGCGACAAAAGCAGGAGATGAAGAACTTCAAGCTGAAAATCAAGTACGAAAAGCAGATGTTTAAGAACGAACGGCTGCCCAAGGCCGTGCGGATCCAAATGGAACATAAAATGAAGCGGGAGGAGCGACGGCTCCGCAATCGGCAGAAGGACGAGCGGCAGAAGCTCAAGGACCGGCAAAGGATCTTGCGGGAAGGTTACAAGCAACTCGGCGCGGGTTGAGAGGGATGGGAGTCGGCCGCGCCCGCAGGCCCCATGGGCCGACCGGTGAGGTGAAAGATGAAGCAAATGACTTGGCTCGTCACGACGGCCATTCTTTGTTGGGCGACGTTAGGCATCGGCTTGGCGCTTCCACACCCGCAAGCTGACCAACGCCCAACCCTGCGCGGCGGGAAGGGCTCTTCCCGGATGCCCAATACCTCATTCACGATGAACGCTCGCGCCCTCATGCGGGTTCACACCATCTTTATCGAACCTATCGAAAACCGGTTGGGCATCAAGATCGCCGACGATCTCAGCAAGCTGGGACGGTTCCGACTAGCAGTGGATAAAAGACAGGCGGATGCCGTGCTGAGCGGCACTTGCTTGGACGCGACTCATCTCAAGCTGCTTCACTCGGAGGTATTTCTCAGCAACCGGGTGACGGGCGCCGCCATTTGGCAGGATGAGATTCGGCTGCCGTTGGACCCTCCGCCACTCCGCAAAGCTCTGCGTCAGACGGCCCAGAAAGTCACCCAAGACCTGATGGCGAGCATGCGACGGGCGGAGGGACGGTAAACTGGCAAGGCCCGACATCGAACACGCCGAGGCCGAAACGCAGGTGAGGTCGAGAAGCGCGCCATGAAGGAGCTCGCAGTTCGTGGCCGCAAGGTCATCAGACCTTTTTGCCCTTCCGATCTCGACACGCTTTACATGATTGACCAGCTCTGCTTTCCGCGAGGTATCGCTTACTCGCGCGATGAGTTATCGGGGTTCATTGAGCAGAAAGGTTCCAAGACTTGGGTGGCGGAGGCGGAGAAGGAAATCGTGGGATTTGTCGTCGCCGGCCGCGAAGGGCGCAAAATCGGCCATGTGATTACGATTGACGTCCTTGGCCGGTGGCGCCACCGGGGAATTGGCAGCACGCTGATGGACACAGCGGAGGAGTGGGCGCGAGGGGCAGGCATCGAATTCTTTTATCTTGAAACTGCCGAGGAGAACTTGCTCGCCCAGCGATTCTATGAGGCTCGCGGGTATCAAAAAGTAGAGCAGCTTCCAAATTATTATGGGAGAGACCTCTCAGCTTGGCTGATGATGAAGCGGCTGAGGTGATGTCCATGCTCGGTAGGCCGCACGCTGTTGGCGCGTTGAGAGATTGACTGTTCGAAAGGCGACGTGCCTTTATTCTGGCGTGGATGACGGTTTCCCTGCGAGCGGAGGGTGGATGAGCAGATGCCCAACAAGCTGACGCGGTCGGACCTACGGATTATCGTCGTGGCAGCGGTCGTTTCGGCGGCCTGCCTCGTGTTCGGCATTAAATATTTTTCCCACGCCTTTCCTGAAGCTTCGCTTCAGCTCCGCGTCAATAAGCAGCAATCGCTGCCGATTGCTGAAAAGTTTCTGCACGACCGCGGATTTCATCTTGCCGGCTATCGTCACGCCGCCATCTTCGAATACGACGACGAGGCCAAACTCTACCTGGAACGAACCCAGGGTTTGGCGAAAATGAACCAACTCACTTCGGGCCCCATCCATCTTTGGCGCTGGGCCCACCGGTGGTTCAAGCCGCTCCAAAAAGAGCAGTTCCGCGTGGATGTGACGCCCTTGGGCCAGGTGGTCGGATTTGAGCATGAAATTCCCGAGGATCGTCCCGGCGCTCAACTGACCCAATCCCAGGCTCAGGCCATCGCGGAAAATTTCCTGACCCACGTCATGCACCGCGAGCTCGGCGATTTGTCCTTCGTCGAGGCGGCTACGGAAAAGCGCACTGCGGGGAAAAATCCGGCCAAGGTGGTGCGGATTGACCACCGGTTCGTTTGGAAGGAGAAATCGGTCCACTTGGGGGATGGCAGTTACCGTATCTCCGTGGAGGTAGATGGCGACCAGGTCGCAGGCTATCACGAGTATGTCAAAATCCCCGACAATTGGCAGCGGGGATATCGGCGCCTGCGATCTCGAAACATTGATGCGCAGCTTGTGGATCAGGTGTTCTGGTTTCTTCTGATTTTGGCCATGGCAGTGATTTTGATTCGGCGCCTGCGCGACCGCGATATTCCCATGCGGATGTCGTTTGGTTTTGGCGCGGTAGCGGCAGTGCTTTATTTTCTCGGCCAGCTCAATCAATTTTCAATAGAAAAGTTCGGTTACTCCACCACCGCCTCCTATTCAAGCTTTATTGGCAATTACTATATCGGCGCGCTACTGAGCGCGCTCGGCACGGGCGCCGCCATCTTCCTCGTGGTGGCGGCTTGCGAGCCGGTTTACCGCGCCTCCTATCCGACACTGCCTTCCATTCGGCGCACGCTCAGCTGGTCCGGCCTGCGTTCACGGTCATTTTTTATTGCCAACGTCGTCGGCATCGCCATGACGTTTTTCTTTTTTGCTTATCAGACCATTTTCTATTTGATTGCCAACCGGCTGGGAGCCTGGGCGCCTTCCGACCTTCCATTTTCAAACCAGCTCAATACAGCGATCCCTTGGGTTTCTGTCCTCTTTGTGGGATTTTTCCCTGCGGTCAACGAGGAGTTGCAGTTTCGGGCTTTTGCCATTCCCTTTTTGCGGAAAACTTTTCGTTCACTTCCCGTCGGTTTGATTGCGGCCGCGTTCATTTGGGGCTTTTTGCATTCCGCCTATCCCAATCAGCCGTTCTTCATTCGTGGCTTGGAAGTTGGGTTTGCCGGCATCATCGTGGGAATCCTCATGCTGCGGTTTGGGGTGGTGGCGACGATGATCTGGCATTATTCGGTGGATGCTCTCTATACGGCGTTCCTCCTGCTGCGGTCGCACAACCGGTATCTGATGATTTCCGGCGGGTTGACGGCGGGCATCATGCTTATCCCGCTGGGGATCGCCTTGGTTGCTTATCTTCGGACGGGCACCTTTAGTGACGACTCGGCTATCTCCAACGCTGCGGCGGGCGTTAAGCGACGCAGTGAAGCCGCGACGGCGGAAGAGTCCGCCGAATCTACGGCGGTCGAGTATGCGCGCTTATCCGGTCGCCGGCGAACGCTGGCGGTCGGGGTCATTGTGGTCTCGGCGGGCTTGGCACTCATTCCCGCTTACCGATTTGGCAAGGGGATTAAGCTGCGTGTCACTCGCTCCGAAGCCGACCAAGCGGCCAGCGAATTTCTGCTCAAGCAAGGAGTCAAGGTCGGAGAGTTCCATCACGTCGCTGCGTTAGATGAAAATGTGAATCCGCTGGCATTGCGTTACCTGCTCCAGCGTCGCTCCGTGCAGGAGGCGGACCGAATTTACCGGCAAGCCACGCGGCTTGAGCTTTGGGAAGTTCGATTTTTCCGCCCACTCCACCGCGAGGAATACCGCGTGTTTGTGGATGCCACCAACGGCCTGGTGTTTGACTTCCAGCATATTCTCAATCAGGATGCCCCCGGCGCCTCGCTTACGCCTGCTCAGGCTCAATCCTTGGCCGAAAAATATCTGGAGCAGCAAGGATATAACCTGCAAGGGTTTTCGTTGCTGAATTCGGAGGCTCACAAGCGAAAAGCCCGCGAAGATTACACCTTAACCTGGCAGGCCAAAGAGGGCGACCCGCGCAACGTAGATCGGGCGCATTATCGAATCGTCGTGAACATTGCCGGGGATCAGGTTATCGGCATGGCGCGGTATTTTAAGCTGCCGGAAAACTGGGTTCGCCAACGGGAATCGTCTCATTTGGGCAACACGGTACTCACAGCGCTAAAGGTATTGCTGTTTTTGGGATTGGCAGGAGGCTTTATCATCCTGTTTGTGCAGCAAGTGCGAGCGGGCAAGATTCCGTGGCGACGCGCGGCATGGGTTGGGGTCGTCCTACTGGTCGCCTCATTGTTGGGCGAGCTGAATCGGCTCCCTACCATTTTTGAGCAATATTCCACTTCGACTTCGCTTGCAAGCTTTTGGATTGAGATTGCCGCCTCGCTTGCGGTCGCGCCATTGCTACTCGGCGTGGTCGGATGGTTGGTCGCCGGGCTTGCCGCCAGTTTTTATCCTGCGGCGTGGCAGGTGGTCAAGGCGTCGGCCCGGCGCGCCTGGCGTGGGGACGCCGTGATCGTCATTCTTCTCACTTTGGCGGTAGGAGCCGCTCTGGGAACCCTCAGCACGCTTTTCTCTGACCACTTTCACGCCGTCGCCCCGGTGGGCATCCAGTTGTTTCCAAGCCTGACGGATTCAATTTTCCCGGCCGGAGGGTTCTTCCTTAGCGCTATCATGGAAGCGATTTTTGGCGCCGCAGCGGTGGGGTTGATTGTTTATGGCGCGCAGCTTGGATGGCAGAGACGGGCGTGGTGGTTCTGGGCGGGACTGGCGTTAGTGCTGCTGGCTCTTGGCCCCTCAAGCGCGCATTCGGTCTCGGAATATGTGGCCGGGTGGCTGCTCAACGCCGTGCCCGTGGCCGTCGGCGTGCTCCTGGTCGCGCTATTCTATCGCTCCAACATCGTGGCTTATTTGGGAGCGGGATTCGCAGCGGTGGTTGCGCGCCCCCTCGTCTTTTTGTTTTCGCAGCCGGCGGCCTTTTATCGCTGGAATGGCCTCATCCTGGCTTTACTCGTGCTGGGCGTCTTCTGGTGGTTGCTGGCCGTCGGTTCAGAGCGAGTAGCCGCTTCTCCTGGGCCCAGTGCTGGATAAAAGGTGTGGCCGCCTAATAAAGAATCACTGAATCGAGCAGTTGGCTGCGGCCATTCTTCCAAACAGCATACTGAAGGTGAAATTGCGCGTTCATGGAGGCGGCGCCGACTTCCCCTCGAGGGTTCATGGCAATCACCGCCGACTGGCTGTCTTTATTCTTGGGATCCGTCCGCGCCATGTGGCGGAGGAGCTCATTGCAGGCCTCTTGAGGTGAGGCGCCTCGCTCCATCATGCGAACGATGGAAATGCTCGTGCAGTAGTTGGTCATCAAGTCGCCATCGCCGGTGGCGGAAGCCCCTCCCGCATTGTCATCGGCATAAAAGCCGCAGCCGACCAGAGGCGAGTCAGCCACGCGACCGGGAATCTTCCACGCCAGGCCCGAGGTCGAGCATCCAGCGACCACGTGTTCTTGCCCGTCGGTCGCCACCATGCCGATGGTGTCGTGATGCTCGGGCGTAATCCAGTAGGTGACATGGTTGGGTGTCGCCTTCCATTTTAGCCAACGCTCCAGGCTGGCGGGCGTGAGCAACTGCTCCGGGTGAAAACCCATTTTCAGTGCGAACAGAAACGCGCCTTCTCCCGCCATCGTGGTGTGCCGAGTCCTCTCAATCACCTGCCGGGCGACGGAGATGGGATTTTTGATGTGATGAAGATTGCAAATGGAGCCGGCGCGGTGCCGCGTGCCATCCATAATTCCGGCATCCAGTTCGACAACGCCGTCTTCGTTGGGCAGACCGCCGTAACCGACACTCATGATCTTCGGGTCGTCTTCAACCACGTTGATTCCCTTTTCTACCGCATCGAGCAGACTGCCACCCGCGTGAAACACCTCGGCGGCGCGCTCATTGGCGGCTTGACCAAAAGGCCACGTAGATAGGAAAACCGGGCCCGTGGGAGCATCCTCGGCCTCGCCGACGGAAGACGATGATGCCGCCACCGCTCCGGCGACCGCGACCGATTTCATAAAATCTCGACGATTAACAGGTTCCAAAGTGCCTCCTTACTTTTTGAAATAGCCGATTTTTTCATGTACTTGACTCTATATGGGCTTTCGCTCGCCAGCGGTCAACTCCCTTCAAGGCCGATGGCGCGCTACGGGGCGGGGCTGGGCCCCTTTGACTGAACCATTCCCCGCCTGGTTGATGTTTCCGAATGCCCCACGGCTCGAAAGTATAGCTCTCCCGCGCTTGCCGGGTCTAACCCATCTTGTGGCGGAAGTTATACCCCCAGTGGAAAAGAAGCGTGCGCCGTGAGGGTCGCTCCGTCGCGCTCGCCAGCCCGTAGGCGGAAGTAGGCGGCGGATGCAATCATCGCGGCGTTGTCGGTAGAGAGCTTGGGGGAAGGGAAGAAAACCTTAAAACCGCTTGGGTTCGCGGCTTCCCGGAAATGGTCTCGCAAAGCCGAGTTACAAGCTACCCCGCCTGCGACGAAGATTGAATTCACTTGCCGCGCGCGGGCGGCGGCGAGCGTTCGCTCCACTAAGTCCGTGACGACGGCCTGCTGAAACCCGGCGAGGAGGTCTAAGGTGGCCGGAGAGCAGTGAGCTCGTAGTTCCTCGGGGTTGATTTTCTGGTTCGTTCCACTCTGCCAGGCGCGACGTTCGTCGGCCTCCGCTTCCAGGTCTGTTCCACGAACTCGGTAGAGCACAGCCGTCTTGAGGCCGGAGAAGCTAAAGTCGAAAGGATTGCCTTTCATCCGGATGCGGCCTAGCTCCACCCGACGGGAGTCGCCGTACCGTGCCAGGCGATCAATCACCGGCCCACCCGGATATCCGAGGGCTAAAAGCTTGGCAACTTTGTCGAAGGCTTCGCCGGCCGCGTCGTCGCGGGTTTGACCGAGCAATTTGTAAGAGAATTGCGAAGGCGTATCAGACTCTTGTGCGGTACACTCCACGAAATACAAGCATGTGTGGCCGCCGGAAACCACGAGAGTTACGTTAGGGAACCCGGCCGCTGGAATGCTCGCGTCGTTTGCGCGGTCCATCCTGTTCTGGAGCAACACCGAATGAATGTGGCCCTCCAGGTGATTGATGCCGATTAAGGGCTTTCCAAGCGAGAGCGCCATGGCTTTCCCGTAAACCAAACCCACCAGCAGCGAGCCAATCAGACCCGGCCCTTGCGTGACCGCAATCGCATCCACATCTTCCAGATTCACGCCGGCTTGACGGAGTGCCTCATCCACGACGGGCGCGATTCTTTTGAGGTGCTCGCGCGAGGCAAGCTCCGGCACCACCCCCCCGAATTTCCGGTGGATAGGAATCTGCGAGGCGACGATGCTGGCACGAATGCGCCAGCCGTCCTCGACGACCGCCGCGGCAGTTTCATCACAACTGGATTCAATCCCCAAAACTCGCATAGGTTAACCGCCAAAAATCTATGTTAGCATAGCGCTGGTGTCGGCGCGGGGGCGCCGATTGTCATGCCGCGAGATAGTTCGACGGAAACGCCCATTCGGATTGCAGTCCTTCCCGTCGCGGGGCTTGGGACCCGCTTTTTGCCCGCCACGAAAGCGCAACCGAAGGAGATGCTCCCCATTGTGGACAAGCCGCTGGTTCAATATGCGGTTGAGGAAGTGGCGGCTTCCGGTATTCCGATGGTGATCTTTGTGACAGGCCGCGGCAAAGAAGCCATTGAGAACCACTTCGACGTCTCATTTGAGCTTGAACATCAATTGGCGGGCCGTGGGAAGGAAGATTTAAGAGGCCTGGTCCGTTCGATTGCCGGTTTGTTGAAGGTGAGCTACGTGCGGCAACAGCAGGCGCGAGGCTTGGGAGACGCCATTCTGACGGCCCGCGAGTTGGTTGGGCGTGAACCCTTTGCCGTGGTGCTCTCCGACGATGTCGTGGACGCCGACACGCCGTGCCTACGCCAGATGCTGGAAGTTTTCGCTCGGTATGGACGCAGCGTTGTGGCCATTCAACGGGTTGACCGCCGGCGCGTTTCAAATTACGGGATTATTCGAGGTGTCCCCGTGACGGATCGGTATCGGAATGGGCGGGTCTTTCGAATCCAAGATATGGTGGAGAAGCCGAGGCCGGCTCAAGCCCCATCAAACCTTGCCATCATTGGTCGGTATATCTTAACCCCGGCCATCTTCGATGAACTCGCCGCCACCGCGACAGGGGCCGGCGGCGAGGTTCAATTGACGGATGCGATGCGGCGCTTGCTCGACCGCGAGCCGATCTATGGCTTAGAGTTCGAAGGGCAGCGATACGACGCCGGTGATAAGCTGGGGTTTCTCAAAGCCACGGTTGAGTTGGCGTTGAAACGGCCTGATCTGGGAGCGGAGTTCCGCAAATACCTCAAGTCTCTGGACCTGTAGTGATTGGAAAGGCGGGATTGCAGGAGAGGAAACCGATGAAGGATTTACAAGCGGGTCTTCGGAAACACCTCCAGGAACTGCTCCGTGGCGGAAGTGCCCATTTGACGTTCGAGCAAGCCATTCGCGGCCTGCCGTCCCACCTCCGCGGCCGTCAGCCCGGAAAGTTGCCGTTCACCGCTTGGCGGTTGCTTGAACATCTGCGAATCGCGCAATGGGATATTCTTGAATTCTGCCGCAATCCGCGGCATGTTTCACCGGAGTTTCCAGCTGGCTATTGGCCGCCGAACGCCGCGCCACCCCATGCGGCCGCCTGGGAGCGAAGCGTTAAGGCCTTTCGCCGTGACCTGCGGGACATGGAAAAGCTCATCTCAGACCCCAGCAAGGACCTTTACGAACCTCTTCCTCATGGTCATGGTCAAACACTGCTGCGCGAGGCGCTGCTGGTTGCGGACCACAATGCATATCACGTGGGCCAAATCATCCTGCTGCGCAGGCTTTTAGGGGTGTGGAAGGACAACTCTGCCTAGCGCCGACTCGGTTTCCCCCTAAAGCTTATTTTCCATGGCTATTTGTCGGACGATTTAGAGTCGGTTGGCTTGGCAGTTCCCGCGGCGGCGCCCGATTGGGTTTCGCCTTTGGCCGAGCTTTCCTTCTTGGCAGCCTCAGAGCCGTCGCTCGGCGTTCCCTTGCGAGCGTAGTCCGTGACGTACCAACCTGTTCCTTTGAATTGAATGGCGGGAGGAGAAATCACTCGCTCCAGTTTTCCGCCACAACTTTCGCAGGTCGTGAGAGGATCCTCGGCGAACTTCTGCAGCTTCTCAATTCTCTGACCGCACTTCAGGCATCGGTACTCGTAAATCGGCAAGGCGACCCTCCTTGACTCTAAGCATGGCTATTATAGCAACGCCGTTGCCGCAGGGTCAAAGCGCGGTCTTCGGAGGTCCTGTTCGTGTTGTTCAGCGAAGCCAGCCCTGATACACTGAGGGGCAGTTATCCCAAGACTTGAAAGGGAGGGGAACTCCGCGCATGGTGGTCACAGCGTCATCTCAGGCACCAGCGGGCAGGCTTTTTGTGGTTGGCACGCCCATTGGAAACCTGGAGGACATTACGCTCCGAGCGATTCGGACGCTCAAAAGTGTTGACTTAATCGCCTGCGAAGACACTCGACGCGCGCAAAAGCTCTTAAACCACTATGGCGTCAAAACGCGGACCGTCAGCTATCACGCGCATAATGAGATTACGCGCGCGCCCGAGTTGATCCTGGAAATGGAAGAGGGCAGCGACGTAGCGCTGGTGTCGGATGCCGGCATGCCTGCCCTGTCGGATCCGGGATACCGGCTGGTTCACCTGGCCATTCGTCACAAGATTCCTGTGATACCCATTCCCGGCGGATCAGCGCTGGTGACCGCACTTTCAGCCGCCGGCCTGCCGAGTGACCGTGTTATCTTCGCAGGCTTTCTTCCGAGCAAAAAAACAGCTCGCCAGAAAACGCTCAAGGAGTTGAGCCAATTCAACTTTACGCTGGTGCTCTATGAAGCCCCGCATCGGCTGATTGAAACCCTGGAGGACGCGCTTGCTGTCCTGGGCGACCGGCCACTGACGGTGGCGCGCGAACTGACCAAGGTCCATGAGGAGTTTTTGCGGGGAACCATCTCGGAGGTTCTAGAGGTGCTTCGTCAGCGGCGCGTGAAGGGGGAATTCACGTTAGTCATTGGACCGTCGGATCCGGTTGCGGGAAGGCCGGCTGAGCCTCGGCGCTCCGTCAGGGAGGAAGTTCAGCGGGTTATCAAAGAGCAGGGCGTGGATGAACGCACTGCGCTCAAGCTCATCGCGCGTGCCTGGCGCGTGCCGCGAAGCGAGCTTTATCGTCAGTGGGTGAGAGAGAAGTCTCTGGCTCGCTGATTCCTTACCCATCTTCTTGCGCCGATCCGGTTGATGCACCGTGCAAGGCCCGTTCACGCGCTTTCGGATGTATAAACCGGCAAGGTTGAACCGACAAAGCGCAGGGCCACCTGATAAGCTTCGCCTTCAGGCGTAATCCGGACGACGGTTGCCTCGGCATAGAAATCCGTCGGCCCTTCACCTCCCCGTGAGGGGCCGCGCCCGAGAACAATGACGTTGACTTTATCGAGGACGTTAAGCTCTCGAGGCGTGATAAAAGACAGTCCCCGGCGGCTCACATCTTGGGCTTCGGTTAAATCATCGAACTCCGCGCCCCACCTGTCGCGACCGCTGATGCGCACGGGTAGCGCCACCTGAATTCTTCTTTGCATTCGTTGCGTCACGGGATGACCGTCCTTTCTAGGGGTGCGATGGGGCTTGCTCGGCTATGGGTGCGGTAGCGACGAGCCTTGGGCAGCCTTCCACCATTGCGGCGGCAAAAAAGGAATCCACGCAGTCGAGGGCCTGCTGCGGGGTCTTGGCGGTTTGGATGTTGCGGCGCAACTCGGCTCCGTTACGGACGCTGTGGGTAAACCAACTGGCGAACTGCTTCATTTTGCCGAGAGCGGCGGGTGTTCTGCTTTCCAGCAATAAACCGTAGTATTCTCGGATGATGTGGTATCGCTCAAGCTCCGACGGTTGGCGATACGAACCCGTGCGGAAATAGCTTTCCATCTGTTGGAAGATCCATGGATTGGAGGGGGCGGCCCGGCCAATCATCACCCCATCGCACTGTGTTTGGCGGTAAAGCGCCGCAGCGTCTTCGGGTTTCATAACGTCACCGTTGCCGATCACCGGGATGCGGGCGTTTGCTTTGACTGCGGCAATGACGTCCCACCGGGCGCGGCCACTATAACCCTGGACGCGGGTGCGGCCATGGACCGCGATTGCGTCAACCCCGCTTTCTTCCGCCATTTTGGCCACGGGCACGGCCACAATTTGGTCTTCATCCCAGCCGATGCGGATCTTTATCGTGAAAGGGATTGAGACGGCGGAACGAATTCGGGTCAAAATCTTCCCGAGAAGCGGCAAATCTCGCAGCAGGCCGGAGCCGCCGCACTTGACGACTTTTTTGGCCGGGCAGCCCAAATTCAGGTCCACCAAATCGAAGCCAAGCTCCTGCACGGTGCGCGCCGCCTCAGCCAGATGGTCGGGGTCCGCGCCAAAAAGTTGGGCGCTGATAGGATGCTCCTCCTCTGTGTAATAGAGATACCGGTTAGAGCGAGCGCTGCCGCGAATGAGGCCTTCGCTCGAAACAAACTCCGTCATGATGAGGCCGCACCCACCTAGGCTGCGGATCACGCGACGGAAAACAGTGTCCGTAATGCCAGCCATCGGCGCAAGCACGCGGGCAGGGCGGAGCGAGACGCTCCCGATTTCCAATTCCTCGAACGGCACACTGTTATTTTGTCAGTATTTCGTACAGCCTGGCAATCGGTTTGTCGAGGACAACCGAGCCCGACGAGGCTGGCGGGATCAGCCTGGCAGGCGGCGCCGAGCAGCAGTTATTCGGGCAGTAAATCCTTGGCATTGGCGATGGCGAAGCGCATCTGACCTTCGCCGACAAGTTCACCGCCGGTATAAAGGCGACCCCGAAGCTCACCCAACACAGGCTTGAGTTTGACAGCTTCCGCTTCGAGTTCAACGCGCTCGTCGAGCCGGATGGGGCGCAGTAGCTTGGCTGAAGGAATTTGCAGGATGACGGCAAGCTTGCCGGCCATTTCCGGCCGTTCGAGGACAAGAATCGCGCCAAGCTGGGTGACCGCTTCAATCAAGATTCCGCTGGGCACGAGCGGCGACTCAGGAAAGTGGCCGCGCGCCGCTTCGTCCATGGCAGAAAAGTTCTTAAAGCCGCGAATGCGTGTTCCAGGGACGAATTCTGTAATCCGATCCACAAGCAGAAACGGATAGCGGTGGGGGAGCACACGGAGAATCAAGTCGTTGAGCGAAAGAGAAGGACTGGGGATGGCCATTTAGAGTAGTGATGAATCCAGTTCGGATGAAGTTCTGTTCGGAGAGCCGCCGTGAGACAGCGAAACATCCTTCAGATGCGACGGAGAGTTGCGCTGCTCCGGCCGCTCGTAATGGGAAGCGGCCAAATCGGATGAGATGGCAGCCTGACCCTCGAGGTAGCGTTGCAGGGCTTCAACGGAATTATTGAAATGATCGGACAGAAGCCGCTCCACGGCTTTCCTGCGCGCAGCGCCCTCGCTCAGCAAGGGGCGATAGACATAAGCTCGACGGACCTTATGGCGGCTGACCATTCCCTTGCGCGCGAGGCGATCCATAATGGTCATCACGGTGGTGTAAGCGAGGGGCCGCGAGGGGAGCAATCGCTCTCGCAAGCTGTGGAGGGTCCCTTCGCCCAACTCCCAGAGGGCTTTCATGCAATCCAATTCAACGGGAGTCAGACGGCGTGGCGCGGATGGGGCCATGTTTCTCCGTAGCGGCCGGCTTCAAGAGCTCTCGACCCAGGGCACGATTGCGGGTGGTCCAATCGCCCTCCTGTTCGCTTTCAGCGGAGTACTGGGCAGTCATGCTGGCGAGCTTGGAGTCGAGGTCGTCGAGATAGTGGACGACCAGCGCCTCTGGAAACGCCGGCTCTTTAGGCGAGCCAAACTCCAATTTCCCATGGTGCGAAAGGATGATGTGCTCCAAGCGATCCCACAACTCAAGCGGAAAATCGGGAATCGCCCGCGCTTTGTCTCGAACGATCTCCACGCCGAGGGCAATGTGACCGAGCAATTTGCCGCGCGTCGTGTAACGGAGACCGCGGTGGTACGTCAGTTCGTCCACCTTGCCGAGGTCGTGCAAGATGAGGCCGGCAACGATGAGGTCGCGGTCGAGGCTCGGGTAATGATCCACCACGCGATCTCCCAAGGCCAGTAGAGAATGGACGTGCTCCACCAGCCCGCCGAGGTAAGCGTGGTGAAAACTGGTGGCGGCTGGAGCTTGCCGGTACCTGTCGGCTATCGAGGGATCCTCAAGAATGGCCAGCAGCAAGGCGCGGAGGGGCGGGTTAGAAACCTGACGCGCCCGTTCGATGACCTTGGCCAGCAGGACGGCGGGATCCTCTTCGCTGTGGGGAAGATAATCCTGAAGGGGCAATCCCTCGGCGCGCGCCAGATTCTTCACCTTGAGTTGGCGCGTGCCTTGGTAGTCTTCCACGACGCCGTTGACACGAACGATTTCATCCTCTTCTATGTCAAGATGAAGACGGTCGCAATCCCAGACCTTGGCACGAATCTGACCCGTGGCGTCTTGCAAAATGAGATCGAGGTAAGGGCTGCCGGCATTGGTCGTTTTGCGCTCTTTCGAAATAATAAGGAACGTGGACTGCACCGTTGAGCCGGGGGTAAGCTTTGACAAGCTGGCGACGGTGCTTTCCTTCATTCGCCCTCATCGAGGGAGGCGCGCTCTCCACCTTCCGGCGCGCCGGTATCCACAAAACCTGGGGCCAGTCGGATATAGCTTTCTCTGCGGAGTTTGGTGAGATAAACGCGCAATTCTTTTTGCATTTTCTGGTTGTAAAGATATTCCATCACCCGCGGTTCGGCCTCACTGAACGTCGGAGCCTTGCCCGTCTGCCTCGCCAGCAGTTTGACAATCATGTAACCATACTTCGTCAGGAAAGGCTTGGTGTAATCGTTCACGTCCAGTTTTCCAATCTTTTCCTGTACCGCCGAGGCCAAGGTGCCTTTCTTAAAAAAGCCGATATTGCCTCCTTCGGAAGCTGTCGGGCCATCGGAATATTTCCGGACGACCTGGTTCCAGCGGGCGCCATTCTGAAGCGATTGATAAGCCTGATTGATCAGCTTTTGAGCCTCGGCGGGCTTTTGCTTTTGGGTGGAAACCAGAATCTCTGCGAGTTCGACGCCGGGCGCAGACTGGAAAAGATTGCGGTGAGTATCAAAGAATTTTCGTGCGTCGTCACGGGCGATGATGATGCGCCCGCCCACTTCGCGCTCAATGACGGCGCGCATAAGGAGCTGGCGGCGAATGCGCTCCTTGAAGTTCGCCCAAGAGAGTCCCGATTGCCGAACAGCCTTTTGCAAAGCATCCAGTGAGCTCAGCCCCTGCTGTCGGCGAATTCGGTCCAGGTAGCGGACAAGTTGAGTGCCGACGCTAATATTGTCGTCTTGCGCCTTCTGCACCAGCAGGTCCTCATCAATGATATCCCGGAGGATGTTCTTTTCCTCTTCACGATATTTCTGCTGTAGTTCGGCTCCAGAATATTGTTGTGCCAGTCGGGCGCGCAGGGCTTTAGCTTGGCGGTCAAACTGGCGCTGTGTGATGATGCTGTTGTTGACACGGGCCACGATGCGTTCCACCAGCACGGGTGGCGAGGCTAGTTCCGATTGAGCGGCAGATTCCGACTGAGCGGCAGATAAAGAAGGTAGGAACAGCCCTACAAGGGCGAGGCTCGCCGCCGACTTCCAGAACGCGGTTCCAAGCTTCTTCATAATGGCTTCCTCCCGTGGGGCGCGGAGCGTCGCGCGGGCCCTCCGATGTATAAACCCATCATCCTCTCTCATCGTAAGGCTAGGCCCGCAGTTCCTGCAAGAGATTTTGCAACTGATCGAGCACCGAGGGATTTCCCCGCAGGCGGATTTGAAGGACGCCACTTGGCCGGAAGACGGCTTCAGGCCGCGACTTGAGCAAGGCTTTAATCTGCTCCGGCGAAACCGCCGTCTGTTCGTGGAAGCGCAACCGCAACTCATCGCCGTGGCGCTCCGCGCTGAGAAGGAGCATCTGTTCAGCTTGGCTTTTGACCAATGCGTAGCGGAGCAGGTTGTGCACCGAGGGTGGAACCGGGCCAAAACGGTCCGTCAGCTCCGCTTCAATTTCCGCCGCCCCCTTCGGCGTAGTTAGAGTTGAAATGCGCTTGTACATCCGCAAGCGCTGGCGCTCATCCGTGATGTAGTCTTCAGGGATTTTAATGTCCAAACCAAGGTTGAGCGTGACCCGTATCTCGGGTCGGGCGGGCTGGCCCTTGAGTTGCTCGACGGCCTCCTCCAACATTTTCAGGTACAAATCAATACCGATGGCATTCAAGTGACCGTGTTGTTCCGCCCCCAGGATGTTGCCTGCGCCGCGAAGCTCGAGATCGAGGGCCGCGAGCCGAAATCCTGCGCCCAGGTCGGAAAATTCCTTAAGCGCTGCCAGCCGTCGTCGGGCGAGCGGCGTCAGCGTGTCTTCGGCAGGCACCAAAAAGTAAGCATAGGCGGGGCGGTCAGACCGCCCCACCCGGCCCCGCAATTGGTAAAGGTCCGCCAGGCCGAATCGCTCGGCGTGATGGACGATCAGAGTGTTGGCGCGAGGAATGTCAAGGCCGTTCTCGACCAAGGCCGTTGCCACCAGGACGTCATATTTGCCCTCCATGAACTTCAGCATGACCCGTTCCAGTTCGCGCTCGCTCATCTGGCCGTGGGCAACGCCGAGGCGTGCCTTGGGCACGAGCCGCTGAACCATCGCGGCAACGGAAAAGATGGATTCGACACGGTTGTGGATAAGATACACCTGCCCTTGCCGCTCCATCTCATGCAGGATCGCCGACTGAACCATGGCATCGCTAAAGGGAGCGACGACGGTTTGAATGGCCAACCGGCCCTGGGGCGGGCTTTCGATCACAGAAAGGTCCCTCAACCCGCCTAAAGCCATGTGCAAGGTCCGCGGAATGGGGGTGGCGGAAAGCGTCAACACATCCACGTCGGCCCGCAGCGCTTTGAGCCGTTCTTTGGCCGCCACGCCGAAGCGTTGCTCTTCATCCACCACGAGCAACCCCAGGTCCGAGAACTTGACGTCTTTTGAGAGAAGACGATGCGTGCCGATGAGAATGTCCACCTTGCCGGCTTCCGTGTCGGCGAGGATTTTCTTCTGCTCGGCGGCGCTGCGAAAGCGGCTCAGCATTTCAATTCGGACCGGAAACGCCGCGAAGCGTTGGCGAAACGTCTTCTCGTGCTGGAAGGCCAGCACGGTGGTGGGCGCCAGGACGGCGACTTGGCGGTTATCCTGCACCACCTTAAAGGCGGCGCGCATGGCAACCTCGGTCTTGCCGTAGCCGACGTCCCCGCACAAAAGGCGATCCATGGGCTGGGGGCTTTCAAGGTCCCGTTTGATTTCCTCGGTGGCCGTGAGTTGGTGGGGTGTCTCCTCGAAAGGGAACGAGTCTTCAAACTCTTTTTGCCAGGCATTATCGGGACTGGTAGCGATGCCGCCGCGCATTTTTCGTTCGGCGTAGAGCTTCAGCAGCTCTTCCGCCATTTCGCGCAGCGCCCGTTGAACGCGCTTTTTGGTGCGCTGCCACGTGGCCCCTCCCAGGCGATCGAGCTTGGGTTGGATTCCCTCGCCGCTCGACCGGTACTTCTCGACCAGGTCCAGGCGCTCAAGCGGGACGTAAAGTCGGGCATCGTCTTGGTAGGTGAGCAGCATAAAGTCGCGCGTGCGGCCTTCCACGGGAAGCTGACGAAGACCTTGGTAACGGCCAATACCGTGGTCTATATGAACCACCAGGTCGCCCGGCTTCAGGTCGCTGAGGTCGGAGAGAAAACTGGCCGCGGTGGACTTCTCTTTGCGGCGTGTCGCTCCCCATACGAAATCACCGAAAATATCCCGGTCGGAGAAGATAGCTAGGCCGCACTCTGGGAAGATGATTCCCCCCTCGATTTCTCCAAGAGCGATGACGACCACGGGTTGCTCCCGAACGGCGGATGGCATGGGAAGGTCGGCGGCCGGCGAATCCACCTGCCTATCACGCGGCGGAGCATGAAAGGGAATTTGATGCTCGGAGAAAATATCTGCCAGCCGGTCAGCCTTGCCGAGGGTCTCGGTCGCAATGATGACCTGCTCGTGACGTGCCAGGCGCGCTCGAATTTCTTGAGCCATGTCAATGATGGAGGCGTGGAACGTCGGCGCGGGCTGTGTCGCCAGATGCAGCGCCTTCATATGGCTTCGCGTTGCATCGCGGCGCTCGCGGTCTGAATGTTCTCCCGCCGCGAGGAGAGACTCGGTTAAAGCGAGTTCCTCAAATTCAATTCGGCCAAGGGAACTGAGCGCGGTTTTGAATTCACCCGGCGTCCAATAGACTTGCTCAGGCCGCGGCGGTGTCGGTCTCATGTCGCGGATTTCATTAAACTCGTCTTGGCGTGTTTCCCATAAGCGGGTGACACGCTGCTCCAATTCCGCAGGTTCATCCAAGATGACGATGGGCCCGTCAACCATCGAAAAAAGATTGTAATGATGCGGCTCGACCAGAGGGACGTAAAATTCCCAGCCGGGGAAAAGCGTTGGCAAAGGTTCCGTCGCCAGGTCGCGACCGGGGCCGTCGCGGTCGGTTGGTCCGGCCAGGCGGGCTTCCAGACGCGTCAAGAAATCCGGTGCCGGTCGCGTTTCGGTCAGAGGCAAAAGCAAAGCCGTCTCGACGATTTGCTGGGAGCGTTGCGAGGTTGGCTCAAAGCATCGAATGGACTCCACGGTGTCACCCATAAACTCAAGGCGAATGGGCCATGCGGCCCCGGGCGAGAAAAAGTCCACAATCCCGCCACGCACAGAGTATTGCCCTACCTCGGTCACCGGCTCGGCGGCTTCATAACCGACGTTGGCTAAATGTTCGGTGAGGTCTTCCAGCGCGACCTCATCGCCTTTTCTAAGCGCAAGAGCGAGAGAACGGTAATAGCTGGGCTCTCGAAAACGTCCTAGCGCCGCCTCAACGGGAGCAAACAGCAGGCGGACTTGCCCACTGGCTAGCTTCCACAAGCTGACGGCCCGACGCTCCATAATCTCAGCATGTGGCGAGCGGCGAGCGTAAGGTGAGACGTCATACGCGGGCAGGGTGACCGCCTGCGCATTGGGCTCGACCCACCTCAACACGGTGCCGGCCGTCGTTTGGAGGGCGTCGGCGGTTTCGTTGTCGGCGGTCAGAACAATGATGGGTCGCGCCAGTTGGTGCGCCAGTGCCGCTGCGACGGCGGCTTTGCCGGGGCGCGTCAGACCGGCAATGGCGGCCGGGCGGCCAGAGTGAAGCTCCGCGAGGGCTTCCACGATGGCGGAATGGTCGAGAAGCGATGTGATCAATGGCGTTGCGGGCGCTATGAGACGCGGGGACACCATGGGTTCTCCCGTGATAAGAGTCGGAGGCGATTCATCGGGTGGAACACTGGCGGGCCTTGGCAATCAGTGCTGAGGTAGAGAGCGTCTCAGGCGCGCCTCCGAAGGTCTCGGCGCGAATGGGTTCAATCAAAACCACGCGACCGCCCGCCGCTTCAACTTCGGCGCGACCGACGATGTCGTCAGGGGCCCAGCCGGCGCCTTTTACGAGCACATGGGGCAACATGCGAGCGATGACCTTTTGCGGAGTGGGTTCGTCAAAAATCGTCACGGCATCCACCACTTCAAGCGCCGCAAGAACCTCGGCCCGTTCGTCCTGCGGAACAATCGGTCGCCCCGGACCTTTGAGTTCTCGCACGCTCCGGTCGCTATTGACAGCGACAATGAGGGCGTCGCCTAGTTGGCGCGCCGCGGCCAGGTAACGGGTATGGCCGGGATGCAATAAATCGAAGCAGCCGTTCGTAAAAACAACCTGCCGACCGCGAGCTTTGAGGTCGTCCACCCAGCGGTAGGCGCTTTCAAGAGAAAGGACGTTTTCTGTGCTCATCTCCGGACTCTTCGCCGACTTTGCCTCCCTGCTAAATAATTTTATCACGCGCGTCAGAAGGGAAGAGACAGAACCGGTCGGTGAAGTTCGAAGGAATTGTTATAGAATCAAACGTGGATAAGGCATGAAACCTCTGAAGTTGGAAACTTGGCTCATCTTATGCTCCCTTGGGCTGAGCGTCGCGCCAGGTGCCCGAGCGTTAAAATCGCCTCCAGCGCCCAAAGTGAACATTTTGCGTGTGCCGCAAGGTGGAATCGAACCGCAAACGGTCGTTGGCCCGCGGGGAACATTGCATATGATTTACTTCACCGGCCCGGCAGACGCTGGCAACATCGTGTACGTTCGGCGCGCGCCCGGGGCGAAGGCGTTTTCGACGCCCATTCGAGTGACTCGCCAGCCGGGGAGCGCTGTCGCTGTAGGTACCGTCCGCGGCCCGCAAATGGCGCTCGGGAAGAATGGCCGCGTCTATGTTGTCTGGTTTGGCTCGGCCGCAGCTCGGCCGCGCGGACCGGGCGGAGCCACGCCGATTTTGTTTGCCCGCTCAAATAGGCAAGGAACGGCCTTCGGACCGGCTCGCTGCCCAATACAGTACACGACGGGCGCCGACGGCGGTCTTTCGGTGGCCGCCGACGGGCGAGGCAATGTTTATGTCTTCTGGCACGCGACCGGCATCAGGCCCGGTGAAGCCTACCGGCGGGTCTATCTGGCCCGCTCCACAAATAACGGCAGGACGTTCGCGCGCGAGGTTCCCATTACGCCAGCCGGACTTGGGGCCTGCGGCTGTTGCGGCATGAGAGCCCTCGTGGATCACCAAGGGAACCTGTATGTTCTTTATCGGGCCGCGGCGCAAGGGGTCCACCGGGACATGACGCTTCTTGTTTCGCGGGACTTTGGGCGAACCTTTCGCGCTCTGCGCGTGGCTCCGTGGAGGCTCGACGCTTGCCCCATGACGACGGCGGACTTGGAGGAAGGCGGGAGGAGCGTCTTGGCGGCGTGGGAGACCGCAGGTGAAGTCTATTTTGGTAGGGTGAATCCTGCCAGTTTTCGCCTGTTTCCCGCTATCCCGGCGCCTGGCCAAACTGATGACCGCAAGTATCCAGCCATCGCTGAAAACTTTCGCGGTCAAGTTTTGATGGCTTGGACAGAAGGCGCTGGGTGGATGCAAGGTGGGTCGCTCGCGTGGCAACTTTTTGACAGGCAAGGTCGGCCACTCGGCTGCCGGGGTCACATTGCGGCTGTTCCCGTCTGGGACGCGCCGCGCGTTTTCGCAACCGGAAAGGGTAATTTCACGATCGTTTATTGACCTTGCCATAGCGATGCCCTTCGTTTTCGATTTGGGCGGCTGTTCTGTTTTGTGGTGAAAGGGGTTCAACCCATGGTTCAATGCACGACCATCTTACGGAAACTGCACGTATGCCTCGAAGCAACCATGAGGCGACGGTTGGAAAAGGACTTTTCGGTTAGACCATATTGGGTTGCCTCCCCATCGCTGCGGATGCACCTAAGATAATGGCCCTGTGAGCTTCATGCGAGTGAAATCGAAAGCGCTGTATGAGCGCGCCGTCAAACTGATGCCTGGGGGTGTCAACTCGCCGGTCCGAGCCTTTCGTGCCGTCGGTGGCGAGCCGCTGTTCATGGCCCGGGGTCGAGGCTCGCGCCTTACGGATGTGGACGGAAACGACTTGATGGATTACGTGATGTCCTGGGGACCGTTGATTCTCGGCCACGCTCATCCGGCGGTTATCGAGGCCATTGCGCGCGCGGCGGAGAGCGGGACAAGCTTTGGCGCTTCGACGGAAGCGGAGGTCGAACTGGCGGCCGAGATTTGCCGGGCTTACCCGTCCATCGAGCGTGTGCGGCTGGTCAACTCCGGCACGGAGGCGACCATGTCTGCGCTGCGTGTGGCCCGCGCTTGGACGGGCCGTGAAAAGATTCTCAAGTTTGAGGGTTGCTATCACGGCCACGCGGACAGCTTGTTGGTCAAAGCGGGCTCCGGGGTGGCCACGCTCGGATTGCCGGATTCGCCCGGCGTGCCGGCGTCGCTGGCGGAACTGACCATCACAATTCCCTTTAACGATGGCAGGATGCTGGAAGAGACCTTTCGCCTGCACCGTAAGCAACTGGCCGCCGTGATTGTCGAGCCTGTCGTCGGCAACAGCGGCTGCATTCCCCCCACGCCAAAATTCCTTGAGCGTCTTCGCGAGCTGACGGCAGAGCAAGGAACCGTTCTTATTTTCGACGAGGTGATGACCGGCTTCCGGGTTGCTTACGGCGGGGCGCAGGAACGTTATCACATCCGGCCCGACATGACGACCCTCGGGAAAATCATCGGTGGAGGTTTGCCGGTTGGCGCTTATGGCGGCCAGGCCAGATTGATGGATCAAGTCGCTCCCATAGGGCCCGTTTATCAGGCGGGAACGCTTTCGGGCAATCCCTTGGCCGTCGCGGCGGGGCTGAAGACTTTGGAACTGTTGCGCCAGCCTGGAATTTACGACAAGTTAGAGACTCTCGGCGCGCGTCTTGAGGCAGGTCTTGCAGGAGCTGCGCGGGAGGCGTCGGTGCCGGTTACTATCAATCGCGTCGGCTCCATGTTTACTCTCTTCATGTCGGCCACGCCGGTCACCGACTACGCTTCTGCGAAACGGGCTGACACCCGCCGTTTCGCTGCTTTCTTCAGGGCGCTCGTGGAACGCGGCATATACTTTCCACCCTCTCAGTTTGAAGCCGCCTTTATTTCCACCGCGCATACAGAAGATGACATTGAACAAACTATAGAAGCCGCTCGAAGCGCGTTCCGCGAGACGACTTGCTGACCTTCGAGCGGAGACTGGCTACCGGAAGGACTTGATCGCGCCGGCAACTTTACGGCAAATTGTCGAAGACAGCACGCACGTGCGGCCAAAAGACGGCTTAGAAGGGCATGGCAACGTTCTTTAAGACTACTGAATCGTCAGCAATGCCGCGCTCGCATTCGGCAAAGTGAAAACATATTCGCCCTGCGCATTGGGGCGCACCGTGGTCGTATGCGGCGGCGCGATGCGGCCCTCGGAGTTGAACTGCGCGCCGCCATAACGTACCCCTCCTGCTGAGGAGCTAAGGCTGGGTGCTCGCAACAGCAGCAGCGTTGCCGGTGCCTTATGGCCCGCAACGCTGACGCGGGCTTCCCCTGACGCCGCCAAGTCTTTGTTAATCAGAAATACCCGGACGGCGCAGCGGGTGCAAGCACTGACGGCGTAGGCGCGCACGTTCGCATGCGTGCTAACGGAGACCGGCAACAGATGGTTGCCTTCAGCGTTCCGCGCGAACATGTACATCGCGTAGTAAAGCGGTTCGGCAATATTGTTGTAATGCCATCGGCCATGGCCTTGTTTGGTGCCGAGCGTTACGATAGGGTTGTAGGCGCTCCCGCCGGTTTTGTAGCTGCTATGAAAATTGATTGAGCTAAAGCCGTCCCGCGCAACCTGAAACATGTAATCGAGTCCCCAGACCGCGGAGGCAAATGCATTGCTCACGCCGGTCATGCCCCCGCAGGACGTGGAATTGGTTTCTGCCAAGGCCATGGGCAGCCCGTGGGCGTGTGCGGCTACCACCCATCGCCGAGCGCGACGGATAAAGCGCTCGGTGGTTTCTGGCGCAAGTAACTGTGGAATGCTCACCGTCCGGCCGCCGCACGTCGTGGTGACGTATTCATGCACCGTGACGAGCCTGAGATTTGAGTGCCGCGCGCCTTCCATGAAGATGTCCAGGTCCTTGGTGTTCTCCCATGAGCAGCAGGCGGCAGGCCCGGCCAGCGCGAACTTCTTAGGGACGGGATTGGCGGCAAAGGCTCGCGCATAGGCCATGAAATCATGTACCTGATCCTGGGGGGAGTAACTCCGTGGCCGCGAGCCATCGCGCGGGAAAAGACTCGGCTCGTTACCAATCTCCAACGCCTTAATCTCGCTCGGCTGCATGTACCGCGAAACGCCCTGCGTGATTTCCTTGAGTGCCCACTGTGGCGCGTCCTGCTTTAAGTTGATCCCCAAGATGAGGTGCCAGCCGGTCGCTCGCGCCGCCGCGGACCAAAGCTGGAAATCGCCGGCGGTGAGGGGTGCGTTGCAAAACTTGGGGTGTGGAGCAGACGCCATATCCCAACACGTGTTGTCTTGGCTGTTTCCGCCGAGCCGCAGGAGCGCCGGGCCAAGGTTCCGCATAAATTGAAAGTAGCCTTGGTTGGGATCTCCGGGTACACCGAGCGAATAGACAAATTGCCCTTTCGCATGAAGGTGGGTCACCAGTTGCAGCGGCTTCGGTGGCGGGGCCAAAGCCTGGCCGGCCGTCGAGACTTCCATACTCATGCCGACGAAATGAGGCGGAATCTGACGCCCCAGCGGCGCCGTCTTGACCGACACCGCAATCAGTGGCGGCCCGCTGGCCTGTGCCTTGGCGACCAGCATGACGAGCATGAGCCCGCACATGGTGATTATTCGCCGTCGGCACGGTTGCACGCCTCGCGGGAGTGGTTCTTGAACCGGTTCCATAAAGTACAAACTACCTCTTGCGGGTTGCGACTTCGGCATGATTCCTCCTCACGGTTGCGATGCTTGCGACATCCCGCTCAGCGTTGGCGACTGGGGAACGAACGTCCACCGGCAGCCACCGTTGACGACCCAACGCGGGATTGGTGCTGGAGGGGGGAGTTGAACCCCCATGCCGGGTGACCGGCGGCAGATTTTGAGTCTGCTGCGTCTGCCAATTCCGCCACTCCAGCAAAACGGCATAACCCACTATTGCACAGCGACTTGCCGATAGTCAACCGGGCGATTATCGGAACCCTCGAAAGCCACGGTGTCAGTTTTGGTGTCAGTTTCATTTCCAGTTTTGACGCCCCAACCGTCCAGCTTGCTCACAGCGTCCTGGAGACATTGAGGGGCAAGGTGAGCGTACCGGCAGGTCATGGCGATAGTCTTGTGGCCCATTAGCTCTTGAACCTTCCGCAGGTCAATCCCGGCCATCACAAGCCTACTGGCGAAGGTGTGCCGGAGACAGTGCCAAGTAAAGTCGGCGATTCCGGCTTTGGTGACGGCAGCCTTAAACCACTCCTTCGGCGTCGAGAGAGCATGGCCCACTTCATACCCGTGGCCTGATTCCGCCAGCACCATGACCGGCCCGGTTCCTTTGCCGCGGGCCCGGAGACGGAGCAAGGCTTCCACGGCGGTGTTGTCCAGTGGAATGTACCGAATGCCGCCATGCTTGGAGCGGGGAATCGTGATCTGGCGGCGCTCCAAGTCAACACATTCCCACGTGAGGCGATATTGCTCTGACCGTCTCATGCCCGTGTGCAACGCCAAGTCAAAAGCGGGTAGCTCGCCCGGATAATCCGCCTGAATCACGGCGCGAAGCCTGCTTTCTTCCTGAGCGGAAAGCCATCGGATGCGAGCGTTATCCTCACGGCGGCGGCGCACCAGCCGGGCCGGGTTGACGCTCACCTTGTCATTCTCGATTCCGAGCCGGTAGGCCAGAGAAACGAACGCCTTGAACCGATTGTAGGACGCTGGTTTCCATTCCCGCTCTCGCGCCACTTTGGAAAGTTGGCGGTCAATCTCTTGCGGCGTTATCGAGTCGGCGGGGCGCTCGCCCAACAATTCAACCAGCAAGTCGGCACGGTAGTCGCGCTCCCGATTCGTCTGGTGATGCTCTCTGGCATAGGTCACAGCATCCTCGACGAGATCGCGGAACAGGACCGCTTTGCGCCTGATCGTCTCTGGCAGTTTCTTCCCCTGTAACGCCTGCATTTTGCGCTTCCGGTAAAGCATGACGGCCATGCCGCGTGTGCCCGCCTTCTCGCGGCGCAGACGGCCAGACGCATCGGCGTATCGAATCCACCAAATCCCGGAGCCGGGAACCTTCTCGAACACGCCCTGAGATTTGCGGCGTAGCTTCGCTGTCTGATGGCTCCGAACGGTTGTCAGTTCTGCCGTTTCAGTTTCCATGACGGTTTCCTTTCTTCGGCGGCCTTCCGCCGAGCCTGGCCCATCGGCTTAAAGTGGCCTTGTCATACTTGGCGGCGCGGGCGTTGCCGCCCTTCCTTCCCATCTTCGCCAGATATTCCCGAATCATTTTGTCGGCGTCCTTTCGCATAACTTACCCGCTAAGAAATATACATCTTGACGGGCAGGTTTGTCAAGTGGTATTTTAATGCAATGAAGCGCACCAAGCCGAACCCGGAAAGTCCATCTCCTGAGTTCCTCAACTTGGTTTCTTGGGGCTGTGACCGGCAGACCCTTTCGAGCCTCATAGAGGGGGCGCGGGAAGCAAAGCCAGACCCTTCCCAGTTGGAGACTCTGGGGGGCGAGCAACGCGAGATTCGGGCCAAGCTCGCCACTATTCGTAAGGCCGCTGGCGACATCCAAGGGCTAATGAGTACGTTCGCTGGAAACATGGCAACGCTTTTCAACGGCCCACCGCCCTACCCTGACCTTCCACACCTGATACGGGCCTTTGCGGATCAATTTGAGAGCGTTGCTCTGTACAGCGGCACTCCGGACTCTAAGGGCAAGCCCAGTGCCATCACGCAGAAATCTGAGGGAATGCCCGAAGCCATCCTCGCAGGGTACGTACTTTTCGCCACCGGGAGCTATCACGATCCAGAAGTGTCCGCCGTCTTGGGGAAATTCGATTCTGCTACGCACCGCAGATGGCGGGAGCGGCATGAGGCTTTCGTCAAGGTGTTTTGCGAAAAGTTTCGAGAAAGCACGCCGAAACCTTCCAACCCCCAAAAGCCTACCAGCAATCAGTAACAGGACATTTGCCTGCAAAAAAAAGCAGGCAGATGTCCTATGCATCGGCGCGCTTCGGTGCCATTCTCCGCGCATGGACACCATCAACGAACCAAAAATCCTCGTGTCAAAGCGCGATGCAGCACGATCACTAAGCGTCTGCGTTCGGACAATCGAAAACCTCATTCGCCTTAAGCAATTGCCCGCCCGGAAAATCGGCCGGCGGACGCTAATTCCCGCGCGCGCGTTGCAGGAATTCGCGCGGCGCGACCACGCGACCCGCCCGCGCGTGGCCGATGCGGAAAGCGCGAGGCCGGAATGAGTGACCACCTGCCAGAGCAAGTCCGCCAGTTCGAGAGGGGATTGCTCGCCGATCCCGGCCTTGTCGAGCGCATTTTATCGGGTGGCGACCCGGCGAAGGTCAACGCAGACAAGCCGAAGCGCGAGCCACTGCGCGTTACAGACGTGCATTCGTTTCTTACGATGGACATCCCGCCTCGGGAAATGATGCTCGAACCGTGGCTCCCTTGTCAGGGGCTTGCGATGATTTATGGGAAACGGGGCACGGGGAAAACCTACCTTGCTCTGGCGATTGGCTACGCCGTTGCCAGCGGCGGCGGCATCCTGGGCTGGCGGACTCCGAAAGCGCGGAAAGTTCTCTACCTGGACGGCGAGATGTTGGCCGCGCCGTTGCAGGAGAGGATCGCGGGTATTGTCCGGGGTTCTGACCGCGAACCGGAGCCGGGGATGCTCAACATCATCACGCCGGACTTACAGAAAGGGTCCATGCCCGACCTTGCTACCTTCGGCGGACAGGCTGCTCTCAGTGAGGTGATCCCGGAGGAGACGAAACTAATTATCGTGGATTCTCTTTCGAGTCTGGTGCGAGGTGAAGGCCGGGAAAACGATGCGGAGTCCTGGCTGCCTGTTGCCGAGTGGGCGCTTGCGCAACGAGTGGCTGGCCGTTCCGTGCTTTTTCTCCACCACGCTGGCAAGGGCGGAGCACAACGAGGCACAAGCAAGCGAGAAGACTTGCTCGATTCTGTCCTGGCGCTTCGCCCGCCGGCAGAGTACCAGCCGCACAAGCGCGCCCGGTTTGAGCTGCACATCGAAAAAAGCCGTGGCCTGTGCGCGGAGTTTGTGCCCTTGGAGGCAGAGTTAGTCGGGACAGAGGGCGGCGGCGTCACATGGGCGGCCCGACCTGTCGAAGAAACGCTCACCCAGCGCATTGTGAAGCTGGCCGAGGATGGGATGGGCAAGAGAGAGATTGCCGAGGAATTGCGCGTGAACCGCTCCACGGTTTACCGGACGCTGGCCCGCAAAGGGGCGGCAAAAGACTGAGTGTCGCACGTTTCGCGTCCAAGGCTGTGCAACAGTGCGACATGGAGCCGAAAAGGTGCGACAAGAGGCAGCAACACTCGCGCAACACGGTAGCCTTAAAACCCTTGCGGTCGGAGTGTTGGAGCGCAACACGGCGGCGCGACAAGCCTGCAACACTGCCCCAGATGACGTGTTGCAGAGGGATGCGACACACGATGCCACGATGCAACACTCTTGCGACACCCCGGAGCCGCCTTCGCGTAGCCCGCAATGCCCCGGCCCAGAGGTTTGCGCGGGCTGCTACTCGGTCGGCGTCATTGACGGGCGGGAGCGGTTCATTCATCCGCCGAAGGCTTCGCCGGAATGGAAGGCGTGGCTTGAACGCTGGCAGCCGAAAGGCAAGGTGCAATGAGCACAGCAATCGAATCCGGCATTGTGGGTTTGATCGAGCAAGCGGGCGCGAGGCCGCGCGGCAACCGTCACGATTGCCCGAAGTGCGGCGGCTTGCGGACGATCACGCATTCGGAAAAGGCGTTTTACTGCCACAAGTGCCATTGGAAAGGAAACGTCACCACGCTCGAAAAAGAGCTTGGCATCTACCGGCGGCTTCCTTCGGCGGAGTACCGCGAGCAATGCCGAAGGCGCGAACGGGCGAGCAAGGCGGCGCGGACGCTGTATGCCAAAGTCCACCAGCGCCAGCTTGACTTACGCGAAGAGCTTCGCTTACTTGGACGCGCTGAGTTACTGGCGCACGAGCAAGGAGCCGATGACCCGAAGGCGTGGGATACCCTCGCCGTTGTCTATCAGTCGAGGCCCCCAATCGAAGCGGCGCTTGACACGCTCGAAAACTCCACGGCGGCGGAACTGATTCGCTTCCTCGATTCCACAGCGGCGTCCATCGTCGAAAGGCCTGGAGCCTTCGTCAACGCTCACGGCGTGGAAGTTTCGGATGATGACATCCCGTTCTAACCGCTGGCGCGGCAGCAACCTTACGCCCCGTCCGATTCCGCGATCACAAAGGTTTCGACTGAGACTTCCGGCCATTCCGATTTCGGCCCGGTTGTGTCTCGCCACCTGGGTTCCGTGAGCGCCTTCGCCTCAACATCCACCGTCTTGCCAGCGGAGAGAAATTCCATCCGCAGTTCCGACAGTTGCCCAATCGCAGCGTCGAGTTGACGAATGGCCACGGCGGGCGGCGTGAAGGATGACAACGGAAAGTTTGTTGAGGTGAGCGTGACGCCGCGAAGGGCAAGTGAGTGTATAATCTGGCGGTGTGTGGTGGGGGGGCAAAATGAAAAGGGCGCTTTCCGGGCTTGCGGGCGGAGAAAACAACTTCGTAGAGGGGGATAAACATGAGCGATGACTGGCGGAGACTCGAGGACCGAAAATTCACAGAAGTGGCGCGCCGCGACGAGGCAGGAAATTTACACTGCCCGAATTGCAACGGCACTCAGTTTGAGGCCGTCCGTTCCACGGCGCGTAAAGTTTTGTTCGGGGTTGCATCCCTGCTCGCCCCGGCCGACGAAGTCCGCTGTATAACGTGCGGCCAAAAGTTCAAGCGGGGATAGCCTCGGTAAGGCAATCGTGACCCGCGATTTTGGCGAGGCTCCGTGCCGCTGCCTGGCCCTTCTCGTCTCGGCCCGCATCCCCTTTGATCGTGGCGGCTTCACGGAAGTGCCTGAACAAGCGGGTTTCGTGTAAAGTCCTTCACGCCCGCTAAAATCTTTGCCCTGCGAGCTTTGGGGATTTTTCGCGCATTTTTTGCACGCCATTTTTTCAGATTTTTTTGCAAAAACTTGCGGATGGGTCAAGCTGCTTAAGAGCGACCCTTTGAACCACGAATGCTCACCGGGTCATCGTGTAGGATGGCCCCACCATTGCGCAGAATTGCCCGCTGTGCGATTCTCTCCGGCTCGGCAAGGGAATCCTCTGAACCACAAATGCTCACCCCCTAGACGCTTTATGACACAAAGTGGTGTCAGTTCTGGTGTCACTTGGCTTTACATTTCCGTGCGGAGCCGTGCGCGAGCCTGCAAAGGACGGAGTGCGTCAAAGCCGCATGAATACTGACGATTTTCCTTGTACTGCGTTTCAGTGCGGAATGGTGCAAAATGCCCGAATACCCATTTTGAGTCTGCTGCGTCTGCCAATTCCGCCACTCCAGCAAAATCCCTATTATGGCACAGGGTCCGGGGTTGGCTCGGATTTTTTCAGGCCGTCGTGTTGGGGCGGAGGAAGGACTTCGTCCGACGCCACCGCTCCGCCTTCTGTTATCGGACCTCGAAATTATTCTGGGTCAGCGTTATGTCTGCGCCTTTCCCGTCGCATGCAGAGTCGGCACGCCAAGCGGCTATCATTTTCTGTCCCGCGTCAAAACTTGGGGTTACATCAGCGCTGATCAGGGTTTGCGGAGCGGCGCTCCGCCGAGGCGCGCAGTGGGGCGAAGAACGAGTTGAACCATTCGTTCACCGCCGCCTTGTTTTGCAGTGCATCCTCCAGCGGCCACGGTCGCAGTTTGCCCAGTAATCCCTCCTCGACATAAAGAACGGCGAATCCGCGCCGTCGGCTCCAAAGGGGCTTGCCCTGCGAGTTCCAGAGTGTGACCTCAAGCGTCGTGGCAGGAATCTCGGCCTTGACGGGAAAGGGCGCCATGCGGCCCAGGCCGGTGCCGGGTCGGTCGCTGGCGAATTCCTTGTAGCCGTCCCAAATGGCCACGCGATGGCGTGCATCCAGGAGCGCCGAGTGCACGACGAGCCGGGCATCCAAAACCGCATCCACGCGAGTCACCGCGGCGATTTGGCGGATGAGGTCGTGCCGGCTGGGTGTATATCGGGAAATGTTCACGGCGCCCGTTTTCGGGTTAATCAGATTAAGGGTGGATTGGGTCCGCTCCGCATACCGTCGGGCTTCCTCGGCCAGCACGCGCGGCTTGACATACCAGCCGAATTCGGAGCGGAGGTAATGTTCCATTGCATCAAAAAATTCGCCGGACCCCTCGACCCTCGAATCGGGCAGGACGATGACGGTGTGAATCTCCCGCCGAATCTCGTAGGCCGGGACAAATAAGCTCTCGAGCGGCGGCGTCAGTGACTCGAGGACCTTGATGCCTCGCTCTAGCGCATAGCGCGCCTCGACGTCAGAGCCAAAGGCAACCTCGTCGCGATAATCCCGAGAGGTCACCAGCGTGACCGGCCCTCCTTGGGTTCCCTGGATCGTAATCCGGCTGGGAGTAATTGCAGTGACGATGCCGGAGATTTTGAAAAACGGTTCTGTTTTTTTGGGTCTGGTCTTCGATTCTGACGTGGCGGAAAACAACACGAGGCTCAACGCAACACCGATCACGGCTCTCCAGGCTGAAGCGCGGTATCTTGCACTGTTTGGCAACGGCCTGCCTGTTGCGGATAACGTTATCATTGGGCTCGATGGCTTGCTTTCGGGTTGAATCCCCTTGGGCTTTATCCCGTGCGCCCCGTGGAAGGGGTTGTTTTTGCAAAGGCGATTACTTGATTCGAACCCACTCCCTGCCGATGTAGAGGCGCGCGGTGCCGTCCCTGGCCAGAACCACTTGAAGCGGTCGCGGCGCCTTAAGTTGTGCATCGTTCTCCATTAGGCAAGAAGCCATTTTTGTCCCACCCTGATCATAGATGTTGAAATATGTCTTATCTTCTTTCGTTGTTAGCCCGAACCCATAGCTTCCAACTTTTAGGGAAGCTGTTCCAACGGAGGCACGCCCCTCGGCAATGATCATGCCAATGTATTTTTGCTGAATTTGGGAGCTATACCCACTCGTATCCAAGAGAGCGAAGAGCAGTTGCTTTCCGGAAGGAGTTATCACAAGCGCCGCATTTCGCTTTTCGGTCGGGATGGCGTTGCCTTGGAGATAGAAATCGCGGGGCAATGCCGCATCAAAAGGTCGCCCGGTCTCGAGCCGGAGAGTGTGGGCGGCCTGGGGGCGCGAAGCGCCGGGGAAAGCCGGAACAAGCAACAACACAAAGGACAGCCATATTGTATTCATACCAGTTTTCCTCCATCGTTTTGTGGGGTTCGACCCGAATCTCCAGGGGCACTGGGCCAATACCAGTTCTCAAGGTCAGAGAGTCTTAGCTCACCATGGGGATCTACGATCAATCCGCCACGCTGCGGTGGGATCTCCCCTTGAGCCGACATCCTGGTCACCCGGTACAGTTCCGCGAACATGAAAGGTTTCGCCGGCGCGCCCTGACCGCCAACTACTTCCGAACCGCGTCTGACATTATCCATCATCCGGGCCGGCAATCCCAGATGGTAAGGGTTGCGCGAGACTTCGCCGGCGTGCTCGGCCGTGGCCATCATCTGAATGGCGAGCGTCTCCGGTGTGACGCCGACCATCAGGTTGGGGCTCGAATGCGGGTGCCAATACTCGGTCTCGATGAGCAAAACAGGCGGGTGGTGGCTGTGCGCCAGACGTGCCACGAGCGCGTCCACAACAAGGTAGTGGGTTCCTACGTGGGTGGTGTTGAAGTCCTCCTCATGCGGCGCGAAGACGGCCTCGGGGCGCTCCCGGTCGAAGAGGATTCGAAGCGTTTCCACTTTTTCTTGCCACGACGCGGGGTCACTCTGCCGACCCTGCGGCTTTACGTCATCCAATCCCTCGCCCTTGGGGACAATGAGGTCAAAGCCGAGGACACGGCAGGAAGATTCGAGTTCCGCGCGGCGGCGAGCCCGTTGACTCAAGTCGCTGCCCAAGGTGACGGCGCAATTGACGACGCGGGCGCCCGTTTCGAGTCGCAGGCGCAGCGGCAAAGCGCTGATGAGCGCTTCATCGTCCGGATGGGGCGAGGCGATCAAAATGGTGGCGGAGCGAGTTGACGTGCTGAAAAGAGTCGGAGCAACCAGTGGCGGAGAAGAAGGGCCGAGAGGAATAGCGCGGCCGGCTTGAAAAGCCTCTGCTATTTTCAGAACGAAGTCGAGCCACTGTTGGTGCCGTCTTTCCCAGGGAGAGCGAGCATTTTGGGCCATAGGTATATTTTCAGAGGGCAACCCATCTCAAGCCTTGCCCTGTTGCACGGCGCCGAGACGCCTCGGTTGCCCACGCCGAAAAAAGTTTACGCTCCTTCCGTTGTCATCAATTCTATGTACAATAGCTTACTCGTTGGGGAACGTCAAAGTAGGGGTACGGGAAAGTGCAAAGGATCGCTCGCCGTGCCCATTTGACTCAAACCTCGGCTATCGCCCGAAGCGCTGTCGGTGTTCGAGAATGGCGCGAAGCTTTTTAATACTTCTACCGGGCTGGCATAACAGGCTAAACTCTTTGGCGATTCTGGCGAGTGAAAAACCTTAACTAAGGAGAGGCGACCACGATGAAAATTGCAAGGCGAGGCTTTCTCAAAACGGCGGGTAGCATCGCGGTTACGGCCGGGGCGGGTTGGAACCTGTCCCATGCGGCCCTGGCGGAACCTCCTTCCGCGCTTCGTGCCAAGGACCCGAGGCTTTTCCCCGGCTGCTGCGCGTATTCATACCGAAAATATTTGTCGAAGGGTCAAATGACCATGGCGAGCTTCATCTTGGAAGGAGTGAAGATTGGCACAGTGGGCGTGGATATGACCGGTTACTGGTACAAGTCCATGGAGCCGGCTTATTTGGCCGGATTGAGGCATCTGGCCTACGAAAACGGAGTGCCGTTTTCCGGGGCGGCCTGCGGCGTCTCGATGGTTCAACCCACGCAGGAGAAACGCGCGCGCGCCATCCAGGAAATCAAGCAATGGGTGGACGCGACGGACCGTCTGGGCGCCTCCCATTTGAGGGTGTTTGCCGGGAAGCTGCCGCCGGGGGCCACGCTCAAGCAAGGCATTGATTGGGTCGTGGAAGTCATGAAGGCGGGAAGTGACTATTCCGCGACCAAAGGTATTATTTTGGGGGTCGAAGACCACTCCGGAATCACGCAGTCCGCTGACACGTGCCTTGAAATTATGCATCGCATCAACTCGCCTTACGCGCGCATTAATTTGGATATTACCCACTTCATTCCGACCCCGACTCAGGATGCCTACGCGCAGATTAAGGCTTGCATTCCTTACGCCAGCCACACGCACATCCGGGACGTTTTTGACGACGGAACGCCAATTGACATGGATCGCGTTTGGCGGATGTTTGCCGAAGCCGGCTACCGCGGGTTTATGTCCGTGGAGTACGAGGGCAAAGAGGATCCGATGGTGGGCGTTCCAAAGCTTTTGGACAAGGTTAAGGCTCTTTGCCAAAAGTACTCGACCGCGTGAGGCGTAGCCTCTGTAGTCGCCCCTCATCGCGGGTGAATGACCGCTTTGGGGTTAAGCGGCGGAATGGCGGCCAACACGCAGGCCGAGAGGATGAGGGTCACGCCGACCAATGAGGAGGTCAAGGATGTCTTCCCGAAGAGAGTTTGTGAAGAGAATGTTGGGAGGGACGGCCGCAGCCGCTGTTAGCGGAGTCGTGCCCTCGCGGCGAATCTTGGGAGCCAATGACCGGGTGCGCTTCGGTTTAATTGGAGCCGGAGACCGTGGCAAGGCCATTTTCCGAGCGGCGCTGCGATCTCCCAATACCGAGGCCGTGGCGGTTGCCGACGTGTTCACCTTGCGATTAGAGCAGGCTCGCCAGATCGTGCCCGGTATCAAAACCTATCGCGACTTTCGCCGGCTGCTGGACGACAAAACGATCGACGCGGTGCTGATTGCCACGCCGCAGCATCAGCACGCCTTGAACTTTGTTCCTTCCATCCAAGCCGGCAAAGATGTTTATCAAGAAAAGACGATGGCTTTCAACCCGCATTTTGCGCGACAAATGAAGAGGGCATTTGAGGGCTCGGGCCGCGTGGTTCAGGTTGGCATTCAATCCACCAGCGGCACCGCCTTCCTTCAGGTGAAGGAGTTGGCGACGCCGGCGCGCATGGGAGTGGTGACCGCGCTGCACACTCACCACTACCGTAACGCGCCGTATGGGGGCTGGAAGCGGCCCATCCCGCGGGATTGCGACCCGCAACACCTCAATTGGAAGGCGTTTGAGGGCGAAGCTCCGCCACACGCCTTTGATCCCAACCGCTACATCAATTGGCGATTTTTCTGGGATTATTCGGGTGGCGACGTGTTTGAAAACATGGTGCATCAAGTCGGCTTTTGGTTCAAGGCGTTGAATCTGAGCATTCCCTTGAGCGCGACGATGAACGGCGCCAATTATCTCTCGCCTGGCATGGAGGTGCCCGATACGATGGACGTTACCCTGGCGTTGCCCGAGAAGATTTTGTTCAGTTGGAATGCGGGCTTCGGAAACAATTATTATGGCCAGTCAGGCAACGATTTGCTCCTGGGAAATAAGGGAACCATCATCCGCATTGGCGATCGGGTGAGCTATGCTCCGCAGACGCGACATGGCGGGCCCTCGGCCGCGGTGGAAACGCCCGCGCCGGCGGAAGGCTCCAACATCCTTGGCAGTTCCTCCGAAACCGAAGCCCACATGCGGAACTTTTTCGATTGCGTCCGCACACGTAAAACCCCAAATTGCCCGTTCGAAATCGGCTATCGCTCCGCCATCGCCTGCCAAATGGCTGTCGCGGCTTTTCGTCTCGGCCGCACCATGCACTGGAACCAAGAGATGGAAGATATCGTGTAGTCGGATCTAAGGCTTGGTCAAGGAATGGAGGCGCCGAAGGTTGCCAGCTTTGCCGCTCCGTCATGGCAACGCGAAAGGAGTGTTTATGCCGAGCCGGGAGGGGATGCGGTTGATTCACGAATGACCAGCTCAGGATTAATGCGAAACTCACGGCCCTCGAGCTGCGCTCCGTCCTCCTCGGGTGTCAGCGCTCTGAATGCCAGATGGCCAATTTCAGCTCGAGGGATGTTGACGGTGGTGAGCGGCGGCACAGCGAACTCCGACAGCCGAATGTTGTCATAGCCCGTAACGGAAACGTCGGCAGGAACCCGGAGATTGTTTTCCCGCAATTCCTTGAGCACTCCGATAGCCATGAAATCATTGACGGCGACGATGGCGGTGGGCCGGAGGCCCGTTTGGAGCAGTTGGCGCGTGGCCTGCTGGCCGCCCTCGGGGCCATCCCGGTCGGCGGCCGTCGCATACTCCACATGCTGAGGGCAGCGCTTCATCGCCTCAATGAAGGACCTCTGGCGGTCGGAAAGTGGGTCAAGCCCCGTGTGGTGTCCTACGAAGCCGATCCGACGGTGACCGAGCGAATAGAGATATTCCACCGTCTTTTGGACGCCACGAGGATAATTAACGCGAATGTTGGAGATGTTTCTGCTGGGAGTGCCGACGTCATAAAAAACGACCCGTAGATTTGCCTCGGTCAGCTCGTTTATCAGGTGAGGTTCCATTTCCGAGACAATCACGGCCAGACCCGCGACGCGCCGCCCCATCATCAGGTGAATGCTGGAGACGAGTTGCTGCGGACGGTAATCGGTGTTGGCGACGAGCACTTCATAGCCTCGCTCGTGCGCGTCGGATTCGATGGAACGAAAGATATCTAGGAAGAACGGATTTTCCAGGTTGGAAAAAATCACGCCCAAGGTCCGGCTTTTGCCTCCTGCCAGGCTCCGGGCATGGAGGTTCGGATGGTAATGGAGCTCGGAGACAACCTTCAACACCCGCGCACGAGTGGATTTTTTGACCGGACCCACATTGTTCAGGACACGAGAGACGGTCGCAATGGAGACATGCGCCTTCTTGGCAACGTCTTGCAGGTTCACGTCAGATGCCTCCTGCGGTTGGCTTGAGAGCTACTCTGCATCCGCTGATGGGATGCACGATGCTGACAATATCACATTTTACTTACCATGGGCAGTCAGACTGTTACGTCTTGTAATCGCGAGTGGTGGCATCACTTGAGATTGTTCACTGAGGGACGCCGCACGACTCAGTTTTAGCGGAAGCAATCTTTATTCACTCCACTTGCCCTGCTGCTCGGCGTGGAACATTGACGAAGGCTGGGGAGTATAATAGTCAAAGGAGGGCCGAAAAGGCGCCTGCCGTGACGTCCAAGGAAGGCGATGCCAGCACTCAAGGACATTTTAGAAAGCAACGCGCGGGAAGCTGCTCCTGAGCTGAGGGAAAAAATGGAGCGCGGATTTGTCCGATGCTACGCGTGCGGCCATGCCTGCCGGATTCCAGACGGTCAGGTTGGTGTGTGCAAGGTCCGGTTCAACCGCGGCGGGCGGCTTTTTGCGCCCTGGGGCTATGTGGGCGGCGTTCAATGCGACCCGATTGAGAAAAAACCCTTTTTCCACGCCCTGCCCGGCGCGCTCGCCTACAGCTTTGGCATGCTGGGTTGCGATTTGCACTGCGCATATTGCCAAAACTGGGTCACTTCGCAGGCGATCCGCGATCCGCGGGCCGTGTCGCCTCCGCTTGCCGCAAAGCCGGAAGACCTGGTGCAGGATGCGCTGGCTGAGGGTGCGCGGGTGGTGGTGAGCACTTATAACGAGCCGCTCATCACGAGTGAATGGGCGGTGGCTATTTTCAAAGAGGCGCGGGGGAGGGGTCTAAAGACAGGGTTCGTTTCCAACGGCAACGGCACCCGCCAAGTCTTGGAATACCTGGGGCCGTGGCTGGATTTTTACAAAGTGGACCTGAAGAGCTTCAACGACCGGCATTACCGCCAGTTGGGCGGGCGTCTCGAGCCGATTCTCGAATCGGTCCGCACCCTTCATCGCATGGGTATCTGGCTGGAAGTCGTGACACTTTTGATTCCCAGTTTCAATGATTCTGACGATGAGCTCAAACGCCTGACAGAGTTCCTGGTGAGCGTATCACCCGACATTCCTTGGCACGTCACTGCGTTTCATCAGGACTACAAGATGACGGAGCCGCGAGACACTTCGCCCGACGATCTGGTGCGGGCCGCGGAAATTGGGCGACATGCGGGTTTACGATTTGTCTATGCCGGTAATCTTCCCGGTCGAGTGAGCGACCTTGAAAACACACGGTGCCCCCATTGCCAGGAACTGCTTGTGGGCCGCTACGGGTATTTCATTACCGATTATCGCTTGACGGCGGAGGGACGATGCCCGCGATGCCACGCCTCGATTCCGGGTCGCTGGGAAGCAGTCTTCCGAGGTCAGTTGAACGACCATCCCTATTTGCCGCGATGGCGTCAGGCGCGTGATCTGGTGGCGCTGTGGTAATTTTCAGCCAGCCACCCACCCTGCCGTTATCTCCGGTTGAAATGAGCGCCATCCTGCGAACCTCCGGCTAACGAATTCCGTAGAAAAAGTATCCGGGCCCCACCCGCATCTTATGGATTAACGCGGCGGGCGTAATGGCTGCGATGAGGAAACCTCCGACGGCCTGCGCGAAAGCCAGCGGCCATATGTTGGGGTGGCGTCGAAAAACCTCCGCGAAGATAAAGCCGCCGATTCCGGTGGCCGCCATCAGGACGGGATTCGGAATGTGGGCGGCGGCGAACATCAAGGCTACCAGGCCGGAGGCCACGAGTGGCGAATGGATTATCTTCATGAGACGACGGTGAAAATAGGATTGGGTCAAATATTGTTGGACCACGCACCACGCAGCGTATCCGCCCAGAGAGAGCCATTGCCGACCCGAGGGAACCAACGGAACAATCCGGCGCGCCCAAAGCCCGTAGATGACGAGCGGAACAAAAATGGCTGTGGCCAGCGGCAGGATTATCTGAGCGCTGGGACGCCATTCCGGCCCCCAAAGCCCCAGCCGGCGCGGGGTATCTCGATGCACCACGTGGCTGACCAAGATAGCAGCCCAGAGGAGAATCCACGCATGAGGATACGAATATTGCCATCGCCAAATGTAGAGTAAGATGCCTGCATAAATCACCATCACTTCTAGGGCCGTGCCGCCCTGGGCGACAACGCGGAATTCGGTTCGGGAGCTGGGTTGAGCGGGAGGGCCATCCATCATGGTGTGCGGTCGTGGTGGCGTGTTTGGCCGGCAAGCTCCCGCAGGCTTGCTATCGCTTGTTCGGAGGAAACTTCCGTGCTCAGCCAACTCAAGTCATAGTCCGGGAATCCGCGTCGTGTCAGCAGAGCTGGGAGCCCACTTTTGAGAATATCTCGACGGCTAAGCGGTGCTTTCATAACCAATTCAAAAACGATTTGATGCACAGGTTCGCTCCACCGATAGCCGGAAAGCAAACGCCGCGCGGACCTTCGCAAGCTCTCGTTCTGCTCTTTGCTCCACAAGGCGGCGAGCACAAGTTTTTCCTTGAGCAGCCGCCAGGTTTCGTCCGAGACACCGCTCATCATTCGGCTCACGTGTCCGAGCCTTGCCCACCCCTGGGCGGCTCCGGCGGGTCAGGCAGGCTGGGCGCGGTGGATGAGTGTTTCGCCGACAGAAATCGGAGAGCGAGGTAAAGCCCGACAACGAGCATCAATCCGACGATTTCAAGCACCGCTGACCTGAGCAGGGGCGTGAAGGGAACTCCCAATGTGTGACTCGCCCAAAGGCTTAGGCAATTTTCTCCCAAGTAGGGTGAAACTCGACAATCGCGCGTTGCCCCTGTGGCCGCCCAGAAAATGACAATGATGATCAGTAGGCCAATGATATATCGGACGATTTTCACTCCACGCTCCGTGATTCGACCGGCGTGAAAGCCAGGTCGCAAAACGATGGCCGCTGACTTCCTGCGTTCCGCGTCGCCCCTCGTTGTTTCCGGAAGTCGAACCGAAAGTCACATCCGGTTCTATTTCCGAAAGACCGTCGGAATGGTCTCGTTATACGGGGGACGGATGACGCCTCGCTCGGTGATGAGGGCTGTGATATACCGATGCGGCGTGATATCAAAGGCAGGATGGCGTGCGGCCACGTTCTCAGGGGCTATCGAGATCCCGCCCCAGCGCTTGACCTCTTCGGGCGACCGCTCTTCGATCGGGATGTCGTCCCCCGTAGCCATAGTCAGGTCAATGGTTGAGAGCGGCGCCGCGACGTAGAAGGGAACGCCATTTTCATGGGCAAGGACAGCGACGGCGTAGGTGCCGATTTTGTTGGCGACGTCTCCATTGGCCGCAATCCGATCCGCTCCGACGATGACGGCTTGGATTTTTCCTTGATGAAGAAAGTGCCCGGCCATATTGTCCGTGATGAGGGTGACCGGGATGCCGTCCTTCGCAAGCTCCCACGCCGTTAGCCGTGCCCCTTGGAGGAAAGGTCGCGTCTCATCGGCAAAAACCTGCAACTGTTTGCCCTGCTCGACGGCGGCGCGAATCACTCCGAGGGCTGTGCCGTAACCGCCTGTCGCCAGCGCGCCGGCGTTGCAGTGGGTGAGCACCGTCGAACCATTCTGGAGCAGCGCCGCGCCGTGTCGCCCCATTGCTTGGTTGATGGCAATGTCTTCCACAAGCAGGTGCTGTGCCTCATCAATCAGCCGCGCGCGCACGCGGGCGATGACGGCCGCCTCCGGCTCCGCTGACCCTGGACGCGACAGGCTCTCCGTACTCTGGTTGAAGGCTCGCCGCATTCGCTCAATCGCCCAAAAAAGATTTACCGCCGTGGGGCGAGTTTTTGCAATGGTTGCGGCAATCTGCTCGAATTGGTCGCGCAACGCTGCCAGATTGTTTGCTGAGGCGTCGCGGACTCCCAGAGCGACGCCCATGGCTGCCGCTACCCCGATGGCGGGCGCGCCGCGGATCACCATTTCACGAATGGCGTCGGCCACTTCCTGATAAGTACGGCAAGTGACGTAAACTTCTTCCCTGGGAAGTCGCCGCTGGTCAATCATGCGAACCCCGGCGTCAGTCCATTCAATCGTCTTAAACATCTCATGGTGATTATAACTGGTCGGTGGCTCGGGTCAAAAACCGAATGCCCGCCGAGTCATATCTTGAAGCCGCGCTCGAGTCCCCGCAGGATTTTACTCGACCGAGAAAGCAATTCTGGATAATCTTACAAACTTGCGGCGGTGGGTTTTGTGAATGAGCCTCGGCAACAGCCGGTTCCAGCCGCAAAGCCGGTAGAATCCGGTTTAAGTCGAACCGGAAGGCATTTGAACGGACGAGTCGTCGAGGGAGGCTGCGACGTGGATTTACTAGAGAGGTTCCGAGCGCGTGCCAGGGCCACTCCTCGACATATTGTGTTATTCGAGGGTGAAGATGAACGCACTCTGATGGCGGCAGAGAAGATTGAAAAGGAAGGTCTAGCGCAACTCACGTTGCTTGGCGACACGGAAAAAATTAGGGGACGAATCAAAACATTAGGCATCAGTTTGTCGAACGTCAAGTTGGTGAATCCAACCCAAAGCGAACGCCTTCCCGCCTACGCCCAGGCCCTCTACGAGCGGCGGCGCGCGCGAGGGATGACACAACCGGAGGCGCTGGAAGCGGCCAAGAATCCCGCGATATTTGCCGGATTAGCCGTGGCCGCCGGAGATGCCGATGGCTGTGTCGGTGGCGCGCTCACCACCACCGCCGAAACAGTCCGCGCAGCCTTGTGGACGATTGGGCCCGCACCCCGCACCTCCCTGGTATCAAGTTTCTTCCTCTTAGTCTCTCCCGACCGACGCCTGGGACAGGAGGGCGCAATGCTCTTTGCAGATTGCGCTGTGGTTCCGGATCCCTCGCCCGGGCAATTGGCGGAAATCGCTATCCTGACTGCGAGGAGCGCAGCTCGGCTGTTGGAGGTTGAGCCGAGGGTCGCCTTCTTGTCCTATTCGACCAAAGGAAGCGCGGAGCACCGGATGGTTCAATCGGTGCGCGAGGCTCTCAGGACGTTTCGTGCGCGCGCGCCTTCGGTTGCGGCGGATGGCGAACTGCAGTTGGACGCCGCGCTCGTTCCCGACGTCGCAGCCCGCAAAGCCTCCGGTTCCGCCGTGGCTGGGCGGGCGAACGTGCTGATTTTTCCGGATTTGAACTCGGGAAATATTGGCTACAAGCTGGCGGAACGGATGGGCGGTTGCACGGCCGTGGGGCCGATTCTCCAGGGTCTGGCCCGGCCCGCCAATGACTTGTCTCGCGGATGCAGCGAGCAAGATATCGTGAATGTCGTGGTAATGACGGCGCTGGAAGCCGGTTGATTTGCGCGGTCGGTCCCAGGTCGCAGGCTGTCCGACCTGAAGCTATGATTTTCCAGAGGTCAAGAGGCGCGCGCGGTGACATTTTCCAGTTGACGAGCTACCCGTGGGCGAATACATTTAGCCTCTTTAACCCGCCTTGTCAAAGGCATACGGTGCGACCGCTCCCGGTAGGAACCAACCGAGGGAGCCGTCGGAAGGGAGCTGCATGATGAAAGTCGGATTGTTTACCGCACTGTTCGCAAACTTGAGCCTCGACGACGTAGTCAAGAAAATCAAGCCGCTGGGTATTCGCACGGTTGAGCTGGGGACGGGAAATTATCCGGGGGACCCGCATCTCAAGCTGGACTGGCTGAATTCGTCGGCCAAGCTCAAGGAGTTCCAGCAAAAACTCCATGACCAAGGCATCACCATCAGCGCGTTGAGTTGTCACGGAAATGCGTTGCACCCTAACAAACGCATTGCCGATGCCCACGCGGAAACCAATCGTCGAACGATCTTGCTGGCGGAGAAGCTGGGAGTGCGCACGGTGATTGATTTCTCCGGCTGCCCCGGCGATTCGGAAACGTCAAAATTGCCCAACTGGTCGCCTACGCCGTGGCCGCCTGACTATCAGGAAATCCTGAAGTGGCAATGGGAAAAGAAAGTTATTCCGTATTGGGTCAAGCGGGCCAAGTTTGCTGAGGAGCACGGAGTTCGCATCGCCATTGAAATGCATCCGGGGTTCGTCGTCTATAATCCCGAAACCATGCTCAAGTTGCGCGAGGCGGCCGGCCCGGCCATCGGCTGCAACTTCGATCCCAGCCACATGTTCTGGCAGGGCATTGACCCGTGTGCGGCCATTCGCAGGCTCGGCGAGGCTGTCTTCCACTGCCATGCGAAGGATACCAAGATTTACACCGTGAACACGCAGGTCAACGGCGTGTTGGATACCAAACCTTACAGCGACGAGAAGAATCGAGCTTTTCTTTTTCGCACGGTGGGTTACGGCCACGGACGAGAATTTTGGACGGATATGGTGTCCACCTTGCAAATGGTGGGTTACGACGACGTGCTCTCCATTGAGCACGAGGATAGCTTGATGTCGGTCGAGGAAGGCTTGATGAAGGCCGCGACCTTTCTGAATGAGATCGTCATCCGGGAAAAGCTCAAGGCGATGTGGTGGGCTTAAAGCCCGGGCGAATGTCGTTTCCCAAGGCCCGGATTTGCAAATCCTTTTGGGTTGTAGTGCCGAGGGCATTTTATTCTTCAAACGCAGGTGTGCAAGGGGGATTGCATGGCAACGGTCAATGTCGCGTTGATCGGCTATAAGTTCATGGGCAAGGCGCACTCGAATGCCTTCCGTCAAGTCCAGCATTTCTTTCCCGGCAAGATCCAGGTGCGGATGAAAGTGATTTGCGGAAGGGATCGCGCGGGGGTTGAGGCCGCGGCGCGCCAGTTTGGCTGGGAGGAGGTTGAGACAGACTGGCGAAAGGTGGTGCAGCGGCAAGACATTGACGTGGTGGATATCGCCACGCCGGGCAATCTCCATCCGCCCATGGCCATCGCGGCCGCAGCGGCGCGCAAGCACGTTATCTGTGAGAAGCCGCTCGCCAATTCGCTGACTGAGGCGCGCGCCATGCTCAAGGCTGTGGAGAAGGCGGGGGTAAAGCACATGATTATGCACAACTACCGGAAAATTCCCGCCGTGAGCTTGGTGCGACAGTGGGTGGAGGAGGGTAGGCTCGGAGACATTTACCATTACCACGGGGCCTATCTTCAGGACTGGATTATGGATCCCAACTTCCCTCTTGTCTGGCGGCTGGACAAGAAGGTGGCGGGGTCCGGCGCGCTCGGAGACATCGGCGCGCACGCCATTGATCTGGCTCGCTTCTTGAACGGCGAATTCACTGCCGTGACGGGACAGATGACCACTTTCATCAAAGAACGACCGATCCCCGGCTCAGGTGAAGGCGCATGGGGCGCCAAAGGCTCGAGTTCCCGGAAGGGCCGGGTGACGGTGGATGATGACGCCAATTTCTTGGCGCGCTTCAGCAACGGAAGCGTGGGAGTGTTTGAGTCGTCGCGCTTCTGTGGTGGGCGTCGAAACTACAATACATTTCAAATTTACGGAAGCAAAGGCAGCGTCGCCTTTAATCTCGAACGGATGAATGAGTTGGAGTTTTATGAGGGTGCCGACAAGGCGGGCGAGCAAGGCTACAAGACGATCAATGTGACGGAAAGCGTTCATCCATACGTCGGTGCCTGGTGGCCGCCGGGGCATATCATCGGGTACGAGCACACGTTCATTCATGCTATCCATGATTTCCTTGTGGCTCTGGAGAAAGACACCCTCCCTTCGCCAAATTTTCGGGATGGCGTGAAGAACCAGGCCGTGCTCGATGCGGTCGAGAGGTCCGCAAAAGCGGGGACCTGGCAGAAAGTCAGCGGGAACTGAAAATTCAGCGTGGCCTTTGGAGAGTGGAGAAAAAGTCACAGCGGGTTTGCGCAGCCGTTCTTAAGTGGAAAACCCGTGGTGCAGGGTGAGACCTATGCCCTACCTGATGGGAATTGACGTCGGCACGACCGGCACGAGGGCCGTGATTGTGCGCCCGGAGGGGCATGTGGTCGGCGCGGCGACCGGTGCGCACAAACCCATGCGCATGGAAAAGCCGGGTTGGGCGGAACAGGACCCCGAGGATTGGTGGCAGGCTACCGTAACCGCCACGACGGGCGCGCTCGGTGCCGCGGGGCTCAAAGGCTCGGACATCGCCGCGGTTGGCCTCTCCGGACAAATGCACGGGGTGGTGCTGCTGGACAAGGCCCATGCGGTCTTGCGGCCTTCGTTGATCTGGTGCGACCAGCGCAGCCAGGCGCAATGCGATTGGATTACCTCCCGGGTCGGACGGAACCGGTTGATTCAATGGGTATCGAATCCGGCCCTCACCGGCTTTAGCGCGCCCAAACTCCTCTGGATTCGTGACCACGAGCCAGCCACCTTTGAACGGGCCGCGCAGTTTTTGCTCCCCAAAGATTTCGTCCGTTTTCGTTTGACGGGCGAATTTGCCACCGAGGTTTCCGATGCTTCGGGGACGCTGCTGTTCGATGTGACCCATCGCCGATGGTCGCGGGAAATGCTGGAGGCGCTTCAAATTGATGCAGGCCTTTTGCCGCGGGTTTATGAATCACCGGAAATTACCGGCAACATCACCCGTGAAGCGGCTCTATTGACAGGGCTGGCAGCGGGCACGCCGGTCGTGGGCGGGGCGGGGGATCAGGCAGCCAGCGCGGTGGGCAACGGAGTCGTGCTGCCGGGGCTGACGTCGGCGACGCTGGGAAGCTCGGGGGTGATTTTTGCTTACACCGAGGCTCCGCATCTGGATCCTCGAGGCCGCATTCACACTTTTTGTCACGCCGTGCCGGGTAAATGGCACGTCATGGGTGTGACGCAAGGCGCCGGACTCTCCCTGCGATGGTTTCGGGATTTCTTCGGAGGCATCGAGAACTGGTATGCCGCCCAAGTGGGCGCTGACTCCTACGACCTGCTGGTGCGCGAAGCGGAGCAGGCTCCTCCGGGAAGCGGCGGTCTGCTCTTTCTGCCGTACTTGATGGGTGAAAGGACGCCTCATCTCGATCCGCAAGCCCGCGGCATGTGGTTCGGCCTGACGGCGGCACATACACGCGCGCACATGGTTCGCTCGATTCTGGAAGGCGTCGCGTTCAGCTTGCGGGATTCCATTGAAATTTTCAAAGAATTGGAAATCCCCGTCGAACAGATTCGTTTGTCCGGCGGAGGTTCCCGCAACTTTACCTGGCGGGAAATTCAGGCCGATGTTTATGGCAAAGACGTTGTGACCCTGAAAACGTCAGAAGGTTCGGCGTTCGGCGCGGCGCTGCTCGCGGGAGCCGGGGCGAAGATTTACTCATCCGTTCAGGAAGCCTCGCGGCAGGCGGTTCACGAGCAGGAAACGATGGCGCCTCGTGCCGAAAACGTGGCGCTCTATAATCGGCTTTATCGCGTCTATCGAAATCTTTATCCTGCGGTCAAGGAGTTGGCGCATGAGTTGGCGGCGCTTGCCACGGAATTCCGGGCACCCTAGTCTTGCGTGTCTAACGCTCCTTTACTATGTCCGGTGTGGCACGGGCGTCATACCCGTGCGGGAACATGATCAAGATGGCCGTGCCACAAGCTCTGCCTCTGTAAGCCTATTGCCGACGCATCCCACGAAAAATCACGGGGCGCTGAATAACGGATATTCCAACACCACGACCGGCCCCTCAGTGGCCAACACGTCTTTAATTTTTTAGGAGGGAATCGTGAAATTTCCTATTTACAGGGCGTTTTCATTGGGACACACCAGATCCCGCCATGCGCTCTTGGGCGCAGCCCAATGTCTTGCATGGTTTCTTTCAGCCGCGATGCTGTCCCAAGCGGCTGCATCTCGCTACGCGGCGAAACTCGAGCAGACCCAGTATCGAGGCTGGAAGGTTTATCGGCTCTCGAATGGTCTCATTAGCCTCTACGTGGCGCCCGAAATTGGCGGACGTGCCATTCAGCTCACCTTGGGGCATCGTCACTATTTTTTTGTCAATCAAAACCTAGCCGGCAAAGTTCTGCCGCAGAGCCAGAACAACTTAAAGGCCGGCTGGGCCAACTACGGCGGCGATAAGGTCTGGCCGGCGCCGGAAGGATGGATGAACAATCACCAATGGCCCAGCATCCCCTATTACATTCTCGATGGAAGCCCCTTCCAATCCGAAATCGTCAAGAATACGCCTGAAGAGGTCGCGGTGCGGGTCACGAGCCCGCCTGATCCTCGCACGGGCGTCCAATTTGTACGGACGTTTCAGGTGTTTGCGGGAACCACGCGGGTGACGGTCCGTGAAGTCATGCGCAATATCAGCGAGCGGCGAATTCGCTGGGGCATTTGGGATGTGCTCCAGAATGACGCCAGTGATGCGACCAATCCTTCCCAGCCCAATAAGCAATTGTTCGTGTATATTCCGATTAACCCGCGCAGTATGTTTCCTCGAGGTTTTTACAACCCGTACGGAGACGTCCGCAATCCGAGCTATCATGCCATAGACCATCGGCGCATGCTCCGTGTCCACTATCGTTACCAGGTGGGAAAAGTCGCTGCCGATTCGAATGCCGGCTGGTTCGCGATCGAAAATGCGCAGAAAGATTTGGCCTTGGTGGAAAGCTTTCGGTATTTTCCCGGTAAGAAGTATCCTGACAACGCTTCGGTCGAATCGTGGAATGATGGGCCCGGAACGATATCCCGTGGCCCGTTCTTTCAAACGCTGCCCAACAATCTGGAAAAGACCCCCTATTTTTTGGAAACAGAAGTTCTAAGCCCCTTTGCCACGCTGTATCCGGGACAGCAACACGAATTTACACTCCATTGGTCGCCCACGCGCGCGCTGAATCCGATCCGCAAGGCGGTGTGGGCCGGAGTGATTAGCCGACCGCTGCGGGGAAGGATATCGGGCGACCAGATTACCCTGACAGGCGCTTTTGGAGTGTTTGTGCCCGGCACGCTTCAAGCGGTTTTCTATAGCGCGATGGGCCAAGAACTGGCCCACGATACGCTGCTCACCGTGGATCCGCGTCACGTGGTGCAGTTGGATAAGTCCGTTCCGTTGCCGGCGGATGCCTTCCGCGTGAGCGTCAGAGTGATGGACCCCCACAATCAAAACCGAGGCGACCTCGGCAACTTTATCCTTCACGCTGATTGAAGCCGTGGGGTAGCCTCCCTCGTGCAATGAAGCTGCGTGGTTTAGTGACGCCAAAAATTTTCTTTACGCGCCACAACCGGTTGACCTTGGGCAAAGCGTCGGTCAGGGATGTGCCGGCGTTCATGGCGATGTTCCTTCTGGGAACTGTCGCGTCGGCCGGTGCGCAAAAAGACCGACCGCGAACTCAACCCCAGCGAGTTGAGCAAAAGCAAACCATTGTCGTCACTGGGGTGTACAAACCCGTTCCTCTGACGGAAGCGGACCGTTCGATCACCGTCATCAACTTGGATCGGCAGGAGCTTCTGGGCAGCGCCCTCGTGGATTTCCTGGCCGAAGACGCTTCCGTGGATCTGCAAGAACGCGGCCCCGACGGAACGCAAGCGGACGTCTCCATACGCGGGGGCACCTTTGAACAGACCTTGATCTTGTTGGATGGGTGGCGCATGAATGACGTGCAGAGCGCCCACCATGATATGGACCTCCCGATTACCATGCAGGCAGTCTCGAGCATTCAGATTCTCCACGGTTCCGGAACCACGCTCTATGGGTCGGATGCCGTGGGTGGGGTGGTCAATTTCGTCACACGGGAGCCGAGGGCGACGGAAATGTTCTTGCAGGCCGCAGCCGGCAACTTTGGAATCAATCAAGAGGCAGGAACATTCAGCATTGCCCAGCCGAATTTTGGCGAGGAGTTGGACTTCTCACGGGATTTTTCCACCGGCTTTCTACCCGACCGTGATTATCGTGACCTGGCTCTCGATTCCATAACGTACGGCCACACGTCGCTCGGCGCCACTCAAATCCTCCTGGCTCATAATGACCGTCCCTTTGGGGCCAACCAATTTTATGGAAACTTTAATTCGTGGGAGCGAACGCGGACGTGGTTTGCGGGCGTTCGCCAGGCGGTGGGGCGAAGGAATGAGCTGTCGTTTGCGTTTCGCCGCCACACGGACTTTTTTGTTCTCTATCGGAACCGTCCGTGGGTTTACGCAAACCATCACGCGGATCGGAGCTATCAGGCGGCTTGGCGTCATCACCAGCGGCTTTCGATGAACACCCAGCTCTACGTGGGGCTGGAAGGCTTTCGGGATTCCATTCGGAGCAACAACCTCGGCGAACACCTGCGCAATCGCGCCGCTGGCTATGCCGCGTTGGATGTTCGTCCCTGGCGGCGGTTTTCATTCACCCTGGGCGCCCGAGAGGAGACCTATGGCTCCCTTCACGGCGAGTTCAACCCTTCCATCAGCGGCGGGTATTGGATAGATTCTCGTCTGCAATGGCGGGCGGCGGTCGAGCGCGCCTTCCAGTTGCCGACCTTTACGGACCTCTACTATCATGACCCGGCCACGCTGGGAAATCCGAACCTCAAGCCGCAAAGAGCATGGAACTATGAGACGGGCCTCGATTGGTATCCCCGCGCACCGTGGGCTGCGCATTTAACGCTCTTCGAGCGGCAAGACCGAGACGGCATTGATTACGCCAGAACGCCCGGCAGCGCCGTTTGGAGAGCTATGAACATTGACAACCTTACCTTCCAAGGCGTGGAGCTGGCGGTAGGCACGAGGCTTCACCGCTCGCAGCAAATTCAATTTAGTTACACAGCACTCCACGGGTCGCGTGCTCCTGCGAGAATTTTGCAATCAAGGTATTTGTTCAATTATCTCGTGAACTCCGCCGAAATGACGTGGCTGGGAACCTTGCCAGGCGGACTAATCGCCCGATCGAGGTTTGGAGTTCTGCAGCGGATTCATCAAACGCCTTATGCTTTGTGGGATATGGCTGTGGCGCGTTCGATGGGAAGACTCCGGCCTTATCTGCAGGTTTCCAATTTGACCAATACCTTCTACGAGGAGATCCCAAACGTTCCGATGCCAGGGAGAACCGTCGTCGTGGGCTTACGCATTCGGATTTTCGGCCGAGGGACGGGCGACCTTTCCTCAAACTTGACGAGTCCATAGAAAAATCGTTTTCCTGGTAAGCTAATTGAGATTCTTTTGTTTCTTCCCGCGGAGGAGAGAACGCTCGCTGGTGTTTTGCGTCGCGCGGAGCGTTTGGCTCGTCCTCGGGAAGAGCATTTTCGGGAGGAATCCGTGGGAAAGGCAAAGCAAATCACCGTGTGGGTAGAAGACCGTGCGGAGCAATTAGCCCGGATTACGAGCACGCTCGCTAAGGCCAGAGTTAACCTTACGGCCTTGGCAACTTATGACACCGAGAACGGAAGCGCCATCCGCGTGGTCGCCGCCAACCCTGCCAGAGCGCGGCAGGCTCTCGACGGGCTGGGCCTTCGCTTGAGCGAGGAGGATGTTCTTCGGCTGAGCCTTGCACATCGCCCGGGACAACTGGCCAAGGTCAGCGCGCGACTGGCTGAGGAAAATATCACCGTCACCTATGCCTACGGCGTGGCGGGAACTGGCTCGAAAAACGTGGAGTTCGTGCTGGCGGTTTCCGACTTGGTCGGGGCGATGAAGGCCCTGAAAGGACTGCAAGTGTAGCCGCCGTCAGCTCATGCCACGCTCTTTGAAGCACCCGCTTTGGGTTGCCGCCGGCAAACTCGAAACGCCGTCAACCCGTGGCTTGACGGCGCGGACACAGCCCCCAAGCTCACGAAGACTTTTATCCAAATGGGTAACGGTTGAGTTGTAGAACCCGATCTGTCAACTTGCGTTTAAGCTCGATAAGGTCCGCAGGGGTTCGACGAAGGAAACGGCGCAGGGCGCTCAACTGGACGCGCAAGGCATCCCCGTCGGCGATTCTTGCCAAGCATCGCCGCGCTTCCATTTCCGCGCGGTCAGCCCCTTCATAGGCAGAGATCCGCGTCGCAGCGACCTCAGCGGCAGCCGCTGGCTCGCCGTTGCGCAGAATCATTTTTTGACCGCGCAGCAAGACGGTCTCGGTGGCGTAAACTTCCATGAGCAGATTGCTGATGGCTCCGACGACTTCCTCTTCCTCTGAAAGCTTGGTCAAATATTTTTGCGCCGCGCTGCCTGCAACCATCAGGGTGGTTTTTTTTAGGCCCTCCACGAGGGCAGCGACGTCCCCCAGCGGTTGCTCGTCTTGCACCGGCGCGGCGGGAGGGTTCAGTAATGCTTCCAACAATTTTTGGGCGGCAGGCCATACTGCCAGTTCACCCTTGGTGGCTTGCTTCATCAGCATTTCTACCATGAGCAGGCGGTTAATCTCATTAGTGCCTTCAAAGATTCGGTTCACGCGTTGGTCGCGGAAGGCTTTTTCGATTTCGTAATCGCTCGAAAAACCGTACCCTCCGTAAATCTGAACCGCTTCATCGGCGACGTAGTGCAGTGTCTCCGTGCCGATGACTTTGAGGATTGAGCATTCAATGGCGTACTCCTGAAGGATCGCCATGATGTTGTCTGAGGTTGCCGATCCGTCGGAGTGGGAGGTTTCGAGCGCCTGGTTAATCAGGCCTGCGGTTCGGTAGGATATGCTTTCGGCGGCGTAAGTCCGTGCCACCATCTCACCGAGTTTTTCCTTGATGAGCCCAAAGTCGGCGATTCGGCGGCCAAAGGCCTGGCGCTCTTTCGCCCAACGGGCGGCCTCGGAGATGAGGTATTTGGACGCGCCCACGCAGCCGGCGCCAAGCTTAAGCCGGCCAAAATTGAGAATGTTGAAGGCGATTCGATGGCCCTTGCCGACTTCACCGAGCACGTTCTCAACGGGCACCAGGACATTGTCAAGATTCACGGGTGTGGTGGAAGAGCCTCGAATGCCCATTTTGTGCTCTTCGGCGCCGACAGAGACGCCTGGGTATCCTCGCTCGACGATGAATGCCGTGAAGTGCTCACCGTTCACTTTGGCGAAAACGATGTAAACATCCGCAATGCCGCCGTTCGTGATCCACATCTTGGAGCCGTTGAGGATGTAATGTTGGCCATCCGGGCTGAGCGTGGCGCGCGTCTGACAGTGCAACGCGTCGGAGCCGGAGGTTGCTTCACTCAACGCGTAGGCTCCCACCCACTCGGCCCTGGCCAATTTGGGAACGTATTTTTGCTTTTGAGCTTCGGTGCCGAAAAGCGCGATCGGCAGAATACCAATGCCGGATTGCGCCCCGATCGTTGAGGCCCATGAACCGTTCCGAGCCATCTTCTCAGAGACAAGAATGCTGGAAATCTTGTCCAGGTTAAGACCGCCGTATCTCTCGGGCACATCGGTGGCGCACAGCCCGACTTCAGCCGCTTTTTGGAGTAGTTCGCGCAGAAGGCCGGGCTTCTTGTCCTCGATCTCCTTTGAGCGCGGCATCAGCTCACGGGTGACAAACTCCTCGGCCGTCTGCGCCACCAGGCGATGTTGGTCGGTCAAATCTTCGGGGGTGAAGATTTCTTCCGGGCTCCGCGCCTCGATCAGAAAACTTCCGCCCCTCATGCGGACCTCGCTCGTTGCCTCAGTCATATCCCTCCCTTTTTCGCCGTCCTCAGTTAGTTTATCCCTCGAGTGAAATTCGTCGGTGGAAAAATGCTCCGCCGACCGCGAAGCAGCGCGCGCCACCGTCGGCAAACCGCAGAATGTGATGGCTCGTCAAGCTTTCGACTTGCCGTTCGCAACGGCCGTAAAAATGACGAGTTCCGGAGTTCAGGAATTGGCAGAGGCTTGGGCGCTGGCCTGGGCGCGCAGAGAAGCTCGCGTCAACCGCTTCTATTTGCGACGGGCGGCTGTCGGCTGTCGGCTTGAAACCTTGACCGCGCATCTCCTCCGGGTCGTTGAGGAAGAACGCCCTACTGCAAGTTCTCAAAGATTCCCGCCGCGCCCATTCCGCCGCCTACGCACATCGTCACCATACCGTATCGAGACCTGCGCCGCTTCATCTCGCCGAGGAGGGTGGCCGTAAGTTTTGACCCGGTCGCCCCCAAGGGGTGGCCGAGGGCGATGGCCCCGCCATTCACGTTGGTCTTGGTTGGATCCAATTCTGCTTGCTCGATGACCGCCAGGGCTTGCGCCGCAAACGCTTCATTGAGTTCGATCAGATCAATATCCGCCATCTTCAAGCCGGCCAGCTTAAGCGCCTTGGGAATGGCGAACACCGGTCCGATGCCCATCTCTTCGGGCGGGCAGCCCGCCGTCGCAAAACTGACAAACCGTGCCAACGGGAGAATACCCAGCGCTTGGGCCCTTTCCGCGGACATGACCACCACGGCGGCGGCGCCGTCGCTCATCTGCGAGGAGTTGCCGGCAGTGACCGTGCCGCTGGCATGGAACGCGGGTTTTAACTGGGCAAGCGCCTCCGCGGAGGTGTCGCGCCGCGGCCCCTCGTCCGTGTCGAAAAGAAGCGCGCAGGTTTCCGATTTTCCCGCATCGTTCAGGCTGACTTGAACCACTTCAAGAGGAACGATTTCCTGCCTGAATTTGCCTCCATCGGTGGCCTCGATAGCAAGCCGGTGGCTGCGCAAGGCGAATTCATCTTGTCGTTCGCGGCGGATGCCGAACTTGCGAGCCAAGTTCTCCGCCGTCAGGCCCATGCTGAGATATACGTCAGGGTAATCCTCGATCAGCCGCGGGTTGGGCGAGAAGTGATACCCGCCCATCGGGACCATGCTCATGGATTCCGTTCCGCCGGCAAGGATGCAATCTGCAAATCCCGCCATGATGCGTTCGGCGGCCAAAGCGATGGATTGCAGTCCCGAAGAGCAAAAGCGATTGAGGGTCATGGCCGGGCAACTTACGGGCAGGCCGGCCCGCAGCGCCGCGATGCGAGCGACATTGTTTCCTTGCTCGGCTTCTGGCATGGCGCAGCCAAGGATAACGTCCTCGACTTGGTTTGGATCGAGTGCTGGAACACGACGAAGCGCTTCCCGGATGACGGCGGCCGCCATCTCGTCCGGACGAGTGGTACGCAAGGCTCCCCGCGGCGCCTTACCGACAGCCGTTCGCACGGCTGACACAATGACAGCTTCTTTCATAATTACCGCCTGGCGAATTCCACTTCCACCTGTTTTTGATGCGGCCGTGAGCAATCTTAGTTCAACCCGCCAAACTCAAGGTTGGAGCGTAATTCGCCCACATCGCAAACACCTGGCCATTCGAGCATGACTAATTTCTCAAAGGTTTCCCCGTTTTCAGCATGTGCTGGATACGCTCTTGGGTTTTGCGCTCACCACAAAGGCTGAGGAACGATTCCCGTTCAAGGTCGAGAAGAAATTGCTCTGAGACGCGTTGTGGTGAGGTAAAAGCTCCGCCGCCCGATAAAATCTTTGCCAAATGGGTGCCGACGACCGCGTCGTGCTCGGAGATGTGGCCGCCACGCCGAAGCAAGTGAAGTCCTAATTTCATCTTGGCAAACGCCGCTTGGCCCAGCACGAAAATGTCGTCGCGCGGTCTCGCGGGCTGAGGTTCGAGTTGTGCCAGCGCGAGCGCCAATTGTTTAGCTTCCGCAAGCTGCCGGTCCTGATTCATACTGTACGAGTCAAGCTCGGAAAGGTAACCCAATTTTCGTGCCTCCTCCGCGCTCGCGGACACCTTCGCCATGCCGATGGTTGCAAAGAGGTCCTTAACCCAATCAAAGGGATCGGCGTCCTTGACCACCAGAGCCTTGTCCATCGCGCGGATCAACATTTCTTTGGTCCCACCTCCGGCGGGGACCAATCCCACGCCTGCCTCGACCAAGCCCATGTAAGTTTCTGCCGCGGCTCGCGCTCGACGGCAGTGAAGCGTGATCTCCACCCCGCCGCCGAGTGTTAATCCAAAGGGCGCCGCGACCACCGGCTTGGTTGCATACTTCAGCGCCATGTTGGCATTTTGGAAGGCCCGAACCGCCTCCTCCAGTTCGTCCCATTCACCTTCCTGAATGGAGATCAACACGAGCATCAGATTGGCCCCGACGCAGAAGTTGGCTCCTTGATTGCCAATCACCATCGCCTGGAACGATTCATCGAGCAATTTGAGGCCCGTAAAAATCATGGCCACGGTGTCGGGGCCAAGGGTGTTCATTTTGGAGTGAAACTCGAGAGCGATTACGCCGTCCCCCAAGTCAATGAGGCTTGCGGCCGGGTTTCGGCGGATCTCACGTTGACGAGCCTTAAGCGATTTCAATATCAAAACGCCAGGCGGGGTTGAAATCGGCTTGTAATTCCGGCTAGAGAGATCAAAATAACACTCGGTGGCCTCCAGCGAGGCGTAGAAGGTTTTCTTCTCCGAAGTCAAAAGCGCCTCAACCAGAGGCGGAAGATGACGGTCTTCGCGTTTCCACTGTTCCGCAACTTCGGCGACGCCTACCGCGTCCCACATCTCAAAAATCCCCACTTCCCAGTTGAAGCCCCACCTCATGGCACGGTCCACGGAAACGATGTCGTCAGAGATTTCCGGAATGCGGCTGGCCGTGTAATGGAATGCCTCCCCGAGAAATGAACGATAGAAGTTGCCTACCCGGTCCTGGGTGTAAAAAAGCGTTCGGATGCGCTCTCGCGTGTCTTCGGTTCCCCGCACCATTTCGAGGGCGGGAAGCTTAGGTTTCTGTCGCTGCCGGTATTCAAAACTTTTCAAGTCGAGGGTCAGGATTTCCGAAGAGGCGCCGGCAACTTTTGCCTTACTCTTCTTGTAGAAGCCTTGGCCGGTCTTGTCGCCTAGCAGCCCCCGGTGGACCATCGCCGCGATAAAATTCGGTACTCGCAACAAGTCACGCCGCTCATCGTTGGGCAGCGCGGCGGCCAGGTTGTTGACCACATGCGCAAAGACGTCCAGACCGACAAGGTCGAGGGTGCGAAATGTGCCGGATTTCGGCAGGCCGACGACAGGACCTGTCAGGGCATCGAGTTCCTCAATGCTAAAGGCTCCACGGGCAAGGAACTGAAGAACATTCAGCATGATGAAGGTTCCAATCCGGTTGGCAATAAAATTCGGCGTGTCTTTGGCAAGGACGACGCCTTTGCCCAGAACCTTTTCGCCAAAGCGGATGATGGTCTCAATGACCTCAGCCCGCGTTTGAGTGGTGGGGATGACCTCCAGCAACCGCAAATATCGCGGCGGGTTGAAAAAGTGAGTGCCCAAAAAGTGCTGCCGGAAATCATCGCTAAGCCCTTCAGCGAGTTGGGTAATGGAAATGCCCGACGTGTTGGAACTGATAATGGACCCCGGCGCGCGCACCGCGTCCACAGTCCGGTACAACTCGCGCTTGGCTTCCAAGTCTTCCACAACGGCCTCAATAATCCAGTCGCAGCTTTTGAGCCAGCCCAGATGATCTTGAAGATTTCCGAGAGCAATGAAGCGGGCATTCTCCGGAATGAAAAACGCTGCTGGACTCGATTGAAGAGCGGCTCTTAGACCTTGCTCGGCGAGGCGGTTGCGGACTGGCGCATCGTGAAGCGTAAGCCCTTTGGATTGTTCCTCCGCAGTGAGCAAGGTGGGAGGAAGGTCCAGCAAAACGCACGGAACGTGGGCATTCGCGAGGTGCGCGGTAATCCGCGCTCCCATGGTGCCCGCGCCCAGCACGGCGACTTTCCGGATATCACGCATAACCTTCCTCAAAGATGGCGTCACAACCTTGGTCATTATGGTGCCATGAATCTTAAGGGGTCAAGCGAGGCAGGGAAACAGAATGTTTGGAATGTCAAAATGCTCCGGCGACTTAGGAGAGAAGAATGTGTAAACTAAGCGGTCTTGGGGCGTCCACGCAGGAATTATCAAATACGAAGGAGGGAATTCAAGTGCGATCGGGAAAATGGATTTATACCGTGGGCATGATTATGGTGACGGCGCGCTTCGTTGCCGCGCAGTTTCCAGGCATGAACCTGACGCCGGCTGAGAAGGCCAAGCTGGAGGCTCAGCAGAAGGCTACGGAAGCTGATTATCACTATATGTTGGACATTCTTCATCTGAGGCACCTTCGTCCCGGCGCCAATGGCCTGAATCCGAAGGCTCCCAATCCCCCCAATACCAACGAGGCGTTGGCCAATCCATATCCCAATCTGCCCAACCCTTTAGTTTCAAATTTAGGTGTTCGGATTACGACACCCCAGCTCTGGTGGAAACTCCGACGCCCCGAGATCGTACAGGACTTCGACCGTGACGTTTACGGCTACGTGCCGCGGAGGGTCCCCAAGGTGACTTGGATTCTTGTGAGTGAGAAGCGCGGGACCTCTCATGGCATTCCAACGCTCACCAAGCGCCTAATTGGCCACGTGAATAATTCCATAGACCCCGCGATCACCGTCAATATTCCGCTAACCCTGGTGCTTCCGGCGCGAGCCAGCGGTCCGGTTCCGGTGCTGATTCATTTTGGATTTAATTTCAACCCTTTGGTGATGAAGGGGTTTTTGGCCATGTTGAAAGCCCGCGGGATAAACCTTCCGCCCCCTCCCAAGGGTCCTGGCTGGAAACAGCAACTGCTCGATGCCGATTGGGGCTATGCGATCTTAGATCCCACAAGCTATCAAGCTGATAATGGCGCCGGGCTGCGCAGTGGAATTATTGGGCTGGTGAATCGTGGCCGACCCAGGCGGCCGGAACAGTGGGGTGCTTTGCGAGCTTGGGCGTGGGGGGCCAGTCGCGTCCTCGATTATCTGCAAACCGATCCGGCCGTCAACGCCAAAGAAGTGGCCATCGAGGGATTGTCACGGTATGGCAAGGCGGCGCTAGTGACCATGGCTTACGACCAGCGCTTTGCCATTGCCTTGATCGGATCATCCGGCAAAGGCGGCGCGACCCTCTTCCGGCGCCATTTTGGCGAGCAAATGGGTAATCTTGCGGGAGCGGGGGAATATCATTGGTTTGCCGGCAATTTTTTGAAATTTGACGGTCCGCTTAATGCCGGTGACCTGCCGGTTGATTCCCACGAGCTTATCGCCATGTGCGCACCGCGCCCGATTTTTATCAGTTACGGCTCGCCCAAGGTAGAAGGCAACTGGGTTGATTCCCGCGGGTCTTATATGGCGGCGGTTGCTGCTGGGCCGGTGTATCGCCTGTTGGGTAAGCGCGGATTGCCGAGCGCGATCATGCCTCCACTCGGCGTCGCCTTGTTATCTGGAGACATTGGTTGGCGGCAGCACCATGGTGGCCACACGGATTTGCCCAACTGGCCGGCGTTTATGAAGTTTGCGCACAAGTACATCAAAGCGCCGCCGCCCCTCAAGCCATAAATGCCGCTCACCGATCTTCGATATTCCTGGCGCAAGCGTCTGCTATCGCTTATTTTGTCGGCTCAATTTGAAGGACATTGTTAAGGCGATTGAAGTAATTGAAGAGCCCCGCGACCGCCGCGATTTCAACAATTTCGCCCTCGTCAAAATGCTGGCGAAGGGTGCTAAACAGTCCGTCGGGAACGTTGTTGGAGTCAAGGGTGAGCTTTTCAGCAAAGCCAAGCGCAGCCTGCTCTCGTGGAGGAAAAGGACTCAGGTCGCCGGATGCAAGCGCTTCGAGTTCCTCGCGTGAGGCTCCGAACCGCCTTGCCAAGGCGGTGTGGGAGCTCAGTCAGTAATCACAGCCGTTCAAATGGGAGACGCGAACCGCCACCAACTCCTTGAGCTTCTTCTCCACGGTGCCGGCATTCATGACCGTACGGAAGTGCTCAACCATCGTGTGCATGATCTCCGGCCGGTGAGCAACCGTACGGAACATGTTGGGAACATTGCCGCGCTCCTTCATGAAATCTTCGAAAATGCGCCGGCTTGTGGCATCGGCTTGTTCGATGGGCAGTTTGGTCAGCCGTGGCATAAGTTTCGACGTGGCCTCCTCGTGGGCGCTAACCGTGGTTTGACTTGCTCAGTCCTGATTCGTGAAGCCGGCTAAAAAGGTTTTGAGCGCTGTGGGATTCATTTTCAGTTGGCCGGTGCGGATAAGATACGCTTTCAGGTTGTCGCGGTAAACTTCCCACGCCAAATTCCGGGCCTGGTCGAGCAGCTCCTCGCGAATTTGGTCTTTCTGAGCCGCAAATTCAGCCTCGCTCGGAGGTGTCTGCGAGACCACCTGGAAAACCACTTGCTTGCTTCCGATGGAGACCGGGCCGCCGGTTTGGCCGGGAGCTAGCGTAAACGCTGCCGGAAGGTTGGAACCGCTGCCCAGATTGTCAATGTAATCCTGCCTCGAAAAATCCTTGCTTTCCTTGACAACGTAACCCTCCGTTTTTGCGACTGTTTGGAAATCACCTTTCTGGACCGCTTGGGCGAATTCCTTCGCTTTCTGCGCGGCGATGAGCTTAGATTGCGCTTGGCGATAGTCTTGCTCCACCCTGGCTTGGACCTCGCTGAGCTTGGGATCGTGAGCCGGAACAATTTTCGTAAGCTGAATAAGGGCCACGCCCATTGGGATGCTGATCGGCTGGCCAACCTGTCCTACTTGGAGTTGAAAGGCCAGGTTTTGGAAGGCTTGACTTGAACCGAAATCAGGCAGCGTCGTGTTGTACTTGAAACGTGGAGTCTGTTTGACGGTCAGCCCCGCCTGCTTCGCAATGGTTGCAAATTGGCTCGGCTGGGCCGCCAGCTTGTTCTCTAGATTTTGTGCCAGCGCCTGCTGTGCGTCTGCAATTTTCCGCTGCATTAAGGTTGCGCGAATCGAGTCTTGAACCTCCGAGAAGGTTTGGAGATGCGCGGTTTGCTTGGCCAAAACTTTGATAATCACCAAACCATAGCTCGTCTGGATCAGTCCGCTGACTTGCCCGGGGCTGAGCGAAAAGGCTGCGTCTTCAAAGGCCCTGACGGTTTGCCCGTGCGTAATCCAGCCAATCAGACCTCCGTTGGCCGCGCTGGCGTCCTCGGAGTATTGCTCGGCCATTTGACTAAAATGGGCTCCCGCCTTGATTTTGGCCAAAACCGACTCTGCCGTCTGCTTGAGCGCCGCGATCTCCTGCGGACTCTTGCCCGTTGTTTTGAAAAGAATCTGGGCAACTTTAACGCGGTTGGGAACTCGGTAATCCGCCAGGTGCTGCGTGTAGTAATTCTGCATTTCTTGGCTGGTGATCTTCACCTGCGACCGCACCTGGTCGGGGCTAATGATGACATACTGAACCTGGCGTTCCTCGGGGATGCGATAGCGGTCACGATGTTGGTCAAAATAGGTCTGGAGAGCGGCGGGGGTCACCTGAACCGACTTGAGGAATTGGCTCGGGTCAAAAACAACGTAGCGAATCTTAGCTTTCGTGTTGCGCCGGAGAAACGCTTGATGGACTTCCGCCGGCGTGACGTCCACACCGTCGGAAATGACGGACCTCAATTTGTCAAGCAGCAGGCTCTGGCGGAGCTGTTCTTCAAACTCCGGCACCGACATTCCCGTCTCTTCCTCGACGATGTTCTCATACTGGCTGACCCCGATGAATTTGCCGTTTTGATAGAGCCACGGTTCGGCTTCCAGCGCCGCTCGAAGCTCCTGATTAGAAACCTCGAGACCCATCCGGCTAGCTTGACGCGCCAGCGCGCGCTGCATCACCATATCGTTCAGAACCGTCCCGGCGATCGCGGGGATGATCCCTGCGTCGTTGCCAAGAGGGGAATTACGCAGGCGGCTTTCAATGGAGTTCTGCAAGTCGGTGGTGGTGATCTTGTCGCTCCCGATGGTCGCCAGGACGTTGCCCGCCGTCAAGTTGGAATTGCCCACCGGCAAAGGAGCCAGTGTCACCACCATGCCGATGGACACGATGCTCAGGAAAAAAACCAGCAGATACTTTTTTACCTTTTCCCGATGCTTTTTGAAGACTCGAAACATGAACGCTCCTTCACCTGGGGGATGCGACGCTTCTATTATAACCTATCACCCGGCGCGTAGGCTCCTGACGGGTGCGCAGCGCATGGACTTGACACCCCCTGCGGATGAAGAACGAGGAATTATCTTGACCTCATGGGGGCTTTGGTCAAGAATGTTTTTTGGTTGCTGCCAGCATGGGTACCGTCACCAGATCACCCACGCCAGAACAAGGCCGCAAGGTAGAGGTCGAATGGACGACAATCTCCTACCGGACGATTACGTTCTACTCGGCGCTAGGGATATTGCTGGTAGGGCTAATATGCTATCTGATTGCCCCAAACTATTTCAGCCAAAAGGCTGATGCTGCGCTTCGCGCCCTGAGCGCAGGTCTTGTCCGAACGGGTGGTCAAGAGGTTGCGCCCTCCACTCGTGAGGCCCACTTTGTCAATATTGACGGAACCGTGCGAGTCAAAAAGCCCGATTCGCTTAAATGGATGAACGCCGACTACAACACGGCACTGGAAAGAGGGGATTTCGTTCAAACGGGCAGCGACGGGGTGGCGCGCATCATTTTTGCGGACGGAACAAACTATCTATTGAAGCCGAACTCTTTAATCGTCGTTGAGGAAAGCGGCCAGGACCCTGTGACGCGGGCCACCCATGTGGCGGTGCAGGTGACCTCGGGCACAGTGGACCTGGCGACGGGGCGTTTTGAGGCTCCGGGTTCAACCTCTCAGGTTTCGTTTTCGGACGCGGTAGCCTCCCTCAGCCAGGAGAGCCGCGCCGTCGTCCAGAACGACCCACAAAAAGATCTGCATCAGCTTACGATTGACAGCGGCAGCGCCAACGTTACGCGAGGCTCAATGACCTTGAGCCTGGGGCAGTACGAAGGGGTGAAATTTTCCTCCCAGCAGCCAGGCATGATTCGGGAGAAGATTATTGCTCCGCCGACGCTCATTTCCCCAGTCAACATGGCCCTGACCGTAGCCAAGGATCCGCGCGCCACGCAGATCCAATTTCGATGGTCTCCCGTTCCGGGGGCCACGGCCTATCATTTGATGATTTCGCCTTCGGGTATGTTTTCCAACTTGGTCGTTGACAAGAAAATCCTCGGGCAGACCTCGGCGCAGGTTTCGGGCTTGGACGAGGGTGTTTATTATTGGGCCGTTGCCTCCATTGATGCCCACGGCACGGAAAGTCAGGCCTCCATTGCCAACCGTTTCAATTTGGTGCAGCAGGTTTCGAGCGGTCATCAGGCCTTCCTGGAAATCACCCGGATTATCCAGCACGGCCGGGTGGTGGAGATAGAAGGCCGAACTGCTCCGGGATCAACCGTCATCATTAACAACGAACAGGTTTTTAATATCGCCCCCGACGGAACGTTCCGGCATTTTACAGCGCCCTTGCCGTCCAAAGGTTCGCATGAAATCACGATCACGGCGCAGGATCGCCACGGCAATACCAAGACGATCCGCAAGACCGTCGTGATCGAATGATCCGCCTCGGCACGGGTGATCCCACTCTAACAGGGAAGGCCTCGATTATCAGATGAACCTTCGCTCCTTGTTCAGCGTTTTCTCATCGGACCTTGCGATTGATCTTGGGACGGCAAACACCCTGGTGTTCGCCAAAGGGAAGGGGATTGTGGTCAATGAACCCTCCATCGTGGCGATCAACAAAGTTACCGGGGACATCGAAGCGGTGGGGCGTGAAGCCAAGGAGATGCTTGGCCGAACCCCGGGCAATATTGTCGCCATCCGACCCCTGAAGGACGGCGTTATTGCCGATTTCAAGGTTACGGAGAAGATGCTCAACTACTTCATTCAAAAGGCCCACAACCGAAAGATGTTTGTCCATCCGCGCATCGTCATTGGCGTTCCTTCGGAGATTACCCAAGTCGAGAAGCGAGCGGTCCAGGATTCGGCTTTTCGCGCCAAAGCCAGCGAAGTCTATTTGGTGGAACAAGCGATGATGGCCGCCATCGGCTCCGGCCTTCCCATTACGGAACCCTCAGGGAGCATGATTGTGGATATCGGCGGCGGCACAACGGATATTGCCGTGATTTCACTTTCGGGGATTGTCTATAGTCGCTCGGTTCGAGTTGCGGGGAACGAAATGGATGAGGCCATCACGGCGTATCTCAAGCGGAAGTATAATCTTCTGGTCGGCGAACGCACGGCCGAGCAAATCAAGATGGAAGTCGGCTCCGCCTATCCGCTGGAAAAACCGCTGACCATGGAAATTAAAGGGCGCCACCTGCTCGAAGGGATTCCCAAAACCGTCACCATTGACGATACGGAAATCCGCGATGCTCTGTCGGAATGCGTGGCGACCATCCTGAACGCTATCCGCGTCGCTTTGGAGCGCACCCCGCCCGAACTCTCGGCGGACATTTCCGACCGTGGCATCGTTCTCACCGGCGGCGGAGCTTTGCTCAAAAATCTTGACAAGCGTATCCGCGAGGAGACCGGTCTGCCTGTTTCGATTGCCGAGGACCCGTTAGCCTCCGTCGTGCTGGGGACCGGCCGCATGTTGACAGATTTCAATCTCCTGCGCCGAGTTGCGATAGAATAACGGCGGCAGGGTGGAGCCGTGTCTCGGTAGGGAACCGAAGCTTCGCCGAGGACGTGGCGGAGCTCTCGCGCTCATTTCCCGAGGTTGCTCATGCTGGATTCGCATTGGACTGAGTCCGCGGATTTATCCCATTGCCTTGACCGGCGGCATCGAGACCGGGTTCATGCCTTTGTGGCCCGGCGCGGGGCCTTCCTTCTTTTGCTGGCTGTGCTGCTGGCTCAACTGGTTCTTCTTTCGGTTCAGATTACGCGAGGCGGCAACGTGCGGCTCGTTCACATTTGGGTGGGCGCGGCGTTTATGCCCGCAGAGCGGGCCGTCCATGCGGTTGGGCAATCCGTCGCCGGGGTAGGCCGAACCGTCGCCGACCTCTGGACGGCCCGAAGGGAGAACCAAAAGCTCCGCGCCCAACTCGGAGCCGATGAAATCCGACTCCAACTCCTTTCCGAACAAGTCGGCGAGGTCAACCGCTTGCGTTCACTTCTCAACTTTAAGGAGCAGTTAAGTTATCCGACCGTGGCTGCGCAGGTCATTGCCTGGAGCCCCAATCCGGGGTCGGCTGCCGTTTCCATCAACCGCGGGTCCGACGACGGCGTGGACAAAGGCATGCCGGTCATCACACCCCAAGGGGTGGTCGGGGAGATCATTGCAACCTACCGGCATACCTCGCAGGTTTTGCTGCTGACCGATCCCTTGAGCGGTGCCGGCTGCGTTTTGCAAGGATCGGGCGTCGAGGGCGTGCTGCAAGGGGAGGGCCAGGGGCTTTGTGAACTGAAGTATCTGATGGACGACGAGCAAATTCACGTCGGAGATACTGTTCTCACCTCCGGTTTGGATCAAATCTATCCGAAGGGGCTGCGGCTGGGCACGGTGATTCGCGCCGAAGATGGGAATGTTTACAAAAGGATTTGGGTGCGGCCGGCCGTGGACGAAAATCGCCTGGAAGATGTTTTGGTGCTGCTAAAACAGCCGACTAAACAGCCAGTACCCGCGCCCTCCCTTCGCCCATAGACGCGCCGTTTTTCCTTCCGGTCGGAGGGCACGAACGGCTCGCGGAGCGGGCGCCAAACCCGAAACCATATTTTTGATGAGCCTGCACAAGCCTGCCCGAGCGTTGCGTGCCCCTCCCGCCCTTCTTTGGCTTTCGATCGTCGGCTCCCTCTTGCTTCAGGTTACGCTTCCGGCGATTTTTTCTTTGGCGAAACTGTTTGCGTTTCCCTTACTGGTGACGATCTATTTTTCTGTGGCGCGGCAAGATAAAGTCTTTGGCATTTTTCTGGGGACGGGACTCGGCCTGCTGCAAGACGCTCTATCCCACAGTTACCTCGGCCTCATGGGAATGGCCGGAGCTCTGGTGGGATATCTGGCGGCTTCGGCAAGCACAAAATTTGATTTGGACAACAGTTTGGCCAGGGGATCATTGATTGCAGGTCTGCTGATTTTGCAGGATCTGGTGACGGCGTTTTTGCGCCATGTACTTCTGAGCGCTCCTTATCCTTTCGAAGCGCTGCGCTGGGCAAGCTCGGCGTCGGTCAATGTTGCGATCGGGCTGATTCTGTTCCATTTCTTCGACCGATTCAGGCAATCGGCCTGATGATGGAAGGGCTTCCCTATGATTGTTTATGGTCCGCCGTGCTAGAATAGCGGACTTGTCCATCTCCACCGCTGCGCGGTTCACTGGAGGTCAAACCTTATGAACGCTTTAACCCTGGGCGTGATTATCGGTAATCGCGGATTCTTCCCGGACGTTTTGGCAAGGGACGGCCGCGAGGAGATCTTGCGGGTTTTGAAAGCTGAAGGCTGCCAGACGGTGTGCCTGAGTCCCGAGGAAACGAAGTTCGGGGCGGTGGAAACGCTTGCAGATGCCCGCCGCTGCGCCGACCTCTTCCAGCGGCATCGTGACTCGATGGATGGCATCTTGGTGAGTTTGCCCAACTTCGGCGACGAGCGCGCGGTCGCCAACACGCTCCGTTGGGCGGGTCTGGAGGTTCCTGTCCTGATTCAGGCTTTTCCGGATGATCCTCAAAAGATGTTGATGGGTGGGCGGCGCGACAGCTTCTGCGGCAAGATCTCCGTGTGCAACAATCTTTGGCAATATGGCATCCGTTACACGCTGACGCGCGACCACACCGTGGCGCCCGATGCATCTTCATTCCGCAAGGATTTGAAAGCGTTCGCGGCAACGTGTCGGATCGTGAAAGGGCTAAAGAATGTGCGCGTCGGCGTGATCGGAGCGCGTCCGGCGGCCTTTAACACGGTGCGCTTCAGCGAGAAGCTGATGGAACATGCCGGAATTACCGTCGAGACCCTCGACCTCTCGGAGGTTTTTGGCCGCATCCAGCGACTGCGGGATGACGAGCCCGTGGTCAAGGCGAAACTCGACCAGATTCATGCTTACGTTTCCACGACGGGGATTCCGCCGGCGCCTCTGCTCAAGATGGCCAAATTTGGGGTCGTAGTGGACCGCTGGATGGCGGATAACGAGCTCAGCGGGAGCTCGGTACAATGCTGGACCGCCATGGAGGAATTTTTTGGCGTGGTGCCCTGCACCCTGATGAGCATGATGTCGAATAACCTCATCCCGAGTGCCTGTGAGACCGATATGGTGGGCATGATTGGCATGTACGTGCTGCAACTGGCTTCCGGAGATCCTAGCGCCATCGTTGACTGGAATAATAACTTTGGCGATGACCCCGACAAGGCTGTCATCTTCCATTGCTCCAACCTGCCGCGGCATTTCTTTGAGGAAGCCAAAATGGATTTCCAGGAGATCATCGCCGGCTCAGTGGGTAAGGAGAATACCTTCGGGACCATCGTAGGAACCCTAAAGAGCGGACCGTTAACGTTTTGCCGAATTTCTACCGATGACTTACATGGGAAGATGCGCGCTTACGTGGGAGAAGGCGAAATCACGGCGGACCGAGTCAAGAGCTTCGGTGGCTACGGGGTGGTCCGAATTCCAGGCCTTCAAAAGCTTTTGCACTACATCTGCAAAAATGGTTTCGAGCACCACGTCGCTGTGAACCGCAGTCACTACGCCCGCGCCGTTGCCGAAGCGCTCAGCAATTACAAAGGCTGGGAAGTTTACGAGCACACGGGCGCCGGCTGTTAAGAGCACGGCCTGGACTCGAAGCGAGGCTCTAGTGAAAGCGGTGCAGGAGGAATCCTTCGGGGATTTTTGATTCGCTCGAGCTCGGCTTGATGCCGGCCTCGACCTGAGCCGCGGACCACCGGCGCCAATAGACGCCCTCCTAATACCGGCTTGAAATGCCCGGCTGCTGCAGGAAAGCCTCTTTGGGCTGACGGGCTTGCCACCGCCGACCTCGACCATCATCCGGTAAGTCTCAAGGATAAGTTCTTTGGGCAACAACGGAATTTGAACGTAGAAGCGCGATAGCGCAATCATGAACCGATGCCGGGCGTCATTGCCGCTCCGGCAAGCGGGTTGTGGGTACCGGCTGCAACTTACCTTGTCAGCGTGCGAGGGGCGTGATAGGCTTCATTTTCTGCCGCAGATTGTTACAGCGGCATTTAGAGGCTGTCGAGGGAGCGCCACAGTTGTCACGGCCTCAAAATCACGGGGCGAGGTCAGGGCCGCCGGAGAACGTTTGGGTTGATGCAGTTTAGGTTTCCCGAAGAAAATCGCTTCCCGCCTTGGAAAATCAGCTTCCTTCAGTACTTCATGGTGGCTGTTTTCGCCGTCTTGCTATTCGGGTATTGGCGTCTGCAAGTTGCCGAGCATGCCCAATATGTCCAAGCGGCGGAGCGCAACCGAATTCGGGAGCTTCCCATTATCGCGCCCCGCGGACGCATTCTTGACCGGCGAGGACGGGTGTTGGTGGACAACGCGCCCGCGTTCAAAATCCTACTGCGACGGGAGGATCCTTCCGCGCTCACCCCTTCTCTCCTTCTGGGAATTGCGCGAGGGCTGGGGCTTGACCCAGCGGCGCTGGCTGCGGAAGTTAAAGAAGCCGAAGCGCTGCCCCGGTTTCAACCCATTCTGATTAAGCCGTCGGCGACGCTTGCTGACGTGGCTTTTGTCGAGTCTCACCGCCTGGAATATCCCGAGCTTGAGACTATTCAAGCATCTGAGCGGGTTTATCCGCTGCACGACCTCGCGGCTCAGGTCTTGGGCTATGTTGGCGACGTTTCCGAAAGCCAGATTGCCAGACCCGGGTCGCATTACCGTCCCGGTGACGTGGTCGGCAAGTCAGGGATTGAGGAAGAATACAATTCCATCCTGATGGGTCGGGACGGCATGCAACGATTGGTCGTGAATAGCCGAGGCCAAGAGGTAGGAAGGCTGAAGTCCATAAAGGCAATTCCGGGACATGACCTTCGCCTGACGCTTGACCTCAATTTGCAAATGGCTGCCGAGAACGCCTTGGGCAAGCGGGCCGGTGCGGTGGTGGCTTTGAATCCCAGGAACGGCCAAGTTCTGGCTATGGTCAGCCATCCTGCTTTTGACCCAAATGATTTTGCCCGTCGTATTAGCGCCACCGAATGGGGACAACTCATCCATGATCCTGAGAAACCCTTGATGAACAAGGCCATTCAGGCACAGTTGGCGCCCGGCTCTGTTTTCAAGATCGTCACCGGCGCCGCAGCCCTGGAGACTCGGACGATTCAACCAAACTTCCGAGTGGACTGCCACGGCGCCGTGACCTTCTACGGTCATACCTTTCACGATTGGGAAAGCCACGGTTGGGTGGACTTTCATCGGGCTGTCGTTGAATCATGCGACGTGTACTTCTATACGCTCGGCAAAATGTTAGGAATCAGAAAGATTGATTACTACGCGCGCCACTTGGGTCTCGGCCACCGCACGGGGATTGACCTTCCCGGGGAAGAGCCGGGATTGATCCCCTCTCCCGGCTGGGTGGAAAGAGAATTCAAGCATCCTTGGTGGCCGGGAGAAACCATGTCCGTGGCGATCGGCCAGGGTGCGATTGAGGTCACGCCGATCCAGTTGGCTTATATGGTCGGAGGGGTCGCTTCGGGGGGGGTGTTTGCCCGTCCCCATTTGGTTTTCCGAAACGAACTCGAGGCGCTGAGGGTTGATCCGCCACCAGAGGTGACCTCTGATTTTCCTTTGCGGCCAAAAACCGTGAAGGCTCTGCGGAGAGGCATGTGGGGCGTGGTCAACGAGGGGGGAACCGGCGCTGGAGCTCGATGCCCAGGCTTGGATATTGCCGGCAAGACTGGCACGGCGCAGGTAGTGAGCGAGAATCTGCGGGAAGAAGAAAACAAGCGGCGATTTATTGACAACGCATGGTTTGTCGGCTTTTCGCCGGCCAAAGATCCTGAAATCGTTGTCTCCGTCCTCGTCATGCACGGCGGGGAATCGAGCGTTGCCGCGCCAATTGCCGGACAGATCATCAAGGCATACTATGCCGAGCGCTCAGGCACCGCTATCAACGCGAAGCCGCCAGCAACGCCTCAAGTGGCAGAAGGCCCAGCGGCGCCGTTACCTCGGTTGCAACGCCAGGCTGAAGTTCAGTAGAGACAGGCTGTTTTTATGAACAAGCCTTTTAACATCAGTGATTTGGATTGGCCTCTCTTGGGGCTTTCGCTGGCTATTTCCTTGATTGGGATCTTGGAAATCTATAGCACAACCGCGCGCACGCCTCTGACGCACACCTGGGAGCGTCAGGTTTTCTGGGTGGTCATGGGTTGCTTTCTGGCTATCCTAGTGGGTTGTATTGATTATCACCTGGTCTTGGACCAAATTTCTTGGCTTTACGGCCTAACCGTTGTGGGCCTCGCCGGACTGCTGATTGCCGGGTCAAGGTTTGGCGGAGCCAGGCGTTGGATTCATGTAGGGGGCTTCACTTTGCAGGTGTCGGAGTTTGCCAAGTTGGTTATAATAATACTGGTTGCAGCGGAATTATCGCATGCGCGGACGAAGTGCGTGACATGGTGGCAGCTAGCCAAACTCGGAACCCTGATCGCCGTACCTCTACTGTTGATTGCTCTGGAGCCCGATCTCGGGACGGCGCTCACCCTTTTGCCGATTGCCTTCGCAGGAGTTTTTCTTGTCGGAATTCGAGCGCGGCAGGTTGGTTTGATAATTCTGTTGGGCGTGCTGGCCTTGCCCGTGGCGTGGCGCTTCCTGCGCCCGTACCAGCGGCAGCGGCTGGAAACCTTTTTCCATCCCGCTCAGAACCAGCGAGGGGCCAGCTATCAATTGACCGAGACGAAAATTGCGATCGGGTCCGGCGGGTTTTGGGGAAAAGGGTTGGGCAACGGGACGCAAAGCCAGCTAGGTTTCATTCCCGTTTCTCACGCCGACGCCATCTTCGCGGCTTACGCGGAGGAAGAGGGCTTTGTCGGGGCGCTGGTAGCCTTGGCGCTCTATGGGGCCCTGCTTTTGCGGCTTCTCGATGCAGCGCAACAAGCTCCGGACCGCGCGGGCGCGTTGGTGTTAGTGGGTCTGTCGGCACTGTTGTTTTTTCAAGTGGCCGTCAATGTAGGAATGATGATCGGGTTATTTCCAATTACTGGCATTCCACTGCCCTTGATGAGCCAAGGAGGCTCCGCGGTCCTCTCTGTCTTTCTGGGGCTGGGTCTCGCTATGAGCGTTAAAAAGCAGAGGTTTGTTAACTGAAGGCGCGCGGGGAACGCGTAGCCTTCCCTGCAGGCAGCTCGCTTAAAGCGCCCGAGCGATGCCGATACGATGCCAGGTACCAGCAAGTCGGGCCTTGGGGCGAAGAACGTAAGACGCAAGTATCCGTCCCTTGGCCGAGTGCAAATTTGAATCGTCCGCCGGATCCTGCGCCTAGGGTTGTCACCAGGCGGCGGAATCCCACCGGACGGGGAGTTGCCGAACGAGTTGATCTCCGCTCGCGGATAGATCCTCACGGCGATTCCCGAAAAAGGAGTTTCCATGTCTAAAGAGATGTTTATTGCATCGTCTCCTCACGAGACGAGGGTTGCGGTGTGTGAAGACGACCTCTTGGTCGAGCTTTATATCGAGCGTGACACCGATGTCGGATTGGTGGGAGGCATTTACAAAGGCCGTGTGAATCGGGTGCTGCCGGGGATGCAGTCGGCCTTTGTGGATATTGGTCTCGAACGCGACGCCTTCCTCTACGTCTCCGATTTTTCGTTTCAGGGTGAGGAGTTTGAAGGACTTTTGGAGGAGATGGAAGGGAAAGGTCCGGTGACTTTGCCTGCGTCGTCGGCGGAAGCGCAGGATCAGCCCTCCAGGGAGGCGGGTGAGAGTCCAGGGGCTGCCGGCTCATCCGGCGCGGAAGCTTTTGCTTCGGCCGAGCCTGGCCCGGCGCCAGCCGCCTCTACGGTCGAGTCAGGGGAGGCTGCGCCACCAGCTTCGAGCGAGCCCGCAACCTTAAACGAAGCGCCCGCAGCTTCAGCGGCGGAACCACCCAGTCCAACCGCACCCGAGCACGGGGAATTTCGGAGGCAGAATGAGCATCGCGGCCGACGCCGGCGGCGCGGTCGGCGTGGCTTTGGAGAAGCAAGATTCTCTCGGCGGCCTGAACCACGGAAGGAATCGCAGCCAAGAACTCCTTCGGCTCCCTCGCAACCTACGTTTGAGATTCTTCCCGGAGAGTCCTTGGCCAAATACAGCCGACCGACCACGGGGGCTACGAGCGAACCTCAAGCTCCTGCCTTGAGCGATTCGGTTTCTCTTCACCCGGAGCCCGCGCGAGAAGCGGCTCAGCCTGAAGTTGAGCGCGGCTCGACGAGCACTCCTGGGGATAGTGGCGAGCCCCGGCGTGCCTCAATCGAGCCGCCACCACCGCTTGCGACCGGTGCTTCGGGGTTCCCAACGCAAACCCCGGAAGCTCCAAGGAGCGAATTCCAAACGGAAACGCTACCGAATGAAACCGCTGAATTCACCGAAGCGGGCTCTCCGCCGGTAACCAGCGAAGCGGAAGCTGTGGAATCCAAACATGACGCTCTGGAAGGCCCTGCGTCAGAGGCCGCCGAGCCGGATGCCCCAGAAAGGGCCATCCTCCCCGAGGCTGCATCCAGCGAAGCTCAAGCACCATCCGAGGCGGCTCCCGCTGTAGAGCGGCAGGTTACACTGCGCGAGCCGCACCAGCGTCCTCACTTTGCTCCGCGCCGTCGCGGGCGGCGGCCCATGCGCGGCGGATATCGCCAGGAAAATCGTCAATCCGCTCCTCGAAGCGGCAACAACCAGCCGGTCAAAATTTCCGAGGTGCTGAAGGAAGGGCAAGAAATCCTGGTTCAGATCGCCAAGGAACCCTTGGGGACCAAGGGGGCGCGCATCACCTCGCACATCGCGCTTCCGGGCCGCTACCTCGTTTATATGCCCACCATCACGCATATCGGGGTATCGCGCAAAATCACCTCGGAGCAGGAACGGTTGCGATTGCGGAATATCATTTTGGACCATCGCGGTTCGCTCACCGGAGGTTTCATCGTCCGCACAGCCGCCGAGGGACGCTCGGAAGAAGAAATCAAGGCAGATCTCCGGTTTTTGACGGCTTTGTGGAATGAGACGCGGGCTAAGGCGGAGCGTTCCAAAGCGCCGGCGCTCATCTACCGCGATCTCGACCTGGTCCAGCGTATTCTCCGCGACGTCTTGACGCCGGATTTTAAGTGCATTCGAGTGGACAGCGAAGCCGAATATGAGCGTGTTGTCGAATTTGTGAGCAAGACGCAGCCGGCCCTGTTGCCGAATGTGAAGCTGCACACACGGGAAATTCCGCTGTTTGAGGAAGCGGGAATTTCAGCCGAGATCGAAAAGGCGCTGCGACCCAAGATCTGGCTCAAATCCGGCGGTTACATCGTGATCAATCAGACGGAAGCGCTGGTCGCGATTGACGTTAATACCGGCAAGTATGTGGGCAAGACGAACCGGTTAGAAGATACCATCTTGAAAACCAACATTGACGCGGTGAAGGAAATCGTCCGCCAGATCCGGCTGCGCGACCTCGGAGGGATCATTGTGGTGGATTTCATTGACATGGACGAACGGCGCAACCGAAATCGGGTCGTTCAGGCGTTGGAAGATGCTTTGCGCAGTGACCGGGCACCCACGAAGGTGCTCTCTTTTAATGAATTTGGTTTGGTGGCTCTAACTCGCAAGAGGGTCAAGCAGTCGCTTCAGCGCACGCTGTGCGAGCCTTGCAACTACTGTAACGGGGGCGGATGGGTGAAGTCTCCCATGACCGTGAGCTACGAAATCCTCTCCGAAGCTCGCAAAATGGCGGGAAATATTGACAGCAAAATAGTCACCTTGCGCGTTCACCCGGAGGTCGCCAAATATCTCAAGACAAGAGACGGCGTGTTGATCTCTGAGATTGAGAATCTGATGCGGAAGGAAGTTGTCATCAAAAGCGACCCGACGATTCACCAGGAGCAATTTGAAATTTTCTAGCCGCCCAAGGGAGCAGCGCGCTTTTCTACCGACTCGAGCGAAGCGCTGAGCCGTCACCCTCGCGCGGCTCGCCAGCGCGTATTCTGGGCGAGCGTTGGCCCCACCCAAAGCAACAAGCGGAGCGTCGCGTCTTGCAGCCTTTCGGACCCGTCAAGGCACGCGCGCAGGCAGCGTGCCCAGCCGTAACTGGCTGCGGTGGCGCTTCGCAGTCGCCACTCGTATTCGGGCGTCGGGTCATCCGAGAAAGAAAGCTTGTGATGCTGATGGCGCGATACGACCTCCGCCGCCAGCGCTCCGCTGTGCAATGCCGTTGAGATTCCATCACCTGTAAATGGGTCTATGAATCCTCCCGCGTCCCCGGCGAGGAGCGCGCCCGCGTGGGCACCCCGATAGCGTCTCGGGACGATAGGAGCGGTTGTGAAGATAGGACCGGCTTGCCTGGCGGGTTGTAACCGTGCGTCGAGGGCGGGGTGCTGGGCGATGCGTCGCAACCAGCCCGCAAGGTCGTGGGCGCTCGCATGACCGCGGCCCAATTTGAACTGCTCATAGCGGACCAGGCAGCAGACGTTGTAGAGTCCATCCTCGATAGGAGCCACGCCGCAATACCCCCCTGGAAAGCAGTACATCTCCACGGCGTCTCGATGTGCGACACCTCGAAAATGCGCCTTAAACCCAACCCAGGCGTGTGAGGAAATTTTCCGCTGGGACCCGGGCGACGCCATGCCTTCAAGAGACCACCACCGGCCGCAGGCGAGGAGCAGGTGGCGAGCTTGCGTTGTCTGCCCGTCGCGCGCTTCAATGCGCCACCTTGCGTCTGCGGGGCTGGATCGGCGCATTCGCTCGACTCGATGAATCAAGACCGCTTCATGCACATGGGCGCCGGCCTCGGCGGCTGCCTGCCAGAGGATGTGGTCCAAGGATCGCCGCGATAATCCGCGCCCAGGATGCGGAAGAACGAAGCGGCTCACCCGGCCTCGCCGAGAGATGAATTCGCAACGCGCGATGGGCGCACTGCGCCGCAAGGCTTGCGGTGCGAGCTGTTCGAGTAAGGAGAGCGATTCCCCGGAAAGAAACTCGCCGCAGACCTTGTCATGAGGAAAGCGCTGGCGCTCCCAGATGACGACCTTCAGCCCTTTGGACTGCGCGGCAATCGCTGCCGCCGTGCCTGCGGGACCGCCGCCGATGATGGCGAGATCGAACGTTATTTCCACAGAATAACCCCCAACCGACTTGGGCACAGCGCCACAATTTCATAGTTTGCATGGCCGGCCTTTTCTACTAAGGCCGCAAGTTCGGCGCGGGAATAAGCCTGGCGAACGCTGGCCGGCCCGTCATGCTTGGTGATGGGGCTGCGCGCGAACGGCCAGGCGTAACGAATAAAGAAATGGGCAAGCGCCGAGCGCTCCAAGTCGTTAATCAAAACAGCGCGACGCGCGGTTTCCTTCATGGCTGTCAACACGCGGACGGCGCGCTCATCGGAGAAGTGATGAAAGAACAGGTTGCACATCACCACATCAAAGCTTTGGGGAGGGAACGGCAAAGCCAAAACGTCGGCGGCTACGGCTTGCCGGCGCGTTAAAGAGGTGGCGTAAGTGAGGTGGGTGAGATTGCGGTCGAGAACGGTGAATTGGACGCTGATCTTCCGAGTTTCCATCTTTCGCGCCAGGCAATCAGCCAGCCGAGCATCGCCTGCGCCGAGGTCGAGTGCCCGAAGCGTTCTCTGCCCGGTGACGGTGACGAACCGTTCCAGCAGCAATAAACTGCCGGACACGCCGCCCAGCCATCGGTTAATCCGCCACAGATCGTCCAAACTGGTAGCCACTTCCCGGGGAGTGCCGCGGCCGGCGTCCAGCCACTCTGTGGACGTTTCTCGTTGCATTCGGGCGTCAGTTCTCCAGGCGCGAAAGGATCAGGGCGGAATTTTTAGAGCCGAAGGCTATGCAATTACATATGGCGTGTTCGATTTCGGTCTCGCGCGCGCGGTGCGGAATGTAATCGAGGTCGCAATCCGGGTCCGGAACGTCAAGGTTCAGCGTCGGAGGCAGTCGCCGATCGCGCATGGCGAGCAACGTGGCGGCCACCCCAGCCGCGCCGCAGGCTCCCTGCGGATGGCCAATGATGGATTTGAGCGCGGAGCAGGGGACCTGGTAAGCCCGGCGGCCCAGCACGAGTTTGAGGGCTCTTGTTTCGATGCGGTCATTGAGCACCGTCGAAGTGCCGTGGAGGTTGACGTAGTCCACCTGAGCCGGCCCCAGCCGAGCCTGGTCCAAGGCAAGTTTCATGGCCCGTGCCGGTTCTTCTCCATTCTCCTCCAGGCGCACCCGATGGAAGGCTTCGCAGGTAGAACCGTAGCCGGTAATTTCCCCGTAAATATGAGCCCCACGCGCCCGCGCTCGCTCATATTCCTCTACCACGAACATCCAGGCTCCTTCGCCCAACACGAATCCGTCCCGATCGGCGGAGAAGGGACGCGACCCGCGCTCCGGCGCGTGGTTCCACGATGTTGTCATAATCCGCATCAGGGTGAATCCTTTGAGGATGAGCGGAGCCAGGGGCGCATCCGATCCGCCCGCCACCACGACTTCTGCCATCCCACAGCGAATGTTTTGGGCTGCGTAGCCTAAGGCGTCGGTGGAAGAAGTACATCCAGTCGAAATTAAATGGCTGAAACCACGAAACCCAAAGTGCATCGAGATTTCGCTGGCCAGGGTGCCGATGGTTGCGGAAGGAACGGTATAGACACTGCATTGGCGCAAATGGCCGGAATAATAAAGAGCGTATTGCCGTTCTACAAACTCTTGCCCGCCACCCCCCGAACCGATGAGGACGGCGATTTTCCTTCGATCTTCAAGCGTCATGCGGTGGGGATCGAGCCCCGCGTCTTCTATCGCCTCTCGCGCCGCCGCCACCGCGAGCGGCACTACCAGGCTGACATTGGCCGCATCCTTCGGGCTGATGTAATCGGCGGGATTAAAGCCGACAATCTCTCCCGCGATCTGGACGGGGAAAGGGCTTGGATCAAATCTCTGAATTCGCCGAACGCCGCTCTGGCCCCGCCACGTTGCGGACCAAAAAGCCTCGCGGCCGATGCCGTTCGGGCTGACGGCTCCGATTCCCGTAATGACCGCCCGACGTAATCCCGTGTTCCCGGACAATCCCTGCCCCCTTCTTCCATCTTAACTCCAACCAGCCCCTTCGAGCGCCCCTAATCGTTACTCGCCCTATGACCCGGCGCCCGCGGGCAGGCGCGCCGGTCCCATCTTCCGCTGATTGCGCCGTTTTTGGCTGCGGTCGCAAAAACGCGGAGTTACAATAGCAGCCGCTTTGAGAACCAAAACTTTGAGGTGATGGAATGGGCGCCATTCTTCAAGCCGAGATCGAAGCCTATCTTTCCAAGCTTCTTCCGGAACGCGATGCCGTTTTGAGGTCTATGGAACAATATGCCAGCCAGCACAAGATTCCGATTATTGGACCAAGCTGTGGAAGATTGCTCTATCAGATGGCACGGCTGGTCCGGGCGCGCCGCGTCTTCGAGTTGGGCTCGGCGATTGGTTACTCCACCCTGTGGCTGGCGCGTGCCGTGGGTTCCAAGGGAGTGGTTTACTACACTGATTCCGACCCCTCCAACGCCCGGCGGGCGGAGGCGTATTTTCGGCAGGCGAAGGTCCTCGGCCGGGTTCGTATTTTAGTGGGGGAAGCGCTAGCGCGTTTCCGTGAGACACCGGGGCAGTTCGATCTCATCTTCAACGACGTTTCAAAATCGCAATATCCGGCCGTTTTTCGCTTGTCGTTGCCTCGCTTAAAGAGCGGTGGCCTGTTCATTGCCGACAATGTTTTGTGGTCAGGGCGAGTGGCCCAAAAACCCGCGCCCGATGATGTTGACACCCGCGCCCTTCAAAAATTCAATGAGCTGATTTACCGGTCCACAAAGCTGGTGACGACTATTGTGCCTCTCCGCGATGGGATGGCTATCTGCCTGAAACTGTGAGCGGCCGCGCTGGGATGTCACCGGGCTTTGCGCGACGGTGCAGACTCCGCCATCACCGGCAACCCCGTCAAGGGATGCTCGCATCGAGCCTGCTCCTCTCCTCAGCCTCGGAAAAGATTGCGCAACAAAAACAGCAGATTGGCCGGCCGCTCGGCAAGCCGGCGCATGAGATAGCTGTACCACTGTTGGCCGAATGGAACGTAGATGCGAACCGTATAACCCTGTTGCAGCAGCTCTTTTTGATATTGGCGCCGAATGCCATAAAGCATCTGGAATTCGAAGGCGCTCGGTGGAAGCCCAATCTCGCGCGCGTAGCTCTGCGTTGCGTGGATGATGCGGGTATCGTGGGTGGCTATCGCGTGGTAACCGCCGCTGGCCAGCAACTTCTTCATCAAACGGAGATAATTCGCGTCCACATCCGCTTTGCGCGGGTAGGCAATCTCAGGCGGTTCTTTGTAGGCGCCCTTGACCAGCCGTACCCTGATGCCTTGGGCAATCAGATGGTCAATGTCCGTTTCGCTTCGGTATAGGCACGCTTGGATGACAGCTCCCAGCGCATCGCGCGGAGCATTCAGCGTCCGCAGAATGCGGAGCGTGGATTCCGTGTAAGCGGAGTTCTCCATATCAAATCGAACAAAGATGTTGTATCCGGCGGCGCGCTGGACGATGTTGGCCAGGTGCGTTTGGGCAAGGTCTTCATGGATGGCCAACCCGAGTTGAGTTAACTTCACCGAGAGATGCGAGCGGAGCTTCTCCGCCGCCAGATGGTCCAGCAGCCGGAGATAAACGCCGGCGGCCTCCTGGGCCTGGTTAGGTTCGCGAACGCTTTCGCCCAGATAGTCCAGCGTGACGACGAAGCCTTCGGTATTCAATCGGCGCACGACGCGGAGGGCATCCTGAAGCTTTTCTCCGGCGATAAAGCGCAGGGCGAGACGCTGACCAAGCTCGGTGGAACTGAGGAGTCGCCGGGGTGCCTCGCGTTCGGAAAGGTACAACAGCAGGCTTCGAAGCATCGGAAAGGATGGGAAAACCGCAATCGCTATCGAGGTTCAAGCTTCAGGTCGCGTGACGATGAGGCTTTGCCGTGTTTTCCGCCCGAGTCGGCCTTGTACAGCTTTTGCCATCCATCGCCCGTTCCATCTTTCATTCAGGGAGTCATGGCCTCGAACAACAAAAAAGTGGTGGCGGGCCGTTAGTGTTCGGCTTCCAGGAATCGCTCTGCATCCATGGCCGCCATGCATCCCGACCCGGCTGCGGTGATGGCCTGACGGTAAATGTGGTCTTGAACGTCACCGGCAGCGAACACACCGGGAACATTCGTCCGGCTTCCGTTCCGCGTAATGAGGTAGCCTTGTTCGTCCATTTCCAGTTGGCCGCGAAATAGCGAGGTGTTGGGAGAATGACCGATCCCAATAAAGACGCCGTCACAGGGCTTAAAGGTCTCCTCGCCGGTTTTCGCATTTTGTAACTTGATTCCTGTGACGGCACCCTGCGCCGGATCCAGGATATCCAGAACCACGCTATTCCAAATAAATTTGATCTTTTCATTGCGTCGCAGGCGATCCTGCATGATTTTCGACGCTCGCAATTGGTTTCGCCGATGGACCAGGTTGACCGCCGTCGCATAGCGGGTCAGGAACAGGGCGTCCTCCGCGGCGGTATCGCCGCCGCCAACCACGGCCACTTCTTTGCCGCGGAAGAAATAGCCGTCGCAGGTAGCGCAGGTCGAAACACCGTGTCCCAACAGCTTGCGTTCCGATTCCAATCCCAACAGTTTGGCGGAGGCTCCCGAAGCTACGATGAGGCTCCGCGTTTCGATAATCGTCTCTCCCAAGCGCAGCGTGAACGGGCGGTGCGAGAGGTCAACCGAAGTCACATCGCCCTCGATGAATTCTGCTCCAAAGTTCTCTGCTTGCTTCTTCATCAACTCGATGAGTTCCGGCCCCTGAACGCCCTCGGGAAATCCGGGGAAATTTTCGACCAAGGTTGTGAGGGTAAGTTGCCCTCCCGGTTCGTGTCCCCGAATCACGAGGGGTTTCAAGTTGGCGCGAGCCGCGTAAATCGCCGCCGTGAGACCAGCGCATCCTGAACCGATAATGACGATATCGCGCATTCCACTTCCTCCTTTTTCCACGAGAGCCCGCAAATAACGTCCTATCTTACCTGACCGTCGCCCCGGCGTACAGCGGGCGCGACAAACTCGCCGCCAAAAAGCGCAGGTGTTTGAAGACGACGGATTGGAAGCCAATCTTGCGCGCCGGGAGTGCTCCTTGGGCCCCCAGGATACATTGGAGCGGGTCTAGTCGCCATGTTATCTTGGAGCATGTAACCTGGCGCGCGAAACCTCTTAGATGCTCACGGTGAAAGTTGGTTTCGCCGTTTTGGGCGGCGCCGACGGGGAGCTTATGTCAGATGCTGTGGTACTCGAGCACGTGACCAAGCGTTTTGACATGCGGGAGGTCGTGAAGGACCTTTCGCTCACCATTCGTCAAGGCGCGCTGTTTGGTCTGCTGGGACCCAACGGGGCGGGCAAGACGACGACACTGCGCATGATGATGCGCATCCTGATCCCGGACGAAGGGCGCATTGAAATTCTGGGCCAGCCCCTGAGCGATCGCTCCCAAGATCTCATCGGGTATCTTCCTGAAGAGCGCGGCCTTTATCCGCGCATGGAGGTTCTCCAGGTGCTCGTTTTTCTGGGGGCGCTCAAGGGGCTGCCCGAAGCCGAGGCGGAGCGGCGAGCCCGACAGTGGCTGGAACGCCTGGGGCTGAGCGAATGGGCCCGGCGGAAGGTGAACGACCTTTCCAAAGGCATGCAGCAGAAGGCGCAGTTTATTGCCGCGGCTTTGCACCAGCCGTCGCTGATGATTCTCGACGAACCCTTCACGGGCCTGGACCCGGTCAATGCCACACTTCTGAAAGATATTATGCTGGAGTTGCGTTCCCACGGCGTCACGCTGATTCTTTCGACGCACCGCATGGAGCAGGTGGAGATGATGTGCGACTCCATCTGCCTCATCCACCAAGGTCGCAACGTGCTGAGCGGCGAGTTGCGGGCCATTAAGCGAGCTTACGGTAAGAATGTTCTCCGGATCGAGTATGAAGGCGAGGATGGCTTTCTGCATCTTCCCGCGCTCATTGAAAAGGTGAACCATTACGGCGGTGTGGCAGAGATCAAATTGTGCCCGCAGGCCGACCCGCAGGAAATCCTGCGCGCGGCGGTGGCGCGGGGTGTGCGGATTACCCGGTTTGAGCTGATGGAGCCTCCGCTCAATGAGATTTTTATCGAAAAGGTGTCGGCAAGCGATGCCCAAGCTGTGGATCATCATTAAGCGGGAATACCTGACACGGGTTCGCTCCAAGATGTTTTTGTGGACCACGCTGGGCCTTCCGGTGGTGTCGTTGGGCTTATTGGCGTTGGTGGTTTTCACGGCGACGCTGCGAGTCCGTCATCCGTTGCAGATTGCCATCGTAGATCGGACGGGCAACCTGGGGCGGGACGTGCTTCACAACCTGGATGCCAAGCTCCCCGACGGCCGGCCGATGTTTGACGTGGTGGCGACGCTTGAATCGCCAACCCCGGCCGCCGAGCAACGACTTCTCCGAGAGGTGGCGCGTGGCCGCCTGAGCGGATACCTCGTCTTGCCCCGTGCGTTGCTCGATGGTCGGCAGGCCGCCGAGTTCCACACTCGCAATCCCGAGTTTCTTACGGTGGTAGGACCGCTTCAGCGCGCCGTCGGTGACGCCGTGATTGCGCAAAGGCTGCGTCAGCGAGGGCTGAAGGTCGGCAATGTCCAGCAAGTGATTCGGGGCGTGGGCTTGAAGATGATCAAGGTCACCCGGGCCGGCCAGGTCGTGGAGCACGGTCGGACGTTCGTGACGGCCATGGTCGTTGGAATGCTCCTTTATGTGACGCTGATTGCTTACGGCATGACGACCATGCGCGCCGTCGTCGAAGAGAAGTCCACGCGAATCATCGAGATTTTGATTGCCTCGGTCCGGCCATTCTATCTGCTGGCGGGGAAAATTCTGGGGGTGGCGGGTGCGGCCCTGACGCAATATCTCATCTGGGCGGGTGTGGCGGTGCTGTTAGGAACCTACGGCCGGGCGCTCGCGACGCTGGCGCGGCCCGGAGTGTCGCCGCCGACTTTTCACATCTCGCTGGCGTTGGGGATTTACTCCGTGGTCTTTTTTTTGGCGGGCTATCTGCTCTATGCATCGCTCTATGCCGCCATTGGGGCTATGGTTTCTTCCGAGCAGGACGCCCAGCAGATTCAGCTTCCTGTGACTTTGCTCATTGTAGTGAGTTTTTTGCTGTTTGATTTCATCCTCCGCAATCCCAACTCCCCGGTTGCCGTGACGCTTTCGGTAATTCCTTTTTTATCGCCGATTCTCATGGTGCTGAGAATCGCCGTCGAGACGCCGCCCTTTTGGCAGATTGCTCTATCGCTCGGATTGTCGCTCGTGGCAACGGTCGGCGTGGTGCAGATTTCCGCGCGAATCTACCGGGTTGGAGTTTTAATGCAAGGCAAGCGGCCATCGCTGGTTGAAATCTGGCGATGGCTTCGTTACACGTGAACGCGTAGGATGAACGGAATCGTACCCTCGATTCCGGTCACTTCACGGGGCGGGCCCGAAAAGCATAGTGGTAGGGGAATGTGCGTTCGAGCAGGATTTTCCAGCCCAACCCTTGGAGCCGCGACTTGGCTTCAGAAGGCGTATAAACGTGGTCGGTGGGCGGACCTACCGGACGTTCCACCGCCGCGTTCCAATCTATAAAGAGGGCGAACGAGTCGGGCTTGAGCAGCCCGGCGAGCTGTTGCAGGGCTTTGTCGCCGAGTTCGTGGAGAACGTTGAGAGCGAGCACGCGGTCCATACGGCCGGTCAGCTCGGCGGCCTCCGGACCCAGCATCGGCTTCAGGTTTGACAAGGCTGCCGCTGAGGGTTTGGACCGCAAGCGCTCGAGCATTTCCGGAAGTTCGTCCAGAGCATAGACCGTCACATCGGGCCGGAGTTGCGCTAATTCCAGGGCATAGGTTCCCGTCCCAGTCCCAAAATCCGCCAAGTCGCCACCAATAGGAACGTCAAGAAGATTGGCCACCGCCGAAGGCGCCAGGTACTCAAACCGAGACGGATCGTCCAATTGGGAGGCGCGCTCGGGATTAAAACGCTCCGGCTGGCGAGCTCCCTTTCGGTGATCACCGTGCTGTGGGGAAGGGAAAGCCATCTTCAATTCTCCTCGGTGCTCATCTCGGCTGAGGCCGCCACGCCTCGCGCGAGAAGGCTAGAAGCTTATGATACCTCTTTGAAGGCGCCCGTTGCGGGTGCGGCTGAACTGAACCAGAGGCGACGATTATTTGCTCCCTCCCGCCCGGAACGGAATGTTCCTGGGTGCTGGGCATGAAGCCTTCTGCGCAGACAACCCAATGGCGTCGCGGCTCGGCGCTCGGCCTGCATTGCCAAAACCCCTGCCGCCGAGGTATCTTTACACGAGTTGACCGTCGAGAGCTTCAAGGGAAGCATCGAGAGCGGGAAGGGAGATTAACTCTGTGCTTTGGGCAAAAGGTGGAGGGGCATGACCGAAAATAAACGCAGACTCGCGGTTGTCTGTCTGGTTTTGGTACCGGGGGCTGTCGTGCTCGTCCTGGCGCTGCTCTGGATTGCCCGCGCCTATTTAGCGTATCGAGCCTCCCTCACTCCGACGGCCAGCAGTCTGGCGATTGCCGCCCGGCTGGATCCTGGAAACGGAAAATATCACGGGCAGTTGGGTCGGCTTTACGAATATACGGTCGCCAATGCCCACCCTCATCAGGCCATCAAGCAGTTCGAGGAGGCCGTGCGGCTGGACCCTTGGAGTCCTCAAGCTTGGCTCGATTTGTCGGCCGCTCTGCAACTTCAAGGCGATATGGCGGATGCGACCAAGGCGGTGCAGCGTGCCGACTACTTGGCGCCACACATTCCCACCTACCAATGGCCGATTGGCAACTTCTACCTGCTTCAAGGAAACACGGCGGAGGCTTTTCGCCATTTTCGAACCGTCTTGAAAGGGACAACGGCTTACGATGGCATCATTTTCAGCATGGCCTGGAAAGCCTCCAATAATCCTGAACAAATCCTCAACGAATTGATCCCCAGGGCGGTGGGGCCGGAATTCCGCTATCTGGACTTTCTTGCCGGTCAAAAGCACTTCACGGATGCTCAGACAGTGTGGACCAGAATCCTCAGCAGCCGAGCGAGTTTCGCTCCCGGCGCAGCCGCGCCTTACATGGATTCCCTGCTCTTCGCGCACCACCCCCATCAAGCTTTTATGGTGTGGACCGATTTGGTGAACCGTGGATGGGTCAACGGACCGTCGCCGCAGCCGAAGGGGAACCTGATCACCGACAGCCGCTTCGAGCGGCCCCTTCTTCGCATGGGGTTTGGCTGGCGAGTGGACAACGTGCCGGGAGTTTACGTGGGAAGAGACACTTCTCAGTTCCATTCTCCCAGCCACTCAGTGTTGATTCAGTTTTCAGGAAATCGGAACCTCGATTACCACCAGTTTTACCAATTTGTGCTTCTCTCTCCTAATCACGCCTACCACTTGGAAGCATTCCTTAAGACCGACCACATCACCACAGATAGTGGCCCGCGGATGGAAGTGCATGACTTTTACAATCCGCAATTGCTTGACAAGTTCTCGCCCAGCCTCACTGGAACGAGTGGCGGCTGGATACCGGTCTCGCTCAATTTCCGAACGGGACCCAAAACGGACTTGGTGGCGGTCGGCGTGGCTCGCCTGCCGAGTCAGAAACTCGACAACAAGATTGCCGGAAGAGTCTGGATTGACGACGTAACTCTGACGCCTGTGAATCCCTGAGGGCGCTCAGCGGGGATCACGGTTCGGCGCAAAAGCAACTCGGCTTCGTCTTTGGAGTAGCCTGAAACCGTCGTGATTTTTGAAGCCGCAGGCCTGCCAGCGATGCCTCCACACGAGAAATGCGCGGTCGCGGCCTTACGGCTGAGGGATGCCGAGGTCTTTGGACCCGAGCGGGGACATCTTGGCTTCCGGTGCGTATTGTTTGAGCAAGTCAAGGGCAATACGTGCACGACGCACGCGCTCACGCCCCATTTTGGCGGCGAGATCCTCCAGGTGCAACCCAGAGGGATAAATATCCGGGGCATTGCGCAAACCAAACTTGAAGTACATCGGCGAGCCGACGCGGATGATTTGCGGCATTTCGTAATAGCGCACGAAGCCGCCGAAATTGTCGGGCACCTCGATATACATATCCAGAGGAATCTCGACCGATTGACGAATCGCGCCGATTTGGGCGGGGGCGAGATCCGTCGGCATATTCAGCGTTGAAACGCCCAGGTTTTGGAATAGGCGGGCCGTGGCCGGGTTGGCGGCAGGCAGCGTCACCGAGCTTTTGATGACCAGGTTCTTGGGCAATTCACCCCGTTTCTTCATCTCGTTGAGCACCCAGATCAGGCCGAGGTCAGCGGGCAGGATGCTGCGAATGCCCAGGTCGCAGGCGCGGCGGACGTCTTCGATCGCGTACACGAGCTGGTCTGCGCCGCGATGCTGCAGGCCGATGACCTTACCGGCGCTCGAAGCTGTTTGCGCTCCCGTCTCAAACGTGGCGCGCGGCCCGACAAAAAGGCACACTTCAATCCGCTCCTCGCGGCCAATCCGCGCCATCTCCTTGATTTCGTCCCGCATCAGCAGCATCACGCCACTGCCTTGACTGACGCGATGGATGGGAACCTTCAACTCCTTGGCCGTGGCCAGAACTTCGCGGAAGATGCGCGGCCCTTCGACGCTCGGAATTTCAATGCGGAACTGCCCCCCGTCCGGGAATCGCTTCTTAGAAGGCTCCAGCGCGTGGTTATCTTCGCATGACAATTCCAATTGCCGGAGAAATTGCTGCGTCTTTCTCATGGTTCACTCCTTGGATCGCTGTCCATCTACTGTGTGTACTTAAGGTACACAGTGCGGGTTTCCGTGTAGAAATCGAGCGCGTGCGGCCCCTGCTCGCGCATCCCGAAACTCGATTCTTTCGTTCCTCCGAAGGGTAACTGATACTCAACGCCGGCGGTTGGCAGATTGACCGTAATTAAACCCGCTTCAATGCGGTTGATAAATTGATGCACGCGGGTCAAGTCGCGCGAGACGATGGAGGCCGAAAGCCCGAATTTGACCGAGTTGGCTAAGCGCATGGCATCCTCGAAATTCTTGGCCTTCATTAACGCCAGGACGGGCCCAAAAACTTCTTCTTGGGCAATGCGCATCTCCGGCGTGACCGCATCAAAGATGGTTGGCTCAATGAAATAGCCTCGGTCGAATGTGCTGCCGGTCAGCCGCTGGCCGCCGCACAGCAGTCGCGCGCCTTCTTGCCGGGCAATTTCAATGTATTTCAGATCGGTTTCAAGCTGCCTTGCGTCCACCGCCGGACCCATTTGAACACCCGCCTCAAGGCCGTTGCCAATCTTAAGCTGGTTGGTTTTTGCCACCAGTTTTCGAACCAGGGGCTCATAAATGCCTTCCTCGATAATGGCCCGGCTGCACGCGGTGCATTTTTGGCCGGTAGAAAAAAATGCGCCATTGACCAGAATATCCGTCGCGTAGTCCAGGTCGGCATCTTTCAGGACGATCGTCGGATTTTTGCCGCCCATTTCAAGCTGAACGCGAAGTTTCCGGGCGGCAAGCTTTTGGTAGAGGGCGTTGCCCACCTCGCACGAGCCGGTAAACGAGACGGCAGATAGACCGGCGCACTCAATGAGTGCATTGCCGGCTCGTGCTCCCGAACCGGTCACGAAATTAACCACGCCGGCTGGCAGTCGCGCTTCATGGAGCGCTTCCACCAAGCGGTAACCGGAAAGCGGTGCGAGTGACGCCGGCTTGATGACGACCGTGTTTCCCGCCACAAGCGCCGGCGCCATTTTCCAGGCAGGAATGGCACTTGGAAAATTCCACGGGGTGATCAAACCCACGACGCCCAGCGGCTTGCGGAGCGTGTAACAGAACACCTGCTCGCGCTCGGAGGGAATATGATAGCTAAATTGGCGCGCCCCTTCGCCTGCAAAATAGCGGAAGATGTTGATGGTGCGCTTCACCTCGCCTTGGGATTCCGGCAGCGTCTTACCCTCTTCGCGGGTCATGTCCGCCGCAAGCTGAGCAAGCCGGCTTTCGAGAATTTCTGCGGCCTTGAAGAGATATTCGCCTCGACGGGGCGCCGGCAGGGCCGCCCAGCTTTCCCAGGCTTGAGTCGCGGCGGCGCAGGCGGCCTCGACGTCAACTCGATCGGAATCCTGAAAAAGGCCAATCACTTCATCGGTGTTGGCCGGGTTAATGTTCGGGAAGGTTTTCCGCGATGAACTCTCCGCCCACTCCCCGCCGATGTAGTTTCGGAAGATCTGAGACATGGAGAAGCTCCCTTCGTGCGTTCAAGCCAGCGCGGGAGGTTGTGCGCTGGGCAAGGCAGACCCCATTATCGGCGGCGGAGCGAAGAACCGTCAAGCGTGGGAAAATTCGCCCCAAGAACTGCCGAGCCGACGACCTAAGACGCTGCCTATTTACGCCTGCCGGTTCTGCAACATTGAAATACGGCAATCGTGTGATATGTTGTCTTTGGGGCAGGTGTCTTTGGAATTCAGGGGAGTGGTTTGCCACTTGGAAAGAGCCCATCGCAGGACAATTGAGCGCAAGAGTATCAACGAGTGTTAACGCGGAAATTCATTGAAGATGGAATCCAGAGTTCGGCCAACCTTTACGGAATTTAAGCGGCTCGCCGGGCTGGGCACGGTCGTTCCCGTCTATCGCACCATCGTGGCCGATTTACTGAGCCCAGTGTCCGCGTTTCTCAGGTTGGTGCCGCAAGGCGATCCCAAGCGCCAAGGCTTCGCGCGAGATTATAGCTTTCTTTTGGAGAGCGTCGAAGGCGGCGAGCGAGTGGGCCGCTACACTTTTTTTGGAACTGACCCGTTCCAGGTGGTTCGCTGCAGCGGTCGCTCGATGGTGCTCGAGCGGGGGCGGCAGCGCGAGGAACATAGCGGCAACATCTTCGAGTTTCTGCGCGCGCAGAGCGCCCCTTATCGCTCGGTGATGGTTCCCGGGCTGCCCCCTTTTACCGCTGGAGCCGTCGGCTATCTCGCCTACGATGTGGTCCGCCAGTTGGAAAATTTGCCGCCTCGCGTTGAGCCGGACGTCGAAATCCCAGATGCGGTTTTCATGTACTTTCTGAACCTCGTGGCCTTCGATCACGCGCAGCGTCAAATGTTTCTGGTGGTCAATGTGCTCCCCGAGGAAGGACCGGGCAGCCTGCGCGCCAAATACGAGCACGCGGTGGAAGAGCTTGACAGGCTGGAACGTCGTCTGGCCCGGCCCATGCGCCTGCCGCGCCTTCCCCGGCCCCGCGCGCCTTTGCGCATCCAAGCCAACATGAAGCCAGGCGCCTTTGAGTCCATGGTGGAAAAGGGCAAAGAATATATTCGCGCCGGGGATGTTTTTCAGGTGGTGCTGTCGCTGCGGCTGACGGTTCCGGTGCGTGTTCCTGCTTTCGAGATTTATCGCGCTCTGCGCGTAGTCAATCCGTCTCCCTACATGTATTTTCTCCGTCTGGGTGATTTCACGGTGCTCGGTTCCTCGCCGGAGATGCTGGTGAAAGTAAGCGGGCGCGAGGTCGAGTATCGGCCCATCGCCGGGACTCGCCCGCGCGGGCCAACGCCCGAAGCCGATCACCAGTTCGAACAGGAATTGCTTGCCGATGAAAAAGAGCGCGCTGAGCACATCATGCTGGTGGATCTTGGGCGGAACGATATCGGCCGTGTGTGCGAGTTTTCAACGGTAGCCCCGGAACGGCTGATGTTCGTTGAGCGTTACTCGCACGTGATGCACTTGGTTTCGGCCCTTCGTGGCCGACTGCGTTTGGACGCGGACAGCTATGCCGCGCTCGCGGCGTGCTTTCCGGCAGGCACGTTGACGGGTGCGCCCAAGGTTCGCGCCATGGAGATTATTGACGAACTCGAGCCCACTCGCCGCGGCGTTTATGGCGGTTCCGTCCTTTACGCAGATTTCTCCGGCAACCTCAATTCCTGCATTGCTATCCGAACGGCGTTGATCAAAGAGGGTCGAGCCTATTTGCAAGCCGGCGCCGGTATCGTTGCCGACTCCATCCCGGCCCGCGAGCGCGAGGAATCTATGAATAAAGCCAAGGCTATGCTGAAAGCCTTTGAAATGGCGGAGAAAGGTCTCGAAAACTCATAAGCTGAAGAAACGGTTGCAGACCCGCGAGCGAGGGTGGTATCATAACGATGATGCGAGGCCGAATGAACCTTCATTCACGGCTAATGACTTCCGGCCGAATCAGCCTCGGCTGTTGTTGCCGCTAACGATCCCTCATACCTCGATTCAATTTCCGTAAACTTTCATAAGGCTTTTCAACAAGGAGGAGATTCCAATGAGTGAATACAAACATCCCGAAGTTTTAGTCACCACCGATTGGGTGGCGCAGCATGTGGACGACCCGAAGGTGCGCCTGGTGGAAGTGGACGTGGATACCAGCGCCTATGAGAAAGGGCACATCAAAAACGCCGTGGGTTGGAATTGGACTTCTCAGCTTCAGGACAACGTGCGGCGTGATTTACTGGGCCAACGTCAGTTCGAGGAGCTGTGCAGTCAGTCGGGCATCGCCCCGGACACCACCATCGTGCTTTACGGGGACAACAATAATTGGTTTGCCGCCTACGCTTTGTGGCAATGCAAGTATTACGGCCACCGCGACGCGCGGTTGATGAACGGTGGACGGAAAAAATGGGAGCTCGAAGGCCGGCCTTTCACCACAGAGTTTCCCAAAGTCCCACGCACCCAGTATAAAGCTTCCCCGCCCGACGAAAGCATTCGCGCCCGTCGAGAACAGGTCTTCAAAATCATGGACCAAAAAAGTGCGCACTTGGTGGACGTGCGGTCTCCGGATGAATTTACCGGCAAGGTGATTGCTCCCGCTGGCATGACGGAAACGGCCCAGCGCGGCGGGCATATTCCTACGGCCCGCAACATTCCCTGGTCCAAGGCCGTTAACGAAGACGGTACCTTCAAATCATACGACGAATTGGTTCAGCTTTACACCGCCCAGGGTGTCAAGCCCGACAAGGAGACCGTTGCATACTGCCGCATCGGCGAGCGCAGTTCGCACACGTGGTTTGTTCTCAAATACCTGCTCGGGTTTGAAAAAGTTCGCAACTACGACGGAAGCTGGACGGAGTGGGGCAACCTGGTGGACGCCCCGATCGAGAAGGGTGAAGCGGCCGGTGCACAGGCCTGATGCCGCGAATCACCAGACCGTCCGGCTGGAAAGGCAACCTGTGTAGCTGGAGCGTCGGTGGGCGCTGCGGCTTCAATAGCGAAGGAGGAAAGCGAATTCTGCATCGGAGGCGGAACTATGGAAATGGCAGCGGAAACCTTGGCGTGCTTGGACTCGCAGATTGCGAAGAACCATCTACTCCTTCATCCCTTTTATCGGGCATGGACGGCCGGCAGGTTGCCGGGACTCGCGCTGGTGGACTATGCTCGGCAATATTACCATCACGTGGCGGCCTTCCCGATGTATCTCTCTGCTCTCCACTCCCACACGGAGGACCCCACGACCCGGCGTCACATTCTTTCCAACTTGACCGACGAAGAAGCCGGCCACCCGAACCATCCTGAGCTGTGGCTTCAGTTCGCCGAGGCGCTCGGCGTAACACGGGAAGAGATGGCCAGCGCCCAACCATGGCCAGAAACCCGGCAGCTTGTCGGCACGTTCCGGTCTATTTGCCGCGAGGAAAGCGTCGCAGCGGGCCTAGCCGCCCTCTACGCTTATGAAAGCCAGATCCCAAAGATCGCGGAGGCCAAGCTGGACGGATTACGCCGGTTTTACGGATTGACCAGCCCCCAGGCGGTTGAGTACTTCGAGGTACACATCGAAGCCGACCGGGAACATTCCCGCATCGAACGCCAATTGCTCGCCAGATGGATTGACCCAACCACCGTCTCCGATGTCTTCGCCTCGGCCGGTGCGGTTCTCGACCGCCTGTGGGATTTTCTCTTTGCCGTCGGACGACGATACGTCGTCTGCGAGACCCTCCGTTCGCCCAGTTAACCAGCCGCAGCACTAACGCTCTCGAAGCGACTTTCATTGACACCCAACTATCCCCGTGCTAAAAAGAGATCATTGCTCTGTGTCGCTTCAAGGGCCTGTGGCGCAGTTGGGAGCGCGCATGACTGGCAGTCATGAGGTCGAGGGTTCGAATCCCTCCAGGTCCACCAGCTCAATAAACTTACAAATCTATTCAGGCAGCGATCCACCTTAAGAAGCCTGATTTTCTGTCCAAACAATGGGGAGCACTTCTTCACGAACGTTGCGGCAGGCGATGCGCCCCTTACCAACCGTGCCGCTCGTCCCGTGGAGGGGCAGGGGATAGGACGCTGGGGTTGGGGTCGGGTTTACGGTCCGCCGTTGCGCCCGCCATGGCGCGGGCCTTCACTCGCCCATATTTTCTAGAATGGCTTAAGTGCTGTGGGGTCGAGATTCTCGTCGGCCTCCTTGAGCATGTGCTCGCCGAGAAGGTCCCAGCTTACAAAGTGGCCAGCCCCGACCGGCGAGCCGTCGTCGGGATTGTAGCATTCGTTCATTCCGCCGGATTGGCGCAGGTCCCGCGCCAGGAGCTCTTGGGTTCTTCGGGCCAATTCCTGGGCTTGGTGAGGGTAGCCGTAATTCATCAGTCCGTGCATGATCAGGTAGTTGGAAATCACCCACACGGGTCCGCGCCAATAGCCATGGTGGGGGTCGTAGAGTGGCTCATCAGCGGCCAGTGTGCGGATGCCGTATTTTGCCCAAAATTCCTGCCGGTTGAGGACGTGCTCTTCAATTATTCGGTGAGCCTGCGCGGGCGTCGCGACGCCCGCCCACAAGGGCACCAGGTCCGTCCAGGTCTTGATGCGGATAAACTTGCCGGTCCGCGAATCTATGTTCAAGAACATGCCCTCTGTCTTGGACCACATCTGATCGCGGATTTTTTGCCGTAGGGCCTCCGCCCGGTGAGCATAGCGGGCGGAGGCCTGCCGATGCCCAAGCTTCTTGCCGAGCAACGCCATCGCGAGATATTCCCGATAGAGGTAGCACTGAAGGTCCACGCCCTCGGTCACTTCGGCCGGGTGGTTGCTGACGGCGGGGTTATTGTCCACGCCGCTTTCGACACCGTTGAACCAGAGGAAAAATCCGTCCAGCGCGCGTCGCGTGTTTTCCCAGAAGGCGAGCGTGTCTGCCAGTTTGTCGTACCAGGGCTGCAACCACTCGGCGCTGCCCATTGTGAGTGATGCACGGTAAGCCGCCTGCGCCAGAAACGGCTTGCACATCTCCGGCAGTGCCCACAAACCATCTGGCGCAATCTCGCGGGGAACGTAACCGCGCGCATCCGCGTTTTGGTCCACAAAGCTTAGAAAATCCTTCACCGAATCCGCCAGCGGCTTGCCGACGCCGTCGTAGCTTAAGGCCACGCCCATGAAATACGTGTCCCAATCGAACAGTTGGTAATACGGGCCGCTCGGAACCAGGTAAGGATAGCGCAGCAGTCCCTTGGGAGGTTTAATGATGCCTTGCTTAACCCCGTAAGTCCGAAAAAGCTCCGAAAGATTTTGGCGGGCGTTGGCGGATATGGCGGGAGTTGGCGCAAGGAAAATCAGCGAGAAAAGTGACAGACAGACCCTCAACCAAGCACCCTCCGAGGGACGCCGCTGTTTTCGCTGCTTGGTGGGTTGTCCGTTCATCGAGATAGGCCTCCCGTCGCAGAATCGCTCGCCGATGCGAAGACATGCTCAAGCCCTCCCGAGCCGCGCGGCGGATCGGTCTATTTTACGCCACATTCCCACGAGCCGCGCTTGTCTTCCTTCGGTGCCGATCTTGGAATCGAGGCGGGCTATAGTCTTGACGCGAGGTGGGAGGGTCGTCAAGGTCCGTCTGCGATCGCAGGGCGAAGGAGATATTTGTTGATGTAGCGCATTGGAACGCGCGTGGCGAAGCGGTCGGAAAATTTCGTTGGCTTCAGCGCCGAGGCCCGCCGCGCGCTCTTCGACGCAACATTTCGAGTGCAGACTGCGAAGCCAACCAGCGAATACGTTGACGGTCGCCAGGGAAATGAAATTCTCGGATTTCGGTGCCACGCTCATCGGCGAGAGCGATAAAAACCAAGCCGACGGGTTTTTTCTCGCTGCCGCCGCTTGGTCCGGCGATACCCGTAATGCCCACGCCGAGCGAGGCTCCGACACGACGACGAATGCCTTCGGCAAGGGCTTGCGCGACAGGTTTTGAGGCGGCCCCATGCGCCTCAAGCATGGCCGTCGGGACCCCGACCAGGCGGGTTTTGAGCTCGTTCGTATAGCAGACGACGCCGCCAAGATAGAAGTTCGAACTTCCCGGAACGCGCGTCAGCCGTTCGCTGAGCAGGCCTCCCGTGCAGCTCTCGGCGGTGGCGAGCGTTTTCTGCTTCATGACGAGGTACATGCCGACCACTTCCTCCAGTGTTTCTCCGTGCGTCGAAAAGACATGCTCACCAAGCTCAGTCTCCGCTTGGTCAGCCAACATATCGGCCAAGGCTTCAGCCTCTTCGGCCGTTTTGGCCCGGGCCCGAAAATGCACCTCGATACCTCCGGCCGTGGCCAAAATGGTGGTTGTGGGGTTTTGGTATTTCGTGTAGATGGGAGCCAGGCGGCGATCCACTTCAGACTCTGGAAGGCCGGCCACCTTGAGGACTCGCGTTCGGATACGCTCGCCGCTGGAGCGTTGTTCAAGGCGAGGCAGACATTGCGATTCGAACATCGGCAGGAGTTCTCGCGGCGGGCCAGGCAGAAGGATGAGAAGGGTATGGTCGCGTTCAAGCCAGATGCCGGGAGCTGTGCCGTTGCGGTTTTCCAACCATTCGGCTCCTTGCGGGACGAAGGCTTGCCGTGCGTTGTTTTCCGACATGGGCCTGCCCAAGCTGGCAAAGCGGGCTTGGATGCGTTGCCGAATCTCCGGCACCTCGACCAGAGGAAGGTCTAGCGCCTCGGCCACCGCCGCGCGGGTCACATCGTCCTCCGTGGGACCCAAGCCGCCGGTTAGAATCACCAGTTGCGATCGGTCCAGCGCCTGCCGCAAAACCGCCGCGAGCCGCACACGGTCGTCGCCGACGATCGTCTTAAAACGCACTTCGATGCCTAATTCATTGAGTTTGTCGGTGAGATAGAGGGAATTCGTGTCTTGATGGAAAGGAGTGAGGAGTTCGCTGCCTACCGCAATGATTTCGGCGTCCATAGAGAGCACGGCGAACCTTCGCTGACGGCGGCATGCTACGTCAGCAAAGACCGACCTTCGATGCTGGCAAAGAGCTCCAGTAAGGAGTTGTGGGTCGCGATAATCATGGATCGCTGTCGGGTAAAGGCTAGCCCGACCAGATTGTAACCGGCAACAAACAACTCGGCTTGGCTTCGCAGCGTGATGCGGACAATCCCTTGACGGCCAGAGAGAGAGGCCGTGACGTAAAGGTTTCCTTCCACGTCAAAAGCCAGCCCTTGAGGTCGCCCCAGGCCACGGTAAAACGGAGACACCTCACCCTTCGGCGAAATGCGATAAACCTGATCGTAGCTGGAGGTTGTGGGCCCGGTGACATAGAGATACCCCTCCGGCCCAAACGCCAGATGGTAGGCGGCGATGCTCGGCTCCAGCGTGGCGAAAACAAAAATTTGTCGGTCACGGTTGATCCGAAAGATGGTTCCGGTGCGGTCGCCTACATAGAGATTTTCATAAGCGTCAAAAGCAATGCCCGTGGCGATGCCCATGCCGCCCGCGTAAATCGAGCGATGGCCATCGGGCGTGATTTGGTAGATGTTTCCCTCCGCCCGGCTTGACACGTACAACATGCCGGAGCGGTCGAAGGCCAGCCCCGTGGCGTTCAGCAGGTCGCTGACGAAGGGGCGTGCGGCGCCGTCGCGGCCGATTTTGTAAATGGACACGGGGACCTTCTGTCCTCGGCTGCCGCTGAAGGTTGAAAAAATATTGCCGGCTGCATCTATCGCCGGGTTGGCGACGGGGTGAAGGTTTTCAGTGAGTTTCCTTGCCAGCGTCACTTGGACGGGATTGCTCACGGCGCCGCCGCCGGCGTCCACGATGAGGTGTCCGCTCTCGGCTCCTTCGGGGATTCGCACGATTAATCGCGTCGCCGAACTGAGCAGCAGGCTGGCCGTCTGCTCGCCGAAACGGACCGTCGGGCGGCTGCCGCCGTTTTGCGTGAATCCTTTGCCCCACACCGCAACTTCTGCGCCAGGCAGCGCCGCCGCGGGCGCCACCTTCAGAACTTCCGGCGAGGTTGATGGCCTAGTCTTTTTTTCCATGGCGGACACACGCCGGTCGGGTTTTTTCCATAGATTCATCGTCCAAGAACTTGCACCGCGAGCAATACGGCCAAAGCGTAAAGCCCGGCAACAACATCATCCACCATAATACCCCATCCTCCCGGAAGCCGTTCCGCTCGCCCTGCCGGAAACGGTTTGAGGATGTCAAAACATCGGAAGGCCACAAAGCCCAACAAAAGCAGCTTCCATGATCCGGTCGGGTCAGCAACAAAGGGGATTAACTGGCCGACGAACTCATCCACCACCACGCTGCCCGGATCGCGCATCTGAAAAAACTGCTCGGCAGCCCCGGCGAACCGAACCCCAAGCGCGAAAAGAATGCCCGCCGTCAGGCAAAGCAAGGTGGTACGCCAGGGAGTCGCCAGGGGCATCCTACCGAGGAGGGCCACCCAGAGAACGCCCAACGCGGAACCGGCTGTCCCTGGCGCCCATGGCAAATCCCCTACAGGTCCCAGGGTGGCTACCCCAACCCCGAAGGGGCGACGCTTTTTAGGCAGTGCGCTCGTTAGAGCCTTCGTCCTGATGCTCTTCGGTGTCCCTCGGGGCATCGTGAATTCCCGGGACTCGGTAGCGGCCCTCCAGCCAATTATCCAGATCAATCAGTTTACAACGCTCACTGCAGAAGGGCCGAAAGGGATTGCCTGCATACACGGTTTCGCTTTTACAGATAGGGCACCGCATCATCCTGCTTGGCCGCTGAACCCTGGATTTGGACGAGCTGATGGCAGTTCGAAGAGGCCGGAATCCGTGCTTCGCCGAAACATTCCGCCTCCAGCCGGGCGACAAGGTCATAATCGCCGGCTTGCGTGATGGTGACCCACCGAAACTCGCCCGGCAGGGGCTCCTCGCCCCGCACCTCGTTGATATAGACCTGACCATCAATGCCCGGAGCCTGCGATTCCAGCCGGCCCTCAAAAAGCAGTTCTGTCTGTTGCGATCGGCCTTCGACAAGAAGGGGCAACACCTTCCCGACTTTCTCGCTCAGCTTTCGCCGCGAGATTTTGCGTTGCAACGCCATGAGCTCCCGTTGCCGTCGCCGGGCCACGCGGGTTTCGACCTGACAGCGAAACTCGTGGCTGGCGCAGGTCTCTTCGTTGGAGTAGAGGAAAACGCCCAAATGGTCAAACTCCGCAGCTTCAACAAAGTCCATGAGCGCCCGAAAGTCGTCATCTGTCTCTCCCGGAAAGCCCACAATCATCGAGGTGCGCAGGGTGGCGTCGGGAATGGCCGCGCGAATGCAGCCCAGCATCCTGAGGAATTGCGCGCCGTTCGAGCCGCGCCGCATGGCTTTCAAGATCGGACCGCTCGCGTGCTGCAGCGGAATATCGAAATATTTCGCCACCCTGGGCGTTTCCGCCACCGCTTCAATCAATGCCGGCGTGAGGCGATTTGGGTAGCAATAGAGAAATCGCAACCAAACGAGTTCCGGGATTTTGGCGAGTTCACGCAACAGCAAGGGCAGGCCGTCATGAAGCCCTAAATCCTGCCCATAACTGGTCGTGTCCTGACCGACCAACGTTATCTCGCGCGCCCCCCGCCGGACCAGATGCTCGGCTTCCTTCACCACGCTCTCAAACCGGCGCGAGCGGAAATGGCCCCGCATTTGAGGAATCACGCAAAACGAGCAAGGATGGTCGCATCCCTCGGCGATTTTGATGTAGGCGGCAAAGCGCGGTGTCGAGAGGGCGCGGGGCGTGAATTCATGGTAAAGATAGGGCGCGCTCGCCCCCTTGGCCTCCCGGCCAGAGAGACCGGGCGCGCAAGCTTCCACGACACGCTCTAGCTCATTGGTCCCAATAACGAAATCCACTTCGGGAATTTGCTCGAGAATCTCTTGGCGATAGCGCTCGACCAAACAACCCGCCACAATCAGCCGTTTGGCCCGCCCCGACGTTTTGTGCTTCGCCATCTCCAAAATGGCATCAATGGATTCGCGCTTGGCAGGTTCGATGAAGCTGCACGTGTTGACGATGAGAATATCCGCGTCTTCGGCTCGAGAGGTCAGTTCGTGGCCGCGCTCCGCCAGCAAGCCCAGCATCACCTCGCTATCCACAAGGTTCTTCGGGCATCCCAGGCTGACCATTCCCACTTTTGCCATAGCCGCTCGGTGCGTCCAATCCCACGCTTTCAAATTTTAGCATATTCGTTCTCCGACGCCGCTCGCCGGCCCCCACGGGCATTGAGATTCAACATCATTTTAGGGGTCAAGCCGCATGCGCTTCCAAATGAGGACGGCATCGCGGCTGCTGGCTACCAGATAACGCGAGTCCGGCGAAAAGGCGACGGTGAGCACGGGATGAGTGCTTTCGGAAAGGGTTTGAAGCAGGCGGCCGCTTGTCGCAGACCACACGCGCACCGTCTTATCCTCGCCTGCCGAGGCCACCCACTGACCGTTCATCGAGAATTCGGCCCAATGGACCGTTCCCTGATGGCCACTCAGGGTTTGCGTGCGCTTCCATGTGGGCACCGACCAGATGCGAACTTTGCCGTCTTGGCAAGCCGTCACGACTTTGGTGCTATCGCGTGAAAACTCGACGCTCATGACCGCGCCGCGATGGCCGCGCAGGGAGTTCACAAACTGTCCCGTTTTAAGCTGAACCACCACTGGGTCGGGACTCGCGTCATCGGCGATTTGGGCCAGAATCAGCCAGTGGCCATCGGGCGAAAAGGCGTAAACACGAGGCCGCTCGGTTAAATCCGGGACTTTAGCCACCAGCGCCCGCCCGTTCGCGGGATCCCACAAGTCGAACGCGCTATCCTTGTACATGCCGACAAACCCGATTTGCGGAAAATAGTGAATTGAACGGAAGCCATTTGCTCCAATCGAATCCACTTTGCCGGCGAGCGAATCGGTGTCGGTATTCCACTCAAAGCCGAGCAGAGGCGTTGTGCCTTGCGCGCGTTTCTTGGCCGCCATCGTGCCGCGCGCCATCAAGAAAAGCCGCGTCGGACCTATGAAATTGGCCGAATAGATATCCAGATCGGACAAGCCGGGAATCCTGGGATGCAGCACCCGCGCGATCTTGTCGTTCACGAGATTGAAGAGCACAATTTTCTGTTCTTCCCGCCGGGAAACGACGGCCAGCGTTTTCGAGTCGGGGGAAAACGCGCCGGCGGGAGATGAATCGCGCGCCAAGTGGCCTTCGACGTTGCCGACGCTGGTCCAGACGTAGGTGCTTGCTTCGAGGGCTGCCGTGCCCGCCTGCGCTGCCCCCGCCCTCATGACCATCGCAAGCGCCGCTACCCACAGGGCCGCTGCGCTGCGCGCGCCCCAAGTTTTCGACGCCCCCTTCATAGGATTTCTCCAGCTTCAATCCGCAAAATGAGCTCCCGATCGGCCTCGAGAAAATGGTAAGCGGAAAGAGTCTTTCGGTCCGTCCATTGAACGTCCTCAAAGACGCGGTTCGTTATGCGGCCCTGAAACCTCGGCACATGAAAAAACACCACCTCCACGTAGCGATCCGGATAGCGATGTTGCAATCTGTAGAGTTCTTCGCCGACTTCGGCGCGAATGCCGAGTTCCTCCTGCAGCTCCCGCGCCAGCGCGGCTTTATGCGTTTCGCCCTCGCGCACCTTGCCTCCCGGAAATTCCCACTGCAAGCCGTAAGCATCGGAGTGGTGCCGCTGGCAAATCAAAATGCGTCTCTGGCGCTCCAGAATCGCTGCGGCGACCTGGATCGGCTTTTCCGTGGCTTCGGCTAAAACGGATCTTCGACTTCCCATCGGTTGCGCCAAACTCAAAGCATAGCGTAAGCCGGTAACGGCACGGAAGCGATTTCCGACTCGGCTGCCACAAGCCAGGGCCTTCGCTGCAGCGGCCAATCTTGGAGGATTTGTCGCATGGACCTGGGGGGGGGCGACCAGCCGAATGATGACCAACCGGAAGGCCGCCTCGCTGGAGTCAATCGCAACGCGATATATTACGGCTATCCTCGGTCTTCCTGACAACCGTTTCGGTATCACGCTTTCAGGAGCGGTGCGCTGCTGGAAGGCGAGGCTTGCGGATCAGCGGGGTTTGTGGGAAGGTGGAGGGCGAAAGCCGGGCCGTCACGGAGGGCTCACCGTCCATCTGGCTTCTATCTTCGGAGCGCGTCCATGAAAATAGACACGCACCAGCACTTCTGGATGTACTCGCCGCAGCAATACCCTTGGATTGCGCCGCACATGGAGGCTTTGCAACGTAATTTTCTGCCGCCGGACCTCGAGCCGCTGCTGGCTCGCGAAGGCATTGACGGGACGGTGGCGATTCAGGCGCGACAAACCTTGGAAGAAAGCCGATGGCTGCTCGAGTTGGCCGACCACTTTCCCTTTATTCGCGGCGTCGTGGGTTGGGTGGATTTGTGCGATCCGGGCGTGGAGGCGCAGCTTGAGACGCTGGTCCGCCATCCCAAGTTTCGTGGCGTCCGTCATATCGTCCACGACGAGCCGGACGACCAGTTTATGATGCGCCCGGATTTTCGCCGCGGCATTGGTTTGCTTCAATCCTATGGCTTAACTTACGACTTGCTGCTGTTTCCGCGCCATTTGCCAATCGCCAAAAGGCTGGTGGAGGAATTTCCCTATCAGCCGTTTGTGCTCGACCACATCGCCAAGCCGCCTATTGGGGAGCATCGTCTGGAGCCGTGGCTCTCAGGTCTGAAAAACTTGGCCGCCTCGCCCAACGTTTGGTGCAAGGTCTCCGGCATGGTGACCGAGGCCGATTGGGCCCATTGGCGTCCCTCCGATTTTGAACCTTACCTCGACACGGTGTTCAATGCCTTCGGCACCAGTCGAATCATGATGGGGTCTGATTGGCCTGTCTGCACTTTAGCGGCAAGCTACTCGGAGGTAGTTGAGATAGCCAAAAATTACACGCAAAGGCTCTCGAGCGACGAGCAGGCCGGGGTGTGGTTTCAAAACGCTCAACAGTTTTACCATCTTCCCACATGACTCCGCGTCTCAACACTCCCGGAGTTCCGCCGCACGCCACTCGATGAACGGTGGTTCTTGTCTCAGTCAGTCACTTTAATCGAAGCCAGATAGGAGGCACCCACCTGCCGGCGGGTCAGAGATCCTTTGCTTCGGAAAAGCCATCGTCGAAAAGGCTGCTAGCGCCATTCGAGAATGACCTTCCCGCACTGACCGCTTCGCATGACCTCAAAGCCCTTTGGATATTCCGAGTAATGGAATCGGTGGGTAATGACGGGTCGAATGTCGAGGCCGGATTGAAGCATAACGGTCATTTTGTACCAAGTCTCATACATTTCGCGGCCGTAAATGCCTTTGATGGTCAGCATGTTGAAGATAACCGTGCGCCAGTCAATGGCAATCTCCCGATCGGGGATACCGAGCATGGCGATTTTGGCTCCGTGGCTCATGTTGGTCAGCATTTCGCGAAAAGCTTCAGCGCTGCCGGACATTTCCAGGCCGACGTCAAAACCCTCCGCCATGCCCAATTCTTTTTGCACCTGGCCTAGGCTAATCGTGCGAGGATCGAAGGCCCGCGCAACTCCGATCTTTTCCGCCAAGGCAAGGCGATAACGATTGAGGTCGGTGATGACCACAAAGCGCGCTCCCGCATGGCGAACCACCGCCGACGCCATCAGGCCGATCGGGCCCGCGCCGGTGATGAGAACGTCCTCGCCCAGCACGGGGAAGGACAACGCCGTGTGGACGGCGTTGCCAAAAGGATCAAAGATGGCGGCTACGTCGTGGTCCGCGGACGGCGCATGCCGCCAGATATTGCTCATCGGCAGGGCAATATACTCGGCAAAGGCCCCGGGGCGGTTCACTCCCACGCCTTGGCTATGAGCGCAAAGATGTCGTCGGCCGGCGAGGCAGTTGCGGCAGCGCCCGCAAACAACGTGCCCTTCGCCACTCACCAGGTCACCTGGATGAAAGTCGTTGACGTTCGAGCCGACTCTCACAATTTCTCCCACAAATTCGTGCCCAATCACCAGGGGAACAGGAATCGTGCTTTGCGCCCACTCGTTCCAGTCGTAAATGTGGACATCGGTGCCGCAAATGCCGGTTCGCTCAACACGGATCAGGACATCGTTGATGCCAATGACCGGTTCTTCAACTTCTTGGAGCCATAAACCGGGTTCTCGCTTCGCCTTAACCAGTGCTCTCATCCGTTGCACCTTTCGTTCGACCGCCGCTTGTGAATCGCCGCCGAAGCTCAACGGCGGGCAACAATCTTTGCGGAAAGCCGTGCGCCACTGGAGGATCGCGTGTTCAGCGCTCCGGCTGTGCCGGGGCGGAACAGACAGCGGTGCCGGCAATTTTCCCGGCAGCGATTGTATCAGTCCAAAGTGAGACTGTGGGAATCTTTGCGGCGAGGGCGTTAAGCTGCCCAACACAGGTTATCGTATAATGCCGGCGTAGGCTTTTTGAGGGAAGGCAGCGATGGATCGCGACGCGGCATGGGCATTGGTTTGCGAGTACGTCCAGAACGAGAATTTGAGGCGACACATGCTCGCCGTTGGAGCGTGTATGGGAGCTTACGCGCGCAAATTCGGCGAAGATGAGCAGCGATGGGCGGTTGTCGGACTGTTGCACGATTTTGATTATGAAATTCATCCTAACGCGCCCGACCATCCGCTCCAAGGCAGCGAAATTTTGAAGGGAAAAGGGGTGGAGGAAGATATCCGCCGCGCCATTTTGGGACATGCCGACTACTCGGGCGTTCCGCGGGATACGCTCATGGCCCGAGCTCTGTTTGCTTGCGATGAATTGGCCGGCTTCATTACCGCGTGCGCGCTGGTGCGGCCGGATCGGATTGCGACCCTAGAAGCAAAATCGGTCCGTAAGCGGATGAAGGACAAAGCCTTCGCGCGCGCCGTGAGCCGTGAAGACATCATTCGAGGGGCCGAAGAGCTCAACCTGCCGCTCGACGAACACATCGCTTTTTGCATCGAAGCCATGCGCGGCATCGCGCCCGAACTGGGCCTTGAACCTCCTTCCACCGGCTCCCGATAGGCTTTGATGACTCCAGACCATAGCTAACCGAAGATGGACGCCGCCAGTTCCCCTCGCAGCGTTCAGTGGTTGCGCTCTTGCCCCGGAGCTGCCCCTTGCCGGCTTCTACTCGCCTTCACGGGGGTACGGCTACGCGGTTGAACTTTGGCAGACTGCGTAAGATACCATCCGCTTTTTGGCCACTCAGCTTGCTCAATTGACACCTCCCAAAGCAGACGGCTATTCTGGCAATGAGAGGTCAAGAGCTATTTATCTTGCGGTGGAAGCCTCTGACGACTTCAAGCGTGGGCGCTTCCGCCTTCGCGAACCGAGGGTGAACTTGTGGCAACTAACCCTTGTGGCCTTTAGACATTGTTCTGAAAGCTGGGACGGAATCTGGCGGCGTCATCGTAGCGGCTCGACGGGGATGAAATTCAGCAATGGCTCATTCTGAGGGCTTTCGGCTGACGGCCGGACTTGAGGGGGAAAGGCGCGATGCACTTTATTGGCAAACTCGAGGAGATTGAAAGACGCTACGACGAGTTGACGGCGAAACTGAGCAACCCCAGAGTTCTCGGCGACCCGGCGCATTATCAAAAGACTGCGAAAATGCACGCTGAGCTGGAGTTGATTGTTGAAAAATTCCGAGCTTGGAAGGAAGTCCAGAAGGGCCTTGTCAGCGCCAAGTCGCTGCTGAGCGAATCATCTTCCGATCCCGAGATGAAGGCCTTGGCGCAAGAAGAACTAGCCGAACTTGAGAAACGCCAAGAGGCCATCGAAAATGAGCTGAAGGTGCTCATGCTTCCCAAAGACCCCAATGACGAAAAGAACGTCGTTCTGGAGATTCGGGCCGGCACGGGCGGCGACGAGGCCACGCTGTTTGCACAGGAAATTTTCCGCATGTACACGCGCTTTGCCGAGTCGCAAGGTTGGCGCGTGGAAGTTCTTTCAACGTCAGTGTCCAGTGTGGGCGGGCTGAAGGAAGTTATCGCCCTGATTGAAGGTCCCAAAGTGTATAGCAAGCTGAAATACGAAAGCGGCGTGCACCGCGTGCAACGGGTTCCGGCGACGGAGCAGCAAGGCCGCATCCACACCTCCGCGGTGACCGTCGCGGTGTTGCCGGAGGCTGACGAAGTCGAGGTGGAGATTGATCCCAAAGACATTCGTATTGACACGTTTTGCTCTTCCGGGCCCGGCGGACAATCGGTGAACACCACCTATTCGGCGGTGCGCGTCACGCACTTGCCGACCGGGATCGTCGTTTCCTGCCAGGACGAAAAGTCCCAAATCAAGAATCGCGCCAAGGCGATGCGGGTGCTCCGGTCTCGGCTTTATGAAATGAAGCTTCAAGAGCAGCAAAAACAGATTATTGAGGAGCGGCGGACCATGGTGGGCACGGGCGACCGCAGCGAAAAAATACGCACGTATAACTTCCCGCAAAATCGTGTCACCGACCACCGCATCGGCTTGAGCCTGCACCAGCTTGACCGAGTGATGGACGGCCGGATTGATGACATCATCGAAGCTCTCATCACGCATCATCAAGCGGAACGCTTGAAGCAGGCGGCCGTGGTCGCATAGCCGGAAAGCGCGGCCAACGCGGCCAGCCGAGCATGCCGTGACCATGGATTCCTTCGTTAAATCGCCGCAGGCCCGGGGAGCACTGACTGTGCGCGAGACGCTCGCCGAAGGCTTGCGCCGACTTCTCGCCGGCCAAACGCCTTCGGCCAGCCTCGCCGCCGAACTGCTGCTTATGCAGGTGCTGTCATGCGACCGCACCACCCTTTACAGCCATAGCGAGAAAAAACTCACCTCATCGGAGGCGGAGCGCTATTTTCACCTCATTGCCGAGCGACTCACAGGCAAACCCACCCAATACATTACCGGCCACCAGGAATTCTGGGGATTGGATTTCGAGGTGACGCCCGACGTGTTGATTCCTCGCCCCGAAACGGAGCATTTGATTGAAGCCGTCATTGACTTGGCAGGTGAAAGCTGTCTTTCCCGCGGCGGTGGGTTACGGATGGTGGACGTCGGCACCGGCTCGGGGTGCATTGCCGTGGCGCTGGCCCATGAGTTTCCCCAGGCGGAGATTCATGCGACGGACATCTCCCCGGCTGCGCTCGGCGTCGCGGCGCGGAATGCGGAACGGCTAGGGTTCGCCGGGCGGATTCAATTTCACGAAACTGATCTGCTGACTTATTTCCTCCAACCTACCTATGCGGGAACGTTCGACTTTGTCATTTCCAATCCACCTTATGTCGGCCGCGATGAAATCGAGCACGTGCAGCGTGAAGTGCGGGACTTTGAGCCGCGGCTGGCCTGGGGCGGGCTTGAGCGGGGCGATGAGGTCTATCGTCGGCTGTTTCCGCAGGCGCGGCAGGTGCTCAAGCCGGGTGGCTGGCTGGTGGCGGAGATTGGCTACCAAATGCGCGAGCGTGTGTTGGCGCTTCTAGACGAATCGTGGACGCAGGTGGAAGTCCGTCCCGACCTGGCCGGCATTCCGCGGGTTGTGATGGCTCGCCAAGCCCGGCCCGAATTGGCTTGAAACGGATGGTTCCTGAGTCATCTCGGTGCCTGAGACTCGCCCCGCCGGTGTAAAGGCATCGAAGCCAAAATGTTGTTGGGTTCTGGCGAGATTGAGGCAAAGACAAGTGTTGCTGGCGGGCTTCGGTCCAGCGTGGGGAGCATAGCAGACGGCCGGGGACAGCGAACCCGCTAGCGAAGATTGTCAAAGGCAAGTCTTCTTGGGATAATCTCGCTGCCGAGGAAGCCGATTCCTTGGCGGTAAAGCTTATCAAGGAGGGGAACGACCCATGAGCGTGTCGGGCGTCATCGGCATTGTCGGCGCGCTGATTTTCCTGGCGCACTTTTTTGTCGGATTGTTTAGCCGGACCCGGATCCCCGATGTCCTCTGGCTAACACTGATCGGTGTGCTTTTGGGGCCGGTGCTTCACCTGGTAACGCCGTCCAGTTTTGGCGCCGTGGGTCCTGTTTTTACCACCGTCACTCTGGTTCTAATCCTTTTCGAGAGCGGCATCGGGCTCAGCCTTGAGGTTCTCAGAAAGGCGCTGCGGGGCACGTTCTCGCTCGCCTTGCTGAACTTCGTTGTGACGATGCTGGTCGTATCCGCCGTAGCGCATGGAGTGGGTCGGCTGACGGTGACCGCCTCGCTGATGCTCGGGGCGATTCTGGGTGGAACATCGCCGACCGTCGTGATTCCACTGGCCTCGAGGCTGGAAATGTCAGAGCAGGCCAGTACCATCCTGTTTCTCGAATCGGCGATCGGTGATGTGCTCTCCATTGTGATTGCGTTGGCCTTGCTTCAGGCGGCGCAATCGGGAAACGTGGCCGTCGGGCCCGTGCTCGGCAATTTGTTGGCTGCGTTCCTATTCGCGGCCATCCTCGGGGTGGTGGGTGCGGTCGCGTGGTCCATCCTGTTGAATAGAGTACGGACCCTCGAGAATTCCTTGATGACCACCATCGCTTTCGTGTTTGTCATTTATGGGATCGTCCAGTTTTTGGGTTTTAGCGGCGCCATTGCCTCGCTCGCCTTTGGCGCGATGTTGGGCAATCTCCCTTCCATGGACACATCCTTCCTCAAGCGGTTCACGTTTCTCAAGCCCATCTCGCTCAGCAAGATGGAGCGGGCATTTTTTTCAGAGGTCGTATTTCTGGTGAAGACCTTCTTTTTCATCTACGTCGGGGTTTCCGTTCAACTGACCAACATGGGTTGGATCCTCTTTGGTCTGCTCATGACAGCCCTGATTTTCCTGTTCCGCATTCCGGTGGCGCGCTTTGGAGTGAACAAGTCGGTGCCGAAGCAAGATGCTGTGCGGATGGCGATTATGGCGCCGCGCGGGTTGGCCGCTGCCGTGCTGGCCTCATTGCCTCTCCAGGCGAAAATGCCCGGCGGTCATTTGGTGCAAGCCACCGCGTATTCCGTGATTATCTTCGGAATCGCCCTTACCTCGCTTCTGGTGTTTCTTCTGGAAAAGACGTCTCTGCGCAGGCTGTACGAAAGAATCTTTGCTGGCTTCGGTGAATCCGCCGAAGTGAGCACCTCTTCTTCGGGGTAGCCTAAGAGCACCTTTCAGGACGTCCCCAGGGGGAAAGGGGTTTTCTGGGCATCTTGACACGTTGCCCGGGGCGATTTTTTCAGGGAACCAACATGGACACAAAATCCACAGCCGCCGGCCCTGAACGCCATCGCAGGCTGCGGCGCCTGCCCACCCGTGAAACCTTACCGCCACGAACCGCCTTTGGACGTTGGTCGGCGGCAGGCGGGCGGCTGGACGAAGGGGAGTCCATCGAGCAGACGCATCCCTGGTACGCCGTCATGTGGCTGACGGGGATGGATTATTTTTCCTCATTGGCCTTTCAGGCCGGGATTGCTCTGGTGGCTGCGGGCGCGTTGGCTCCGGTTGCCACCTTCATTCTGGTGGCCGTCACTGTGCTCGGTGCGGTGCCGGTGTATGCGCAGGTTGCCAGACGATCTTATGTTGGTCAAGGGTCCATTGCCATTCTGGAGAACCTGCTCAGCAACTGGGCGTCAAAAGTGTTCGTGCTCATTCTGCTGGGCTTTGCGGCCACGGATTTTGTCATCACCATGACACTCTGCTCGGCCGACGCCGCCAAACACGCCATCGAAAATCCCTACGTCAAGCAGTATCTCCGCGGCGACCAAATGACAATCACGGTGTTGCTCTTGGCTCTCTTGGCCGGAGTGTTCTTGATGGGATTTAAGGAAGCTATCTGGGTTTCAGTCGGCTTGGGCATTCCCTATCTTGCGGCCAGCCTCATTGTCTTCTTGGACGGAGTCTGGGCAATTATGCGCCATCCCGCTCTCCTGTCGCATTGGCGCCTTTCTTTGGCTGCGCACGGCAGCCCAATGGCCATTTTCCTGGCCGCTGCAATCGTCTTCCCCAAGTTGGCGCTGGGGCTGAGCGGATTTGAGACGGGCGTTTCTGTCATGCCCTTGATTGATAATGACGGTGAGACAACAGGTGAAGAGCAGGGTCCTCCTTGGGGCCGCATCCGCGACACCTGGAAGTTGCTTTTGGCGGCGGCGTTGATTATGGGTTTCTTCCTGATGCTCTCCAGCATCGTTACGGTAGTCCTGATACCGAAGAGCGCTTACATGCCCGGCGGGCCGGCGAGCGGCCGCGCTCCGGCCTACTTGGCGCACCAACTTCTTGGAAACGTCTTTGGGACCGTTTACGACCTTCTCACCATTGCCATCCTGTGGTTTGCAGGCGCGTCGGCGATGGCCGGTTTGGTGAGCCTTATTCCGCGTTATTTGCCGCGCTTTGGCATGTCGCCGCGGTGGGTAGCCTATCGCCGTCCGACCGTGATTGTCCTGCTTTTTATCAATTTAGTGGTGACATGGGTTTTCCATGCCAGTGTGGAAGCGCAGGCTTCGGCTTTCGCCACAGGGGTGTTGGCGCTCATTCTTTCAGCAGCGGTCGCAGCCGCCATCGTTTTGTGGCGAGAATTCCGGGCCAGCCCGCGCGGTGAGCTCTGGGCACTTCCTTTAAGTGCTTATTTCTGGGGCGTCACGGCAGTGTTCGCCTATATGTGGGTTGCCAACATTTTTGAGCGCCCGGACGGAGTGATTATTTCGTCCATCTTTATTCTGACCATTCTCATTGTGGGCGCAACTAGCCGTTATCAACGCGCCCGTGAACTGCGGGTCAGCAACGTGGAATTTGTGGATTCCGATTCCGAGGAGCTTTGGTTCAAAATCGCCGGCAAGAAGGTCAACCTCGTTCCCATTCACTCCTCGACTCCCGCGACAAGAGCCAAGAAGGCTACGGAGATGCTACAAAACCATAAGATCGAAAGCCCCTTGGCTTTTCTCCACGTTAATTTGATAGATAACCGAAGCGAATTTATGACTTCTCTGCGGGTCAGGGTCTTGAAGGAAGGGGAGAATTATCTTATTAGCGTTTGGGGCGCCGTGGCCGTGGCCAATACCATCGCCTACTTAGCCGAATTGCTCGACCCCAAGTGCATTTTCCTTGAGTTGACCCGAGGCAACCTCATGTCCCAATCCCTGAATTATTTGCTGTGGGGCGAGGGGGAAACCGGCCTGATGGTCTATACCATTTTGGTTCGGTATTGGGAATGGGTGGGCGAGAAGGTCCCTCATCCCAAAATCGTGCTCACAACCGCTTGAGGGGCCTGTTGGCGCGATCGCTTCGCCGGATTATTCATACCTGCACACTCGGTCGGCAGAACCCACGACGAGGCGGCGATTCACGCGTCGCTTCTTTCCGTCCGTTGCCGATGGGTAACGTTATCCAAGGCTTAAGCCATTCACAGAGCCGCAGCGCGGGGCCTTCTAAATCCTCATTTTCCGGCAAATGAGATTTACGGAAGCCTATCATCCACCGTGGTGGGCGCGGCCAGAACGGATAGCCGATGGATATCAAAGCGTTTGTACAGATCCAGGCAAAACAGCTCCGGCGCGTCGCCGAATTTTACCGGCTTTGAGTAAACGTCGCTCAAGCTGGCAATTCCCTGGCGGATGCCAACGTTGCGGAAGAGTGTGGGTTCAAGCGCGGCCGCCGTCAGCGCCACGAGTTGGCTGCGCATCCCCTGGGCGCGAACACTGATGCGGGAAGGGTTCCATTGTGTTTTGCCCCACCGTGCCACTGCAATCAACTGCGCGGCTTCAAGGCCGACGGGACGCTTGCCGATGGCCTCGAGCATTTCGGCAAAGTTGGTAATATCATTGCGCCCGCCCGGAGAGGCGTCACCCGTGAACAGCAGGTTAAGGGTTAATACCTGCTCGTCTCGCCCGATTAGGAAAGCGACGAGGGGAATGTGGGCCGAATTTTGTGCCGTTTCGCCCATCCTGCCCTTATCGTCCAACACAATAACCAGCGGCGAGGTCCTCGGAGCTTGCATGGCTTTCAACCAAATGCCGGTTGCGGTTAGGCCGTTGCTCATTTCGAAGCGGTAGGAAAGTGTCGCGAGTTGATTGTGCATGGTGTCCGCCACGCGCCAGGGGCGCAACACGGAAATAGGATGGTAGCGAACTATTCGGCGAAGCTGGGCGCGCTCGGCTACGGCCCAAGCCGCACGGGCGGCGCCGGATGGAATTGGCGGCCGCTCAATGTCCTGAGCCATTTTCCGCGCCAGTCCCAAAATCGTCAGATTATCCTTGGGCACGCCAACCACAAGTTGCCGATAGGTTTTCATGTCCGAGCCGACCGGAATCTCACGGCTGGGGGTCTTAAGTCCAAAGTTCCTGTCGAAGAAGCGGTAGGATTGTTGCCGGTTATCCACGCCGTAGTTGTGGGCGGAGATTTGAGTGTCTTCGTGGAATTGGAACAAAGAGGCCTTGCCGTAAAGCCGATAGAAACGCTTGATGGGGTCGTAGATTTCGGGCTTGACGAGCGGGCCTCGGAAGCAGCAGTCATCTTCGGCGTTGGTGATAATGAGCGCCGGGCGAGGAGCCAGCAGGGCCGTCAGGGTAGAGTAGTCCTGGCCAACAAGAAAGTCGGGCGCATTCTGCTCGTAGTCGCCCGGCTCGCCTGGTGGCCGTTCGACGCGCCCGATGAGCGAAGTGTATCCTGCAACCGGAATCGCCACCTTCACCCGTGGGTCGAGAGAACTGAGGACAATCGTCTGCCATCCTCCGCCCGACAGTCCCGTCATGCCGATGCGCCGCAGGTCCACGTGCGGATTCCCGGAGAGGTAATCCAACCCTCTTCGCATGGCCAAATAGAAAAGCCCGACGCCGCTCACACCGGCTAAATCGAGCTGCGCGCCGTACCAGTGGCTGTCGCCGGGTGTCCGCAACTCGCCCATGTCAAGCCACTCCAGATTCAGCGCGAGCATCCCGCGCAGCGCCTGATTGATGCAGAGCTTTTGCTCGAATTCCTCCGCTTTGCCTACCGGAAAGTGGCCCATCACGTCGAGAACCGCCGGAACCTTTCCCTTCAACACTTGCGGCTCGTAGAGAAGCGCCGTGGAATAAAATCCCGGAACGATTTCATACTGGAACTTGACAATGCGGTATCCGTTTCCAGGAATCACTCCCACTTCATGAAACTGAGGCGGTGCATCAACCCAGGCTCGCGGCCAACCGTGATATATCAGCCGCAAAAGGCGGGCACGGATGGTTTTTTCTTGCGAGGTCCATGCCTCGGCGGTTGTGGGCGTGGGAAGTTGTGGCGCGCGCTTTAACAGGTATTCTTCAAGCTGATAGGATACAACACCGCGGGTTTCGATCCGTTGACTGAAAATCGGACCGAGCTGCTCCGGTGTGCTTTGAGCACAGGAGATCGCGCAGCCTAGAAGAAACGCAGGGACGAGACATCGCCAAGTCCCTCGGCCTCGACGTTGAACCATAGAGAGAAAACCTCGCCTTCCGGGCAAAGGCCCATGCAAAGTTTACGACGCAAGCGCCCTGCGACATTGCTTGAAAACTGATGAGCACCCTGTTTGCCGCCGGGAGCAAAAACCCGGTTCGCTAATATAACGCGATTCGAATAAGGTTGGCCGTTTTTGAAACGACGATGGTCGGACCCCACCAACCCTGACGACCCTACTATTCGCCGGATGCGTCGGGTGGTAGGATGAGAGAGTGCCCGTCCAATGTCGCCGGGCACGTGCATGGCGCGCTGCCGGATGGGCGGCGGAACAGGTAGTGACTTATTTGTAGATGGTGAGCTTAGAAGGCCAATTCGGAAGAAAACAAATTGGCTTGGCCGCGCTGCTGGTGGCGCTGATGTGGGGGCTGGCCAGTCCGTTACGGGCGCAAAATCCGGAGGGCGACTTGGCGGGCACGGTCGAGGACGCAACCGGCGCGCGTATTCCACGGGCGCGAATCGAGGTGAGGTCGTCGTCCACGGGATATGAGCGCAGCGCGACGAGCAACGGCCGCGGCGCATTTCGGCTCGATTATTTGCAGCCGGGTGCTTATCGCGTGGTCGTGAGCGCGCCGGGTTTTGCCCCCGCGCAATCGGATGTGAGCGTGGCCGTCAACTCCACGCGCGACATCACAGTGAGGCTTCAGCCGGCGAGCGCCCATCAACGAATCCAGGTGCGGGGCGAAGCTTCTTCCATCGCCACGCAACCACTTGACACGTCGAACGCCACGCTCGAGGGCGTGGTGACGAGTTTTGATCTTAAGACCATTCCCCTCGCGCTCCGCAGTTTTGCCAACATCGCCTACTTGGTTCCGGGCACTGAACCCGTGGAGCCTTCGGATCCCACCAAGGCGCGCATCACAGCGGTTTCCTTTGGAGGCAGCTCGGGGCTGAACGACGCCTTGACGGTGGATGGGGTGGACAATTCGGACGATTACATTGGCGGATTTCTGCAAAACATTTCCCCGGACGACATCCAAGAATTTGCCGTCAGCACGGCACAAGAAGAGGCGGACACGGGCCGGACGACGGGCGGCTCCGTGGTCATCACCACCAAACGGGGAACGAACGCTTGGCACGGCGACGCCGCGTTCTACGAGCGGGCGGCGGCGCTAAATGCCCGCTTCCCGATTGATAACCCGCCGCCCAACCCTAAGCAGCCGTTTTCCCGACAAAATTATATTGGGACGCTCGGCGGGCCGATTAAGCGAAACCGGTTGTGGTTCTTCTCTTCCTTGGAGGCTGTGCGGGAAAATGCCAGCATTGCTTACAGCCCCTCCGTGCGCCAACAGTTTTCGGCGTTAGGGACGCTCGCTGCCGAGGGATTGATTCCGGGCGTCAAATCCATTGAGGTCCCACAGAACGTCCCGGTACCTTTCCGCGATGTGATGGCCTCAACGCGGTTGGACGGCTCTGAATCGTTAGGGGCGCAGTGGTTCCTGCGGGTTTCGGCGGATAATTACACCACCCGCAACGACCTCGTCCAACAGGGGACTTTACCCTCGACCGGTGTCGCCTCCCACTCCAGTTACTGGAACATGGCCTTTAACCAGGAAAACGTCTTCAGCCCAACGTGGCTCGGTTCGCTTACCTTGGGTGCCAGCTACCTGCACATTACCGAACGGCGAAACTCCCACTTGGGATTTGCCTTGGCGTTTCCTTTCAGTTCGACCTCGCTGGCCACCTCGGGATTTGAGACTTTTGGTGACAACCAATTTGTCACGCCGATTACGGCGTTTCCGGTGCTCCGCAATCAGGAGAAGTATGAGCTCCGCTACGACGTGAGCCACGTGACGGGCCTTCACGCTCTGCGCTTCGGTGTGGATTTCATCCACGAGCCGGTGTTGAGCGGCGCGCTGTCCGGGACGGCGGAGCGGCTGACGGTGTTCGCTTTAGATCCTACCGACTACTTGAATGCCCCCCAACAGTTCTCCGCGGACCTTACCTGCGCGACAACGCCAGGCTTCCAAGTGACTCCGGGCACTACGTGCACGACCTCGCCGGCGACGGACGGAAGTTTTTCACAAAATGTCCAGCGCTTGGGGCTTTATGTAGAGGACACTTGGCGCGCGACGCGGCGAATGACGCTCAACCTTGGAGCGCGTTACGACACGACGTTCGGGCTGTTCATCGCCTCCGGCCGGTCGCAATTGGCCAATCCGACACTCGGGACGCTGGAGTCCCTCCATATTCCGCTCGCGCACTCGGCGCCCCGGGACTACCGCGGGGCCTTGGCTCCTCGCTTGGGCCTGGTTTATGCCTTGGGCCGCGCGCGAAGGACCGTGATTCGCGCCGGTTTTGGCCTCTTTTATAATGACCTGGCGCAGAACGGTTGGGTGACGGCTTTTCAGGCGGTAAATACGTCGTCTCCGGTTTGTCTCAACCCCGGCGGGCCGGGCTGCCTGCCGGGCGCCTCATCGGGAGGCACTGGCTCCATCATTGATCCTCACTATGAAACGCCATACGCCCTTCATGCCACGGCGGGCATCGAGCATGCCTTCAATCCCAACTGGATGGTGAGCGCCAATTACACGCATGAGCAAGGCGTCCACTCCTATGCTCGCTACCAATATGAGGCGGGCTACACGTTGTTTTCCCCGTTGTTTCCGCGCGATCGGGCGATTCAAGAGGCTCACGTGCCCGACGTGGCTGTCTTCCGCTCCGATAATCGCTCACGCTACGATGCGATGACGGTTCATCTGCAGGGCCACCTGGCGCGCCGCCTCGACCTAATCGCCAACTACACTTTGGCGAGTGCCAAGACGTGGGGCTGCGTGCTCGGTGAGTTGTTCGATTATGTGGACGGGGTTTGCAATCCCTTGGATGCCTTCGGAAAAGGCGATTTTGGGCCTTCAGGAGAAGATGTGCGGGACCGAGGAGTGGTGGCGGGAGTGTTTTATCTGCCGGATGGGTTTGAATTCTCTTGGCTCGGGCAAGCGGAGACCGCCCGGCCCTTTACCCTGACGACGCCGGTGGACGTGAATGGTCTCGGCGACGCGCAGGACGACCGCGCCGTCGTCAACGGCGTTCAAACCTCTCTCGACGAATTTCGCGGCACGCCATACATTCAGATGGATGCTCGCGTCGCGCGACCGTTTACGCTCGGCGAACGGGTCGCCGTGTCGCCCTTTATCGAGTTCTTTAATCTGTTCAACCGCAACAATCCGGGCGCCAATTACGTGACGGACATAGCCGCCTTGCCGGAACACGTCAACAATCTCTACAACGTCACGGCGATATGCGAGAACGCGGCCTGCACGGAAAGCGCCCCGGTAACCAACTTCAAGCCTCTGCTGGTGCCGGCCGGCGCTTTGGGAGATTTCTTTGGGCCTGGCACCACCGTCGGCATCCCGTTTGCCGCGCAGTTTGGCGCGCGCGTGACCTTCTGAGGCGCGATTAGTATTTCCGCAAAACGCCGATGACGCGCCCCTGAATTCTGACTTCGCGGGCATCCACAATCACCGGGTCCATTTGGGCGTTGGCGGGTTGCAGGCGTATGCGGCCGTCGGGCTCATGAAAGAAGCGTTTGAGGGTTGCATCGGTGCCGCCCAGCAGCGCCACTACAATGTCGCCGTTTTGGGCGGTCGAGCCGCCCTCGACTAAAATATAATCCCCGTCGCAGATATGATCGTCCACCATGGAATCACCTTTCACTTTAAGGACAAAAATGCCATCCTTGCGGCCGGCGAAATCGCTCAATGAGAATGTCTCCGGCGTCGAAACGGCCTCCACAGGGTAACCGGCGGCAATACGACCGAGCAAAGGGAATTCCAAGCGCGTGGCAGCCTGCTCGCCGGAGTTTACGGCGTCCCCAGCAGAGGCACCGAGCCTTTGGGCCGTGTTCGGGATCTTGGTGGACCGCAGCGCGACCTTGCTAAACGGTACCGAGCCGGGAAAGGCGACCACCTCGACGGATCGGCTTCGGTTATAGCCTCGACGGATAAAACCCTTTCGCCCCAACGTATCGAGATGTTTGTGAACTGTGGCCACGGACGAAAGGCCCAGCCCTTCGGCAATCTCTTCAAAGCTCGGGGAATACCCCTGGCGGTCTATAAATCGGACCAAATAATCGAGAACCTGCTTTTGCCGCCGTGTCAGCGCCATTGTGAGCCTCCGGCGCGAGATTCATCCCGCGCCATTTTCGGAAAGTATTCTAGGCGAAAGAAAAGCGAATTTCAAGCAAAATTTCCAGGGATGGGCGCCGGCCCGCCCTCCGTCCCAAAAACTTCCCAGGTCGAGCCAAGGCAAAGTGATAGAATGTGCGGTTGATCACTGCCGGCACCCGTGCCGTGAATCAACCTAATTCTATGTGCGATGAACTGCCGGGACCGTTCCGGCATCGGAAGGCGGGTTCGGATGTTGCCTACCGCCACGGCCAGCCTGTTTCAATGAGGTGAAACGTGAGCACGGCTGTCATGGCCCATCGGCTTCAGTTTGCGCTGACGGTCATGTTTCATTACCTCTTTCCCATTCTGACGATGGGTTTGGGGTTCTTCATCGCCCTCCTCTCCACGCTCGAACTTGTTACCGGCGAGAGCCGATACGGCGCCGCAGCCAAATTTTGGGCCAAGATTTTTGCCATCAATTTTGCCCTCGGTGTGGTGACCGGCATTCCGCTGGAGTTCGAGTTCGGCACCAACTGGAGCCGGTTCTCGAGCTATGGTGGCAGTGTCTTCGGCCAGACTTTGCCGATGGAGGGCGTTTACGCTTTCTTCTTGGAATCCGGCTTCCTTGGGTTGTTCCTTTTTGGCGAAGGAAGAGTTTCCCGCGTCGTGCATTGGCTCGCGGGGGTGGGCGTGGCGGTCGGGTCGCTGTTGTCGGGATATTTCATCATCGCTGTCAACGCCTGGATGCAGCATCCGGTGGGTTATCGGCTGGCATCGGATGGCACGTTGCACTTGGTCTCGTTTTGGGCCGTCCTGCTCAATCCCTATGCGGGGTGGCAGTATGCCCACACCATCAACGGCGCCCTGCTGGCAGCGGCTTACGTCATGGGGGCGGTAGGCGCTTTTTATTTATTATGCGGGCGACACCTGGAGTTCGGCCGTCAGACCGTGAAAATGGCGATCGTGGCCGGGACCATTCTTTCTCTCACTCAATTGTTTCCCACAGGGGATTTCAATGGGGCGGACGTGGTGCAGTATCAGCCGGTCAAGCTGGCGGCGATGGAAGGGCTGTTCAAAACCCAACAGGGCGCTCCGTTGGCCATCATCGGGATGCCGGACACCACCAGAGCGCGCCTGCTCGATCCAATCTTTGTTCCCGACACGCTCAGCTTTTTGGCTTACGGCAATTTTCACGCGACGGTAAAAGGGCTGACGGACTACCCGCGTGACCTCTGGCCGCCGGTGGACCTGACTTATTACGCCTACCACATCATGGTGGGCCTGGGAACGATTTTTATCGCGCAGATGCTGCTGGGTTTGTTTTTGTTGTGGCGCCGCCGGCTCTATTCGGCTCGCTGGTTCTTGTGGACTTTAATGCTCGCGCTTCCATTTCCCTACATCGCCAACGAAGCGGGGTGGATGGTGACCGAAGTCGGGCGACAGCCGTGGCTGGTTTACGGCCTGCTTAAGACCTCGGCAGGAACCTCCGCCAACGTTGCCGGCGGCGAGGCCGTCTTTACTTTAATCGGCTTTTGCGGGATTTACGCCCTGTTGAGCTTGTTATTTGTGTTTCTCGTGGGACGTGTCATCCACGAAGGGCCGGAAGAAGCCCCTCCGGCCGCATGATGTCGGAAAAGGAAGGTTGAAAGCGTGAACGTCGTCTGGTTTTGGACCCTTGCCGTCATGCTGACGGTCTATGCCGTGCTGGACGGCTTCGATTTGGGCGTCGGCGCAGTTCATTTATGGGTCGCTCGATCGAATGAGGAACGCCGCGTGGCCCTGAATGCCATCGGCCCAGTGTGGAATGGCAACGAAGTTTGGCTGCTCGCGGCTGGAGGTATGATGGTGGTGGCGTTCCCACGGGTGTACGCCTCCGGCTTCAGCGGTTTTTATCTGGCCCTTATGCTGGTTCTTTGGTTGCTAATTTTACGGGGCGCCTCCATTGAATTCCGCCACCAAATTGACCATCCGATGTGGCGGGCGCTCTGGGACGCCGGCTTTGGGGTGAGCAGCTTGTTACTGGCGTTGCTGTTGGGAGTAGCCCTCGGCAACGTCGTCCAGGGATTACCGATTGAAGCCGATGGATTCTTCCAAGGCAGCTTTGCCCTGCTATTGAATCCCTACTCATTGCTGACCGGCCTGCTCAGCCTGGTGGTGCTCGGCTGGCACGGAGCGAATTATCTTCGCACGAAATCTGAGGGCGCACTGCTGGCGCGCGCCCGCCGGGCGTCGTTGTGGTTGTTTTGGCCGGCTGTCGCGCTGGCGCTGCTGACTACCGTCGCCACATTTCACGTCAAGCCGAACGCCGCCGCCAATTTCTTCGTCCATCCCCTCGCGTTTGTTTTTCCGGCGCTGGCCGCGGCAGGTTTTGTCGGAGCGTTGGTTTTTCACCGCGATCCTACGGACCGGTGCCCATTTTGGATGTCCACGCTGGTGATTATTTGCCTGTTGGTGACGGCAGGAGCAACAATTTTCCCCAATCTTCTTGCCTCGACGCTCAATCCCGCCTGGAGCTTGACGGTCTATAACGCCGCTTCTTCGCCGCGGGCCCTACGCGACGCTTTTATCGCCAATGGCTTGGGTATGATCGGTGTGGTGGTTTATACGACCTATGCCCATCGTGCCTTCAGAGGCAAAGTGCGCCTCGGCAGCCACGGCTATTGAGGTAAACACCGTCCGTTGGATCAGGAATGACGGCGAGTAGAATGCGCCCCAGTCCGAACTGAGGCGGGAGTAGCAGAAGTGATTCTGTGCGGGGGCGGCGGGGATGCGGGGCCGCGCAAAATCGTCTCGACCTTCGGGAACAAATTCAGAGCCTTTTCGACTTGCGGGTCGCCGCGCATCTCGGCTTCGTTGCCGGCCTTAAGTCCATAAACCAGGTTGAGGACCGCAGCGCGAATGCGCAGCTTCAACCAAGCCTGGTCGGCGCTCCAGTAAGGCTCTGGAGCGCGGACGCTATGCCGGTAGAGATACTGGCGAAAAGTCTCCAGCACCTTACCATCCGGTTCAAACGAGCGTGGGATCCGTTCATGGAGGCTCAAATAATCCGAAGCGAAGCTGGTGAAGTATCCGCCTTGCCCCAGAAAGCTCATCCACGGATCCAGCACGACGCCCGGAATGGCTACGTCCGGCGTGATGCCCCCGCCGCCTCGCAGGGGACGACCGTCGTCGGTATGGAAGACTGAAGCCGCGCCGAGGTCTAAATTCCCTCCCGCGAGGGCGGTTCCCGGCAACGGACGTTGGATGGAGCGGCCGCTGGGCGTGAAGTATTGGGCGGTCACCAGGGCCAAACCTGTATGGTCGGAAAGCGGGAAGACAGATTGCACCAGGCCCTTGCCGAACGTCGGCTCGCCGGCAATCACGGCCCGGTCGTGTTCTTCAAGCGCCGCCGTCAGAACCTCCGCGGCGCTGGCTGTGCCCCCGTTCACCAGAATGACCATCGGAAAGGTGAATTGCGCCGGAGCCTGAATCGTTCGCTCAATTTGTGGCTTGACCGCTCGGCCGCGAATCGTCAGAACCACTTCGCCGGGTTTCAGAAACAGGCTGGCGACGCGGACCGCAGATTCGACAAGACCGCCGTGGTTGTCGCGCAGATCCAGGAGCAGTCCTTTGAGTTGCGCTCCCCCCAGCCGCTCGATGGCATTGTAAACCTCCAGGGGCGTCTTCGATTCGAAGCCTGAAATGTGGATGTAGCCAATGTCACGACGACGGAATTTGAAATCGAGATCCACCGTCGGCAACGCCACTTCCGCCGGTTCAAGTTGGATGTCCTGAGCGACAAAATGACCGGGATGAATCACGCCCAGGCGCACTGGATGGGAACGCGCCCGCCGCAGCAACTGGATCAGAGAGCGAAAGCCCAATACGTCCAGCCGCTGGCCGTTAACCGACACAATGCGGTCGCCCGGCCCCAATCCGGCGCGCCAGGAAGGAGAGCCTGGGGCGGTTTCGAGTACCAGGACCTTGCCCGGGGTGACGTATAAAATGGAGCCGAATCCGAGCGCCTCGCCCCGCGCCTGCTGCTGCAACATCGCGAATTGTTGCTGATCAAAGAAGGCGGAAAACGGGTCGAGCGACGCCAGCATGCCTCGAATACCGCCGTCAAAGATCAAATCGTTCGGGTCAACCGGTTCGGCGGCATGGGCCTGAATGAGCGCATAAACCTGGGCGAACTTGACATCCGCTTGAGCCACCGGATCGGGTGGCGCGTGGCGCTGCCCGAAGGCAACGGTGGCTGCTCCTAACACGCAGCCAAGCAGCCCGATATTCCAGCTGACAAAAAGGTAACGCGCTCTCATCGCCCGATGCTTCAGTATAACGTAGATGCCAAATGGCGCCGAAAAGGAGGGTCAGCCAATGCTACCTTCTATAATTTCTCGGCGCATCGCAGCGGCAACGTCTTCGCGCTCGATGATTGCCTGGCATTTCGGAACCGCGCGGCCATTGGAGGAGCCCTGATTGATGGCCGAAGCGCACTACGCTATACTGGAGAAGAGTTAAAAGCGACCTTCAGGGCAGGGTGAGGAAGAGAGATAGCGCTCTTCCAATTCCCGATCGGCGGTAAAGCCCGCGAGGGGTGCGAAGGAACCGGAACGAATCGCGTTTTTCGGCAAGACGGTCCTTTGAACCCCACGAGCCAGTGAAATTCTGGAGCCGACGGTACAGTCCGGATGGAAGAAGGTCACGGCTGAACTCTGGTCAGGGGGTAAAGCCGCCGAAAGCGTCGGTGGCTCGCCAGCCATTTTCAGCCCGAAGAATTCGCCCGCCCTGAAGTTATAGCTTTTCGTCCAATTGGGAAGGGAAGTCGGAGAGCTCGCACCAGCGCGATAGAGGTCTGCGCGCGGGCAATCCGCTGTTCAAAGGATTGGTTGCTCCAAATGGAAGCCGGGCTCTTGCAAGGCCGGACGGAGCACAGGCAAAAACCGCGATGTTTACCGGTCTCATTGAAACTACTAGCCCGATTTTGCAAGTGCGCAATATAGAAGGTCAGCGCTGGTATCGGGTGGCACGTCCGCGCGGCTGGCGGCTTCAGGCGGGCCAAAGCGTGTCGGTGGATGGTGTCTGCTCCACCGTGCAGCGCGTGAATCGCGCGTGGTTTCAGGTGGCCTACATGCCGGAGACGCTTCGCAAGACCACGCTCGGCGAACGAAAGGTGGGCGATGGCGTCAATCTTGAGCGCAGCCTCACGTTGCAAACCCTCTTGGGAGGGCACTTGGTCATGGGCCATGTGGACACGACGGCGAGGATCATCGGCATTCGAGAGGACGGCAGCGCCAAGATCTATGAGTTCCACATCCCTCGGCCCTTCGCCCGCTACGTGGTCCCGAAGGGTTGCATTGCCGTGGATGGCATCAGCTTGACGGTTGTCGATGCGGGGCGCGGCCGGTTTACAACGTCTTTGCTCCCGTACACTCTTCGCTGCACGACGCTGGGAGGCAAGAAGGCTGGCGACCGCGTCAACATTGAAACGGACATCGTGGCTAAATATCTCGAAAAGTTGGTGAAGGAACAGCGATGAAGCCTCGTCGCGACATGACGGATGCCGCTTCGCTACGCCTAAGCCGCGAGGTGGCGCAAACTGCTCGCGTGGGGGTGATTCGCTCAAACTTTCACCGCGAGATGAGCGAGCGCTTGGAGCAAAAATGCGTGGAGACGCTGGTTCAAGGAGGTCTTCCGCGGCAGAACATTGATCGGGTTGTTGTCCCCGGATGTTTTGAAATTCCGTTCGTGGCGCAACGTTTGGCCGCAACCCAGAACTACAGCGTCTTGATTGCCTTGGGCGTGGTCGTCCGGGGGGATACGTACCATTTCGAGCTGGTCGCCAATGAGTGCGCGCGTGGGGTGATGCAGGTTTCGCTCGCCAACGACATTCCGATTATTTTTGAAGTTCTGGCGGTTTATCGCCTTCGTGACGCCGCCCGCCGTTCGGCGAACAATTCATCCAACAAGGGAATTGAGGCGGCCCACGCGGCGTTGCAATTGCTCCAAACGATGCGCGAGATCGCGAGGAAAAAGTAGGTTATGGCCAAGTTTGAGAACATTGAGCGCGCCCTGCGGGAGATTCGCCGAGGCCGCATGGTGATTGTCCGCGATAGTCTGGAACGGGAGAATGAAGCCGACTTGGTGATGGCGGCGGAAGCGGTCACGCCGCGTGACATCAATTTTATGATTAAGGAAGGCGGCGGCTTGATTTGCGTCGCCCTCACCCGCGAGCGGGCGACAAAATTGGGCCTTGCTCCCATGGTGACAACGGATGATAACACCACCCCGTTTGGTTGCGATTTTACGGTGTCGGTGGACGCGCGGCGGGGCGTGACCACGGGCATCTCAGCGGCCGACCGAGCCACCACCGTGCGGCTGCTGGCTGCCGCTTCGACCCGCCCCTACGACCTGATTCGGCCCGGCCACGTATTCCCGGTCCGCGCCCGGGCTGGCGGCGTGTTGACCCGAGCCGGCCACACCGAGGCTGCGGTGGATCTGGCCCGGTTGGCCGGACGGATGCCCGTCGGGGTCATGTGCGAAATTCTCGACGCTGAAGGCGGACCGGCGCAGGCTCGGACCATCGTGCGCTTGGCGCGGCGGCACAACCTGCAAACCCTCACCATTGAGGAGTTAATTGAGTACCGTCGTTACCATGAGAAATTGGTGGAACGCGTCGCCAGCGCCCAACTGCCGACGGAGTTCGGAACCTTTGTGGCTCATGTCTATGAATGTCCGTCGCAGAATCGGGAGCACTTGGCCCTGGTCATGGGGAAATTGTCCCCGGGGCGGCCGGTTTTGGTGCGGGTTCATTCCCAGTGCTTGACCGGCGATACGCTCCACTCACTTCGCTGCGATTGCCGCGAACAGCTTGAAACCGCCATGCGAAAGATCGGAGAGAAGGGCGAAGGCGTCATTGTGTATCTCAGTCAAGAGGGTCGCGGCATTGGCCTGGCCAACAAGATTCGGGCCTATTCTCTTCAGGACGAGGGGCTCGATACCGTTCAAGCCAATGAGCACCTGGGTCTTCCCGCCGATATGCGAGATTACTCGGTCGGCGCGCAAATCCTGGCTGACCTGGGAGTGCGGAAAATGCTGCTTCTCACCAACAATCCCCGCAAGGTTTCAGGCATTGAACGCTACGGGTTGAGGATTCTCAAGCGGGTCCCGCTCGAGATTCCACCCCACGACCACAACCGCGCCTACCTGAAGGTCAAAAAAGACAAGCTGGGGCATTTGCTCAGCAAGGTGCAGTAGGCATGGCGGATGACCCTCGAGCCGAGGCGTTGATGCATGAGGCGCTGCGCCTGGCGCTGCTGCCGAAGGTTTTGCCCTATCCCAATCCCTGGGTGGGATGTGTGGTGGTGAGCAACGGTCATATCGTGGGACGCGGCTACCATCGTGGTCCGGGAACCGATCACGCGGAAGTGATGGCCTTAAAAAAGGCCGGGGCCAAAGCTCAAGGGGCGGCTCTTTACGTGACGCTCGAACCCTGCTGCCATTATGGACATACGCCGCCCTGCACCGACGCCATTCTGCGCGCCGGGATCAAAGAAGTGCATTACGCCCTCGGCGACCCGAACCCGCTCGTTCGCGGCCGCGGGGCGCGGATGCTTCGCGCCCACGGCGTAGCGGTTGACTCCGGGCTTTCTAAGCAGCGCGCCCGCGCATTGAACGAGGTCTATCTCAAGTACAGAGCCACCGGGCTCCCGTTTGTCACCGCTAAAATCGCCGCGTCGCTCGATGGCAAGATTGCCACTCGCACTGGCCAGTCAAAATGGATCACCGACGCTCGGGCGCGCGCCCAAGCTCGGCTCCTCCGAGCTCAGCATCAGGCCGTTTTGGTGGGAATCAACACAGTCCTCGCTGACGACCCGCATCTGGGATGCCGAGGGGCGCGTTTTCCCGATCCGTGGCGCGTTATCCTGGATTCCCGCTTGCGCATTCCGCTCGCGAGTCGCGTGGTCAAGTCGGGCAAGTGTATCGTTGCGTGCAATACCCATGCCGACATGACGAAAATCAGGCAACTTGAGCAAAGGGGGGTGAAGGTTTGGACATTTTCCGGCCGCAGAATTCCCTTGAGGCCATTGCTCAAGCGGCTGGCGGGCGAGGGGATGATTAGCGTTTTGGTGGAAGGGGGCAGCACCGTGATGGGAAGTTTTTTTGACGGCCATGCCGTGGATCGCGTTTATTGGTTTTTGGCTCCCATCATCTTAGGTTCAGCCAAAAGCCTGAGCGCTGTCGGCGGGCGCGGTGCCGCCCGACTCCGTTCCTCGATTCGGCTGCGGCATGTTCAATTATTGCCGGCAGGCCGGGGCTGGGTGCTTCGCGGCAATGCGAGCCGATGGGCTCTTGATGATCGAGAGCATTGACTTCAAGCTACCGATGCGTTTCTAATTGGGGTTCGACTGCTGACAGGATGTTGTCGGCTTATGCGTCCGGGGCCAAGTCGTGGCGGCAAGCGGGCCCACTGACTTTTCCAAAGAGGGCGACTTATGGGACAAGGTAGAACATCTCGCCGCAACTTTCTGAAAGCCGGGGCGGGGGCGGTGGGTTCGATGGCCCTCGGCGCGGACGCCATGCGGGTGACGGCATCGCCCAAGCCCGATCCTGCAAGACCGAACATTGTCTTCTTCCTGCAGGAAGGCGTGCGGCCGGATGAATATAGTTCGTGGAAAATGGCTGACTGGGACAGCCGCGGCCTCAGCGCCATGGAAAACAGGATCATTTCCACTCCGCACATGGATCGCATCGTCAAGGAGGGCATCAGCTTCCCCAACGCCTTCGTGACGAACGCGCTGTGCCTCCCCTCCAGAGCCTCGATCCTGACCGGCCTCTACAGCCACGAAACCGGATGCATTGACAACCGCAACCGAACCATTCCCAACGATATCCCGACCATCGCCGACTTGCTGCGCGAGGCCGGTTATGAAGTGGCCTTCTTCGGAAAAATCCATGTTAATCACCAAGCGCAACGGTATTGGGACTACTATTTTGGGATTGAAGCGGCCGGCGCGGATTACTATCACCCCGTCATCACAGAAAGCGAGCGCGGCATAGCCAAGCCGCCTCGCCGCTACCACGGCTACGTGGACGACATCGTGACGGCCCGTGCCCTCGCGTGGCTGAATCAAAAACACGAGAAGCCCTTCTGCCTTTTCTTATGGTTCGTTGCTCCTCATGCGCCCTTTTACCGGGCACGCCGGTACTTGGATTTGTATAACGGCGCGCCGATTCCCAAGCCCATCACCTTTGACGATGATTTGAAGGGCTACCCGGGCAAGCCGCTGGCCTTTCAGCGCGCCAACAATAAAATCGGAACCACCATCCTGGGCAATGACGACCCGCGTTCCCTTGAGGAGCTGGTCAAGGATCATTTCGCCGGTGTGGTGAGCAACGATGACGACGTGGGGCAAGTGATGGCCGCGCTTGAGAAGATGGGCATTCTCGACGACACGGTGATCTTCATCAGCGCCGACCACGGGTTTTTCCTGGGCGAGTGGCGATTTTATGATAAGCGTTTTATGCACGAGCCTTCCATCCGCGTGCCGCTGGCCATCCGCTATCCTCGCCGGATCCGCGCGGGATTGGCCCCAACCTCCATGGCCTTGAACCTCGATATTCCGCCAACGATTTTGGAACTCGCGGACGTGGAAATTCCCGACTGGTTCCAGGGAAGGAGCCTGGTTCCTTTTATGACGGGGGCCGAACCTTCCGAATGGCCCAAGGATTGGCTCTACGAGTATTACGAATACCCTGGTGTTGAAGAGGTCAAGCCGCAGCGGGGCGTCCGCACGGGACAGTACAAACTTATCCATTACTTTTTGCCGCCGCAGGAGTTCGAGCTTTACGACCTCCAGAACGACCCCGGCGAACTTCACAACTTGGCCGACAACTCGAAGTTTGCCGGCCTCAAACAGCGCCTCCTCGACCGCGTGGCGGAGTTGCGCCGAGAAACGGGCGATGTTTACGAGTATCAGGAACCCAATACGTTTGAGTTTGAGCGAGAAAGGATGCAGCCGCCGCGCCGCTGAATCCCGGCCCTGTCGCTATGACTCAACCGCGAGTTTGAGCGCCGCCCTCGGGGCGATGTAGGGATCACTTCTTCAGCCCAAAGCAATAGACCTGCGAATCATGGTCCACTGCATAGACGCGGCCGTTCGCCACCGCCAAACCGCTGAAATGCACCCAACTCGTCATCGTGTCTCCACTGTTATAGAGCACCTTGCCCGTGCGCGCATCGAGCGCGTAGAGAACCGCATGGCGAGTGTTGGCCATTCGCTCTTGATTGGTCAGGATGCGATTGCCATAGTGCCCGGGCTTGGCCACCACCGCCGCGCCTTGGGTTTGTTGAGGATTCTCGCCGGTTGAAAGTCCAAAGACAACCCCGTTTGCTACCACGGGCGGCTCTGGCCGATTGAAATCCCGCGAAACCCAGGCCGGCACCAGCTCGGGGCGATGCGTGCGAACGTTGGCGCCCACCCGAAAGGCCATGAGGCACCCGTCGGGCGCCGGGCCGTGAGCCAGAGGAAACTTGGGAGCGTTTTTGGAAATCGGCCCCCACACGGGAACATAGAGCCAAGTTTCCCCTTGAGCATCGCGCCAGGTTGCGAATCCCCCCCAAATGCCATTCTCTTCGTAAGCGCGCTCGTCGTTGGCCAGGCGCAGCGTCTCGAGTGGCGTTTGATGGTCCCCGCTGCCCAAACGGTCCGCGTTCAATAGATAGAGCGTTCCGCCTTTGCCGCCGGCCGCCAGCAAATGATACTTGCCGTGCGCGAACCAAGCGGGACTGGAAGCTCCCACGTCGAGGTCGTAGCGGGTGAGAAGCTCATAGTCATTGGGGCTGTAGTAGTCCACGACCTTCAGTTTCGGTATCTTGACGGCAATCACGCTGCTGCCATATTCCCCGACCGCCGGATCGTTGGGGCCGTCGCCCGTCGCGGCGTAGATTCGTGTTCCTTCACCGGCGGTTACGCCTCCGCGCCCCCAGATGCCGGCGCCGCCCCGCTTAGCCACCAAAAGATCGCGAATGACGGGCCGCATCGGATGGCGCACGTCCATGGCGTATATCCCCGACTGAGTTTCGGAGCAGTCTTGTGAAACCGACGTGTAGATGATTCCATGCACCAGATTCAAACTCCAGTCCTTCGTATAGGGAGGAACGAATTGAATGGGGCCAAATTTGATGCGTCCCGTTCCGAGACCAAGTCCGTACAATCTTCCATCGGCCCCCAGCACGTAGATTAGCCCTGCCCGCCGGTCAATCGTTGGCGTGGCGTTGAGATTATTGGGGCAAAGCCACATGCCGGGGTTCTTCGGCACGACGGGACTATGAAAGGTTACGCTCCAGACCAGCTTTCCCGTGTTGGCGTCGAGGGCAAAGACGTGGTCGGAGCTACCCGCCACATAAACAAGAGTCTTGACTCCTTGAGGCGTCGTGACGTGGGTGGCCACAAGCGGGGCCGTCAATGCGGTTAGGGATAACGGCTGGTTTTTGAGTTGCACCTTCCACTTTAACTCCAGATGGCTGACATTTTTCACGCTTAAGGTGTCCTCGCCGCGCGCCCAGCCGGTTCGTTGTGGGTCATGGCCAAAAGTCAACCAGTTGCCAGCCCTGGCGCGGACGGCGAGACCTATGAAGAGAATCAATAACCATACCCCTACAATTTTCAGCCGGAACGCACCTTGCCCCTTCTCGTCAAGAGAATCCCCTCGGGGACACTGCTTAATGGTCTTGATGATGATTTTCACTGAATCCCTCCAAGCTTTGAGTTAATCCAGAATCAGGCAACTCCCGTTCCACCGACCCGTGAAATAAAAAGCTGAATCAAAGCACTCGCTACCGTCTTTGTCAAGGATGCGTTCAAGCGCCTTTCACATTCGCTGAAATCGTGAAAGCACATCCGATGCGTAGCTCTTGCGATTGCTCCCAGCCGCGCCAGAGCCTCATCTCGATTTCGACGCCGCCTGCGGCTGGAACTTTCGGTTCAAATCCTTCGCCATCGGAAGCCCATGTGAAGCGCCCGGTTACAACACCGAGCGGAGTAGCCATCCATCCACCTGAAGCGTGGCGCCGGTGATGTAGCCGGCGGCCGGCGAGAGCAGAAAAGCCGCGGCCCGCCCGACCTCCTCCGGCGTCCCGTAGCGTTGAAGCGGAATGGATTCCGCCGACCGCTTCATCTGGTCCTGCAAACTGATTCCGGCGCGACGCGCCTTGACCTCATCGAGTTCGCGAAGCCGGTCGGTCGCAATGCGCCCGGGAATAAGCTGGTTGACACGGATTCCTTCGGAAGCCAACTCCATCGCCAGCGCTTTGGCCAGGGACGCCACAGAGGCTCTCAAGGCGCTCGACAGCATCAGATTGGGAATCGGCTCCTTGACGGCCGAGGAGGTCAGCAAGAGGATGCTGCCGCCTCCCCTGGCCCGCATCGAGGGCAGCACGGTTCTCACCATGCGAATCGCGCTCAGCACGAGAAGCTCAAAAGCCTTTTGCCAGCTCGCGTCATCAAGAGATTGAAAGCTTCCCGGCGGCGGCCCACCGGAGTTGGTGACCAGAAGATCTACACCGCCGAACTGTTCGACGGTCCTCTGGTGCCAATGCTCGATGTCCGCGGCCGACCGCACATCCGCGGTCATGCCGATGACCCTGGCGGGAGTCTTCTGCCCCAACCCTCGCGCCGCCTCAGCGACAGCGTTCTCCTGACGTGAAGCGATTGAAACCCACGCCCCCTCTCCCACCAGCGCCTCCGCAATGGCCAGGCCAAGACCCCGGCTGGCACCGGCAATCATAGCGACTTTGTTGTCTAGACCGAGATCCATTTCACCTCCTGCTCGTCCCGCATCCATTGAAGGAGGATATCGAGGGCGCGACAGGTGGCGGCGTCAGGCACCCCTCCGGGGGCCCGTATCGTTGCTTCCGCCAGGGCGCCCCGCCGACGCAAGATCTCCTTTCGCAAGGCGGTGCCGATACCTTGCTGGAACTCAAAGCGCATCAGCGGAACATAGCGATAAAAGGTATTGGCCGCGCGGTCTGTCGCCCCCGATGAAAACAGCCGGACAACCTCGACCAGCATTTCCGGATAAGCAAAACCTGTCATGACGCCGGAAGCGCCGGCGAGCAACTCTTCAAGAAGATAGACGCCACCCAATCCCGCCAGGATGCGAATCTCCAACCCTTGGGCAGCCTTGAGGATCTGCGCGGTTTTGAGCGGCGTAGGAGGATCTTCAAGTTTGATCGTCCGGGCGGAAGGAATCTCCCGCGCGATTCGGGCCAAAGCTGCCGGCTCCATCGTAAACCCACATGCCGGAGGGTAATCCTGAACGATAATCTCGATGTCCACCGTGCGCGCCAACTCGGAATAGTGCCCCAGAACGGCGTCGGAGTTTAGAGCTGCCCCGGGCCTGCGCGCGCGCCTTTGACGTTGGGGAACTCCATCCTGAGACGTTTCCGGACACCATCAACGCAGCGGCAGAGGCCTCCATCGGTTGCAGAAATTGTCGCGGATCTAATTTCAACGTTGCTCCTTTCTCGGCCCTAGTTATCGTCCCCAGCTTCCCGAGAGCTTTCCGTCTCAGAAGGCCCTTCGGCAGCGCGCTCGCCGCCGCGCGGCATCGCCGCGGTAAAATGCCGGCAGGATTCGCGCTTGACCAGTTGCGTTGGAATCGTTAAGGTCTCGGGTGATGTGGCGGGCTCCACAATTTGCCTGACGAGAAGTTCCGCCATCTTTCTGCCGAGCAGCTCCGTGAAGACGCGCACCGTGGTGAGAGGAGGCGTCAATGCCCTGGCCTCCAGCGTATCGTTGAAGCCAACTACGCTAACATCCTCGTGAACGCGAATCCCAGATTCTTGTAGAGCCTTGTACACACCACGAGCCACAGCGTCATCCCCAGCGAGAAAGGCGGACGCAGATTCTCCCTTTTTCAACACTGACTTCGCGGCGACGTAGCCCAGGTCCTCCGGATCGTCGGAATCTACGTCAAGAGCGTGGGATGGCAGCCCTGCCTCCGTCATGGCTTGGCGATATCCTTTTTCACGTCGGGCGAACCATGGCAAGCGATAGTTTCCCACATACCAAATGTCGCGATGACCCAAGGATTGTAAATAGCGGGTGGCTTCATGGGCGCCTCCGATATCGTCAAAATAGACGGTATTGTATTGTCCCTCCGCTGGAGGGCCGATGAAGTTGTTGCCAAGAACGACAAATGGGGTGCCGGACTCAGCCAAAAGGTCCAAGAGGTTCTGTGAAGTTGTGCCCGCGGCAATGACCCCGCGAATAATGTCGCGCCGCCCCAGGATCGCGGGGATATGCAAGCTCCGCCACGGGGCGCTTGGCGCATATTGCAAGGGAAGGAAGAGCAGACCGTAATCCTGAGTCGCGCAAAAGGCCTCTGAGCCGACCAAAACCGACGAGTGGAACGGATGCAACACCTCGCGGTTGCACAGCAAGAACGCAACGATCCGCGAACCATTCCTATCCCCCAGATTCACACGCAACCGGGAAGCAGCATCCAGGACGCGCTGCCGCAGTTCAAGGCGCACGCCGCTCTGACCCCGCGCCACGCGGGAGGCAGTCGCCACGCTGACGCCTGCAAGCTTGGCGATTTCGACTAGAGTAATTTTCTGCCGTTTCGCGGTCTTACGCATGACTACCTGGCCAGCAGCCTAACACACCTTATCGTGTTTGTAAAGCAATCAATTTACAGTGAATCTTTTTCACAGTCAGCAAGTTTCCATGTCGACTTTTCATTCAATCCAGAAAGCAATAGGCTGATCTCCGGGTATCGTAATGCCCACGTTTAATGTTGCATTGGGCGGCTGGCAGCTAATTTTTAAAGCAGCGACCCTCTGGGCAGGACCTATGTGCCGCAGTAACACCGAGATTTGCGCTGAGCGTGCAGGGGGAGCTGGCTCAATACCCGTTGCGCCCACTCTGAGAGAAGTTTTCTGTAAACGCTGCAAAGTTTACCTGACTTGAGAATGTTAGCGTGCTACGTTCTCCGCGGATCAGCACTAAACATGCGGAACTGAATCCGCAAGTTGCGTCGGGATGTGCGTCAGAGGGTTGTAGCAACGGCTTTGGCCGGCGCTGCAGAATGCACACTGGGATGTAGGCCCTGCGAGCCAAGGGAGGGTGACGAGTTCCCGAACCTTGCAAAGCCCGCGGGTCGGCCCGGAGGGGTCAGCCACGAAACGACTTGATGGAGGAGGAAAGATGGGGCAGAAGCTGTTTTTACTTGTTCTTTTACTGACCTTGGTAAGCGGCACATTGTGCGCACAGGGATTTCTCGCCACAGTCACCGGGACTGTGACTGACCCTTCGGGGGCAGCTGTCCCCGGCGCGCGGGTAACCGTAACGAACACCAGCACCAACACAAAGTCGCCAGGGGTGACGAATAGCGCGGGACTTTACGTTATTCCCTATCTCAATCCAGGCCCCTATGAAATCACCGTGCAGGCGAAGGGGTTCCGGACGCTGGTGCGGCGTGGAATCACGCTCACCGTGGCGGAACGGTTGAAGCTGAACTTTGCGCTGAAAGTCGGGGCGGTTCACCAGACAGTGACAGTTTCTTCGCGGGGGTCCCTTTTGAACACGGCGTCCGTCACCTCTGGGCAGACCATCTCGGAACGCAGCATCACGTCGCTGCCGCAGGCGGACGGCAACCCGTACGCCTTTGCCCGGCTCTCCCCCGGTGTTGTCTATTACGGGGACCGGCAATTCGAGCGGCTGATTGACCAGGATGCGACATCTTCGATTCGGATCAACGGAGCACCCGGCATGAGCCAGTTTACGTTAGACGGCATCCCAGAGGGGGTGTCAACCGGTAACGTGGAACCCGCCCAAATCCATGGCACAAAGCATGGCATGGAGCACGTGGCGGAAGATACGAACGGAAGCAATGGGAACTTCCCGGCTTTCGTCCCTCCCACAGACGCCGTTCAGGAGTTTCAACTCACGACAAGCCCGTTTAGCGCGGAATATGGCCACTCGGCGGGCGGAACGATGAATGTGGTCTTAAAAGGCGGCACCGACAAGCTGCACGGCGACATCTATGAGTTTGACCGAAATACTGCACTGTTTGCCCACAATTTTTTTGAGGATGCCTCGGGCCAGGCGAAGGCCCCTCTTCATTACAACCGCTACGGGGGATCGATCGGCGGGCCCGTCGTTATCCCGAGAATCTACAACGGCAAGAACAAGACCTTCTTTTTCTTCGCGGGCCAGGGTTTTGGCATGTCGGCCCCAAGCCCCGGGCTTTTCACCACGCCGACGGCCGCGGAGCGCCAAGGGGACTTTTCTGCCCTTCTGGCGGCTGGGGTCAAAATCTACAACCCTTACAGCGCCGTAGCGACAAACGGCCTAATCGAGCGGACGCCCTTCGCTGGCAATATCATCACCGCGGCAGATCTGCCCACCGCGGAAGACAGGGCGGCCTCGCAGATCGGTCAGAACCTTCTAAACGTATATCCAAAGCAAAATCTACCGTGCGCAAATAAGTTTTGTGAAAACAACTATTACAGCCCCCAGACGACCACGGATCACTACAATCTGGAAATGGCCCGTGTTGACGAGGTGATCAGCACTAAGGACAGAATCACCTTTAATTGGTACCGTGAGATGCGGCGGCAGGTGGAAGATGAGTGGGCGGGGGTGGTGAATGGGCAATTACCGGCTGCCAAAGGCCTCACGCGGCCTGTTAACGGAGCAGGCTATGAGCAGACATATGAGCTCTCGCCCTCCACAGTCCTCGATGCCCGGCTCGGTTTCTCAACCCGGGTTGAGACTCATTTTGAGCCTACAGCGGGGACGATTACGCCACAGAGCCTGGGCTTCCCGGCTTCCGCGATTGGCCTCTTTCAAGGCGGAAACTTCCTGCCGTACCTCGAGGTGGACAACCTCGAGGACATGCCGAACGTCCAGGGGCCCGACTTCCAGCGCACTACGGTTTACAGTTTTGACCCGACATTGATGAAGACCATCGGCCGCCAGACGCTCCAATTCGGATACGATTTTCGCGTCTATCGGCTGGGGTAGCTCGAGTCTCAGTTGCGCCGAGGGCTGCTACGAATTCGGAACGAACTATACGAATGGGCCTTTCAATACATCGGGCTCCGAATTCGGACAGGGCATTGCCGCGCTTTTCCTTGGCCTGCCGACGGGCGGGGAAGAGACCGTCAACGGTTCGTTTAACAATCAGTTGCGTTACAATGCCTTTTTTGTGCAGGACAACTGGTCGGTGAAACCGAAGCTGACCGTCAACCTGGGCTTACGGTATGAGGTCGAAGGCCCTGTCACCGAGCGCTTTAACCAAAACACTCTCGGGTTTAACTTTACGGACACAAACCCCATCGCCGCGCAGGCAGTGGCCAATTGTGAGGCGGACTCTTTTGTGGCGGGAGGGGTCATTGAGCCGCCGGCTTGCAGTCATTTCGACGCACGTGGCGGGGTGACGTTCACCAGCGCGCAGCATCGTAATATTTACAACGCCGACGCCGACAACTTCGAGCCGCGCATCGGCGTGGCCTATGAGTTGAACAGCAAGACGGTCATTCGTGGAGGCTGGGGAATGTTCATGGTTCCCCATAATTTCTGGGGACTGAACGAGCCTGGGTTTACTCAGAACACGGACGTGCACGAGAGCAACAACAACGGTCTCACGTTTGTGGGCAACCTTGCCAATCCGTTTCCGTCCGGCATTGTCGCCCCCTCGGGCTCCAGCCTCGGCCTTAGGACGTCCCTCGGAGAGAGTGTCACTTACTATCCTGTGAACCAGCAGAACGGCATGACGCAGGAGTGGCAGTTGGATGTTCAGCACCAGTTCGGCGGGAACTTGCTGGTTGACGCGGCTTATGTGGGGAATCACGGCTATGACTTGCTGGCTGCGACGTCGAATCTGGACGCTCTGCCATTACAGTACCTCTCCACTCAGCCAACCCGCAACAACACCGTGATTAACGACCTTTCAACGACCGAACCCAATCCCTTCCATAATTTGGCGCCGGGGTCGAGTCTGAACGGCTCCGACACCACCCTCCGACAACTTCTGCTTCCTTACCCACAGTACACCGGCATCAATTCGTTCCGCTTCGATGGGACCAGCGACTATGATGCTTTGGAACTGACGGTGAGGAAACGCTTCAGCCGCGGCCTCTCGCTGCTGGCCGACTACACTTGGTCAAAGCTCATGGAGAATGACATCCTGCTGAACCCTGAGGACACGCATTTCACGCGGAGCGTTTCTCCGCTCGACCAGCCGCAACGGTTTGTCTTCTCCGGAATCTGGCAGATCCCAGTGGGACGCGGCCGGCGGTTTGGGAAGAACTGGCACGGACCCATCGATGCTATCCTCGGCGGATGGCAGGGACAGTGGATTTACTCGGTGGACAGCGGCCTTCCCCTTGTGTTTCCCAATGACACCTATTACGCTGGGAATCCGGCCCTGCTCGGGACGAACATTAAGGGAAGTACGGTCAGCACGGGTACGTTCCCCATCACCGGCTTCTATCCCGGGGGCGTCGTGAACCCGAACAACCCCGCCATCGAGCTCTCGGATCATTACCGCACGTTTCCGTACATCTTGCCCAATTTCCGGGAGGAGGCCGTGAACAATGCCGACATTGAAGTGCAGAAAAGCTTCTATTTCGGCGAGTCCGGTAGAAGCCTTGAAATCAAGGCCGATTTTCAGAACGCCTTCAACCACCCGTTGTTCGGTCCTCCGAATCTGAGTCCGACTTCCGGGTCCTTTAGCCGCGTCACCAGCCAGGTGAATTTCCCGCGCAATATCCAGCTAGGCGCGTGGCTCAACTTTTGAGGAATTGGCGGAGGCGGGCGGGGTAGCGGGTGACGGCTCCGTCAATGCCATCGGCGATTTTTCGGCGCATGGCGCGGGGGCGGTCAAGATCCCAGACGGCGACGCGCAGGCCGGCGCGATGGGCGCGACGGATGAACCGACGCGAGGCAAAAGCCCAGTAGGGAAGGATGGTGGTCGCGGCCAGACGTTGGGCGCGGCGGATGGCCAGCACGGGCCGCGTGCAATCGAGGCCTAGCGCAAGGCGCGAGTCCAATTGGCGCAGACGCAATAACGTCGGGAAGTCAAAAGAGATGACGGTCGTGAGGTCGCTCATTCCGGCGCGCGCCAGCTCTTCAAGCACGCACGCCTCAACGCCCGGGTAAACATGGCCGCCCAGCTTGATTTCCAAAAACAACTGCACCTTGCGGCGCCGTGCCCAGGCCAGCACTTGCGACAGCAGCGGAATTCGTTGCCCGATGTAACGTGTCTGAGCGCGCGCCGGATAGCGGCGATTGAACCAGGAGCCGGCGTCAAGGCGCTTGAGCAGCGCGGCGGGATAATCGCTGACGCGGCCGACGCCCGAGGTGGTGCGGCCGAGCGAGCGATCGTGCAAGACCACGGGAACGCCGTCGGCTGAAAGATGCACGTCGCACTCAATAGCGTCGGCGCCCTGGCGCGCCGCAAGCTCAAAAGCCAACAAAGTGTTTTCTGGAGCCTCGCCGGACGCGCCCCGATGCGCGATGACGAGCGGCGGAGAAATCAAGGGAGCGCTCGGCAGCGGGCGAAGGCGTTCGTGCCAGGTGGGTGAGAAGGCCATTAGACGGACAGTGCCTTTGAGGTGCCGGTGAAGGCTTGAATGGCGGCGTCACGCTGAGCGGGCGTCCAGCCAAGCCGGTCGGCAAAGATGCTGGCGACGGCGGGCAAGGCGGCTTCAAAGCCGCTCGCCGCAAACCAATTCAAGCCGGAACGTCGGAGCAAGAAATCCTCCAGCGTCAAGGCCATCTCTTCGTCCAGGGCGAAGGCTACCTCGGCGGCCAATAACGAAGGCTCGCCGGGCAACGGCTCGGCCAGGCGCGGCTCGCGACGGAGGGTTTCAAGAACCTGGCGCGCGCGGCGCCCGTAGGAGCGCGCCAAACGCTCGGCAGTGGCTGCCGGGATTTTGAAATCCTCTATGGCTTGGCGCGTGGCGTCGGCGACAAAAACTTCAAAATCCTGCTCGGGCGCGCCGGGAAACGGTGCGGTGCGGCCGGGATAGCCCGTATCACTTCGGCCTAGCCGCGAAGCGACGTGCGCCGCCAAGGTTTCTCCCAGCGAGCGCGCCGTGGTCAGCTTGCCGCCGCAGACGGTGATGAAGTTGCCGACCCAGGGGTCTTCGTGAAAACGGTATTCACGGGTGTTTTGCGACGGGCTGACGCCGGGCTGGAGAACCAGCGCCCGCAAGCCCGCGAAGCTGTTGCGAACGTCGGCCAGGGTGAGCGGCTTGCGCAACACGCGATTGACGGCATGGAGCAGATACTCGGCGTCGGCGCGGTCGGGAGCAACGCTTTCCGGCGGGCCATCGAAATCAGTGTCCGTGGTGCCGAGCAGAGCGTAACCGTGCCACGGCGCCAAGACAAAAATGCGGTCGCTCGGAGGAATGGCCGCGAACATGGCGTAACGGCCCGTCACCGGCGGAATAATGATGTGCGTGCCCTTGGTCAAACGCACCGTGGGTACGCCGTCGTAGCGGGGCAAAAGGGTGCGCACGCGGTCCACCCACGGGCCGGTGGCGTTGACCCAAAAACGGGCTGCCAGGCGGTGACGGCTGTCGGTAAGCTTGTCCACCACTTGGGCGGCGGCAATGCGCAGAGGACGGCCGTCGGCGGTAGGCGCCGTCTCCAAGGCTTCGACTTCGGCGTAGTTAGCCACGACGGCGCCGTGCGCTGCGGCGTCGAGGAGATATTCGAGGGTGAGGCGCGCATCGTCGGTTTCTGAATCGTGATAGAGAGCCACCGCGCGAAGCCCCTCGGCGCGAAGCCGGGGCATCTCGCGCAGAGCTTCGGCGGGCGGAATCATGCGGTGACGGTCGCGCGGGCCGAGATTGCCTAAAAGATCGTAAAGCCAAAGCCCCAGCCGAATCTCCAGTGGCGAGTAAGGGTCGCCGGAAAAAATGGGCAGGCAGAAGGGAAGCGGCCGGGCCAGATGCGGCGCAAGCTGGAGCAGCAGTCGGCGCTCGCGCCGCGCTTCGCGCACCAGCTTCCATTCGCCTTGCTTGAGGTAACGCAGGCCGCCGTGAATGAGCTTCGAGGAACGGCTGGACGTGCCGCTCGCAAAATCGCTCGCCTCCACCAGCGCCACCTTCAGACCGCGCAGCGCGGCATCCCGTGCCGTGGCCGCGCCATTCACGCCGCCGCCAATGATGGCAAGGTCGAAGAGCTGGTTGGAAAGGGCTTCCAGGTTGCGCTTCATGGCTCGTTCGGGATGATGCTAACACAGTTCGAAGCGAGCGTGGAACGAAAGGCGTGCGGTCACGCGCGCCGGTGAGGGATACGGGCGGAAGAGCGAGCGTTGAATGAAACGTCGGCCTACCGCGCCAGCGTCGCGGGCTTCGACGAGGGCGTATAATCAGAAGGCTGTGCCCAAGCGGGGTGGGGAAGTGTCTTTCAGGCGTTTGCCGCACGAGCGCGTCCGCGGGATGATTACTGACTCTCGCTCAGCAACGTGCGCGGCCGGTCGGCCAGCGCAAGACGAACCAGAATAACTCGAAATCTTCAATCTGAATGAGCCACCTTCCTGTTTTCACGCTCGGCGAGTTGAAACTCTTTGCGGCATTCTCCATCTTTCTCACCTGCTATTTTGTTTTTGCCGTCGGCAAATTTCCCGGAATGAAAATTGACCGGCCGGGGGCGGCCATCATTGGCGCGGTGCTGATGGTGGCGTTCGGCATCGTGCGGCCGGACGCGGCGCTGAGCGCGATTGACTTCAAGACCATCGTGTTGCTGTTCTCCATGATGCTGATCGGGCCGTACTCGGGCATCAGCGACCTTGTGTTCTTTTATCACCCGGCGCCTGTCGCCGTCGCGGGACAGTTTGTCGCGTTAGGCGCCGGCCTGTGCTGGACTATGGCCCGGCTCGTCCCGCGGCGCCCTATGGGGTTGTGACAGGAGGCCTGGCTTGGCGCATCCTGAGCATAACCACCTGGATTTGGGAGATGAGTATCTGCGTGATTGTATTCAAAGGAGCGCGCCGGCCGCCGCCCATGTTCGGGTATGCAAGATTGGCTATCACGTACTGGAAAGGGATTGCGGCGTTACCGGTTAGGTAGTGCCCGATGGCCCCGTCGCAGCCCGACCCGCCGCAGTGGAGGGCCTCCTCCTTCAGAGCTGTGAAGCGCCCGACGATCTGCCCGCGCGTTTGCTTGGAAGCGCGGGCCGACTGGAGTTCGCGCAAGGCCGTGGCATAGTTCTGGTATACAGTTTTCCTGTTGCGGGTGATCGCCTGTATCCATTGTGGGTCGCCGAAGGTCGAGCCGTCCGCAAAGACGGCGGCCTCGAGTGTGATCTTTTGAGGAGGCACGGCAACTCCGAGACGAACCACGCCGCCGAACACGAACCGCTGGGTGTCGCCCGGCATAACTTCCCGGTCAAACCCGCGGTTGATTAGGGAGTCCACGATACGGATGCTACGGGCCTGGGGCCCGAACACGGTGTAAATGGCGAAGGCGGTGATGGGTTGCTGGGAGTTGTTGGTGATGGTCAGTTGCACCCGGCCAGCCGGAAGCGGCGCGAGCCTTGTCGTGAGCGGCGGGCCTTGGGCGCTGCCGAGCGGGGCTACAAGCGCCGTCCATAACAGCGGTGCGAGTGCAGATGCCGCTCCGCGGGAAGAGCCAACCCGAGACATGTTTCACCTCCCTGTGAACCCCCCTAGCCCTCAGCAGGTACTGTCAAAGTAACCGACCTGAACCGGGGGGGATAAGACCGCGACCGGGCCCGTGCTGCCGGAGAATTCGCAAGGCCCCCCCCACCGTGTTGCAGTCTCCCCAGTTGATGGCCGCCACGTTGGACATGTACCACGATGCCCAAACGTCCGTTTCATCGGAACCGCCCGAGGAAAAGTAAAAACCGGTGAAGACAACGCTGTCCTGCCAGTTGCAGGAACAGTCTTGCCAAGCTCCGGACGCCATGCCCTGTAATGTGTAGGGCCCCTCATAGTAGTAGTTATCGGTGTCGCCCTCGTTCATGTCCCACCAGAGGTCAAGGTCCAGGTTGCCGTTTTCGTCCGGGCCCGAGGCGCAGCTGGCGTCCTCCAGGACCTCGGTCTGGCAGCACTCGCACTGTATGTAGGCTGTCTGGCTCTCGTACTGGGTTCCGCCATCGCACTGGGCCCGTAGGGTCGCCGAGTCACGGGGCTGGAGAGCCCAGAACAAAAGGAGCGCTACGACCGTCGCTGTGGCTGATTTCAACACTGTGCGATCAAGCGCCACCATCCAACTCCGCGACGACACATGTTAGCTATCCTTTTACGCCCCCCCCCGACCAGTTTGTCAAGAGGGATCTCCGGTTCCACCAATCGACGGTATCGAAAACCCCGCCTGCACGCACGTCTGCACGGCCCGGGTGGCATGGCGCGGTTCGGGCGTATAATCAAGGCCCTGAAATTGCGTGTTGGGGCATGCCCCCGGCAACGAGGTGCCGGGGACATGGATCGAGCGCCTGCGCGCGGACGGCAGGACCGATCGAATGCCTTCCTGGCCGGACCAGCGGCCGCAGGCCGCCCTGTTCGGTAATTCGTCAGGGCTGAATGTTTGGATCGGTTCTCTGCCTCACGAGATGCACGCTGAATGAGCCACCTTCCTGTTTTCACGCTCGGCGAGTTGAAACTCTTTGCGGCATTCTCCATCTTTCTCACCTGCTATTTTGTTTTTGCCGTCGGCAAATTCCCCGGAATGAAAATTGACCGGCCGGGGGCGGCCATCATTGGCGCGGTGCTGATGGTGGCGTTCGGCATCGTGCGGCCGGACGCGGCGCTGAGCGCGATTGACTTCAAGACCATCGTGCTGCTGTTCTCCATGATGCTGATCGTCGCCACGCTGCACCTGGCGGGATTTTTCGACGGCATCACGCGCTGGGTGGTGGAGCACCTGCGGCCGCGGCATTTGCTGCCCACGGTGATCTTTTTAAGCGGCGTGCTTTCGGCCTTTTTCGTGAATGACATCATCTGCCTGGCGATGGTTCCGTTTGTGCTCACGGCGACGCGCCGCATGGGCGTCAAACCTTTGCCCTACCTGCTGGCCGTGGCGACGGCCTCGAACATCGGCAGCGTGGCGACAATCACCGGCAACCCGCAGAACATGCTAATTGGTTCGTACTCGGGCATCGGCTATCTGGTTTTTCTCGCGCACCTGGGGCCGGTGGCGCTGGCGGGGCTGTTTCTGGATTGGCTAATTTTGTCAAAAGCTTTTCCAACAACCGAGCCGACTCATTCGCCGAAGGTTGAGGCGGGCAGCGTCGAAGCCAGGGAGCCGGTTCGGCTAATTAAACCCGGCATCGTCATTTTGATGGTGCTCGTCGGTTTTTTGGCGGGCGTTCCGCCGGCGATGATGGCGGCCTTCGGCGCGGCCATGATGCTGATTACCCGGACGCGCGAGCCGCGACAGGTCTATGAAGAAGTGGATTGGGGATTGCTCGTATTCTTTGCCGGGCTCTTCGTCATTATTCAAGGCGCGCAGAATGCCGGAATTACCGACGACCTCCTCCACTTTGCAAGACCGCTCGGCATTCAGAGCGCCGGAGTCTTTACCGTGGTGACGGCGGTGCTCTCGAATATCGTCAGCAACGTGCCGGCGGTGATGCTGCTCAAATCCATGGTGCCACAATTCGCCAACCCCCACCTGGGATGGCTGGTGCTGGCGATGGCCAGCACCTTGGCCGGCAATCTGACCATCACTGGCTCGGTGGCGAACATTATTGTGGTGGAGCGGTCGCGCGACGTCGAGGAGATTAGCTTTGGCGATTATTTTCGAGTTGGATTGCCGGTCACCGTGTTGACGCTGGTGATGGGTTCGGTGTGGTTGTGGTGGATCAAGTGAAACGGCACGGGGAATTCAGTGGTCGTTCGTGAAGGATGGCAAAGCGGGCGGCTCAAAGCCGGAGCACGCCAGGACCGGCAGGCGGGGATATTTGGCAAAGCTGGGATCGCTCATCGAGCGGCAGCACAGATAAAAGACGGAACGGCGGTGGGACTCGATGCGGCGGGCGTGAGCGCACTCGGCGCAGAGGCCGGCGACGGGATCGGAGGATGGGCGGGGTTCGGGTTTCATTGGCGAAGAAACGCGCGAGAAGCCCGCGAGGGAAAAGAGACCCTCGCGGCTATGTGCCATCGTCGGCGGACGGCAAGGCAGGATTTGGGCTGCCGGGGTCGGCCAGCGAAAAACGCCTCATAAACCCGCGCCGCAACGATTCGGCGACGGAGACATCACGGCAAATGGCAGGAGGCGAGACCGCGCTTTTCAAGGTATTGCTGGTGATAATCCTCGGCGCGCCAGAATTCCGCAGCGGGAGCAATCTGGGTGACAATGGGCCGCTGAAATGCACCCGATTTCTCGAGTTTTTCCTTCGAGGCGCGGGCGGCGGCCTCTTGAGCCGGGTTGTGATAGAAAATCACCGAGCGGTATTGCGTGCCGACGTCGGGGCCTTGCCGGTTCAACTGGGTGGGGTCGTGCATTTTCCAAAAGGTGTCGAGCAGCGCCTCGTAGGAAACTTTGTTGGGATCGAAATCCACCTGAACCACCTCTGCGTGGCCGGTCCGGTCGGTGCAGACGTCGCGATAACTCGGATTGGCCAGTGTGCCGCCCATAAAGCCCACGGCCGTCGCGACGACCCCCGGCACTTGCCGGAATGCCGCTTCCACGCCCCAAAAGCACCCTGCAGCGAAAGTCGCCTTTTCCATGCTCACCCTCCTGAACTTCTAATGTAGCCGAAACCTGCCCGCCGTGCCAGGGGTCGCCTCCAGGGGTTGTCGGATAGCGACACGCCTACGGGTCGGAGCGCGGCGCCACTCCGATCCGAAGAGGCATGTTGCCGGGTCGAGTCCCCCGGTGGTTGCGTCAGAAAAACAGCTTCAGCGAAAGCTGAATGATCCTGGGAAAGTTTTGCTGGAAAAGGTTGACGGTTCCAAACCCCTGCCATCGCCCGTTGACCTCTTTAGGCGGTTGGCTGGTGTTCTCATTTGGCCCCGGAAAGAGTGGCGTGTTCATCAGGTTAAAGGCATCGGCGCGGAACTGAAGCCGCTTGGACTCCGTCAGGGTGAAATCCTTCTGGAGCGAGAGGTCGAGATTGGGAATGTAAGGGTTGCGAAGATAGCCGATGCGGTCGGGCTGGTTGCCTTGGCCGAACGTGGGGATGGGCGTATAGCAATCTTTGGGAATCCCGTTGCAGTTGTAAATCCATTGGGAGAACGTAGGCCCGCCGGTCGGAACAAAGCCGTGGTGGCCCACATACCAAACGTTGGGAACACCCACGGGCGTGCCGGATTCGTCGGAGAAAATCCAGTCTAAACGCCAGTTGTTGATGACGCCGCCCCACAGTCGCGAAGGATTGGAAAAGATGTACTTGGCACCTCGCCCCATCGGGAGGTCCCATTCACCGGCCAACGTGAAGATGTTCGTGCGGTCGTAGCCGATCGGATTATAGATGGGATGCGGGTCCTGCCAGGGCCAGCCGTTGCGATAGCTAGTGAGCGCCATGTTTTTGGAGTAGGTGTAGGCGAGCTGATAGCTGAGGCCTCGGCGGGCCCCATAGAGCCGCTTATCCAATTTCACTTGTAGCGAGTCGTACCAGCTCTTGCCATAAGGATCGGTGTAATCGCCAACCAACCCGAATTGATTGAGCGGGACCAACAAGTTGGCAGCCCTCACCGTTGGGGATGAGCCCAAGCTGCTGTTGGAAGGCACCACGCCATAGTAGGGGTTGGGAACGCGGGCGTTTAGCTCGCTCGCCAGGGTAGAATCATAGTGATTTTGCTGCAAGTCCGGATAACCCCATTCCAAGGGAAGAACACCGTTGACCCATTCGAAGACGCCTTGCGTGCGCAGGGCGCGCGCGTAATTGCCCGCGTACTTGACGCTCAACACCGTATGCCAGGGTAGTTGGCGCTGAATGCCGATGGACATGACCGTCGCACGAGGGATTTTTCTCTGCGGGAAGTCGAGACTTTGCGAATTGCCGAGATTGGTCTCAAGCCCCAGGGAAGACCCGACGGGTTTGATCACCCCGTTGGGATAGGGAGTTCCTGTCAAGAAATAGTCGCTGGGCGTTACGCCGCCATTGAGGGAGTTGATGTAGGGGGTAGTGATGCTGAAACCCGAACGTGTGCCGCCTTCGATGCCGTAACCGAATTCCCAGCCCCATCCACCACGAAGCACGGTCTTCGGATCAATTTCGTAAGCAAAGCCGAGGCGCGGCGCGAGGTTGCTCCAGTCAATGTTGTAGGCATTGCGCGGCTGGCCATAAGCGCCGGTAAACTGGATCCCGCCATGAACCGTGCCGGGATGGATGGAGGGTCCGGCGGTCGAGCCGGCGGCGGCATAAATCGCCGCCGTGGCCGCCTGCCAAGCCGACAGATTCTTGGAGTTGGAGATGTTGGATTGGTACGTCGAGCTGTTAGTAATAGGGTTGACGCAACTTAGGCACATCCCGCGGTTGAGCCCGTTGAAGCGGTCCACCACGCCACCTACCACGTCGTAACGCAAGCCGATATTCAAGGTGAGGCGATGGTTGACCCGCCAGTTGTCTTGGCCGTAGATGGCGTACTCAGGGATGGTTTCATACACCGTGTGCTGCCAATCCACGCCGCCGCCGGTCGGGTAGCCGAGCAGCAGGGAGGCGATGACGTTGCCGTCAGTGATACCGGGCAGAGCATCTCTACGCATTGGATTGTATTGGGTTGGCTGAGTGCCGAAGGAAAAGGTTCCGTTCGGATGCCCCACGTCGAACGGATTAGCGAAATTCCAACGGCCAATTTCCCCTCCAAACTCGAAGCTCTGCGCGCCGTGAATCTTGGTGAAGTCCACATCGAGCACCATCGTCTGATTCATCTGCGTGCTCACCGTGTTGCCGATGATTCCGGGATAAAGCTCGCCAAAGCTGATTTGGGGCAGCAGGTCTTTGAAGGCTGTGGGAACATCCGGCATGTGAAGTCCGATGGAGCTAGGGGTTGGCGTGGAAAGCGGACCGTTCGGAAATCGCGAGTTGAAGCGGGTGAAGGAGAGCTTGAAATCCCCTACCAGGCTCGGCGAGAAGGTGTGCGTCATGTCTTGGCTGGCCACGACGTTCTCCCGAAACGTGTGGATGTCGCCGGTTTCCGCCGGCCCCGTGAAGCCGCTCGAATCGCGGAACTCGTGGCCCCGTTGCCATTCAAACACGGTGTACCAGCGGGTGCGGTCGCTGGTAGTGTAGTCCACGCGAACCATCGGTTGCCAATAACGGTATTCGTCCGGGGTGGTGGCGATGTAATTGTCCACGATGGAAGTGGTGTTGATGTTGGGCATGGGAAAGAGATTGAGCAAGGCCGCGGCCGCGGGGTCAATGCGATTGGCAGGGATAGTGTCATTGGGAAATTCGGTGCGGGCGTAGTTGTTGCCTTTGCAGTTGCCGAGCGTCCCGCCCGCCGCCTTGCAGACCGTCGTGAGAGGATCGTAGATGGTGTATCCGGTTTGGGTAAAGTTGACGCCCTGCCCAGCCTGCGGATGCAGATACGCCGGCGGAACGCTGGTGAGCGTGGTGAAGGGAATGTCTTCCCAATAACCTTCAAAACTCCCAAAGAAAAAGATCTTATTGTGCTTGATCGGCCCGCCGAAGGTGCCGCCGTATTGGTGCTGGATGGTGTTTCCCCTCGGAATGCCACCGTAGTTATTCTCAAAATTATTGGCGTTCAGGGAGCCGTTTTCAAGATATTCGTAAAGGTCGCCGTGGTATTGGTTGGTGCCGGATTTGGTGACGATATTCACCGTGCCACCCATCGTGTAGCCGTAACGGGCGTCGTAGGTATTGCTCTGGATGTTGACTTCTTGCACAGCGTCGGCGTTCGGGGCCACCATCCAACTGCCTTCCTCGCCAAACCCGCCCATCATCGTGATGTTGGTGCCGTTCAGCGTGAACATGTTGTAGCCTTGAACGCCACCCCCCAGCGAGTAATTGTTCGAGACGTCCCAGCCGCGGGTGCCCGAGTAACCGGACGCGCCAAACTGAGTCTGAAGAAATTGCGAGCCGGGCGTGGTGCCGATCAGCATGTAAATTTGACGCCCATTGAGGGGGATGTTTTCGATTTCGCGACCCGTCAGCATGTTGGCGCTGGAGCCGCTCGCGGTATTGATGAGCGGCGGGGCCGTGCTCACCGTGACTTCCTGCCGGGCCATGCCGACTTGGAGCCTAAAGTTCAGCCCGTATTTCTGCGCGGCCTGCAAAAGGACCTTCTCTTGCACGCCCGTTCTGAATCCTTTGGCGCTCACGGTGACGGTGTAGATGCCGGGCAACATGTACGGAATCACATAGACGCCCGAGTTGTCTGTGCGCGCCGTGTAGGTTTGATGGGTATCATTCTTCACCGCAGTAATCGCCGCGTTGGGGATGACGGCGCCGGATGGATCGGTCACCTGGCCGGACAACGTGGCACGGAACTCCTGGGCGCGTGCGAGACCGCTGAACAAAAAGAAACACAACAAGCCCGCCCCCACGAGGCGGGCGGCCCTCAATGGCATGTGATTTGACACGGGTATCCTCCTGGATGACTATCAACACCCAAAGCCCTGACGCCAAGAAAAGCGAAGTAAGATGATCAGCAATATTCTTCTATCGCTTGCCGTACAGCTTGTCAAGCGAAATAATAATATCTGATATCTTGCGAGCATTCAGCCGCGTGACCGAGTCGGCGCGTGGCTGCGTGCCCCAATGTTCGGAATTTTATCGCGGCCAAGCGCGGAGCATGACGACGCCGTGCTTGGGCACGCGAGTGGTATAGCGCGCCGTGAACGTGCCGAGATTTTGATGCTTCCAGAGATCGCGCAGCTTTACCGGCCCCGACAGGCCGATGTCTTTGAAACGAAGGGTCATGGTCATGGCATGTTCTTCTCGATTGAACAACCCGACAGCCCGGCTGCCATTGGCGAGCGGCTTCATCCAAATTTCGAGCGGCCCTTCTTGCCAGACGCGATGGCCTTGGATGCCGGCCGGGTCCTGATCCACGGCAATCACCTCGCGATTGGTGAGGATGGCGAGGGTTTGGGGGCTCATATGGGTCAAATCGTTGCCGGCGATCAAGGGCGCGGCCAGAATGCACCAAAGGCTCATTTGGGTGCGGTATTCTTCATTGGTCATGCCGCCGTTACCAATTTCGAGCATATCCGGGTCGTTCCAATGGCCGGGCCCGGCGTACTTTTGAAGCCCGTTCTGCTCAAAGCCGATGTAGGCCATGCGATAGTAATTGTCGCTGATATCGCCGGTGGTGCGCCACATGTTGCCGCCGACGGCGGCGCCCCACTTCCAGACGTCCTGCATGCCGTATTGGCAAAGGCTATAAAGGATGGGCCGTCCGGTGCGCAGCAAATCGCGGTGAAATTTGGCATAAGCGGCCTTCATTTGGTCGGGCTTATAGACCAGGCTGCCGCTGCACCAATCGTACTTGACGTAATCAATGCCCCAACGCGCGAAGGTTTCGGCATCTTGTCGCTCATGGCCGTAACTGGCGGCGCGCCCGGCGCAGGTGACTGGTCCGGGACTGTCGTGAATGCCGACCTTTAGGCCCAAGCTGTGAATGTAATCGCACAGCGCCTTCATGTGGGGAAACTTGAGGATGTCGGGGCGAAACACGCCTTGGGCGTTGTGGTAACCCTCCCAGCCGCCATCAATGATGACATATTGGTAACCGGCGGCCTTCATGCCGCTGGTTACCATGGCTTTGGCTTGAGCGCGAATGATGGCTTCATTGATGTTGAGATGGAAATGATTCCAGCTATCCCAACCCATGGGTGGGGTGCGGGCCAGCATCGGCTCTTTGGCCTGGGCAGTGGCTGCCAGCGTGAGCAACAGCGCCGTGAGCACGACGCGATAAAATTTATGAGGCATGGGCGAAGTCCTTTCGGAAGGGTCAAATCAAAATTGTGTCCGGCGGCGCGGGTTACGGATGGCTTTCGCTCGCGTAGCCGCGGGCCTGGGTGCGAAGGACCAGACGCGCCGAAGCCAGCCCGGCCGCCCGCGCGACAATCTCAATCTCGCCGGGATGGCGGGCCGCTCTCACCAAAACCGTGCAAAGACCTCGAAAGGCGCGGCGGGAGTTGGCGATATTGGGCTCGTGGCTGGAAGGGTTGCCATTGCCCACACCCGCCAGCGTGCCCGCGCCCGTGACGGAGAAATGAATCCTATTGTCGGCCGCGGGCACGATGTCGCCGCGCGCGTCGGTGACTTCCACGCGGATAGGAGCGATGGATTCGCCATCGGCCGTCAGATGGCTGACCTCCGAGGCCAGCCGCAGAGCGACGGGGCGGCTCGCGGTGCGCACCGTGTAAGTGGCTACAAGCCGACCGTGGTCATATCCCTGCGCGGTCAGTGTGCCCGGGGTGTAGGGAACGTGCCAATCCAGATATTGGAAGCGCGGCATGGTTTTGGCGCCGAGGCTTTTGCCATTGAGCGAGAGTTTTACGCGGTCGCAATTTGAATAGGCTCGAACTAAAATTTCCTTTCCGATCATCGCCTTGGGGAAATTCCAACTGGGGAAAAAGTACACCGAGGGTTGGGTTCCCCACCATGCTTTCCAATAATAATAGACCGGCTTGGGAAAGCCGCACAGGTCGAGCGAGCCGGTTTGGCTGGTGACGGCCGGCCAACTGTAAGGATTTGGCTCGCCTCGATAATCGAAGCCTGTCCAGACAAATTCGCCGGCGACAAAGGGATGGGTGATAACCGGCTCCCAGGAAAGCCAGGGCTCATGGCCGAAGAAAAATCCTCGGGCGGCCTTGTGCCCCGGGCCGTAGCCGAAACCGTAAGCGGAACAGCGGGCCGTCGAGCGATGCGACTCATACGTGCCGCGAGAGCTGTAAGCGTTGACGTCCTCGCTGCCAAAAATCATCAAATGAGGATACTGGCGGTGCAGTGCGGCAAACTCGGCGTTGTGGTAGTTCATTCCGAAAATATCCTCGACGGAAAGGAATCCGTTGGGCGTGTAGCCGCCATTCATGGCGCTGGTGACCGGCCGGGTAGGGTCAAGCTTTCGGACGGCGGCTTTCATGGCGGCAAAAATCTTGGCGCCATAGGTCGTCCGTTGCAACCCTTCCTCGTTGCACATGGACCACATGATGATGGAAGGATGATTGCGATGTTGCAGGACCATGGCCTGCAGATCGGAGAGATTGGAATAAGGTGTGCCGCGGGCAGACTTGGGATAGTACGTGTCGCCAAGGTGTCGGTTTTCATCCATCACCAACATGCCCATGCGGTCGCAGGCTCGATAGAAGGCTGTGGCCAGCGGGTTGTGCGAGCATCGGTAAGCGTTCGCGCCCATGGCTTTGAGCTTGGCGATGCGCCAGGCCCAGAGATTGTCAGGAGCGCCAATGCCGACGCCGGGAAAATCCTGATGATTGGCCACGCCGCGAATTTCCACGTGCTTGCCGTCGAGGAAGAAGCCACGCTGCGGGTCAAAGCGAAGCGTTCGGATGCCGAAGGTCGTGAGCTTGCGGTCCGTCTCGTTATGGCCCACGCGCAGCGTCGTTACCAGCCGGTAAAGATGGGTATGAGCAAGCGACCACAACCAGGCGTGGCGGACGACCTCGCGCTGCTGAAAAGTCGAGGCATGGCCGGCGGGCAGGAATTCCTGGCTTGTGGCTGAAGCGACAACGTTGCCGTCGGGGCCCACAATCTGAGACGCCAAAGTGAAGTGTTGGCCGCGTGGCTCATCGTTGCGCGCCGTCGTTTGAAGCGTGAGGCGCGCCGTGGCCCGATCTCCCTCCGCTGAACTGTAGTGGATGGGCCCGGGAACATTGGCGATGACAAAGGTTCCCCACGGGGCCACATGGAGCTTGCCGCTCACGATCAGGCGAACGTGCCGGTAAATCCCTCCCCCTTCGTACCACCAGCCCTCGAACCATCGCGGATCCACAAAAACGGCAACATCGTTCTGCTGCCCGAAGCGAACCCAGCGTGTCACATTGAGCCGAAAGGCCGTGTAGCCGCTGGGATGTTGCGCCACGCGATGCCCGTTGATGAAAACCACGGCGTCGCGGTACACTCCGCCAAAGTTCAACCACACCGTTCGGTTACGGTCCGAGGTGGGGAGAAAAAACGCGCGACGGTACCAGGCCGGGTATAAGGACAAATAGCCGTGTCCTCCATAAGCGGAGCGCCCATGACGCGGCGGGTGCTTCATCGAGGCGAGGTGCTGAGCTGAGGCTAAAGCACCTCCGGAAACGTGAGGGCGGCACTCGCGTCCGCCCGGCAAGCATTCGGCTCCCTCGGCCAGCAGGGCGGCGCTCGGCTGACGCGAAAAGCGGCCGCGCACGATGTAATCGTCAGGGAGCTGCACGGGCTGCCAACCGGCCCCAGGCCAAGGACAGTGCAACTGCTTGAGCTGCTGCGGAGTGAGCTGCGGCTCAGCCGGCCAAAGCTCGAAGTTGCGTAAGGGATGGAACATCCAGCCGCGGTCAAGTAGGAAGACGGAGCGAGGCGAGGTTTTCAGTTGGCCGGAGGCTCGGCTGAGGGTTGGCGCCAAAGCTGGCCCGGCGCAAATCCATGCGACGACGATGAGGGCGAGGCCCCGCTTCCACGGATGAATCATCGGTTCTCCTCGAGGGACTGCTTTGATTTGCCGCACCCGACCGCCGGACGAGTTTTTGAAGCGACCCCCGATCAGGGCGAGGGGTGCGGCGCGGGCGTTCGAACATTTAGAAAATCAGCTTCATGGCCAACTGGCCGATTCGCGGGCTTCCCGCGCCGTTGATGGTACCAAAACCAGAGCCGCTGACGCTGGCCGTCGGGTTGTTGAAGTTCACGGTGTTGAAGACATTAAAGAACTCGGCACGAAATTGCAGGCGGAAGCGCTCCGTGAGAGGGACCTCCTTGAACAGACCCATGTCCCAACCAAAGAAGGCCGGGCCTCGGAAACTATCCTTGCCGAGCGTTCCAAAGGTCCCGATGGCCGGCTCGGTGAAGGCCGCCGGATTGAGGTAATCCACGCACGGGGCGCGATTGACGCAAGCGCCGAATTTGCTGGACGCGAAAGCAGGAACGCCGGGCAGTTCCACGCCGCGGTCTTGGTTCAAGCCGGTTTGAGATTGATCTTTGCCGGCAGTGATGGTGAAAGGCCCGCCGGTTTGGGCGGTCACGATGCCCGTCCACTGCCAGTTGCCCAAGACATCGTGCGTGAAGCGATTGCCATTGGAAAATTGCGGCAGCATCCACACGTAGGAAACCACCAGCCGATGCGTGTGATCGAAACCCGCCGGGCCGTAATCGAATTGATGCCGACCCGGGAAATACCACGGCAGAGCAGAAGGTGCATCTGAGCCAATGTCGTTATTGCTGCCGCCGTTGGGAACATCGTCGAGGGCTTTAGAATAGGTGTAAGCGGCGGTGAGGCTAAGATGGCGCTGGAGGCGCTTTTTGAGCGTGACTTCCAGGGCGTTGAAGTTGGCGTTGACATCTTGGCCATCCATCGAGATAGAGCCGTAGTAGGGGGCGAAAAGGCGGCGGGCATCGGTGCTCAGCTTGCTGCCGGGAATATAGCGCGCCGGGTCAAGCTCGATGGTTTCCTTTTCATGCCGCGCCACTGAGCCCACGTAGGCGACTTGCAGCATCCAGTTGCGCGCCAGTTCGCGCTCCACGACGAGGTCCCATTGATAGGTCACCGGCACCAGGTATTTGGTGGAGGGGTCGTAAGTAATGACCAGGTCCGGCAGGGAGAACAGCGTGTTGCTGGCCGGTGGGTAGGTGAAAGGAAATGGATAGAAGCCCGTGTAGCCTTGGAGCGGGTCACTGAAAGGACCCGGGGCCGGCGTCAGGGAGACCTGCGGGCTGAAGGGAGAAATGTCCGCGAATCGGTTGTTGATGACGCCCGCCGTTCCGGAATCGTAGAAGAAGCCCGCTCCTCCGCGAATGCTGGTTTTCCCATTGCCCGTTAAATCGTAAGCAAAGCCGACGCGCGGAGCGAAATCCGTGAAGTCGCCTCGAACGCCGGCAAAGGGCACGCCCGGATCGCCCGGGAAAAGCAGGCCCGGCGGGGCGTTGGGGAACTTTATGGACTTCACGTGGGCGTAATAGTTCGCCGGGCTGAACTGTTCGGCGCGGCCCTTAATCTCCTTCCAGGGGAAATAGGGTTCGTAGCGCAGGCCGTAATTGAGCGTGAGCCGCGGCGTGGCGTGAAAGCTATCGTTAAAATAAAACGCCCAGAAATTGTCTCGATTGTTTTTATACTCGCCGTAACCCTGGCGGAAGTTTTGCATGTAGCCGAGCAAGAAGCTGGCGAGGGGGTTGTTAGTCACGCTGGCATTAAAGTTGAAGGATCCCTGCGCCAGGAACTGGTCACCCAGGTTGACGATGGAGTGGTCAAAGCTCGCACCCATGTCAATGTTGTGCCGGCCCACCACCCAGCTCACATTATCCTCCGCGCCAAAATCCTTGTTATTAAAAGGCCCTTCGGCGCCTCCAGAAATCCCGAAGGCGCCCGCCACGCTGATATTCTGAATCCAAGGTGTCGTGGGTAGCCACAACCCCTTGACGCCAAAAGTTGCTGCGTTGGGCGAGTTGGCCGTAAAGGTTTTTTCGGTGGGCACATTGGAGAAGGTGAAGCTGGCTTGGTTCAGCAGATTCGACCGAAAGGTGTGTGTTTCCTGGATCATGAGGTTGTTGACGGGCTGGTCATATCCCGCGGCATAGCCGAGAAGATTGCCGGGCGGGTTTTGCGGCTCGAGCAGCACATGATCCTTGTACCAACGGCCGGTCAGGCTGTCTTTATTGCCGAGCCTGTCATCCACGCGCAGGATGGCCTCGTTGATGTTCTGCACGGTGGGCTGGGTGTAAAAAACTTCCCCCGTGCCGCCCACGTGCGGGAGATAGTTTTCCGCCAACTTCAGCGCCGCTAGATCGAGGCCGCTGACCGGGATGATATTGCCCTTAAAGGCTTGGCCGGGGCCGGTCGTGCCGATCGCGTACGGCCACGGATTTTTGATTTGCTCCGCTCGGCCAAAGGGATTGTCGGGATTCGTGGCGCTGAGCAGGGCGGAGAAGTTGCCGTTCAGTTCGTCGGCGGTGGGCACGAAGGCGTGCGCCGTGCTCACGTCGCGAAATCGCTCGCCTTGATAGCCGAAGAAGAAGAAAGTGCGGTCGTGGCCGTTATAAACGTGGGGAATGATAACCGGCCCGCCGATGGTGCCGCCGAACTGATTTCGCCTGATTTCGTCGCGGTTCGCTGAGAAGAAATTGCGGGCGTTAAAGATGGGATTGCGGACAAATTCAAATAAGTCGCCATGAAATTGATTGGTGCCGCTTTTGGTGACCACGTTGACCACGCCGCCGGCATTTTCCCCGTACCGGGCGCTGTAATTGTCGGTCTGCACGCTGAATTCCTGCAAGGCGTCCGGGAAAGGGAAGGGAATGTTGACGTTGTAATATTGGTCGAGGAAGTTCGCGCCATCCAGCGAGTAGCTGGTCTGGTTGTTTCGGGAGCCGTTGATGTTGGCGTTGGCCGCCCCTGGCAGGGCGCCTTGGCTGGTGGTGGTTGCCGGCGACACGCCGCTCGCCCCGGCCACGAGATTGATCAATTCCACCGCGTCGCGGCCGTTCAAGGGCAAATCCACCATGCGGTCCCGGCCGATGACGTCGCTCAAGGTTGGCGTCGTGGTATTAACCAGCGGCGCCGCCCCAACCACCGAGACGGTTTGCACGGTCGAGCCGAGTTGCAGGTGAATATCCACCGTGGCGGCCTGGTTGGCGAGCAGCGTAATGCCCTTTTGCACGGCAGTCTTAAACCCCTTGGCCTTCACTGTCAAGGTGTACTCGGTGGGGCGGAGATTCGGAATCACGTACTCGCCGGTCGAGCCGGACCTGACGTGGCGGGAAAAACCAGTGAGTGTTTCGGTGGCCGTGATTTGCGCCCCGGGGACGCCCGCGCCGCTGGGGTCGGTCACGCGACCGCTGATGCTTCCAAAAGCTTGGCCGTAACCGCGAGGCGCGGCAAGGGCCACCAACGCGAGCCCCAAGAGCGCCACCAACCAACCATGCGCTTTGCAGAAGCTGCCACGGCGATGGCTGCGCAAGGCTGCGACGTTGAGCCTTCCGCTTTGGGGTTGGGCAAAGCCCCTCTTGTACCCTTCATGGAGTGCGATCTTACGAGTCCGTCCGACCATACATCACCTCGCCACGGAATTTCACCGCCGTCGGCGTGAGGCATCATTCCTCTAGTTCCGACGTCATGTACGCTAGAGACCCAAGGTCCGACAGAGAGGCAAAAGAGAGCACTTGCCCGTCGTCGTTAAGCAGCCCTCCGCGGGATGCTTTGCCGAGATGGGCTTCATCCAGCCCAAATTATTCATAGGCATAGGCAATTGTCAAGAGGAAGTAATATGACAGATATCAGATACCGATTCGAGGACCCCGCGTGGACCTCCTGAAGGTCGGGCGGGAATCAGAGATAGAGCGCCGGCGGCAGAGGTTGGCCGATGAGCGGCGTCGCGTAGGAACGATAAGAGGCTTGAATTTGCCCCGGTTCACTCAGGAAACGGTTGGGCAAATGCCGCTCGCGGCTGGCCACCTCGCTGAGCGGGACCAACCTCAGCCGGATGCGATAACGCTTCGAGGGCAACCGCTCGATGGCCACCATGGCATCGGTCTCGCCCTGAAGCGCGGCCCGGAGGCCAAAGCCTCCAATCGCACGAGCTTCCTCGGCGTCCACGCTGGACTGGGACAGGCTGAAGGCACGACAGAGGATGCCGGGCTTTTCGCTGCGGGCGCGGACTTTGAGTTCACGGCTGACCAGGCGCGCCAGGGCGGCGGCCACGTTGCCGGGGAGCGGGCGGCCACGGGCATCCCGACTGCTGCCGCCGGAAGCGGCGATCGGACGGCCACGATCATCCTTTAATCCCTCGGCGACCACGCCGACCACCCAGCCTTGGCGACGTAGCAGGCCGTCCACGCGCGTCAGAAATTCGGACGGATTGAAGGCGGATTCGGGAATGTAAATGAAATGGGGTGGGTCGTCGCGCCGCCGGCGGGCGAGAAGGGAAGCGGCGGCCAGCCAGCCGGCGTTGCGGCCCATCACCTCGACAATCGAGACCGGGGTGGGCAAGGCTCGTTGATCGAGGCCAATTTCGCGCACGGCGGTGACCACAAAGCGCGCCGCGCTGCCGAAGCCGGGGCTATGGTCCGTTTGGCAGAGATCGTTATCCACGGTTTTAGGGATGCCGATGGTCGCCAGCGGATAATTGAGCCGGCGAGCTGTGGCAGATAGTTCGAGCGCGGTTTGCATCGAGCCGTTCCCGCCAGTGTAGAAACAATATCGAATGTCGTGCCGGCGAAAGAATTCTATGGTCGCTTCAAGGTCCTTGGGGGTGATGGCGCCGCGAAAACTGCCGATGACCGAGCCGACCTGCCGGCCGAGCGCCCGCATTTGGCGGCGAGGAAGCGATAGCAGGTCGAGGACGTCGTGGCGCAGAACCCCCGGCAACCCTCCCCTCGGCGCCCAAAGATGGGCGAGGCGGGCGGCGTGGCATTGCTCCATCAGCCCCCGCAGGCTGGAGTTCAAAACGGAAGTCGGACCGCCACCATGGGCAACAAAAGCACTGGGTTGTGCCACCGGAAACTCTCCTTAGGACTGAACCGACGCCAAACCGGCCGACGGTCCATTTTAGCCGCAACACGGAACGGGATGTCACCGGCCGCAGCACGCCGAGGCGTCACAAGCGCCTGCGAAACCGGCTTAGTCCTGCCGCCATATCTCGCCGACTGCTGACGCAAAACTCAGGCACGGCTCAGAAGCTCTTCGGGGGTGAGCGAGCGGCAGCGTCGCACGTAAAACAAGAGCGCGGCGAAACTCCCGAGTGGCATAACTGCCGCGGCGGCAAAAACGGGAAACCAAGAAAAGCGCATCACCACCACGCCCGTGAACAGCGTCATGGCCATGTCAATAATCCCTTCGCCGACGCCGGTGATGCCGGTGACGCGAGCCAGCGTTGAGTCCGGAAAAACGTCGGTAATCACGGCGATGACGTGGTTGGACATGACGTTCACGCCGAAAATGCCCATGCCGGCAACTAGCGCCGCATCGAAAGAGCTTCGGGTCAAAGGGGCGAGCAGCGTGCCGAGCGCGGCCAGCGCGGTGCCCAGCGCATAGGTGGACTTTCTGGCCCGATCCACTTCCCAGCCGCAACGGATGAGGAGTCCGGAAATATAGCCACCGCCGATCTGCCCCACGCCGCCCACAAAATAAGACAAGCTGGCGAGACCGGCCATGGCGGTCATCGTTAGCCCGCGGCCTTGGACCAGGTAGAGCGGAAGCCAATACCAGTAGAATTGGGAGAGCGGCCCGGAAAGAGCGCGCATCAAAATCACGCCCCAGGTCTGGCGCAGCCGGAGCAAACGACCCACGGTGATTTTCTCGGGCGCGTCCGCCGCCGGTTTGGGCAGCCGAAGCCGGTCTATCGCGCGCGACGATCGAAGCCAAAGAGGAATCCAGACCAGTCCCGCCAGACTGGGCAGCAGAAAAGCGCTGCGCCAACCGAAGCGATGGGCAATGTAAACCACGAGCGGCGGCGCAACGACCGAACCAAGAAGGCTTCCGCTATTGAAAAGTCCCAGTGCCAGGGCCGTCTGGTCACTGGGGAAAATCTCTCCCACGTTCTTCACGCCCGCCGAGTAATTGCCGCACTCAAACACGCCCATTAAGAAGCGCAAGCCGCTGAAGCTGGCCACGCTTTCGGCAATCGTTTGGGCCATGTTGCTGAACGACCAGCCGGCAAAAATACTGGCCAAGCCGGCACGAACGCCGACTTGATCAATCCAAGCCCCGGCAGGAATCTGGCCGAGTGTCATGCCGAGCATAAAGGCGAAGACGATGTAGGAATACTCGCTGGCCGTCAGGTGCAATTGACGGAAAAGCATAGGGGCGACCGTGGAGAGAACCAGGCGATCAATGAAATTGATGGTGAGAGAGGTTCCCAGCAGAATCGCCAGCCACCAGGCCATGGGGCGCGCGGACAAGCCGAATTCTTTGCGTCGGTTCGCCACAAGGGGGGCGCGAAGGCGCCGGGTCACATAGAGCTGAGAAACTAGACTACCTCCAGTGTGGCGTGGAGGGTGCGCACCGAACTGGAGCCGACCATGATATCAAACGTCCCCGGCTCGACAACCCATTGCATTTCGGCGTTGTGAAAGCCAAGTTCGGCCGGCGTCAGCTTGAACTGGACCGATTGGGTTTCGCCGGGCTTCAGATGAATGCGCTTAAAACCGCGTAACTCCTGAATGGGCCGCGTGACGCTGCTGACTCGATCGCGGAGGTAAAGCTGAACTACTTCATCGCCGGCGCGCCGTCCGGTGTTGGTCACCTGCACGCTGGCGACGGTTTCACCCTCGCGGGCAATCTGAGCCGGTGACAGGGTGAGGTTAGAGAAGCTGAAGGTCGTGTAACTGAGGCCGTGGCCAAAGGGAAACAGCGGGCCGCGCGGGACAAAGAGATAAGGCACGTCGGCGGAAGGCTTGCGGTAATAGTAAGCGGGAAGCTCGCCGACGGAGCGGGGAAACGTGAGGGGAAGCTTCCCATCGGGATTGACATCGCCGAAGAGCACCTGCGCGGCGGCTGTGCCGCCCTCCTCGCCAAGATACCATCCCTCCAGGATGGCGGGAACGTGCTCGGCCGCATAGTCAATCGAGAGCGGGCGACCGTTAATCAAGAAGAGAACGGTTGGGGTTCCCGTTTCCACAATCGAGCGAACCAAACGATTTTGCAAGCCCACCATGGTGAGCGAATCGCGGTCGCCGGGATTGCGGACGCTCGCCTCGTGGCAGGTCTGCTCGTTGCCGCCCATCACGAGGATGGCTACGTCCGCGTGGCGCGCGAGTTCGGTGGCAGCGCGGATGTTCCGAAGCTGCGTTTTGCGGTTCGGCAGCATGACGTGGCCCGGAGTGCCGGTGGTGATTTCGCAGCCCTCGGCATACACGACGCGCGCTGAGGAGCCGACGCGCTGGCGAATGCCTTCGAGCAGGCTGACGTCCCCCGGCTCGACCGGGCGGCTGTAACCGCCCAGGTGCACGGTGGCGGCGTCGCCGCCGATGACGGCGATCGTCTTGAATTTCTTCAAATCAAGGGGCAGCAGGTTGTTGGCGTTCTTGAGCAGGATAATGGCCTTTTGAGCCGCTTCAAGTGCCAAGCGACGGTGCGGCGCGGAGTTGGTGATGCGCTCGGCATAGCTCGGATCCACGTAAGGATTCTCAAACAAGCCCAGGCGAAATTTCGCTTCCAGGATGCGGAAGACCGCCCGGTCCACTTCACTTTCCGGAACGTGGCCGTGTCGGACTTGGTCGAGCAAGGTGGAATAGACGGAACCTGCCGAGCGATCATAATCAACGCCGGCCGCAAGCGCCATGCGGGCGGCTCCGGCGTAGTCGGCTGCGATGTGGTGCGTGTTGACCAGCATCTCCAATCCCGCGCCGTCGGAGGTGACGTAGCCGCGAAAACCCCATTCGCCACGAAGAACTTTCGTGAGCAACCAACGGTTGATGTGGCATGGAATGCCACCGTTGATTTCACAGTAGGCGGCCATGACGCTGCCGACCTGGGCTTGCTCGACAGCGGCGCGAAACATTGGCAAGAAAGTTTCGCGTAGCACGCGCTCGGCGTAGTTGGCGGGCGCGGTATTGCGTCCCCCCCAGGGCTCGCCGAGCGCCGCGAAATGCTTGGCGGTGGACAGCACGTGGTGACGGTCAATCAAATAATTTTTGCCTTGCAGGCCTCGAATGGCCCCGACGCCGAGCTGGGCGGAAAGGTAAGGGTCTTCGCCGTAGGTTTCTTCGGTGCGCCCCCAGCGCGGGTCTCGCGCCAGGTTCAGCACCGGGGCAAACACCTGGTTGATGCCGGCCGAAGCGGCCTCATCGCCAGCGACCGTGAAAACTCGCTCGAGTAATTCGGGATCCCAGGTGCTGCCGAGAGCAATGGCTTGAGGAAAACTGGTTGCGCCGTGGGCCGTGTAACCGTGCAGCGCCTCATCCTGAAAAATCTGCGGAATGCCGAGGCGCGTTTTTTCGACCGCGTACCGTTGCAGGCCGTTGCGATAAACGGCTTGGTCGCGCGGGCTGCGGTGTGAGTGCATGTCATAAATATGCCGAAAATCGCCCCGGATATCCTGGTCGGTAAATTGGCCGGTGGGATCCAGCATGCCGTAGATCGAGGTTCTGCCGCCACGTAACTGCTCAATTTTTTCTTCAAGCGTCATGCGGCGCAGCAGGTCTGCCGCGCGTTGTTCGATGGGCAGGTCGGGGTTGCGATAGCCGGCTGCTGCGGTTTGGTTCGGGCTGGGCGAGCGCGGGGATTTGGAAATTTCTGGCGCCGGCGTCTGAGCGCCGGCAGACCGTCGTCCGGTCAGGAAGGCGCTCACGCCACCAAGCAACGAAGCAAATTCCCGTCGTGTCATGTTGGATTCCTCCTGATGGCTTTGGGTTACGGTTCTCCGAATTCGTCAAAAGCGTCGGTGGCCTGAATGCGAGGCTGGTGCATTGCTCCAGGAACATGCGGCCGCTGGATTCGGCTTGCCCCCAAGCGCGCCACCATGGTCTCGCGGCGATCAAGTGGGCGCGCGCGTCCAACGCAACCTCTGCCCGTGAGTTCGCCCAACCTCTTCCCGCGGAAGGGCTGCCTTGGTTTGCCGGTGGCTCCTCCGGGCCGCTCAGCTTGGATGATAGGGAGAAGCTCAGAAATGCAGCATGAGCCCGAGTTGGATGATGCGCGGGTCATGGGCGCTGGTGACCTCTCCAAAACTTCCTGACCCGAGCGCCGAGCTAACGCCTGCGAAGTTGGTATGGTTGAAAACGTTGTAAAACTCGAAGCGGAGCTCGGATCGAATTCGTTCGCTGAGCTGGAAATGTTTGTACAACGACCAATTAAAGACGGTCATTCCGGGACCCGTGACGGAGTTCCTGGCGGCGTTGCCAAAAAAGCCGGCCTGCGGGGCGGCAACGCTCGAGGTGGTGAACCACTGATTGACTTGGTGGGGGGTTCCGACCACCGCGAGGACATTCGGGCGCCCCGCCAAGCCGTGTCCGGCGCCGGTCAGGCCAAGGCTGAAGGGCAAGCCCGTTTCCAGGGTGGTGATGCCGGCAAATTCCCAACCTGCCAGCGCCACGCCCTTGGCGCCGCGGGCGCCGCTAAAGAACGGCAGTCGCCAGTCATAGTTCATCTGGAGGATGTGCGTGGAGTTGAAGTCGGAAGGCCCCCAGTCGGCGCGCAGATCGTAGGCGTTTTGAGGTTGTTGCCCAAAGGCCGAGGCGTCATCCATCGCTTTCGAATATGTATAGGCGATTCCAACTTGCAGCCCCCTGCTCATGTGCCGCTCGAAATCCACTTGGAGGGAATTGTAGTCGCTGACCGCTGCCATCTCCTGTTGCGTAATTGTTCCCCAGCCGACATACGGGCGATAGAGGTTCACGGGAGGCGCCGGTATCTTGTTGAGGACGGGATTGAAGTTGAAGCCGGCGTAAGGTCGCGGCTGGTTGAGGTTAATGCTCACCGGCAGGTGCTCGCCGTGAGTTCCCACGTAAGCGACGCTGAGTGTGGTGGAGGGGGAGAGCTGATGCTGCACACTGAGGCTGTACTGCTCAATCATGGGGGGCGGGTAGTAGGGGTTGATGACCACCAATGAAGACGGTGCAAGCGGAGCGGCCGTGCCTTCCGCCGGATTGTCCATCGGCGGCGTGGTGTTGGAAAGCCCGTAGTCGAGCGTGACGTTGGTGGCGAACGGGGGATTATTGGCGACGTTGTACGTGTCGTTTCCCTGCACGCGATAGTAGCCCATGCCAAATCCGCCGCGAATGGCCGTCGTTCCGTGTCCCGTCGGATCCCAAGCAAACCCCAACCGTGGACCAAAATCGTCGTACACCGTCTGGGCGAGGCCGCGCGGCACGCCGTTGGTGCCAGCCACAAACAGGCCATCCATCAGGTTACACGCCGTGGTGTCAGGCGTACAGGAGATGTTGCCTTTGCTGTTCAGCGTCGGTGCTTGGGCGGCGTTCCATTCTCCCGGAAGGAAGTTGGAGAGCACATTGCCCTTTGTATAGGTGTGCGGGATAAAGACCCATCGCACGCCCAAGTTCAAGGTTAAGGTCGGTTTTATCCTCCAATCGTCCTGCGCATAGGCTTCCACCTGGCTATAACGGAACTTGGGCACGGTCTGGGTGCTCAATTCGGTGTAACTGTTGGGATAGCCGAGCAGGAAATCGGCCAGACTGTTGCCAGTAAAAGCACCGTTAAAACTGAAGTCACCCTGTGACCTTCCTCCCGTGATTTGGTCTTTTTGGGAAAAGATGTAAAGCCCGCCAAACTGGAAGGTATGGTGGCCGAAAACCTTGGAGACATCGTCTTCCCAAGCCCAGTTGCGTTCAAAGTTGTGCCAAGGCAGGTCGGTCACATCGTAGGTGCCGTAGCCTTGGGCCAGGAACAAGGAAGGAATACGGTTGTCGGGGTTGACCGGAAATAGTTGCGGGACGTTGAAGCCCGCAGGGCGTTGATAAACGCCGGCGGGAAGGATTTGGATGGCGTCGTAGCTGACGTTGAAGTTTAGTTGGTTGACGAGCGTGGGGCTGAAAGTCTTGGTGAGGTTCAGGACGATGTTATAATCCGGCATGTGCCGATCCGAGTGGACCGTGGGAAAAGTGTCCGAGCCGAATTCGGCGGCGGGAAGCTGGCGGTAAAACTGCTCATGGATGTAATGTCCGAAGAACTGCAAGCTGTCGCTGAACCGATGGTCAATCCGAACCAGCTCCTGGGCATAGTTAATGGGCTCGACCGGGGAAGCCACGTAGTTAATGAAGGAATTCCCCGAAATATCGGCGGAAGGAAACACCCCGGCTTTCAGAAGTGCCACGGCGTTGGGGTTAAAACAAGCCGGGTTGATTTGCAAACCGCTAATGCAAGTCGCGGGCACGCCAGGAGGAGTCTTGAGCGATTTGGCGTTATTCACGATGGGCGACTGGCTGAAATTGCCTTCAAGCTCGAGGGGACTCGGCGTATGCAACCGGGTCGTTAGGCCCTCGCGGAAGCGGCGCCATTCCTGGCTGTAAAAGAAAAACGTTTTATTCCGCCGGATGGGGCCGCCCACGGTGAATCCAAAGTCGTTCTGCTTGAGCGGGGCCACGGTAGGAGAGAAGAAATTGCGCGCGTCGAAGTCATCGTTGCGCAGGAATTCATAGGCGGAGCCATGGAATTGGTCTGTCCCGTGTTTAATGGCGACGTTGACAATGCCGCCCGCCGCCATCGGATATGCCGCGCTGTAATTGCTGGTCATCACGCGGAATTCCTGGATGGCGGCCATGGCGGGATAAGCCTCAGGAGCGGCATTGGACCCAGTGTCTAGATTCTCCGCCCCGTCAATCATCCAGTTGTTAGCGCCGAGGCGAACGCCGTTAAACACGATGTTGGAACCGCCGCCCGTGCCGCCTCCGCCGGTATAGGGAGAGTCCGGAAGACGGCTGCGGGCCCCGGGCACAAGCGCCGCCAGCGTAATGTAATCCCGACCGTTGACAGCAATGCTGGCAATCTGCGTGTGCCCGATGACGTCGCCGATTTCGGCGTTGGAGGTGTTGACGCGGGCGGCGTTGGCCGCCACCGTGACACTCTGCGTGACCGCTCCTATCTGCAATTTCACGTTGAGGGTCACGTTCTCTCCGACCGTGACCGGCAGACCGGTTAGCCGCCACTGTTTGAAGCCAGGGGCCTGCACTACCACGTTGTAGGTTCCTACATCGGGCCCGGCCACCAGATAATGCCCTGCGGAGTTGGTGGTGGACGTCAACGCGACGTGAGTTGCCGTGTTGGTAAAAGCGAGCTTGGCGTTTGGTACGGCCGCCCCGCTCGGGTCCAGCACAAAGCCGCTGATGGAAGCGTTCAGATTTTGCGCTCGCGCGGTGAGCGGCAAAACCAAAGTGAAAACTGACAGGCAAAAGAGAAGCAAACCTATCGGATGGCCAGGGGTGGTTCGCTTCGTGCGTTGGACCTTGGCGGTGCCCAGTCGGTCGGTTTCATGTTGCTCCATCGTTACCTCCTACCCTAGAGGGCCCCGGCGCTCTCCGATTCCTACCACGCCCGATGCACGAAGTCAAGCGCATTTTGGTATCTGATATATTCCGTCAGGAGGCATGGGAAGTGACGGGGCACGGCGGCCTTTCCGAACCCCGACTGGCAACGCCCCGTAGAGCTTAGCAGTCAGTGGCCCTCTGACCGGGACCTGCGGCCAGGTAAACAAATTCCACGTTTAGCCGATGGGAAGTGATATCGGTCGGTCATGGAAGCCGGTCAGCGTCAAGCGCCAAGCTGACTTCAACGGCCTCTTTTCCTCACGGCTTCGGTGTGTGGCCCGAGGGCAGGCCGATCAAGCCGAACCGAACCAACTTGAGCGCCGTTCCCACAAGCGTGGCAGCCAGGCCCGCGCGACACTGGCCCGAACTCGCCGTACCATGCCCGACGGCCCACGGCAGACTGGCTCCTCCGATGGCATCGGGACGAAACATGAACCCTACTTTGGGGAGCAGATGTTCGGTTCCGGTCGGGCGATACTCTTGCTGCGGGCACAGCGGAGGATTTTGCAAGATGCCGGCCAACTTCCGCCGCCGAAGATTGTGCCACCTGCGGCAGAGCATCTTCAACTGACCCTGCCGTTGATACCTCATACGCTGGCCTTAATCGAAGTTGTAAACTAATCGTGGGCCGCCACGAAGAGGGGGCGCAGAGCTTTCCGCCCTTATCCAAGTAGTTGTCCATGGCCGCATAAGCAAACAGCATGGCAAAATCTTTTTTGCCCCCCCCGAGGCGAGCCGCGTGTCCCTTGAGTGAAAACAGTCCGTACTTGTGCCACAGCTTGGCCGTGGCGCTTCGATATTCGCTCGCCAGCGATTCCCAGTTAATCCAGGGCGGGTTGCCGGCGATGTAATCGAATTTGCCTTTGAACAGCGGGGCGAAGGCGTTTTTGAGCCAGCGTGCCCAAATCCCGTTGCGATTTTGCTTTTCGAGCTTGTGGATGTGCTCAAAAAGCGCCGTCAGTCCCTCGAACGTCGCATGGTGGGTGACGGCGAGTTCCCGTTTGGCGCGGTTCAGAAATTCCCGCACCGAATAATCCCCGCGCGCGCATTGTTCGAGCAAAGCGGCGAGCTTTTCCATCTGGCCGGAGGTGACGATTTCACCCGGAATCTCAAACTCGCCCGCGGCCGTTGGAATTCGATAGCCCTTGCCGAAAAGTTCCGCGTATTCAGAAGGCGTCAGCACCGAGTCGCACATATAGACGGGGATTTCTATGGGGCGGACGTAGCGGACGAGCTCGCCCATGGCCAGCAGAAAATTCGTGCGGGCGGCGATTACCGCGATGGGATTCAAATCGAACGCGCAGAGATTTTGGAGAATCTTCTTGGCGACGGTTTCGGCGTCAATCGGCGGGTCGTGTTGCAGCGCCCATTCCTTCATTCGGCGGATGGCGAGAACGAGAAACGTGCCGGAGCCGCAGGCGGGGTCGAGCAGCCGCTTGTCCAAGTCGCCCGTGTACTCAAGTTGATTGAGCAGGTGTTCCGCCAGCCAATCGGGGGTGTAGAATTCCCCCAAATCGTGCCGCAGCTTTTTGGGGACAAGATATTGATAGAGCTTTTTCAGCAAGTCGCGGCTCTGCTCGGGCGCGAGATAGGGCGTGCGGGGATCGAAGCGGGCGAGTGCGCGGAGCATGGCGCGCAATTCTTCCGCCATTGATTTATCCCATACGCTCAAGTACCACGAGAAGAAGTCGCCTTCCAGGAAATTGTTGATCCCTTGCCCCGCAAACAGGCCGCCGTCTTCGAGGTCTTTCAGCGCCTTGCGAAAATCTTCGGGCGGGGCGGAGACCAGCGGCGCTATAAACGACTGCAGCATGGCGCCGCGTTGCAAGGTCATCACCTCCGCCGCCAGCAGCTTCATGAGCAGAGCGAAATAAGTGTGAACGCAGAAGAGGAATTCCTTCAGCTTGGGAACGGTCGGCACGCCGAATTGCTTGCCGAGGGCGCGGGCGTCCGCTTCCGCCTTGCCAATGTCCTGACCGTAAACGATGCCGAAGATGCGGTGCCACTCGGCGAAGAAAGTCTCGACACGCTGGTTGCCGGCCTTGCGCACCTTCTCGTAAAGCGTCCCGATGACGGCCTGGGCGATGCCAGCCTTGGGACCGAACGTTTCGGCGAGCGCCTCGGGCGTGAGCGGCAGCCGAGCGAGCGAGTGAAGATAACCGAGAAAGGTTCCGACGCTCTCCCCGGTGACGGGATGAGGGCCGTCAACGTAGAAATCGTGGGTCCTGGATTCAGGAAAGAAAGCCATTTGAGGGGAGAGCTTCTTGGGTGGAATGAATGGGGCGGCGTCCTTGCCCCGGTAACGGACAAAAACGATCTGACGTCCGTCCAGACCGATGCCCACCATTCTTTTGAGGGCGGCGGTGGACTGATGGCCGTGGCGCTGCGCCTCTTCCGCAAGGTATTGCCGAAGCTGGCGCAAGCATTCGCCGAGGCCCGCCGGTTTCGCCAGTTTTCCGGGGCGCTCGTATTCAATGATGACGTTGCCGTGCAGGGCGTCCTGAATGCCGCCGAGTTGGGTGGCGTGGCCGTAACGGTCGAGCGTGGCGCCGGGAATTTTGGGGAGAAATGGATCGAGCAGCTTTTCAACTTTGACTTGCAGATCCATCTCGCTTTCGGCAGTGTCAGCCAGATGGCGAATCGCCGCAGCCAAGTCCTCGACGTCTTGCCCATGCTCGGTCATTGCGCCGCATTATACACGTTCCTTCCCCCAACCGGCACCTGCGCTCAGGGCCGGGAACGGCGTTGCGGGCTCTGTGGGGACAGCGGATCCTCTTGGCAGCGGATGAGACCTCGGGAGCTTGAAGAGCCTTGACAGGCGGCTCGCCAGGGACGCAGCGAGCGGCTCCCCGAGTCCCCGGCGGCGGCGTTCACCAGAAGAATCTGGCCCTCACCGCCGAGGATCAGAACCGCGTCGGGAAGCCATTCGAGGCTGTCGGGAATTGAAGATGGCTCATCCATGCGCCGCACCGGAAGCGTCGAGATCATATTATCAGGTTCTCCGACCCCTTGCGGCAGAGCTTTGCCTCAGCCGTCGGCGACGGGCTTTTCGGTTCGGAGGCGAGGCTGATGGCGGCTGAAGAACTGGTTGAGAACGCGGAGCACGTTTTCAACCTCCAGATTCTCGGCGGAGGCCGCCTCCCGCAGGCTCAAAGAACGGGGTGGATCTTTGACCCGCGCCAATGTGGTCAATCCCGCGTCAATCAAGAGAGCCCGCGTGCGCGGAAAGCTCGTCACAAACCAGTAGAGCGGCAATTCAGCGCTAAGCGAATCTGGCTCAAGCCAGGCCGGCGGCGCTTGCCGGAGCGTGAGGGCCAGGTTGGCGGCGAAAACCAGCACGGCGCTCAATTCGATGAAGGCGGAAATCGGCAGGATGGACCAGACGGCTGCGCCCGGAGGCGAGGAATAGGCAAAAGCTTCCGTGGCCACGCGCATCAGGCATCCGCCCGTCAGCAGCCAAAGGCTCGCAGCCATCAGGCGCGTGCTGTAGAGTTCGCGCCCGCCGAGGAAGGCCGGCAACATGCGCGGCGCCAGCGCGAAAATCAGCGTGGCAATGAATCCCACCGTGAGCGCGTGCCGCGAAGCGCCACCCAAGCCTATCGTTTGCGGATATGCGTCCGCGAGGACTCCGAGCGCCGTCGCCACCACCAGCCACACGTACGCAATGCGGATGAATAAAGGATAGCCCTTATAAATATAGAGCAACTTGGCCGGCCGCGCGGGACGCTCAAATATCCGCAAAGCGGGCACGGCCGTCCATGTCGTCACGAGCGCCAGGAGGTCGGTTATCCAAAACCGAAACGTGAAGGCGCTCAGGACCGTCAAGGCGAGCGCCGGACAAAGCCAGCGTGCGGCACGATGATCAGGCGGCTCGAGGCCCAGGAAAATCGTCACAAAGCGCGTGCTGTATCCCCACGCCAGCGGAATTACAAACCCCCACAGCTCGGCCATCAGAAGCAAGCGATCAAGTTTCGCGGGATAGACCGGCAGGCTTTGAGTCCCGCTGACGTAAATGGCAATTGCCAGGTTGAGCGCTAACGCCAAGCCAAGCCCGGCAAATCCCACCATGCCAAGCCAGGAACCCAAATCGCTCGGAACACGGTGCCGACGCTTCTTTTTCTCTTTAACCGGGGGGAACAGCAGAATTCGCTGCGCCAGAACGTAGGCCGCCAACTCCACGAGAGCCGACGCGACCAGACCGAGTCTCCAACCATCGGACCAAACGCCAACCCACCATCGCCAAGCGATGCCCACCGTCCACAACGCCCATACTGTCCAAACGGCTCCGAATTTCTTCAGCGTCCAGCCGCGAAATTTGGGCAGCGCGTAGAGTGAAATGCCCAGAATAAAACTGCCCACCCATCCTAAGAGCTGCGCTTGACCGTGAGCCTGAATCCACGCCGTGCTGGCGCCCGTGGCTGAGCGGTGGGATGCGATCTCTACCAGATTCCAAACGCCGAGGACCGTGCCGGGAAATACAAGGAACACCAGCCCGCTCGCAATGAACGCTGCCAGCGCTCGCGCCGCCTGACGCTCAGGGGCCGGATCGGCATAATCGGCTTCAATAACACGATCCCGCGCGTAGGCGTTTTTCCAGGCTTCCGGAAGTTCCGTCGTCATGTTGGCACTTCTCACCGTGCAAAGCTCCTGGGAGAGCGCCGAAAGCCGATGCCCTTGCCGCATTACCCGCAAATCACCCCCGGAAAACGGCTGCCGGGCGCATCTTCCGGCTGGAGTTGGACCTTTACCCCATCAGGATGAAACTGTGTTTCAGGATATTCGGCGACGCCTGAGCGACCTCAAGAACCGCAATGCGCTGCCGCTTGGGCCGGCTTGTGAGTCGCGCTTTCCCACTCGAGGCTGGGCGGACTAGCGAGCGGCCAGGGGTGCTGGCGCTCTGAGCACGCCCGCCCGATGCGTCTTCGACAGATCCATGACACGCCACAATCCGATGCCCCACCAGGCGAGAGCGGCGAGTTCCAACACCCCCGAAACACCAATCAGAGAATATGCCAGGCCGGGGCGCCAGTCCGTCAGAATTTGAAGCAGCACGCGGGCTGCACAGCCGACGTTCAGCAGAAGGAACGGACCCCAGAGCGAACTCAGCCGCTTTGAATCCACTCCCGCCAGAATGGGAACGACGCGGGACGAGACGCCGATAATCATCATGCTGATGAAGCCCACCGCGAAAGCGTGCAGATGTGCTCCCCAGAAAGCATGTGAGAAGCCTTGGCCAGTCCAGAGTCCGTAAGGTATGAGAAACGGCAGCATGAGCATGGCGATCAGCAGCCACACATAAGCAGCACGAATGAATTTCCAGCTTCGGTCCGGCTGCGTGGTGGGCGTGAAGATCCGTAATTGAATCACCAGCAACACCGCCCATAGCGCCATCAGAATATAAGCGACCTCAAGCGCAATGCCCCATGTGGCATTGCCCGTGAGGAACAAGGCCAAGTAGCTTGCAACGTCCAGCACGAGGCTGCCGTTCATCAGCCAAAAAATCAACTTTTGGCGGTCGTGTCGGGGCTTACCTAAGCCATAGACAACCGGCACAAACCGCTGGCTGACACCTGCAGTAATCAGAGCGGCAAAGCCGAACAACTGGACGTCGCGCAACGGCGCATCCAGCAGTGCCGTGCGAAAGATGGTCTGCTGAAGATTCGCCGCCGTCGCTTCGGCAAAGAAGAAGAAGCCGTCGAAGATCGCCTGAATCAAAAACCAGGCAAGGGCCGCGATGATGAAGGTTTCGTAAGGATTATGCGGAGCAATGGATTGCCGCGCCGTTTTGAGGATAATCGTCATGAACAAAACGACAGCCGCCACTTCCGAGGCGACGGATATGCCGCCCAAGCTCAGCGCCCAACCCCCGTGCTGAAGGATATCGGCGATGGCGCGCAGCAGGATGCCGCTCAGCATCAGATACAGCGTGAAATTCGCCCATCCGGGCTGCCACAGCGTCGTGTTCTTGAATCCCGGGAAAGACTGGTAGGCAAAGCCCATCACGAACAATCCGACCCAGCCGAAAATCATGGCGTGGGCGTGAGCGTGAATGGCCGGCATGAGCGCCGGTTGGAGTAATTCCTTGCCGAGCGAAATCTGCAGAAGGGAAATGACGCCCCACATCCCGCCCAGGCTGAGCACGATGGCGATGCCGGCCTTGAAGAAGCGGCGGTAGATGTAATCCGCGAGCGTCTCGTGATAGATGTAAGGTTGTTGGGAAGATTGGTTGAGCGCGGCATTCAAGTCTTCAAGCAGTGCATCGAGATTTACCTCATGGACGCGAGCGAAAAACTCCAGCGACTCGGCCGGACCGTGTTCGCCGCCGCAGCCATGCAGCCCGTGGCGATCAAAGATATTTCTCGCTGACGGGCACAGTCGCACAATCTCCGCGACGCTGGTGGATGGTTCAATTTTCTTGGTCATGCTCGCTCCCTATCGAGTTGAGGATCGCTCGCATTCGCGCGCCTCTTGGGTTGGGCTTTTCTTGACCAGCCATCAGTGGTCCTGCTCACGCCGACGATTTCCCGCGACGTCAGCAGATTAGGATGGCCTGCCAAGCGGCCACAATGACTTTTGTCACGCCCCTGTGACTTTAGTCATATCGGCATGAACCGCGCGCGCCCAAGATGCCTTCAGAAAGCAGGAGGGAAACAGCAATGCCATCCGCAACGGACCGATTGAGACAGGAACACCAAACCATTAAAGGCGCACTTGAGGTTGCCGAACGCATTGCGGCCAAAATGAACCGCGACGAGGAGGTGTCGCAAGAAGAGGTGGACAAGCTGATGGAGTTTATCTGCCTCTTCGTTGAGCAATGCCATCACAGCAAGGAGGAAGAGATCCTGTTTCCGCTGCTTGAGAAGAAGGGCATTCCAGCGGACGGCGGGCCGCTCGGCGTGATGCTCATGGAGCACGACCGGGCGCGGGGCCTGATTGAGGAAATGAGCACGGCAGCCGGCAACGGCCTTACGCCTGACGCGGCGAAACGCTGGATGCAGGCGGCGTGGAATTACTCGGACCTCATGCACGACCATTTTTATAAGGAAGAAGAAATGCTGTTCAAGATGGCCGATCGCGTCCTCAGCCAGGAGGAACAGGCTGCTATTGCAGGCGCGTTCAAGCTGTTGGAGGACGAAAAGATTGGCGAGGGGAAGCACGAACGGCTTCGCAGCATGATGGAAGCACTGAATGCACAAAATCCGTGAGAGGACGGTCTTGCCTGAACCACTGCGCAAAGCATGCCTGCGATGGCAGTATTCGGAATGGATTGAGCCTCGACCGGCCAAGGCGCAGGGAGACTTGCTCCAAAAGATGCTGGCTGTGCGCAAGCAGGGGACCAAGCTCTCCAAGTACTACCGCGAACGGCAGGCCGCGTAGCCGGGGGCGCGCGTCAGCGTCTATCGTCGAATTGCTTTCCGGTGGGATTTTCCAGAGGAGCCTTGGGCCGAGAAGCGCTAAGATTCCGATTATCCGCCCCGGCATCGGAAGCCAACGGCAGTGGAAAACGGTTTCCTACGACGATGGCCTGGAGACACCTTCGCGACGGCATCCAATCACTCAATCCAGCCTATTTTGCGATGGTGATGGCCACTGGAATCCTAGCCATTGCCTTGCACCTCCTCCGCATGGAACCCTTTGGTGTAATCCTCGCATGGATTAACTTGGCAGCTTACATTATCCTTTGGGGCCTGACGATTGTCCGGCTGGTTTGTTTTCCGCGCGAGATGTTTTCGGATTTGATTGACCACAATCGAGGCGTTGGATACTTCACGCTCGTCGCGGCCACCGGCATTGTTGGAAGTCAGTTCATCGTAATTTTTAACCGTTATCAACTGGCGGAGATTCTCTGGTTTGGATCTCTGGTCCTGTGGGCCCTCTTCACCTACAGCGTCTTCACCGCCTATACGGTAAAAGAACAGAAGCCAACTCTCGATGAAGGGATCAATGGCGGCTGGCTAGTCACGGTGGTCGCAACGCAGGCGGTTTCAGCGCTGGCGACTCTGCTGTTGCCGGCTTTTGGGGCGCACCACGACTCGATTTTATTTCTGGCCCTCGCCTTCTGGCTCTTTGGAGGGATGCTCTATATTTGGCTCATCTCGCTCATCTTTTACCGCTACACGTTTTTCAAGTTTTCTCCCTCCGATTTGATGCCCCCTTATTGGATCAACATGGGGGCCATGGCCATTTCGACGCTGGCGGGAGCCTTGCTGATCCTCAACGCAAATCAAGCGCCGTTTTTGGAAAGCTTCCTGCCGTTTATCAAAGGCTTCACGGTGCTCTTTTGGGCTACTGCCACTTGGTGGATTCCCATGCTGTTCATCTTGGGTTACTGGCGACATGTCTATAAGAAGTTCAAGCTGGTGTACGACCCGCTTTTTTGGGGCGGCGTCTTCCCGCTGGGCATGTACACGGCATGCACGTACCGCCTGGCTCAGGCGATCCGTCTGCCGTTGCTTTTTCTGATTCCCAGGTATTTCATCTACCTGGCCTTGGCCGCTTGGCTGCTGACCTTCGCTGGTCTCACGGGGTCGCTGGCGGGCGCCTGCCGGCGCGTAGCGCAAAAGAACAACATTGCGGAAGCGGCCGCCTCGCGAGGCCGAATTTGAAAAATCTCTGTTGCATGGGGCACGGTCGGGACATAGAATCAAATGCCTAAAAAGTAAACGCGCAGGGCTGACTGACCGTGGTGCCCACGGAGCGGGGGCATTTAGGATGATAATACATCGCGGAGCGATATATAGCCATCGAACCCAGGTTCGTGTCAGGGCCAGGATCTTCACGTGGGTGGCGGCCGCGATGGAGATGCTGATGGTGGTCGGTATGTTGTTGCCTCGGCTGGAGGCTCAGACTCCCTCTGCACCGCTCAGCAGCCAACCGCAAGCTCAAATCCAGGAAGTGCTCCCCGCCGGCTCGGCCGCGCGCGGCAGAGAGCTTTTCGCGGGCCGGGTTCGCTTCCAGAATGGCGGACCGCCATGCGCAGCTTGCCACAGCATCGCCGGGCTTCGGTTTCCGAACGGCGGCACGCTCGGGCCCAATCTCACGCACATCTATAACAAGCTAGGCCCTGAAGGTGCACCCGTGGCGCTCAAGACGCTCTTCTTTCCGGCAATGACCGCCATTTACGATCCCCATCCGCTGACACCGCAGGAGCGGGCGGACTTGCTGGCCTTTTTCCAACAGGCTTCGACCGAGCCATCCTCCCGCTCCTTGACGCCGATCGTGGCCCTTGCAGGATTCGGCGGATTTTGCATTCTGCTGGTCATCACCCGATGGGTTTGGCGTGGCCGCTTGCGGTCAGTTAGACATAGGCTGCTTGAGAAAGCCCGCGCTCAGGGAGGGCTTCAAGCGTGAGCTGGATTAAGGACATCCTGAATCCCGAGACGCGCCTGTGGGAAGAGTTTTACCGGAACCGCTGGCAGCACGATAAGGTTGTTCGGAGCACGCACGGCGTGAACTGCACGGGCGGGTGCTCGTGGATGGTCTATGTCAAAAACGGAATCGTTACTTGGGAAATGCAGGCGCTCGATTATCCCAAGCTCGAAACCGGCCTGCCACTCTATGAGCCTCGAGGATGCCAGCGCGGCATTGTCTATTCCTGGTATATCTACAGCCCCCTCCGCATCAAGTACCCGTACCTGCGCGGCGTGCTGATGGACTACTGGCGCGAAGCGCGTGCAATCCACTCGGACCCGGTTGAAGCCTGGGCCTCGATCGTTGAGAACGAGGAGAAGCGAGGAAAATACCAGGCCGCGAGGGGCAAAGGTGGATTCCGCAGGGCCACGTGGGACGAGTGCCTGGAAATCATCGCCGCGTCCATGATTTACACGGCAAAGAAATACGGCCCTGACCGCGTGATTGGCTTTTCTCCGATTCCTGCCATGTCCATGTTGAGCTATGCGGCAGGCTCACGATTTCTTCAGCTTTTTGGCGGGGTGCTGCTGAGCTTCTATGACCTTTACGCTGATTTTCCGCCCGCTTCGCCTGAAGTTTGGGGCGAGAAGACCGACGTGGCCGAAAGCGCCGACTGGTTCAACAGCAAATACATCGTGGCCGAAGGCAGCAACCTGAACATGACGCGCACGCCCGATGCGCATTTTGCCGTTGAGGCCCGGCATCACGGGGCCAAGCTTGTAGTTTTCTCACCGGATTTCAGCCAGGTCTCAAAGCACGCCGACTGGTGGATTCCCGTCAATGCCGGCATGGATGGCGCGCTCTGGATGGCGGTGAATCACGTGATTCTGAAGGAATTTTATGTGGAACGCCAGGTTCCATACTTTATGGATTACTTAAAGCGTTTTTCGGACGCTCCGTTCCTCGTGAGGCTTGAGAAAACGGGGAAAGGTTACACAGTCGGCGGGTTTTTGCGCGCGAATCAACTCGAAAAGTATAAGGATGCGGAGAACGGCGAGTGGAAGCTCCTGGTTCTTGACGAGCGAAGCAAGGAACCGCGCATGCCGCAGGGAGCGATTGGCTTCCGCTGGCAGTCGCAAAAAGGGAAATGGAACCTGGAGTTGAAAGACGCTCTGGAGGGATCAGAAATCGACCCGCAACTGAGCCTGGTCAGCCAGCACGAGGACATTGCGCAGGTCAGCTTCAGGGACTTCGCCGGCGACCGCACGTTTCATCGGGGAGTTCCGGTTCGCAATCTCCAAACACGTGAGGGTGCCGTCCCAGTCGCCACGGTGTTCGACCTGTTGATGGCGCAGTTTGGAATCTCACGAGGCTTGCCGGGCGAGTATCCGTCAAGTTACGACGATGAGGAAATGGCCTACACGCCGGCATGGCAGGAAAAATTCAGCGGAGTGGGGCGAGAGACGGTTGTTCAACTGGCGCGAGAGTTTGCGACCACGGCGGAAAAGACGAAGGGAAAGTGCACGATTATCGTCGGGTCGGGAGTCAATCACTGGTATCACGCGAATCTGAATTATCGTGCCGGAATAACCACATTGATGCTCTGCGGGTGCGTGGGCGTGAACGGTGGCGGCTTGAATCATTACACCGGCCAGGAAAAGATAACGCCGGCCGCCTCCTGGAGCACGCTGGCCATGGCGCTTGACTGGAGCCGTCCGCCGCGTTTAATGAACGGACCTTCGTTCCATTATGTCCACAGCGACCAATGGCGTTATGAAAGGGCGTTCCCCGATTATCACCCACCGGACGGCCCGTTCGCTCACGAACACTTTTTAGACCTTGAAGCTGCCGCGGTTCGCATGGGCTGGCTGCCGTTCTATCCCCAATTTAACCGCAATCCGATTGAGCTGGCTCGCGAAGCCGAGGCTGAAGGGAAAAAGACTCCGCGTGAAGTGAGCGAATGGGTCGTGGAGCAGTTACGCGCCGGCAAGATTCGGTTCGCAGTCGAAGACCCCGACTCGCCGGAAAACTGGCCGCGCGTCTGGCTGATTTGGAGAGCGAACGCGCTGCATTCAAGCGCCAAAGGCCATGAATATTTCCTCCGGCACTACCTCGGAACCCACAGTAACGCCATTGCCGATGAAGTTGCGCAGGACGTTCTGCATGAAGTTCAGTGGCGCGACGCCCCGCTCCAGGGAAAACTGGATTTGGTCGTTGACCTGAACTTCCGAATGGACACTTCGGCGCTCTACTCCGACATCGTTCTTCCCTCGGCGAGCTGGTACGAAAAAGACGACTTGAACACGACCGATCTTCACTCGTACATTCATCCGCTGGGCGCGGCGGTGCCACCCTGCTGGGAATCGAGAAGCGACTGGGACATTTTCCGAAGCCTTGCTGAAAAACTTAGCGAACTCGCCCGCACGCATTTCCCCTCGCCATTCAAGGAAATTGTCACCACGCCTCTGCTTCACGACACTCCGGATGAAATTGCCCAGCCAACAGTGAGGGATTGGTCGAAAGGCGAATGCAAGCCCGTGCCGGGCCGTACCTTGCCCCACATCCACGTCGTGGAGCGTGACTACGCCAATCTGTTCCACCGCTTCAACTCGCTCGGTCCGGGAATCAAAGAGTACGGCATCGAGGACCACGGTGTCGAAATTCCCGTGGGTGAACTTTACGACGAATTTGCGAACATGGTTCCGGCCTATGAGTGGAGTGGAAAGCGGTATCCCTCGTTGTCGGACGTACGCAACGCCGCTAACGCCGTGCTCTTCTTCGCGCCCGAAACGAACGGCGAGATGGCCTATCGCGGCTTCCAACAGAGAGAACTCCAGACAGGGCTGTCGCTCGCTGACCTCGCGGCGGGTGAGCGTCAAATCCGTTACAGCTTCGACGATCTGATCCGTCAACCACGGCGCATTCTGACGAGCCCTTGTTGGTCGGGAATTGTGAACAACGGAAGGGCCTACACCGGATATGCGATGAATGTGGAGCGCCTCATCCCCTGGCGAACGCTCAGCGGGCGCCAGCATTTTTACCTGGACCACGAGGCCTACCTTGCCTTTGGAGAATCCTTCCCAACCTTCAAGCCGCGGATCAGCCTGGAAAACACCCTGAACCTGGCAAAAAGCCCCGCCGGGCCGCGCTCTCTGGTTCTCGGCTGCATCACGCCACACGGCAAATGGCACATCCATTCAACTTATTCCGATGACCTTCGCATGCTTACGCTTTCGCGCGGCGTCGAGCCTTTTTGGCTGAATGACAAAGATGCCCGGGAAATCGGCGTCGAGGACAACGACTGGGTTGAAGCCTATAACGATAACGGAGTCATCGTTACCCGCGCGGTTGTCAGTGCCCGCATTCCGCGGGGGCTGTGCATTTTCTACCACGCGCCCGATCGCACGATTGCTTTTCCCAAGTCGCCCACGCGCAACCATCGCCGCGGCGGGGGAACGAACAGCGTCACTCGGATGCGCCTGAAACCGGTGTTGATTGCGGGCGGCTACGCCCAGCATTCCTATCGCTTTAACGATTACGGCCCGCCGGCCTCCGACCGAGACACCTACGTGGTTGTCCACAAGCTCGAGGGCAAGCCGGAGTGGGATTGAGGAGAAATAGGAATGGATGTCCGCGCCCAAGTCTCGATGGTTTTCCACCTCGACAAATGCATCGGCTGCCATACGTGTAGCCTGGCGTGCAAGAACCTCTGGACCGACCGCCCCGGCACGGAATACATGTGGTGGAACAACGTTGAAACCAAGCCGGGCACAGGATATCCGATCCTGTACGAAGACCAGGACCAATATTGCGGCGGTTGGGTGCTCGAAGACGGAAAACTCCGCCTCAAACTGGGCAGCCGTCCCACGGAGCTTGTGAATATCAGCTTCAACCCGCGCTTGCCCACTCTCGATGATTACTACGAGCCGTTTACCTACCGTTACAAGGAATTGATTGATGCAAGGCCAAGCGATGACCAGCCCGTAGCCCGTCCGATCTCCATGATTACCGGCGAAGAAATGGAAATCGAAGCCGGACCCAACTGGGATGACGACATGAGCGGCTCGCCGATTTACGCCGCGAACGACCCCAATCTGCAAAAGGTGATGAACGAAGAGGAGCGGCGGCGGTTCTTCGAACTTCAGCAACTCGTTTATTTCTATCTGCCGCGCATTTGTAATCACTGCCTTAACCCGAGCTGCGTCGCCGCCTGCCCGAGCGGTGCGATTTACAAGCGCGGTGAGGACGGCATCGTGTTGGTCAGTCAGGAAAAATGCCAGGGCTGGCGGATGTGCGTCTCGGGTTGCCCGTATAAGAAGGTGTACTTCAACTGGGAAGCGGGCAAAGCCGAAAAGTGCATTCTCGTTATCCGCGGCTTGAGACCGGACAGGCTCCAGCTTGCATGCATTCCTGCGTAGGCAAGATTCGCTACCTCGGCGTTCTGCTTTATGACGCGGAGCGAATCGAGGAGACCGCCTCGAAACCAGACAGTGAGCTCGTGGAAGCGCAGCGCGAGATTATTCTGGACCCGTTTGACACCGAAGTCATTTACCAAGCGATGGCCCTCGGTTTGGACAAGAAGGTCATCGAGGCGGCGCAGAAGTCGCCCGTTTATAGGTATGTAAAACAATGGAAGCTGGCGCTGCCGCTCCATCCGGAGTGGCGGACCTTGCCCATGCTCTTCTACGTGCCGCCCTTATTGCCGGTGACTGCGACTTTGAGCCAACAGGGGCACTACGAATTGGAGAAGGACTTCTTCAGTTCGCTCGAGAGCGCTCGCCTGCCGATCCGATACATGGCCAGCCTCTTTGCGGCAGGAGACGAAGCGATGGTCGTCGCAGTGTACAAAAAGCTGCTTGCGGGACGCATGTTCAAACGCGCTGAGACCGTGGGCGACATCCCGATGGAAAAGGCGATCCAAGCTCTGGAGGACGCACACTTGACTCCGAATGAGGTTGAGGACATTTACCACCTCACGGCGCTCGCGAGCTTCGAAGAGATGTTCGTCATCCCTCCCATGCTCCGCGAGGTGGCCATCGAGATGGGTGTGGATCCGCATGAATTTCAGGAAGAGAGAGGCGCGGGCTTCGTGCAGCTACCATCGCGCGGGCTGTGAGGGCGTGAAACGCTGATTGGTTTCAGGCGGCTTGAGGTCTTATTGAGATGAACGGTATCTACAGCCTTTTTGCGGACGTTCTGGACTACCCGAGTCCGAGTGTATTCTCGCAGGCACGCGAGCTTTCTCGCCAGGTCGCCAAAACCGATTCTGAAGCCGCTGATCTCGCTCGTCAGTTTGAACTGGCATTAAGCGGCATGCCGCTCGAACAGCTTCAGGAAATTTACACTTCTTCTTTCGACATGCACCCTGATTCGACACCGAACCTGGGCTGCCACCTTTTTGGCGAAGATGTGCGCCGCAACATTTTTATGGCTCTGTTACGAGAGCGCATGGATCGCGCGCAGGTGCGTACTGGAGTAGAGTTGCCGGATCATTTGAGCCTGGTGCTGCGCCTGCTGGATTCTCTGAGCGACGAAGCTGAAATTCAGGCGCTGGTCGAGGATTGTCTCATTCCCGGCGTTACTCGAATTCTCTCGGCCCTGAAGCAGACGAACGCAGGGTGTACTTACGTGTCCGTTTTTCAGGCGCTTTTAGTCACGCTCAAGGGTGCAGCGCCGAAGGCGATTACGAGCTTGGAAACTGCCCGCGGCGCCGCCACTTAAAAGGCAAGGGAGACGAAGTTGGACGCTTTCTTGTTTATCGCTTTTCCTTATCTCGCTTTGGTTCTCGCGATCGGTGTGGGCCTCTATCGCCGGCGCGCCCGGCCCTACACCTATTCAAGCCTGTCTTCCCAGCTTCTCGAAAACCGCAAGCTCTTTTGGGGCTCCGTGCCCTGGCACTACGGCATTACGCTGATCCTGTTGGCGCATTTGCTTGCCGCATTTTTCCCCGGAGCCGCGGCATGGCTTCTGGGAAACAGGATCCGGCTGCTCGTCCTTGAACTCACAGGCATCTCCTTGGCCTTTTACGCTTTGCTTGGCATCGTTGTCCTGATTATCCGTCGTCTGCCAACCGCTTCGCGGGTTCGCCGCGTGACCTCTTATATGGACGGGATTGTCTTGGGCCTCTTGCTGGTTCAGGTTGCAACGGGCCTCAGCATCGCGATTTTCGACCGCTGGGGCAGCTTGTGGTATCTGAGGACCGCCGTCCCGTGGTTCTGGTCGCTCGCAAAGCTTCATCCCGACATGAGCACGGTGATCGCGCTCCCGGCCTTTGTCAAGCTTCACTTTGTTCTGGGATTCGCAATTATTCTTCTGTTCCCATTTTCGCGTTTGGTTCATTTGGTCATGTTTCCCGTGCAATACCTGTGGCGGCCCTATCAGGTGGTCATTTGGAATCGACGCGCGCGGGTCGCGCCGGCCAAGACGCAGGAGGCGTCAAGATGACGACGGACATTGAACGAGCATCCGAGTGCGCGGCCTGCGACGAGACGCGGCGTCGGTTCCTATCCCGCTTGACATTGATGCTGGGAAGCATCGTCGCCGCCATCGTGGCCATTCCCTGCGTGGGTTTCCTTTTGGGTCTCCGAAAAGTGCCGCGGGTCTGGCGAACAGTCGGGAAGCTGAACGATTTTCAAGTGGGAAGCACGGTCAACGTAGCCTTCCTGGATTCTTCGCCGTTACCCTGGGCCGGTGTCACGGCGCGCAGCGCCGCCTGGCTTCGGCGAATTTCGAGGTCCGATTTCATCGCCTTCTCGGTGAACTGCACGCATTTGGGGTGTCCGGTCCGCTGGCTGCCCACGGCGAATTTGTTTATGTGCCCGTGTCACGGCGGAGTTTATTATGCCAACGGCGATGTCGCTTCCGGACCGCCCCCGAGGCCGCTGCGCCGATATCCCGTGCGTGTTCAAAACGATGAAGTTCAAATTCTGGCCAGCCCAGTTCCCATCACTACGGAAAAGATTTGAGCGAAAACAACAGCTTGCGATTCCTCAAATCCATCTGGCGTTGGTTTGACGACGTCACCGGCGTTTCAAGCTGGCTCATTCCTCTTGCCAAGCACCCCGTTCCGCACGCCCGCAAGTCGGCCTGGTTCTATGTTCTGGGAAGCGCCACGCTGTTTGTGTTCATCGTCCAAATCGTGACGGGGATCGCACTGGCGAGCGCCTACGTTCCCTCGGCCGGCCAAGCGTATCAGAGTTTAACCTTCATTAGTGGCACGCGCTTCGGCAGCATCGTTCGCGGCATCCATGCCTTTGGCGCCTCGGCCATGGTTATTTTGATTGGCCTTCACGCCATTCGCGTTTACCTCTGGGGTTCTTACAAGTATCCGCGTCAAATGGGTTGGCTGACCGGCGTGGCGCTTCTTTTCTTGGTGCTGGGAATGGCCTTTACAGGCCAGCTTCTCCGATGGGATCAAACGGGCGTTTGGTCGGTCGTCATCGCCGCGGAGCAGGCTGGCCGCACACCCTTCATCGGCCACTGGCTTGCCCGCTTCATTCTCGCCGGGGACACGGTCGGCGGAGCCACCCTCAGCCGGTTCTTTGCTCTTCATGTTTTCTTTATCCCGGCGCTGATTTTCTTCTTTCTTGGCTTTCACTTGTACCTCGTCATCCGAAACGGCATTTCTGAACCCCCGCAGGTCGGCAGGCCCGTGGATCCCCAAACCTATCGTGCCTGGTATTCCGACCTGCTTCATCGTGAAGGCGTGCCGTTCTGGCCGGACGCCGCCTGGCGCGACGCCGTGTTCGGATTGCTCGTGATTGGCACGATGGTCGTGCTGGCCATCACGGTCGGGCCGCCGGCGCTCGGCAGGCCGCCCGATCCCAGCATCATTCAGGCCTCGCCACGGCCCGAGTGGTACTTTCTTTGGTATTACGCCTTGCTTTCCGTCATCCCGCGATGGTCGGAAACCTACGTCATCATTCTGGGTCCGCTACTGCTGGTCGTGGTGCTCGTTCTGCTTCCGCTGGTTGCTCCTAAAGGAGAGCGCAGCCCGTTCAAGCGCCAGTGGGCATTCGGGATTGTGGCTTTCATTGTGTGGATGATTGCGTACTTTGGGACGCTGGGGCGTCTGGCTCCGTGGTCGCCCCGCATGAACGCTCCGCCGCTACCCGCCTCCGTGGTGGGCACAACCAGCGGCCCCATCGCGGAGGGAGCGAAGGTCTTCCACGACAAGGGTTGCGAATTCTGCCACATGATCTCAGGCTACGGAGGCATACGCGGCCCAGACCTTACCTATGCCGGCGACCGAATGACGCCGGCGCAAATGGAAACCCGCATCTATAGCGGCGCGACGAATATGCCCTCTTACAACGGCAACATTACCCCACAGCAGCTTTCCGACCTGCTGGCCTTTTTGGCCTCGCGGCGCCGCCGGCCCGCGCCGCCAACCTCGGCGAGCACCGCCGCAAAGTAAATCAAGAAGCTACGCCGCAGCGCCACGAAACCGAAAGACCCAACGGCCTGTTTCGACGGCTACGTCTTTGAACCCCGCGGCCCGGAGCCGCACGGCCAGGGAGGCGGGAGCAACCGGCACAAAGGGCTGGCCCCAGTGGACCAACCACATCCCGAAACTGGGTCCGATGTCCACGCCGGTGAAGATTCCATCGGGCTTGAGCACCCGGCGAACCTCCCGAAACAGCGTGTCTTGCAGTTCGCTCGACAAAACGTGATGCAGCATCGTAAAACAGACGACGCTCGAAAAGCACCCGTGGGTGAAAGGCAATCGGGCGGCATCGCCCGCGACGACCGTGACATTGGTGCCCGCCAGCCTGGCGGCAAGATCGTGGGCCACCAGGCGGTCAATTTCAACAGCCGTCAGACGTTTGACATTCCCCCGCAGCAAGTCCGTTGTCACCCCGGGCCCCGGGCCCAGCTCCAAAAGGTCGTCGCCCGGCTCGACGTCCTCGAAGACCCAGGGCAAGAAGTGCGCCTGGACCGTCCTTCGCCAGAGCCTCGACCGGCACAGCCAATGGTGCAAGCCGTTCACGCTGGCTCGCTCCTCGATCGCTTCAAGTATCCCGCTTCGTCCAGCCCGTTCATCAGCATGTGGAAATAGATAAGCCCGCCGTAAGGCTGCCAGCGTCTGAGGATCCGTGCCGCGCCAGTCGCCTCGAGTGGCTTCCGCAAATGAAGCCATCGCGCAAGACCGTTGCGCGCGCCCTGATCGTCCACCGGAAAGATGTGCCAGCGCCCCATACCGCGCAATAAAGTGTACTCCGCGGTCCAGCACCCCACGCCACGAATCGCCATGAGCCGGCGACGGGCATCCTCGTCGCTTTGGCAAGCCAGCCCGTCAAGATCAAGCCCGCCTTCCACCACCAGCCGACTTATTTCCGTTATGGCGCGGGCCTTTTGAAGGCTGTATCCGAGCCGCTTGATATCTTCGGGGTTGGCACCGGCCAGATCCTGCGGGCGCGGGAAACCATATCGTAGCGAACCGCCTTCGTCCACCGAAGGGCCAAACCTTCGCGACAAACGGCCAAGAAGCTGAATGCCCAGCGACAGGCTCAGTTGCTGGCAGGCAATGCCGTTGATGAGACCCTCAAAGATTGAGTAGAACCGTGGCGGTTTCAGGCCCCGAAAGCGGCGCGCGAGTATCTCAAGCCGGGAATCCTTCTCGGCCAGGCGGTAAAAACCACTCAAGTCCGTCCGAATACCGAGCGCGGTTTCCACCAAGGCTTTGACTTTTCGCTTTTCTTCCTGCGAGAGGGCCTCGCCGGTGACACTGACTTCCAGGCTTTGCCCCGTGCTGCCAACCTCGCGGACCTCGATTTCAAACGCCCCGCGTTCTAAAGCGAGCACCCGGCGGTACACTCCACCGTCATAACGGTCCACGAGGTTGCCGGGCCGCCGCTGAAGCGCCCACGCTGTCAGGTCAAGCCGGAAAGGGCTAACGGGCCGAAGCAAAAATCTGGTCTTCATTCTGAGGAAGTCGCAGACGACTGCTAGCCCCCTAGCCCCAAACGCCTTCAGGCTGCCCGAAGTCTGCTCACCCTGCGCACTCCGTCAAAAATTGTGCGATAGACGAACTCTGGGCGCCGCTCATGAGGCTTTTGAAATTGATACGAAAACCCGCAGCCTTCAGGCCCGTCCATCCTTTAGGATGCCTTGGCATGTTCGTATGGGCTTTCATCGCTCCCAAGGTGAACGGCAATTGAAGAGGACATAACAGCCGGTAGCCGAGACACTGTTTTGCGTGTTGAAGGCTCTTCTTGTTGGTGTGCCACGGGCTGCTCGTGTTTCGTGCGCCGCAGGTTCTCCCGCCACCCTATCTAAAAACCCGCGACGGAGGCCGCACCGTCGCGGCTACCCTTGGCTTCCCAACCTACCAAAATATGCCCCGATTTACCAGCGCGCAAGCGGCTCGGCATGCAGGAGCACGATGGTTGCGACGCGCTCTATGGCAAGATCAGCACGATGCGGCCTCGGTGTAGCCGCAACTTGCTGCGTTCGTTGCGGCCCTGACCATTGCAGGTTCGCGCACGCGCTTCCAAGAGCGAAGGCTCGGCGGCTTCGGCAGGCTTGCTGCCTAACTTTGGATAGGTGCATTCCAGCCTATAGACCGGTAGTTATGGTCGTTGAGCATCGCGGGGTTCGAGCGGAGGCGGCGAAAATACCCGTCGAACGATGCATCGCGGGATGGTCTCGCAGAGAATGCGGCATTCCGCAATGGCTTCTCTGCGAAGACCGATGTGGGGGTGGGGTGCAAGCTCAAAGAAACCGGGAACGGCACGAGTTCGGAAGAGGGGCTATCGTTTGGCAAATCTCTTTCTTGTTCGGTGCTGGGCAAGTGGCGGGCCATTTTCCTGGATTGTCGAGAAGCGGCGGCTCGAAGCGCGAATCACGAGCCGCTACTATGAGGACATCGAGTGTCCGTTCAGCAGCATTGACTGGGAAGACTCATTGAGCAGTTGGGCTTGGGAGCGTGGGACGAGGCGGCGTCCGCCTGTGCCCGCGAAGGAGGCAGTGCGATGAAAATCCAACGATTCATCAACGGTTTGTCACTGGCCGTGTTGGCCATCATGCTGACGGGTGTTCGGCTCTCAGCGCAGAATGCCAATAGCGGTGAGATTAGGGGGATTGTTCGTGATCCGTCAGGCGCCGTGGTGCCCGGCGTAACGGTCAAGATTACGAATGTTCAGACCGGTGTCATTACCCCCACCAAGACGAACGGGGCCGGGCTGTACGATGTTCCGTTTCTATCGCCAGGCGACTACACCATTACCTTCTCGAAAAATGGCTTTCGGGATTTGGTGCGCAAAGGCATTGTCCTTCAGATCCAGACTCTGGAAATTAATGCCACCCTTCAACTGGGTTCCACAACCCAGAAAGTCGAGGTGAATGCCGCGGCGCCGCTCGTCCAGACCCAAACCACCGGGCAGCGGGTGAACCTTAGCACCCGCGCCATTGACGCTGCGCCGATCGTGGGCACCGACTGGCGCGCGGAGATGATGCAGCTTATTCCCGGCGTCAACACGGGCGGAGGGACAGGCATGGCTGGGCCCGGCCAGCAATCAGGAATTAACGGCACCCAGGGATACAATATCAATTTTCTGACGGACGGCTCCGCTTCTACTGACCCGAGGGATTTCAACAACAGTAACAACATCCTGCCGATTGATTCCATCGCCGAGGTCAGCGTCAATTCGAGCAACGCGGCTGCGCAATATGGCAATGGTCTCACGTCCATCAACGTGATTACCAAGAGTGGAACGAATCAATGGCATGGCAGCGCGTATGAATTCATTCAGAATACAGCGCTCAACGCCCGGGGCTTCTACAATCAGGCGGGGCCGAAGTCGGTGGAACACTGGAACGACTATGGCGCCAGCCTGGGAGGGCCGATCAAGAGAAACAAAGCTTTTTTCTTCTTCAACTATCAGCGCAATCCCTCGACAACGCCGACCGCGGGACTCTACAGTTACCCTACCGCCGCCATGGAAGCCGGGAATTTTTACGGGGTTCCCGGTTCGACAAATCCCACTTATTTCAACTCCGCCGGGCATTTGCTGGGAACTTACGATCCGGTGGCGTTGAAACTTCAGAGCTACTTCCCCAGTTCAAGCGCTCCGGGATGGATTAAAGGATGCCCGGGCCCATTGAATCCTTCGGCCTCCAATCCCCAAACCTGCCCGGGGATTAACAATTACGTGTTCAATGGGACAGCCCCCAACACGTCCACATGGTACACGGGCAAGGTGGATTACGATTTTTCGCCCAAGCAGAGAGTCTCGGTCAGCTTCAACTATTACCCGAACTTCGTGACTTACGTCCCTGCGGATCCTCTCTACCCTAACCTTGCTTCGGCCATCAACGCAGGGCACAACAACAATCTGACCGGCCAGATCTCGGACATCTACACCATTAACCCGACGACGCTGAACGAATTTCGATTCGGGGGAATGCACGAACTCGACGCTTACCACCCATGGTCCCTCGGCAAGAACGCCCCAACCGCGATTGGCCTGGAGCCAACCTACGGAACCAACGCTCCCGCCAACGTGTTTCCCAAAGTTACGATTGATTCTGGAGCGGGAGCCGGCTGCTTCGCTTTGGGCGCAGGATGCGGCGAAAACGGCAACATTGACGCGGTGCTGGGCGAAGAAGTTTACAATTACTCCGATGTTCTCACGCTCATTCGTGGAAAGCACACTATTAAACTTGGCGGAGAGTACGACCGAGACTATCAGAACTATACGAATTGGGGCGATATTACGTCCGGCAATTTTGAATTTAACGGAGGGGTGACCGGAATCCCCTACGCTGACTTTTTGTCGGGAGATGTTTACGGATGGTACGTTTACGAATCTGATGAAACCAGCGCTCACATGTGGAATTCCGCGTTTTTCGCCAGCGACGACTACCGCATGACCCCGCACGTGACCTTGAACCTGGGCCTCCGCTGGCAATTGCAATCCGGCTGGGGCGTGAAGAATAATCTCTTTGGCGTCTATGATCCCTACCTGCCGAATTCGGCCGATGGCGGCCAATACCACGGCGCGATTCTATTCGGCGGACAGAGCGACCCGGCATTTGGGGTCAAGAACATGTCAACCATCCAGAACGGCGACTATAAGGAAGTTGCGCCGCGCGTGGGGATTGCCTGGTCGCCCCGCCCAGACTGGTCCATCCGGTCGAGTTACGGAATTTTCGACGCTCCGCGGGATGCCGAAAATTATACCGACGGCGCGTTGGGCCTGGGTTTTAATCCTCACAACGTCGGCAACGGAGGGTATGTTTTTGGGACTTACCCGTGGAAACTCGCGTCGGGACCGCCTCCAGGCACGGTGGTCTTTCCGACGCTTCAAACGCTGACGCCGGAAATTTCCAACTTCAGCTCCGTGCAATACTACCCGCGGAATATGCCAACGGACTTCGTGCAACAATTCCTTTTCAGTGTCGAGCACGAGTTCGTTGGCGGCATCATGCTGGATACGAGTTACGTTTACACGCACGGCAACAATCTAAACTTCCAAACCGACATCAACCAACCTCCCCAAAGCAAACTCGGCTGCACGGGCTACCATTGCGGGAACCCGAACCCCGTGTTCGATTCCATCAACGCCGCCCTCTACACCGGTTGGTCCAATTACAACGCCCTGCAACTCAGCGTGCAGAAGAGGATGTCGCATGGTGTGGAGTTCACGGTCAACTACGCCTGGTCGAAGGCGATGGATACCGGAACCGGCAACGGCCACGGATCGGGTGTTGATATCTACCAAAACGCCTACGACCCTGCCGCCAATTACGGCTTGTCAGACTTCATCACGGCGAACACCGTGGTTGGCGAGGTGGTTTATGACCTGCCCTTCGGCACGCGGCGCGAGTTTCCACTTCACGGGGTGGCCAATCAGATTGCTGGCGGCTGGCGAGTCTCCAGCATTATCCAGTGGCACGGCGGCGTTCCGTTCACTCCGGTTATCCAGGGCTCGGTTGCCGGTAGCATTGATCCCGGACTCCAGGGAGGCGGCACGCTCTATCCAGAGCTGGTGGGCAACCCCAAAGTCGCGCATCCTACCAACGGTGAATGGTTCAACCCTGCAGCTTATGCCAACCCGGCGCCCGGGACCTTTGGCAATAACGGTCGCAATACCCTCATTGGACCTGGATTTGCAGACATGGATCTCAGCATTGCGAAATCGTTTCCGCTTCACTTTGAGCAGACCCGGCTACAAATCCGGGCGGACATGTACAATGCGCTCAATCATGTCAACTTCGGTAACCCGGATGCCAACGTGGGGCGGAGCCCGACCGGTGCCTTCGCTGATCCTACGGCCGGCACCATTACCGGCCCGGCAGGTTTCAACGGCAACATGCGAATCATACAACTCGGCGCTCACCTCACCTTTTAGCCGCGTGTTCTCTGGGATAGGCGCAAGGTGACGGGATCGCGCATGCGGCTCCGGGGCAGGCCGCGACTCAGAAGCGTCCTGGTGCGGACTCCTTTCGGGTTCAAGCTGTGTTGCCTGGTATGAGGCAAGCCTCTACAATCCTGGGAGCCGGAGTTCGTATGGAGGCCTCAGCCAATGTCCGCAGGGAACGATTTCAGGGAGTGACGCAAGTCGTGGGCGTCCGGCAGTTTTTCCGATGGAGGGGTTGGTCTAGCAAAACTTCCCGGCAAGTGGCCGGCGATTTCGGCAGGGCTTGCGGGCGGACGACGCTGCTTCTCTTGCTCATGGCGTTGTTTCTCACGAGCTTGAACGCTCAATCCTCATCGTCAAGCACGGCCGACGTTCAAAGATATCTTGCGCGCGGCGAGGCGGCATTGAGGGCCAAAGACCCTGTAACGGCCGCGAAGGAGTTCCACAAGGCCCTTGCTCTGGACCCCCAAAACACCGAGGCTTACACGGACTTGGGCATTATTACGTTCTTTCAGGGCAACTTTCGGCAGGCCTCAACCTACTTGCGCAAAGCTCTGTCCTTAAATCCTTCCCTCGCCAAAGCCGAGGCATTACTGGGGATGTGCGAGACAAGAATGGGAGAAAACTCGGGAGTAGAGTTGCTGGCGAAAGCCTTCCCCAAAGTGAAAGACAAGCCGGTGCGAGTTCAGGTGGGTCTTGAACTGGCGGCGATTTACTACCGCCGGGGCAGCCTCGAGCGCGCGGCCGCGGTGATGCAGTCGCTGATGGAACTCGCGCCCGACAACATCGAGGTCTTGTACCTTGCGCAGCGAGTGTATTACGACTTGGCTGACGACACCCTCAATAAGCTGGCGCTCCTCGCGCCCCGCTCCGCGCTTATGCAGGAAGTGATCGCCGAGCGCTTGGTGAACAACGGAGATCTCCAGGACGCTATCAAGTACTACAAAAAGGCGCTGCAGGCTGACCCCCGTTTGCCCGGCGTTCATTTCGAGCTAGGAGAAGCGCTCCTAGAGTCGTCCCCCAAGGACCCTCTTGCGCAAGTCGCGGCGGAAAAGCAATTTGCAATGGCCATTCAGATGGATGGAGACAGCCCGGACATCGAATGTCTGCTCGGTCAAATTGCTCTGCAACGGGCCAACCTCAAGAGCGCGTATGTCCACTTCGAGCGCGCCGCTGCAATGGACCATGCGAGCGGGCAAGCGCAGTTGGGGCTTGGGAAAGTCTTGATGAGCGAGGGAAAGCCACAAGAGGCGATTCCACACCTGCGCGAGGCGGTCCAATCGGCGCCTCTCAACGAGGAAGCACGTTATCAGCTCGGAATGGCGTACCGAGATTTAAATATGCCGGAGAAGTCGCGTCACGAACTGAAACTGTTTCATGAAATACGGGAAGCCAAGGCGCAGGTGCGGCAACTCTTCCGCGAAATGAACAAGAGTTCGCTCACCTTGGACGAGGAACTTTCGGGCACGGCTCATTAGCTGCTCCACCATGCGTAGCGGCCGCCGCGTCCGGGGTGAGAGGAGATGCGGAGCTTTTTTCTTGATGGATGTCGCTCGCGGGCAGCCCGAGAGATGAGTTTCCTCCGCTTCGATGGGCACCCAACAACCGAGGGAAGGATGGCAGGCACAGCATGAACCGAAATCGCCGACAAGTCTCGATGCGCCCGGGCGTAACCCGCGGAAGGAACCGCCTTCGTGGGGTTGTGATTACAGCCTCGGGCCTGATTCTGAGCCTTATGCTCCCCCCGGCGGCGCGGGCTCAATATATCATCGGCGCGGATGTTTCTTTCGCAAGGCAAGCCGAAGCCGAGGGGACCGTGTTTAGAAACAAAGGCAAGGCAATGCCCGTCCTGCAGATCCTCAAGGACCATGGCTACAACTGGGTCCGCTTAAGGCTGTTTGTGCATCCCACAAACCTGCCGAACAATTTGCCTTACACCATTGCGTCAGCGCAGGCTGCCAAAAAGCTGGGGTTCAAATTTCTTCTTGATCTCCACTATTCGGACACCTGGGCGGACCCCGGCAAGCAATTCACGCCCAAGGCCTGGCTCGGCATGACGCATGAGCAACTGGTGCGGCAGGTCTATACCTACACGCGCAACACCATCGAGGCCTTCCGCAAAGCGGGAGTTCTGCCCAACATGGTGCAGATTGGCAACGAGATTACCAACGGCATGTTGTGGCCGGACGGCAAACTTCCGGACCACTGGAAACAGTTTACGGATTTGCTGAAGGCCGGCATCAACGGGGTGGACGCGGGCCACGGCAACCAGCCGCGGCCGCTGATTATGATTCACATTGACCGCGGTGGCGACTGGAAAACCACCCATTATTTTTTTGACCATCTGGCGAAATACCATGTCCACTACGATGTGATTGGCCAGTCCTATTACCCGTGGTGGCAGGGAAGCCTGGACGACCTGCGGTATAACCTTTACATGACGGCCACCACCTTCCACAAACCCATTGTTCTCGCCGAGGTCGCGTACACGTGGGAAAAGCCGACTTTCCACGTGCCGGCCAAGTTCAAGAAACTCCATCCGAAGTTCCAGATGCCGCCGCCGCCGTTTCCCATAACGCCCGATGGGCAGAAGCAATTTCTCCAGGCTGTCTTTCGCACGGTTCTGGATACCCCGGACAACTTGGGCAAAGGCCTTTTCTGGTGGGAGCCCGCCGTGCCTGCCCAATCGCCACTCAGAGCCCGCGGATTCTTTGACGATTCTGGAAACGCGCTGCCGGTGATCACGGTGTTTGACGAGTACACGCGACGATAGCTCACGCCAGGGGTCGGGGGAAAGAAATCCGGCTTGCTTGATCAATCGCTGGAAAGGAGATCCTTGTCTCGCGGGCGGCTCTCTTTTTGGACGGCCCCACGCTGGATCTTTGCTGGCGCCATGAAGAGCACTTCCAGTTTTCCAATTTTTCGGTATTGGACCGATTCAGGGCAAGCAATAACCTCGAGCCGGGTGGCCCCGACCCAGGGTGAGGCCCCGGCGCGGCGATGGGGAGGCAAACCATGTATGTTGAATCGAGGATAAGCGGGCGAAGGTTCTACTGGACAAGTCTTTTTGCCAGCCTGCTTTTGCTGGCGTCCTGCACGGCCTCTGCGTCCACGCGGGTCAATCTCGACGGCTACTGGCAATTCAAGACAGACCCTTCGAATCAGGGGGCATCGGAAGGCTGGACCAAAGCAAAGCCTGTCGGCACAACGATGGTTCGGGTTCCGGGAACCTGGAGCCTCATGCGGAAATATTATTATTATGTCGGCCATGCGTGGTACTTCAAGACGTTCGCTTATCCTGCACTCACCCGCGACGAGCGCGTTGAGGTCCATTTTGGCGCCACGTTCTACAGTTCGCACGTCTGGCTGAACGGGACCGAGTTGGGCAGTCACCAGGGCGGCTACACCAGCTACTACTTCAACGCCACGCCGTACCTCAAGCCGATCAATTACCTGGCTGTTGAGATCAGCAATCAGCCCGGCGTCGCCACCATTCCTGGCTGGGCCATGCGAGGCAGCAACCGGCCGGGCACCTGGTACGACTGGTGGCCCTATGGCGGCATCGTGCGCCACGTCTGGCTCAAAGTCAGCGCGCCGCAACTGGTGCGATGGCAGCAGATTCTCAGTACCGTGACCGGCACGGGCGCGACGGTCACCGACCACGTGCATCTTGAGAATCACGTTTCCCGAGCGACCCGCGCAAGGCTGTCCCTAAAAATCCTAGGACCTCACGGCGACGTCGCGGCCACCGCCGGGAAGCCGGTTGCGCTGCCGCCGGGCAAAAAGGTCGTCACCATCAACCTTGACCTTCACTCGGTCAAGTTGTGGAGTTTTGACAATCCGAATCTCTATCGGATGGAAACCGTGCTCACCGGGCCGCGCGGGCAAGTGCTCGATTCGCGCGCCGACAATTTTGGCGTTCGCACCATTGTGATTCACGACCGCAAGCTTTACCTCAATGGCCATGTTGTCCGTCTCACGGGCATTGACCGCCACGAGGATTCGCCGTGGGAGGGTTTGGCGGAAACCGAAGGAACCATCCTCCACGATTTTGACGACATGAAGAACCTGCAAGTCACGCTCACCCGCCCCGTGCACTATCCGCAAAATCCGTTCATCTACGATTTCTGCGACCGGCACGGCATCCTGCTGATCCCTGAAATTCCGCTCTGGCACTTCAGCGCCAGCCAGTTTGCCAACCCGAAAGTGATTGCGCTCGCCAAGCGCATGATGCACGCGGTGATTGAGCAGGACGGCAACCATCCCAGCATCTTTGCGTGGAGCGTCTGTAATGAAAGCGCCACCGACACGCCGCAGGGTGTGGCCTATTTCAGAACGATGGACCGGTACATCAAGTCGCTCGATCCGTCGCGCTACGTCACCTACGCCGACGACCTTCTCCCGCTGATCAAGAATCCGCGCGACAACGCGGCGAGCTACGCGGACTTTGTCATGTGGAATGAGTATTACGGCTCCGGCCACGGCACGGAGAAAGCGCTGCCGGGTTACATCCGAAAGATCGGCAAGGACTACCCGAACAAGATGGTCATCATTTCAGAAACGGCGCCCTACCTGCCGCTCACGCGGAATCCCCAGCAGGCACGGCGCTTTAGGGATGCCAGCATTGGCAAAGAATTGTCGCTGTTCGGCAAATACCCCTGGATAGCGGGCGTGCTCTACTGGTGCTACGCTCCCTACCGTTCGCACGCGTTTCCGCGCCGGAGCCGACTCACCGTGCCCGTGCCCTCGCGGCGCGGATTCGGCGGCCTTGGGTTTGTCAGCCGTAACCGGCAGCGCCAGCCTATCTATTACGCTTTCCAAAAGTACAATGCCCCGGCTGACCTCGATATCCAGATGACGTGGCCAAAGAACGAAACGACGGTCTCACCGCCCACGGGATTCAGCGCGATCATCAGCCGGCGTGGCCCCAACCAGATCCCTTCTTACCCGCTCGACCATTACCGGGCGGTGTGGCGCGTGGTGGATGCGCACGGCGTGGAATTGGGGGCAGGCGAACAGACGCTGCCGGATATCGGCCCGGCTTACACGCTCGTCAAAAACTGGAATCCTCCGGCACACTCGCGCGGTCTGACACTGCGCCTCTGGCTTTACCGGCCCACCGGATTTCTGGCTGCCAAGGGGACCTGCTGGTGGCGTCCGCCAATCTGGCGCCTGGGTCTGTGGCGCTGCCGCAGCGACTGATTCCGAGAGGGAATTTTAGAAATGGACAATGCCGCGTTGCAGCGCGGCGATGGCGGCCTGGGTGCGGTCGTTCACGTTCAGCAGTCCCAGGATGATGTTCACGTGCCACTTGACCGTGCCTTCGGTGATGCCCAGAGTTTTTGCGATCTCTTTGTTGCTCAGGCCTTTCACAATCAACTGGAGCACCTCCAGTTCGCGCGCGCTCAGGCGAAAGCAAGGGGGGCGCTCCGCCAGCACCCTGGAGACGTGGTCGGGGAGATATTTGTGGCCCGCATGCACCTTGCGAATGGCGTTCACCAGCTCACCTTGCGAAATGCCTTTCAGCAAGTAGGCCTGCGCCCCGGCTTCCAGCGCCGTAACGATGTCCTCATCGCCGTCGTAAGTGGTGAGGGCGATAAAGCGGGTACGTTTTGATTCATGGCGGGCAGACGGAGGTCCATCAGCACAAGGTCCGGCTGCCGCTGATGGAACCACTGCACTGCGGCTTCGCCGGACCCCGCCTCGGCCACCACGGTCATATCGGGCTGGGCGTTCACAATGGCGGCAAGGCCCAAGCGCACCACTGGATGGTCATCCACCACCATGACGCGGATTTTGCCCTCACTCGGTTCGTCGGCGAGATTTTTGTTCACCGGATGGAATTGCGACCACGACGTAGGTTCCTTTTCCCGGTTGTGAATGGATTTCAAATTTTCCTCCTAACTCCTGGGCGCGCTCGCGCATGCCGACGATTCCGTAATGTTCCTCTTGGCCCGACCCCCCGTTCTGGGGATTGAAGCCGCATCCGTCGTCCCGAACCTCCATGCGGACGTGGTGGTCCGCGAACGCCACCTGGATGATGACCTGGGTGGGGTTGGCGTGGGTCAGCGCGTTCCGCACGGCTTCCCGCGCAATCAGCAGAAGATTGCTGCCCGCCTGCGGTTCCACGAAAGATGGAGTTCCGGAAACCTCCGTGCGGACTTTCACCTCTTTTCCCGCGGAAAAGTTGTACGCCAGATGCCGCAGTCCTGAGACAAGACCCTCGGCTTCCATCGAGGTGTAGCGCATGTTCCAAATGGCCAGCCGCGCCTCATTCAGCGTCTGCCGAATCTGTTCTCGCGCGTGGTTAAGCAGGCTTTGCGCCGTGCCGGAAGATGACTCCGACACGCTGGAAATCGCCTCCAGCAGCGTGGAGACGCCCACGCATCCCTGGATGACGGTATCGTGCATCTCGCGGGCCAAGCGGTTGCGCTCGGCCAGCACAGCGGCGTAACGCGCCTCGGTCTGGGCCAGGTGCATGCGCAGCCCCATCCATACCGTGGCGGCAATCAGCAGGGCGAGGAGAGCGTCAAACCACCAGGTCTGATAATACCGAGCCTCCCAGGTGAAAGGAAACGACGCTTCCGCCCGCTCGTTCGGCGCGTCGTTGTCGTAGGCGACCACCTTAAATTGGTAGTTTCCCGGTGGCAGGTTGGTGTAATAAGCCACGCGGCGTGTGGAGGCGTTAATCCACTGGTGGTCAAAGCCCTTTAGCATGTATTTGAAGCGGATGTGTTCCGGCGCGCGAAGGCTGGGAGCCGTGTAGCGAATCTCGAGCCGTCCGCGCCCCGGCGGAATGCGGCTGCCCGCTTGAAGCGGAATGTTTTTGCCGTCAGCCTCCACGGATTCAATCAGAACTCGCGGTTTTTGGCTCCAGTTCACGCCGGAGGGGTCAATGCGGATGGCGCCTTTGGAAGTGGGAAACCACAAAATACCCGAGCGCGTTACCGAGCCGGCGGGCTGGATGCCCCCGTTCACTTCGCCTACTTCCGATCCCTGGGAACTGCCGTAGATGGTGGGCACGAGCGAGCCCGGCGCGCATTCTGAATCGCTATTTAAGTTGGCCAGTGAAATCTGAAAAATGCCTGCCGAGCCGCTAAACCAGAGGTTGCCGGCGTGGTCCTGGAGAATCTGGTAAATGTCGTCATCGGGAAGGCCGCAACGCGTGGTGTAGTGCGACAGATGGCCGTCTTTCAGGCGGAAGAGTCCCTCGTCGCGCGTGCCCAGCCAGAGCGCTCCGGCGCCGTCTTCATGGATGGCCCACACTTTGACATGGCGCAGCGGAGCCAGCGCCGCGTCCTTCACAAATTTGCCGTCGTGGAGAACGCACAGTCCTCCGTCGGTTCCAACCCAGATGGATCCGGCCTTGTCTTCCACAATGGCGCGGACGCTCGGATAGGCCAGCCCATCGGCCGTGGTGTAATTCCGAAAATGTCTTCCGTTCCATCGGCTTACTCCGCCGTCCGTGCCAATCCAGAGGTTGCCGCGACGGCCTTCGCAGAAAGCCCGAGTAAAGTCATTGATCAGGCCCTGCTTGCGCGTGTAATGGGCTACAGCTCCATCTTTCTGAAGGGCCACCAAGCCTTGCCCGCCAGTCCCGAGCCACAGCACGCCTTTTGAGTCTTCAAACACCGTGCGAATGGCGAGGTGGCGAATCGCGGCCGGCAGCCGGTAGCGAATCAGGCGCCATCCCACAATCTGATAGAGGTGGCCGTCGGCAATCCACAAGGTCCCGTTGGGGGCGGCGTACAGTGTGCTGACGTTTTCATAGATCGTGCTGGTGTTGCCGAGCGAAATGCCGTCCTTGTTTTCCACTACGCTGACACCCGTGTCGCTGATGCGCAGCAGGCCGTCTTCCGTTCCCACCCATAGATCCTTTTCGGAATCGGCAAAGATGGAAAGCACGGTGTTGTTGGGTAGAATCGCCGGAGCCTGATAGGTGCGGAAGATGCCGTTGCGATAGCGGCTGATCCCGTGCCCGACCCAGCCTACCCAGATGTTGCCTTCCTGGTCCTGGCAGAAGTTGGCTTCCAGGTCGCTGTCGAAAGGCCCGTGCAGAATCTTGCCATTCCGCGTGATTCGATAGAGCCCGGAGTAGGTGCCGATCCACATGGTGCCGCTGCGCGACTGAAATACGGATTTGATCTGGTTGCTGGCCATGCTTTGACCCAGCACGATGCTTTGTACTTTTCCGCGCGAGAGCACGAACAGGCCGGAGCCGCCCACCCACAGCCGGCCCTGGCGGTCCTGCGTGATGGCATGAACGGAAATGAAAGGCAGCCTGCCGCGGCCGTCGAGGCGCACGAACCGGTCGCCTTTCAGCAAAAAAAGACCGTGGTCCGTGCCCACCAGCAGCCGCCCGTCACGCTCCTGGTAAATGGTGCGGACAAAGCCGTTGGTCAGCCCCTGTTGTGCGCCAAACAACTTAAACTCTCCGTCATGGTAGCGAATGATGCCGCCGCCCGCCGTGCCAATCCAGAGGTCCCCGTCACGTGTGGCGCATAGAGAAAGAACGCGGTTGTCGCGAAATGCGGGTGTGTTGGAGCGGTTAAACACCACGAACTGAAATCCATCAAAACGCGCCAGCCCGCCACGAGTGCCGATCCATAGGTAGCCGTCCTTGGTCTGCGCGATGGCCAGAATCATGTCATTCGGCAGGCCATCCTCCGCGTACCAGACGCGGCGATCAAATTCCCAGATGCTTTTATTGGTGGGAAGCGCCAGGGCGGGGATGGTTGCAAGAGCCATCAGCGCCAACAAGGCGAGTTTGCGCCCCATCTCTCTCTTTGCCTGCAATGCGCTTAGCTGCCCTGGCACACCACGCCCCGCTGTCGTCCTGGCTACGAGCCAACTCCCCCAAACCGCCAGCATGAATTATACGGCAGTCGGGCATACGATTGGAGATGACCGAATCCTAAACGTAGCGAAACAACCGAGTGCGCTTTTGACCATCGCCAATTGATAAAGTCAGGCAGAGGAATCTTTATGGGCTTGTCCCGATAATTGAGGCAAACATTCAGCTCGACGTGCCAGGTTCACTCCGCCTTCTCAGCCCGTCGTTTGTCGTAGATGCTTAGGGTGATGCGAAGCCCCCGCCTGCCGCGCTCCATATCATCACCTGGTTCTTGGTATCGTTTGCTGCAGATTGCATCGAGAGAGTTGTCCGAGGTAAATCGGCCCGATCGCCCTCAAGGCACTGACTTCGCGCTTCAGAGGGCGACGACTCGGCGGCCCAGAAGATTCGGCAGCGGGCGCCAAGCCCCACTCGCCGCCCCTCTCATTCTTGTCGTCAAGGGGTGGCTTGGGAAAGGGGAGGGCAGCACAGCAAGCAGCACGGGCCACCATGCCCGCGGTCCGCGGTTCCCCCTCTGCCTGGAAGCCCCTACGCCTGGGTCGGAGGTGCCGCCGGCGTGAGGCCGTGGCGGAGCATGATGGCGATCATCTTGGCCTTGTCTGGAGGCCCGCCCGCCGCCGCGTTGATCACTTCAGCCGCCTCACGGAAAAATTCGGGGCCGACGGCCGCCGGAGAGATCACGCACAGCGCCTTCACATCCTCCGCGCCGTTGTTATCGAACCGGTGGACGGCGCCGCGCGGAATGCAGAGCGCCTGCCCCGGTGTCACCTCGACTGGCTTTCCGTTGACGGTCCAGGTCAGCACGCCTTCGATGCCGTAGATCGTTTCTTCGTAGTGGTCGTGGCTGTGCGCCAGAGCGGCCAGGCGCTTCGCGGCCGGGACATAAAGTTCGAATGCCGCCACGCTGCCCGCTGAGTTCTCCCCCGTGACCAGAAATCGTACCGCGAGCGGCCCCAGGCGGATGGTCTCGTCGGCGGGGTTGGTTTTGACGTTAATTTCGGTGGTCTGGGATGCCATGTATTTTACTCCTCTCATAGTAAAGTTAATTTACTATGCTAGAATGTAAATGGCATTTACTGAAGGTGTCAAGAGAAAAATGCCAGCTTCACACATAAAGACCAAAAATATGCTCATCGGAGCATTATTGCGCGTTCCGGCCCGGGCCATCCACCGGCGTTTGATCCGTGAACTGAACGCCGCCGGCTTTGAGGAATTGCGCCTGCCGCATATGGCGGTCCTGGAGTTTCCAGGGCCGGATGGGGCTCGCCCGGGCGTTCTGGCTGAGCGTGCAGGGATCAGCAAACAGGCCATGAACCAGCTCCTGAGGAGCCTCGAAGAGCATGGCTATATCGCCCGGTCCGCTGCTCCCAACAGTGGCCGCGCGCGAATCATACGCTTTACCAGCAGGGGCCACGCCGCCTACTCGAAGATCCAAGAGGTGCTCCGCGAAATCGAGCGTGAATGGAGCGCCGAGCTGGGGCCGAAGCGATTCGCCCAGCTCAAGGAGCTCCTTCGGGTCGTCTGGGAAAGCCCGCTGACCCGCTAGCCCGGGGAATTGCGCATCGAAGGTCAGCAACCCGCTCGCAGCGCTGCGGCCAGCTCAGCGCCGATCGTTTTGTCAGGCGTCCGGATTGGCCCGAGCCGGGCGCTGGCTCAGGGTGCTAGTACATCGTACGAATAGTTATTTATAATATTGTGATTTGACGTTACAATCGGGGCATGCCAAGAGTCGCCCCTAAGATTATGCTCGATTCGATGCAAAAGTCGCAGCTGCAAGATTGGGTGCG
>JAKCCV010000034.1 GCA_021838785.1 Acidobacteriota bacterium | reverse complement strand
CGAGAGCCTGCCTCCGCTTCACCAGCCGGGGGCCATCTTGCAGGATTACCCGTTCGCAGTACAATCAGATTCCAGCGAACGGCAAGCAGTGTCTTAACTGTTTGTCTCACCTCAGGGGACAACGGCAAAGTTAGTTGGTACGCCCGGGGTGATTCGAACACCCGACCCCTTGCTTCGTAGGAAGTCGGTTGTTTTCCATGCCTTCCAACTCTTCGCTTATTTTTCATGGGTTTACACCAATTCGGGGTTTCTGCTTTCGCTCAACGCTTTACCCCTTTGGGGCCTTTTAGGTCGAGTTTTGGAACAGTTTTGGAACAGCGCAGGGATCGTTCGCTCGCTCGTCGCTCTCAGCCCGCACGAGGTCTAAGGCTGAACGACATCCAGGCTTCCTGGATTGACCAGTGGGCTGTCAACACGATACGCAGATCCAGAGTCTATCTGTGCCTCCTGATTCTAAAGAGAATCAACAAGGTGATTCGGCAAATTCCGGCAAAGTCCGGCAAAAACCGCAACACAGCCGCAACAAAAAACTCCTCAAAGCCACGTCCGACGGAGAGGCCGACAATTCAAAGCCTCGACTCGATAAATCATAGATAAATCCAAAGATGCTCTGATGTCTCCTCATTGAACCCAAGGCGTTCGAGGTTGATGTACCTCGTCAGCTTCGCGCGCGGTACCTTTTGCCTACGTGTACTCTTCGTATTTCCGCATCGCGTCACGTTTGTGCTCTTCCCAATCGCGTATGTAATCCCACCTTTCCTTTTCCGGGTTCCACATCCAGAAACTCTTCAGGGCGCTGAGTTCAGCGGCGGTGGGCACATCTGACATGATCAGAAGGAGCGTGCCGCACCCGGGGCAACACCGTTTTTTTCGTTTTGCAAAATCCCACTTGCACCGAGGGCAAACGTAGCGGGCCGGCCTGTACCTCATTCATTTCCGCCGCCACTTTGCGGTTTTTGAGAACGGCCATTGTCTCACAAAAACCGTTTGGCATATCCGTGTATTTGCCAAAGCGTCTGGCATTATCATGCAGGTGAGGAGTAGAATCTTGTTGCTACCAACCGGCAGCCGATTTGTTTTTCCTGAGCATTCAACGGATTGGTGAGGGGGTAAAGTCGCTGTATGGCGCGACTTGAAGAGTTGACACGCGGCGCTTCAGTAAAAGGGATCCTTCCAGATGCTCTTGTCACGGTCATTGATGTAGCTTGGCACGGCAATTCGGTCGTTGAGCTCACTTATAAGGACGGGTCCGGCCGCCTTGGGAACGAACTTCTATACCGCCATCGGGAGCCAACGCTCGAAGTTGTCTCGATCGGCCGCCCGTGGAGTTTCGATGGAGACGGCGCTATGCTCAGGCTCGTCTCCGAAGCCCAACGCATTCGATTGGCGTACTTGTTTGATCCTCTCCTAGCGATCCACACTTCGCTTGTCGAACCTCTTCCTCACCAAATTACAGGCGTTTATGGCGAGATGCTGACTCGCCAGCCCTTGCGTTTCCTCCTCGCCGACGATCCTGGCGCCGGCAAAACCATTATGGCCGGGCTACTCATCAAGGAACTTCTCACCCGCGGTGACCTTCACCGCTGCCTTGTAGTTTGTCCAGGAATGCTGGCCGAACAATGGCAGGACGAGCTCCATTTAAAGTTTCACCTACCTTTCGAGATTCTGACTAATGACAAGCTCGAATCAGCACGGACAGGCAACTGGTTTTTGGAAAATCCCTTGGCCATATGCCGCCTCGACAAATTGAGCCGGGATGAAAACGTCCAAGCGAAACTCGATCAAACGGATTGGGACCTGATCGTGGTTGACGAGGCGCACAAGATGTCCGCATCCTTCTTTTCTGGCGAAGTGAAGACTACTAAACGGTACAGGCTCGGACAGCAGCTTTCTCGGCTGACGCGACACTTCCTGCTCATGACCGCGACGCCGCACAACGGGAAAGAGGAAGATTTTCAGCTTTTCATGGCCTTGTTGGACGGTGACCGGTTCGAAGGACGCTTTCGCGACGGAGTTCATACAGTTGACGCTTCCGACTTAATGCGGCGCCTGGTAAAAGAGCGGCTTCTCAAATTCGACGGCACGCCCCTTTTCCCAGAGCGATTGGCCTACACCATTTCCTATCGTCTGTCAGACCTTGAAGCACGCCTGTACAAGGAAGTGACCGACTACGTTCGCGAGGAATTCAATCGCGCCGATGCCCTGGAGAACGAGGGGCGAAAAGGAACGGTTGGTTTTGCACTGACCATACTCCAGCGCAGGCTGGCTTCGTCTCCTGAGGCCATTTACCAATCGCTGAAGCGACGGCGCGAGAGACTTGAAAAGCGCCTTCGAGAAGAGCAACTCATGAAGCGCGGTGGTAGTGTTTCGGTTCAGACCGCGCGAGAGCTTCCTACATACACCGACGAAGATCTCGACGATCTTGAAGATGCACCCAGCACCGAGGTTGAACAGGCCGAAGAACAGGTTATTGACCAAGCGACTGCGGCGCGCACTATCGCCGAACTCGAAGCCGAGATCGGGATCCTGAAAGGACTCGAAGACCTGGCCCTCAAAGTCAAACAGAGCAAGATCGACAAGAAGTGGGACGAACTCTCAAAGCTTTTGCAGAACCAAGCCGAAATGTTTGATGCTCACGGCCACCGTCGAAAGCTCGTGATCTTCAGCGAGCACCGGGATACGCTCAATTACCTTACGGATCGCATCCGAACTCTGCTGGGCCGGTCTGAGGCGGTTGTGACCATTCACGGCGGCATGGGCCGAGAGGAACGCCGAAACGCGCAAGAGGCATTCACGCAAGATAAGAACGTCGAGATTCTCGTTGCGACTGACGCCGCAGGCGAGGGTATCAACTTACAACGCGCCCACCTCATGGTGAATTACGATATCCCGTGGAACCCGAACCGCCTGGAGCAGCGGTTTGGACGAATCCATAGAATCGGCCAGACGGAGGTTTGTCACCTCTGGAACCTCGTTGCGGACGAAACCCGGGAAGGCGATGTATTCAAGCGTCTCTTCGAGAAGATCGAAGAACAGCGCAAGGCGCTCGGCGGTGGAGTTTTCGACATCCTTGGGAAACTATTCCGTGACCAGCGGCTGCGCGATCTCCTGGTTGAGGCCATTCGTTATGGCGACCGGCCCGATGTTCGCGCCAGGCTCTTTCAAACCGTGGAGAACATTGCGGATCGCAAACGATGTCAGGAATTGCTGGAGGAACGGGCCTTGGCTCATGACTCAATGGACATCGCCAAGGTCCGCCAGGTCCGGGAGGATATGGAGCGCGCGGAGGCCCGCCGCCTCCAACCCCACTTTATTGCCAGCTTCTTTCTTGAGGCCTTTCGACTTCTCGGCGGTTCGGTTCACGAGCGCGAGCCGAAGCGGTACGAAATCACGCATGTCCCTGCGGTCATCCGGAACCGGGACCGGCAAGTCGGGTCAGGCCAAGCGGTTCTCCTGAATTACGAGCGCATTACCTTTGAGAAGGACCTGATAAGTATCCAGGGCAAGCCCCTGGCCGAGTTTGTCTGTCCCGGACACCCACTTCTTGACGCGACGATTGACCTGATTGTTGAGCGCTACCGTGACCTTCTCAAGCGCGGCGCAACGCTCGTTGATCCGAACGACCCCACAGAGGAAGTTCGAGTCCTTTTCTACCTGGAGCATTCAATTCAGGATGCGCAGACCGACCGTGCGGGCAATCGTAGGTTGATCTCCCGCCGAATGCAATTCGTTGAAATAGACCGCGACGGAAACGTCCGAAACGCCGGCTTTGCCCCCTACCTCGACTACAAGCCCATTACGGACGACGAGCGATCCCAGGTAGGGGCATCACTCCAACAAGAGTGGCTCAAGGCTGACCTGGAAGCCAAGGTCATGGAGTTCGCTGTGAATGAGCTTGTCCCGCGACATCTCGAAGAGGTCCAGAGCCGGAAGCAAGAGCTTGTCGCGAGGACGATGGCAGCGGTGAAGGACCGGCTGACGAAAGAAATTAACTACTGGGACCATCGCGCCGAAGAACTAAAAATGCAGGAGCTCGCTGGCCGCGTCAACGCTCGGATCAATTCGGGCAAAGCCCGTCAGAGGGCCGACGAGCTTCAGGCGCGCCTTCAGAAACGCATGGAAGAATTGGAGAAGGAACGCCAGCTCTCGCCGCTTCCTCCCGTTGTAATTGGCGGAGCCCTGATCGTGCCGCAAGGTCTGCTCGATCAGATGGAAGGACGAAGCCAAACCGTGCCAGCGCAATTCGCTCATGAAACCGAAAGGGTTGAAAAGCTGGCTATGGACGCCGTGCTTGCCGCTGAGCGTGGGCTTGGTTTCGATCCGCGAGACGTGAGCGCCGACAAGTGCGGGTATGATGTCGAGTCGCGCATTCCAGGAACAGGAAAGCTTCGGTTCATTGAGGTCAAAGGCCGCATCAAGAGCGCAGAGACCGTGACGATCACAAAGAATGAAATCCTTACTTCATTCAACAAGCCAGAGGATTTCATTCTTGCGCTTGTCGAGGTTGACGGCGATAGCGCCACGCCTAGATATGTTCGCTGGCCCTTCCAGCGCGAGCCAGACTTTGGCGCGACCAGCGTGAACTACAATTTCGCCGAACTCTTAAAGCGCAGTGAGGCTCCGGCATGAACCCAAGCCCGGAGCAGGTTCGCCACTGGATGGAATCCGGCGAGAACGAGCACCTTGAGTTCAAGGAAGCTAAGGCCAGCTTTGAATTCGAGGAGCTTGTCAAATAATGTGGCGAGTCAATGGTATCCGGGCTGTACGCCCGACCGGATTGCGCCGTGTGTGTGATTATAGCACCTCGACGGCGCAATTCCGGCGCAATCCGGGACGCTAAGTGGTCGGAATTCAACGGAGTATAATGTGCTAGGAATTGCGTCTGAACGACTTCTTGGCGCAATTCCGGCGCAATCCCAGGCGACCGAATCTGCGCAACGACAAAGGACACGGATAGCTGGAATGAAGCTTCACCAATTGAAAATCCACAACTACCGGAGCATTAAGGAACTCGAAGTCGTTGTTCTCGACATGCTCGTTTTTCTTGGTCCAAATAACCACGGCAAGTCGAACATCCTATCGGCCCTCGAATTTGGCCTATCCCCGTCGGCAAAGCCTTCCCGTGGAGATTTCTTCGCATTCTGCCCCGAAGGTGATTCGAACTTGTGGGTTGAAATGACCTTTGAGGACTTGACAGGGCAGGAACGCACCACATTCCAGAAATACGTCAGGAACGATGGGTCAGTACGCATTCGGAAGACTGCCAAGATTGATGAGCAGAATGCTGCGGAGATTTCATACAACGGTTACGTCCAGGAGCCACGGCAATGGTGGTTGAAGAGCTCCGCGACCGAGAGGCTAACCAGTAGAGAACAGGTAGAAACTGATTCCAAACAAGTGCATGAGCTCGCCGGCCTGCTTGAAGTGAAAGGAAAGATTTCGAAGCAGCGGGTGCGAGAATTCCAAGAACAGTACGTGCAGACCCACCGGACCGAGCTCGAATTCACCGAAACGCTTGAGGATGGTCCGCTTCTTGGAACCAAGAACGTTGCGGGAGGCATCCTACCAGAATTCTATCTTGTGCCTGCCGTTCGGGACCTCAGCGACGAAGCTAAGGTGAAAGGGACGACCGTGTTTGGCAAGCTGCTTCAACGCGCCGTCAGGGACATGGCAGAACGTGATCCGAGGTTTGTTTCTCTGCGCGATCAATTGAGAAGTTTGGTAGGCGAGCTCAATCTCAGGCCCGAGGGCGCGACTGAGCAAGCAACCGCCCTCGGCCAGATCGAGTCATCGTTGGCCGCAGAACTCAGTTCGTGGAATGTGAAAGTCTCCATTGAGGTGATACCACCTGAACTAGAAAAAATCTTCGAGCTTGGCACGGAACTCCATCTTGATGACGGGTTAAAAACACTTGTGGAGAGGAAAGGACACGGGCTCCAACGTGCGGTCCTCTTCGCCCTGCTTCGGTCATGGGCGAAAGTTTTGCAGTCAGCCAAAGAGGGCACCCAGATGAGCGCTCGGCAAGCCTCTGACTCGGCTTATTTTGCGATTGAAGAGCCAGAACTCTTTCTTCATCCCCATGCTCAGCGGCAACTGCTCACATCGTTACGTGAAATCGCAGCGACTGCCGAGCACCAGGTCTTTATCTGCACCCATTCCACCTATTTTATTGACATGGACCAATACCGCCAGATGGCCGTGGTCAACAAACCGAACGCCGAGGAAGGCACGCAAATACGCCAATGCACACGGGATTTATTCGAAGGCCAGGACGCGGCTGAAAGGAAGCGCCGCTTTCACATGGCATATTGGGTGAATCCAGACCGTGGCGAAATCTTCTTCGCCCGGAAAGTAATTCTGACCGAGGGTGAAACCGAGAAAGTCTTATTCCCATTTCTAGCGAAGAAGCTCGGCTGCTTTGACCCGAATGTTTCAGTTATTGACTGCGGCAGCAAATTTAACATCCCGCTTTACATGACAATTCTGACCGCCTTTCGTATCCCTCACTGCGTCGTCCACGATGAAGACCCACTTCCGAATCCAATTCCCGCAGATTGGACCGACGACAAGAGGGCGAAAAAACGGCAACTCTTCGACGCAAACCAAACTATTGCCACCGCCGTGGACACAGCCATCGGGCATGTAGAGATGCTTTCCCCTGATTTCGAGGGTGTCAGCGGCATCTCGCATACCCAAGCTGATAGAAAGGGAAAAGGAGTTGCTGCTCTTGACCATTTCGAGCCGATGGCCGCTGAACAGTTACCTGACCGTCTCCGCGACGTTATAAGCATCTCGTACCAGGTGGAGCAGAATGGAGCTCAAAATGGCGCTCCCGCTCGGGAGGCTAATTGATTCGCTTTCCGAGTATCATCAGATCGGCTCGGCGGCTTGCTGAAGCCGCGGACGCGACCGTCGAGACGCTTCAGGACGGACGCATTGAACAAGAGCCGGCTTACACTGACCGAATGCTCGGAAGAATTGAAGAAGCGATGCGCGAGTTTCGGATCAAAGGCGTGACCTGGACCGCGAAGACGCTTACTGACCGAGGGCCGAACGCACAGGCAAAAGAATATGGGGCGGACTTCGTAGGCGTGCTGGACATCGAACTCCCTGAGTACGCAGTCAAGAAAGGGTATCTGGCACAGGCAAAAATAATTGAGCCCGGAGAGCATGTTTCGGGCCAGGATTGGGAGCGGATGCGGTTGCAATGTGACAGCATGTTGAGGCTATCGCCGGGTGCCTCCTTTCTATTTCTTTATTTGCTTACTGGCACGACTGTGGTTCCTGCGGCGGCAGTCGTTTCATCCGCCGGGCCAGTCAATCCTCACCAATTTTATTCTCGGAGACTTGCACGTTTTTTCGAGGAACATTTTGAGTGTTTCATTGGAGACCGGCGGATACACGCGCCGGCCGTCGAAGCACTTGAGGCTCTTCGCCGAGAGTTTTTCGCGCGGCAATTACTTTACCTGGCGGCAAGATCATGACCACGTACCGGAAGAAACTGATTGAAGTGGCGCTGCCGCTGGAGGCGATCAACAAGGAAGCGGCGAGGGAGAAGTCCATCCGGCATGGGCATCCCTCGACGCTGCACTTGTGGTGGGCACGGCGGCCGCTGGCAGCTTGTCGTGCCGTGCTATTTGCGTCGCTTGTGGACGATCCTTCAAGCCATCCCGAACAGTTTCCGACCGAAGAAGCGCAGGATAAAGAACGTCAGAGGCTTTTTCGAATTATCGAAGAACTCGTGAAGTGGGAGAACTCCAACAACGAAACGGTTTTGAATGCCGCGCGTCACGAAATTCTGAAATCAACGGTTGGCCACCTGCCTGCGCCGCGACCGGGTCTTTACTTCGTTTATGCGATCCAGTGCGAGGACGGGAGCCACTACATTGGCCAGACGGACGATCTTCGCCGACGGTGGGAAGAGCACGTGGATGGAAGGGGAAGCGAGTGGACTTCCCGGAACAGACCTTTGCGAATTGCACACTATGAGGAGGTCGGATCCCGTGAGGAAGCCGTCAAAAGGGAGCACGACCTCAAGACTGGGTTTGGCAGAAAGTGGCTAAAGGAGCTGATTGAAAGTGGTCGGGCGCGGCAGGCAGGTCCGCCGCCGGTGCTCGATCCCTTCTGCGGCGGAGGTTCGATTCCGCTTGAGGCCCAGCGGCTGGGCCTAGAAGCCCACGCGAGCGACCTCAATCCTGTCGCGGTTCTTATCACGAAGGCCCTCATCGAGATTCCGCCCAAGTTTGCCGGAAAGCCGCCGGTCAATCCCGAAGCGCGCAAGAAACTCGACCACTCGAAGACTTGGCGTGGCGCGGAGGGACTTGCCGAAGATGTGCGCTATTACGGCAAGTGGATGCGTGATGAAGCCGAAAAGCGTATCGGCCATTTATATCCCAAGGTGAAGCTGCCAAAGGAGCAAGGAGGTAGAGAAGCCAAACCGATTGCATGGATCTGGGCGAGGGCGGTGAAGTGTCCAAACCCGGCGTGCGGTGCCCAGATGCCCCTTGTACGATCGTTTTGGCTCTGCGGGAATAAGGCTTGGGCCGAGCCCACGCATGACTCCCGATCAAAGACTCTTCGGTTTCGCGTAAACAGTGACTCCAGGAATCGAGCAGAAGGCACGGTAAGCCGCCGAGGGGCCAAGTGCTTCGCGTGTAAAACGGTAACCCCTTTGGATTACGTTAGGGAAGAGGCGCGAGCGGGACGGATGGAGCAGAAACTAATGGCCGTCGTCGCCGAGAACAATCACAACCGTTGTTATTTGTCTCCAACTGACGACCATGAAGTGATCGCTAAATCCGCCCGTCCAACGGGGGTGCCCGAGACTAGCCTCCCCGATCAGGCCCTGGGATTCCGAGTGCAACTTTACGGCATGTTGAAGCACCGGGATTTATTCTCACCGCGACAACTTGTGGCCGTCACGACGTTCAGTGACCTAATCCTTAATGCACGGAAGCAGGCATACGCCGATGCCGTTAGCGCGGCAGCCAGTCCGAGTGGTGCCCATGTTTCGGATGCCGACAGCGCGGCTTCAGCATACGCAGACGCAGTATCCACGTACCTCGCATGTGCACTGAGTAGACTCGCGAGCTATAACAACGCGATCTGCTTCTGGAATTTGAAGGGGGGGGAGTGTCACCCAAATCTTTTCTCGCCAGGCCATCTCAATGTCCTGGGATTTTATCGAGGTTAACCCCCTGGAGAGAATGAGCGGCAATTGGATGGGTGGTATTCACTGGGTAGCGGAAGTCGTGGAGGATCTCCTTCCTATCGCTGGCGGCTACACGAAACAGCTTGATGCAACTCAAGCCGTGAATGGAGTGCGGATTCCGGGGCATGGTGATGGCGATTCCGAAAGCATCGTGATGGTCGTTCCGGGATGATGGTAATAACGATTCCGGGGTCATCGTGATGACGATTCCGGGGATCGTAATAATCGTTCCGGGG
>JAKCCV010000033.1 GCA_021838785.1 Acidobacteriota bacterium | reverse complement strand
AGCGAACAACGGCTTGCAGGCTCGCTCGCTCCCGAGCTTGCAAGCGCAACGGCTTTGTAGAAGTGAACATGAGTCCTTATACCATCCATCGGCTCATGTGTCACTTATTTATGTAACATGACACTAGCTAACCGGGGGGCCAGTGGAAAACTCGTCCGCCAAGAACATGAAGGTGAAGGTGGTCCACGGTTTGTCCCGCCCAGCTTCCATTATTGATAACCACACGGTAACCTTGCGCTTCGATTTTGCGGTCGCGCGCGAGCTGGGACGCCACGCTGAGCAGGTGGCCAAGAACCGCTTCATCCTCCTCGGACACTTCGCGGAGCGAGCTCAGATGGTGGCGCGGAATAACCAGGAGATGCACCGGCGCCTGCGGGCGAATGTCCTCTAATGCCACAACCATCTCGTCCTGGTAAACTATTCGGGCCGGCTTTTTCCCGGCCAGTATTTGGCAAAAAACGCAATCCGTCAACGCATCCATAAGCGCTTCCTCAAAAGTCTATTCACGACATGCCAATTTACTAATTAAGCCGGACGACAAACGCTTGCACCGTGAGATTAGCGTCAAGAAGCTGTCGAGCCAGCGCTCGCGCTCCTGCGATCGTCTGAAACTCACCCACGCGGACGCGGTAGAACAACCCGTTGGCGCTCTGATACGTCTGGATCATCACCGGTCCGAACCGCGATCCAAGGGCTTGCTTCAGCCGGTGGGCATTTTGTGGGTCTAAAAAAGCGCCAATCTGCACGGCATAGATGCCTCCGTCGGCATTAGGCCCTAGCCCCAGAACATGGAGCCGAACGAGCGCCGTGCCATTCATTCCAAGGGCCTGGGCGGCGGCATAGGAAAGGTCAATGATGCGTCCCTCAACAAACGGCCCGCGATCGTTGATGCGGACGACCACGCTGCGCCCGTTTTCCAAATCATGGACGCGCACCAGCGTTCCAAAAGGCAGCGTGCGATGCGCTGCGGTCATCGCGTACATGTTGTAAATTTCCCCATCTGAGGTTGGCTTCCCGTTAAAGCCGGGACCGTACCAGGACGCGATTCCTTCCTGACCTTGCACAATTTCCGGCGGGATGGCGCTCGGGGGATAGGTGGGAGGCAGCCCCACAAGCGGCCGGCGCCGGCGATGCAGACAACCCGTAGCCAAGAGCGCGAGCGCTCCTGCCACCAGGAGCCGTGCCTTTCGACCGAAGCCGCGGCCCGATTGGCTGAAAAAAGGCGTCACCTGGAGTCCTAAGACTCGTCCTCGTGTCGCGGTCAGGCTCTGACTGACTCGCGCTGGCGCTCCTCCCCCGCTATTCTATGCAAGGCGACTCCAACTCACAATTGAATTTCCACGGCGCTTCGGAAGTGCCCTATAATGAATTTTTCGCTTTCAGCCGCCGATTCTCTATGGAACTTCCTCCCAAATTCTGGTTCAAGTGGCAACAGTTCAAGCAAGCCTGGAACTCCTGGTTCAATTCTCGGAGTGACTCGTATGACACCTCTCACCGCATGTGTCCCAACTGTCGTGCCTTGATTGACCGTTCTGCCAAGGTCTGCCCGATGTGCGGGGCCCCGACCGGCCCACTTCGCGCCCGAAGCCGATCAAGCACGGAACCGGAAAGGGTTCTCGGTGTCATCCCTGTGCCCCGAACCGCCACGGCGATTCTGGTCGCCGTGATTATCGTGATGTATGGCGTGGAATGGTACATGACGCAAACGCAGGGCGGGGCAAGCGCAGGGCCAATCTGGGGAGCCATCTCACCCATGGTGATGTTGCGTTTGGGCGGCAAGTTTGGCCCGCTCATGTACGCTGGCCAGTGGTGGCGCTTAATCACCGCCATGTTCCTCCATGCCAACTTGCTGCACATCGGATTCAACCTATGGTGTCTGTTTGACCTCGGCCCGGAGGTTGAAGCGCTTTTCGGAACGCAGAAATTTTTGGTGATGTACCTGGTGACCGGAGTTCTGGGGTTCATTGCCAGCCTGTGGTGGAATCCCTGGGCGCTCTCCATCGGAGCGTCGGGGGCCATTCTCGGCCTGATCGGCGTGCTGATTGGCACGAGCTTTCATCATGGCAGTCTTGGCAAAGATTACCGGAGCATGCTGTGGCGGTGGGTGATCTATATCTTCATTTTCGGGCTGTTCTTCAGCGTGGATAACGCAGCCCACCTGGGCGGCCTTATTTCCGGCTTGGCGCTGGGTTATCTGATCCCGTCTGGCGAGCCGGCGACACGCACCGAGCAGCTGGTCTGGGACGGACTGTCGCTCATATCCGTCCTCGTCATTGTGGGTTCTTTTGCGCTGATGGCTCTCCAGCTCAATCGGCCTTTGTGACCTACATCCCTATCGCGACTCGAGCGGGCCGTATTGGCGGGCCTGAGACGGGTAACGGCGCTCGTAGTCGGCGATGCGGTCTTCGAAGCGCAGCGTCAGACCAATATCATCCCAGCCGTTCAACAGGCACTCCTTGCGGAAACTGTCAATCTCAAAAGTGAATCTGAGTCCGCTGGCATCCGTCACCGTCTGGCTATCGAGGTCCACGGTCAGTGTATAGCCTTCCTTCTCGGCAACCCGACGAAACAACTCGTCCACTTGCTCTTCCGGCAGCGTCACGGGCAGAATGCCGTTCTTAAAACAATTGTTGTAGAAGATGTCCGCGTAGCTTGGGGCAATGATGGAGCGGAAGCCGTAATCGAGAACCGCCCAAGGGGCGTGCTCGCGGCTTGAGCCGCAACCAAAGTTCGCTCGCGCCAGCAGGATTGAGGCGCCCTTATAGCGCGGCTGGTTCAGGATGAAATCGGGATTGGGTTTTTCGCCATCGAGATAGCGCCAGTCGTAAAAGAGAAATTTGCCGTAGCCTTCCCGCGTCAGCAGCTTCAGAAATTGTTTGGGAATAATCTGATCCGTGTCCACGTTGACGCGGTCGAGCGGCACGACAAGACCGGTATGCTTTCTAAATGGCGTCATCTCCTCGCCTCCGCTAACCTCGGTGTCTGTTTCTTTCCATTCCTCGAATGAACCGCTCCACGGTGGCGCCCAAGCCTTCGACGGTTTGCACCAATCCCTTCAACGCGGATTGGATCAACAGTATCCCGTCGGCCAGGTTGCCAATGGCCTGGGTGTTCCGCGCAATGGCCTGGGTGTTCTGCGCCACCATCTCCTCCAGCGTGCCAAGCCTCTCGGTGAAGCGTTCCAGGTTCAGTTCGACGCGATTCAAGATTTGACCCTGAACGACCTGGTTGTCGCGCAATTCCTTGACCGATTGTTCCAACTCTTGGAATGTCACGCCGCCACCGCCCACTCTGGCCACGATGGGTTCAATCTCTTCTGCAACGGGCTGTTGCCTACGCCGTGACGGTTAAACCCAGATCCCTGCCCGGCGCTTTTGATTCTACTCCGCATGGTCCACATTCCACTGGCGGATGTCCACAAAATGGCCTTCGATTGCCGCGGCGGCGGCCATCAAGGGGCTGACCAAATGGGTGCGCCCACCTTTGCCCTGACGGCCCTCAAAGTTGCGATTAGAGGTAGAAGCGCAGCGCTCGCCGGACGGCAGAACATCGTCATTCATTCCGATGCACATGCTGCATCCGGCGTCGCGCCACTCAAAGCCCGCGGCCTTGAAGATTCGGTCCAGGCCCTCCGCTTCCGCCTGGGCCTTGATGCGTTCGGACCCCGGAACTACGAGGGCCTGCTTGACGGTCTTGGCCACTTTTCTCCCGTCGAGAACGCTGGCCGCCAGCCTCAAATCCTCCAGGCGCGCGTTCGTGCAAGAACCAATAAAAACGCGATCAATGGAAATGTCCTGAATACGCGTCCCGGGTTCGAGTCCCATATAGTGCAAGGCCCGCTCTGCCGAATGGCGCATATCTGGGTCGGTGAAAGTTGCCGGGTCGGGGACTGCGCCGGTCACGTCGGCCACCATGCCGGGGTTGGTTCCCCAGGTCACCTGCGGAGCAATCTGCGTGGCATCTATTTCCACGACACCATCAAAATGCGCCCCAGGGTCCGAAGCCACCGTTTTCCACCGCTCGACGGCTTCCTGAAATTCTTTGCCTCGCGGAACAAACGGCCGGCCCTCAAGGTAGGCGAACGTCGTGTCATCGGGAGCGACCATTCCGGCGCGGCCCCCAGCCTCGATGGACATATTGCAAACGGTCATCCGGCCTTCCATGGAAAGGTCACGAATGGCTTCACCCGCGTACTCGATGACGTGCCCCGTCGCTCCACCTACACCGATTTTGCCGATGGTGGCCAAGATCAGATCCTTCGCGGTGACCCCGCGTCGTCGTCGGCCATTTAAGAGAATCAGCATGGTCTTCGATCTGAACTGCCATAAGCATTGTGTTGCCAACACGTGCTCAACTTCGGCCGTGCCGATGCCGAAGGCCAACGCCCCAAAGGCGCCGTGGGTCGAAGTATGACTGTCACCACACACAATGGTCAGACCCGGCTGAGTGATGCCCAAATCAGGGCCAATAATATGCACAATGCCCTGGTTGGGGTCGTGCATATTGAAAAGTAAAATCCCAGCCTCACGGCAATTTCGCTCAAGCGCCTCGAATTGGGCGGCGGCCACCTGATCCAATAATGGCAAATTCCGATTCTTGGTGGGCACCGAGTGATCCATCACCGCGAAGGTTAAATCCGCCCGGCGCACTTTCCGTCCGGCGGAACGAAGTCCGGCAAAGGCTTGTGGAGAAGTAATTTCGTGGATTAAATGGCGATCAATGTAAATGAGGGCCGGTCGCCCCGGCTCTTCGGCCACAACGTGGGAGGCCCAAATTTTGTCGTACATGCTGAGTGGTTGCATGGATACTCGTGCTCCCCGCTTAAGACTCTCAAATTATAACGCCTCGCGGCAAATGGATTCAAACTGGCCTTTTTCGAAGGCTGGGGTACATCTTAATTAACGCCGTTCTTTTTCGCCAAAGCACACCTATTTTTCTTCGGACCGCCTGGTTTTTCATCGGGAGTCAGGAAGCCCGCTTGAAATGAGCAGATTTGAACTCCACGGTGTAACTTGACTCCGCGTTTTAGGATTGGCGATAAACAGATTTGACGATGGGGTGAGGTTCTGATATATAATAAATAGGTTCAGTCAATGATGTAAGTGATTGAAACGGCTATGGTTAAACGCAACAGGCAGAGACGCGCTGGCAGGGATTCGTTGCTGACTGGCAAGAGGCGACGGGCAAGAGCGACGGCGCGGGTAAGGTTGGAGGCTCCGCTGCCTCGGGGCGCTACCCGTCGAGCAAGCCTAAACCCCAAGGCCAAGGCCGCTCATGTGGATGTTCGTGCCGATAGAGCATCGAACGCGGAACGGGCTGCCTACCAAGCGGCACTCCGAGACTTTGAGGCAGGGATCCACCAGTTTCACAAACAAAACTTCCAGCGAGCCGCTGCCATCTTCGAAAAGCTGGCCACCCACCCCGCACGCGAGATTGCTGACCGAGCGAGGGTTCATTTGCAACAATGCAAGCCGCGAGTGGGGCGCGAGCTTCCCGCCGCGCGGACTGCAGAAGATTATTACCTGCACGGTATCGCCGCGCTGAACAACCGGCAATTCGGTCTGGCGGTGGATTACCTAATCAAGGCGAATAAGTTGCAGCCGAACCGGGAACATGTCCACTACGCGCTCGGGGCTGCCTACGCCTCGCAAGGCGACACGGAGCGGGCGCTCCAACACCTGGCCACTGCGATTCAGTTGCGGCCTGCCAATCGCATCTTGGCCCGGTCTGATGAAGACTTCCAGGCCATCGCCTCTGAACCTCGTTTTCGTCAACTTGTCACCAGTGGCTCCCCGCCCGCATAATTGCCTTCAAGGAGGTCTCAAGACCGGCCGATGGGCTGCCATATAGGGAATGGCAGTTCAGGAGCATCGCACGGATGAACGTGGTGAGCATCGGCGGGGGAACGGGCCTAGCGACGCTTCTGCGGGGGCTCAAATCTCACGTCATCGCGTTCCCGTCGCATCGCCCCTTGGAGCCCTCGATTGCGCGCCTAACCGCTGTGGTCACGGTCTCCGATGAAGGCGGCAGTTCGGGGCGCCTGCGACAGGAATTTGGAATGCTTCCGCCGGGCGACATTCGCAACTGCCTGGTGGCGCTGGCGGAAGAAGAACAAATCCTCTCCCAAGTTTTTCAGTACCGATTCTCGCGCGGCCTCGGCTTGCGGGGGCACAGCTTTGGAAACCTTTTTCTGACCGCGCTGACGGACATCACGGGCGATTTTGCGCAGGCCATACGTTCGGCCAGTGAAATCCTCGCCGTGCGCGGCGAAATCTTCCCCGCCACGCTGACAGATGTACGCTTGCGGGCTCAGTTGACCGATGGCCGCGTCGTGGAGGGGGAAACCAAGATTTCTCGCGCCTCCTCGCCTATTCGTCGGCTCTTCATCGTTCCCGAGGATTGCCCGCCGTTATCCGAGACCCTGGAAGCCATCCAAGCGGCTGATTTGATTACGGTCGGCCCAGGCTCGCTTTACACCTCCCTCATCCCGAACCTGTTGGTGCGTGGGATTGCCGAGAAAATCGAGCAGTCCCCCGCCAAGAAGGTCTACATTGCCAACCTGATGACCCAGCCGGGCGAGACGACTGGGTATTCGGCCGCCGCTCACCTGCGTGCCTTGGCCGAGCATGCTGGCCGGAATCTGTTTGACTGCGCCATTTTGAATACTCAACCCTTGTCACCCGAGCAGTTGAAGCGCTACCAAAAGCGGGGCGCGGAGCCGGTGGCCAACGATGAGGAAGCCGTCCGTGCCCTCGGGGTCGAGCCTGTGCCCGCTGACTTGCTCATGGAAGTGGACCATGTGGCGCGGCACAACCCGCGCATTCTGGCAAGCGAGGTCTTGCGATGGGCCGCTCACCGCCCTTGAATCCTGACCCTTCTCAAGATACGGAGCTTCTTCCGAGGCGCGAATTGAAGCTTTGGCCAGTGTTCCTTGCTAGCTTTGAGTCAAATCCACAACGGTCTTTTGCTTTAGAAGAGGGTGAATCAAGGTAGGGATGTCCTCGCCGCCCCTCGCCAACACAATGACTTCGCTCGTTTCTAATAATTCCTCCCAAGAGCGAGCCAATAGGCGAGCGATCTGCGGCAACTCGCGCTCAATGTATTTTCGGTTCGCGCCCCACAGGCGCTCGAGCTCGACCTTTGGGTCGTAAATACGTACAATTCGCTTGGCCAGCAACAATTCCCGCACCAGGGAGACCATGGGGCTTTCGCGCAGGTCATCGGTGCCCGCTTTGAAGGCGAGGCCCACCACGCCGATCCTTTTCTTGCCCGTTGCCAGCACCCGTCGGACTGCCCGGCGCAAATGAGACTCGTTGCTTTCCAAGATGGCCTGGGCAAGCGGCACCGCGACGCGATATCTTTTGCCCAGTGCGCACAAGGCTCGCACATCCTTCGGCAAGCACGGTCCGCCAAAAGCAAAACCCGGTTTGAAGTAAAGCGGTGAAATATTGAGTTTTGTGTCTTGAACAAAAATTTCCATGACCTGCCGCCCATCGGCGCCGCAGCTTTTGGCTAGACTGGCGATTTCATTGGCGTAGCAAATCTTGAGGGCGTGGAAGGCATTATCCGCGTATTTCAGCAATTCGGCGGATTCGAGGGAGGTGATCAACAGGGGAGCGCGAATCGGGCGCCACAAGCGAGTCAGCACCTTGCCAGCCTTCGGCTGGCTCGCTCCGATGACCGTGCGCGGCGGGTGGAAGAAATCATGTACCGACGTTCCCTCGCGCAAGAATTCCGGATGGTAACAAACGCCAAAATCCCGCCCTGCCTTCTTGCCCGAAACTCGCTCGAGGATCGGCGACAGCACGCCCGCCGTGGTGCCGGGCGGAACGGTGCTCCGCAGCGCCACCGTATGGAAGGTTTTTCTGCCCCGCAGTCCGATGCCGATTTGCTTCGCCACCGCTTTCACGGCGTTGAGATCCACCCCTCCGTCGGAGCGCGACGGCGTTCCTACCGCAATCAGGGAAAGCTCGGAGGCGGCCACGGCCTCGCTCGCCTCAAGCGTCGTCTCTAATCGCCGATCCCGCACTGCCTGGCGGATTAATTTCTCAAGCCCCGGCTCCGCGACCGGCGAATGGCCGGCCTTCACCAAGTCCACTTTGGCCGGAGCCACATCCACCCCAATGACCCTGTGGCCCATCTTGGCGAGACACGCTGCGGTGACGCTGCCCACGTAGCCTAGCCCAAAAACTGCAATCCGCATTCCACATCACCCCAAGGTTGACAAGCTCTCCGTTCATTCACCTTAGCAGGTTGCGAGGACTATATGCGACCGATGGGATTAAAGTCAAAGCAGAGTATAAGAGGGAAGAATTGCCGTGCCTGCCGACCCGTGTCCCAGACCCCAACCGTGCAAGTGAGGCGCAAACCAACCGCAGGCATACTGTCCGCCCGGAGAGTCACTTGACTCTGACCGCGCCCGCAACCACAGCCGCAACAACGCTAACGGCTGGGATTATTCGGCAGAAGGTGTCCCAAAAATCGTTAGAGGTTGAGCGACGGTTCTCCGACCCGGTTCGGATAGAATCGGGTTGGGAAAATCTCAAACAAGGAGAACCGTCGTGGAGAAACCGTATCACATGGTGGAGAAGGATGACACCCAAAAGTTAACCAGCTTTCTGGCGAAGAACGGACAGGCGCTGCTGCCGATGGTGGACCTGATCGAGGAATCGAAGTTGGCGGTGGACGAATTGATGGACGTGCTGGGGCGGGCGACGATCGAGGCGGTGCTGAAGCTATCGGCCGAGGGAATCGCCGGGCCGCCGCATCCAGGCAAGAAAGGCGGCGGCGCGGTCGGCTGGCACGGAGGCGAGCAAGGGACGGTGTGCCTGAAGGAGAGGAAGTTGCGCGTCCAGCGGCCCCGATTGCGAAAGAAGGGCCAGGGCGAAGGCGGGGAAGTGCCGATTCCGGCCTATGAAGCGATGCGGCGCGAGGAGACGCTGGGCAGCCGGAGGCTGGAGATTCTGCTGCGCGGCGTTTCGACGCGGCAGTGTCGGGCCGTGTTGCCGGAGATGGCCGAGACGGTAGGGGTGGCGCGGTCGAGCGTGAGCCGGGAAGCGATCGGGGCCAGCGAGGAAGAATTGAAACGCCTGTGCGAGCGACGCTGGGACGAGCTGGAATTGCTGATCCTTTATTTGGACGGGGTGATCTTCGGTGACCATCAGGTGCTGGTGGCGGTGGGCGTGGAGGCGGAAGGCCGCAAGCACGTGCTGGGCCTGGCTGAGGGCGCCAGTGAGAACCAGGCGGTGGCCAAGGGCTTGCTGGAAGACGTGGTGCGGCGAGGGCGGAAGGCCGACCGGAAATACTTGTTTGTCATCGACGGTTCGAAAGCGCTGCGCGCCGCGATTGACGCGGTGTTGGGGTCGGAGAATCCGGTGCAGCGTTGCCGCCAGCACAAGATCGAGAACGTGATGGGCTACCTGCCCGAGGATTTGAAAGACCAGGTGAAAGCCGTGATGCGGGCGGCGTTTCGGCTGTCAGCGAGGGAAGGCATGGCGCGGCTGGAGAAGCCATGGCTTTGTCAATCTGATTTGGCCCCTTTTGATCATCTGATCTGGCCTCACCTAACTTATTGATCTTTCGTGGTGCCTTTCCTTTCTTAATTCCGGGTCTTTGGTGTTGCCTTGTTTCCGCTGGGGCTGGAGCGAAGCCCTGCGGAGCCCGAAGGGCGGAGCGTCTAGGGCGAAG
>JAKCCV010000021.1 GCA_021838785.1 Acidobacteriota bacterium | reverse complement strand
GACCTGGTCAGCAAACTGATGGCCTATGTCCGGCTCTACAACCGCCAAGCCCAGCCTTTTCGCTGGACGTACCGCAATCCTCGGAGGCGAATCCATGTTTCACCTATTTCGGTAACGCGACACTAGTAAGTGGGAGAATGCTCACCACGCTAGAAAGCGTCACTGTTTCTGGATTGTCTGCCGGAACAGCCAAGAGTGCGAGAGGGTCCCTTCCACTGCGAAATAGCGACGGTCACTTTGGCGGGAATTCCGTATCCCATCTTGAACGCCTTATCCCTGGCCGTCCCCTACCCGGAACGTGGCTGCCAAACCCGCTGAGGTTCCACTCCGGGTCGTAGCTCTCGATTAGCGCGTGCTCGCCAGCCCTCACAAACCAATCGCTCTCGATTATCAGAAAGCGGCAAGCCATCTGAGAAAGCTCGATATTCTTGCGACGGGAAATTTTGCGCGTGTGCTCGGCAAGCCTGCGCCGCAGCGTGGTATCCAGCGCTTTTCCGGCGTAAACGATCCGCCCACGGCGATAGAGCGCATAAACGCCCTTGGTGGGAGGGGCAACGTCTTCTGAGAGTGGGTGCGCGGGGCTCGCCTCAAACTTCCTGATGAGCTGGTCGGTAAAGGCTTTGTCGAATTCGAAGAAGAACTGGTGCTGGTCGCACACGCCTTCGGGGTTTTATCACGGCGAGGTTGCGCCAAAAAGCACTCGGTGACCTATGTGCCGGCACATTTTGGAAGTTTGGCCCCTTGACTCTTCCACCTGCCGTGACATGATAGGGCTATGACGGTGCCCAAGGACAAACCAAAAGCAACGCGCAAGCCGATCAAGCGCGAGCCGAAGCTTGATGCGGTTCAGATTGCTTGGCGGGCCGTGCAAGAGACGACAAAGCGCAGCGAAAGGGCGCCCTGATGCAGCCCAACTTGTTTCCCACGCCGGAGATTGTCAAGTCCCTGCCGTCGAGGGCGCGCCGCGTTCAAGGCGGCGTGGCGACCACGGACGTGCTCGTCTCGGCCCACGTAGGCGACAACTCCGAAATATTCCCCAAAATCTTGCAGCTTCACGTTCCCAAGGGTTCGGTGATTGCCGATGTCACCTACGGCAAGGGAGTGTTCTGGAAAAACGTGCCGGCGGGAGCCTACAAGGTTTTGAGAAGCGATCTTCGGGACGGAGTTGACTGCCGCGACCTCCCTTACGAGGGAAGCTCATTAGACTGTGTTGTGCTCGACCCGCCCTACATGGAAGGGTTGTACCGCAAGAGCAAGGGGCACTTAGCGGGCGGAGGCTCACATAGCGCGTTCCGAGAGCACTACTCGAACGGCGAGCCGACAAACGGAGACGGCCCCAAGTGGCACGGCGCGGTTCTCGATATGTATTTCAGGGCCGGCAAGGAAGCCTACCGGGTATTGAAGCCTGGGGGAGTTCTCATCGTGAAATGCCAAGACGAGGTGTCGGCCAACATCCAACGGCTGACGCACGTTGAGATCATCCTGAAATACGAGGAGCTTGGATTCTACGCGAAGGATTTGTTTGTCGTGGTGCGGACGAACACCCCCGCAGTGTCGCGGCTGATAAAGCAGGTCCATGCCCGCAAAAACCACTCCTACTTCCTCGTTTTCGTGAAAGGCTCACCGCCGCACCCGTTCCGATACCAGACGGTCAAGCACGGTAAATAGATCGTCGGAATAGGGCGGCTCTAAGGGCCATGATATTTTCATGGCGCTCTTGAGCAAGTATTTTTGCTGCGCGGGCGTGTATTTTCCCGAGGTGGTTTTCGGCAGGTCTTGGTTGCTTGCAAAAGCGAATCTCCACCGGTCTCCGAACGCGAATAAGCAGACCCCCAGCACGTCAAATTCGCCCACAACCAAGCAGTTCGTCGTGAGCTTCTGACGGTTCGGCAGAGCGACTTCTCTCGCATCGCTCGCGTTGCATTGGAAGGTGCCGGTATAGATGCCATCGCGGAGTCTTACTTTCGGCGTGTCCAACGACTTAACTTCCAGCGTGAAGTTCTGGCCGCGGTAGTCAAATCGAAAATCGCCCTTCGCCTTCCGGTCGTGCGCCCTGGGCCGAGCGAGGTTGGTGACCTCTGGCCGCTGAAGCCACAGCTTTTTCAGCTTGTACTCGGCGACGAAACCAAACATCAGCCCGCGCATGCTTGGATTCTCGGCGACGATCTCGGAGAGTTCCTCGCGGGTTAAATCCCAATATTTCAAAAGGTCGCGAGTCGTCAAGGCGCGGGCATGGTAGCACAGCCCGACCCTCGGCGCAACGAACCGGCCGCTGGCGTGGGGTTCTCCATCGCAGGGTGCGTTCGGAGTCTTGAGGAGATCGCAGCGGGGTGGCGTGGAAGAGCCGCTGCGGAGCGCAAAAGGCGCGCACCTCAGCGCTACCGAGCTACTCTTTTTTGTCCAGGGAAGAGAGGTGGGGGAAAATTTCTTGCGGTTCGGTGGGATTGGGCCAAGGGGCGGCGGGCAAATTCAGCCGCCGCATGGTTTGGCTGACGCGCAGGCGCGGCGAAGCGCTCACATACACCAGACCCGCCAGAATCACCGCGGTGGTGAGCCAACTTCCCTCCGGCCCATAGGCGCCGCCGGTGAGCAGCCGGTTTCCGTGAACCTGAGCCGTGAGCCAAGCGTGCGGGATACTCAGGCCGCTGACCGGAAAACCCAACACAAACCCTTGCACGTAATTCCAGGCAAAGTGGACGCCGAGCGGCACCCACAAAGCGCGCGTGCGCAAATAGGCGGCGGCGAGCAAAACTCCGATGAGGACCGTGTTGACGGTGGAGATGAGCGTGTGCGAGGGATTGGCCAAGTGGCCGAGGGCAAACAGCACGGAGAACAAGACGACGGCGCCCGCCGGACGGATGGCTTCGGCCAATCGCTGGAAGGCGTAGCCGCGAAAGACCAGCTCTTCATTGGCGGCGGCCAGCAGCAGGAAGAAGAGATACAAGGCGGCCGCGACGAGCGTGCTTTCGGGCGGAAGAGCGGCGGAGGAGAAGCGCGCCGAGCCGAAGGTGTGCTCAAGGCCCGCGACCACCAACATCATGCCGCCGCCAAGCATGACGCCTTCCGCGAGCTCCTGCTTCCAGCGCTCATGGAAAGCGAAGCCGACCGCGCCGAGCGGCTTGCGGTCGAGGACGCCGACGAGCGCCCGAAAAAGAATCAGAAGAAGCGGAAACAAAAAGAGCTCTTGCCACAATAAAGAACCGAGCGTCCTGCCGAGCCACGCGGGATGCGGGCGCAAGCCGCCGGAAGCCATCACCGCCAGCATCACGGCCAGGATAATCAAGGGCACGGACAACATGAACCGCCAGAAGGGGCGGAGGTCGCCGCCCTTCAGAAAAACGCCTACCAGGCGCGGGGTGAGGGATTCCGACATACCATTCCGCCTGCTTCGTGGCGCGGGTTAGGGGCTTTGACTGACTTGCATGGAGTCGTTGATGCTCAAGGTGGGCCAGTCTTTCTTGACGGGATCCACCGGGGTTGCGGTCACCGTAAAGTGCTGGCCGTCGTCAATCTGAGCTGTAAAGGCGTAGCCGAGATGGTCGGCGGGAGAGAATAAAATGGAACCATCTTTCTGCAATTGCTGAAGGCTGGCGTAGGTGCCATGACTGGCCAAGTACATGCGCTCCGCTTGCGCGATGGTCAGTAAATCCATTCGGATGCCGGTGACGTCAATAATCTGCTTGGGCGGAGCGCCATGCGCCGGGCCGGCTTGGTATTGCGCTTTGAAAATCCACCAACCGATGCCGAGCGCAAGAATCATCCCCACGAGCGCGCCCGTTTTCTTCATGATGCCGCCTCCTGGGTCGCGTCGGACGGACCCGTCTTCACTCTTCTCACGAATCGAAGCGCATTGCAAGAAGGAAGATGCGCAAAGGCGCGGGCGGAAAACCCGTGAGCCCACGGGCGCGCCGCGAGCTTCACGCTCCTGCGAATGGCAGGCGAGGCGAGGCTCGAGCAAGGTCAGCGCTCAATCGGCAGGCCTGCCTTTTGCCAGCCCGCCAAGCCTTGCTGCAAGACTTTGACGTTTTGATAGGGAAAGCCGTGCGAGAGGAGGAGGCGTCCGGCGGCGCGGCTGGCGGCGCAAATATCGCCGGTGGCGCGTCCGCCCTGATAGAGCACGATGGTTTTATCCTTGGGCAAGCGCGCAACCTCATTGGCGAACCGGCTCGAAGGAAGATTGAGAGCGCGCGGAATGTGTCCGGTCGCGAACTGGGCCGGCGAACGAACGTCCACGAAGAGCGCTCCGCCGGGCGAGGAGGCCAGTTGCCGCGCCGCAGCCACGCCAATCATCGTCGGCTGCTTTTGTTGAGCTTCCGAGGCGCTGCAGCCGGCGTTGGGCGCGATAATCTTGGTGAAAGCGTTGGCGCCGCCGCCAAAGGGCAGCGGGTTGGCCACAGCGAGCGAGGTCGCGGCGGGATGAGCGGGCGGCGCGGCGGAAGCGGCGTTGGTTGAAGCGGCAGGCGAGGCGCCTTGAGACGCGGCGACGGGCTGAGCGGCTTCAACCGCGTGAAGCTGCTGCTCGATGAGCGCCCGAAAGCGCGCGTAGGGCAACACACCCTCCACCATGACGTGGCCAATGAAAAAGGTGGGGACGCGCGTCACGCCCACGGCGCGACCGTCGCGGATATCCTGCTGAACGCGGGCCGCCATTTCTCCGCTCGAAAGACATTGATCGAATTGAGCCTGATGGAGGCCCAGCTTGCCGGCATAGCTCTCGAGCGCCGGCACCGTCAAGTTGGATTGATGGGCGTAAAAATAATCCACTGCCTGCCAGAATTTGCCCTGCTGCGCCGCGCACTCGCTGGCCTCGGCGGCTTTCTCGGCGTAAGGATGAATCGCGGTGAGGGGAAATTGACGAAAAGCGAAACGAATCTGATGACCGAATTGCTGGCGCACCTTTTCGGCCGCCGCTTCGGCTTGGCGGCAAAACGGGCACTCAAAATCGCCAAATTCCACCACCGTCAGCGGGGCGTTGGGATTGCCGTAAAAGTGAGTGTCGGCGCGCACCAAACGCGCCCGAAGCACCGGCGCGGCGGCAGGATGAGGCGGAGGCGCGGCATTCTTGCGCGTCAAAAAGACATAGGAAGGAACCCCAAGCACAATCCCGACCAAAAGCACGGCGAGATTCCGCTGCATTCCCGCCAGCCGACGCGAAGGGCTTGAGACGGACTCGGCCGAGAGCGCTTCGTAAGTTGAGAGGATAAAAATCAGCGTAACGGTGACGGCCGAAAGCACGCACCAGGTACACCAGGCATGGATGACAAAGGCTTCCACGCCGGTCAGTCCGAGGGAAATCAGAAAGCCCACGCCGGAAATGCCGGCCACGACGCCGCGCGCGGCCCGCGCCCAAGATTCGGTCAGCAGAGGCTGAATGAACAGCAGCGCCGCCAGCACGCCGTACATCGCCACGCCAAAGACGGGCACGGGCAGACCTAAAAAATGGGCGTAGGAGCTGGCGCGCACCACGTCGCAGCCGCCTCCGACACACACCATCGGGTGAGCGGGAGAAGTGTAAGCCCAGAGCAAATAGAGCGAGTCCAACAGACCGAGCAATGCAAGAGCGAGCAACACCAGTTTGCGCATCCTGTCTATTGTATAACGATGCGGCGCTCTACGTGCGGGTTGCGGAGGAAACGCGATAAGCCCGGACGGGGCGTGGGCGAGCAGCGAGCTTTGGGGCGCGGAGCGCGAGGGTTACGACCCAAGACGAGCGCGCGGGGTGAGGCTTAAGAGGTGAGGGCGCGCGCGTTGGCGAGGGTTTGGCGAATGGCTTGCTCCATCAAGGCGCGCGGGGCGGACTCGCCGGTCCAAATTTCAAATTGCCGCGCTCCCTGCGCGACCAGCATTTCAATGCCGGAAATGGTGACGAGTCCGCGGCTGCGAGCTTCGGAGAGCAGGCGGGTGTCGGTGGGATAATACACCATGTCAAAGACGACCCGGGCGCGCAAGCGAGCCAGGTCAATGGGGGAGACCTCGGCTTGCGGGGCCATGCCCACCGGCGTGGCGTTGATGACGGCATCCACTTCCAGGGTTTCGGCGCGCGCCCAGGGGACGGCCTCGGCGGAAATATGGCGGGCAAGTTGCCGCGCCGCCGATTCCCGGCGCGCCGCAATCAGCACCTTGGCGCCTTCGGCGCTGAGGGCGCAGGCGGCGGCGCGCGCCGCGCCTCCCGCCCCCAAAATCAGGATTTGGCTGCCCGGCAGACGCAAGCGCTTGGTGAGAACTTCCACGACGGCGGCGGCGTCCGTGTTCCAGCCCATCCATTGACCGCGCCGCACCGCCACGGTGTTGCAAGCGCCAATGTGCCGAGCCAACGGGTCCACCCAATCGAGTTCGGGAAGAATGGCCTGCTTGAAAGGCATGGTGACGCTGAAGCCCACGAAGCCGAGCTCTCGCGCCAAGGCGAGAAAATCACTCAGGCGAGACGTTTCACAGGGCAGATACACGGCATTGAAATGCTTGGCCTGAAAGGCGATGTTTTGCATGACCGGCGACAGCGAGGTGGAAGCATGAGCGCCCACCACGCCATAAAGCTGCGTGCGGGCGTTGATTTGCTCGACGCGGTACACCAGACGAAGAACATCCACCGAGAGCTGCCCGGGCGCGACCGCTCTTTGCAAGGAGGCGTAAGTGAAAGGGCATTTCCAGCGCAACGAAAGCAGGCGCGAGACCATGCCTCGCGGCCCCTGCGCAAAGGCCACGAGGGAGGGACGGCGCCGAGCAGAAGCGGCCAGCAGCGCCCGATACTTGAGGTTGTCTTTGAGATTTCTGGCGGTGCCCACTATTTTGATGGTTTGCGCCGGAAAGCGCGCCAGACGACGGTAAAGGGGGAGGAGCGGCGGCGTCTCGCGGTAATCGTGGTAGGAGACGATGAGCCGGGCGGGGGAAAGTTGACGCAAGCGCGCGGCGCTCTGGGCACGAAGCGATTCGATTTCAACATCCACCCAGGAGCAGCCCGCGCGCACCGCCGCCGTCAGCACCTGCCACTGCTCTTCCATACTGCCTTGGAATTGTCCGCCGGCAGCGGCGCGTCGGCAGGTGGCAATGACGAGGGGAAAACGCCAATGGGCGAGAAAATGCCGGAGGCGAGCTTCCAGGTTGTCAAACGACTGAAGGTAATCGAGCCGAAGCTCAACGCCCGAGGGCACAGAGGCGCTGAGGCTGCTGGCTTGAGCCTCCAGAGATTCGACGCTCGCAGCAGCCAGAACGACAACGATGGAGGGTGTGACCGGTTTTGCCAAAATAATTTCCGAACCGATCGGAAGCGGGACCGCCGAAATCACTATTCTATACGCTTCAGCCCCGCCAAGGCAATGGAATTCGCACGGCGGTAGTGGTACAGTTTGAAAATTCCACCTCTTGACTATTGCCCGCGCCGTGGCATGATATGGACGATGCAAACTTCAACTGGCAGTCCAGACCCAGTTCAACTCGCTTGGAGAACGGTTCAGGAAACGATCCGGCGCGTCGCTAGCCCGTCCAATGGTAAGAGCTACCGGCCAATTAGCAGCGTTTGGGAAGGTAGCGATGGCGAGCTTCTTGAGGAGATATTCCGTTTCTACCCGGTCATTCCTGTTGAGCCAATTCTTGACGCCACTTATAATTCGGGCCGATTTTGGAAAGGCTCTCTACGTCAGGTCATTTCGATGGATATTGACCCTAAGTACAAGCCGATGATCGTAGGCGACAATCGGAAAATGAAAGGTGTTCCATCGGCGCACTTTGGGGTTGTGATCTTTGACCCCCCGCATGTCGGGCCGCAAGGCAGGGACAAAAGCCGGAAGCGGTTCGATGTGGACTTTGGTGCAACCGTCGAGTGTGGTAAGAAACAGAATTGGAACCTGAGTTACCTGTATCCGCCATTCTTGAAACAGGCAAAGCGCGTTCTGAAGCCAGATGGCCTGTTGTTGGCGAAGGTCACGGACATGGTGAACAATCACAGGTCAAAGTGGCCACACTGTGATTTCATGCGCATGGCAGAGGAATCCGGATTCACCGTCTGTGACCTCATTGTGAAAATCAGAAAAGGGCCGATGCTCTCGAATAAGTGGGAGAATGCCCACCACGCCCGCAAGCGCCATTCCTTCTGGATTATCTGCCGGAACAGCCAAGAGTGTGAAAGATTCCGATCACCCGCCAGGTAACTAAGCCGCCTTATCCTGCTTCTTATAAGGCCCACTAAGCTGAGGGCGTGAAAAACCCTCATGCGGTAGCGCTCGGAAGAAAAGGTGGTAAGGCACGAGCAAAGAGCCTCACCGCAGAGAAACGCAGCGAGGGCGCAAGGAAGGCCGTCCTAGCCCGGTGGGAAAAGCACAAGGCCAAGGCAGCCAAGCCTCATCTAAACGACATGCCTAGTTAGAGGCGGGGGTCTTTGGCTGTGTCATCATTGCTCTCCAAGTGGAAAGGCCGTAAAAACCCGCGCGGCTTCTGACGATCCGGGGATGTTTAGTCTTTAAGATATGCCTGCTGAAGCTCGACTCCACTGAACGCCTCTCGACCTTTTCCTGTCGAAGCTCGGAGAGCTTTTTGGAAAGCTCATCAATGTGGAGAGGTTCACCCGCTACCTCTAGGATTCTGATCGAGTCGTCAATGTACGATGCTCCTTGCACCTTCTGCGCGGTAGGCGCTCTCGTCTCGCTATCCCCGTTCATCGTAGCGATGATTCGCTGGATGTTTGAGATAGCCCCGTCAAGAATCCTCCGCTGCTCTTGCAACTCGACTAGCGCTTCTTTAAGTTTTGTTGTATTCACTAGCGCCTCTCCAGACAAACAAACATTGACAAGCCGGACTGTTGGTTTCACGATAATGTGGCCGGGGAAGTCGGAATCTCCCCCGGCTTTGGGTCACGCTATGGTGGTTCAAGCGCGACTTCGGTAGTACCATCCTTAAGGAATCTCACCCGTAGGCGATATCCTTTCGGGATGGCAATTTGAAGGCGCATATTGCGCCTCCTTCTCGCTCTAAGTGAATTGGAAACCCAGGCCGTATCGCCTGGGTTTTCCTTTTTGGAGCGTGCCGCTAGCACCCCTACTCAGGAAACTCCGACATCCAATCACCGTGAGCCGACTACCACGGTCAAAGTATAGCCGGAATTTCGACGCTCTGTCAATAGCGATGTTGGGCCTTCTCTGCCATGCGCTAGAATGTATCGCACTGCGCCGCAACAGACCTGTTCGAGTAAGGTTTTCGCAGATGGTGCTACTGTGATAATATTTGCCACCTGTGTGTGATAAGCATCGGTTCTTTTTTGAATTCGATAAGGCCTTCACTCACCAGCTCATCGAGAAGTTTGAGGCGAGTCCGCCCCATCCGCTCGCTGAAGATGTAGCCCCACCTGAAAAAGGCGTGTACGCGCTCTATCGGCACAAGAAGATCGTGTATGCTGGAAAGGCCCTCGACACCACTCTACGGCGTCGGCTTGCTGAACACGCGCGCAAGATCGCCGGGCGTCAGAATGTCGAACTCCGTGAGATGACCTGTCGTTTTCTGATTATTGATAGCGATTGGTTTGTGAGGGCGGGGGAGCACGCCTTGATTGAAAGTTATGAGCCGGAGTGGAACCTGAGCGGCTTTGGAAGCCACGTTCCAGGCCGAGGCAGGCCAGGAATAAAAGTGTCACGATGGGACACAGAATTCCCACCGAAGTGACCGTGCAAGTACATCTCCAAACTAGGGGTCGGTTTTTTCAAACTGTACCACTACCCGCACGGCAAAAGACAAAGATGAGGAGCGAGGGTTGGGAAGCGAACGCGGCGCGCCCCGGCCCCTGGCAAGCCGGCCGCGTGCCGGCAGCGGACGCTTTTCGGTCACGCTTCGAAGTCGCCAGCATCCCGCCGACGCCAAGCCGCGACGGCGCATCTCAAAAAGAGGGCCACGCGAAGCAGTCGGGCATTGATTCCTGCGCGTCTCTGTGGGAAGATGCCATGTCATTTTCTTCTTGGGGGGATTAACCAATGGCTTTACCGACGTATGACGCAATTGTGGTGGGATCGGGAGCTTCGGGCGGCTGGGCCGCCAAGCGGCTGTCGGAGGCGGGGATGAAAGTGGCGCTGGTAGATTGCGGTCGGCCGCAATCGGACGCCAACTTCACCGAGCACAAACCGGCCTTCGAGCTGAAATATCGCAATCTGGCTCCTTATCTCTTGGAGAAGACACGGCCCGTCCAAATGCAGTGTTATGCCTGCGATGAATATACCTATGGGTGGTACTGCAACGATCTCGATGAACCGTACACGCACGCGGCGGATATGCCGTTCAGTTGGCAGGGCCGCATCCGCATGATCGGCGGGCGCACCAACTGCTGGGGGCGCGTGAGCCTACGCTTGAGCGAATACGACCTGAAAGCCGCCTCGTACGACGGTTACGGCGTGGATTGGCCGCTCAGCTACAAGGACCTGGCGCCCTATTACGACCTCGTGGAGGAATACTGCGGCATCACCGGCATGATGGAGGGCCTGCCGCAACTGCCGGACGGCAAGTTCCAGCCGCCCATGGCGCTGAGTTGCGGCGAGACGCAATTTCGGGTGCGCGTCAAGGAGAAAATGGGCCGCACGATGACGCTGGCGCGCTGCGCCAATTTGACGCGCAGCGTCCACGGCCGCCCGCCGTGCCACTATTGCGGGCCGTGCCATCGCGGCTGCATCACGCATTCGTATTTCAATTCCTACTTCACGACCGTCGCCGACGCGCTCGCCAGCGGCCGCTGCACGCTGATCCCGAACGCCATGGCCTATCAGGTGCTGATGGACCCGAGCACCCACCGCGCCAGCGGCCTGCTCTACATTGACCGCATCACGCGCCAGGCAAAGACGATTCAGGGTCGCGCCGTGGTGTTGTGCGCGCAGGCGCTCGAGTCGGTGCGCATCCTGCTCAATTCCAAGAGCCGCGAATATCCGAATGGCCTCGCCAATTCGAGCGGCGTGCTGGGTCATTACCTGATGGACAACGTGATGGGCGGCGGCGCGGCGGGCGAACTGGAGGGCGTCGCGGACAAGCCCACCGTGGATGGTCCCGTGCGCCCGGCAGACCTCTATGTGGTTCGCTTCCGCAATTTGCCGTTCGACCCCTCCAGCCGCGTGAAAAGCTTTATTCGCGGTTATGGCTACGAGGGCGGCGGCGGCGCCGAGTACAATTGGAACGCCCGCGGTTTTGGAGGGTATTTCAAAAAAGCCCTGTTTGACCCCAAAGTGACCATCGGCTTTGGCGGCTTTGGGGAGTCGCTGGCGCGCTATGAGAACTACGTCGAAATTGATCCTAACGTGGTGGACACCTTTGGCATTCCGGTGTTGCGCTTCCACATGAAATACGGCGACAACGAGTTCGCCATGGTGCAAGACATGGCCAATTCGATGGCCGAAATGCTGGAGGCGGCGGGCGCGAAAAACATTCGGACCTACGCCAAACCCACGACGCCCGGCTGGGCCATCCACGAACTCGGGGTGGCGCGCATGGGGAACGATCCCAAAACCTCGGTCCTCAATCAATATGAGCAGTCGCACGATGTGAAGAACCTCTTCGTCATGGACGGCGCCGCGTTTCCGTCCTCCGGATGTCAGAACCCGACCTTGACGATGATGACGCTCTGCGCGCGTTCGTGCGATTACTTGATCGGCCAAATGAAGCGCGGCGAACTCTGAAGAGGACGAGGCTTGAAGCCGCTGGTGACAACCGCTTTCGCGGGGCTGAGCCCCGCAGGTGGTACTTGGCGCGAGTGCCACGCCATCGGCGGTGCCCGGAGAGGGTGTCGAGAAGACGGATCGAGACGCTGTGACAGTGGTAATTACTCGCTTCCTCGAAGCCGCGCCGCGTGAGTGAAGTAAGGGTGCGGTTGACAACGTTTACGTATTGGTGTAAAGTAAATCTAACAAATGGGACTATTTGGCTACCGGCTAGAGGAAACACCCCAAAGCATCCCGCATCCGACTCAGGGGCTAGGTCTTGGCGTCAGGAGTCGGGCGCTTGTCTAAACCTATGGCTACTAAGGTAAAGCTTCTTTTACCGGATGGAACGGCCAAGGAAGTTGACGCGGTTGAGGTCACGGTTGTGAAGTGCGAAGAGCCGTGGAGCAGATATGAACTTGACGACGGTTCGGTAGTCCGCGTCAAGCCGGTTGTGGCCAAGGTGCTCAGAACCTCGGAATTTGACAACAACGGCAACCCGATCTATCAGGCGACCACAGGAAACTTCGTTTTCGTTGATGCCCCGGAGAGCCTAAAGAAGAAGTGAGGATGCCTACTCATGACCCTTTTGCAAATCGGTGGTGAGGCACGGTGTCATTCTTATAGCTGGACCGCCTCCGTGGCGGATCCTGTGTTTTCGTCGGCCACGACTATTGATGCTTCGGCGGGTAGGTGCGTTCTCCGCCTACCGGACATTCCCGACCGCCGTTATCGGCTCCGTTCGCCCATGGTGATCGAAGTCGAGACGGACGAAGTCGGCTTTGTGATCAGCCAGCCCCAGACCGATGTGTTCGGTTACGCTGATGACCTCTCGACCGCCTTAAACCGATTCTTTGCAGCGTTCATCGGCCAGTACGAGTTCCTAAGAGATAACGCCAGCCGCCTGTCCCCCTCCCTCAAGAAGGACTTTGAAAAATTTGAGAGCCTCTTAAGCCTCCGTTAACTGCATGGCCAGACTCGACTCAGAGGAAACGCGCAGGCAACTGACGAGGAAATTGGGTTGCAAGTGCGAGGACAAAGGGAGAGACCATGTCTGGTTCACTCTGTATGACGCGGACGGAACAATCTTGTCGCGCACCTGCATTTCCCACGGGCCACGGCACGACATAACGGACACCCTCATTTCCAAGATGGCCAAGCAATTGAAGCTTGGGAAGCCTGATCTCATAGGTCTTGTGGATTGTAGCAAGACCAAGGATGAATGTTTGCGGATCATCCGCGGCGCATCTTCGTGAAGCCCTTGTGAGGCTCTTGCGTGTCTCATTGCGTGCAGGGGGTGGATGTGCTTCTTTTCCCTTCACGGTGAGGCGACAGCGCCAGGGGGTGGGACACGCGTGGAGGCCCGTCACCGCCCGTCTCGGGCGCGACCCTCCGATGCTGCCATTTGACAAGGCCTCCCCTCTCCCGGTAGTGTAACGGCTCCTATGAATATTTTGGTTTTAGGGTCGGGCGGACGCGAACACGCTTTGGTGTACAAGTTGCGGGAGAGCCAACTGACGGACGACATCTTTTGCGCGCCCGGCAACGCCGGCATTGCCACGGAAGCCGAGTGCTTTCCCGTGGAGCTTACTCGCCCGGCGGACATGCTGAGGTTGGCCAACGAGCTGAACGCCGAGCTGACCGTGGTGGGTCCGGAGGCGCCGCTGGCGGCGGGCGTGGTGGATGAATTTCACAAGGCCGGGCGAGCCATCCTCGGCCCCACGCGCCAGGCGGCACGGTTGGAATCGAGCAAAATCTTCGCCAAACAGTTTATGCAGCGCTACGGCATTCCGACCGCCCGCTTCGCGGTTGCGGAAAGCTTTGAGGAAGCCGCGCGCGCGGCGCGCGAGTTTCCTCTGCCGGTGGTTATTAAGGCCGAGGGCTTGGCGGCGGGCAAAGGCGTGGTGGTGGCTCGGACGCGCGAGGAAGCGGAGCTCACGCTGGAAGCTTTTATGCGTCGGCGGGCGCTCGGCGAAGCGGGCGCGCGCGTGGTCATTGAGGAGTGCCTGGTCGGCGAAGAGATGTCGTTCATCGTGCTGGCAGACGCTCGTGGCGGGGTTTTGCCGCTGCCCCCCGCGCAGGACCACAAAGCCTTGCTGGAGGGCGATCTCGGCCCCAATACCGGAGGGATGGGAGCGTATAGCGACGATGCGCTCATGGCGCCCGCGCTTCGGCAGGACATCATCCGTCAGATTGTGCTGCCGACGTTGCGCGGCATGGAGGCCGAGGGCGCGCCGTATCAAGGCTTTCTCTATTGCGGCCTGATGCTGACCGCCGAGGGCCCCAAAGTTTTGGAATACAATGTTCGGCTCGGCGATCCGGAAGCCCAGCCGATGTTGATGCGCCTGCGCTCCGATTTGGTGGAACTGCTCAAAGCGTCGCTCGAAGGCAATTTAACGTCGGTTCAAGGGCGCTGGAGTCCGAACCCGGCGGTGACGGTGGTGTTGGCGTCCAAGGGTTATCCCGGCCCGCCGGAAACGGGGAAGGTCATTGAAGGATATGAGGCGGCGGAATCGCAGGGCGGCGTCAAGATTTTTCATGCCGGCACGGTTTTCCGCGAGGGCCAATTGCTCACCGCCGGTGGCCGCGTGCTGGGCGTTACCGCCATCGCCCCCGATTTGCCGTCGGCGGTGGCGCGCGCTTACGCCGCCGTCGAGATGATTCATTTTGAGGGGATGCACTACCGGCGCGATATCGGCGCCAAAGGCTTGCGCCACTCAACGCCGATGCCCGAAGGATTGCCGTCGCATCCCTTGCAGGGCCAAGGACGGTCCTCTTAAAAGAGCCGGAAGCGCAACCAGTTTCACATCTCGCATCAAAAAACCACTCAAGGAGAACGGTCGAATGCCTCAAGCTAACCAGCCCCGTGTGGGCATTTTGATGGGCAGTGATACGGATTGGCCGGTGATGAGCGAGGCAGCCGCAACGCTGAAAAACTTTGGCGTGGCGTTTGAGGCGCGGGTGTTGAGCGCGCATCGCTCGCCCGCCCAAACCGCCGACTACGCGCGCGCGGCGGCGGAGCGGGGCCTTCGGGTTTTGATTATCGCGGCCGGCGGAGCCGCGCATTTGGGCGGCGTGGTGGCGGCGGAAACTTCCCTCCCCGTCATTGGCGTTCCGATGCCCACCACGAGCCTGGCCGGGCTCGACTCTCTGCTCTCCATCGTGCAGATGCCGAGCGGCGTGCCCGTCGCTTGCACCTCCATCGGCAAGCCGGGCGCGGTGAACGCGGCCGTGCTGGCGGTTCAGATTCTTGCCACTTCGGACGGCGAGTTGGCGGAGAAGCTCGCGGCCTATAAGCGGCAATTGGCCGAGGGAGTGGCCGAGAAAAACGCGCGTCTGCAACAGCAACTGAAGCCATAGCCCTGCCAAAGCGGGACCTGGAACGCCTTGACGGGGCGGGGAATAGCGAGGTCCGGGTGGGACCGTCGCCCGCGGCTTTTCAGCCGGCGCTCCAAGCCATGATAGATTGCCCTTATGGATGTGCTGGTGGAGTGCGTGCCGAACTTCAGCGAAGGGCGCGACCCGGCCAAGGTGGACGCCATCGTCCAGGCGATGCTGGGGTCGCCGCAGGTGGTGTTGCTCGACCGGCAGATGGACTGGGACCACCATCGTTCGGTCATCACACTGGTGGGCGCGCCGGAGAGCCTGGCGGAGGCTGTGCTCGGCGGGGTGGGTCGCGCCGCCGAGTTGATTGACCTCACCCGCCACCAAGGCGTCCATCCTCGCATCGGGGCGACGGACGTGGTGCCGTTCGTTCCGTTGCACGGCGTCACGCTGGAGGATTGCGCGCCCTTGGCCGTCCGGGTAGCCGAAGAGATTTGGCGCCGCTTCCAAATCCCGACGTATCTTTATGAGGCGGCGGCGCGACGGCCCGAACGTCAGCAGCTCGAGAACATTCGTCGCGGGCAATTTGAACGGCTTCGGGAACGGATCGGCCGCGACCCGACCCTCTGGCCGGATTTTGGCGAGCCGCGCCTGCATCCGACGGCCGGCGCCACCGCCGTGGGCGCAAGAAAGCCGCTCATTGCCTTTAACGTCTTTTTAAGTACCGACGACGCTCGCCTCGCCCGTGCCGTGGCGCGCAAGGTTCGCGCTTCGAGCGGCGGCTTGCCGTCCGTGAAAGCCATTGGCTTGAGGCTCCCGAGCCGCGCTCGGGCGCAAGTCGCCTTGAACTTGACCGATTATGAAACCACGTCCATCGAAACGGCTTTCCAGGCGGTCGAGCGGGCCGCCCAGGCCTTGGGCGCGGAAGTGACGGGCAGCGAAATCGTCGGTTTGGCGCCGCGCCGCGCCCTGCCGGAAGAGGCCGTGAGCCGCCTGAAGATTGAGAATTATCGTCCCGAGGTCATTTTAGAAAATCGCCTGGAGCAGGCGCTCGCCGAGCTGGAACTGCGCTCGGCAGGCCGCAAAGTTCACCTGTCGTAGCGCAACGCTTCTGCTTAACTTCGTTTCAGCGGTCATCGAGGCTACGAAATTTCAAACGCTCGAGGCCGGTTAGGCTGGAAACCCGGACAAGGTTTTGTTAAAGTCTTGAGGGAGGAATTTGCCATGAGTGGGAACGCGCGCAAGGGAAAGGAAAATTCACCTGAGTCCGCCGGGCGAGGCGGCCGTCGCATGACACGACGCGGAATGATGGGCGCTTTGTTGGCGGGCGCGGGAGCCGGCTTGGCTTTGCCCGGCGCCGCCCACGCGGCCGCAAGTCCTGCGGCTTTGGGCATGGCCATGCCCGCCGCAGCGCCTACCGGCGCAGCTTCCGAAGCGTGGCATCCGAGTTTTCTCGACGAGCACCAAGACGCCACCTTGATCGTTTTGGGCGAATTGATTGCGCCCGGTTCCAAGAAAGCCGAAATCCATCGGTTTATTGATCTGCTGTTGAGCGTGCTGCCGGCCAACGCGGGGCAAGATTTTGCCACGGGCAACAGCGTGCCGCGGGGGACCGTTTCCGTTCCCGCTCCGGCGCGCCAGCGGCTGCTCGACGCCTTGGGCGCCTTTGACGCCGAAGCCCGCCAGCGCTACGGCGCGCCGTTCAAGGAGCTTACCGAAGCCGAGCAATTGTCCATTTTGAATGACGCTTCGCACGCACCCGCTCCGGAGAAGCACCATCCGGCCCTTCGCCATCCGCTGATTCCGGAGGAGAAGCCGGTCACGCTCTACGACCACTTCGTTGACCTGAAGCATTGGGTCATTGGAGCTTACTATTCGAGCGAGGCGGGCATTCGGGAACTGGGCTGGACGGGGCAAGTCATCTTTGCGAGTTATCCGGGCTGCCAAAGTTCTCCGGGCTCGGCGGCGTGAGCAACACTCTTTTATTCTCCAGCCAACTTCTTGGCCAAGGCGAGCAACATCTCCTGGTCCTGGGGAGAGAGACGCGGCGCCAGTTCGCGCAATTTGCCGAGGAAGGCTTTGTCTTCGGGCGCGGCCGGTGGTTGCTCGCGGCTCGACTTGGTCCGTGACGCCCCGCGGCTCGGCGGTGGGTCCTCTTCATAAAAGATTTCATACAGGGAAACATCCAGGCCGTGCGCGAAGCGCTGCAGGGTCTCGAGCGACGGCACGGTGTGGCTGTTTTCAACCCGAGAGATGTAACACCGCAACAGGCCGGTTTTGCTCTCAATATCGCCTTGGGACAGACCTTTGCTCTCCCGCAATTGGCGGAGTCGCTGACCGATGGGAGTCTCGGCTTTTTTTCGCTCAACCATAGCACGGCGGAAGCCGGCTTCGCGCTTCCGCAAGTAGGCTAACGAAGTGCGGTTTGGGACTCTAGAGTACGGGGGTACTAGTACGGAAGTTACAGGGAGGACGGGAAGCATGATGCCGTTCGGTCGAGCGGCCGGTGTTGCGCAGGGCGACGATCAACCCATCGCTCAACGAAAGCGGGTGGGGCGGATAACACGCCGTGATTTCAGGAGCCGTCGGCCGTCGCGGAGGAGGGCGCGCCGAGCACCAAGCTGAGCAAAGCCATGCGGACGTAAAGACCGTTTTGGGCCTGGCGAAAATAGGCGGCGCGCGGGTCATCGTCCACTTCCATGGCGATTTCGTCCAGGCGCGGCAGCGGGTGCATAATCATGGCGTGGGCCGGCAGCCGACGCAACGCTTCATGGGTCAGAACGTAAATGCCGCGGCACATTTCGTAATCGGCCAGGCGGTCGCCAAAGCGTTCCCGCTGAATGCGGGTTTGATAAACCACATCCACCTGCGGCAGCACCGGCTCGAGCGCCGTCTCTTCCACAAATTCCACGCCATGCTCCCGCAAATGCTCCAAGATGTCCTCCCGCATCTTGAGCAGCGGCGGCGCGACAAAAAACATTTTCACCCCTTGATAGCGGCTTAACAGGTAGGCCAGCGACCGCACCGTGCGGCCCTGCGCCAGGTCGCCGACCATGGCAATCTTGAGGCCGTCAATTTTCCCCATCTCTTTGCGAATGGTGTAGAGGTCAAGGAGCGCCTGCGTGGGATGCTGGCCGGGGCCGTCGCCAGCGTTGATGATGGGAACGCGCGAAACGCTCGCGGCCCGACGCGCCGCGCCGATTTCGTGATGGCGCAAGACAATCACGTCGGCGTAACCGTTCAGAATGCGGATGGTATCCTCGAGCGTCTCCCCCTTGGCGGCGGAGGAAAACTCGCCGGCATTTTCGGTGGAGATGACCCGCCCGCCCAGCCGATGCATGGCCGTTTCAAACGAAAAGCGGGTGCGCGTGGACGGCTCATAAAACAGCGCCGCCATGATGCGATTGTGGTACGTGTTGACGCCACCTTGGGCCACCACGTGTTCCATTTTTTGCGTGACGTCAAAGAGATGGCTCAGCGTGGCTCGGTCGAATTGTTGCGCTTCCAGCACATGATGAAGTTTCATGGGGCCTCTTGTGGGAGCAAGTGTTTTTCCTGGGCGAGCGCCACAATGCGCTCGATAACCTGTTCGGCGTTGAGAGTTGTCGTGTCCATCCGATAGGCGTCGGCGGCGGCCACCAGCGGAGAGAGGGTGCGTTGAGCGTCCAGTTGGTCGCGCCACTCGATCTCGCTCGCCGTCTGCTCCAGGGTGGAACCTTCGCCCTGTTGACGATTCTGCTCCAGGCGACGGCGCGCCCGCTCGCGCGGGTCGGCGTCGAGAAAGATTTTAAGCGGCGCATCGGGAAACACCACCGTGCCAATGTCCCGACCTTCCATCACCACGCCGCGCCCGGCGGCCAAGGATCGCTGCAAGGCAATCATTTTTTGGCGAACGGCGGGCAAGCGCGCCACGCGGGAAGCCGCCAACGTCACTTCGGGCGAGCGGATGCGCGCCGTCACGTCGCGGCCGTTCAGCCAAACGCGGGGCTGGCCGGGCTCGGACGAAAAGCGAATCTCCGCGTGTTCGAGCGCGCGCTTGACCGCCAGTTCATCGTCGGGGGAAAGCCCCTGCTCCAGCACCGCGAGCGCGGCGGCGCGATAACTGGCCCCGCTATCCACGTAGGCCAAGCCGAGGCGCTGGGCCACGCCTTGCGCCACGGTGCTCTTGCCCGCGCCGGCGGGCCCGTCAATGGCAATCACCAGAGTTCGAGGCACGATTCAACTTTTCGCTTTCGACGATGGGAGCCGCGGCCTAAATCCGCTTGAAGGCTTTTTGAATCTCCCGCAAGCCGTATTTTAGAACCACCGGACGCCCGTGCGGGCACGTCATGGGGCAGTCCGTGCGGCTCAGTTCCAGGAGCAGCCAATCCATCTTTTCGCGGTCAAGCGGCGTGTGGACCTTGATGGCCGCATGGCAAGCCACCGAAGCGGCAATCTTGCCGCGCAATTCGCCGAGCGAAATCGCGCGCGCTTCCACGCCGACGCTGTCGAGAATGTCCAAAAGCAGTTTCTCCACCTGTTCCGAGCGAACCTCGGCGGGCGCGGTCTTAATGGCCACGGTGCGCTGGCCGAACGGCTCAGCCTCAAAGCCGTTGGCGGCCAATTCCTGAGCAATGTCCTGAAACGCCGCCAGTTGCTCGGGGCGCAGTTCCACCACCATCGGCAACAGCAGCCGCTGGCCCTCGAGGGGAGCGTGCTCGCGCTCGCGCAGGTGGTGCTCAAAAAGAATGCGCTCATGCGCCACGTGCTGGTCAATGATCCAAAGTCCTTCGGCATTGGCGGCCACGATAAAGCTCTCCTCGATTTGGCCGAGCGGCTGAAGGTTGGCGGGAAATTCTCCCGCGGCCCGTGAGCCGAGCGTCGGCTGAAACGCTGCTTCCGCCGACTCGTGGCCGCCTCCCACGATCGCAAGCCCGGCTTCGAGCGGCAAAGAGGCCGTCATAGGCTCGGGCGCCGGAGCGCTCAAACGAAAATCCGCAGACGCGCCGGCGGCGGAGCCGGACGTGGGAAGAGGATTCACGCCGGAAGAGGCGGGCGCATCCTCGGCCAATTGCTCGCGGGCTTCAATTTCCTCCGACTCCCGCGCCGTCGGCAGATTTCGCTTGGGCATTGGAAAGGCCGGCACGGGGCGAGCCGCCAACAAACCCTGCCGAAGGGCGTCGCGCACCAGGTCGTGGATGAAGGAAGCGTGGCGAAACCGCACCTCCGTCTTGGCCGGATGGACGTTGACATCCACCTCCGACGGTGGAAGCTCCAGAAAGACCAGCGCCACGGGAAACATGCCCGCCGGTAGAATGTTGCGATAAGCCTCATTGACGGCGTGCAGAAGCAGGCGATCGCGGACCAGGCGGCGATTGATGAAAAAATAAATCTGAAGGCGGTTCAGCCGCTGCACCTCGGGCCGAGAAATAAAGCCGGAAAGGCCAGCCGCGCGGGCCTCGCCGGCGGGCCCCGGCTCCTCGCTCGCGTCCGGCTCGGCCACCGGAGGCAGGCGGCGCTCCATCGGCCCCAATTCGATGAGCTGCTCGAGCAATTGTCCGCCCATCACCTGATAGACGCGCTCGCGCGGGGTGGAGGCGGGCGGGGCGTTCAAGATTTCATGCGTCAGCGACGCCAGGCGAAACTTCTTGTCGGGATGCGCCAAGGCATAATGGGTCACGAGCTGGGCAATGTGGCCGAGCTCGGTGGATTCCGACTTAAGAAATTTGCGACGCGCCGGGGTGTTGTAAAAAAGGTCGCGCACCTCGACGGTGGTTCCCGCCGGGCGAGCCATTTCCTTCACGTCGCGCAACCTTCCCCCGGCCATTTCCACGCGAGCGCCGGAAGGCTCCGAGGGATGGCGGGTTTCCAGGATGAGCCGGGAAACGGCGGCGATGGAGGGCAACGCTTCGCCGCGAAAGCCGAGGGTTCGCACCTCCATGAGGTCATCGGCGCTGCGGATTTTGCTGGTCGCATGGCGCTCAAACGCCAGCAGGGCGTCGTCGCGCGTCATGCCGCAGCCATCGTCCACCACGCGAATCAGGCGCTTCCCACCGCCCTCGACGTCAATTTCCACCTGGCGCGCGCCGGCATCGAGCGAATTCTCGAGAAGTTCCTTGGCCACCGAAGCCGGCCGCTCCACCACTTCGCCAGCGGCGATTTTGTTGGCAACGGCTTCCGGCAGAATGCGAATCACGCTCAAGGCGTCTTCCTCGGGAACGAGGGTTACGCGCCGGCCCTCACCGGTCGCTGAGAGGCAACCTCGGCTCAGTCCTGCTTAATTTGAATTCCCAACTCATCAAGCTGCTCGGGATCCACGGTGGCGGGGGCGTCACACATCAAATCCACGGCGCTGGCGGTTTTGGGGAATGCGATCACTTCGCGGATGTTCGATTCGCCCGCCATGAGCGCGACGATGCGGTCCCAGCCGAGCGCGATGCCGCCGTGCGGCGGCGCCCCGGATTCAAGCGCGTCCATGAGAAAACCGAAACGCTCGCGCGCCATTTCCTCACTGAGGCCGAGCACCCGGAACACGCGCGCCTGGATGTCGCGCCGGTGCAGACGAATCGAGCCGCCGCCAATCTCCTGGCCGTTCAGCACCAAGTCGTAAGCTCGCGCCTTGACGGCCGCCGGATCGGATTCGAGCTTGGGCAAATCCTCCTCGCGCGGCGAGGTGAAAGGATGGTGCATGGCAACAAAGCGATTCTCTTTTTCGTCGTACTCAAACATCGGGAAATCCACAACCCAAACGAAATTCCACGGTGCGCGCGGCGCGAGGCGCAATCGCTCGATCAATCTGAGCCGCAGCGCCCCCGACGCCTCATCCAATTGGCGGGCCTTGAGCGACGACGCGGTTTCCCCTTTGCTGCCGATCAACAGCAGAATTTCACCCGGCTGGAGACCGGCGGCGCGAGCCAAGGACGCGACCGGCGCCTCGCCCAACGGCTTGGTCAAGGGCGAGCGAAATCCATTCGGTTCGTTTTTGATGTAGGAGAACCAACCCGCCCCCGAAGCCTGCGCCCAATCCTGAAGCTGGTCGAGTTGACTGCGCGAAAGAGGTTCGGCTGCGGGCACGCGCAAGGCTTTGGCGGACGGGTCGGCCTTCAGCGCCTGGCAAGCCGCCGCCGGCAAGGTGAGGCGCGCCCATTCAAGCCCAAAGCCCGTGTGCGGCTTGTCGGAGCCGTAACGCTCCATCGCCTCGGCGTAGGTGAGGCGGGGAACGGGCAACTCCATCCGCGCGTCCACCAAAGCGAATAGCTTCTGCATCAGTCGCTCGATGATTTCAAACAGCTCCTCGCGTTGGGGAAACGCCATCTCGACGTCAATCTGGGTGAACTCCGGCTGGCGGTCGGCGCGCAGGTCTTCGTCGCGGAAGCAACGGACAATTTGAAAATAGCGGTCAAAGCCGCCGATCATCAGAAGCTGCTTGAAGAGTTGAGGCGACTGCGGCAGGGCGTAGAAATGGCCGGGGCGCAGCCGACTGGGAACGAGGTAATCGCGCGCGCCTTCGGGCGTGGAGCGGGTGAGGAACGGCGTCTCGATTTCGATGAATCCGTGCTCGCTCATGTGCCGGCGAACGAGCAGGGCGGCCTGATGACGCAGCCGCAGATTGCGCTGCATGCGAGCGCGCCGTAAATCCACGTAGCGGTAACGAAGGCGCGACTCCTCGCTCGGGCGGGCGCCGTCGTCGAGCGGGAAGGGCGGGGTTTTGGCGTCATTCAACAGCAACAGTTGCCGCGCCTGCACCTCAACCTGGCCGGTGGGAATCTGTGGGTTGACCGTCTGCTCGGCTCGAACCACCACTTCCCCTTCCACACCCACCACGTATTCACTGCGCACTTGCTCGCCTTTGTCGTGGGCGCTCGGGCTGAGTTCGGGATTCAAAACCACCTGCACGATGCCGGTATGGTCGCGCAGATCGAGGAAGATGAGATGGCCCAAATCGCGGCGGCGATCCACCCATCCGGCCAGAAAGACCTTCTGCCCGGCGTGGCTGGGCCGCAATTCGCCGCAATGGTGGGTTCGCCGCCAATCCCCCAAATGGTCCAGTTCCAATTTCCGCTCCGTCTGCATTTTTTTCGGCCTTGACCGAAGCTCGCGCTCGTCACGCAACGGTTGCTGAATTCTGCCGAAGAACCTGAACAATCTGACCGGCCTCGACCGCAGTCTGCTGGCCGGTCGTCATGTCTTTGACTTGATAGCGCCCGCCGGCCAGCTCGCCTTCGCCAATGATGACGGTGAAGCGCGCCTTGACCTTGCTGGCGATGCCGAGCGATTTTTTCAATTTGATGGGCGTGGGGCTGATTTCAACGCTCAGGTTTTGGCGGCGAAGCTCGCGCGCCAGCTTGGCCGCCGGATCCGTCGCCGCCTCGCCCATCCAGGCGATATAAACGAGCGGCCCGCTCTCTATCTCTTCACGGCCTTGTCGCGCTTGAGCTTCCTTCACGGCCAGGACAAGGCGATCTTCGCCAATGGCAAATCCGAAGCCGGGCGCGGGTGGGCCGCCGAGCATCTCCGAGAGGCCGTCATAGCGTCCGCCGCCGAGAATGGCGTTCTGCGCGCCCAACGCCCCGCTGACGATTTCAAACGTTGTCCGCGTGTAGTAATCGAGACCGCGAACCAGGCGCGGCGCGTGCTGAAAGGCGATGCCGCGTTCCCGCAGACCACTCTGGACGGCTTCAAAGTGCTGGCGGCACTCTGGACACAGAAAGTCCGCCATGCGCGGCAGCGCCTCGATGATGGGCTGGTCGGCCTCGACTTTGCAATCGAGGACCCGCAAGGGATTGGTCACGGCGCGCCGCTGGCAATCCGCGCAAAGCTTGTCTCGAACGCCGTCGAGCGCCCGTCGCAACGCCCTCAGATATTCCGGGCGGCAGCGCGGGCAGCCGACGGAATTCAGCAACAACGTGGACTCTTCAAGACCCCATCGCTCCAGCAGCAGATGGAGCATCTCCAAGGTTTCAACATCAATGGCCGGATGATCGGAGCCGAGCGCTTCCGCTCCGATCTGGTAAAACTGGCGATAGCGGCCCTTCTGCGGCCGCTCGCGGCGGAACATCGGGCCGATGTAGTAGAGCTTGTGAAGGCCGCCTTCGTTAAAGAGGCGATGCTCGATGAAGGCTCGCACGACGGACGCCGTGGCTTCCGGGCGCAGGGTCAGCGATTCGTCGTCACGGTCGCGGAAGGTGTACATCTCTTTCATGACGATGTCCGTGTCGGCGCCGACGCTCCGGGCAAAAAGTCCCGTTGGCTCGAGAATCGGCGTGCGGATTTCATGGAAGTTGTAGGCGCGAAACACGCGGCGCGCTTCTTCCTCGAGACGCTGCCAGAGAGCGGTCTCCGGCGGCAACAGGTCGCGCGTGCCCTTTACCGCTTGAATGGAATCGAGGCGTTGGCTCGCCATAACTTTTACTTTCCAGGACTCGCTCTGCGGCCGCGTCCGGCGAGGCGAAACTCCGAGCCCTCCACCGGCGCGAAGCTGCTGCCCGCTCATTAGCCTCTGGGCGGCTGCTGGCTGGGTTGGAGCGCCGCCAGGTGCATTTCCTTATAGGTCAGATAATGCCGGGCATGGGCGTCAATGAACTCCCGGTCCTGAGCGGTCAATTGGCGCTTGAAGCGCGCCGGCGAGCCCAAATAAAGACTCCGAGGAGGAATCACGGTGCCTTCCAAGACCAACGCTCCCGCCGCCACAATCGAGCCTTCGCCTACCCGAGCGCGATTCAAAACGATGGCGCCCATCCCGATCAGGCAGTGGTCCTCGACCGTGCAGCCGTGCAGGATCGCCCGGTGCCCCACCGTCACCCAGTTACCCACCACGGTCGGGCAGCCGAGCAGGGTGTGCAGGACCGATCCATCCTGAATATTGGAGTTGGCCCCGATGCGGATCGGCTCAATATCGCCCCGCAGCACGGTTTGGAACCAAATGCTGGCGTTTTCGCCGATTTCCACGTCGCCAATCACGTCGGCGCTCGCGGCCACAAAGGCCGACGGGGCCACCGACGGTTCGCGGCCTCCATAGGGAATCAACATGCTTTGCCCGCGCGACGCAACATCGTTGTAGGCGTCAAACCTTTTCACCCTAACATATCCGCGCAAAAAGCCGCAAGCGAAGCGCAAGAAGCAAGTGCAGCGCCGAGGCCTCCATTGGTCTCCCTCGACGTTCATGCCGCCACGGGCTACCTCCGAAAGACGGAAGTTCGGCCGCTGGGCGGTGCTCCCCCGAGTCCTCGAAGCGGCCGCTGAGGCGGCAGCCGCGCAGAGCGAGGATGGGTTCGCTCCCCGGACGGTACAGAACCCTGCCGAACGTTAGAAGGCTGCACCCCTCCGCTCGCCTGGGATTGACAACCACCCGTTGGCTTGATACGGTAGCTTTTGCTTACGGAATCCGATAACGGATTTTATGAAGGCCCATCCTAAGACGGAGACGCTATGGGGTTAGCCACGCGAGTCGAAGCGGACGCGAGGGCCGAGGCCAAGCTTTTCTCGGGCTTTGTGCGCCTCCATGTTCTTTATCATGCCAGCCGCTCGCCTATCTTTGGATGGGGCATGATTGAGGAGTTGCGGCGGCATGGCTATCGGCTGAGTCCTGGAACGCTCTATCCGTTGCTCCAAGGGTTGGAGCAAGCGGGATTCTTGAGGTCGGAACGGAAGTTCGCCCACGGCCGGTTTCGCCGGCTGTATCGCGCCACGACGGCGGGACGGCGTGCGCTGCGCCGGGCGCGGCGACAAATACGGGAATTGTTTGGGGAGTTATTCGACGAGCGCCCATGAGGAAAATACTCGTTCTGGGTTTGCTGGCCTGGGGATGGGTCGTGTCGGTTGCCCGCGCCGGTCCGCCCTTCCAGACCGACGACCCCGACCCGGTTCCTTTCCATCACTATGAATTTTACATTTTTGGCGGCTCGGACGGCACGCCGGTCGAGACGGACCCGGTAGGCCCGGCCGTCGAATTCAACTGGGGCGCCATCCCCAACGTTCAACTTCATCTCGTCGTTCCCTGGGGCGCCGTGGTGCCGTCCAACAATCCCGCTTATTTCCCGGCCGGGGTAGGGCCGAGCGCTTTTGGCCTGACGGATACGGAACTCGGCGTGAAGTGGCGCTTCGTGAAGGAGACCCGCCATCGCCCCATGATCGGCTCCTTCACCATGCTGGAAGCGCCGACCGGCAGTTATGCGAAGGGCCTCGGCGTGGGCAAGGTGTGGTACAAACTGCCGATTTGGATTCAGAAAAGTTTTGGGCCTTGGACCACTTACGGCGGCGCCGGCTATGAAATTGTTCCGCAGGTGGACTATCGCAATTTTGCTTACGGCGGCTGGCTGCTGCAACGTGATATCGGCAAAAAGTGGACGCTCGGCGCCGAGGTGTTTTCTCACGGCGCGGAGGGGTTGGCGACGCCACAGACGCGCGCCTCCACGATGGTGGATGCGGGCGGATATTATTATTTCCGCAATCCCGGCTTTCAATTGTTATTTGCTTACGGCCACAGCGTGGCGGGACAAACCGAGAACTACGCCTATCTCGGGCTTTATTGGACCTGGGGACATTCCTCCTCGCAGGGCGCGGCTCAGCCGCCGCAATGGTCCTCGGCGGCGTCATCGTTCTTGCATTCTTTGCCGTTTTCCCGTTAACTGAGGGAGCGAGCCGTTGGCTGGCGGAAGCAACAACTCCAAGAGGCCGGGGCAGGCACGCTCGCATCCTGCGGGCTCGGCTTGACGGGCCATCCATGATGGGTTAGGGAGGAAAACGTGGCGAATTCAGGAAGCTCAATCGAAGCGTGGCTGCGGTCACTGTTGCGCATCGTGGTGGGATTCACGTTCATGGAGCACGGCTTCCAGAAATTATTTGGGCTGTTCGGCGGCATCAACGGGCATGGCGCCGCCGTGCATGGATTCGGCCTGCTGTCGGTGGCGGCGGTGCTTGAAAGCGTGGGAGGGCCGCTGATTCTTTTGGGGCTTTTTACCCGCCCGGTGGCCTTCATTCTGAGCGGGGAAATGGCCGTGGCCTATTTTACGGTCCACTTCCCGCGCAGCTTTTGGCCCATCGTGAGCGGCGGGGAATTGGCTGCGGTTTATTGTTTTGCCTTCCTTTATTTCTCCGCTGCCGGTGGCGGACCGCTCAGCCTGGACCGTATCATTTGGAAAAAGAAGTAGCCTGTGAGGGCAGGCGGAGGGCCACGCTGCCTGCAAGCTGCGGGTGCGGGCGGGCGAGGCTGCGCAGGCTCATGAAGCGTCGGCTTTGGGCGGAGCCAGGCGGCCATCCTGCTTAACGCGCTCGACCAGGCGCGGAAAATCGTGGGATAAAACGCGGCCGCAGTTGCGGCAGAACCAACCGGCCTCCGAAATCTCAATATGATTCCAGTTGACGCACCCGCAGGCGCACGTCACTTGCAGGCCGAGGCCGCTGCTTCCCGGAACCACACGGACTTGTTCCGGAGTGACGGGAAAATTCATCTGCGCGATTGGCAATTCCGCCGCCATGCTGACCGCCCTTTTGTGATAGACTGCGCCGTTCATTTAAGATTATAGGGCAGGGGGAATTATGCCGGAAGTGATTCGAAGTCCCAAGGTTTATGATGCCGTCATTGTGGGTTCGGGGGCGGGCGGCAGCATGGCGGCCTACGTGCTGACGCAAGCCGGCGCCAAGTGCCTGATGCTGGAGGCGGGCGATTGGTACGACACCGCCAAACAATCCAAGATGTTTGAGTGGTATTACCAGGCTCCGCACCGCGGCGCAACCCGCTTGCACACGTTTGGTTACTTTGACGCCGCCGTGGGCGGCTGGGAAGTGGAAGGAGAGCCCTACACGGTGGCGCAGGGCGAGCAATTCACGTGGTTTCGCTCCCGCATGTTGGGCGGAAGAACCAACCATTGGGGACGCATTGCGTTGCGCTGGGGGCCGTGGGATTTTAAGCCGTATTCGCGCGACGGGTTGGGTTTCGATTGGCCGATCAGCTACCAGGATATCGCGCCCTATTATGACAAAACCGAGGAGCTGATCGGCGTTTTCGGTTCCAAAGAAGGGCTGTATAACGACCCGGACGGCAAGTTTCAGCCGCCGCCCAAACCACGTTGCCATGAATTGCTGATTCAAAGAGCGGCAGAGCAGTTGGGGATCGGATGCATCCCTTCTCGGCTTTCGATTCTCACCGAGCCGCTCAACGGGCGCCCGGCGTGTCATTATTGCGCGCAGTGCGGGCGAAGCTGCGCGACCTCGTCCAATTTTTCATCACCGACCGTCCTGATTCCTCCCGCGATGAAAACAGGCAATCTTGAGATTCGCTGCGGTGCCATGGTGCGGGAGGTGCTGGTGAACCGCGAAGGGCTGGCAACGGGTGTCTCCTACATTGACAAAAAGACGCGGCGCGAGCAGCAAGTGCGCGGCAAGGTGATTGTGTTGGCCGCCAGCTCCTGCGAATCGGCCCGCCTGCTGCTCAACTCCAAGAGCCCGCAACATCCGAACGGCTTGGGCAATTCGTCCGGCATGGTGGGAAAGTATTTGATGGATACGGTGGGCGCCGACGGCAGCGTCGGCTATATTCCCGCACTGCTCGATCTTCCGCCCCACAACGCCGACGGCGTGGGCGGGATGCACCTTTACATGCCTTGGTGGCTCTATCAAGAGCAGATCGAGCACAAACTGCCGTTCGCGCGGGGCTATCACATTGAAATTGGGGGCGGGCGCGGGATGCCGGGACCGGGCGAGTTTGGCGGCTCCGAGCGTTTTCTGGGCGGCGGCTACGGCGTGGAATTGAAGCGCGGCATCCGCAAACTCTACGGCGCCTTTGTGGGCTTTGCCTGCCGCGGCGAAATGATTCCCAATAAAAACAGCTACTGCGAGATTGACCCCAACGTCCTCGACGAGTGGGGCATTCCCATCCTCAAATTCCACTTCAAGTTTAGCGACCAAGAAATTCAAATGGCCAAGCACGCGCGGGAGACGTTCGAGGAGATTATTTACACCATGGGCGGAGAGTCCTTGCGAAAATTTGGCCCGGAGGATAACTGGGGTATTTCGGTGGGCGGCAGCGTCATCCACGAGGTAGGAACGGTGCGCACGGGCGACGATCGCCGCACTTCCGTGCTGAATCCTCACTGCCAGGCGTGGGATTGCAAAAACCTGTTCGTGACCGACGGCGGGCCTTTCGTCTCCAACGCCAACAAAAACCCCACGCTGACGATTCTGGCGCTGGCCTGGCGCACCTCGGAGTACATTGCCGATCAGGTCAGAAAGCGCAACGTCTAAAACGCCGGCGTCAACCGCCGGGGCGAAAGCTTTTGAGGAGGGCAACATGACGGAGGAAAACAAAACCCGCGAGGGCTTGATGAAACGGCGGGACATGCTCAAGGCGATTTCCGCCGTGCCGGCGGCGCTCGCGCCGTTGAGCGCCGTGGCCGCGCAGGAACATGTCAGAAGGGAACCCGGGCCAGCCTCATCCCCTCCCAAGTCGGAAACCGCCTCGCGTCCCTATCAGCCCCAGATTCTGACCGCGCACGAATACCGGACGGTTCAGGTCCTCAGCGACTGGATTATTCCCGCCGATGAGCGTTCCGGCAGCGCCACGCAAGCGGGCGTGCCGGAATTCATTGACGATTGGCTCAATTTTTGGCGCGGCGATTTGTTGGCGGAGATTCAAGGCGGCCTGATGTGGCTCGACATTCAATGCCGGCATCATTACGGCCACGACTTCGTGGATTGCCCGCCGGCGGATCAAAAGAAAATTCTCGACCGCATCGCCTATCCCAAAACCGCCGCGCTCGATGACGCAAACGCGGTGGCTTTCTTTAACCGGATGCGCGACTTGGTGCTGGGCGGGTTTTACTCGAGCGAGATGGGCGTGAAGGATTTGCCCTATCTTGGCAACCAGATGGTGGCTCACTGGGACGGCTGCCCGCCCGAAGTGCTGGAGAAAATTCGGGAGAACGAAGCCAAACTCGGCCTCAAACTGCTTTAGCCGGGCTCGGTTTGGGGGCGCGAAGGCTTGCCCAGACCTGCGGCTCAGCGCTCGCGCAGGATAACTTTCTCCTCGCCATCCACTTCCTGCAAACGAACCTCAATGACTTCTTGGTCGGTGGTGGTCACCGTCCGGCCCACGTAGTTGGCCTGGATGGGCAACTCGCGGTGGCCGCGATCAATCAGAACGCACAGCTCCACGCGCCGCGGCCGTCCGTGCGGCAGCAGAGCGTCCAGCGCGGCGCGAGCGGTGCGCCCCGTATAGAGAACGTCATCCACCAAGATCACGTCGCGGCTTTCCACCGAATAGGCGGACGGGCCTTCCCGCGCCACCGGTCGGAGGTCGGCCGTCGAAAGGTCGTCGCGATAGAAGGTGATGTCGAGTTGATGGACGGGCGGTCTGGCTTTTTCGATGGCGTGCATTTTGCGCGCCAAGCGCTCGGCGAGCGCCGGCCCGCGCCGGCAGACGCCTACCAGCACCAGGCTTTCAATGCCGTTGTGGCGTTCCAAGATTTCATGGGTCAGCCGCAGGAGGGTTCGGTCAATTTCAGTTGCCGACATGAGCTGCGATTTCTCGCGGAGCTGCGAGGCGGCGTTGAAGGCCAGTTCGGCGGGCATGGCGGTTCGGCTCCTCCCAGGGATTATACACGACAATCGCCGCTCCGGCGGGCGCGCGTGACGGCCGGCGCGGGCGAGGCGAGATGATTTTGGAACAGGCGGCGCAGTTCGCGAACGTAGTGGTCGGCTTCGCGCGTGGGCTTGGGAATTCGATAACCATCCAGGCATTGCCGAACAATCGCGAGCGCGGTGGGCAGGGAAACGCGATGTCCCTGAGTGACGTAAATCGGCTTGACGCGCTCCCGCGTCCGCAAGACCTCGCCCACCTTCAGGCCCTCCCAATAGAGCGGCGCGGTGGACCCGGCGCGCGCCCGAGGCTCCCGATGCTCGCCCACCAGGCGCGATTTGGCGCAGCCGATGGTCGGCCGGTCGAGAATCACGCCCAGGTGGCAGGCAATTCCGAAGCGGCGCGGATGCGCCAAACCGTGGCCATCTACCAGAATGACGTCCGGCTCGGACTGGAGCCGCGCAAAAGCCGCCAGCAGCAGCGGAATCTCGCGGAAAGAAAGCAGCCCCGGCACGTAAGGGAACCGCAGCCGACCGCGAGCCATGGCGCGCTCCACTTCGATCATTTCGGGAAAGCGATAAACGATGACGCCGGCAAAAGCGACTTGCGTTGCGGGGTCAAAGGCGAGGTCGGCGCCGGCCACGGTGCGAACCGGACCCAGCCGGTCCTCCAGCTCGGCGCGCTCCCGCAGACGCTCTTGCAACTGCGCGGCTTGGCGCGGCGTCAGGTTCCACCGGGTTTTAAGTTGAGGGCGCATTCGAGTTGCCAGAGACAAAATCTATGATACATTTTCGTTTCGGTTTGCGGGAAATCGCGCTTGCGGAAGCGCGTGCCGCGTTGGAGGGGCGTCAGCGGCTCAATATCTTTTGGAGAAGGACGGAAAAGAATGCCAAAAATTTATGATGCCGTCGTGGTGGGATCGGGAGCGGCGGGCGGCATGGCCGCCACGGAAATGTGCCTCAAAGGGCTGAAGGTGCTTCTGCTCGAAGCCGGCCCGGAACTCAACATTGCGACCGATTTCCATCACCACGACAAGCCCTACCACTTTCGCTTCCGCGGACGCATTCGGCCGCGCGAGCAGGCGAAATACAATTACGTGGTCAACGAATGGAACCGGCCCAGCTTTGTGAATGAGCAGGAGATGCCGTACACGGGTAAAAAATTTGTTTGGGTACGGGCGCGCGCGGTGGGCGGCAAGACGCTGCACTGGGGGCTGGTCTCGCTGCGGTTTAGCCCGCGCGATTTTCAAGCGGCACGCTACGACGGCTATGGAGAGAATTGGCCGCTGACCTACGACGACGTCGAACCCTATTACAGTCGCGTCGAAAAGATGATTGGCGTGTGCGGCCACGCCGACCATTTGGAGAACAATCCTGACAGCCACTTTCTGCGCCCGGTTCCATTCACGTGTCCTGAGTGGGTGTTCAAGTCGGCGATGGAGAAGCGTCTGCCGGACCGTCCCGTGATTCACGGTCGCTCAGCCACGGTCACCGAGCCCGGGTTCAACGGGCGCGCTCCGTGCCACTACTGCGGCCACTGCGGTCGAGTGTGCAACGTGGCGGCGTCGTTCAGTTCGGCGGGGGTGTTGCTGCCGATAGCCCGCCAAACCGGCAATCTCACCTTGCAAACCCATGCCATTGCCTGGAAGGTTTTGATGGGGCCGGAAGGAAAGGCGCGGAGCGTTTTGTGGGTGGACAGTCGAACGCGCCAAACCGAGGAAGCCTTCGGAAAAGTCATTGTGCTGGGCGCGTCATGTCTTGAGTCCACGCGCTTGCTCCTCAATTCCAAGAACGAGCAGTTTCCGAACGGCCTCGCCAATTCGAGCGGCGTGCTGGGCCATTACTTTTGCGAGCAGATCATGGCCGGCAGCATCATGGGCGTGGTGCCGCAGCTTTTGGGCAACAAGAACCGCGGCGGCGACGCGCGGCCCGACGGTACCGGCATCTATATTCCCCGCTTTCGCAACCTGGGGGAAAAGCGCCGCGACTTCATCCGAGGTTACGGGTTTGAAGGCGGCGGCGGCAGCGCGGAGTTTCCCGGCTTTGCCCGCAAGATTCCCGGTTTCGGCTCGCAGTTCAAGGAAGAGGTAAAAAAGAACTGGGCCGCCGTCATCAGCATCGGCTCGTTCGGCGAAGTCCTTCCGCGCTTCGATAATTACGTGGAGATTGATCCGGAAGTCAAAGACGCTTGGGGGATTCCGGTTTTGCGATTCAACATCACCTGGGGGCCGAACGAGTTGGCGATGGCCAAGGACATGGTGGAAACACAGCGTGAGATGTTCAAGGCGGCGGGCATCGAAGTCCTCAGCGAGCGCACCGAGCCGCTGCCGCCCGGCTGGAGCATTCACGAGGAGGGAACGGCGCGCATGGGCCATAGTCCCAAGACCTCCGTGCTGAACCGATTCAACCAAACGCAGGATGTTCCGAACCTCTTCGTCGTGGATGGCTCCGCTTTTGTCAACGCCACGGAAAAGAATCCCACGCTCACGATTCTGGCTCTTTCCATGCGCGCGGCGGATTATATCGCGGACGGGATGCGGCGCGGTGCCTTCGGCTAGGGTTCAGCCGGTTCGCGCTCAGTTTTCGTAAAGTTCAAAAAGGGAATCTTTTCCCACTTCTGAGAAATGTCATGACGGACACTCACAATGCGGTGATGGCCGGCGGCCTCACCCTGCTTCGTTACCTTTCACAGGAACGGCACGTCACGGCGGAGGATCTGGCCGCGGGCCTCGGCGGCAAAACCGCCGACGTCAAGCGGCTGCTGGGCGAACTCGAGGCGCGGCGGCTCGTGCGCTTGGACAAGGCGCGGAAGGCGTGGTCCCTCAACCCCGATTTTGGCTGCCTCATCGGCATTGACATGGGCGCGAGCCACCTGCACTTTGCCTTAACCGACTTTGCCGGCGAAGTGCTCGAGGAGGCCGACCAAAAAATTCGGCCGGAAGATGGTCCGGAGCGGCTTATCGGCCAGATTAAGCGTCAGAGTCGGCGGTTGGCCGAGACGCCCGCACACCATCGTTTGCGCGGCCTGGCCATCGGCGTGCCCAGCCCCGTGAACCCTCGCACCGGCTTGGTGTCCTTCGCCAACAATTTGCCCGGCTGGACTAACGTGGATTTGAAAGGCGAATTGGAGCGCGAGTTTCGCATTCCGGTGGTGCTGGAGAACGATGCCAACATGGCCGCCGTGGGCGAGCACTGGCGCGGCGTGGCGCAGGCGGCAGAGCACTTTATTTTTATCGCCCTCGGCACCGGCGTCGGTTCGGGAATTTTTGTCAACGGAAAGCTCTATCGCGGCCGCACGGGGGCGGCGGGCGAACTCTACCGGTTGCACCTCGAGTGGCCGCGGTGGGACGAAGACTTTGGCGAGAACGGGTACTTTGAAAGCCACGCTTCCGGCCAAGGCATCGCCGCGCTCGGTCGGCGCTTGATGGGGCGCAACGGCGTCGCCAAAAATTTGGCCGAAGAGCGCGACGCCTACTTCGTCTTTGAGGCTTTTCGCGGCGGTCAACCGCAAGCCCGCCAAACTTTGGAAACCATCTTCACGATTTTGGCGGTCGGCATCGCCAACGTGGTGGCCGTGCTCGACCCGGACCTGGTCGTCCTGGGCGGCGGGGTGACCAAAGGCGCGCCGGAGTTTATGCTGGCCACCATTGAGAAGGTGGCGCGGAAGATTCAGCCCCAATTGCCGCCGGTTCGCCTTAGCGTGCTCGAGGATAAAGCTCAGACCTTCGGGGCCGTCTTTTCCGCCATGAACGCCGCTTGGCAGTCGGCACTGGCCCGCCGACGCGGGTAAAGCCTTCGGGCCGCCGTGAAAAGCGGGGCGCAGAGGCTTGTTAAGCCAAGAGAGCGGGCGCGGCAGGCCCACGGCGGCGCTAGTGAGTTTTTGTAGTCGGCTTAATATCTTTATACTATTGCGATGTGACGGCAATCACTTCAAGCTACTCCTCTGTACTGCTGCGGATTGCAGGCGTTTCACTTCAGCGGAGTGCTCTGTCGGGTCTTCAGGTCAATCCAGTCGGACGAAGGGAGCGGTGAGGGCGGGCATGGCCGCGGCGCCGTGCGGATTCCGGGGATACGCGAAAGGCGTATTCGCCGGGGCACGGCTGTGAGCGCCACCTGCTGCCCGGCTAAGCGAGGCTGCCAAGCATGACCCATTCGTCAAACCGCGGCATCACGCTGGGGCGGCTTCTCCTGGTCGCCGCGCTGGTTCTGGCCGCCAACAGCGCTTACGTCGCAGCCTACGGAGACCCTTCGCTTTTCTACGTTGTCAACGCCCTGCTTCATCCGCTGCTGGGCCTTCTGACCGCTGTTCTTTTCATTATTTATTTGAAGCGGCATCCGGAGTTTTGGCGGAGCACCTTCGGCAAGCTCGCCGTCGTGCTGCTGGCCGCGACGACGGGTTTTGGCATATTTCTGCTTTTTGTCGGGATGACCCGCCCCAACAGTTGGGCGCTTTACCTGCACGTGGGGTTGGCCATTGCGGGTTTATTCTTTGCCCTAGCGTGGCTCCGGAGTCGAGCCCGCGCTCGGGCGGAGTCAAAACCCGACGGCGTTTTATCGGCGCGGCACGCCTGGCGCTGGGCCGCGGTGGTGCTGCCCGCCTGCCTGGTCTTTTACGCTGCCGTCCGGCTTGACCATCACTTTTTCCCTAATCCGAACTATATCATTCACAATCCCTTGACCGCGCCCACGACGCCTTACCACGAAGGCGGCGGGCGCCACAGCCTGATGTTTCCGAGTTCCGCCGAAAGCGCCAACGGGAAAACCATTCCGGCGGAGTTTTTCCTCAACGCCAAGAGCTGCGAGCCCTGCCACAAGGATATTTATCGCCAATGGCACAGCTCGATGCATCACTACTCTTCCTTCAACAACCAATGGTATCGGAAAGCGATTGAGTACATGCAGGACACCGTGGGCATCAAGCCGTCCATGCTCTGCGCGGGCTGTCACGACCAGGCAGTGGCCTTCACCGACATGATGCAGACGCATCCCATCCGGCAAATCGAGTTCACGCCGGAAGCCCAAGCCGGGCTGACGTGCGTTTCCTGCCACGCCATTGCGCGCGTCACCAGCACCATGGGCAACGGCAGCTACGTCTTGAAGTATCCGGCCCTCGACCGCTTGGTGACCAGCAAATACGCCGTCATTCGGAAGATCGCCGATTATGCCATCATCCTGGACCCCAAACCACATCGCCACGTGTTCTTCCGGCCCTTCATGCACAAGCGAAGCGAGGTGGCGGAATTTTGCTCGGTCTGCCACAAAGTGCATCTGGATGTTCCCGACAATCATTACCGCTGGATTCGCGGCTTTGATGACTACGACCACTGGCAAGCGAGCGGTGTTTCGGGCAACAGCGCCCGGTCGTTTTACTATCCGCCGGCGCCGCTGACTTGCGTGGATTGCCACATGCCGTTGGTTCCCTCGCACGACTACGGCAACATTCACGGCTACGTCAACTCGCACCGTTTTATCGCCGCCAACACGGCGGTGCCCACGTCCTACGGCGACACGCGGCAAGTTCAAGACGTGGAGAAATTTTTGAAAGGGGCGGTGACGGTGGATGTGTTCGCCATTGCTCAGGAGCCGAAGGGCGCGGCGGAAACGCTGGTTTCGCCGAGTTTGCTCGGCGGAAGTCCGCAACTGTCCACCATGTTCGCCGTGGGTGAGGAATCTTCCCGCGGCCTGGAAGCACAGGAGGTTTCCACGGCCCCGCCCACCAAGCTCATGGCACCGCTCAATCGGGGCGTGGCGTACCTACGCCGCGGCGAAACGGCGCGCGTGGAGGTGGTGGTCCGCAGCCGCCGCGTGGGGCATTTCTTCCCCGGCGGCACGATTGACGCTTTCGACTGCTGGGTGGAATTGAAGGCGGTGGATAACAAGGGCCACATCATTTTCTGGAGCGGTGAAGTGGCCGATCACGGTCGCGGCCCCGTGGACCCGGGGGCGGAATTCTATCGCTCCGTGGGCCTCGACGCCGGAGGCCATCTGATTAACAAACGCAATGCGTGGGTCGAGCATGCCATCGTCTATGTCAATCTGATTCCTCCCGGCGCCGCCGACACGGTTCATTTCCGCCTTCACGTTCCCAAGGATTGCGGCAATAAAATCACCATCACCGCCCAGCTCAACTACCGCAAATTCGATTGGTGGTTCACGCAATGGGCGTTTGCCGGCGTGCGCGATCCCTACCAGAAGGATCGCCACACCTCGCCCTATTCCGACAACACGCGTTGGATTTTTGACGGCAACCTCTCCAAAGTTTCGGCCAAGATTAAGAAGATTCCGAATGTTCCCATCGTCGTCATGTCCAAGGATACGGTCACGGTTCCGGTTCTGCCGGCGTCGCAGGAGCCGTTTCAGCAACGCATCAAACTGCTGCCGCAAGACCTGTACCGCTGGAACGACTACGGGATTGGGCTGCTGCTGCAAGGCGACTTGAAAGGCGCGGCGCGAGCCTTCAAGCTGGTCACGAAAATCAATCCGCGCTATGCCGCCGGCTGGGTGAACGTGGCGCGCGCTTTGGTTCAGGAGGGTTACGTAGATCGCGCCGTCCCGTATCTCAAAACGGCGATCGGGTTGAACCCTCGATTGGCCAGCGCCTATTATTTTCTGGGCCAGGTCTATCAAACGCAAGGACACTACTCGCGCGCTTACGCCCAATACGCCAGGGCGTCGGCGCTCTATCCGCAAGACCGCGTGGTGCGCAATGCCATGGGGCGCATCCTGTTTTTCCAGCGCAAATACGCGGCGGCGGTTCGCCAATTCAAGCGCACCCTGGCCATTGACCCGGAGAATCTGGGCGCCCATTACAATCTGATGCTCTGCTATCGGGGCCTCGGCGAACGGGCCTTGTCAGACCGCGAGCGGAAGCTTTTCCTGCGCTTTAAGGAGGATGAGTCCGCCAACGCCATCACCGGCCCTTACGAGCGCAATCATCCCGATGACGATATGATGGCGCAGCCCATTCACGAGCACGTTTCCATCAATCAGGAGAATCCCAAACAGTTGGCCTTCTATTGGAATTACGGTCAACGATGGGATTGGCTGCCCGGCAAACTCGGCAGGATGCAAGCGGCGGCGCTGGCGCGCTATGCCAAGAACGGCAGTTACGGCTATCTGGCGGCGAGGCGCGCCCAGGAGAGCCAGCCGCAAGCGGATCATCCCGTCGTGGCGGCTCGCAAAACTCCCCCGCCGGCCTCCGCGCCGCGATGGGTGCAGGCCAGGCCCGGGCGCTGAAGCGCAGGCGAGCGGGAAAGTCATTCGCAGACTCACACCGGCAGGAAGGGTTGCCTTTGTCATGAGCGGTTCGTTTTCGCGTCGCGATTTTCTAAAGGATTTTCTGGCGATGGCGGCGGTGGCCCCGGCGCTGGGCAGCGAGCGTTTGCTCGCCGCTCCGCTGCCGCCACGACGCTACGTCAACGTGGCGCCGCGCGCCGGCATTCATTTTATTCACAACAACGGCGCCTTTGGCGCCATGTATCTTCCCGAAACCATGGGTTCGGGATGCGCCTTCCTGGACTATGACAACGACGGCCGTCCGGACATCCTCCTCATCAACAGCACGGATTTCCCCGGTCACGTTCGCCGCCAAACCACCATGAAGCTCTATCACAACAATGGCAACGGGACCTTCACCGATGTGACGGCGCGCGCCCGCCTGAACGTCCCTATGTACGGCATGGGCGTGACGGTCGGCGATTATGATAACGACGGCTGGGATGACATCTACGTCACTGCCCTCCACGAGGCGCACCTCTATCACAATGAGCACAACGGCACCTTCCGCGATGTCACCCAGGAAGCCGGCGTCAACAACACGGGCTTTGGGACCAGCGCGGCGTGGTTTGATTACGACCGCGACGGCAAGCTGGACTTGTTCGTTTGCAATTACGTCCAGTGGACCGAAAAGACGGACATCTACTGCTCGCTCGATGGCATTCACAAATCTTATTGCACGCCGCAAGATTACAAAGGGGAGAGCAATCGGCTGTTTCACAACCTCGGCAACGGCCGGTTCCAGGACGTCACCAAGCAAGCCGGCATTTACGATGCCAACGGCAAAAATCTCGGCGTGGCCATCATTGACTACAACATGGACGGCTGGCCCGACATCGCCGTCTCCGATGACACCGAGCCCAACAAGCTCTATCGCAACAATCACAACGGGACGTTCACTCAGATTTCCGTTCAGGCGGGGATTGCCTACGATGAAAACGGCGTGGCGCGCGGCGCCATGGGCATTGACGCGGCCGACTTTGACGGCGAGGGCTACCCCAGCCTGGCCATCGGCAATTTCTCCAATGAAATGCTGGGCCTTTATCAAAACCAGAAGCACGGTTTCTTCATTGACATCGCGCCCGAGTCCGCCATCGGCCAGGACAGCCGCTTGGCGCTGACGTTTGGCCTGTTCTTTTTCGACTACGACCTCGACGGCCTTTTGGACCTGTTCGCCGCCAACGGTCACATTGAGCCGGATATCTCCCGCATTCAGCCGCAAGTCACCTACGCCGAGTTGCCGTTGCTGTTTCGCAATCTTGGCCAGAACCGGTTTCAACCGGTGGGGCGCGCCGTCGGCTTCACGCAACCGCTGGTGGGCCGTGGCGCGGCCTACGCCGACTTCAACAACGACGGGTATTTGGACGTTCTGGTCACCACGAACAACGGCCCCGCCTACCTTTACCAGAACATGGGGCCGAACGTCGCCAACGCCATCCGCATCCACACCGTGGGAACGCAATCCAACCGCGACGGCATTGGCGCCGTGGTGCGCGTTCGGGCGTCGAACGGAGAGCATTGGCAAACCGTCCACTCCGGCTCCAGCTATTGCTCGCAAAGCGAATTGACCCTGACGTTCGGACTGGCCCAGGCCCCGCAGGCCGACCAAGTGGATATCGAGTGGCCGAGCGGCCATCACGACACCTTGCACTCCCTCAAAGCCAACGCCACCTATACCATCCAGGAAGGCGGCAAGATTCTTCAAGCGGTGCCGTTTCGCCGAGCCTGAGCCTCGGCCTCCCGCGGCGTCACTCCCCTCGCACCACCGAGCGACTGTCGTCCGGGAACGTCGGCCGCGCACATCGCGCTCCCCAAATAAAAATTCAATCGGACCTTGCGCCGCCGTCAATTCGGGGCGAACTTATCCCACAGCGGTCGCCAAAAAAAGTCGGCTTTCGTTCCCGCCCATGAGCTTCGGCGTCTCGCGCGGGGCGGCGACAACTGTCCTGCCGCCCCCGCGAGGCGAGCCGTCGTTTCTGCTAGAATTGAACATTTATGACTTCGACAACTCGGCAACTTCTTCTCCTTATTCTGTTCCGTACCTCGCGCAGCATCGCGGCCGGCATGATTATGCTGGCCTTCCCCTACCTTGTCCTGAATGTGCTTCGATATGGGGCGGTCAAGCTCGGGCTGATTTATTCGGTGGCGGCGGTGGCGACGGCCGTGCTCGGATTGCTCTTCGGCTTTTTGGCGGATACGTGGGGCCGCAAGCGAACCCTTGTCGTGGTGGGCATGTTACTGCCGCTCAGTTCCGCGTTGGTTTATTTTTCGCACCATCTTGCCGCGCTGTTTTTGGCGGGCATTCTGGGAGGCTACTCGGCCACGGGTTCGCTGATGGGCGGCGGCGTGGGCGGAGCCGCGCAGCCCATCCAGAGCGCCATTATTGCCGACCTTTCCACGCTCGAGAATCGGACCCGCTACTTCTCCATTCTGACCTTTTTGAGCGGAGTCTTTTCCGCCGTCGGCGCCTTGCTGGCCAGGTACTTCACGATGAACGGCATTTTTCTGACGGCCACGCTGGTGGCGTTAGGGGGATTAATCTTTCTTGCGCCGCTCCAGACCTCTCAGGTGCGCGGCGATTTTCGCCGCCTGGAGAGCAAGCGCACCATCGGAAAATTCACGCTGACCGGCATGTTGAACGGCTTCACGCAGGGGCTGATCGTTCCTTTTCTCATTCCGTTTTTTGTGATTGTGTTTCACGTACCGAAGTCGCGCATGGCGGTTTACGCCTTTTGGAGCGGCGCGCTGGCTGCGGTCGGCATTTTGGCGGCGCCCTGGTTGGAGCGGCGGATGGGCTTCCTGAAGAGCATGGTGGTCACGCGCGGGCTCGGCGCCATTCTCCTGCCGCTGCTGCCCTTTGTCCACTATCTTTTTCTTGCCTTGGCGATTTACATTCTGACGCCGGCGCTGCGCATCATGGCGCTGCCCGTGCAGCAGACGGCTTTAACGGAAATGGTAGGCCAGGAGGAAACCGGCCGCGCCCTCGGCATCAATCAGGTGGCGCGCTTGGCCGCCTCCGCCGGAGCCATCGCGCTGACCGGCGTCCTCTTCGGGGCGGCGGAGATTGCCTTGCCCTTTCTGCTCTATGGCGGCTTCATGGGGGCGAATCTCGCGCTCTACGTTCGCTTTTTCCGCAATAATCCCGTGGATGACCGGGCGCGCGCCTAATCCTCCGCCCTCCCTTCGGCGAGGCCGCGCGAATTACTCCCTGCGCATCACCGGCTCGGCAATCCAAAACCGGCCCGGCTCGATGCCGGCGCGCAGCGCCAGTGCGTGCGCCAGCAGTTGAATCAACACACTGTCCACCAGCGTTCCGAGGCCCAACGGCAGAGGCTGGGTTTGAATCCATCGCAGGTTGGGCGCGGTTTCCACGGCTCGGTCGGCAATCAGCAGCACGCGGCCGCCGTGCGTCCGAATGTCTTCGCCCAGGCGCAACATCAAATCCGCGGTGCGCGAGCCGCTTCGGCTCCCCGTCGCGCCGCGCCGCGCAAAAAGGATGTAGCGATGGTCGGGATGAATGATTTCGATGGGCCCGTGGCGAAACTGCCCGGCGCTCATCGGCTCGGCGGCCAGCCGCGCCACTTCTTTCAGCGTCAGCGCCCCTTGATGCGCCGAAGCGAGGTCGGCGCCCCGCGCCATCAAAACCACGTAAGGCGGCTGATCAAAGAATTCCACCGTGGGCGGCAGCAGGGTCTCCCGCGCCTCGATCAGTTCTTCCTGCGCTTCCGCCGCGCGAATGATGCCCTGCGTCAGCGGGGCATGATTTTTGCGCGCCAACGCAAACGCCAAATACATCAACACGGCCACCGCGTTGGTGTAGGTCTTCGTGCTGATGGTGGCTTGGCCGCCCGCCATCATCGGCAACAGCAGGTGAGCGCGCCGCGCCAGCGTGCTGCGCTCCACATTGGAAACGGCTACCAGCGGAACGCTTTTGGGCACCCGGTTAATCAGGTGCACCACCTCCGCCGTCTCGCCCGATTGCGAGACCACCACCAGCACCGTGTCCGATCGCAGAATTTTCAGGTGGTGGTGCAGCAGCTCGCCGGTCTCCCACAAAATGGCTCGCAGCCCCAAGGCGGTCAAAAACGCTTGCGCCGGGTAGGCGGCGTTGAGCGACGACCCCATCCCCGTCATAATCACCGCCGCCGGCTTGCGCGACGCCAAGCTCTTGAGCTTGCCGAGAGGGATGGCCCCGACGCTCGTGTAATACTTCCGCACCATGGAGAGCGCTGCAGGTTGCTGCAGAATTTCATCCAGAAGGCTGGGCATCGTTCGTGTGTTGACCTCCGCCGACGGCCGGTCGTTTTCATCGCTCGGGATGGAACCCGCCGCTCGCGCGTGCCATTGTAGCATTTTCCGCCGTCGCTGGATGAAAAGCCCTCTGAGGGGCCGGCAGACTCCCGTTCGGTCACCGCAAAGTGCTCGGTGGGCGCGACCGCAAAAGCCGTTTTTCCAGCGTGGCTTGCTTGGCGGCTGATTCGTTGGAGGACGTTAGTGGAAAGCCGGGAGGGAGGGTGAGGGCCGGGCTTGATCCCGGCCCTCGTTGGGGGTTAGACGGGAACGACGTTGGAGGCTTGGTAGCCCTTGGGACCTTTGACCACTTCAAATTCCACCGTCGCGCCTTCTTGCAGGTTGCGGTAGCCGTCGCCTTGAATGGCCGTGTAGTGTACGAATACATCTTCGCCACTCTGGCGCTGGATGAACCCGTATCCTTTCGCGGCGTTGAACCACTTGACGGTGCCTTGCTCTCGATTGTTACTCACGTTTACTTCTACTCCTTGTTTTTGATGTTGTCTGTTCGCTACCTTCTCCCAAGGGCTGAAAAACACAAAATCCGCGTTCTTGGCTCGCGCGGCGTTTGGGTACAACTCCAGGGAACACAGTGCGACAAACCACTACTATTATGACACAGGTTGAAAGAAAAACGCTTTATTTTTTGAATTGGATCTGAATTTGACGGCCAATAGACAGCTTGACTAGAGCCTAATCCAAAATTGTGTTAAAGATCATGGGTCACGTAAGCTCAGATTGCTTAATTGCTCAGCCGCGCTGGATGCACGGCCGAGCCCGCTTTTTCGATTGGGGAGGGTATTTTGCCTCCTTCAACCGAAGCGCCAGCGAGTCCGAGGCGGATGCAAGAGCGTTGTGCTCCGCTTGGCGCATCATTGGCGAGGACATCATGAGCGCGATGCAGAATTATGCATCGGAAGCAAGCGCAAGTGGAGAACCGCGACCAACCTCTTTCGCTCCCCGCATCAGCAAGCCCCGTCGCCGCTTGTGTCGCAATTTCGCATTCCAGCGTCTGGATTTTCAGAACCACTTCCGCCACCGGAGATGCTCAAGGGCCACGGTCAGGTTCTCTCCGGTGCTGCGCCAACAGACTCTGTGCTCGCAGGCGATTCCGGTCGGCCTCGCTGGAGGGGCGTCCTCTTTCGCGACCACATCCAACCTGCCGCCGAAAAGGCCGGTATTGGCAGAATTGGATGGCACACGTTCAGGCACTCGTTCTCCACGTTGATTCACGACATGGGGACTGACCTGGCGGTGCAGAAAGAGCTTCTCCGGCATGCTGACGTGAAGACAACCATGAACATCTACCCTTGGGCGATGGCTCCGGCAAAGCGGAAAGCAATCCGGAAACTCACGAAGAAACTGCTTGAGGCGTGAAGTGGCACGAACTGGTACTTTTGAACTCCGGGTAAACCGACCTAAGTTATTGAAAAGAATGGTACGCCCGGGGTGATTCGAACACCCGACCCCTTGCTTCGTAGGCAAGTGCTCTATCCAGCTGAGCTACGGGCGCACGATTGATTCTAAATCACTTACGAATCTCCGTTACTTGTCGCGAGTACAAACTCGTACACCTTACATTCGCCAGAGAACATCCACGACCTTCGGTGCCGCCTCCCGCTTGGCCGGGGGGCGGCTTGGGTGCAGATATTTATCGTAGTCTGGATATTCGCGTGACGCAACACCTCTTTCTGGGCAGCAGCGGCGGCTCCCAATGCATGGAGTAGCGTTGAGTAACTGTGATGATACTGAGAAAGTGACTCGCGACGACGCCAGCAACCTCAAGCAGTGGATGTTCCTGTGATAAGAAGCTGGCGGGGACGACGGGACTCGAACCCGCGGCCTCATGCGTGACAGAGTGAAAAGGTATGACTTTAACCTGTGGCCTGCCTTGCATTTCAATGGTTTGGAAAGTCCCTTTTCGGTCGGAAATTGAGGTTTTTGCTCCCAAGTTGCTCCCAAGTTTTGGCTTGTTTATAGCAAGGTCTGCGTGCCCTGCCTGCCCTGCCCAAGGGCATTTAATTGATTTTAATTTGCAAGGTTACGGTCGGAGTGCCTTTGGGATTATAAGCCTACGTGCCTTGCGTGCCGTGCCCATTTATAACGGGGGTTTTGATGCCTTTATATTGCCCAAGATGTCATAAGCGGGTTGCGAATAAGGCCGCTCAGGCTCGGCATTGTGCGCTGGCTGTGAGCCAAGGCGCACAGTCGGGCTTGGTTCGGGGAAAGAGGCAAGGGCCGTCGGCGAGGGTAATTGATGCGCAGGTGGTCAGTTCGTCTCTGACGAAGGTTCCACAGGCTCCCATCGTGAGGGTTACGCCGGAGGAATTGGAGAGGCAAAAGAGGCGTATGAGGCTGATTATGTTTTGGCCGCTCCACAAGGTTCTCTTTCCGTCTCTCTTTGGTCGCGGGAAGCCGCAGAGCAAGAGTTCGAGTCCAGGCGGGAATAGCCTTAACGAGGTCATCCGGCGCATGGAAATTCTGGAGTGGAGGCGAGGCTAGCAGTGGTTTGGCTTTTGGTGGCGATGGTGGCGGGCTTGGTAGTTGCTGCCAAGCGAGGAAAGCCTTCCGAGGATGGAAGGCCGGAACGTCCGAAACGTGTAAGCGCGCAGTGGAAGGATTGGACAGAAGCGGACGCCGAGAGGTTGCGAAAGAGTTTGCCATGAAACAGAATCGCATCATCGGGATTGTAGGGCGAAAGGGAAGTGGCAAGAGCAATGCTTTCGTGAGGATTCTCTCTTGGTGCCCACGGATTCTGCTTTGGGATGCGACGGGTGAGCATGAGTGGGTTCCGAATACTGTGACTGATATTGGCGGTCTTAGGAATTTCTTGATTCAATGCCACCAGCGGGCCAGGTTCGCCGTTAGGCTGGTGCCGAGGTCACTCGAAGAGATACACGGGTTTTGCGAGACGGCTTTCGGCTGCAATTTGGTCACGATTGGCCTCGAAGAGATTCCATCATTCTCAAGCGCGGGTTCGATGCCGAGGGAATTTGAGCGGCTGGTGCTACAAGGTCGGCATCATGGGCTGAATATCATTTGGACGGCGCAGAGGTTTGCTGAGGTTCCCCGCACACTGACGGCGCAGTGCGATGCTTTCGTGATCTTTCATGCGGGAGAGCCGATAGACTTGCAAGCAATCGAGGCGCGTACAGGCTCAGAGTTTCGGCGGGCGGTGCAAGAGCTTCCGAGATATTCAGCGCTCGTCTATGACGTGAACCTTGCGGAGTCCTACGCGATGGGGCCGGAAGCTGCTAGGCGGGTTCTAAGAACGTGAGGGCGGGAATGCGGCGATACAACAGGCTTAAGCGGGAAGTGCTCGCAACGCTGGCTTCGCAAGGTTGGCGGAGGCCGAAGGAACTTGCCCTGGCTCTCGGTTATGGAGCGGATGACTTGTACGGATACATGGCGCGGTTGAAGCGATGGGGTTTGGTGCATCGGCGTGAATTGCCGTTCGTGGAATACACGCTTTCGGAGCGGGGCCGAGAGCGGTTGGCGTGGCTCAGTGAAGCGAGTGAAAGACCGACCTTTGGATAGCCGTGTTATCACCGACCGGCTCTGCCAAGTGCCTTAGCTCAAGCGGGATTTTCTTTTTCCAGTCATCAGACTTCGGAGTTGTCCAGTATCTCTCGACCCTCTCGTAGGCTCGCCTTGCTAGCGAGAGTTTGGCTTCCAAGTTGTTTTCATCGGCACCGAGAATTTCCTTAGCGATAGCTCCCCACGATTTCTTGTCCCTCTTGCGTGCAAGCCAGACTTTGATGTCTTCTGCCTTGGGCACGTGTCTTGGAACGTATCTACTGCATTCGGGGTCTTCCTGCTCACGAAGCCGTTCCTCCATCCATGCGATTTCGTCTTTCAGGGGCCATCGGATTACCTCCGTTTTCTGGCCCATCTGATTGATTTCTTTGGTGGGTATGTCGCATGAGTTTTGAGAATTGGCCTCGGTAGGAACTTTATTTCCTTTGTTTTCTTCGAGATAGTTGGTATGTCGCATGTTCGGCATAAAATTCGTCCTTTTCTAGACACCTCAGATTATATCAGAGTAGGTCGTGAATTAGGGAATTTTGCTGGGAGGCAATGTTTATGCGGCATGCGCTGACATTGAAAGAAAGAATCAGGGGAATTCGCAAGGCTCTGGACAGTCCCAAAACTCCAGAGCAGTTGAAGCCAGGGTTGGCCACTCACTTAAAAGCGCTGGAGGCGAAACAGGTGTATGCCCGGCGTAAGCGTCGGCCGAAGGGACGTCCGGCTAGGCCGCGGGCAGATTTTCTGGATTGGCTGGTTCCCTAAAAAACCAAAGGGCCACGCTTACCGGCGTGGCCCAGAAAGGAAACTTATGTCGAAAACTACTCTACAAAACGCCCAACCTGAAGTCAAGTCAAATTGCGCAGTGCGGGTGAGTGATTACCGTCCCACGAATGGCGAGGGGAAGGTGGCCGCTTACGCCGACGTGGAAGTGTCCCTCGGCGCCGAAGGGTCGCTGACGGTCTATGGCCTTTCCGTTTTGCCGGCCAACAGCAAGGGGCCGGCATGGGTTGGCTTTCCGCAGAAGCCGAGCGGGAGCCGGTGGTATCCGGTCGTTGAGGCTGACGGCGAGCTGAAGCGCCGCATTTGCGCGGCAGTGCTGGAGCGGTACGAAGAGGAGAGGCAAAAGGAATCGGTTCCCTTCTAAGGTTTCGGGCTAGGCAGGGCCACAGTGCGGGCAACGTCTCACCGCTTGACGACCCGTGACGGCATACGGCGCGCCTAGCCCGAAAGTGAAGCCTGGCCCGAACGCGCCGGAGCCGGATAAAAAAGCGGCAGGACTGGGAACTCTGTAGGAACGGGCGCAGAGCAACCAGCCGGTGGTCAGTATCCTGGTTATACAGGATACAGATACAGGATACAGACCATCCTTGTCGCCACGAGTGTGTCTAGTTGGGCTGGAGTGGAGGTCAGTTGGTGCTGAGAGACCACGGAAGGTTGCAGGAGCGGTGGGCGAGAAGGAGGCGAGAGCGGAGTGCTTTGCCGGAGGCTTATGGGGAGTTCATTGTAAGCCTTGCGGCGTGGGACTGGTTTTGCACGATAACCTTTCGCAATGAGGTGACTGATTCAGCGCGTGCCGTAGCGGAAGTCAAGGCTTGGCTCGATTTGGTCAGAAGGGAAGCGGGCTTGAACTTCGCTTATCTGATTGCCGAGGAATTAGGGGCGCTTGGTGGGCGGTTTCATTGCCATATCTTGGTGGCGGACGTTCGGTTTCTGAATAGGGGGTTTTGGTGGAAAGAGGCATACAGGCGATTTGGCCGGAGCCGGATTGAGCCTTGCGAGAGGGCGCGCGCGGCGTCGTTCTACGCGGCGAAGTATTCGGCGAAGGAACTCGGAGAATTTCACTTTGGGGGTGGTCTTGAGGCTCACAGGATTGCTCGATTCGGCGATAGCTTCCGGTTGGTAGGTGCCACGGAGCTCAAAGCAACGCAAGGATGTGAGGTGGTGCCATCCGCAAGCCTTCCAGGCGATTTCTTCCGGTTGGGGAGTAGGTAGGTATGGGTTCGCTCACAATGTCGCGTGCTAGGGCATCCCAGGCCGCAGAAATTGGCAATTTGGGAAGCGGTTTGGGAAAGGCGATGTCTTGTGATATTGTGAGCGGCGCAAGGCGGGCCACAGAGAAAGGAGACTTTGTGGCTCGACCAAGATGGCAAGGAGGTTGGTTGTTTAAGCGAGGAAAGCGCCGTCCGGTTTGGGTAGGCCGCTTCCGCGAGGATTTCCTTACGGAGGATGGTCAGAGAAAGCGGCGCGAGCGTTCCGTGGTTTTGGGGCTGTGCCGTGAGGTTGGCAAGCGCGAGGCTTTGCGCAGGCTGGCGGAGCGGCTGGCGGCCATTAATCAGGGAACGCGCAAGCCGGAGATGGCGATTTCTTTTGAGAAGTTCGTTTTAGAGCGCTGGGAACCGAATATCTATCCGACTTTGCGGCTTTCGACGGAACGCAATTACCGGATGCTGGTTCGGGTTCATTTGCTCCCCTTTTTCGGGACGAAACAGGTGCCAGAGATTACGCCGATGGAAGTCCAGATGTTCCTTTCGCAAAAGTCAAAGTCTCTAGCTCCCCGTACAGTGCTCTCTCTAAGGAATCGGTTGTTGAAGATTTTCGGCGACGCGATTCGTTGGGGGTACATAGAAAAGAATCCCGCACAAGGGGCGAGAATTCCGGCGCTTGAAGATGTCCGAGGGCGGCGCACGCTGAGGCCGGAAGAGGCGCGACGTTTGCTCTCGGAACTTTCTGAGCCGGTGCACACGATGGTTTTGCTGGCGTTGCTCAGCGGTCTTCGGCGTGGTGAAATTTTCGGGCTGAGGTGGAAGGCTGTGAGCTTCGAGGATAGTTCCATTCTGGTTTTGGAGTCGAACTTCGAGGGGCGCGCAGTACCGGTTAAGACGCGGGCCTCTCGGCGGAAAGTGTTCGTCTCCCAGATTGTGATGGACGCGCTTCGGGCTTTGCGGCCTCAGCAGTTCCAGCCTGACGATTTCGTGTTTGCGGGCGAGAATGGGAAACCTCTTCAGCAAAGCAACGTACTGAAGCGGGTTCTTAATCCGGCCTGTGAACGCGCGGGCTTGCCGCATGTGGGTTGGCACGTTTTCCGCTATACCTACTCCACGTGGGCGGAGCCGACAGGGGAGAGTATCAAGGCGCTTCAGAGTCAGTTAGGGCACACGGATTCAAGGCTGACCTTGGGCGTCTATACTCAGCCGATGCCGGAGGCGCAGAAGAAAATTGCCAATAAGACGGCGGAAGTTTTGCTCCCAATTGCTCCCAAGTTGGGAGTAGAGCCGAAGCCCGTTTCGAGGGTAATTCAATGACGTGTGGGGTTTTAAGCTGGCGGGGACGACGGGACTCGAACCCGCGGCCTCATGCGTGACAGGCATGCGTTCTAACCAGCTGAACTACGTCCCCGGAATGGGATGGTCGTGCGAAGGGCTGACCATCTCGCCAGGCGCCGAAGCGGCCACCCGCCGACGCGGCGGGAAATTCAGCCGCCGCGTCCGGCATTGGAAATCTCACGTCGAGATACCACCCTTGATTTTGATGGTGGGCGGTATCCGGCTCGAACGGATGACCTTCTGCTTGTAAGGCAGACGCTCTGACCGGCTGAGCTAACCGCCCGTGCCGCGTGGTCGGCGCCGCCAAGCACTTGTTGACACTGCCGACTCTGAAAATATACACTGGCAATGGAGGGGCGTCAACCGCAGTGCAATTTCCGTCCCGCTAGCCAGCATGGTTTTGCCACGAGAATATGTCGGCTACATGGCCCGTGAAGTGATGAAGCGGCTGAGCGCCGAGGGGCTGGTTCAATACGAGCAGCCGGATTATGTGCATGAGGTGGTGACGCAAGTGATGCTCGATGAATTGAGCGTCGAGGACCGCCTGAACGACGAGGTGCGCAAAATTTTGGAGCAGCATGGCGAGCAAATGAAGCAACTCGGCGCCACTTACGAAGAAGCCTTCAAGGCTGTGAAGCGGCAACTAGTGCGCGACCGAAAAGTCATCCTTTAGGGCGACCCGCCATTATGAAACTGAGCCACGAGAAACTGATTCAGCTCTCCCACCGATTGCTGGCGGCCATTGAAGGGTTGGATGAAATCGAGGTGTTTGACGAGCCGAACGTCATCCGACAAGAGATCTTCAAGATTCTCACCGCTCTCCTGCAGGATGAAGAGAAAATCGAGCAGACCGTCCGGCAACGCATCCTCTCGCAGAAACGAACCATTCCGGAAGGAGGGGGCGAGTGGGACATCCTGTTCCGCAAATACTATTTCGACGAGTTGCGGAAGCTGGGCATCACGGTGAATCCACCCGCCCGCGCGGAATTGGCGCGCTAGCGGAATCGCGCGCGCTATGACGCTGACCCCGGCGCTAGCCGCGGCGTAAAGATGCCGAGGACAAGAGATGCCGGGCGAGGGTTTGATAATAGTGCTTGCTTTTTGTAGGATCCTGGCCTATAATTCAAGTGTTAATGGTCATGGCACATTCTCTCCAACCTGGATGGGCAAAAGCTATGGGGTGTTGTTGTCCGCCTATCCGGGGGTGTGAGAGATGATGGCGCCACGCTAAATTAAGCTAGTTCTTCTAAGGTCATCAAACACCCACCTTCGGATAGCAATCCTGAAGGTGGGTTTTTTATTTTGGAGGTTTGGATGTTAGCCACGGAAGTTCAGGATCGTCATGCGCCGGAGGCTATCCAGGAAGAGATCCGCATTTTTGAAGAGCGGGTTGGGCAGCTCCAGCGCGGCGAGATTACCGAAGAGCAGTTCCGGCCTTTTCGGCTGAAGCATGGGATTTACGGACAACGCCAGCCGGGAGTCCAGATGGTGCGCGTGAAGATTCCTTCGGGTATTCTCGGTGCGCAGCAGCTCCGCACGTTGGCGGCGATTGCCGAAACCTATGCAACCGGCCGCGGCCATGTGACTACCCGCGAGAACTGCCAGTTTCATTTTGTTCAGTTAAGCCATGTCCCGGCGATTATGCGGCAACTGGCCGAAGTCGGCTTGACAACGCGGGAGGCTTGCGGGAACACCGTCCGCAACGTCACTTCCTGCGCGCTAGCGGGGGTTTGCGGGAACGAGGTGTTTGATGTGACGCCGTACGCGCTTGAGACCACGCGCTTCTTTTTGCGGCACCCCGAGTTCCATGATTTGCCGCGCAAGTTCAAGATCGCTTTTTCCGGTTGCCCGGATGACGGAAACTGCGCGGTGGCGGGAATTCATGATATTGGGCTGATCGCTCAGGTGCGGGGCAGTAACGGAACGGGGCGTCGCGGCTTTAAGGTCCTGGTGGGCGGGGGGTTGGGCAGCTTGCCGACCGAATCCGCCACGCTCACTGACTTCCTGCCCGAGGAAGAATTGATTCCGACCATGGAGGCGATTCTTCGGGTCTTCAACGAGCACGGCAACCGCAAAAATAAATACAAGGCGCGCATGAAGTTTGTGCTGCGTGACAAAGGCATCGAGGAGTTTCGTCGGCTTGTGGCGGAGAAACGAGCCACCGTCACGACGCCGCCACGGTTGCCCGAGCGCACGAATCCGCTCTCAGCACCGCTCGTAGCGCTCACTCCGCCCTCCGTACAGGGCAACGGCCACGGGGCTGAATTTCATCGCTGGGCCGAGCACAACCTCCAACCGCAGCGCCAGCCGGGCCATGTGATTGTTTGGGTCAAGCTGCTGGCGGGCAACATCTCGGTGGCGCAATTTCGCGGGTTGGCGAATTTGCTCGATAAATACAAGCTGCCGGCGCTGCGCATTGCCATCTCTCAAGACTTGGTGATTCCTTGGGTGCCGGCGTATCGCGCGCCGGAAATTTTCCGCGATCTTCAGGCGCTTGGGTTGGCAGCGCCGGGCGCGCGCACCATCGCCGACGTGACAGGATGCCCCGGCTCGACGACGTGCAACTTGGGCATCACGCGGTCATTGACGCTGGCGGAAGTCTTAGCCGACGAGTTTGCGGGTGAGACGGACCCGGAAATCAAAAAGATTCGGATCAAAATCAGCGGCTGCCCGAACTCCTGCGGCCAGCACCACATTGCCGACATCGGCCTTTACGGGAACGCGCGCAAGGTGGGCGAGCAACAGGCGCCTTACTACCAAGTCATGCTCGGCGGCAGGGTCTCAGCCGACGGAGTGCGGTTTGGGCGGCAGATTCTGCCCATTCCGGCCAAGCGGGTCCCGCAGGCGCTGCGTGCCGTCATTGAGCTTTATCGCCAGGAACGCGCGCCGGGCGAGGCTTTTGGCGATTGGGCGCTCCGCGCGACGAAAGACACGCTGGCCGACGCGCTTCGTCCTTTCGCGGACACCACGCAAGAAGCGGCCGATTTGTTTGTGGACTGGGGAGACGAACAGCGCTATTCGCTCAAGCTGGGGCGCGGTGAATGCGCCGGATAGCCAAGGCTTGCCTTCCGTTCGTATGCCCATTGGAGTTGTCGCCCGATTCCTGACGATGGGCCGAGCCATGCCCCGGCACGGCCTTCGCGCTCCCCACGGGTCGAACACCGGCGCGGTGCTATAATCAAGCCTTGGCCGAATATCCGGCCGGTTCTATGCACGTTGCACTGTTGTGGGGCGCGGTGATTTTTTATGGTTTCGGCATCGCGCTGGTGTTTCCGCCGGCGCTCCGAGGCCGAGCGTCACTTTCGCGGGCGGCACTGGCCATCATCGGGCTGGGGTTACTGGCCCATGCGGCCGGGATCGCCCGGTTGGCCGCGCGAACCCACCACTTCCCGGTCACGGATTTGCGGAGCGCGCTGTCCTTTTTCGCCTTTCTCATCACGCTGGCCTTTTTCTTTGCCTACCTCCGCTATCGAATCAACTGGTTCGGCATTTTCATGTTGCCCTTGGCTTTTCTGCTCACGGTCATCGCCGTGCTTGAGCCGGGACGCACCCTCCTTTCGCCCGCTTTTCGCGGCCGCTGGCTGATGGTGCACGTGGGTTGCGTTTTGCTGGGGTACACAGCGTTCTTTTTAACCGCCGTGGCGGCGGTCATGTATTTGATTCAAGAAAATGAACTTAAATCGAAGAAGCCGCGAGCGGTTTATTCCCGCCTGCCGTCACTGGAGGTTTGCGACGAGCTTTATCGCCGCTCACTGCTGTGGGGTTTTACGTTGTTGACCGTCGGGATTCTGAGCGGGTTTATCGGCGCGAGCCGCATGTGGCGGGGCCCGTGGGAACTTGACCCCAAAATTCTGGCGGCGCTCATCACCTGGCTCGTTTATCTCTTCCTACTCTCAGCGCGTCTGAGCGGACACTTGCGGGGCCGGCAATCGGCTTACGGAGCGTTGGTCGGATTTGCCGTCATGATGGTGACCTTTGTGGGCATCAGCTTTTTGAGCGGTTTTCACGGTTATTTCCCGAACCTTGGCCCCCCACGTTAAGGTGACGGGCGTCACACCGAGGCGCAGCCTAAATTGAGAGAATTTATGCGGACGGCCATGCGCTCGACAATGAACCTAACGTTGGTCGGTATCAGCCACCGCACGGCGCCGGTAGAGGTGCGGGAGCAGATGAACATCAGCGAGTCGCGGCTGGCGGAGGCCGTGGCCGATCTGGCCCATCGCGACGGCATCCAGGAGGCCCTGATCCTCTCCACTTGCAACCGCGTCGAGACCATCGTGCGCGCGACCCCCGGTTTGGACCCGGAACCCACGATTCGGCAATTTCTGGCCGAGCATCACCGGTGTGATTTGGCTCCTTACGAGCGGCATTTCTACCGCCGCCACGACGAGGAGGTTATCCAGCACTTGTTTCGCGTGGCCTCGAGCCTTGACTCGATGATTCTCGGCGAGCCGCAGATTCTTGGCCAAGTCCGGCAGGCTTACACGGTGGCACGGTCGGTGGGAGCACTCAACGGGCCGCTCCACGAAATCGTGCTCCAAGCGCTGACAGTCGGCAAACGAGTGCGACACGAGACTTCCATCGGGGCGGCTGCCGTCTCGGTTTCCTACGCGGCGGTGGAGTTGGCCAGGAAAATTTTTGGCGACCTGGCGGGTAAAACGATCTTCGTCCTGGGCGCCGGCAAGATGAGCGAGATCGCCGCGCGGCATCTGCTGCGCAGCGGTGCCGGCGCCATTTTCGTGAGCAATCGCACCTACGAGCGGGCCGTGGAGCTGGCCCGCGTTTTCCAAGGAACGGCCATTCGCTTTGACGAATTTTACAGCCAGGCGCACCAGGCCGACATCGTCATCGTCTCCACGGCCGCGCCGCATTATGTAATTCGGGAGGAAGATGTTCGCCGATGGCTTGCCACCCGGAAAAACCGCCGCATGTTCTTTGTGGATATGGCGGTGCCGCGGAACGTGGAGCCGAGCGTCAATCAAATTGAGAACGCCTTTGTTTATGATATTGACGACTTGGGCCGGGTGGTCGAAACCAACAAAAAGCAGCGCGAACGCGAGGCCGTTTGGGCGGAAGAGATCATTCAGCAGGAGGTTCGCAAGACCCTTCGGCGCATGGCCTCTCGCGAGGTGGTTCCAACGATTGTGGCGCTCGAGCGGCGCTTGGAGGAAATCCGGGAAAACGAACTGCAACGGTACGAGGCCCGGTTGGCGAGCCTTTCCGCGGAGCAGCGTCAGGCCGTGGAGGCGCTCTCTCGCGGCATTTTGAACAAGATCCTTCACGGCCCGATCACTGAACTGAAAAACGGCGTGGGTCAACCGGAACAAGCCTCCTTGGTGGCCACCGTTCGCAAACTTTTCAGACTGTCGGAATAACGCTTCCCCATCACGGAACCCAGGGCAGCATGACGATTCGTATCGGCTCACGGGGTAGCCGCCTGGCGCTTTGGCAAGCGCGTTGGGTGGCGGAACAGCTTCAAGCGGCTGGTCACTCGGTTGAAATCGAAATCATTAAGACCAGTGGCGACCGGTGGGAGAACGTTCCGCTTACTGCTTCAGGGACCAAGGGGCTTTTTATCAAAGAGATCGAAGAGGCGCTGCTCCAGGAGCGCATCCACGTGGCGGTTCACAGCCTCAAGGACCTGCCGAGCGAGCTTCCTGATGGATTGATCCTCGGCGCCGTGCCGGAACGCGAGGACCCGCGCGATGCGCTGATCTCAAGGGACGGACGCTCCTTCCGGGATCTTCCGCAAGGCGCGCGCGTGGGCACGGGTAGCCTGCGTCGCCAGTCGCAGTTGCACGCCTTAAGGCCGGACCTTCAGTTTGTCGCGCTGCGGGGAAACGTGGACACCCGTTTGAGCAAGCTCGATCGCGGTGAGTGCGAGGCGTTGGTGCTGGCCGCTGCCGGCTTGAATCGTCTTGGCTACGGTCATCGCGTGACCCAATATTTTCTCGAGCAGGAAGTCTGCCCGGCGGTCGGCCAAGGGGCCTTGGCGATTGAGATTCGGGAGGGTGATTTGGCCATACGAACCGCCATAGAGACGCTCGACTCGCCGGTGGCGCACCAAGCCGTGCGCGCCGAGCGGGCCGTGCTGCGAGCCCTGGGCGGCGGATGCCAATTGCCGCTGGCCGCTTACGGCGTGGTGGAGAACGGGGGGCTGCGAGTGCGGGGCGTGGTGGCAGCGGCGGACGGCTCAAGGATCCTCTCTGCGGTGGCCAGCGGAGCGCCGAGCGACCCTGAAACCGTCGGCGGACACGTGGCGCAGGAGTTGCTCCGAAAGGGGGCGAAGGAGTTCCTCTAGCCTCGCGTCTCGGTTACTTAAAAGCGCCAGAAGAAGAGATGGACAATCCTTTGCAGGCTCAATCCACCGGCGCCTCTACCCGTCGGACACCGCGCCGCGCGATGGGGAAGGTCTATCTGGTGGGGGCCGGCCCCGGCGACCCGGGGCTTTTGACGCTTAAGGGCAAAACAGCTCTGGAACGCGCCGACTCCGTGATTTTTGATTGCCTGGCCAACGAAGCGCTGCTGCGCTATGCCCGACCCGGCTGCGAGCGCATTTTGGTCGGAAAGCGCGGTGGCCGCGCCAAGTTCGCGCAGGAAGCCATTAATCGGATGCTCATTCGGAAGGCTCGCGCAGGCCGCACCGTGGTTCGGCTGAAGGGAGGAGACCCGTTTGTCTTTGGCCGCGGAGGTGAGGAAGCCTTGGCGCTGGCTCGCGTCGGGATTCCTTTTGAAGTGGTTCCAGGGGTTTCATCGGGCCTCGCCGCGCCGGCCTATGCGGGCATACCCGTTACGCACCGAGAGATGGCCTCAAGCGTTGCCTTCATCACCGGACACGAAGACCCCGGCAAATCGCGGCACTTTCTCGAAGCAGCCCAATTCCCGCCCGGGGTCGGCACCTTGGTGCTGTTCATGGGGGTGCGAAACCTTCCGCAGATTACGCAGCGTCTTATAGAGCAAGGACACTCCCCGAGCACCCCGGCGGCCGTGATTCGCTGGGGAACGCGCGCCGCGCAGACGGTGATTGAAGGAACGGTTGCTAACATTGCTCAACGGGCGCGTCATGTGGAGCCACCGGCAGTCACCGTCATTGGCGAAGTGGCACGCCTGAGCCGCCACTTGCGGTGGCATGAAAAGCTCCCCTTATCAGGACGAAGAATTGTGGTGACGCGCGCTCATGAGCAGACCGCGAGCCTCGCCGAACCCTTGGAAGCCCTGGGAGCGGAGGTCGTGGAAATTCCCTGTGTTGAAATTCGCCCGCCGAACTCGTGGGCGCCTCTCGACCGGGCGATCCGACGCTTAAAGACGTTTGATTATCTCATTTTGACCTCGGCAAACGGCGTAAGCAGTTTTCTCGAGCGATTGCGCGTCAACGGACGCGATGCCCGAGACCTCAAAGGTTTGAAGATCGGTGCCATCGGTCCGGCCACCGCCGAAGCACTTGCCCGGGCAAGCATTAAAGTGGATTTTGTTCCCAGAACGTACCAGGCCGAAGGCCTCATCGAGGCTTTGGCTGAAGAGGAGGTTCGCGGCAAGTCGTTCTTGATTCCACGTGCCAAGATGGCTCGAGATTTGCTGCCGCGCGTCCTGCGGGAACGGGGCGCGCGGGTCGAGGTTGTCGAAGCCTACCAGACCGCAAGACCTCACTTTCCCGCCCGAGACCTGGCGCGCTGGCTCGATCCACCGCCCGATGCAATCACGTTCACCAGCTCATCCACGGCGGTGAATTTCTTCGAGCAACTGACCCCACGCCTCAGAGCCACACTTCTTCGCAAGGCAGCCGTGGTTTCGATTGGTCCCGTGACCTCCGCGACGCTTCGGAGGATGGGCTTCCGCGTCACCCTTGAAGCCAAAGAATCCACAGTTCCGGCACTTGTCCATGCTCTACGGGCCTACTTTTCGCGGTTGCGCTAAGAAAGCCTTCGCCGCATAACAGCAGGAAGAAATAAGTTCACGATAGGAATCGTCGCGGGCTATAAAAAGCTGACGTTCCCAGCCGTTGCATGGGCCAGCTCTCGATCGGCCTCGAGGCGCAGGAACATTCCATCGTTGAGATGGCGGCCAGAGCGCAGGAAGGTGAGTCGCCCGCTTGGCGGCTTACGGGGCCAGCTTTCGAGTTCGGACGCGCATTCCCGGCTTCGGTTGAATCGTCAGGTCGTCGAGAACGATCTCGCCGGGCTTCAGCCCGCTCAACACGACAATCGAATTGGCATTGCTGGCTCCGACCTCGACCCTTCGCTCCAAGAGTCTCCCCTCGTGAACCACATAAACGATGTTGTGGTTATCGGTTTGGAACACGGCATCCACGGGAATGAGCAAGACATTGCGCAGTTCGCGGCTGGTGAACGTCAAATCCACGTTTGAGTTGACGGGCAACGGGTCGTCGCCATTATCAATCGAACAGAGCGCGTCACCGACGATTCTTTTCCCGAGCGTGGTCAGTTGAGCGGACAGCCGCTCGACGCGCCCGTGCCAGACGACACCCGGAAAGCCGATGGAGGTAATCCGCACCGGAGAGCCCACACGAATGAAAGAAAAATCCGGCTGGTCAATAAACGCCCGCACGCGCAGGTGAGAAATATCGCCCACCTTGGCGAGGAGGTCGCCGGGATTCACGAGGGTTCCAGGATCGGGAGGGCGGACCAACAACGTGCCCGTCATCGGCGCGGGCACCCGCGTCTCCTTGAGGCGGCTCTCGGCCTCCGCCAGGGCGACGCGCGCCGCCTCAACCCGCGCTTGGGCAGCTTGCTCTTGCAGGGGCAACGTGCGGGTGCGCAACTCCTGTCGCTTCTCCTGCAAGGCCCGCAACCTGCTCAAAGCCTTCTGATAATCGGCTTCGGCTCGCTCGAACTCGGGCTGGGCGATGGCTTTTTCTCGGAGAAGAACCTCATCCCGTCGCCGCGCCGAGGCTGCCAGTTGAAGGTCCGCCTGCGCGGCTTTGATCTGAGCTTCGAGGGGAGCCAGGGTGGCGGTCCTGCTGGCGGCCGCTACGGCTTGCTCCGCCGTCAGAAGTGCCGTTCGCGCTTGCGCGAGAGCAGCCTCCGCGGTGCGGTCGTCCAGGCGCGCCAGGGATTGCCCTGCCCTCACAAAATCACCTTCGTGAACATAGACACTCAGGACGCGACCTGAAAATCGAGCCCGCAATTCGCGCCAGGTGGCCGGCTCGACGACGCCATTCGTCCGGAAATTTTGCGTCAAGTCGCCTTGTGCGGCGCGCGCCACCTCGACGCTCGGCGGCGCTCCGCCCAGGTCTTTCCGCAACACCAAGCCGAGGACCGTCCCCGCCAACAGGAGCAGAAGGATCAAGTTGCGGCGATTGAACAGTCGCATGTTACGGCAATACTCCCTGCTCCAAAGAGGAGACGAGTTGGCCCTGCGAGCGAAGCGCCGCCCAACGTAGAAGTAAACTGGATTGCGCGAGGGTCAGGCATCGGTTGCGGCTTTTCAGCCACAGCCCCGCAGCTTCAAGCAAATCAGAAGGAGATTCGATGCCTTGGTCGTACTTCAACCGCGCGACTCGGTAAATCTCCGAGGCCTCGGCGAGTTCGCTCTTAGCGGCCGTGAGCTCGCGTCCCAAGGTTCGGTCTTCTTCCGCCATCTCCTCGTATTTTGCATCTTGCTCCTCTCGCGCCTTTCTTGCCTCGAAGCGGGCTGCGGTCAGATGTTCCTCGCCCGCCACGATATCCCGCGACCGACGCCCCCCCGTAAAGAGCGGATAACTGACTTCGACGCCGACGTTGTAGCCCGGCCGGAAGGTAAACAAAAGGTTTGAAAATTGAAAGCCATATTCGGCCAGAAAACTCACATGCGGCAACCGCGCTGCGCGCGCCGACCGAAGCTGCTGGGCGGCAATTCGAGCCTCCAGGTTGGCATCCTGAACGGCGCGGGTCTTTGAAATATCCATGCTGCTCGGCAGCGGGGACAGCGGATAGGCGGCCAGATAACGTTCCAAAGCCCGCGTGTCAAAGGCCGTGTCCACCGCAAAGCCTCCCAGCCGCCGAAGCAGTTGGCTCCATAGGCGCAAGCCGTCACGGTCATTCCCTAAAGAGGCTTCGGCGGCCTCATATTGAGAGATGCCGGCGAGGGCCTCGGCGGGCGTGACTTTGCCGACTTTGGCTTGAGCGGAGAGTGCCCGCGCGGCCCGATGCGCAATCTGGGCGTATTCTTCAAGGTCGCGCTGCAGGATTTGCCCTTGGGCGAGTCGAAGAAAATAAAGGGCAGCTTGGTACGCCGCATCCTGGCGCGCTCGCCCTTGACCGACCCGTGACTTGTCAGCCTTTAATCGCGCGGTTTCAATGGTCGCTGCCGTCTCGCCGCCGTCGTACAAATCATCTTCGAGGCTGGCGCCGGGGATAACGTAAGGGCGGCTCAAGGAGAGACTCGCCAGGCGCGAGCGGGTGCGAGGGTTGGTCACCGCGACGGGGACAAGTCCGGTGAGAAGAACGTTGGCAAGGTCATCCACGCTTTTTCCCACGCCCGTCCCGGTTGTGAGATTGAGCTTGGGCAGTCGCTTGGACTCCGCGCGCCGGGTCTCGGTTTGGGCGGCCTTGAATTCCGCTTGGCGGGCCAAAACGCCGGGGTCTCTGGCCACCACCCGGCGCACCACCGAGCTGAGCGGTAGAAGGCTTTGCTGGGCCCGCAATGGCCATGACGCCACGAACCAGAAAACCAACAGCCAACCTGCTCGCTTGACCATCATTGCGAATTCTCTCCTGGCTAATGATTGACTAAACGCTGCGGCGCTCATCAGCGCGGCCCTCGCACCTTGACGACCAGGCTTGCTCAGGAGGCTCGCCGCGCCGATTGAACTCGAAATCCCGGGTCATCGCGGGGGCACGGAGGCGTCCTAGAGATTCAGCAGCTCGCGCAACTTGCGCGTTTGATTGCGACTGACGGGAATCTCTGTCTGCTTCCGATCCTCCATCTTGAGTTGGTAGGAGCTTTTGAACCAGGGCATCACTTCTTTGATGCGGTTGATGTTGATGAGATGCGAACGCCGGATGCGCCAGAAAATCCTGGAATCGAGCGCTCCTTGAAGCTCTTCTAAGGTGCGGAAATTCGACTGACCTTCCAGATGAGTCGTCACAATGTTAATGACTCCGCCCTGGATGTTGGCATAAACGATGTCGGACGCATCCACCAGCACCAAACGGCCGTTCGTCTTGACGACAATTTTGCCCGACGTTGAGGGTGGACGATCGGCCAACATCTGGACCAAGCGATCCAATTTCTGCGAAGCCGACTCCGATTCCGCGAGCAGGCGGCGAACTCGGTCCAGCGCCGTTTCGAGGCGGCTCTTTTCAATCGGCTTCAGCAAATAATCGAGCGCGTTCACTTCAAACGCCCGGACGGCGTATTGGTCATAAGCGGTTGAGAAGATAAAGAACGGCAGAGTGAGCTTCTTCTCCAACACACGCTTGATGACGCCGAATCCGTCGAGTCCCGGCATTTCGACGTCCAGGAAGACCAGTTGGGGTCCTAGCTCGCGAATGAGGCTGACCGCCTCAAGACCATTTTTGCCTTGCCCGATGACGTTGATATCCGGAACCTGGCGCAGGAGAAATGCCAACTCGTCGCGCGCCGGCTGCTCGTCATCCACAATCAGGGCAGAAATTTTCATTCCCTCAGCCTTTGGGATTTCCGTGTGAAGACGCCATGCGTATGGGGCGGTTTTGGGCACGAGGTTCCCCTCCTCCCCATGAAGATCTGGATGCTGGAAGGTTGCCTCACCCTCCGAAGTTCCCTAGGGTTTCAACCACGACCTCTTCAGCATCCTCCTCAGTAAGTATATCAGCACCGCACCCTCCAAGAGCCACGGGAATAAAGTTTGGGTTGGTCGTGGCGAGGCCACCAGTGCCGTAGGGTGAGGTCGTCACTGAAACCCGGCGCCTCGGGGCGTTTCCCAACTCTCGCGTCTGTTCCGGTGGCTCAACCGGTCCCTTACAACTTCTTTCAGAAACTCGACCCGCCCCGTTGGCAGCGCTTGGAGATCGCCCGCGGGCTGCCCTCTGACATGAAAGGGGCTTCCCCGGACATTGCGGCTGAGGTATCATGATTCGGGGCATTCGGCCGCACTCAAGATGCTCGAAAACGGCGTGGCCATGGCCACTGTTGTTCAGGTGCTCGGATGGTCGCTTACTACAACCTCCGGATGGCAAAGCACTACCGCCATACCCGGCCCGAAGCCCAAAGGCAAGCCGTGGAGGCTATACCCACGGCCTTGCGCGAAAACGGCATGGGGCAGCCTAAGGAGGCAGGTTTTCGGGAAGGCGAATCCCAAAATCCACCCCAAGTGCCAAGTGTCCATCAGCTAAGTCCTGATAGGCCCGTAGCTCAGCCCGGTTAGAGCGCTACCTTGACACGGTAGAGGTCAACGGTTCGAGTCCGTTCGGGCCTACCATGCCTTTGCTGCTGAGGAGTCCGCTACCGAGCCTTGAAGCTTGACCCGTCAAGAGCCGTCGCTCATACTGCGCAAGTGCAAATCCGAAGAACAGCGTTGGCGAGCGCGCTCGCAGGGGTCATTGGAGCGGCAGGGTGGGTCAAGGCGGGCGCTGCCGGTCGCTTCCTCAATCAGAGTACACCTCGAGCCGCACTGGAATCGCAGCAAGTCCGAACCATCGTGCCAGCGCCTGCGGGGCAACGAATCGCGCCCTCGCAAAACCTCGGCAGCTTGAAAGCCGGCGCAAAGAAATCCCATCGTCAACCCGTGTTCCAGGCGCTGTTCTACATGACGCGCGCGCGCCAATCCGTGCAATCATTTGTGACCCACGCGGACAAAATAGACGTGATTGTCCCAACCTGGTACTCAGTGGACCGCCGCGGCACCTTGAGGGGAGAGCCGGACGCGGCGGTGCTGAGGGTTGCCAAGGAGTATCACGTCATCGTCATGCCCATCGTTTCCGCGTGGAATTTTCATCCGGACACTTATCACGCTTTCTTGAACGACCGGATGGCGCGGACGCGGTTCTCGCGGGCGCTGGTCGCCGAATGCCGGCGTTACGGTTATCAAGGCTTTCAGATTGATTTTGAGGACGTCAACTGGCGCGACCGCAAGGCTCTGACGAGCACGGTGTCCGAAGCGGCGGTGGCGCTACACCGTGCCGGTTACAAACTTTCCATTGCCACCGTCCCCAACGCCCCCGGGCTTGGCCGCCCGACGGCCTTTGGACAATGGTTCTATCGCCATTGGAGCGGCGCGTATGACCTTGCCGGCCTGGCGAAATCAGCGGACCTGATTTGCCTGATGACCTACGACGAGCATACGCGGTTCACTCCGCCCGGGCCGGTTGCAGGCACCCCATGGATGGTTCGGCAATTGAACTACGCGCTGCGCCAAGTACCCAAACAAAAGTTGTCCTTGGGCATTCCCTTGTATGGATATCGTTGGTGGGCGGGAAGGCCGCTGCGTCGTCGGCGGGGGACCAACCTCTACTATTTACCCAACGTCAGGGCCGCAAGCCTGAGCGCGTCCCAAGCGCTGCGGCTGGCGATGAACCATCACCGCCTGATTCAATGGGATCCCACCGATCAAACTTCATGGTTCGACTATGACCGCGATGGGCGGAGGGAATGGGTCTTCTTCACCGACACAAAGACATTTAGAGCGCGGCTGAGCCTGGCCAAGCGTCGCGGCCTCGAAGGATTTTGCGCCTGGGTTTTGGGCGAGGAAGACCCGAGCATTTGGAAATATCTGCCTCGGCGCCCGCCGAAGCAAGAGCCGGCAGAGGCGGGGAGCGAAGGCATCCGGCGGGTGGATTTTCGCCATTTCCCGTATCCCTCGGAATGTTGGAAGCGTTACCTGACTGGCTTCGATCGGCTCATCACGGTCAAGGGTGGAGTTTGGGAAAAGGCAATTCCCGCCATGCCCGGCACTCACAACATTTTCAAAGTTGAGAGCGTCGCTTATGGGCATTTAGTGACCGACCAGCCCCTCGATGCGGCTGTGCATACCGCGTGCAGCGGGCCCGCCAATTGGCAATATAACGAGGTGTTTGTTTATACCATCTCATCGCACGGCCCTCGGTTGCTCGCACGGCTCGAGCCGCATGATTGGGGCGCGGGAGAAGAAGACAACGGAAGTTTTTTCCAGGTTACTGAAGTGCGGATGATTCACCAACAGTTGGAAATTAAGTTTTTGGCGGGAGGGCTCCACGCTCGACCGGCGCGCCTCGACACGGCCGTCTTTAAGTGGAAAGACGGTCGGCTTATCCGAACCCGGCTGACTCGCTCCCCTTATGTTCCGCGACCGCTCGTGCATTCCTCGCATCGCTAGTACATCGTACAGTTAGTGATTTATATTATTCTTTCTCCGATGGCGACGCCTCGGTTTTCGTGGATGCGCCGCCTGATACTCTCGGGTCTTCTCAATAATATGTTGCAAGTGCTGCGGTCCC
>JAKCCV010000020.1 GCA_021838785.1 Acidobacteriota bacterium | reverse complement strand
CGACCTGGTCAGCAAACTGATGGCCTATGTCCGGCTCTACAACCGCCAAGCCCAGCCTTTTCGCTGGACGTACCGCAATCCTCGGAGGCGAATCCATGTTTCACCTATTTCGGTAACGCGACACTAGGCGGGCGGCTTGCGGTCGGCGCGTCGAGGTTTACCGGCCTTGGACTGCAACATTTCTCCAAGTATCTCCGCGATGACGGCGGCATTCGACCGTTCCGTATCGCGCGCCCCGAACACGAGCGTCAGCATGCCTTTCCGCGCCTCGGCTGCCAGCTCTTCCAGCAATTCTCGGCGGGGCGACTGCGAGAGCTCCAAACGATATTTTTTACGGAATGCCGGCCATTTCTTAGGATCGTGCTTGTACCAGGTGCGCAAGGCGGCGGAAGGCGCAATCTCCCGCATCCAGCGGGTTATCGCAAGAGCTTCCTTTTTCAGACCTCTCGGCCAAAGGCCGTCCACCAGCACTCGGCATCCGTCCCGCGGACCCACCGGATCGTACACCCGCTTAATCTGAACTGCCATCGTCCGCGTCCTTCCCAACGCGGTTTCGATTTCAACCGATCCAACCGCGTCATGCAACCTTGCAGAGGATATATATCCTCGGCAAGGTTATCAATTGTGTCACCTATACTTCTTACTTGAGTTCACTCTCATCTGACCCTATAATCGCCGCCCATGGTGGAGTCATACTCTCAAGAATCATCGGAAGCGGGGAACCGACGCAGCACGCGCATCCAGATTTCTGTCCCTGTAATCATTACAGGCACAGACGCTTCGGGGCGCCCCTTCAAAGAAAGTACCCGAACACTTGTCATCAATCAACACGGTGGGAAAATTGCCACTTTCCATCAGCTTGATTTGGGAACCGAAATCACCATTGAAAATCGGCGTTTAGGCCTCACCGCCCGGGCTGCGGTGGTGTGGCTGGGCGAGCGCCGCTCCCTCAAGGAACCAGCACAGATTGGAATCCAGCTTTTCGAGGCACAAAACATTTGGGGCGTGGAATTTACTCCTGAGGATTGGCGGAAAATTCAGCCGAGTCGCGTGGAACTGAAGCCCACGGCGAGCATGGGTGAACAGGCGGAGAAACCCGCGTCCGGAGACATTATGGCAGCAAAGATTTCTCCATCTGAAGCGCCTGCCATAGAGCCCAGAGATCAGCCTCCAGTCGGCGCTGAAGCCCGCCTGAAGGATTTCGAAGACCGCCTCCGGGCTTTGGCCGAGCGCGTGGGAGCCGAAGCCGAAGCGACCATTCAAGCGGCCGCTGTGGGCATTGAAGAGCGGCTAACGAGCGCGGCGGAGGTGCAGCTACAGACAATCCTGGAAAAGATTGAGGGGACTCGTCAACAAGCGGATTCTCTCCTTGCTCAGGCACGGGAGATCCGTGCGGCGGCCCAGCAGGAGATCGAGAAGGTGCAGACTGAAATTGGGGCCGTGCGGAAATCAATGTGGGAGGAGATTGAGCGGGAATCGAAAGAGAGAATTTTGGCGATCTGGGAGCCGGCCACCGCGGACGCAACCAGGAACATGGGCGACACCCTCGAGCAACTCATCAAGGACGCGCTGGGGCGATTGGACCGCGAAGCCGTCGAGCGGTTGAATCAAATGATGGAGGGCCGTCAGGCAAGCATGGCCTCAACCCTTAAATCTCAAGCGGATTTAGCGCTGAAGGATGCTGAGAACCAGCTTCACTCGATGGCACAGGCCGTTACCAGCCAGTGGAATTCATCCTTCGAGAAAAGCGCCGAGCAAATCGGTAACATACTCCGCACACAACTTGAGAAGGAACTTCGAGATGCCGCAGAACGGATGATGGGTGAAATGGTCCGGTCCGTCAAGGACCGCACCCAAGCCGCTCTGGGAGAGATTGAATCCGGCCTCCAAGCCCCGCTCCAGAAAATCCGTGAACAGGTTCAATCGGAGATTGACGGCGCGGATTTGCGTGCCCGCAAATATTGCGAGCAGGAAGTTGAACGCGCCGACCGCATGGCGGATGCTCACCTTGAGACGCGAATCGAGAAGTTTAAGGAAATTCTCAACCAAGCAGCCGATCAGGCTCGGACCAAAGCGCGGGAAGCCACGGAGCGGATACTCCAGGATTTTCGGAGCCAAGCCTTGACGGTTTCCCAGACTGTGCTGGAAGGATTGAAAGAGCAAGCGTCGGGGGTGGTGAGCGGCTCCATGCATCATCTGGAAACGGAGAGTGAAAAAGTGCTCGCGGGTCGGATGGCGAAAGCTCAGGAAGAATTTTTAAGCTCTGCCATGCCTGCCTTGGCGGAGAAGTTGAAGGCTTCGCAAAGGAACACGATCGAAGAAGCTCGAAAATACATTGTGGCGTTTGGAAAATCCACCATCGAATCGCTGAACAAAGAAGCGGCTGCGGGCCTGGACCACTATCGGCAGGAACTGCAACGGCTGGCCGCGCAAGAAGCAGCGGAGATGGCCGAACGCCTCCGGCAAGAGCGGGACGCGGCCCTCAAGGAAGCTCAGGAAGTCTTTCGAACAACCATCGCGCAGATGTTCACTTCGTTGGGGTCCGCGACCAAGAAGGAAGCGCCGCGTTAGGGCCGCGCAATTTTGTCAGCCCTGAAAACCCCGGTGAAAGCAATCAAAACAGAAGGGCTTGCCTCCCCGCAGACCGCCGACGAATTTCTGATGCGCGCGGCGCTGCGGGAGGCGGAGCGTGCCGCCGCTCAGGGCGAGGTGCCGGTCGGCGCGGTGGTCGTCTCTGAAGGCCGCATCATCAGCCGAGCCCACAACCAGCCCCTGCATTTGAACGATCCCACTGCGCACGCGGAGATTCTCGCCCTCCGACGAGCAGCGCGGCGACTGGGTAACTATCGCCTTTCCGGTTGCACGCTCTATGTTACAATCGAACCGTGCGTCATGTGTGCGGGCGCATTGGGTCACGCTCGCGTGCGCCGTGTGGTTTTTGGCGCTCCAGACCGCAAGGCGGGAGCCTGCGGTTCCGCCCTGATGGTTCTGAACCACCCCCGCTTCCGCCCTCGAATCGAAATCACGGGCGGCGTGCTTTCCTCAGCTTGCGGCGCGATGTTGCGGCAGTTTTTTGTAGAGCGGCGGCACAAGAACCGGCACGCCAACGCGGAGGGTGAGCGCGGCCTTCAGACGCCCAGCGGACCCTTACAGGCCGGAGAGGTACCGAAGCGGTCATAACGGGGGCGCCTCGAAAGCGTCTTGCCTGCCAAAAGCGGGCACGTGGGTTCGAATCCCACCCTCTCCGCCAAACCATCCGCCGCTTCGGTGGGCCGGAGTGGCCGCAGGCCGCTTCAAGTTTTCGGTTTTTCTCTAATATGTCAGTCGGTGGCTTTCGCCCTTGAAGTTGATCGTCGTCGAGTGGCGCAGCACCCGAGAGGTTGACAGTGCCGTACCTCGGCGGGCTATTGTTATTGTTCCTCTGGTATGCTATAAGCCATGAACTCCGGCCGTGGTGGATAGGCGTCGGAGAATTGTAGGCATTATCGGAATCGCGCTTACCGAACCAGGGGATTCCGGAGATTGGATCCGACAAGGAAAAGGCTAAACCAGCGTGAGCTTCATTAATTTTGCTTCTCGTGAAATCAACTGCAAGATTGTTTACTACGGCCCCGGCCTTGGGGGGAAGACCACCAACCTGCAATATATTTTTGAGCAAACCGCCGGCAAGGCCGGCGGAAAGATGATCTCCCTGGCCACCGAAACGGACCGCACACTCTTCTTTGATTTTCTACCTTTGGACCTCGGAACGGTTCGCGGCTTCAAGACCCGCTTTCATCTTTATACGGTTCCCGGCCAGGTGTTTTATGACGCCAGCCGCAAATTGATCCTCCGAGGCGTGGACGGCGTCATTTTCGTTGCCGACTCGCAAGAGGAACGCATGGACGCCAACCTTGAAGCCATCGAGAATCTTCAAGACAACCTGAAGGAACACGGATACGACTTTATGAAGATTCCGTATGTGCTCCAGCTCAACAAGCGGGACCTTCCAAGCGCCTTGCCCGTCGAAGAGCTCAAAAAGCAATTGTCCCGGAAAGATGAACCCACCTTTGAGGCGGTCGCCTTCAAAGGGACAGGGGTCTTCGAGACCTTGAAAGAATGCGGTCGCCTTGTTCTGGCCGAGCTCAAAAAAGGCTGAATCCCAGCCTCGCCTGACCGCGCTCTTCTTAACCGAGCCCGCCACCCACCCAAAGTCCCAGGTTACACGTTGGAGAATTCTTCAAGCGGCTTGAAGTTGGTGGTCGTTGACCACGCACGGAGCAAAGCCATCCTGATTAGGAATGGCTTGGGGCTGTCAGGGCCGCGATTAAGCGTCAAAGCTTCCCGTGACCCCGCGGAACCCATGCGCCGCTTGCTTGAACATCCACTTCAGCACACGCTTGGCGCTGTAGCAGTGGGAGAGGATGTAATTGCAAGTCGAGAGGCAGTGTTTGGAGCACTCGAGCTTCATCTCATCGAGCTGTTTGACATCAAACTTGTGGTTGCCAACCTTCCCCCAGTCATAGGTCGCAGAGTACATCGGGAAGCAAGGCGCCAGCGTTCCGTCGGGGCGAATGATGAGGTTGTTTTGGCCCGCCCGGCAATTCCATGGCTCAACCTCGCCACGCATCAGGCGTTTCATATCATGCAGGTGCTGAATGGGATTGGCCACCTTATAACCCTGCCGCTGCTTTTCAATCAGTTGATCGAGCAGCGCCTCGACCTTCGGGAAATCGTCCGGGGTGAGATAGGTTTCATTGCGTTCCAGGTGCTGGAAGTGACTCTGCTCGGTCAGCGGAGCCTCATTGATGTGATAATCCGTGGCCAGCCCGTTGGCGTGCGCAATCTCGGTCAACTCCAACACGTCCTCTTGGTTGATATGCGTGATGTTGATGTTAATCATGGCCGCGTAACCGTACTTCCGCTGGCTTTTGACCATGTAATCAAAGTAAGGACGGATGCGATTCAAGGCTTTCGGCAGGCCGGGCTTCTCCTCGACGCAATCAATCGCCAGGTTGATAATGCCTACGCCCGCGTCGCCGATCCGATCTATCACCTCGGGGCGCATCAAGCGCCCATTCGTCGGCAAATAAACGTAAAAACCCTTTTTGGCCGCATAATAGGTGACTTTGTGCACAAATTGAGGCCGCAGGAGCGGCTCGCCGCCCATCAGCGCCAGCACCCGACAGCCGATGGATTCCAGCCAGTCAATTGAGCGTCGGCCGGTGTCTTCGGTCATCCCCTTCACGTTGTTGTCGAACGACCAGCAATAGTGGCAGTCCACATTGCACTTAAATTCCGTAAACAAATAGGCAATAATCGGCCGCAGTTCACCCCGATGATAAAGCGATTGCGCGAACGGCCAACCCCAGCAAAGGAAGGCACGCTTGGTGTTCAGGCGATGCCATTCCTTTTCCGTCATATCGCGCTCGTAGGATCGCTGCGGATAGATCGGTTCAGGAAAGCGCAGCGCTTCGCCGGTTGAATCAAGGGCAGGAGCAGGCTTGGGTGTGGGTTTTCTCTCTCCCTTCATGAGCAGATCATGCAGTTGAACGTCCACCCGGAACGGAGGTTGAGCATTCTTCGTGGGATCGGGACTCAGAACTTCGGCCATTTAATCTCCTTCCTCTTTCCGCTTGATATTGCTCTGCAGGCAAGGCAACCGTTCATTGCACATGAGCCTGCAGGCTCGCTGCCTTCTTGCGTCGCGCTCGTCCACCCGCCGCCCGTTGCGGCGAGTGCCGTCGCGCAACCCCTTCATCATAACATAGACGCCCATCTTCAGACGCGTCAGGGTCAAACAAGTTCAAATGATTGAAACCAGCGCCTTCCTCGGAAGGTTGGTTGATCTCCTCAAAAGGCAGTGGTGATGAAGCGTCGGAAACCGCTCCTCCTACTGGCAGGTAGTGCATATAAACGGCGCAGAAGGAGCGTGGGAAGCAGTTGTCTTGGTTTCCGTGGCCGGCGACGTAAGAACGAAGGTCAATTCCGTGCCGGGCTGAAGCACCACGTTTTTGTGATGTTTAACGAGATAGGAGATCAGCCCAACGAGCGCGCCGGCGCCGACGCCGTACAAAGCTCCTGTGCCACCATCCACCAAAACCCCGCCACCCGCGCCGATCGCAGCGCCGATCCCGGCGTCTTTGGCCGTCTGCTTGGCGGTCTTGGAGGGGCCTTGGACCGTGCCTTCGTTCCCTTTGACCTTGACAGACGACGTTTGGCTATTGCCCAGCTCGCCCGTGAACGCAAAGGCTTGTCCTTTCTTCGTCACAATTTCATCCGCCACCAGGCGCATTTCGGCTTTGCCACGAATACGGCCGGGCGGCTTTACGAAAGTCACATGTCCGTGCAGCGTGCTGCCCGGATGAATCACTTCCTCACCACCCACGAAGACCGGATCCTCCACTTTCGCCGTAAAGCCGTCTCCATTATGGTCCACGGAAGAATCGAGCGGGGAGACCAAAACCACGTTAATGCGGGTTCCGGCGGGAAGTATTGCTTTCGGTTTTGAGTCGGCGAACGACATCACGGGCGTGGTCATCATTATCAACGCCCAAGTGATGATCCTCCAGTCTCTTCGCATGGCTTACTCCACCGAATGACTCGACGTTCGACTTCCCTTCCTCATACGATTCAGGAAGCCGACTTCCGGTTGCATGCGGTTGTCAGAGCACGCCGGAAGACCGCTCTCTCCAATGACAAGTATGATGGCCGGCTGCGGCACTGTCAATCCCGGATAGCGATGGTACTTGGCCGGCGGTCGGACGCCCTGAAATGGGCATAGCGCGTGCCGGAGCGCGCCCCGAATTTGGCCGCCCAGCCAGATCTCCAGCCAAGATTGACGACTCGGCAGACGGGGAGGCATATTCCTCTCGCCAGCCCCGGACGTCACGGCGCAAGCGTTGGCCACCCCCTCGATGGGCAAGCTCATCCGGCCCTTGATGTTGCTCAAGCCGTGTGGTAGGCTCCCCTCAGAAGTCAAAATCTATTCAGGAGGTGGCACACCCGTGAGCACCCCGACCGAGGCCATCCGGGAGCAATTGATGGCCACGAACGAGCAGTACCGAGAATTGCAACGTCAACACGCCGCCTACGCCGCCGAACTCGACCGGCTACTCAGCAAACCCCACCTCAGTGACCAAGAAAAAATGGAGGAAATCCGCCTGAAGAAGCTGAAACTACGGCTAAAAGACCAAATGGCTGCGCTGCTGGAGCAAGCAAGCAAGCGCAACTGAGACGTGGCCTGCCAAACGATGCCTCCGCCTGGAGGCCACCACACCAGCGTCGTCAGCCGCAGCAGGCGCACGCGGCAACGAAGACCCTCTCGGGCGTAACAGCATGGTCAAGGAAGGGTACTGGTTTGGGCTGCCTCTGCTGCTGATTGCCTGCGGCTTGATGAGCTTCGGCTATTCCGGGTCGGCAGAGGGGCTGACCGCAGGGGGGATCTTCTTTCTCGCTCTAGCTCTTTTGGTAATGAATTTTTTCCGCGATCCGGAGCGCATCGCTCCTGCCGATCCATACGCCATCGCCTCACCAGCCGACGGGAAGGTGGTGGAGATCAGCGAAGAACTGATCGGCTCAAAACGCTTTCAGCGAGTCAGCATTTTCATGTCGCCGTTTGACGTGCATGTCAATCGCTCGCCGATTGCAGGTACAATTGGAGAGGTGAGCTACCGGAAGGGAAAGTTTCGCGTGGCCTATGATCCGCGGGCATCCGTCGAAAATGAGCAGAATATCTTCTGGGTGCGTGGCAAACAGGGCGAAGTGATGGTGCGGCAGATCGCGGGCGTGGTGGCGCGGCGGATAGCCTTTTGGAAGCGCCCGGGCGACTATATCATGCGCGGTGAGCGCGTAGGCTTGATTCGGTTCGGATCGCGGGTAGATGTTCTTATGGACATGTCCGTTCGGGTTGCGGTCCGAAAGGGCCACCGCGTCCGCGCAGGGAGCAGCATTCTTGGGTACAGCGCCAACCAAGATGACTAGACCAGAGTCCGAACGAGGCTTGCAGCGGGGCTTCTCCATTCTGCCAAGCCTGTTCACGGTGGGAACCCTGGTGTGCGGGTACTACGCCATCTTGTCTTCGCTCGAAGCCAATCGAATGCTCTCCTCACCCCACGGAGCGGCCATGGCGGCCCAGGCTTTTGACAGTGCCGCGAAGGCCATCGGCATTGCCATTGTCTTCGATGGGCTGGATGGTCGCATTGCTCGGCTAACCAATTCGGCGTCCAATTTCGGCCGCGAATTTGATTCTCTGGCTGACATCATTACCTTCGGGGTGGCGCCGGCGCTGCTGGCCTACACGTGGGGAATGCGAGCCGTGATGGCTTCGGCCAGCGCCTCGTTGGCCATGCACCTTCAACAGGCCGGCTGGATTATCACCTTCACCTTTGTCATCTGCGGCGCGGCCCGCCTGGCGCGCTTCAACATTGAGAGTGTCCGGTCATCCTCCGACCGGCGGTTTTTTGTGGGCATGCCGATTCCGGGAGCCGCCGGCGTTATCGCGGCCATCGTTCATTGGGAGAAGAAGCCGCTCCAGAGCTGGCCGGCGGCGGTGGTTTGGATGGCCTTATCCTTGCTCCTGGCATTCTTGATGGTGAGCCGGGTTCGCTATTACAGCTTCAAGGCCATTGACCTCCAGCGGAGACGCCCCTACGTGACCATCATCTTTATTGGTGTGCTCACCTGGGCCATCGTGATGTATTCCGAAACGGTCCTGCTGACGCTAGCCTTGACTTACCTCGTTTCCGGATTGGCCCTGCGCGTGATTTCAAAGCTACGACCAAGCCCACCAGCTTCAGAAGAGGCTCACGCTTCATGAGACGCGGAACAAAGGGTTTTCGCGTGGCCGTGATCGGGGCATCCTCGCTCCTTGGCAAAGAGCTGCTGCATCAGTTCGAAGAACGAGGCTTCCCGGTGGAGCAACTCCTCACCTACGAGGCTGAGTCAGGAGAAGATGAACTACCGATTGTGGATTTGGGCTCTGGCGGGCAGCGACTGGCGTCGGATGAATCGGTTCGCAGTTCCGATCTGGATTTCACTTTTCTGGTTACATCTCCGGAACCGTGGCCGTCGTTTCTGGCAAAGCCCGTGGAAGGGGTGGAAGCGGGTTGCGCGGTCATTGATCTAAGCGGACGGCTCGAGCCTTCCGCGTCAGCAGAGGTCCGCATTCCCATGCTCGAGGGGGAAACGACCTCCAGGCCCGAGCGCCAGGGAGTCGTCGCCATCGCTCCTCATGGGGCGACCATCGTCACAGCGCTCCTGCTCCGGCGCTTGAGCGCAAGGTTCGAAATCGAGCGAGTGACGGCACATATCTTCAGCCCGGCCGCCGAACTTGGTTCTCGCGCCATCGAAGAGCTGCAAAAGCAGACGATCAACCTGCTGAGCTTTCAAAAGATTCCACAAGATGTCTATGGGGGTCGCATGGCGTTCAATCTGTTGCCCCGCTTGGCCGGCAAAAACAGCACAGCGAACCCTCAGATGGAAGCCCGGCTTCGCAGAGAGCTCGGGGCCCACCTTGGCAATTGGGCGCCCTTGCCCTCCTTGCGGGTGGTGCAGGCGCCGATTTTCTATTCGCTCAGTATGTCGTTGTACATCGAGGCGAAAGAGGTGGTCCTGCCGGCGGCTGCCGAGACGGCGCTTGCTGGCGACCCTGTAAGAATTTCAAAGGCCACGGAAGCACCTCCGTCAGCGGCCGAAGCGTCGGATACGGAAACGATCTGGGTGGACCGAGTCGAGGCGGGCCCTGGCCATCCGTCAGGACTGTGGCTGTGGGTGGTTGCCGATCCGCTCCGGCTGGCGGCCGCCAACGCGATTCAAACCGCCGAAAGCATAAGAAAACGGAGGTCCGCCGGATGACATGGCCAGCAAGCTGAAATTCGACCGCCGGCTGGTCTTGGCGCTAGGCATCGCCTGCGCGGCGACCGGCTGCGGCTACCATGAAGCGGGTCGTGCAACTTCGCTTCCCCCCGACGTCAAGACCATCGCCATTCCCACGTTTGTGAACCAAACAGCACGCTTCCGCATTGAACAAATGCTGACGTCGGCGGTGACGCGCCAGTTCATTGAGCGGACCAATTTTCAAATCACGCACACGGTCGCTGGGGCGGATGCGGTGCTTCGGGGAACGGTCAAGTCGGTTCAAGCCACGGCGGTCACTTTCGACCCCAGCACGGGGCGCGCCACGGCTTTCCAAATCGAGGTGAGGGCCGCCGTGCAACTGATAGATTTGCATTCCAAAAAAGTGTTGTTCTCCAATCCGAATTACGTCTTTCGAGAGCAGTACCAAGTGAGCGAGTCCGCGCCCGCGCTCTTCGAGGAAGACACGCCGGCACTCCGGCGACTGTCGCGTGATTTTGCGCGAACCCTAGTCACCGACATCGTGGAAAATTTCTGAAGAGCGGCTGCGCCCGCGAAAATCCGCTTGCGCTCTCCGGGACTGCGGGTATCATAGCCTTTCACGTTATGCGACCAGCGCAATTTATTGCCGCGCTTCGCCAAGGGAAAGTCGGCGCGGCGTATTTTCTAAGAGGCCCCGACCGGTTTCTACACGAGGAATGCCGCAACGCCATCGTTCAAGTGTTACCCGCCGATACGCGCGAGTGGTGCCTTCAGACCATGGAGTTTTCACCCGGGGCGCTGGCTCATCAACTGGAGAGCGCGCAACAGATGCCGATGCTCGGCGGACACAACTTTTTAATATTTTCCGATCCCGAGGATTTTCGTCGCGCCAGCGATGAAGATACCGAAGCCCTGGATCGCTATCTGGCGCGACCGGCGCCTTTTTCTACGGTGATTTTTGCGGCCATCGAGCCCGACCGGAGGCGGCGATTCGTTCAGCTTCTTGAGAAGAAAGCGGAAACCGTGGAACTTACCCCCCTGACCGAGCACGAGGCCGTCGCTTGGATCCGCGAATACTCTGCAGGCGCCGGATTTCAATTGGATGCCAAGGTGCCGGAGGCGCTGGTAGAAAGATTTGTCATGCCGCCGGCACAACGAACGGGCGCTACAAAAGCCGTCAACTTGCTGTGGTTGCGCACCGAGCTTGATAAGCTGCTCGCCGCTAAGCACGATGCCAAAAGAATCGAAATGCAAGATTTGAAGCTTGTCGCTGGGCTTCGAGAGGAATATGAAGTCGGAAAGATGCTGCGCGCGCTGGCGGAACGACGTTGCGACGAGGCCCTGCGCCTGCTGCAAGCGCTGCTGGCCGGCAAGGTGGCGGAAACGCTCGTGCTTTGGTGCATCGCTGACATGTTTCGGCAGGCGCTGAAGGTCGTTTCAAGCGGCTCCGGGGGACGGGCTTCGTGGTCGTCTCGGTCTAATCCATATGCTACGTGGGAAATTGCTCCTCTGGCGCGTCGCTACTACAGCGTGGAGGAGCTGGCGGGCGCGCTTCGGCTGACCCGTCAAGCCGACCTCGGAATCAAGTCGTCGTGGAAGGATTCCCACCTGCTGCTCGAGATGCTGATATGGCAAATCACGAGCGGGAAGGGCAATGCAACAAATCTTGGCGGTTGGGATGCCGCCGCTGGAATCGCCCCCTCATAAACGGGAACATCCGCACATCGAGGTGACCACCCGTTGAGCGGGTCAAGCGAAATCACCCTCACACTTTGGCGAGAGCATTGACCCGCCGAGTGAGGCGGGACTTGTAACGCGCCGCTGCGTTGACGTGCAGGATCCCCCTTCGCACCATGTGGTCAATCAGGGAGACGGTCGGCAGTAGAAGCGATTTCGCCTGGGCCGCGTCTTTGGCGCTGATCGCCTGTTGTAGCTTGCGAATCTGGTGTCTTAGACGGGTCTCGTGAGAACGATTTCGGATCGTTCGCTTGCGGGTCTGACGGATGCGCTTCAGCGCCGATTTGTGACTTGCCACAGAAGCTCCTTTCGCCGTTGGGCTCGAATCTTTAAGTTAACAGAGTCTTGGGGAGGCGTCAACGCGCCCAGAAAGCGTGGGAGAGCCCTCTCACATCGCCTCGCTTTTCCACGCATGAAGCGCGCGAGCGAGAGGCGGACCACAGACCACCAGCCTTGTTGGTAGGCAAGGGCGTTGCCTACCTCCATCAAAAGCTCCGGTCCGATGTGGATGCTTTTCCTTTGGCGGAAAAACATTCGTGAGACGAAGCATGTCTCCGGTTACCACTGCGTTGAGATTATCGCGAAGCCATTGCCTGCGAGTACGGTAGAAACGGCGCGGTTCTCTTGAGCCAATCGAGAAGGCGGGCGGGTCACAATCTCAACGCGAGGCCACGGTTCGGACGGCTACCCTGCCCCTTCCACTGCGACGGGCGGACAAGCGGGTCGAGCGGGGAGCAACGTAAATCTTCAACACCCGACCCGGAACGATCGTAGAACCTCGCAGGCCATTCCAGTGCTGAAGCTGAGATACCGTAACGCCGTATTGGATGGCCACTCCATAAAGAGTATCGCCCGGCCGGATTCGGTAAAAGTGTAGTCCCGGCGCCAAGCCGCGCAGCCGATGGTAGCGGACCTCGACGCGGCGGATAGGATAAAGCCTCAACAAGTGCCCGGCGATAATCCGTGAGGTTCGCAATCCGTTCCACCGCCGGATCTCGTAAGCGGTTACGTCAAAGCGGTCCGCAATGGCGTACAGGGTATCGCCCGGTCGAATACGGTACCAAGTCAGTCGCCGCGGAGGGCCTTCTTCATGCCAACGGGAGAGCGATTCCCGCCAGGCCGGAAGCGGCAGGACGAGCATCGCACCGGTCTCAACCGGGTCGTCCGGGGCAATATGGTTGGCCTTTATTAACGACGCAGTGGTAATGTGATATCTCGCAGCGATTTGGGACAGGGTTTCGCCCGCCGGCATGCGGGTCACCCGCCACCAGATCCGCTTGGAGGGGGGGATCGAGGCAATCTCCTTTTCGTACTCGGCTTTGGTTCCGCGCGGCAGGTTAAGAACAAAATTGGGATCGTCCACCGGAGTCGTCCAGCGGAGCAGGCTCGGATTCAGCTTGATGAGTTCCTGCGGAGAGCAGCCAATAATGTCCGCGACCAAGCGAAGGTCGGTCGGGACTGGTGTCACCACATGGTCCGCGCGGAGTGGCGGGTCCGGCGTGACCTGGAAACCGTATGCCTGCGGATCCTTGCAAATCAGCGCGATAGCCAGAAAGATGGGAACATAATTTTCCGTCTCGGCAGGTAAAACGTGGAGCTCGCGCAACTTCCAGAAATCGGCGTAACCGGTCCGCTCAATGGCTCTCTGCACCGTCAAGGAGCCACTGTCGTAAGCCGCCATGGCCAAATACCAATCCCCGAACTCCTCGTATAAATCCTTCAGGTGCCGAGCCGCCGCCTCGCTGGATAAAACAGGATCTTGCCGCTGATCTACCCAGCGGTTGACCACCAGACCATTCAACCGGGCCGTGCCCAGCATAAACTGCCAAATACCCCTCGCCCCAGCGCGCGAAACCGCGAAGGGGTTGAAGGCGCTTTCACCCGCAGCTAGATAGATTAAATCTCTGGGCAGCCCCTCTTGGGCTAACGCCCTGTGAATAATCGCTGCGTAACGATTCTTTCGTCGCAGAACCTTTTCGATGAAATCCCTGCCCTCACCCTGGAAATACGACAGGTAGCCGTCCACGGCGTCGTTGGAAACGAGGGGCAAATCCGAATGAAGCGAGCGCATTTCCTCCTGCGCCCGTAAGCGAATATTCGGGTTGACTGGAAACGTCAAGCTGCCGAAGGTATCGAGCGGAGCCGGCTCATACTCGTGTGCGCTCAGGCTATTGCCACTTTCTACCGTAGCCAGCTCAATCTCATACGTTTCATGCACGAGGCTCTCAAACTCGTTGTACAGTCGCTCGTGGCCGCGAATGTCATAATTGCTCTCAAGCAGCATGGATAGAGCTTGATCGTATTTCTCCTTAGCTCCCTCGAGGTTCCCTGCTTGATAATCCTGCTGTCCTTCAGCGTAGGTAGCTTTGACTTTTGCCAGGAGTTGGCCGATGGGATCTGAAGTAGCCGTGGAGCTGGAAATGGCGTTCTTTTGGACCGTAGGCGAGCGCGTGGCGATCGGTTGCGGCTTCGGCACCGAGTCGGTAGGGAGGCTTGATACACTGGAACTCGACGTGTGAGTGCAGGAGGCCAGCAGCCCCACCAACCCCAAACATGCCATAACCTTTAACAAGCGCAAGCTCGCCCCTCCTTAGGTATTTCAAGCAATTTGAGTTCTTCCAGACTGCCTAATCCGAGAAAACCAAAGCCGCTGGCGATTTTACGTTTAACTGAGTGAAGACGTCAACCCTAAATTCGCAGGGATGCGAAAAATTTTGGCGCGTCCAAAAAATTATTAGTCCAAATAGACTATTTATTTACAGGCGGTTGTGGAGCAAAACCCAAACTCAAGGCCGATGTCTCACCCTGCCGCGGGAAGGAATCGTTGCCGGTCAAACAAATGTGACTGCATCCCGGGCCGGGTTCTTACCAAATTCCACGCGGCTGTGCCGAGGCGCCGCACACCGCTTCGTATTTGTGGACGCTGCGCCGAATCTGCTCTGAGCGACTACGCCAGCCGCAACGCGATGCAGTGTATCGGAATGGGTTCGGGCACTTCTGTAGGGCAGAACCAATTGCCGGCCGCGCAGAGTCGGTTCGGCTCAAGATCATCGAACTCCGGCAAACCCTGGCACTCGGAAAGTTGAAAAATCCTAGGCAACCCTTTCCGACCCCACGGCGTCAACCGAAGTAACCAACTCTGTGACTACCTGGGGAAGTGGGTAGGACCGGACGAAGCCGATTTACCCACTTCCTCCTTCCCCAAGAGAACTTCAGCGGCTGAGGCGCCAACGAGAGCCTTAAAATGGCTGGCGGGATTTGTCTCCTGGCCGACTCTCGGCTCAAAAACCCATTCCGACGGCAACCTGCAATCCATATCTACCGAAGGAACTCAAGCGCAGCAGGCGCCGCAACCTCTCCCGGATGAGGTGGGGAAGAGGCCCGCCTTCAAAATCCAAACCGAGCCTGTTTGGGCTCGTGTTGCTTCGCGCTCCCCAAAAACATGCAAGGCCTGCTGCGCCATTCACTTTTGGGCATTGCTCCTATAGAATGACTGTCCCCCCTGGGAAACCCCGGCTGCGCCGGTTTGGGAATGGCGAGTCGGCCTAGCGGAGGAGGATAAATTGCCGGCCCGCGACAAACTTATCGTGGCCTTGGATTGCGCCACCGCCGAAATCGGCTTGAGAACGACGGAGAAGCTGCGCGGGCGCGTGGGCATGTTCAAGATTGGGTCGGAATTGTTCACGGCGGAGGGACCCTCCCTGGCGCGCAAGCTGGTCTCGATGGGCGAGGGGGTTTTCCTGGACCTGAAATTCCATGATATTCCGAACACGGTGCGCGGTGCCTGCCGCGAGGCCGCGCGGCTGGGAGTACGAATGATGAACGTTCATGCCTGCGGTGGGCGAAAAATGATGGAGGCGGCCGTGGAGGGGGCGCGCGAGGGCGGTCGCGGGACGAGGCCCCTTGTGCTTGCCGTCACCGTCCTCACCAGCTTGGAGACGCCGGAGCTGGCTGAGCTGGGGATTAATGGAACGGCGGAGGAAGTGGTGGTTCGTTGGGCGCGCATGGCGCAAGCGGCGGGGCTGGATGGCGTGGTAGCCTCGGCGCGGGAGGTGGCCGCGTTGCGGAGCGCCTGTGGGCCTCGGTTTGTCATCGTGACGCCGGGGGTTCGGCCCGCTGGCCCGGCTGCCGACGACCAACAACGAACCGCCACGCCCCGGGCCGCCATTGAGGCAGGTGCGGACTACCTGGTGGTGGGCCGCCCCATCACCACCGCTCCGGACCCGGCGAGCGCCGCCGACGGCATCGTCCAGGAAATAGAACGCGCGCTGGGTGCGTTCGGCGCGAACTGAGATCGCCATGACCGAAGAGGAAATTCTCCAAATCTTTCAAGATCATGCCGCACTACTGGAGGGCCACTTTGTGCTTTCGTCGGGCCTGCACAGCGATCGTTATATTCAGTGCGCCTTGGTGTTGCAATACCCGCGCGTCGCCGAACAGTTGTGCGGCGAACTGGCGGCCAAGCTCAAAGACCTGCGCGTGAGCGCCGTCGCAGCGCCGGCGCTGGGGGGGGTGATTGTGGCCCATGAGGTGGCGCGAGCCCTCGGCGCGCGCGCGGTGTTCACGGAGCGGCAAGACGGCGCGATGAAGTTGCGGCGAGGGTTTTCCTTTGAGCCGGGTGAGCCGGTGTTGGTGGTGGAGGACGTCATCACAACCGGCCTCTCGACCCGCGAAACCATGCACTGCGTGGAAGAAGCGGGAGGGAAAATTGCAGGCATCGGGGCGCTGGTGGATCGGAGCGGAGGACAGGTGGGGTTCGGATTACCTCAGTCTGCGTTGATGACCCTTCATGTTTCCAATTACGAAGTTGCCGATTGCCCCATGTGCAGAGCGGGCATGCCGGTGGTGAAGCCCGGCAGCCGAACCCGAAAGTAGAGTTCCGGCGGCTGAAAGAGGTCCTTGCCCCGCCGAGACAGTGGGGCAAGGCTATAGCTCCGACGACGGCGCCGGAGACGCGCCCCGAAAAACCCGCGCACCCAGGGCCGGATAACGTGAGCCTAAAAAATGGTTGGCGTACGACTGAAAGAAAATCATGGCGGGTGTTGAAACAAGAGAAAGTACATAGACGATAGCCGCCAGGGCGCCTCCGGCGAGGATCACAACGGCGCTGAAGGTGTAATAGTTAAAGGCAAGGTGGGCCGCTTCGCCGGCAAGAAAAATCCCCAACCCCAGGATGGCCAGCGGAATCATCATCAACAATAGCGCGAGCAAACTGGCGATCCCGAACACGATGGCCACACCCAGCGACAGGAGAATCCTCATCAGGAGGTAGCCTGCGTAGGACTTCTTTTCCTGCCGCAGCATGGGATAGAACCTTCGCCAGCCCTCCAGAATGCCCACCTTCTCAAGCGCCATAATGGGGACGACAAAGTCCTGCGCCAGAAGTGAGGCAATTCCGAAGGTCAGCAGGAACAACGCCATGAAAACCAACGAAACGGCGCCCCCAGGAGTGCTCAGGGGCAGATGCCCCCAACGTCGCCGCAAAAGGCCAACGTGAACGGCCCATGCCCAAGGAACGCCCACCAGGGCGAAGGTGACTACGGCGGTGCTCAGCCACAAGACGACTTTCCAAAGCAAGTAGCTCAGCCCTTGCGGCTTCCACTTGGGCCAACCGGCTTTCACATCGCATTCGCCATCCAGCACGGATTCAAACAGGATGAACCGAAACACACACGCCATGTAAATCCACATGGCGGCCAAGACCACGGTCAAAATCGCGAGCACCACCAAGAGCGGCCAGAAATGGAGCATTCGCTCCCAAATGGCTTTTGCAGTTCCTCGCCAGGGGACGTTCAGCCGCCTTGGTTGTGAAGTGGGCAGCCAATGTCCCCATTCGTTATAACTTCCGGGGGATGAAAACTCGCCGGTGGTCATGGCGACGACCGCCATGCGAGCCCAGAAGCGAGGCCGCCAGGGGTGAAAAAGTTGTTGCCCGGTCTGTTCAAAGGCAGCCGAGACCGCGCCCGTCGCGGAAAGCGACATGAGGATATCCTCAAAACAAGCTCTGCGGGGAGCGGACCATCCTTCCCGCGCCGCCGCCCCACGAATTTCAACCGGATGATGCCTACGGTGACTGAAAAAGTCAATCGAAGGCGGGATTATCGGCGTTGATAAACGATTTTACCGCCCACTAAAGTAGCGGTCACGGCGCCGCGGAAGGCGCGGCCCTCGAAGGGCGAGTTGCGGCTCTTGGAGAAGCCTCTCGCGGCAGAGTAAGTCCATTCAAGCTGAGGGTCAAAGATGGTGAGGTCGGCCAGGGCGCCTTCTTGCAGCCTGCCAAGCGGTTGGCGGATGATGCGAGCCGGCTGAACGCTCAAGAGACTGATCACTTGGGCGAGCGAGATGCGGTTCGAATGGACGAGTTCTTGAAGGGCGACGGCAAACGCCGTTTCCAGTCCGATGACGCCAAACGGCGCCTGCGCCATCGGCAGGGCCTTGCGCTGCGGAGCATGGGGAGCATGGTCGGTGGCGATGGCGTCCACGGTACGATCACTGAATCCTTCCAAAAGGGCTTCCCGATCCTGCGCGCTGCGGAGAGGAGGATTCATTTTGGCGTTGGTTCCGTAATGCTCCACCGCTTCTTCAGTTAAGGCCAAGTGATGGGGTGTGACCTCGCAAGTGACCTTCAGGCCACGCCGCTTGGCGGCACGCACGGTTTCAAGCGCCCCGGCGGTTGAGAGATGAGCGATGTGGAGCGGGCCGTCCTCGGCCTGGCACACCTCGATGTCACGCGCCACGCAAGCCTCTTCCGAGCGGTTGGAGATGCCGGGCCAATCATGGCGGCTGGCGACCGGTCCGGCATTGACGACGCCTCCAGCGCTCAGCGCGGGGTCTTCGCAGTGGTCTATGATGGGGGTGCCGAGCCGACGCGCTAGCCGGAGGGCTTGGCGAAGCAACGCCGCCGTCTTAATCGGACGGCCGTCGTCGGAGAAGGCGACGGCTCCGGCGGCCTTCAGACTTTCAAGGTCCGCAAGCTGCTCTCCTTGACTGCTGAGCGAAACGGCAGCAATCGGAAACACCCGCGCCAAGCCAATTTGCCGAGCCTTGGCGATCATCGTGCGGGTTAACGCTGGCTGGTCGTTGACGGGACGGGTATTGGGCATGGGGCAAACCGCCGTGAAGCCGCCCGCCACGGCTGCTTGCAAGCCGGTTTCTAGCGTTTCGGAAAGCAAATCGCCCGGTTCGCGGAGGTGAACGTGAATATCTACGAAGCCCGGGGCCACGACCTGGCCGCGCACGTCCAAACGGGCCGCGCCGTCTGCGGGAAGCCGATGCCCGAGGCGCTGAATCCGCTCACCCTCAATGAGGATATCCAGCTCGTCGTCGAGAGAATCGGCGGGCGAAACGACCCGCCCTCCTTGAATAAGCAGCCGAGTCATTTGAGCAATGGGAGGCGAAGCCACGGAAAACGACGGCTCCTCTCAAGACACTATAGCATCAAAGGTTCGTGCCGCCACGGGCCTCATGCCGGAAACAGGGGTTGGAGGCAGCTCTTGACGGGGCCGTAGGTTTTGCGATGCTCCGGACAGGGACCCCATCGGCGCAGCGCCTGGAGGTGCTCGGCAGTGCCGTAACCCTTGTTCTGAGCGAGGCCGTAACGTGGATAAAGACGGTCGAGGTCGCGCATTTGGGCATCACGGGCCACCTTGGCCAGGATGGAGGCCGCCGCGATGCTGCCCGAACGGGCATCCCCGTGGACGATGGCTGAAAACGGCACGCCGAGGGGATGCGTGCCGTTCGGCGACAAGGGCATGGCGTCGGTCAAAATGTATTGGGGCTTGGGGCGAAGGCCCGCTAACGCTCGCAGCATCGCCTGCCGCGAAGCTTGATAGATATTGAGCCGATCCACTTCCACTGCCGAAACGGAGGCCACGCACCAGGCCCGCGCCTTGGCGTAAATCTCCGCCGCCAGCTCCTCACGCTCCGCCGGCGTGAGCTTTTTGGAATCATCAAGGCCCGGGATCGGCCGCTCTGGGTCAAGGATGACGGCGGCGGCGTAAACGGGACCGAGCAGCGCGCCGCGGCCGGCTTCGTCGGTTCCGGCCACCAGGTGCCAGCCGCGCCGCCAGGCGTAAGCTTCGAGGTGAAGCGTACAACGATATTCACGAAGCTCGCGGCATCTCGGCATGGCGCGCAAAGTCCAACGTTCCTCGATGCATGCGCTCGCGCCGACGAGCGCCCTACCACAGATTCGGCGGAGGCCGGCTCGCCCTCGATGCTGAGCCCGGCTCGCCTGGACACCAAGACGATTAGGCGAGCGTCAGTTTGAAAACGACTGCCTCATCGGACGCCAGCTTCTGCTGAGGCCGCTCGATCCGCAGGCCTTGATCCGTTTGCCGAAAACGGACCTTCTCAGGGGAACCCAGCAGCTCCACGCGCGCCACCTTGCCGGGACGAGTGGCCGCGGAGGCGCCGAAAGAGCTCAAAACGAAGGTCGGCGCCGGCCAGCCGAGGACGATGGCGTAAACCACCGTCCCGGCTTTGTTCCGCGTATAGCGGATATCCCGCGCATCCAACTCCCCTGTGGTCTTTCCTTGAAAGGAACCCGGCTTGATCATGTGCGGCCCTTCGCCAAACACCGTCCAAGGACGCGTGGCGTAAATGGCTTCTCCGTTGATTTTGAACCATTCCGCGAGTCGCTCAAGAATCAAATGCTCCTTGCGGTCAATGGTGCCGTCGGGCTTGCCGGGAATATTCAGCAGAAAGGTTCCGTTTTTGCTGACCGTATCCACCAGCCAATGAATCACCTGACGGGGATGCATGTAACCCCCGTACGGCCCCGGCTGGTTGAACAAAGCGCGCTGATAGTGCCAGTCGCCGATGCAGGTCTCGGATTGCCAGGGATAAGGCAGGATTTGAGCGGCCAGGCCACGCTCGATATCGGCAACCACGGCTTTGGCAAGATGCGGTGGAACCTCTTTGATGGTGATGACGCCTTCCATTTTGCCGCTGTTCAACGCCAGATTGTGATTGTAGTAATAGGCGCCGATGTTCATTCCGCCCCAGCCGAGCGGGAAAAGCGGGTTGTCAAAATAAAGCAAATCGGGGTTGTGCTGATCCACCAAATCACGGGTGCGATCATAAAAGTTTTTGACGTAGGAAACATCCGGCAAAGCATCGTGGGGGTGCTTAACGCTGTAAAGCTGCTGAGGGTCGAAGCCTTCCCACCACTGACGCTTGCCTTCCGCCAGCGTCAAACGGCCGTCATAAGGGATGCCAGCCAAGGGTCCGGAAGCGTCAGCGCCGTGACTGGTTTGGAACCACCACCAGTTGCGAGCCTGGTGGACGGTCACGCCAAAGCGCAGATTGCGCTTCCGCGCTTCCGCCGCCCACGTGCCGATGACGTCGCGATGGGGACCGATATTGATGGCGTTCCAGGGATGGTGTTTGGAATTCCAGGTGTCAAACCCATCATGATGGTTGGCCAGCGCGACAAAAAACTTGGCGCCGGCGCGGACATACAGGTCCATCAATTCGGCGGGCTCCCAATTCAGCAACGTCCACTGGGCGCACAAGTCTTTGTAACCAAAACGGGAGGGAGGGCCATAATGGGCCAACTGGAAGCGGTTTTGCTTGGAGCCCTGTCGGTAGAGGTTGCGGGCGTACCAGTCGCCGTCTTCTGGAACGCACTGCGGACTCCAGTGATTCCACAAGCCGAACTTGGCGTCGCGATACCATTCGGGGCACTCGTACTGAAGCAGCGAATCCCACGTGGCCTTGTACGGGCCATCGCCCGCCAAATCCGGAATGGGCGAGATCATGGGAACGCCGTCGTGCGATCCTCCGGGAACCGGCAACGCCGGCGGATTCCCCCAGCCAGTGGGTCTCCAGTCCTGTTCATTCAGATGTTCGGAAACAATGCCGCCGTTCCGCAAGGCATAAAAGACACGCTGGTGCGCCGGGGTCGCGCAAAATTGAGCATAGTCTTCGGTGTAATGGTCAAAGCCAGGCGCGATCGCCGTGGCGCCAGCCTGGGCCACGCCACTGTTCGCCGCGTCTTGAGGTGCAGAACCCAGATCGGCTGCTTTGGTGCCCGGCCATGACCAGGCCGCGGATTGAGCGGCCAAACCGCCCAAAATATGAAAAAACCTGCGTCGTCTCATCGCCCTACCTTCGCCTCCTTAAAAAGCATTCGGGACGGCAGAAAACCGCACCCGGCCAACCGCAGCGAAAGGTTCCGGCCTCCAGCCGCGGTTATCCATCACACTTGACGATGGAGGCGCTGTCTATTTCATGGCCCGCCGGGCTGTTCGGTCCGCTCTCGCCGGCGAAGGGCCAGTTGACATTAAGCCACAGCTCCTTCTCGCGCACGGTGGCGGGCACCTTATCAATGCGCAGATTTTCCAGCCAATGAACGCCCGTCTTGCCCGCCACAAGGATGTCCTGGTCTCCGTCGCCGTCAATGTCCGTCACGATGACCTGCGTGCCAATCTCCGCCGTCCCGTTGTAACTCACCGGGAAACGAGTGAATGTGCCACGGCGGCGGTTGATCTTGTAGTAAAAGATGCAGAGCGGATCGTAAAGGCCGGGGTCTGGGTCGCCACGATAACGCTTGCCGGTGATGAGCTCGGGTTCGCCGTCGCCGTCAATATCCGCCAGCTTGAGGGCGTGAGCCTCCGAGAACGAGTTGTCAATGATATGGCGCTTCCAACTCCGCTTCCCGTTCACTTTCCGCTGCTCGAGCCAGTACAAGCCGAAGCTGTGACCATGACCGTAGATGATGTCCATCTTGCCGTCGTCATTGACATCGTAGCCGAGGATGGGGAAGCCCGCTTCGCCCAACTCCCACTCCGGATGCCAGCGCCACTGATCGCGGTCGGCATCCACATTTTCCAGCCAACCGTGAATGGAGAGCAGGTCCGGCTTGCCGTCGCCGTTGATGTCCGCCACGCCCACGCCATGCCCATCCGCCGCTTTGCCGCCGACATAGTGAACCACGGGTTTGGGTCCCGCGAAGTTAATCCAAATCAGGTTGGACGGCGCGTAATGGGCAAAAGCGATGTCCGGCTTGCCGTCGCCGTTGATGTCCGCCTGCACGCCGCCTTCCGTCGCCCGAGAGTGACAGATGAGGTGCCGATTCCAGAACACATCGGCCTTCTGAGGGTTCTCGTACCACCAGATGCCGTCTGTCTGCCAAGCCGCCGTCACCAGATCCATTGCCCCGTCGTGGTTGACGTCATCCAGAAATTGAATACAATCCGCCACAAACTCAATTTTGGTTTGACCGGCAATGTGAAACGGCCAAACGCTGATGTAGCGGAATTGGTGACGCTTCCATTGGGTATGGTCGGGTCCGGGATTCTCATACCAATAGGCGCCGCTGACAATATCGGGCCGGCCGTCACCGTTCATGTCCAGCACCGAAATCGCTTCAGCATGGTCCGTTCCCAGCCGGTGCGAGAGAAAGATATCCGCACGGCGCGAGACCGGCGTGACCACGCTCGACTGCCCCGCCGCGCCTGCTGGATCCGCGCGCAACTTGCCCACCGCTGTTTGTCCGGATGCCGCAGCAGCCGCGGCCCATCCCGCTGCTAAGAATTCACGACGACGCATAAGCCTCCTTTCGCTCCTCCAGGTAATCCTCGGTGCCCTCGCCACTTCGTTTGGGCTGACTAGCCTATCATATTCCGCAGCCGGCCGCGGCAGCCATCTCATCTCGGCCGGCCCGGCCCCGACCCGCCAAATGATACCAGCGTCAAGGGTGTTTGGGCGAGAAAATCTGTCTTACCTTCACGACCATGCGATGCTGCCGGCACAGCCGGAGAGTTGAGGCGAAGCAGTGGGAATTTCCTATTTCATCTAAGCGGAAGGCTTGAATCGGAGAGCCACCGAATTGATGCAGTAACGAAGCCCTGTTGGTCGTGGGCCGTCGGGAAAAAGATGACCCAAGTGAGCGTCGCACCGTGCGCAAAGGACCTCCGTGCGTTGCATGGAAAAGCTCCGGTCAATCTCCGTCGCAATTCGCTCGGCATCGAGCGGAGCCCAAAAGCTTGGCCAGCCGGTTCCGGAATCGAACTTGGTTTCTGAACTGAACAATTCCGCTCCACAGCAGACACAACAATAAATGCCGGCCTCGTGCTGGTCCCAGTATCGCCCGGTGAAAGGAGGTTCCGTTCCCTTCTGCCGCGTCACCGTGTACTGTTCCGGCGTGAGGGTCGCTTTCCATTCCTGGTCGGTCTTCTTCACCTTCTCAGCCATCATGAACCCCGCATATTTTAACCATTGTACCACCGCCATCGGCGAGCGAGCCGTTGCGATGGATGAGCAAGGCAAAACATAATCCGTTGCGTCAGCCGAGTCCAGCAGCCCGTGACTCCAGTTCGGCATCGCCCGACGTCGGACGCCGACCGGCGCCGAACCATATAGGAGCCGGTTCGCCAACGCGGATGGCGTGGTAGGCCTGGAGGGATTCGAACCCCCGACCCGCGGTTTAGGAAACCGCTGCTCTATCCTTCTGAGCTACAGGCCCGTAAACCCGATTCCTTCTTTTCCAACAGCCTAGCATACCGGCGGGTTTCCGTCCCCATCCGATTTGGGAACCCTTGGGAACAAAACCCGCTCCAGCTTGTGAATTACGTGACGAGGAGTCTCTGGAATTAAGTGCGTGGTGGGGTTCAGCGTCGGCGTAGCGGCAACCTTTAGGTCGCCACGTGGCGGGCTCAAGCCCGCCGCCACTCAAAGATTTTGTGTTCCGCCTGCAGCCCAAGCGCGTCGCCCTGAAATGGAGCGACAATGGCAGCAACAAGAAACGTTACGGAAACACCCACGGCATGCGAGACAAAAAACCGCGACACACAAAGCAGTGTCGCGGCTACCGACTCACCCCAACGGCTGCCGACCACAGGTCTATTCGGCGGTCAACGAACGGACGGGTCGGCCGACCCATTGGCGAGGGAACATGAGCGCGACGGCGTATTTGAAGCGGGCGCCGCTTTTTTGCCCGATGCTCGCCAAAGCGCCGCGAGCTGCTGCCAGGCTCGAATAGTAAACGTCGTATCGAAATCCGGTTTCTCCGCGCCACATGGGAAAAGCCGCGCATGCCCTCATCCAGCGCGCAAAAACCTCACTCACATCCAAGTAGAGATCCTGCCGAAAACCTTCGGCGTCTTCCCAGTTCTCAGCGAAAAGAAGCGTGGCGACAGAGTGCGCGGGGAGCTTGGACTTGAGGCCGGGAAGCCCCGCATAGAAAATGGCATCCGTGACGACGTGGTAGCAGGCGCGGTGGTCCTTGTGCATGCTGCCCTTCCAATGAGTGATGATAATCCCCGGCCGGTATTGTCGGATGGCATCACAGACGGCGAGACGCGCTTCTTCGTTGTCGGGAAGTTCGCCATCGGGGTAGGAAAGGAAGGAAGATTGAGCCCCCAGGATTCCCGCAGCTTTTTGAGTGGCAGCGATTTGCATCGCCCCATACGTTGACGGAGCAACGGCCGGATTACCCCGCTCCCCGTGAGTCAGACTGAAGAAGATTCCTTTCCCACCTCCTCGGATTTGCTGCGCGATTGCCGCTCCCATCGTAAACACAGCGTCCCCGGGTTGGGCTGCGATGGCCATCATGGCGGCAGGCGAAACCGGTGCAGCGCCGGCTTGGGGTGGAGGCTGGCTGGCAACGGCCCGAGGAGCATCCGAAGTTGCCAGCAGCGCGGTGGCCATTCCGAATCCTTTCAGGACTTCCCGCCGTGAAGTGTGCTTCATGGAGCTTCACCGCTTCTCGCAATGTGATAGATTCGTGGCACGCGCTTGGACTTCACTTCGCTTCCTCCCCGTGACAGATAGGCCGCGCCGTCATGGTTTCCGCGGCGGAGCTACTCGCTCCTCGGGGCTTACGAACGCGACTCGGAACGCTCCTCCGCCGAACTGAGCCTGACGATCCATATCTCGTTGCCGTCGAGCTTCTTGTCAAGCATGACCTGGCCGTTCATCTTGCGGAACTTGACCGGGCGACCTCGCAGAATATCCTCGGCTTTTGAGACGCTCCACGGCACCTCGATTGAAATGGAAGCCTCGGCCGGTTGCTCAGCGTGATTGAAGATAAAAACCCATTGCCTGTGCGGGTCCATCAACCGGCGAACCTCAACGTGGCCTGTCGCTTGCCCTGAAACCCGAACCTCCGGTTTGACGCCCGCAGCGCGGGCCAGCGCCACCAGAAGTTGTTTTGTAGAAGGATCGTGCTGGCGCTCGTAAGCGAGCGCGAGGAAGGTCCCCGCCAGGATAGCCCGCCCTTTCCCAAAGGTCTTCTCGACGATGGCCGGCCGGCCGTTGGCGAAATGCGCCAACACCCGTGCTCCGGCAAGCGGCTCCAGTTCTTCTTCAAACGCATCGCCGCGCACGACCGCGCCGGCCTTCATGCCGGGCAATGCCGGAACTTGCTCCATCACCAAGCGGGCCGTCTCGACCGGTCGAATCCGCTTTTCCCTCGCCCCGAAAACCTCGGCCAGCCCGAGCCCCGGAATCACTGCGCTGGCCAACCCTCGCCCGTCGTTCCAAGCCAGCCGCGCCTCCGCCACCGCCGTCCCGCCCTGCTCAAGGTACCGTCGGATAGCTTCGGCAAGCTCGCTCGAAATCATCACCGCATAGGGCAGGTAAAGAATCTTATAACGCTGCATCCTGCCGCTAGCTACCTCCAGGGGCCTCACAAAATCCACCGGGATTTGCTCCTCTAAGAAAGCGCGATGCACGCCCTGGAGCGAATCCCGCTCGGCATCGCCGAGGGTGGAGAGTGACGGCTCGGTTCCTCCAACCATGTATGACAGACGGTTATACAGGACAGCTACCTGAGCTTCCGCTGGCCGCGCTCGGTTCAAATCCGCTGCGTGCTGCGCCAGGATTTTTGCGGTTTCACCGGCAGCGTGGGCACGCGGCGTCAAAGTTCCGTCTAAATCTATCAGGCCGTAACCGCTCGATTCATAGCCGGCATCCATCGGATACCACGCATAGACCGCAATTTCCTTTGCCCCGTGCGCGATGACTTGCCACATCCAGTAGGTGACATCGCGTCCGGTGACGGGTTCGGCGATGCGCATCCCGGTCACGCCTTGGCCGGCTTGCAGCTCTCCGATCCAGAATCCTTTGCCGAAGCTGAGCCCCGCCGAGCGCTCAAAGTCCAACCCAGCGGCGAGCGCCGGATAACTCAAAGGCTTGCTCAGTTCGGCGTGCATGGGGTAGAGGCTGGTGCCGAAAAAGTCGGCATTTTCGGCCATCTTCCAATCATCCGGCTCGCCGTAACCGTCCCGAGGGTCGGTAAACAGCCCGGGCGCCGCGGCGTGGCTGGTAATCGGATGGGTAGCGTCGGCGCGGCGCACAGCCTCCACCCGGGTTTTCAAATCCGCCGCCAGCTTGTCCACAATAAAACTTCGCCAGTCCAAATAATCGGTGAAGGAGAGAATGGTGGAAAATCGGGGCGGGCTCACCTCGTCCCAACTTGAAAACCTCCGGTACCATGACTGATTGAGCGCGTCCAGCGACTTGTATTTCGATTGCAACCAGCTTCGAAACCGTGCCTGCGTGGACGGACAGTAGCAGAACTCAGGGTCCTTCAGATAATCAAACTCTGCCCAATTGATGACATGCGGCTCGCTCCAGACATCCCACCCGTACAAGGAAGCGTGGCGGTTGGCCTCCTGCGACAGCGCTTCGTAAAACTTCACAATTTCGCTGCGGACTCCTTCATGATCCATGCAATAGCCCGGCGCCGCCTGCGAGTGGATGACGGCGCCCGAGCGATCCACAAAACGCGCTTCGGGATAACGCTGCCCCACCCAATCGGGCGCCGAATCCGTATAGACCTGCACCACCACCCGCAAGCCGCGCTCTTCCGCCAAGCGCAACAGGAGAGCGAGATTCTTGAAATCATACTGCCCCGGCGTTGCCTCCGCCGTCGCCCAATCCACCCAGCACTTGACGGTATTGAAACCAACCGCCCGAATCTGGTCGAGGTCTTTCCCCCACCTCCGCGCACTCGCTGAATCTACCGGCTCCAGCATGGGGGCGCGCGCCTTGCCGCCTCCATACCAAACGGCTACAGGGAAAAATGATGCCGAAGCCGCAGGCGCGGCAACGTCGGGACTCCGATTTCCTTCAGCAGAGGTCCCACTGGCAGGGTTGGGAAGATAAGGGAGAACCGAGCTGCCTGCAATCGCTTTGATGAAGTTTCGTCGGCTGGTCGTATCATCCATGATTCCCTCACTCGCGGCTCACGGACTTGCCCAGGCTTGGCTGAGTCGCTGCCGCCTTCATCACGGCGCCGAATCGAGCGCTTGGAGCAAACGGGCTCCCGGTAGCCCTGACCCCTTCGAAACCGCACCTTCGCCCCGCCGAGGACCCTCTCGAGGACAGCGAGAAAGCCTCACGGAGCCCGCTTGGCCAGCCGCCGGGCGTATTCCAGAAAAACCTGTTGGTTGTGATCCGGCTCAAGCTCGATGTTGGGCGACACGAAGGTAGTCGGCCGATAGCCACTTTGCACCAACCGGGCGGCCACTTCCGCCACCAGCGCCATCGCGATGGTCACCCCGGCAACGGTCGAGCCAGCCGCAAATTTCTCTTGCCTTCCGTCCACCCCCACCAGCGCGTCTTCCGGCGGCACGCAGTTGTCAATGGCGATGTCCGCAATGTTCGGAAGCTGCTGGCCGCTGGAATGAAGGGGCCGCGCCTGACGATAATTTTCGTGCGAAGAAACCGTGACCACGGTTAAGCCTCGTGCTTTGGCTTCCAGGGCCACCTCAATCGGCGCCGCGTTCAGACCCCCGTGGGAGAACACCAGCATCGTGTCGCGAGGCTCCAGCACGTAACTGGCCAGCAAATTTTTCGCGTAACCTTCCGCCCGCTCCAGCCACAGCAACTCGCGGGCTCCGCCCGGCCCCACCACGTTAAACCACATCAAGCGCGGATCATATATCGGACAGAAACCCACAAAGCTGCCATACCGGGGAAACGTGTCCAAGACCGGAATCACCGAATGACCGCTCCCAAACAAATAAACCCAACCGTCCTGCTGGATGCTCTTGGCCATCGCCTCAGCCGCCCTTTCGATGGCCTCGTGCTGCGTCTGCTCGATCTGGCGGAGGATTTCGCTGATTCGGGTGAAATACTGAAGTGAGGACATGTGGTGTTCGCCTTTCCCAAACGATAAGATACCACCTTTCGGCGGGCACAACTCATGGACTCGCGTCCCTCTTCGGATGCTTCACGTCCGCGCTCGCCGGCCCCTCAGTAGATGAATCTCAACCCGAATTGGAACTGCCGCGGCTGGCTTGCGGCGTAGGTCACTTGGCCGAAGCTCGCCAAGCTGGCCGGATTCCAAAAGGCATTCGGAATACCCAACTGAACTGAATTGGTGACATTGATTGAAGGCAGCAAGTTCGTAGTCTGCAAAATAAAATACCTTGTCGTGTCTGATGGGTCCGCCGACACTGCCCGCCCATTGATAGCGATGAAAGTTAGGTGGCTTGTTCGGCTCGTGTGCCTCCAACTGGCTGGCCTTCACAAAAGGGTCGTTGGCAGCCCAGAAGTTGGGACGCCCATAAAAGAAGCCATCCCCATGAACTTTGTTGGTGCCGGACTTGCTCACCAGGCTCAGAACGCCGGTCCCGAAACTTTGAGTGGACGCCGGGACGTTGTTCGTTTCGATCTGGTACTCCTGAATGGAGCCCAGCGGAGGAATCTCCGCCGGAATCATCGCCCCCAGGTTATTTTCGGCGATGGTCAGCGGCGCCCCATCCTCCGGATAATACAGAGTTCCTTGAGGAAGTCCGTTGATGCTGAAACCGGAAACATCGGCTCCGGGTCTTTCGTTAAATTCGACGTTGTTGACGGCTCCATTGACCGGCGTGATGCCAGGGCTGAGTTGAACTAACTTGCAAACATCCCGGTCCACCGGAGGCACGCGCTGGATCGTGGCGGCACTAATCATCTGGCTAATGGTGGCATTGGTCGTGCCCGCCAGCGGCCCCGCTGCCTTCACCGTGGTAGCGCAACCCAATTGACATGTCAAGATAAAAATATATGATTTACGGAGTAGGCTGGCACGGATTGCACGGAGGGGAAAACATCGGGCGGGCGCAGTGTCGTTGGAGTATCTTATGTGGAGGAGGATTCCTCTTTGATACTGTTTGAAGACCACGAGCAACAAGTGAGCAACGTGTACGTCGAACGTGGCGGGGGCGATGTCAGCGAATCTCGCCTCGACCATCACAGTTCTCTTCCTTTGTTCGCCCAACTGACCGAGCGTCTCCAGGAGCGGCTGGAGCATGGCCTTCGTAGCGGCGCCTTAAAGCCGGGCGATTTCTTTACTACCGAGAAAGCACTTTGCCAGGATTACGGCGTCAGCACCATCACGGCCAAACGCGCCTTGGATGAGCTGGAGTCGCTGGGACGCGTGGTGCGGCATCGTGGCCGGGGAACGTTTGTAGCTTCCCCGAGGGTGACACAAGTTTTGGAGCATTTCTACCGCTTCACCACCGAGATGCAAAAACAAGGATTTCATCCGAGGTGGGAGAATCTAAGGTTGGGCGTGGAAAAGGCAACGCCTATGGTGCGGCGGCCTCTGGCGCTGGCCGATGGAGAGCGGGTTTTACGTATCGAGCGGCTTCGATTTTTGAACGACGAGCCTTTCTTCCTTCACACCTCTTATCTGCCCGAACGCCTGTTTCCCGGCCTTGAGCACGAGGACCACGATAATGTCGCGCTTTACGATCTGCTCGCAAGAAAATACAACACCTCGCCCGTGCGTTGTCAGGATACCTTCGAGCCGGTCCTCGTGCGCGCTGAGGCAGCAAAATTACTTCAGGTTCCGCCGCGGAGCGCGGGCATGTGGCTGGAGCGAATCGCTTTTAGCGTGGAAGGCATTCCCATCGAATACTCGCGCGGCGTCATTCGCGGTGACCGGTGCCAGTTGAGGGTGGAACTGAAATAGCGACACCGAGACGGATGGGCTCGGCAGGGGCATGTCAGGTGAGGGAGCAGCAAAGTGCAGAGAAGAGCCGCCAGACATGGTATCTGCGTCGCTGCCGCCGTTTTCATCCTGAGCAGTCCGGCAGCCCTGCTCAAGGGACGCGCGCCATCCCCCTCGGCCTCGGCCCCATCGTCAGGCTTGTCGGCAGCAATTGAGGCATTTGAGCACTCCGATCTCGCCTCCGCAGAGCGGCTGACGCAGGCCTTCCTCAAAGCTCACCCACAAAGTGCGGCTGCTTGGAATCTCAAAGGACTCATTGACGACAGAGAAAAACATTTCAGCTCCGGCGAGCGAGACTTTGAAACCGCTCTGCGCCTGGCGCCCTCTGCCTCCATCTACACCAATTTGGGAAACCACTATGTGATAATGAACGAACCGCAGCGGGCGCAGCAGGCGTTTCTTCAAGCCCTTCGCCTTAATCCCCGCCATTTTTCAGCGCGATTCAATCTCCTGAACCTAGTTCTAAGCGCCCCGGCGTGTGCGCAGCCACCGTCCAACGTCCAGCATCACTACTATTTGGGGCTCGCCGAAGAGCAGCAGAAGCAGCCCGTGCGCGCCTTGCGAGAATTCCGAACAGCCGCCAGGCTCAACCCACCTTTGGCTTCCCTGCACAACCTTTTAGGTCTGGCCTTCATGCAAGCCGGAGACTGGGAAGCCGCCGAAGGCGAATTCCGGCGGGCCATCGCCGCTGGTGACGTAACCGAGATTGACCCTGTTTCATCTATTGATAATGGCGAGGCATAGAATTAGAGCAATGAATTAACATCCGCTCCGTGCCAGCGGGGCGGGTACCTGATTTGTTAGCAGAAGGAGGAACTTCCATGGGCATTTTGCTATTGGTCGGAAGAATCATCTTGGGCGGATTTTTCATCATGAGCGGGATTAACCACTTTGCAAATTTCGGCATGATGAAGGGCTACAGCCAGAGCAAAGGCGTGCCAGCGCCGGGTGCCGCTGTGGCCGGGACGGGGCTTTTATTGCTTCTGGGCGGCTTGAGCCTTCTCCTCGGAGCCTTTCCCGAGGTGGGCGTGATCCTGCTGGTGATTTTCCTGCTGGGCGCCTCATTCACGATGCACAATTACTGGACCGTTCAGGACCCTCAAGCGAAAATGGGCGAGCGCGTCAACTTCATGAAGAACTGGGCGCTCATCGGAGCTTTGCTGATGATCCTCTCCATTCCTTTGCCCTGGGCGTACAGCCTTTGGGGACGATAAGGGTGGCTTTTGCAGGCGAAGCTCGGCTCATGCCCGCTCCTTCCCCGCAAGTTTCTGCGGCTGCGCGCGGCATTCATTGCCGGTCGAGGCGCGGCAACGTCAGTCGTCATGCGGCGGCAGCGCTACTCGAGGCCGCCGTTTTTAGCACCCTGAGAAACTCGCGGGTGAAGAAGGGAAGGTCCATCCAGGTGCGCGAGCTCACCAGGTTTCGGTCCACCACAACCTCTGTATCCTGGAAGTGAGCGCCGGCACGTTCCATGTCGGGGCGCAGGGCTTCATAGGTGGCGACGCTCCGGCCCCGCAACGCATCCGCCGCGGCAAGAATAAGGGAGCCGTGGCAAAGCGCCGCGATAGGCTTCTCGCGTTCGACAAAGTGGGTAACAATGCGGCGCAGGTCCGCATTGTTACGTAGGTACTCGGGCGCACGTCCACCGCTCAAAATAATTCCATCGTAATCCTCGGGGCGAACGTCGCGGAAGGCGATGTTAGCGGGGATGCGATAGCCGGGTTTCTCGACGTAAGTGTCCCAGCCAGGCTCAAAGTCGTGAATCACGGAGTTGAGGACTTTTTTGGCCGGCGCGGCGATGTGAACCTCAATGCCTTCCTCGCGGAGCCGATGATAAGGGTACCAGGTGTCGAGGGATTCCGTCGCGTCTCCCGCCACCAGAAGAACTCTGAGCATGATTTCAACCTCCCGTTGAATCTCTCACGGCATTATATGCCGGGTTGGAAGTTCTGGCGAGCTACCTTCCTCGTGATTGCTCCGGTACCCGCCTGATAGGCTCCGGCTACGGTCGGGGGTGAGGGATGACGATACCGCTATTAGGCTGCACCGTGATCGAGGCTTGCCAAGGGCGAGGGATGGGAGTCCAGTTGCGCGTAAAGAAGTCGGCGCCGGTGAGAACAATCAAAATGGCCAACCAGAAGACGGCGCAGACCGCCACCAGCCGCATGACATTCGACGACCAGCGGAGGTGCATAAAGAAAAGCGCGACCAGACTGGCTTTGCAAACGGCAATGAGCAGCGCCACGATGGTGTTGAGCGGGAAGTTCTTCAAGCCGAAGATGGCGTCGAGGTCAACGTAAGCGACGGCCGTGGTGAGCGCGGTGAGCGCCAACAGGGTCAGGAAAATGATGACGTACATCTTGGGAGAAGCGACGTGTTCGGACATCAGCGGGTGACTCCTAAGAGATATAAGAGTGGAAACAAGAAGATCCAAATAATGTCCACAAAATGCCAATAGAGTCCGGCCATTTCCACCACGTTATGGGAGTCCTTGGTGATGCGGCCTCGCCAGGCCATGATGATGAGCGCCGTCAAAATCCCCACCCCCACCACCATGTGAAGGGCGTGAACCCCCGTCATAAAGAAATAGAAACACATGAAAAGCTCGACCCCGGACAGCGGCGCATGGAGAGCTTGAATGTGCGCGAGGTCGGCGCCTTCCGGATGAAAGCCAAAGCCCGGCGCGACGTGCGTCACGTAATCGTGATACCACTCAAAGCGGAGTTTGACCACGAGGAAGGTAAGACCTAACAGCAAGGTAAGGATAAGGAAAGCAATCAGGGCCTTGCGGCGGCCCAGTTGAGCGGAATGGACGGCCATGGCCATGGTGAGGCTGCTCGTGATCAACACCACCGTGTTGAAAGCCCCGATCTTGACGTTGAGTAACCCGCTGCCGGCGAGGAACGCCGTCGGATAGAGGTTGCGGTAAATGGTATAGCTCGCAAACAATCCGCCGAAGAACATGATTTCGGTGGCCAGAAATATCCACATGCCGAAACCGGCGGCTTCGTGCTGCTGTTCGCGGTCGTCAAATTGTTCGGCGACCGCGGCGTCCGTGCGCGCTTCAGACATTGTGCGGCACCCCGCTTCCGTAGGCGTAGGCTTCCTCGGTGACGATGGGCGTCACCTCGAAATTATGTGTGGGCGGAGGCGAGGAAGTGGTCCATTCGAGCCCCTTGGCGCGGAAGGGGTTCGGTCCGGCGACCGGCCCATAACGGAACGACCAAATAAAGTAGATGAGCGGGATGATATAACCCACCCCCAGGATGGTGGCGCCAGCGGTGGAGAGCACGTTGAGCGTCTGGAACTTGGCGGGATAGATGGCGTAACGGCGAGGCATGCCCAAATAACCCATGATGAACTGGGGGAAAAAGGTCAAGTTGAAACCAATAAAGATGATGAAGGCGGCAGCGCGGGCCCAGCGGTCCGGATAAAGCCGGCCGGTCATTTTCGGCCACCAATAATGCAAAGCGCCCATGTAACCCATGATGGCGCCTCCCACCATGATGTAGTGGAAGTGGGCGACAACAAAGTAAGTGTCATGGACATATTGGTCCACGGCCAAGGTGGCCAAGAAGAGCCCCGTCAGCCCACCCATCGTGAACAGCCCAATGAAGCCGAGGGCGTAAAGCATGGGCGCGTCGAACGAAATCGAGCCTTTATAGAGCGTGGCCGTCCAGTTGAAGACCTTAATGGCGGAAGGAATGGCAACCGCCATGCTCAGAGCGGAGAACACCACGCCGGCATAGACCGATTCACCGCTGACAAACATGTGGTGCCCCCAAACCAGAAAGGAAATGACGGCGATGGCGATACTGGAGAAAGCCACAAATTCGTAACCGAAGATGCGCTTGCGGGAGAACGCCGCGATTAATTCGCTGACCACTCCCATGGAGGGCAAGATCATGATGTAAACGGCCGGATGCGAATAGAACCAGAAAAGGTGCTGAAACAGCAGCGGGTCGCCACCCAGCGCCGGGTCAAAGATGCCCACATGGAACATGCGCTGCATCGCGAGAAGAAAAAGTGTAATGGCCAGGACCGGCGTCCCCAAAACCTGAATGATGCTGGTGGCGTACATGGACCACAGAAACAGCGGCATGCGGAACCATGTCATGCCCGGGGCGCGCATTTTATGGATGGTGACGATAAAGTTGAGGCCAGTCAAAATGGAGGAAAACCCGGCAATGAAGACGCCAGAAGCCGCGGCCATGACGTGAGTGTTGAGATAACTGGTGCTCAGCGGGGTGTAAAAAGTCCAGCCGGTGTCCACGCCGCCCGCGAGAACGGCGTACATGACCATTAGCCCGCCGGCCACGAAGACATACCAGCTCAGCAGGTTGAGCTTCGGGAAAGCCACGTCGCGCGCGCCGATCATCATGGGGATGAAAAAATTCCCGAACACGGCGGGAATGGAGGGGATCAGGAAAAGAAAGACCATGATGATGCCGTGCATAGTGAAGAGCTTGTTATAGGTTTCAGGCGTGACGATGAGGCCTTGAGGCACCAGGAGATTAATTCGAATCAGCAAGGCCGCGATGGCGCCCACCAAGAAGAAGAACGTAATGGCGATGAGATAAAGCCAGGCAATCCGCTTGTGGTCGGTGGTGAGCAACCAGGACTTCAGGCTGTAGTCGGCGTTCAGATAATTGCGCGTTTCGAGGCCCGTGTCCGTAGAAATCGCGGTGATGGTGGTGGTCGCCATGGTTCATTCTCCAGTATTGCTTGGTTTGGACCCAAGAGATTTAATGTAGGCGATCAGGTCCAGAACTTCCTCCTCGCTCAACTGGCCCTTGAAGGTCGGCATGATGTCGCGATAGCCGGCCACAATTTCTTGGCCAGGGTAAAGAATCATTTGGCGAAGGTAGGCATCATTCGCCACCGCCGTTGTGCCGTCGGCCAGCTTCACGGTTTTACCGTAGAGTCCGGCAAAGGGAGGTCCCTTGCCCGTGCCGTGGCAAGTGACGCAGCCCATGCGGTTGTAAAGCAAAGCGCCGGCTTGAGCCATGGTTTGTGCTTGGACGCCATGGTGCAGCCACGCTTCGTAAGCGTCGGGAGTCATCACGTAAAGCCAGCCGCGCATGAGCGAGTGTCCCATGCCGCAATACTGATCGCAGTAAAAGCGGTATTTACCCAGACGATCCGCGGTAAACCAGAGGCTGGTGTAATGGTCCGGCAGAACATCCTTTTTGATCCGAAAGGCCGGAATCGAGAAGTCGTGAATGACGTCCTCCGAGGTCATAACCAGCTCGATGGGTACGCCCTCGGGGACATGCAAGGCGTCAATTTCGCGCTTGCCGTTGCCATGTTGAATCTTCCACATCCACTGCTTGCCGGTCACGTAGATTTGCGTGGCATCGGCCGGAGGGCGGGCATTGCGGATGAAAAGCGCCGTTCCCCAAACGAACATGACGGCGACAATGCCCAACGGAATAACCGTCCAAATAATTTCGAGCGGCAGGCTGCCGTGAATCTGCGGCGGAACCTCGTCTTCGGAACGGCGACGATAGCGGATGGCAAAGTAAAAAATACAAAGGAAAATGAGCGCCGTGAAGAACACCAGCACGGCGACGCAGAACCAGAACAGATAGTCCACGGGCCTCGCCATGGTGGAGGCTTCAGGAAGATGAGGAATGAAATGTGGCAACATGGGTCTAAATGCCCTCAGTCAACAGTCTCTTGGGCAGGGGAGCCGGTCCTCGCGTCCGCCTGCCACAAAGTCTTTTGGCCGCAACGAGGCTCAGCGTGTGCCGCGGCCCTCCTCTCTTTTAGCCTTGCGGGTGAGGCTTGGCCCGCGCCACGATAAAGATGATGGAGCCAACCACCAGCAGGGTAATCACTCCCCCGACCTGCAACATTCTGGCAACGATGAAATCGTATTTGCCCGTCGTTGGGTTGTATTCGCAACAATACAACAGTATCTCGTCCACGGGATTGCCGATCCGGCCACCGGAGGCTTGAACTAAGGCCAGGCGTAAGCTGCCTGCCGGATACTGGATGCCGTAAAAATACTGCGAAATTTTCCCTTGCGGGGTCAGCACCACAATGCCGGTGGCATGAGCAAATTGGTCGGTGCCGGGAATGCGTTTATAGTGAAAACCGACGGCCTGAGTGAGGGCGGTGATACTCTGCTGATCGCCCGTGAGAAAGTGCCAACCGTGGTCGGCGGCGCGCCGGCCATACATATTCAAATAGATGGCCTTCTTGTCCGCGGCCATCTGGGGCGTGTCGTGAGGGTCAAAGCTCACGGTCAGGACGTTGAATTGCTTGCCGGCGGTGAAATCGAGATTTTTCATGCTGTGCGCCAAGGCGTTGGTGACCAAGGTACAGAGCATGGGGCAACTGAAGTAAACCAGCGATAGAATCACCGGCTTGTGCCCGAAATATTGCGCCAAGCGGACCGTTTTCCCCGTTTCGTCGCGGAACGTCAGGTTCAGAGGAATCTGGTCATTGAGCCTCTGATCAATCCCGACGCCCTGAAGGATGGCCGGGTCTGAGATGGAATTGAGCGGGTTCTTAACCTGCGCCCTCAGCGGCCGGCTGAAGCCGAATCCGAGCGCGCAAAGAGCGAGCAGGGCCGCCAGAAAGTGTCCGCGCCGCTTCGCCCGAGGCGGTGACTGGTCCAGCCCATCCGGTTGGCGGAATCGAGTATCCATCTTCACTTCCTCTCCAGGCCGCGGGGCGGCTCGATGCTCGCCTAGTTTTGCGGCGTAAACCCTGACGGAACCGTATATTGCAAAACTTCACCCTGCTTCAGGGGCTGTTGGTTGCGCGGCGTTGTGGCGCTCACCGCCGGCAACCCTTGCTTGAGCAGAAGGCTCATCGCTTGCTGGATGGGAATCCGCACGATGCCCTTCTGACGGTTCACCCAACCATAGGAATCCAGAATCTTGTTTTCGTGGGCCCGATAGGCTTGATAATCCTGGGCAGGAGCGACCTGGAGGCGCGGCGCCGGCGGCAGCGTCCGGGCATGTTCATAAGGCGCGGCGGGCGCGCCCCGCGGCTCAAGGCGCACGACCAAGCGAAAAATTCCCCAACAGGCGATGAGGGCGCCCACGACCAGCACAAAGAGCGCAGCCAGGAAAACGACGACCGGGCGAGTTTGAGCCTCCCGCGTTTCGTGATGCGGCCCGGAATCCACAGTCCGTGTGTGGGGATCAATCATATTCCAAGACCTCCTCAAAGCGCGGATCGTGAAGCGGAAGCAAAGGACGTTTCCGCAGCTTTTGGAGGAAAACCGCCATCCATAAGCCACCCAGCCCGAACGGCGTGGCAATATCCATCCAGCTCAATTGCGGTCCCTGCGGGCGGAAGGCCGGCTCAATAATCCAGTATAAATCCACCCACCCCATTATGAAAAGGGCGATCGCCACACCTGCCAAGGCACGCGACGATTTTGTGATGGGACGGTTGAGCAAGAGCACGAACGGAATTGCAAAATGGAACAGAACCAAGAATAGCGCAATCACTCCCCAGCCGCCGTAAGCCCGTGAAACATACCAAGGGATTTCATCTTGAAGATTGCCGGCCCAAATAATGAGAAATTGCGAGAACGAGAGATAAGCCCAGAGCAGAACAAAAACCAGCAGCAAGTTCCCATAGTTGTGAAAGCGTTCTGCCGTGGCCACTTCGGAAAGCGGTTTGTACCTTGCCAGAATCATGGCCATCACCGTGATGAAGGCCATGGCGGCCAGCGCCGCCGCCACCATGAAAATCATTCCATAGATGGTGGAGAAGAAGCCGGTCTCAAGCGACATGACCCAGTCCACGGCCGCGAAGGTGATGGTAAGTCCAAAGATGATAAGGCCGGGACCGCTCAAACGAGTTAATCGCGCTTGGAACACCGGGTCGCCCGTGCGGTCCTGGTCATCGGACCATTTGTTGAGCAGCCACGCCATCAGCACCCACACCGCAAAATAAAACACGGCGCGCCCCAGGAAGAAGGGCCAGTTGAGGTAAACGGCCTTGAAACCGGTCGTGGGCGGCGGCGGGTAAAGCCGCGCGTGCCCCGCTAGGAGGGGGATAAAAAACAACACCATGAGCGGCAAGGTGCTGGCGCCTGCCTCGAGGCTGCGCCGGATGACGAGGCCCCAGCGGCCCTTAATCATGTGTTGGAGCATCAAGATGGCAAAGCAACCGAGCGAAATGTTCAGCCAGAAGAAGAAGGCCACCAGGTAAGCTTGAAGAAAGCGAGTCCAGTGGACGTAGGCGCCCCACGCGCAAATCGCCGATACGACAATCCCAATGCCCAAAGAGCGTTGCTGAATGCGGCTGAGCACTGTCGCTGGAGAATCGTTCATTGGCCGCTCGCCTCCAGGATTTTCTGCTCTTGAGGGGGCACGTTATTCATGTTGGGTTGATGCGTCATCTGCAGCGCTCGAATGTAGGCGGCGATGCACCACCGGTCCTTGGTCGAAAGCCGGTCGGCGTAGCTGTACATCGTGCCGTAGCCGTAAGTCATAACCCGGAAAAAGTGGCCCACCGGCGCGTCCATCAACTTTTTCTCGTAATAGGACGGCGGGGCCGGGAACCCACGCTGAACGACCATGCCGTGGCCGCTGCCGGTGAAATCGTGGCAGGGCGTGCAGTAGATATCGAAACGTTGCTGGCCGCGCTCGAGATCCTTTTTCGTGATGGGGAAGGGGAACACATTCGCTTCCTTGCCGTCCAGCAGGCCGGCGTACATCAGCGTGTCGGTGCGCAGCTCACCGCGTGCCACCGTGCCGGGAACGGGCTGCTGCTCGGAATGTCCATCGCGGAAGAAATTGCTTGCCTCATAGCCGCGGTATTTGGGTTCAATCTGCATATCGAGGCGGCAGCCCGTCAAGCCCACGATCCCCAATAACACGGCACAGGATAGCAGGCGGCGCGACAGGCGGACGGACCCGAAAAGGCGATTCACAAATCGGCGCAAGTTGCCAAGGCGCTCAAGCTTCAACTTCGCTAACCTCCTGAGCGTGCAAGGCTTCCAAAAATTCCTGCGTTTCCTTTGGATCAAACTTGGGATCCTCCGCTTCAATCAAAAGGAAAAAGTGGTCGCGCGAGGCCAAGGCAAACCGCGGAACATTGAACGCCGGATGATAGGGTGCAGGCAATCCGTTCAAGGCGATCATCCCGATGACCGTCGTAAGCGCGGCGCACAGAATCGTCAATTCGAAGGTAATAGGAATGAAGGCCGGCCAACTGTCGTACGGCTTGCCGCCGATGTTCAAGGGATAACCGATGACGTTGGCCCACCATTGCATGAAGAATCCGCCGCAGCAACCGAATAAGCCTCCAAAAAACACCAAAACGGGAAGACGAGTCTTCGGGAAACCGACCGCTTCCGCCAAGCCTTCGATGCCGAACGGAGAGTAGGCATCGAATTTTCGGTAGCCTTCTTCGCGGGCGGCCCGGGCGGCATACAGCAGGGCCTCCGGAGTGTCGAATTCCGCCATCAAGCCGTAAAGTCGCCTGCCAGCCATAGGTGCCATCTTGCATCGCCCGTCAAGCGGCGGGTTCCTCCTCCGTCTTATGAACCAACTCCCGCATCTCGTGAATCGAGATCATCGGGAGGAAGCGGATAAACAGATAGAACAGGGTAAAGAAAAGACCGATGGAACCGAGAAACGTCATCCAATCCCACCGAGTCGGATAGTACATTCCCCAAGAAGACGGAACAAAATCGCGACTCAGACTGGTGATGATGATGACAAACCGTTCCAGCCACATGCCGGTCTGCACGCAGAGTGACAGAAGGAAAAGCGTCAGCATGTTTCTCCGCATTTTCTTGATCCAAAGAAGCTGCGGAATCACCAGATTCGCGGCGATCAAAATCCAATAAACCGTGGCGTACGGCCCGAACATGCGATTCATGATCATGTAACGGTCAAAGGGATTGCCGCTGTAAAACGCCATGAAGGTTTCCATGATGTAGCTGTAAGCGACAATCCACCCGGTGGCCAGCATAATCTTGGCCATCGTGTCCATGTGGCGAAGAGTCACAAAGTCTTCCAGTCCGTAATATTTTCGTAACGGAATGGCGAGACATAGCACCATAGCAAAACCTGAATAAATCGCCCCAGCGACGAAGTAGGGCGGGAAGATGGTGCTGTGCCAGCCGGGCTCAATGGCAATGGTGAAATCAAAGCTCACCACCGTGTGGACGGAGACGACCAGCGGCGTGGCCAAGCCGGCCAGCAGCAGAGAAGCCGTTTCGTACCGCTTCCAATGCTTGGCCGAGCCTCGCCAGCCCATGGATAAGATTCCGTAAACGACTTGTTTGATCTTGGTGGTCGCGCGGTCACGAAGCGTCGCCAAGTCCGGAATCAAGCCGACAAACCAGAACAGGATGGAAACCGTGGCGTAGGTAGAAACCGCGAAGACGTCCCAGACCAGTGGGCTGCGGAACTGCGGCCACAGGGTCATCGTATCGGGATAGGGGAACAGCCAGTAAAACAACCACGGCCGGCCCATGTGCAGCAGCGGGAACATTCCCGCGCAGGCGACGGCGAAGATCGTCATCGCCTCGGCAAAGCGGTTGACCGAGGATCGCCATTGCTGGCGCATCAGCAAGAGAAAGGCGGAAATCAGCGTTCCGGCGTGCCCAATTCCAATCCACCAGACAAAATTGACGATGGCGAAGCCCCAGCCGACCGGGATGTTGATGCCCCAGATGCCCACGCCCTTGGCGAACAGTACCGTGATGGCGAAGTTGAGCATCAGCAGCAGCGCGATGGCGACCGCAAAGCCGCCCATCCACTTCTTGCCCGTGCCGCGCGTCAGGACAATGGCGCTAATCTGGTCCGTCACCGACCCGAACGAATGCCCGGGAGCGAGGACGGGCTCCGCCACGGCGGCGTTTTTCCCCGGTTCAACGGGTTCCATTGACGGACTCCTTAATCTCTGGGTTCGGATTCCTAAGCCGCGCCAAATACGTGGTGCGCGGTCGGGTGTTCAATTCTCGCAACAGGCCGTACTGGCGGCTTTGTGCCTTCAGTCGAGTAACACGGCTGTGAGGGTCGTTGATGTTTCCAAACACAATCGCCTCCGTGGGACAAACCTGCTGGCAGGCGGTTTGGATTTCGCCATCCCGGACCTTACGATTTTCCAGTTGAGCTTTGATTTTGGCTTCTTCGATCCTCTGAATACAATACGTACACTTTTCCATCACGCCCCGGCTTCGCACGGTGACGTCCGGGTTCCTTAAACCATAAAGGCTGGGGGTGGTCCAGTCGGAATAGAGATAGAAGTTGAACCGCCGCACCTTGTACGGGCAGTTATTGGAGCAATACCGTGTGCCGACACAGCGGTTGTAAATCATCAGATTGAGCCCGCCGGGGCTGTGCATGGTGGCGCCCACCGGACAGACGTATTCGCACGGGGCATTTTCGCACATCATGCAGGGCAAGGGTTCGTTGTAGATTTCGGGATGATCCAAATCGCCGTGAAAATAATTGTCTATTCGGATCCACTGCATGATGCGGCCATCGTCCACCTGCTCTTTGCCGACCACGGCAATATTGTTCTCCGAATAGCAGGCCACCACGCAGGCGTTGCACCCCACGCAACTGTTCAGGTCAATGGACATTCCCCATTGGTAGCCTTCCTTATAGTTGTAAGGCGGATAGAGTGACGGAGCCTCGGAGGTTTCACTGGGCGGGTCAGCGGCAAAGTCCGGGTTCCGGCGGAATTCCTCCAGCGTCGCCACCCGCACCAAGTCGCGCTTAAAAGCGTTCACACTCTCCAGCTCCATAGGTTCGCCGTGTCGCTCAATGGTGTGGAAATATTGCGTGGTCACCAAATGATAGCGCCCGCCCGTCGGCTGCGGCGCCGCGACAAAGGCCGCCCACATATGGTCCGAAGTCCGAATCGAGTAAGCATTGAATCCCGGACCATTGCCCACGCGCCCGGCCCGCGTGCGGCCATAACCGAGCGGCAGGGTGATGCTGCCGTCCGCGTGCCCGGGGACGATGAGGATGGGGAAGTTTTGGCTGCGTCCATTGACCGTAATCTTGACCACCTCTTCGCGGGTCAGGCGCAGGCGCTCGGCAGTGGCCGGACTGACCATAGCGGCATTGTCCCAGGTCAGCTTGGTGATGGGACGCGGAACTTCTTGCAGCCAGGGATTATTGGCAAAACGACCGTCCCAGACGTTCGTGTCGGGCTGGAAGGAGATTTCAATCGGCGCACTCGAGTTCGGTCCTGCGGGGCTTGGCGGCACATTGAGGTTCGCATTCAGCTTGACGGATTTGGGAGCAAACGTCGTTCCGGGGATTACGCCGCGCTCAAGCGCCGCCTCCCAGGAGCGCTCGAAATCCTTCGAGAGGTTCTGGGATTTCCAATAATTCCGAACCGTTTGATGCGGCGTGGCGTACACGTCGCCCAACAGCGGGCTCATCAATTCGTGGGCTGTCTTGCCGCCGTAAAGCGGGGCAATCAGGGGTTGAATGACCGTGGCCGTCCCGTCATAGGTGCGAACGTCGCTCCACGACTCCAAGTAATGGGCGGCGGGGATGTGCCATTGGCACAGGTAAGAGGTTTCGTCGTCGTAAAGGCTCCAATGCGCGCGCATCTTCACCTTGAGCAGCGCCTGATCGAATTCGAGGTCGGCGGGAGCGTCGTACACCGGATTGCCGCCCAGGATGAGCAGGGTTTCGACCTGTCCCTGATGAATATCCTTCACCAAATCGCGCAGCGGCTGAAGCTGGTTAATCGGGCCCGCCTCGATGGGGTCGGTATAAATGACGGTTTTGCCGACGTTGCCCAAAGCGTCATTGATGGCGTGGGCGAGCGCGTGCACGGCCGGTGGCTGTTGGTCGCCGGCCATCACGATGCTGGCCCCACGATGGTTTTGCAGGTCGCGCACCAACGCCGGTATCCAATCCGGCGGAACTTGCGGCGGCGCGGGCGGAGCAGCTCCGCCAAACTTCACGCCCACCGCCGCCGCGACGGCTCGGGCAAATGCCTCAATCTGATAGGAAGACAGCGCCAGCCGATGGTCGGCCAGGGTTCCGGTCCCCGACGGCATGGTCTCCACCATGTAAAGCCGGTTCATGGAGCTTTGGGGACCGGTAATCCGTCGCTTGTTTGAAAAGTCTCGCGCATAGCGGACCGTCCCCGGACCAAAGCACTGGAAGTCCGCGTCCAGCGAAAGAATCACGTCCGCCTGGTCAAAGCGGTAATAGGTGTTCACGTATTCGCCGAACGCCAGCCGTGAGCCTTCCCGCGCCGCATCGCGCCCCACAGGCTCGTATTGATGCCATTGCGCGGCAGGGAATTGTTCCAGCAACCGAGCCATCTGGTCGCCTAGCGTGGGGGAAGCGACGGTCTCCGTCAATATTCTCAGCCCCGCCCCTTTGCTCGCCGCATAATAGCTTCGCAGATCCGCGAGGACTCCCAGAAAAGTACTCCAGTTGCTAAGCCGCCCCTCGTGCAAAACAACCTGCGAGCGGTCGGGGTCGTAAAGGCCATAGATGGAAGCCTGAGACAGCGTGTCGGTCGCACCCAAACTCGCGGGGTGGTCGGGATTCCCTTCGATTTTAGTCGGCCGCCCCAGATGGCTTTCAACCAGAAGGCCAATGCCGCAGCCGTTCAAGGGCATCGCAGTCGCGTAAAAAAGCGGCCGACCGGGCTGAAATTCGACCGGGGGATGCACGTAGGGAACAATTTTCTCAAGCGGAATTTTGACGCATGCCGTCATGCCGGAGATGGCGGCAGAAGCGGCCATCAGTTTGAGGACATTTCGGCGGCTGATGCCGCGCTGGGGGTTGGGAAGGCCGGTCGCCCCGAACTCACCTTTCGCAATCTCCTGGTAGCGGGGCGTTTCCGCCAGCTCCTCGAGTCCTCGCCAGAAGCGCCGCGGCTTGTCCTGCGCCAAGCTCGCTCGCAGCGCCGCAATATCAACGAAATCTTTGGACTTTCGATCGTTCATTTTCGACTTCAAGCCTCAAGCGGCATCTAACGGTGACACGTGTCGCAGCTTGTGAGACTGCGAATCCTGTACCTTTTAACCAACAGTTCGCCGAGACGAAGCTGGCTGGTATAAACCACGCCGTCATACACCAGCGGGTGCATCCGGCTCGGGCGATGGTAAATGGGATCGAACACATGAGCGTGCGGGCGAACGTACCGGGCCGGATGGTTATGGCAATTCAAGCACCAGCGCATATACAGTGTGTGCGCGCGCCAAGTAATCGGCATCTCGCCGATTTGCCCGTGGCAGGTCGTACACCCAATTCCCTTATGAATATGGATGGCGTGGTTGAAATAAACAAAGTCGGGCAGCGTATTAACCCGCGTCCACGCAATGGGCTTATCTTCACGATAGCTCTCGCGCACCGGGGCCAGCATGGGACTATGAACAAACAGTTGAGAATGACAGGTCATGCACGTGTGCGTGGTGGGCATACCCGCATACCAAGAAGTCTCGACCGTCGTGTGACAATAGCGGCAATCAATGCCGTCCGTCACCGTGTGGTGCCGGTGGCTGAACGGAACCGGCTGCGGCAGCGGTTCTTTGATATAGGTGATGTAAGCAGACCGATTGACTCGCCAACTGATGTAGCCGATCGCGGCGATCAGCAGGATGATCCCCAGAATGCTCGCCCGCGCAAGAGTATTGAAACTGCGATGAAAGATCTGCGGCATCGAAGTTGTTTATGCCCTTCGCTCAGCCCCATCAAATCGCCTGGAGCACGCTCCTGTTGGAAGCGAGGTTGTCCATCGTCCGACACCCTCCGGGAAGGCTCCGACTCGGGTCTTAAGCTTGAACGGCGCTTGGCCCTGAAGTACGTCTGACGGAAACCTTGCCGACTTCCCAAAAGACCCCGGCTTCCGACGGGGAGGAAACTGGCTTCAGCGTCGCTGGAAATTCTTCACGCCATCTTTTCGGTTGGGCGGATACGTGCGTCGCCCAACCGCGCCACCACTCCGCCGTCTCCTCCTGGGATACGGGCTTTGTTGGTGACAAGCTGTAGAAGAATTCCTAACGTACTACCCATTGCAAAGCTGGCAACATACAACAACGGTCGTCTGAATGCAAGAAAAATTTTGGTGCCTGCGAATTTTTCAATCGCGTCCCGCAACCTCGGTTCCTTGAGCGGCAATGGGAGGGTGCGCGTTTTAGGGCCTTTCATGACACCGGTGCAATCTCGTTGTCATCGCCCGACTCACAACAAGAGTCGCAGCTCCGTCGCGCAGCATCATGGCGCATGACAGCGAGCGCCCGGTCCTGCGGCGGGCCTGGGGCCCATATCTTTTGTCGCTTACTGACCTAACGATGCTGCCGGAAAGGAATTCTTAGCCCGCTCGTTCTCCGGAGGTTTGTGGCGACGAATTGGCCAGGCGGTGGCTTCGGTGAAAGGTATAGAGAATGCGGTGCAAAACGGTCAGGTTCGAGAGGACAACGATGACCCATAACACTGGGGCCATGCGATCAAACAGCGCGCCGATGATGATGAGCACAATCCGCTCTGGGCGTTCCAGGAAACCAACCTTGCAGGTAGGAATCAGATTCTCGGCGCGAGCCCGTGTGTAACTCGTCATGACCGAGCCAATCATGGCGACGGCCACCAGCGCGACATAACCGAACCGGTTGATGCGGCCATAATAGACCAGTAAACCGATGAGCAAGATCAGGTCGGAGTAGCGGTCCAGAACCGAATCCAAGAAGCCTCCAAACGGCGTCACGCGGCGAGTAAATCGAGCCACGGGGCCATCCGTGAGATCGAAAATACCCGCCAGAAACACCGTGACCCCGGCCGCGAAAAAGTAACCGAACGCGAACAAATAGGCTGCCACCATGTTGATGACAAACCCGATGGAGGTCAGAATGTTGGGATTGACGCGCAAGGTGGCAAAGACGCGAACCAGGGCGTCGTGGGCGTAGCCGCACGCTTTGCCGATCTGACGAGTGACCATTCAGCTTGAATCGAAACCTTGAAAAGCGGTCTCCCCTTCCGCGCCCGTGCGGAAGTTCGTCCGAAGCCGGGTCATCGGCAGGAAATACTCCCGCCCCCAACCCGCCGCCTAGAGGAATCATAAAGGAAAACCAAGTCGGCTCGCAACCCGTTAGCTTCGCTCACGGAGCGAGGGATTTAACCAGCCGATTGCGCTTTCGGTTGATTTGCCCGATGCGACGGCGCAAAGCTTGGAAATGGGACTGCCAGAAGGCGAGCCGCTCATTGGCGGGAAGCATGCCGGCAGCCGCCGCCAAACCCGCTTGCTCATCCAACAGATTCAGTTTTTCACGGTCGAGCTTCAAAAGCTCACCCAGCGTGGAAAGCTGAGATTTTGACGGCCCGTCCATTCCTGCCTCGGCTCTGAGCGCGCCCACGTCCGCCGACACTCGGTTCAAGGCTTGCGCCCATTGGTGCGACAAAATCTCAAGGCGGTTGGAGGCGGCGGCGTAATCGGAAATCGTGCCGAGGTCCAATGTCTCGCTCTGATCGGCGCTCTGTTCGATGGCGTCGCTCACCGAAAGGTCGTTGATAAGCCGCAGGGTGTCGGCGCGCCGCGTCCCGTTGCGATAGCCCGTGAATGCTCCCGCGCCAATCGCTCCGGCCAACACCGCGCCGACCAGGAGACTGGCGGCCGTTCGATGGAGCATTGTCCGAACAGGATTTCTCGACTCACGTTCCTTTAGATGGCGCCAAGTCCGGTGAGCGAGGGAGAGCAACAAAGTTGCCATCAGCAGTTCCAAAGCGGGCTGCCAGGTATTCATGGGGACGACCAGCGCCATGCCCAGCCGAAAGGCCGCCATCGCCCACGCCGCTGCCGCCGCTGCGATGAGCACGGCCAGCTTCCAGTAAAGCGCGCGCGGGTCAAGCGGTCGGGCGGCCACCAAAACGGGCCCCGATAGATACTCCAGGCCATAAATTTTGCGTGCCGTGCCGCCCAGATCATGACGGCGCACGATGCGGGCTCGGGCTTCGTAACGCTGACCCGTCACCGGGTGAGGCCAAACCAGAGTGACTTTCTGCCCGGAAGCGTAGTCGAGTTCGCTGGTCAGGCAGACACCGCTCTTGGATAGATTCTCGGTCACGGTGGAGTCGCTTCGCCCTGTTGAGTCGCGAATGGTGATGGATCGCCGAACATATCGTCTTCTATCCTGACGGGTTTCCGCCGGTGAAGCCGCCGCTGCGGGCAAGGTCGCGGATACGGTTCGAGTCTCAGGAGCGTTCGCAGCCGATGGTCTGGAGATGGACGCAACTCCCGGTAGCGGTTCGGCTTCAGGAACCCTTGACGGCAGCAAGTCCAGGCCTGACTTGTCGGGATAGCTCCAATCCTTCTCGATTCCGCAGCCAGAGCAAAGCCTTGAAACCTTCCCCCCTGCATCGAGGGTTTCAACTTCCGGCAGGGATAACGGCAGCAACCCGAGAGTGTGACAACCGCAACATTCCAGCAAGGCTGTGGATTCAGGCTGATCCGGCGACTTAGGAGGGAAATAAATTCCCCAAAAATCAAGTTCTGGGTTCAGCGTTTCAACACCCCATTGCTTGGCGACATGGGCATCCTCGCCCACCTGAGCCACGACGCGGAAGGAGCATGAAAGTTGGTTCGTAAGGTTGCGGAGTTCGATGGTCTGTCCCGCCACGACCGACTGGGACAATTGAATTCGCGCTCCATAGCGATTGACGCTCACGGTGCGCGCCGGACAGTTGAACGGTTGCCCCTCCGCATTAACCCCCGAAGCCGCGAGCGGCACGGTCAGCATGATCCGTTCCGACCGCCGGGTTTGCGTTGCGTTATTGGTCATCACGGTCATCAGAGTGGACGAAGCCTGTGCCTCCGCGATCCCGGCCCGCCAAGCATAAGGTTCAGGTGGAAATGGCCTTTTGAAGGCCATCGCGAACCCCGGTCGCGTCCGTCGAAGCTCGCTTTGCCCGCTCGGCACTACCTTCAGGGTCCCACGCCGCAGTTGAGCATTTGGGCTCCCGACCCACCTCCCAGCACATACGCCAGCACCTGGGCCGGGGTCTCCGGCTGGAGCGAGGAAAGGAGGTTTTGCGCCGTCGTTTCCCCATTCGCGTTAAGGCTGTAATACGCGGTGCCCGAGACGCAAGGCTGGGAAGGCACGGCCTTAATCGTGTACGTCAGCACCTTGCCGTTAACCTCCGGCCCCGGTAGATAAATGAAGCGATAAGCGCCGTTGCGGCCGCTGGCCAGCGAGCTATCCAACAATCCCGCGGCGGCCGATGAGGCAAGGGTATGGGGCGGCGGCGGTCCAAGCTCGGCCAAGGATGTCGAATAACCATAACCGTAAGTGGAGGCGTAAGTTGCCTCAGCCACCTGAATGTCTCGCAACGTCACTTCCGCAGCGGCTTGGCTCGCCACCATGCGTGCTCGCCAGAGGTTGGGAAGTTCAATGGCTACTAGAATCAGGATGACGGCGATGACGATAAGGAGCTCGAGCAGGGAAAAACCCGCTTGCGTCCGGCCACTTGCCCACGATGGGCCTTCAGGGCTATCCGGGGATGTTGCGATGGTAGAAGGGTAGAGGGGTGACTTCGGCGGCGACGCCAGAGGCGAGAGAAAGCTTGGTCCCCGGTTCGGAAAATTCACGCCGCAGGGTGGCCAAGGCGATGGTCCGACCCAGCGTGGGAGAATGGCAGGCGCTCGTGACTTCGCCGACTTCCCGTTCTCCCGCGAAGAATTTTGAGCCGGACGCCGGCGGCTCCGCCGTGTCCACGAAAAGGCCGCAGAGAAGCCAGTTAACGTGGCCGCGGCTGCGGGTTCGCTCGACGATCTCTTGGCCGACATAACAGCCTTTGGTAAAGCTCAACGCATTCATCAGCCGCGCTTCATGCGGCAGTGTGTCTTCGCCCAGCTCCGAGCCGTAGCGCGGGATTCCGGCTTCGATCCGCAAGGTTTCCAGAGCTTGCGTCCCGCAGGAAACCGTTCCGTAAGTGGGCGACTGGCCGCACGCTCCGCCCCACAAGCCCATCATGCCCTTGGAGCTGATCCAAACCGAGTAACCTTCTTCCCCACTATGGGAAGCCCGCACGGCCCGAACAGGAAACCCCGCGTAATTCGTCGAAAAGTGGTCGTACTCGCGCAAGGGCGGCAGATCAACATGGAGCGTCTTTTCCAGCAGCCCCCGCGCCTTGGGACCCTCGAAACCCACGGCGTAAAGCTCAAGAGGCTCGATCTCGACCCTGTCCCCAATAATGTATCGGCGGAGAGCCTCCATAAGTTTAGGTCGCAGGTCGGCGTCGGTTTCGACCCAAAGTTCGGCGTCCAGCCGGTAAACCCGCAGGTCGGCGACGATTCGGCCTTGCGCCGTGAGCAGCGCGGCGTAGGTTCCCTGGCCCGGCGCAAGCCCCTGAACGTCGTTTGAGACCATGCGATGCAGGAATTTGACCGCATCCCGGCCCCTCATGGCGAAGCACGCGCGAAAGGACAAGTCCAACAGGCCGGAAGCGCCGCGCACCGCCAAGTGCTCCGCGCGCGGGTCCGTGAAACGGGTGGGAACGACCGCCCCGTGATACGGACCAAGCTCTGCGCCCTGGGAAGCGTGGAAATCAGCCAATGGTGAACGGAGGAGTTCGGTCATGACAGTACGTCAGCGAGCGCCACGGCGTGCGCTCTCCCATGAATTGGCCGCAGGAGGACCGAGCGAACGATGGCGCTCGACTTCGGCAAAGTGAGCGGCCTAGGGTACGCCGAGCTTTCCTCAGCATCGCGGCGAAAGCGGTCGGGAGAGCTCGGAGGCCTTGACCAGATGCTCCGCCCACGAGCTCATGCGTTGCTCGTCAGCGAGCAAATCCTGAAGGGTGGTTTTGCTGAGAAGGCGGTCCACCACGGTTTGCACGGCGCGCCACAGCGAGCGCACGGAGCAATCCACCGAATTGGCGCAGATGGCTTCGCTGCCCGGATGCTCGTCGCAGAACGCCGGATCGTAAAGCCTTCCGCCCAGCGCGGCCAGAGCCTCACCGACGTTGATTTGGTGAGCCGGACGCGCAAGCTGGTAGCCGCCGGATTGCCCCCGCGCGCTTCGCACGAATCCCGCTTGCCGGAGAATGCGCAGCAGCTTGGCGACGTAAAAGCTGGAAATCCCCTCCTTCTCGCTGATGGCAGGAATCGTCAAGCTGGCCGTTTCGCCTTCCTTGGCAATCCGCAACAGGCAACGCAGTCCGTATTCTTCCTGAGCGGTGAGTTTCATGGTTGATTCCTTTGCTTACGATCAAGATTCCACGCTTTTTGGACCCCACCCTGGGCGGCAAACCGCTTCGCCGCCCAGGGGTCACATCAATCCCAATTGCAACTTGGCGGCCTCGGACATTTTGCTGGTGTCCCAGGGAGGGTCCCAGACCACCTCCACCTTCACATCCTTGGCCTTGGCCATCAGGTACATCTTGTCTTCCACTTCTCCGGGCAACGTGCGCGCCGCAGGGCAGGCGGGCGTGGTGAGGGTCATTTTCACCGTGACCGCTGCCGTCGGCTCAACCTGAATGTCATAAATCAGGCCGAGCTCGTAGATGTTGACGGGAATTTCGGGGTCGAAACACGTTTTGAGCGCCTCGATGACCCTCTCGCGCAGCGCCGCCACGCCCGCAGCGTCGAGCAACGGAGCGCTCTCCGACGCCTGCGAGCCTGGCACGGCCCGCTCGGACGTCGCCGGGGCTTCGGTAGATGGCGCGTTGGCCGGTTTGAATTCTTCCGTCATAGCAACCCTTCCTACTCGGTAGAAACCGGTTTCTCACCGCCTTCAAGAGCGCTTTTGAGCGTGTGCCAGGCGAGCGTGGCGCATTTCACACGGATCGGAAACTCCGACACGCCGGAAAAAACCGCCAACTTGCCCAGCGAATCCGTTCCCTTGGCTTTCCCCGTGACCAAGTCGTGAAATTTGCCAAAGAGCTCTTCCGCTTCCGCCGTGGTTTTGCCCCGCAGTGTCTCCGTCAACAGCGAGGCGGAGGCCGTGGAAATGGCGCACCCCGAACCCTGGAACGCGAGGTCGGTGATTCGGTCGCCGTCGAGCTTCAGGTAAAGCGTGATCCGATCGCCGCACAGCGGATTGAAGCCTTCGGCCTGACGGTTTGAATCCGCCGGCAGCCGGAAGTTTCTTGGCCGCTTGCTGTGATCGAGGATGACCTCTTGATAAAGCGTCCGAAGATCGGACATCGAGTGATTCCTTCGCGTTGGCGTCTCTACCCCAACACCTCGCGCACCTTGTGAAGGCCGGCCACCAGGGCATCCACTTCTTGATGGGTATTGTAAAGAGCGAACGAAGCGCGGGTGGTCGCCGGGACTTGGAAGCGATCCATCAGCGGCTGGGCGCAATGATGGCCGGTGCGCACCGCCACGCCTTCCTGATCGAGCACTGTCCCGACGTCGTGCGGGTGCAGGCCCTCCAGCACAAACGAGATAACGGCCGCTTTCTGTCGCGCCGCGCCGATCATGGTGAGCCCCGGAACCTTTTCCAGTTTCCGGATCGCGTCTTGAAGAAGCTCTTGCTCATAAGCCGCAATCCGCTCCAGGCCGATTTCGCTTACGTAATCTATGGCGGCGCCCAAACCCACCACGCCGGCCACGTTCGGTGTGCCGGCCTCAAACTTGTAGGGCAGGGTGTTGTACGTTGTCTTCTCGAAGGTGACCGAACTGATCATGTCGCCTCCACCCTGGTAAGGCGGCATCGCCTCGAGCAGTTTGGCTTTGCCGTAAAGCACGCCGACTCCGGTCGGCCCGTAAACCTTGTGCCCTGAAAAAGCGTAGAAGTCGCAATCGAGCGCCTGCACGTCCACCGGCTGGTGCGGCGCGGCCTGAGCGCCGTCCAAAAGCACGGGGATATCGAGCCGGTGGGCGGCGTCCACGATGGCTTTGACCGGATTGACGGTCCCGAGCACGTTGGAGACGTGCGTCACCGCCACCAGGCGGGTGCGCGCTCCCAACAGCTTCAGAAACTCTTCCCAAATCAGCTCGCCACGATCGTTGATGGGGGCCACGCGCAATCGCGCGCCCTTTTCCTGGCACAAAATTTGCCACGGCACAATGTTGGAATGGTGCTCCATGGCGGAAATTACGATTTCGTCGCCCGCTCCCACGCGCTCGCGCCCGAAGGTTTGCGCCACCAGGTTGATAGCTTCGGTGGTTCCGCGGACAAAGATGATTTCGCGACTCTCGCGCGCGTTGAGAAACCGTCGCACCTTTTCTCTTCCATCCTCGTAAGCCTGGGTCGCGCGCTCGGAAAGCTCGTGGACGCCGCGATGAATGTTGGAATTGTCGTGAAGATAGAACTGCTGCTCCGCTTCGATCACCTGGCGTGGCTTCTGGGTGGTGGCCGCGTTGTCGAGGTAAACCAGTGGTTTGCCGTGGACCTCTTGCTTCAGAATAGGGAAATCCTCACGCACGCGCTGCACGTCGAACGGGCGCCGCGGGCGATGCCCAACATCGTGCGATGCGGTGGTGGCCGTTCCCATGATCCCTGCCTCCCCTTTTAGTTCTTGTGACCGTTCGATTCCAGCCCGCGAAGGAACCGGTCCATGTGTTCAAACAACCGCTCCATGGCGGCTTGCAGAAGGGTCATTCCGTCGGTCAGTTTGCCGACCGCCTCCGCGGTGCGAGCAATCGCCTCGCGGTTGCTGGCGATGGCCTCTGTATTGCTGGCGATGGCCTCCGTATTGCGCGCTACCGCCTGCTCAATTCGGTTCAGGAGTTCGCCTTGGACAATCTGGATTTCGCTCAATTGGTTCAGCCGCCGTTCGATTTCTTCGGTCGTCATCATGTTCCATCCTGCCTTCGTCCGCGGCCTTGCGGCCCGCCCCCAGCGGGATTTACGGCTGCGTGGCCAGTCGCTCCAGAACGGACGCCTTTAGGCGTTCCCGAAGGTACGCATACTTAATTTTATCGAGCACGTCATTGGCAAAGGCGACCGTCAGCAGGTTGCGAGCTTCTCGCTGGCTAATGCCGCGCGATCGAAGGTAAAACAGCGCCTCGGCGTCAATTTGCCCCACCGTCGCGCCGTGCGTGCACTTCACATCATCAGCGTAGATTTCAAGCTGCGGCTTGGTATTGATGGTGGCGTCCTCAGAGAGCAGCAGGTTCTTGTTGCTCTGCTTCGAATCGGTCTTCTGCGCGTCGGGCCGAACGATGATCTTCCCGTTAAAAACACCCGTGGAGCGGCCCTCTAAAATGCCTTTGTAGAGTTCGCGGCTGGAGCAATGCGCCTTGGCATGGTCAAGCGTGGTGTGGTTGTCCACGTGCTGCTCGCCCGTGAGGACGTAAAGGCCGTTGAGCGTCGCTTCGCCGCCCTCGCCATCGAGAACCGACGCCGTCTCCTCACGCGCCAGCCGGGCACCCAACGTCACCGTCGTCGCGTGCGCGCTGGCGTTTCGCGCCTGCTGCATCTTGACCGTGGCGACGTGGAAGGCGGCAGGGCTTTCGCTCTGCAACTTCACGTATTCGAGCACGCTGTTTTCTTCAACGATGATTTCCGTCACGGCGTTCGTCAGATACGCCGAATCCCCCAAGCTAAGATAGCCCTCGATGAGCGTCGCCTGACTCTCGCGGCCGATCAGGACCACATTGCGCGGATAAGTGACCGTCGGCTTCGATCCCGGCAGCGTGACGTAGAGCAGGTAGATCGGTTTCGAGAGCGCCGTGCGCTTGGGGATTTCAACCCAAGCGCCGTCTTGAAGGAAAGCGGTGTTCAGCGCGACAAAGGGGTGCGTCGCAGGGTCTGCCGTGCGGGCCAGATATTGCTCGACGGGCTCGGTACCGCTGGCCACGGCCTTTTCCAAGCTCATTACCTTGACGCCAGCCTCGAGTCCGCCGAGTGAGGAAAGCTCCGGCACCGGCTTTCCGTTCACAAAAACTAATCGCGGACAATCGAGTTGCGCCAGGGCGTGCGTGGCTATCCGCTCCGCCGCGCGCTCCGCCGGCACGGCCGGCGCGGGCTCAAACGGCGTGCGGGCGATGGAGGCGACGTTGGTATATTTCCATTCCTCGTCGCGCGGGGTCGGAAAACCCAAATCGAGAAATCTCTCGATGGCCTCTGTCCGAATCCGCGCCAGCCACTCCGGCACCTTCCCGCGCCGTTCCAGCTCGCGGAAGCTTTGGAGGTAAACGTCCAGGTTCTCTTTGATCGCAGTCGTCATGATTTTCTAATTCCCTTGCCGCCCTTGCTCCACCGAGGCGCCGGTTCGTGGCCCGCGTTGCTGCGCGCTGTAGCGCCGGTCTGTGACCGGCGGTCTTTCCTCATCGAGCGGCGCCCGCGCTAGGCCGTCGCGTTCACGGCGCCTTCCAGCCAGCCGTAACCTTTTTGTTCGAGTTCGAGCGCCAGCTCCTTGCGGCCCGATTTCACGATGCGGCCGTCCGACAACACGTGGACGAAATCCGGCACGATGTAATTCAGTAGGCGCTGGTAATGCGTCACCACAATCATCGAGCGGTCTTTCGAGCGCATCGCGTTCACGCCGCGCGCCACAATTTTGAGCGCGTCAATGTCGAGTCCGGAATCGGTCTCATCGAGAATGGCCAGCTTCGGCTCTAGCACCGCCATCTGGAAAATTTCGTTGCGCTTCTTCTCTCCGCCCGAAAAACCTTCGTTCACCGGCCGGGTCATCAGGCTCTCGTCCATCTCGAGCAGCTTCATCTTCTCGCGGATGAAGGTCAGAAAATCCATGGCGTCCATCTCTTCCTGCCCATGATGCTTGCGAATCGCGTTGCGCGCGGTGCGCAGGAAATAAGTGTTCGACACGCCCGGAATTTCCACCGGATATTGAAACGCCATGAAAACGCCCTCGCGGGCGCGGTCTTCGGGCGCCATCTCGAGCAGGTTTTTGCCCTCGTAGAGGACTTCGCCTTCCGTCACCGCATAGACATCGCGGCCCGCCAGCACTTGCGCGAGCGTGGATTTTCCCGAGCCGTTCGGCCCCATGATGGCATGCACCTCGCCCAGGCCGACTTTCAGGTCAATCCCTTTCAGAATTTCGTTCCCGCCAACCTTGGCGTGCAGATTTTTGATTTCCAATAACATTCGTTTTTTCGTCCTTTGTCAGTTGTTCTTAGTCCATTGTCCCGGTCCGCTGTGTCTAACTTGTCGTTCCCGCCCCACTTCTCGTCATTCCCGCGCAGGCGGGAATCCAGTCCTGGTCCCCCGCCTTCGCGGAGATGACATGCACGGGCGATGCATGAACCGCCCCTGCTGAAAAACTGTCGCAAACTTGAAGATTAAGTCTGCGCCGCATGTTTTCATTCAAACAAGCTCGAAACCCTCACCGAAAACCCCGGCAGCAACTCGGTGTCTTCCAGAGTCTCCTCTGCACGCCGGCGGCTCACGCCGGCCAAACCGTGGATGTAAACTTCACGGTGTTCGGGGTAAACCACCCACACCCGCTGACACCCGGCGGCGAAGAAGTCGCTGACCCGTTGATCCATTTCCCGAGGCGTGTTGGTTGGGGAAATCACTTCCACCGCCAAGTCGGGCGCGCCTTCGGGAAGATGGTGAGGATCAACTACGCGCCCAGCGCGTACGAAAGAGATGTCGGGAATGCGGACCGTATTGCCAAAGAGGTGGAAAGCCTGTTCCGACCACACCCGACCCAATTCGCGCCCTGCCAGAAAGTTGCGGAGGGCAACCAGAAGTGTGTCTCGGACATTGTTGTGTTCCGGCATGGTCGGTGACACGGTGATGAGTACTCCTTCCACCAGCTCATAGTGCGCGTCCGGCGGCTCCGGCAGCCGGAGGAATTCCTCGACCGTCAAAAGCGTTTTGGTTGCCATTGTCTTAAGTCCTTTGCCAGAAGCGCCGCAGACTTGAGGAACAAGTCTGATGCTACCGGTTACCTGCTACCTGCTGCGCTGCCCGCATTTGCATATATCGCGAAGAGCTCCTCAAAGGTCTTGACGTCTGAGCGAATTCGGACGCGCCCAAAGCCCGCTGCGGCGAACTCACCAGCGAGGTCCTTGCTTTGAGATGCACTGCAAACTGTAAGCTGCGCGTCGTGGTTGGCTCTTTCCAGAAGGAGCAGCCGCGCCCGTGCGTCGGCCTTCGGCAAACTGTACCCGATTATCACGACTTCCTCTGCCTCCCTTAATGCATCCGCTGCTTGACCCCAGAGGGAGCTCCAGAACTCCTCGCCCTCACGAGGGCTGAACGAGCTGTTTACGAAGAACTGCTTGCTGGGACCCAGGGGAATCATGGCGCCGTACCGCAACGCAACGAAGCCATCAAACTTTGGGTCGCTTATACCTTCGTACCCGAGGAATTCGAAATCCTGCGGATAAGGGATGACCGGCAGTTTGCCAATGTCGCGCATCCAGTTTGTGCTGCCGTGGAGCTTCAGGAGCCTCGTGGGTGACCTGCGCAGGCCGCTGATACCCATCTCGAAACCGTAACCGTTGCTGATTTCCCATTTTCCGGCCTGCCGTAGTTCCCGCTCCAAAGACACGTCGTAGTTAAGTGTGATAATCACATCCCCATGGCGAACAACGTCCCTGGAGAAGCGGCGGTACAGCGGAGCACTGTCGCACCGGATGCGATTGAAGTATCCACACAGCGCCACAAGCAACCCTTCCAGCATTTTCCCGGGCTTATCGGCGCGCTCAAGCCGGCCCACAGCATCCTCGATGTCGTTGATTGGGCCGTAGTCTCTGCGCCCCTGGCTGTCGGGCCAATAGGCAAAGTTCCAGGGGGGAGGGTTTGCGTCGGCCCACTCGCCGAGCCCTGTCCCTAAGTCCTTCGTGAGCGGGTAGCCCGCATGCACTGAAGCCCCCGCGCCAAGCACATATACTCGCATAAATATCTACCGGCCCGAACAGGTCCTAATTCGTAATTCGCCATTCATAATTCAAAATTACCCCACGCTTCCTTCCAAACTCACGCCCAAGAGCTTTTGCGCTTCGACGGCGAACTCCATGGGCAATTCGCGGAAGACCTGTTTACAGAACCCGTTGACGATCATGCCGATGGCGTCTTCGGTGGAAAGTCCGCGCTGGCGGCAATAGAAGATCTGGTCTTCGCCGATTTTCGATGTTGAAGCTTCATGCTCGATTTGCGCCGTGGAGTTCTTGACTTCGAGATAGGGAAACGTGTGCGCGCCGCACTTATCGCCGATCAGCAGCGAATCGCATTGCGAATAATTCCTTGCGTTCGCGGCGTTCTTGAGCACCCGCACCGCGCCGCGGTAGCTGTTCTGCCCGCGCCCGGCGCTGATGCCCTTCGAGACGATGGTGCTCCTGGTGTTCTTCCCCAGGTGAATCATCTTCGTTCCCGTATCGGCCTGCTGGTAGTTATTGACCACGGCAACCGAATAAAACTCGCCCACGGAATTATCGCCCTGCAAAATGCAGCTCGGATATTTCCAGGTAATCGCCGAGCCGGTCTCAACCTGCGTCCATGAAATTTTGGAATTCACGCCCAGGCATTTGCCGCGCTTGGTGACGAAGTTGTAGATGCCGCCCTTGCCGTGCTTATCGCCCGGATACCAGTTCTGCACGGTCGAGTATTTGACCGTGGCGTTGTCGAGCGCCACCAGCTCGACCACCGCGGCGTGCAATTGATTTTCATCGCGCATCGGCGCCGTGCAGCCTTCAAGATAGCTGACGTAGGCGCCTTCCTCGGCCACAATCAGTGTCCGCTCGAACTGTCCGGTTTCTTTGGCGTTGATGCGGAAGTAAGTGGAGAGCTCCATCGGGCAGCGCACGCCCTTCGGGACATAAGCGAACGAGCCGTCGCTGAACACGGCGGAGTTGAGCGTGGCGAAGAAGTTGTCGGTGTAGGGAACCACGGAGCCCAGCCACTTGCGGACCAGCTCAGGATGCTCCTGAACGGCCTCCGAGAAGCTACAGAAGATAATGCCCAGTTCCTTGAGCTTTTCCTTGAACGTTGTGCCAACCGAGACACTGTCGAAGACGGCGTCCACGGCCACGCCCGCCAGTGCCTCACGCTCGCGTAGCGGAATGCCCAGCTTCTCGTAGGTCCGCAGAATTTCCGGGTCAACTTCGTCCAAACTCTTCGGGCCCGCGGCGCTCTTGGGCGCGGCGTAATACCGAATCGCCTGGTAATCAATCGGGCCGTACTTGATGTTGGCCCATTTCGGCTCGGTCATGGTCAGCCAGTGCCGGTAAGCCTTGAGCCGCCATTCGAGCAGCCACTCGGGCTCGTGCTTTTTGGCCGAAATCAGCCGGATGACATCCTCGTTGAGTCCGGGCGGAACCGTTTCCTGCTCGACCTCGGTCACAAAACCGTATTTATATTCCCTGGTTGCCAGTTCTTCGACGTTATTGACCGGTGTTGGCATCTCATCTCCTTCAGGCTTAAGGCCATGCCGGACGAACGTCTCGGCTGGCCTTCCTCGACTCCGCAAAAAGTGGGCGCAGCGCTACGGGCCGTCGTGCCGCTTGCCCATGGAAGGACCCTGCCCCACTCTTGCCCTCTTATCCTATCGAATCTATACAACCGAGTCAAGTTTGTTGCCAACTTTTGCTCCTGTCGAGCCACAGCCTCCGCTTAGAACTGGCAAGTTATTGATGTTGATGGGCTTGCGCAGCACAGGCGGCAAACTTTCTAGCGCACGACAATCCAGCGATGGAAACGATACTGCTGCAGCTACCGGGGTGTATGGCCGCCACGCTGTTTTGCGTGTTGCGGGTTGCTCCGATCGCTCTGAGATTCACGCGCTGGTCTGGCCAACCTGCGCCAAATCCCTGGCCGCTCTGGCTTGACGATCGGAACTCGCTTCAGGGCCGAAACCGTGCCATCGGAGAAGCTCGTCGGGAGGCAGGTGGGGCGGCTGACAAGTTGCCGGTCAAAGACCTCCGCTAGCGTGGCAGAAGCCAGAGCGCGGCGCGCGCGTCAGGGAACCGAAGCCACAGCAGTCCCAAGTGCGCGCGGCGCTTCCCCTCGCGCCGGAGGTTTTGCCAAAGTATCCACCAAATGATTCACATCGCTTAGGCAGGCGTTAGGATCCAATCCTTGTTGTTGAAGCTGAGGGACGAAGTGAGGCAGATTTTGGGCGAAGAACTTCTTGGCGCGATCCGGCTGACCAAGTTCCGCATAAAGCGCGGCGAGGCTCTGCAAAAGAGAAATCGGCGGAGATTTCTCCCGCGCCCAGCGGGCCAGGTCTTCACGGAGCACGCCGTCCAAGTAGGTGCTGAATTTCTGGGTTTGGTTCGAATACTTTCCGTTGCCATACGCATAGATTGAAATGACGTCTGCGGCGTCGCTCCGCGAGCCACAGGCGGTGGTCACGGGCCGATGGACAATGAGCTGCCAGGTGCGGTCGTGCCCCAGCCGGCGGACCTCCAACCCGTCGAACGGCCAGCCGTTGAGACCCTGGATATGGGCAATCGTCTCGAGTCCATGGGCGTTGACTTCAAGCACGGTCAACGTGGTGCAGCAACGGTCGCCCCCTGAGTATTGGCCGATGATCATTTCTGTTTTGCCGTCGCCATTGATGTCGCGCAGAAAAAGCGGGCCGGGCCGTCCTCCGGTCACGGGCATTCCGTGCCGGCCCGCGAAATCGTAGATGGCGGTCCAGTTGTCGCGCGCCCCTTCGAGGGTGTCATGCGCGTAAAGGGGCTGATCGGCGCGATTGTAAATGATGAGTCGGCCAGGTGAGAAACCCAAGGTCACCACCTTGGACCGGTAGAGCACGGCACGGAGACCGTAATTCAGAGGATAGACTCGCGCCACATCGAACCCCGAAAGCTGGGGGAGTCCGTCGCTCGCTTTGGCGTGATTCAAGAGGTAAGCTTCGGCGTGTTGGGCGACCGCCTTGAAGGTGGGCGTTTGCCAGTGCTGCTGCGCCATGATGAACATCGTCATGACCAGCGCAGCCAGTGCCACGGAAATGACGAATTCCCCCTTCTTCATGACGGGCGGCCCAGCCCCACCGCCAAGTTCCCAAGGCGGCTTTCTGCCATTCCATTAAAGCACGTGCCCCGCCCGCCATAAAGAGGAGAGTCGAGCCCGGCGAGGTTGCTAATGCATCCTTAGCCTTTGATGACCCCCAGCGGCTTGAGCCGCGCTACACGGCGTGACAATCCGGCGTTGTGTACCACCTCAATCACGGCGTCCACATCCTTGTAGGCTTCGGGAATCTCCTCCGCGATGCCGTCGCGGGTCTCAGAGCGAACATAAACGCCGCGCTCCTCCAACCGCTCGCGGGCATTTTGGGCCCAGGGAGATTTCTTGGCGGCGGTGCGGCTCATAACCCGTCCCGCACCGTGACAGGTGGTTCCGAAGGTTTCCTTGAGTGCCCCTTCCGCGCCCACCAGGACGTAGGAGGCGGTTCCCATGGAGCCTGGAATCAGCACTGGCTGTCCAAGGTTTCGATAGGCTGTCGGGATCTCTGGTCGCCCCGCCGGGTAAGCTCGCGTCGCCCCTTTGCGATGCACCAACACGTTCCGTTCCCGGCCATCCACATTGTGCCGCTCGAGCTTGGCGATGTTATGGCACACATCGTAAACGAGGCGCAAGGATTGCTTTGGCCCAAATATCCGCCGGAAGGCCTGCCTCGCAAAATGGGTGATCGCCTGGCGGTTAGCCCAAGCAAAATTCGCGGCCGCGCGCATCGCGCCGAGATACGCTTGCCCTTCCCGAGAATGCACAGGCACGCAGGCAAGCTGCCGGTCCGGGAGTTGAATATCGTACCGACGCATGGCGGCGTCCATATCCTTCAAGTAATCGGTGCAAACTTGGTGGCCAAAACCCCGTGAGCCGGAGTGAATCAGCATCACCACCTGGTTTTCAAACAGGCCAAACCTTTGCGCCACTTCGGGCTCAAAGATGCGTTCGACATATTGGACTTCCAGAAAGTGATTGCCCGAGCCGAGCGTGCCAAGCTGCGGCAAGCCGCGCTTGCGAGGCCGCTCGCCGACGGCGTCGGGGTCCCCACCCTCCATCGCCCCTTCTTCCTCACAGACGGCGAGGTCCTCCGGTTCTCCGTATCCCTGCGCCACCATCCACGCCGCACCCTCCACCATGACACGATCCAGATCCTGGTGTGAAAGCCGGATCGAGCCGGAACGACCGGCACCGGAAGGAATGTCTCGGAAAAGCTGATGGACGCACTCGCGGATTTTGGGACGCACCTCCTCGAACGTCAGTTCGCTCGCCAGCAACCGCACGCCGCAGTTGATGTCAAAGCCGACTCCGCCGGGGGAAACGACGCCGCCCTCGTCCGGCAGCGTTGCCGCCACGCCCCCGATGGGAAAGCCATAACCCTGGTGAATGTCCGGCATCGCTAACGATTTACCGATAATGCCGGGCAGCATGGCGACGTTCACGGCCTGTTCGAGCGACTGATCCCGCAGCACGTCAACCAGCAACGGCTCGCTCGCATAAACCAGAGCGTCGGTTCGCATGTCTGGGTGGATGTGGCGGGGAATCAGCCAACGATACTCATCAACTTGGTGTAAATGCTGCCTTTCGATGCGCATCATTCACCTTCGGGGCGCGAACATCTTCGCCGCCGCTACGACGCGCCACGGCCCAAAACCACTACCGGAATGGTTTTCAGGATAATCTTCAAATCCAACAGAGGCGACCAGCGGTCAATGTATTCGAGGTCCAGTTCCATCCACCGGCGGAAGCTGAGGCGATTGCGGCCCTCGAGCGCCCACAGACATGTAAGGCCCGGAACCATGCGAAGACGGCGCCGCTGCCAGGGTTCATAGTGCTCGACCTCTTCCGGAAGCGGGGGACGCGGCCCCACAAAGGACATGTCTCCCCTCAGCACGTTCACCAACTGCGGCAGCTCATCCAATGAAAACTTACGCATCCACCGGCCGAGGGTTGTGCACCGGGGATCACGAGAGATTTTGAAAACGGGACCGTCCATCTCATTGAGGGCCTCGAGTTCCTCGCGGTGCAGGTCGGCATCCGCGCGCATGGAGCGGAACTTATACACGATGAATTTCCGTCCCCCCAACCCGCAACGGGTTTGCCGATAAAGGATGGGACCCTCGGAGGTGAGTTTGATAAGAACCGCCAAGATCGCCAACAGGGGTGAGAGCACCACCAGCAAGAGCAGGGCGAGCGTGAAATCAAAGGCGCGCTTCAGCAACAACAGCGACTCGCTGGCGGGCGTGGTGGTAAAGGTGAGCAACGGCATGTCGCGCAAGCGCTCGAGATAAACCCGCGAAATGACGTGCGGGAAAAAACTGAGCAGGACACGGGTTTTGATTCCCTCCTGCTCGCACAGCAAGAATGCCTCCTCGAGCCTTTCAAGGTCTTCCTTGGAGACGGCGAAAATAACTTCGTCAATGACGTGGCGACGAATCAGCTCCGGGAGCGCGCGAATTGGGTAGAGAGGATAGGAACGACGAAGTTGCGGATGACGGAATTCGTTTTCCTCGAGCGCGCCGACCCGCGCCACGCCAAACAGGCGCGCGCCGCGCGACTCGTTGGCTTCAAGCGTGCGGGCAATTTCCACGGCTTCCGGAGTATCCCCCACCAACAGAAATTCACGATAGCCGCCAAACGAGCGGCGTAAGGGGTCTCCCAGCCGACGAGCGACCCAGCGAAACAGCACCATCGCCACCAGGTTCGCCACGGCATAAAAGCCCAGCAACAGTCGGCTGATAAAAAACCATTTGAACGCATAGGTGAGCGCAAACAACACCGTGGTGGAGATGAGGAAGACTTGGAGCGGATCGGTAAAAATGCGACGAAAATTTTCTTCTTCGATTTCGCGGTAAATCCCGGTCGCCACCCCGACCGTCACCCACAGGCCCACGGCGAGAGGAACAATCCAGAAGTAATAGATCAGCGGATAAAGCGGCCGCGGAGTGACTACGTCGGAGCGGAGCCAATGGGCCATCGCGAAGCTCAGCAGCCCCAGCAGCGTGTCGGCAAGGAGGTAGAGAAAACCCATCATCCGGTTGTGCCGAGAGAACATCAGGCTGGCCTCCGCTTCATCATAGCGAAAAATGCCCTTAGCGGACACCCCCCTGAATCGCCGCTTCTGCCGGCCAGGTTCGGCCAACATGCCCGCGCCGAGCACGCCACTCCTCTTGACCGTTGTGGCGAGTTTGTCACCTTGGCAGCCGCGTGCCCGGTCACAACTCCTACAAGGACTCAATCGAGTCGCCTCAACTTTGAGATGAAAGAGCCGATAGCGCGCGCTCTTGCGCGTGCGGCTAGCCGGCAATCTCCAACTTTAACTGACGGGCGACGCGGCGGAAGGGGGGATTTTGATGGAACCGACCACGTCCGAAAGATTCAGGCGTTTCGACCGGCACCAGGCGCGAATGCCCTCAACGACGCGGAGCGCGGTGTCGGGAGCATAAAAATTGGCCGTGCCGATTTGGACCGCCGACGCCCCGGCGATGATGAACTCGAGCGCGTCCTCGGCCGAAGCGATGCCGCCGATGCCGATGACGGGCACCCGCACGGCGCGCGCCGTCTGGTAAACCATCCGCAGCGCCACGGGTTTGATGGCCGGCCCCGACAGACCGGCGGTCACGTTCGAGACGCGAGGCGTCCGCGTTTCGATGTCAATCGCCATCCCGACAAACGTGTTGACCAGCGTCAGCGCGTCCGCGCCCGCGCTTTCCGCCGCGCGAGCCAGCTCCGTGATGTCGGTGACGTTCGGCGAGAGCTTGACCCACAGCGGACGCCGTGCCGCCCGCTTCGACGCCGCCACCACTTCCGCCGTCAGCCTCGGGTCGTTGCCATAAACCATGCCGCCCGCGCGCGTGTTCGGGCAGGAGATGTTCAGCTCGTAGGCGTCAATCCCGGAACCGTCGTTCAAAATCTCGATGGCGCGAACGTAGTCTTCCGTCGTATAACCGAAAACGTTGACGATGGTGCGCGTCCGAAGCCCGCGCAAAAACGGCAGCTTCTCTTCCACGAACCGACGCGCGCCGACGTTCTGCAAGCCGATGGCGTTGAGCATGCCCGCTTCGGTTTCGTAAATGCGCGGCGGGGGATTCCCCTCCATCGGCTCGGCGGAAATACCCTTGACCACGATCCCGCCCAGTTGATTGAGGTCTATCAGCCGGGCGAACTCCTGGCCGTAGCCGAACGTTCCGCTCGCCGTCAGGACAGGATTTGCGAAATGAATCCCGGAGATTTCGACGCCGATCTGCGGGTTAAATTCCGTGCCGGCGGGCGTGCGCTCGCGCTCGGCGATGGGCGCGGCCATCGAGGCCGATGCCGTTCGATCGCTCCGCTTCCGCCGACCTTCGGATTTTGACTTTCTGCGGGCGGCTCCGGATTTCCCGCTTTTCACTTTCTGCATTGTCCTTAAATTTTGGGTATTTCCTCTCGCGCCCAAATTACATGCTCGGCGTTGAAGACCGGGCCTTCCGTGCAGACGCGCTCGTAGGCGCCGTGGCCGGTTCCCTCCACGCGAATCGAGCATCCCAGGCACACGCCCAACCCGCAGCCCATGCGGTTTTCCATCGAGACCAGGCACGCGTGGCCGTGCCGCTTCGCCAGCTCAGCCGAGGCGCGCAGCATTCCCCAAGGCCCGCAGACCATCAGCAGAAATTTCCGGCCGCGATGGCGCTCGAGGTAATTCGCCAGCGGCTCGGTGACGTAGCCGCGATGCCCTTTCGAGCCGTCTTCGGTCGCCAGCGTGATTCCGGCGACCGAACTTTCAAAGTCCTGAACGCCCACAAGGTCGGCCCGCGTGCGGCCTCCGAAAAAGAGGCGCGACTTGATTCCGGCAGTGGCCAACTCGCGCGCGGGCAACAGCAGCGCCGCAATGCCGATGCCGCCCGTAACCAGCAGCACTTCATCGGCGCGCCGGGCCTCTTCGAGATATTCCTCCGCAAAGAACCCGTGCCCGAGCGGCGCCGCGAGTCCCACGGAATCACCGGGCCGAAGCTCTGCCATGAGGCGCGTTCCGCGTCCCACAATCTTGTAGAGCAACTGCAGAATCTCCGGCTGGCGATGGGCATTCGCGCCGCGTTTCCCTGCCGCGCGGGGCGGCCGAGTGGTCGGCGAGACGTCGTAAACGCTCATGGGACGGCGCAGGAGAACGTCCGAGCGGCCGAGCAATCGCACCATGGCGAACTGCCCCGGGCGCGTGGCCTGCGCCTGTCGCGGAGCGCGAAGGCTGAGCAGGAAATGGCCGCCGGTGAGCGGGCGATTCTCCGTGACGGCCACGATTTCATCGTACATCCTCGTCATGTTAGCAAATCTCGTCCCCCTCGTCGAACGGCTTGGCACCGCCGGTGACGAACCACCTCGCAAGCACGTTTCAAGGGCGAGGAAAGCGGAAGGTTGAGGCGCGAGACTATTATCGTTTACCGAGGCAGACTTCTCAGGCCATAATCCTTCCGTGCGAGCTTTCATCGCCATCGAAACCCCAGAAACTATTTGCCAGCGCCTGGCCAAGGCCCAGGCGCGCTTTCGCGCCGCAGCTATCGGCGCTCGCTGGACTGCGCCCCAGGGCTTTCACTTGACGCTAAAATTTCTCGGGCAAGTGGCGGACGATCGCATCCAAGTTGTAAGCCGGAAGCTCGCGACATTGGGGAAATTTGGAAGTTTCAGGGTGGAAGTACGGGGATTTGGCTTTTTCCCCTCCCGCCGGCAGCCACGTGTCTTCTGGGTGGGAATTCAAGCGCCGCCTGAACTCACCGAGCTTGCCGCTCGCATCGAGGATGCCATGGTCGAATTGGGCTTTAAGCGCGAAGCCAGAGATTTCCATCCGCATCTGACGCTGGCGCGCTTTCGAGACCCGCGGCCACAGGCGGCGCTCGAAAGGCTCCTGGCGGAAACCCGCGAGGAAAGCTTGGGCGGGTTTGAAGTCTCAGAATTCTTTTTGTGGGAAAGCCAACTTTCGCCCGCCGGCGCCGCCTATCGCAAGATCGAGCGATTTGGCTGCGATTGAGTTGGCTGAGGGCTGCTGTCCCGAATCGGAAGCTCGGCGAGGATTACGAGAGTGCTCCACGCAAGGGCGCAGAGCGCGCAAAGGACCTGGGGCGCGTCGGGCAGCGGGGCCCGAATCAGAAATGCCCGGCCAACAGAGACGGTGCGGCCCTACGGCCTTTTCGGCTTGGGTGGAGGGATTGGGGGCAGGCTCGCTTCCCACTCGAGCGCCAGAGATTTGGCTTCGACGATTTGCGCGGCGGTCATGCGGCCTTCCATGTTTCGGCGCTGCTGGGCCGCGAACGACTCGCCACGCGCCGCCGCCACACGGAACCAGGTATCCGCTTTGACGATCTCCGCCGGAATGCCCGGGCGGCCCAGGTAAGTCATCCCCAGAGTAAAGCAAGCCTCCGGAAGACCCTGGTGAGCGGCGAGCCTTACATTCCACAGTCCCAAGGTTGGGCGCGCCGCAACGCCCCAGCCGTTCAGGTACATCGTCCCAACCTGCAGTTCGCCACTGGCGTTGCCCTGGTCAGCAGCCGCTTTGCTCAACTTGAATGCACGGTGGAAGTCACGCGGCACGCCTCGACCGAATTCATACATCAGGCCGAGAAGAGCCTCCGCCTTCGCGTCACCCTTGGTCGCAAGCGGTTTCAGTTCTTCAAGCGCGGCTGCGTAGTCACGCTGACCGTAGGCCTTTTGGGCGGATTTCCAATCCGCCCGAGCCGACAACGCGGCAGTTAGCAGGAAGGCCAAGCCCCAGCCCGCGTTTCGTTTAAGCCGTCCCACGTGGAGCTCCGACGACAAGGCCACGATGAATTCACCGAGAAGCCACGGTGCGGTTTTGATTCTTAAGGGCCGCCAGCTCCGAATCAATGATTTGCTCGAATTGTTCTTCCGGCACCGCGCCGCTCAAAAACCGGCCGTTGATGAAGAAGGCGGGCGTTCCTGTCACACCCGCCCGCATTCCGGCCTCTACGTCCCGCTGGATGGCGGCCTTGTATTTACCCGACTTCAGGCAGGCAGAAAAGGATTTCGTGTTCATCCCCAGCTTGCCGGCGGTCTTGACTAAATCGGCCTCGGTCAGGTTCGACTGATGGGCATACATGGCGTCGTGCATCGGCCAGAACTTTCCCTGCGCCTCAGCGCAGCGGCCGGCCTCGGCGGCGATTTCAGCGAAGGGATGAATCGTTGAAAGTGGGAAGTCACGGAAAGCCAGCTTCACTTGCCCTTTGTACTTCTTCAATAGGTCCATCAGCGTCGGCTCGACGCGGCCGCAGAAAGGGCACTCGAAATCGCCGAACTCGACAATGGTAATGGGGGCTTTGGGATTGCCTTCGACGCGCGCCGGATCGTTCTTGCCCGTTTCGACCGTCGGCGGCTGAAGATAAACGATGACGTTGGCCCGGGCACGCAGGGCCTCGGCGTATTTCTCCCGAGCCCGCTGGATTTCGGCGTTCTTGATGAGGCGCTTGATCTGCGGCTCGACGGCGCTGAACGGAAGCGTAGTCTGGCCTTTGACGGCAAGATAATAGCCTTTGGCCTCCGCGTCGGAGGGGTCGGGGACTTTCGAGTCCACTTCTTTTTGGTAAAGCTGCTGGACGGTCATTCCCTGCTTCTTCGCCTCCGCCTCGACCACCTTCTGGTCGATCAGCGCGTCTAGAGCCGCGCTTTCGATCTTGTACTCTTGCTGGCGAATCTGAAGCATCTGCGCGGCCGCCGGGCCGGTCAGATCGCTCTTGTAAACAGGCTGGCCTTCGACGATGGCAATCGGCGAGTCGCCAACCGTCTTGCCAACCGCGCTGGGCGCGGAACAGGCCGCGCCTTGGTTGCGGGAACTGCTTCGCGCCAGTCCCCACGCCGAGGAAGCCAGCAGCAGGACTGAGCAGCAGGCGGTCCGAACGTATCGCTTTTTCATTTCTTCAGCATACCTTCTTTCTGCGGTTTGAGGGCGCGCGACGGGTTGGACGTCCCGCCGGGGCATCCTGAGCGCGATGTCCGACGGAGGGCTTTGGAAAGCAGCGCCATTCTCGTGGCGGCATATCCTAGCAACTACGATCTGGTCGGACGCCTGAGCGTCGCCAAATTCCCCGTGACTCGGTATCTTTAGTTGCTGGCGGGGCGTGCGCCGTTTTGCAGCTTCACTTCGGGCTTGGGTTTGCTGCCAGGCCTCAGCCCGTGTTGCGGCTTCCACGCTGCGGCGAGCGCCTTGCCCCGGGCGATCTGCGCCGGGGTCATTTGCTGCTCGGCGTCTTCGAGTTGAAGCTTGTAGAACGGCAGATTGTTCTTGGCCGCCAGCCACAGCCACATTTCGGCCTTCACCGGGTCGCGCTCAACCGCTCCCCGAATCCCTTGCAGGTAGGTTTCGCCCAGCAGCAACTGAGCGTCCTGGTTGCCTTGGTCGGCGGAAAGCCGCAGAAGCTTCAAACCCTGGTCAATTTTCACGTGGCGCAGGATGCTGGGAGCGCCGAGCAGGAATTCGGCGTCAGGGTTGCCCTGTGCGGCGGCCAACTTGAGCCATTTGTGCGCCTGGCCGGGGTCTTTGAGAACTCCGTAGCCCATCATGTACATCCTGGCAAGGAGGACCTGAGCCGTCGCGTTGCCCTGCTTCGCCAAGGGCCGGAGTTCTTTGAGCGCCGCGGCGTAGTCTTTCCGATTAAAGGCGTGCTCAGCCGAGGCGACGTCCGCCCCGGCGGAAAATCGAGCGCAAAACAGCATGGCCAAAGCGCAAAACAGAAAACGCCGTAACCGCAAAGGCATCCGCACTTCCTCCGTGCCGTAGTGATACCTCAACCGCGATAGAAAGCGCACCTGTAGCCCCGACCTTTAGGTCACCACAAAATGATTGCCCGCCTGAGGGCGGGCGCTACTCTGCTGTCAGGCCTCAAACCGAAAGGGCTCGAGGCCTGACTCACTGTTTGCGAAGCTAGCTGTTAGTTGATCGTGTTGAAGCTGAACACCTTATTTTGTTCAACCGTGAGGTTAACGGGTCCAACGCACGTAAGTGATTCGCTGATCCCCGAGTTCCCGAGAGAAGCCTGCCAGTTGGCCGCGACGCCGTAATCGCCGGATGAGAGGTTCGAGGCGATCCAGTCGAAGCTATGGGCGGAGACGGTGCTCTCGTCAAAGGTGATGTAGCAGCCTTGGGCGGTGACGGTCCCTCCCAACGAGTTCGTTCCCACCGTTGTGCAGGTGCTGCCGAGCACGTCGAACAGATTGGAGCTGATTTCGATAAAGCGCGCAGCGTAAGTGATGGGATAGTCCGGGGTGACGGTCGGAGCGGACTGGCCGGAGAGCGGGTTAACCATGACGCTGAAGTCCACGCCCGCATACGCCGTGCTCGTTCCGATGTCAAGCGTCGAGTTCTTCTGCAAGCTTACGTCCGTCAACAGTCCGATGACTGCTGACGGCCTGATGACGAACACATTGCCGGCGCCACTGCTGGTCTTGATCCCGGCGTTGATGGTCCCGGTGACCTGCCCCCCGAAAACTGTACCAGTTGAAATGTGAGTTCTCCAGGGTATAAAAGCCCAAGGAGGACAGAATGAAGTCGAGCCGATTTACGGAGGAGCAGATCATTGGAGTCCTGAAGGAAGCGG
>JAKCCV010000019.1 GCA_021838785.1 Acidobacteriota bacterium | reverse complement strand
TGGGAACGAATCTACAACACCGTCCGCCCTCACCAAGCCCTCGGCTACCTCACCCCCCTGGAGTTTCTCGCTCAATCCTCATCTCAAAGAAAGGACCTCCTGTGTCACTAATCTACTGGACGAGTACGCTCACTTGACAGTCGTCGCTTGCTCACCTATGATTTGAGGGAGAGGCACAGCTTGTTCAGCGGTGGGTTCTTCGAGATCGGTTTCATTCTTTTCATCGCCTTTCTCTTGTTCGGCCCTGAAAAGCTGCCGGAAATCGCGCGAACCCTCGGTAAAAGCCTGGGGCAGTTGCGTCGGGCCTCCGACGAATTAAAAAATTCGCTGGAAGAAGAAATACGGAATTTAGACCAGCCCCACGAACTGCCCTCCGAAACCGAAGCAGAAACCGAGGTCGAGCCGCCCCTCGATCATGGCTACGATTATTCCGAACCCTCCCACGAAGAGGCCGAACCGCGATCCCGAGGATGACGAGCTGAACGGCAAACAAATGTCCTTCCTCGAGCACCTCGAGGAACTGCGGCAGCGGCTTCTCCGCAGCGTCATCGCCATCCTCATTACCAGCGGCGCGTGTTTCTATTTCCACGATGCGATCTACAACTTTTTGGCGCAGCCTCTGACGAGCACGCTGCTTGCCCTGCATCTGTCTCCCAAATTGGCTTATCTGAACCCGGTGGATCCTTTCAACCTCTCGATCAAAATCTCCCTGATCGCCGGACTTTTCCTAGCTTCGCCCTACGTGTTGTGGCAATTGTGGCTGTTTATTTCGCCCGGGCTGTATCGGCATGAGAAACGCTATGTGTGGCCTTTCATCTTGCTCACCAGCAGCTTGTTTATTGCCGGTGGGCTGTTTGCTTACAAACTGGCGTTGCCCAAAGCTCTTTACTTCTTGGTAGGATTTGGCAAAGAGTTCCAGCCCGTGGTGGAGATCAACGAGTATTGGAATTTAGCTTTTTCTATTATGGTCGCCGTCGGCCTGGTATTTGAACTTCCCGTTGTGGTGATGATTCTCTCATTTTTTGGCATCGTGACCCCCAAATTTCTGCTGCGGAATATCCGTTACGCCATCCTGCTGACGGCCGTTGCGGCCGCGGCCATCGTGCCCAGCAACGACATGGCCTCGATCTTCGTCGTCTGGATTCCGCTGGTTGGACTCTACGTTCTGAGTATTGGCCTTTCCTGGTTAGTGTACCTGCGCAAACGAAAGCCGAAGCATGAAGAGACGTAAGGCGCAGCGGCATCATCGGCTGAGCGTGCTGGCAAGCGCGGTGTTGATGCTGGTGGCTGTCGCAGCGCGCTCGCGGGCCGCCGATCCCTACGCTTTTAACGGGAGCCGCGCTTTTTCATACCTGGAGAAACTGGTAGATTTCGGCCAGCGGCCAGCGGGCTCCAGGGCGCTCGCGGCGGCGCGGCATTGGATTATCGGCCAACTGAAGCAATCAGGATGGTCCGTCGAGCGGGATGCTTTTACGGCAGACACTCCCATTGGGCCGATTCGGATGGTCAATCTGATTGCGAAGCTGCCGGGCTCAAGCCGTAAAGTCCTCATGATTGCCGGCCATTATGACACCAAACGCTTTTCCAAATTCCGTTTTGTGGGAGCCAACGATGGTGGCTCGAGCGCAGCCTTTTTATTAGAGTTGGCGCGCATTCTGCCCCGTCAGAAACATCACTTCACCTATTGGCTGGTTTTTTTCGACGGCGAAGAAGCCGTCCGCCATTGGACCTCCACCGACAGCCTTTACGGCAGCCGGCAGTTGGTCGCCCGTCTGACCGCCGACGGCAAACTGGACCGGATTCATGCGATGATTTTGGTGGACATGGTCGCTGGAACTCACCTGGTGGTTCAACAGGATGCGAACTCGACCGCCTGGTTGAACAAGCTGGTTTTCCAGACGGCGGACCGGCTCGGCTATCAGCGCTACTTCCAAAAGACACTCACCGCGATTGACGACGACCACATTCCCTTCATCAACGCCGGTGTCTCTGCCATTGACATCATTGGACTGGATTATGGGCCGGGGAGCAGCCCGTTCGGCGGTTACTGGCACACGGCTCAGGATACCGTTCAGCATTGCAGCCCGGCAAGCCTGACCATCGTGGGGCGCGTGGTACTCGCGACCCTGGATGAAATTCAACACTCGCCCCGCTCCGCCCCATAAAGCTGGAATTGGCTCTGACGGTGCGCAGTTGAACGCCGGAGCCGAAATTCGGGTGAGGTCAGTTACGCCGCGGGGTGGGCTGGATGCTTTTCGCAAGCTCGGCAAGCGCGGGAGCGAAGAAAATCGGACTGCCCTTACGAACGAAGGAATGCGCAGGAGGCCGAGTCTCGTCTTTGAGGGGAGCGTCGGTGCGATAATGCGCGCCGCGACTTTCTTGTCGTGCCAGGGCGCAACGTACAATCAGCCGGCCCACGGTCAGAATGTTTTCCGCCTCATGGTCGCGGCGGTGAAACGGAATTTCCGGCCCGAGACTAAGGGTGGCAAGGCGTCGTTGGGCCTCGCCCAATTCCTTCGCGTTTCGCAAAATGCCGGCTTTATTCCAGAGGATGGACCGCACTTCTTCAATGAGCTTTTCCGGCGGAAGGGTTGTAGGACCATTGGCTTCTCCGGGAGCCGCTTCCGTCCTGGTTTCGACTGGAAAATGCGGGAGGGCGGGAGGAATTTTGGCGGGACCATGTGACCGAGTCATGGCGACGGCGGCTCGCGCGCCGAAGACCAATCCTTCCAACAAAGAATTGCTCGCCAGCCGATTGGCGCCGTGGACGCCCGTCGCCGCCACTTCGCCCGCCGCGTAAAGTCCCGCCACCGACGTCGCTCCCTCCAAGTCGGTGGCGACACCGCCCATGGAGTAATGTGCGGCTGGCCGAACCGGGACGAGGTCTTGGGTAATATCCAAGTTGTAGTGGAGACAAGTTGCATAGATGGTCGGGAAGCGTTGCTTGAGATGTTCCGCGTCCAAGGCTGTGAGGTCGAGATACACAAAATCGCTTCGGGTCCTTTGCATTTCCATCACGATGCTGCGGGAGACGATGTCACGTGGGGCTAACTCGCCCGCTTCGTGATAGCGGGGCATGAAGCGTTCCAGAAGAATGTTGCGCAGGATGCCTCCCTCACCCCGCAAAGCCTCGGAGAGCAGAAAGCGTGGCGCTCCGCGCGCAAACAGGGCCGTCGGGTGAAACTGGATAAACTCCAGGTCGCTCAGCAATGCGCCGGCACGATAGGCCAGCGCGACGCCGTCGCCGGTAGCCACCGAAGGGTTGGTCGTCTCTTGATATACTTGGCCAAGTCCCCCCGTGGCCAACAGAACAGACCGTGCCGACAAGTGCTGAACGGCTCCCGTTGCTTCGTTCAGGTAGAGCACGCCGCTCACGCGTTCACCTTCCTTCAGAAGGTTCAAGGCAAACGCATGAGATCGGATTTCAAGATTTGGCAGACGCTGGGCTTTAGCCAAAAGGGCCCGCATCGTTTGCGCTCCCGTCGAGTCGCCATGCGCGTGCAACACGCGGGATCGGCTGTGCGCGCCCTCGCGGGTAAATGCCAACTTGTTCCCGTCTCGATCGAATTTCATCCCCCACTGGATGAGCCGTCGGATTTCTTGCGGGCCTTGCTCCACCAGCATCTGGACTGCTTGCTCGCAGCACAGACCATCGCCCGCCCGGAGCGTGTCCTGGTAGTGCAGCGCGACCTCATCGTCATCGGCGAGCGCCGCAGCGATCCCTCCCTGCGCCTGCTGGGTATTCGATTCGGCTACGTCTCCTTTGGTGAGAACCAGCACGCGTCCCACGGCGGCCAATTCAATAGCGGCGCGGATTCCGGCTATTCCCCCGCCGATGATGACAAAATCCGCTTGGGTGTCCTTTTTGTCTGCCATGAACATTTTATGATAGCCGTCGCCGAACCCTTCCGCAACGGCACTTACCACATGCGAACCCCCAATCCAACCCGCACTTATGAAAACGGGTGCTCGGCAATTTGGCCCATCCTGCTCGTCAACTGGCTGCGTCGGCGCGGCCTCAAGAGATGAATGCGCCGTCAGCCGGTTTGTCCAACGGGGCATCGTTCTGCTTCGACCCCTGAAGCATCGCTTGACGGGCCGCGGGTAAACCGATACATTGCGAAAGAGACGGCCCTTGAGCGTCGAACGCCCGTGGACTGATGGCTGAACTTTCGATTGACGGCTACTTGAAGCGCAAGGTCCTGGCGGTGCAGGACTTTACCTACCTGTTTCTGAACTCCATCGCGAGCATTCTTGCTCCCCCTCGTTATTTGACCGACACCCTGATTCAAATGGATGTGATTGGGGTGGGCTCATTGCCCATCGTCCTGCTGACGGGATTCTTTACGGGAGGGGTTCTGGCGCTGCAAAGCTATCGCACCCTGAGCACCTTCGGTTCCGTGGCGTTTTTAGGCGAAGTAGTTTCGATTTCTGTGGTCCGGGAATTGGGCCCGGTGCTGACGGCGCTGATGGTGGCGGGACGGAACAGTTCCGGCATTGCCTCTGAAATTGGCTCCATGCTGGTGAGTGAGCAGATTGACGCCATGCGCGCGCTCGGCACCGACCCCTTGCGCAAGCTCGTGGCGCCGCGCCTTTACGCCACCTTGGCGACGCTGCCGGCGCTGACCGTGTTGGCGGATTTCTGCGGCATGTTGGGCGGATTCTTTGTCAGCGTCTCCACGGCCCACCTCACCTCGGTGGAATACTGGACCAACGCCTATGAGGCGCTTGATTTTCAGGATGTCACGCAGGGGCTTTTGAAGCCGTTCTTCTTTGCGGTGATTGTGGCGTTGGTCGGATGCTATTTCGGCCTAAAGACGCGCGGTGGCACCGAGGGCGTGGGCCGATCCACTACGCAAGCTGTGGTCGTGGCCTCCGTCCTTATTTTGGTGGTGGATTTCTTCATCACCAAGCTCATGGTCGGCATTCACTTCTTCTGACGAGACGGCCCATGCGGTTGGCCCCTTGCAAGGATGCTGAAGTTCCCGGTGTGCATTGGTAAACCTTCCGCCGGAGCAAACATCTCGGCGGGGCCTCCGGCATTTTGCCTGCGACGGGCTTGAAAGGCCAATAGCGTTGGGCAACGCGGCTAATCGAGATGAGCGATGAATGCAAGACCTGCTATTGAACTCGAGCACGTCTGGCTCTCCTTTGAAGACAAACCCGCCTTGGCCGATGTTTCGTGCAAGGTGATGCACGGTGAGACGTTGGTTCTGCTCGGAGCCACAGGCTCCGGCAAATCCGTCATGCTGAAGACCATCCTGGGTTTGCTCCGACCCGACGAAGGGCGCATTCTGATTGATGGGCAAGACATCACCCAACTGACGGAAGCCCAACTCCGTCCTGCTCGCCAGCGCATGGGCATTGTTTTCCAGGAAGGTGCGCTGTTTGATTCGCTCTCCGTCTATGAAAACGTCGCCTACCGCCTGCGCGAGGAGGGGCTGCGCGACGAGGAAGAGATTCGTCGCCGAGTCCTGGAGGTTCTGCGCTTTGTAGAGATGGAATCCGCCGTGGATAAGATGCCCGCCGAGCTTTCCGGTGGCATGCGACGGCGGGTTTCGATTGCGCGTGCCATCATTAGCGAACCGACCGTTATGCTCTACGACTCGCCGACTGGAGGATTGGATCCGGTCACCGCGCATACCATCAACCTTCTGATTATGAAGTTGCGCGACACCGAGCAGGTTAGTTCGGTCGTGGTCACGCATCGCTTGCAGGACGCCTTTTTCCTTGCCAACTTCCGTTTTTCCGCTCAAAGCCAATCGTTGGTCCCTCCGAACGGTTCCAAGGCTGGGGGACCCGCGTTGGCCAGGTTCTTGGTGCTGCGGGAAGGAAGCGTCCATTTTTTTGGAACGGCCAAGGAGCTAATTGAATCGGGCGACTCCTACTTGCACAGGTTTATTCGATAAGCCCCTTTAGTCCCCGCTATTGCAGGAGATCCTCGGAAACATGGCAGAATTCAGGTGGTCTGGGAGGGCCGAGCGGTCACCGGAACGAAACTTAGAGCAATGGCTACGGTCATCAACATGACCGCCCAGAAGCAACGGGCGAAGGTCGGACGGCTGCAGGGTCCTGCTGGCGGCGCCGAGCGTCGTCTGGCCTCATATCCCTGTCGTTCGGCGGCGATGGCCGCGAAAACTCTGCTGGTTTTCCTGGTCGTGGCACTCGCCGCACCTGCTCAGACACAGCGGGGAACGATTCGCATCCGCGTCCGTGACCCGCAGGGTCAACCGTTGCGTGCCACGGTAGAGTTGGGTAGCAGGGTGAATCAGCTTCAGCAGCGGTTCAACACCGATAAGGCAGGGCGGTTCGTGGCGCGCGGCCTGCCTTACGGCCTTTATCGGGTGCGGGTGATGCACAGCGGATTCGCCCCGGCCGCACGGGTGGTCGAGGTACGCTCATCCATTCCTCTGAGAGTCTCCATCACGTTGCGGCTTAAGCCCGTCAAAAGCCACGTGCGGGTGACGTCCTCGGCCACCCTGATTGATCCGGACCGACTCGGAACCGTTTACACGATCGGCTCTAAAACCCTGCAAACACGTTTGCCGGCTCAGATGGGTCGGGGTATTTCAGACGCGGTGGACTCCCAGCCCGGCTGGCTGTATGAGGCCAATGGCGTCCTCCATCCGCGCGGCTCGGAGTACGACGTGCAATATGTCATTAACGGTGTACCCTTTACTGAAAACCGGTCGCCGGCCTTTGCTCCGCCGCTTGCAGGCGGTGACGTTCAGTCGATCCGCGTGCTGACCGCCGGGTTTCCGGCCGAGTATGGCCGCAAGTTAGGCGGGGTCGTGGAAATTACAACCCGCAGAAATTTTTCCCCCGGATTCCATTGGAGCGGCGCAGCCGAAGCGGGGAGCTTCGCGACTTCTACTGCCGAGGGAACCGTGGGCTACGATCGCGGCCGCAACCAGTGGCAGTTCAATGGCAACGTGGGCACAACCGATCGCTATCTCGATCCCCCCGTCCTTGCCAACTACACCAACCACGGCTCGACCGGAGGCCTAGCGGCCGACTACGCCCGAGACCTCAGCGATAACGCCCGCCTGCACTTTTTCCTCCGCCGCGCGGAAGTTCGCTATGAGGTTCCAAACGAGCTCGTGCAGCAGCAGGCCGGCCAACGCCAGCAGGCCGCCGACACTGAAACCGACGGAGTGGCCACCTACGAACAGGTTCTTTCTCCTACCCTGCTCTTGACGGCGGTTGGCAGTTTGACGACGGAATCCTTTCACCTGGAGTCGAATCGTTTCTCCACCCCTGTCATTGTCAGCCAGCAGCGCGGTTTCCGTCGAGGTTATGGGCGACTGAGCCTCGCGGGAGCTGATCATCATCAGGACTGGCAGATCGGCGCCGACGCCTTTTTCACGCCCGTTCACGAAGCGCTCCAATATCAGATTACCAACCCTTCGCTCTTCGACGCTGGAACGGCCCTGCGCTTCCGCTTTGCCGACCGTGCCACCGACATCGAGCCGGCTGCTTTTGTTCAGGAGAATATTCATGGGGCGCATTGGAACCTGGGGCTGGGGATGCGATATGACGACTATCACTTTGTCGCCAGACAATCGGCATGGAGCCCGCGGGTTGCGATTTCGCACGCCTTCTCGCGCCATGACCTCGTAGTTCACTTTGCCTACGACCGGGTCTTCCAGACACCGGCTCTTGAAAACCTGCTCCTGGCAAGCTCGCCGCAACTGGAGCGCGTCAGCCCGCTGGTGCAGCGTCTGCCCGTTCAGCCGGCTCGAGCCAACTATTATGAAGCGGGTTTCACGAAAGGATTCCTAGGGCGGGTCAGCCTCACGGCGAATGTGTTTGAGCGTGACTTCCGAAATTTCTCCGACGACGACACGTTGCTCAATACCGGCGTGAGCTTCCCGATTGCCGATGCGCGTGCGTGGATTCGAGGCGTGGAGGGGCAATTGGCCTTTCCGAATTGGGGAAGGTTCTCCGGAACCGTGAGCTACGCGAATCAGTTGGCTGTCGGCCAAGGTCCGGTGACCGGCGGCCTTTTAATCGGAGCAGAAGCTCTGGCCAACGCGGCCCAGAATGAACGATTCTGGATTTCTCAGGATCAGCGGAACACGGCGCACGCCAGCCTTCGCTGGGCGGCGACGAGGTCGCTGTGGCTGGCGATGGGAAGCTCGTATGGCAGCGGCTTACCGGTGGAATTGGATAGCGGTGATACCTCCCGCGCCTTCCTGCTTTCGCAATACGGCTCGGAGGTCTTGAGTCACGTGGACTTTCCGAGGGGACGCGTTCGGCCCTCCTTTTCGCTCGATGCCGGAGCCGGGCTGAAGTTGTACGGCAAAGAAAATAGTGCTTTCTGGATTCAGGTTCAATGCACCAACCTCACGAATCACCTCAACGTCATCAATTTTGCCAGCCTGTTTTCAGGCACGGCTATCGGGGCGCCTCGCAGCTTCGATGTCGGTGCGCGAGCAGTCTTTTGATCGAAGATTGCCGGAGGCGCCCCAGACAGTTGCTACGGCGCGGGTCATGGAGTTGGCAAGCGGGGTGAGATGTGACGAGTTCGGAGTTAAATTAGAAGATGGAGGAAGATTTTAGTTCGCTAACGGAGGAGTTATGCCACAACGTAAACAAATTACCTGGGCTCAACTGCGAGTCGGAGCGATGGTGATCATCAGCCTGATCATCTTGGCGGTGGGGATTTTCTTCATCAGCGGCCAAGTGGGATTTCTGACGCGCCATTACACGCTCAAGACCTTCCTGCCCAGCGCCGGGGACGTGCGCATCGGCGCCCAGGTGCGGCTGGCGGGCATTGCCGTGGGCAACGTGTATCGGATCGCCATCTCGCCTTACGAAGATCCGAATCGTGCCGTGGAGATTGATATGCGCGTGGCACGCTCCTTTCAGAGTCAAATTCACACCGACTCTCGAGCCTCGCTCGAAACCGTCGGGCTGCTGGGCGAAACTTACGTCAACATCACCCGGGGCGAGCCGGGCTATCCCGTGCTCAAAAATGGTGGCACGGTCCGGGGGCATGTCGTGCCCGGCATGAAGCAAGTCGTTCGCAATGCCAATGACGTGATTGCCAATCTTCGCATGTTGACCGACAAAATCAACCAAATCACGGCTTCCATTCAATCGGGCAAAGGCACGATCGGTAAGTTCATCAATGACCCGACTCTCTATAACCGCATGAGCGACACGGTGGCCGAAGCGCAAGGCATTCTGACCAACGTCAAGAAGGGTCACGGGACGCTCGGCAAGCTGCTCACCGATGATACGCTCTATGCTCGCATCAATACGACCGTCAATCACCTGAACGACGTGGTGAATCAGATCCAGCATGGGAACGGCAGCATGGCCAAATTCATCAACGACCCGTCGCTCTATAACAACCTCAAGAAAGTTTCAAGCCAAGCCAGCGTCCTGATGACCAACATCAATAGCGGCAAGGGAACGCTGGGCAAGCTGGCTACCGACCCCCAACTTTATGACCATGTTAACGACACCGTACAAAAGGTTGATGTGATCGCCACTCGGATTGATAAGGGTGAGGGGACGCTCGGCAAGCTCTCCACCGACCCCACGCTTTACAACAATGCCAGCGCGGGAATGAAATCCTTTCGGGATTTCATGACCATTTTCCGCAAGCACCCGAAGAAGTACTTGACCCTTCACTTGCACATCTTTTGAGGCGAACGTGGCACGCTGGCAGACGAAGGCCATCTGACAGCGGCATCCCACGGCGCATACCGTGAGGGCTGCGGATTGCCGGTCTTGTATAATAGGGCGAGGATAAAGGAGTTTCCACTTGGATTCTGAGCTGCGCGACCCAGCGGTAATGCTCTCCAAGCCACGCCGATGGTCCCAGCAATGCGCTTCCTGGCTCGAGCGAAATCCCGTGGCGGCCCAAGGATTGCTCGTTGCCGTGACGCTGGTGGTTTTTTCCGGCACCCTCGCCAACGATTTTGTCTATGACGACAATCCTCAGATTATCCAGAATCCGTTCATTGTTAATCCGCATCTTTGGAAAAAGATTTTCTTCGGCTCCGTATGGTCATTTAACGGAGCGGCGACTAACTTTTATCGTCCGCTGCAGTTCGTCTGTTACTGGATTCTTTATCGCCTGGTGGGCCCGAATCCGGTTCCTTTTCATCTGCTCAACCTGCTGATTTATGCCGCCACGGTGGTCCTGATTTATCGTTTGGCGCTTCGCCTCCAGCTTAACGCGACGGTGGCGTGGGCCGGAGCCTTAGTGTGGGCGCTCCATCCCATTCACGTCGAGACGGTAGCCTGGATTTCTTGTCTGCCGGATCTTGGCTGCGGCCTTTTCTGCGTCATTTCGTTTCTTCTTTTTCTTCGCGCCGAACGGGAACGCTCCCACGACGTTCGCCTCACGCTGTGGTCGGCCTTGGCCTTGCTCATCGCGTTGCTGTTCAAAGAGATGGCGCTCACTTATCCATTGTTGTTGCTGGCCTGGTGGTTCTGCCTGGGCCGGAAAGACTCGTGGCTCCGCCGGGGCCTTCGCTGGATGGCTTACGTAGCTGCCGTGGCGCTTTATATGGGCGCCCGGCGCCTCGCGCTCGGCTACTTCAGCATGAGTCACCACTTCTGGCATCCTGACCGCGTGGTTCTGGAAGCGGCCTTGGGTTTGTTGGGCGATAACGCCCGCCTGTTGGTTTGGCCCAACCACCTGACCGTGTATCGGATGTTCAACTTGAAAGCTAGCTTGGTTTCGCCGTGGCCGTGTGCGACCCTGGCGGTCATCTTAAGCGCGCTCTGGATCCGCCGGTGGGAGCCGCGTCTCAGCTTTTTGATGCTGTGGTGGCCAATCTGCATACTTCCGGTGCTGGACATCCGACAACTGAGCTTCCCACAACTCGCGGACCGATTTAATTATCTTCCCTCCATTGGGCCATGCTTGGCGGTCGCTTGGATCGCGCTCGAATGGCTGCCCGCTCACACTCGCCGGTTGGAATTCCAGACCGTGGGCGTGGCGGCTTTGGCTGTTGCCGCGGTTGCCTTCACCGTGGAGACGATGGGCTATATTCCGCAATGGGACAGCAATGACAAGCTCATTGACTACTCCCTCCGCCAGGCGCCCAAGTCGCCCTTGCTTTACATGGCGCTCGGTTTAGACTTTGAATATCGAGAGGGCAATTTGCAGGCGGCGCTTCAAGAATACAAAACCGCATGGAGGCTCAATCAAGAGAGTACTTGGCCGCTCGGCTTGGCTCACGATTACTATCTGGCCCTGGGACGCATCGCCCTGAGAATGGGGCATCGCCAACAAGCCATTCGTGACTTCAAAAAGGTCATCCAGGTGGCCCCCACTAGCTACCAGGGATATGACGCTCTAGGGGCCGTCTATTTCCCGGATGGGAATTATGCGGAGGCCTCCAAGTATTTTGCGCAAGCCGTGAAATGCAATCCTCAAGACTTGGGAGGACGGTTCTACTACGGAACTTGCCTGATGAAACTGGGGCACTACCGCCAGGCTGCCGCACAATTTCACGCTGCGCGAGTCGTTGCACCGCATTATTGGCAGGCTTACCAGGCGGAGGCGCAAGCGCTTCAGGCAGCCGGGGAAGCGGCGGCCGCCGAGCACGTCCGGCAGAAGATTCCCAAGGGTGCTCTCCCCGAGTAACCGGCGCGCCCCCCGGACGCGCCCGCTCTCCGAGCCGCGGATAGTCTGCCGAACCAGCGCGCGAGGCATTCTCGCACCCTTGACTTTCGACCAGCGTCCCTTCCCATTTTGATCCGGACCGGCAACCTGCCGTCGTGACTCTGACCCTCTCGCCGGTTTTGGAAAAGCTCGTCAACGTGCGTGGCGCCCAGCTCTCCTAAAAAAATCAGCAAAGATGAGCAACCATCCGATCACGTAAGCCTTCAGCAGCTCCGGCAAGAGCCGGATAAACTCGCCGAGCGTGAAGGGTTTCGATTCGGTTTGTCCTTGAGGAGGCATGGGGGTGATCCTGAACTCGTGGCTAGCGCGCCGCCTCGTCCATGATGCGGAGGATGGTCGTTTCCACCTCTTGGGCCACCGGGGCCAAATTAGCCGCATTAAACATTCCCAACAGAGCCGAAGGTCGCAACGTGGCCAAGGTCACACCGTCGCTTTCCTCGTACACTGCGATGCGGCATGGCAAAGCCGTGGAAATCTCCGTGTTCGCTTCCAGCACCCGCTTGGCTTGTTGAGGATTGCACACCTCAAAGATCAAGCAGTCGCGGTTGAATTCCACGCCTTTCTCCACCATCTTGGCCTTCAAATCATGCACGCCCAGCACGCCAAACTTGTTGCGCTGCGCGGCCGCCTCAAGATCGCGCGCCACTTCGCTCATTTTTTTCTTTGACCGGACTTGCACCACAAGATCGCTCATCAGTTCTTCTCCTCGCGCAAATTGGTCAGGATGGGGCGGTTGCCTCCCGGAGGCAAAGCCGCGCCCGCTCCTCCGTGAGCGCCCTGGGACTTGGGCGGCGGGGGCATGGCCAGCAAGCGTTGCTTGATCGCTTCGAACTCCGGGCTGTCCGTTTTCCACGCCTTCGCCGGCCCGAGCTCAGGAACCTCTTCATCTACGGCCTCAATGCGATTTCCTGGATCGGGGTGATCTGAAAAAAATTCAAGGGTTCGCTCGGGATACTTCTCCTGAATGATTTTGAAAAACTGTGCCATGGCGTAGGGATCGTAGCCGGATCGGTAAAGGATATAAGTGCCTACTCGATCCGCTTGCGTTTCCACATCACGCGAATTTTTAAGGAAAAGTGAGTTGACCCCCAACCCGATTCCGAGTTCGGTGAGTTGCCCCAACAGGCTGCTGTTTTGTCCCAAGTAACCGGCCAGAATTTCCAGTGGCATGTCGGCCAAAAGCCTTTCTGAGGCTTCGTGGGTGCCGTGGCGCATGACCACATGCCCTTCTTCGTGGGCGAGGACGCCGGCCAGTTCGGCCTCATCTTGGGCCGCCACAATCGCGCCCCGATTGACGTAGATGTACCCGCCGGGCAAGGCAAACGCGTTGATGGCATCGCTGTTCACCACATGGAACGTCCACGGATACTTAAACGTCTTTTGGTTGGGCGCAAATTGAGATAAATATTTCCCCAGTGAGTTGATGTATTGGACAACGACGGGGTCCTGAACCAGCGGCAGGCTGTGATCCATCTGAGCAGAGGCTTTGTGTCCGACGGCCACATCCTCCGGCGGCGAGAATAAGTTAAATCCCGGCGTAAAGTTTGGTCGCTGGTAGGCAAGCGCTCGGCTCAATGGCCAAACGGCCAACGTGAAAGAAAACATGCAGACAGCCCTTCGGAATCGCTCGGTTCCCCGCAAAGTCCTCTTGCCCTCCCCTTGGTTGTGACCGTTGGCCATCTATCCCGCCCATGCCTCTCTGGGTATTCGATGCAAAACGCCCCGCGAGGTTCTCCCCTTGACCTCCGCCCCTCGCGAGGGGTGCCGCGGAACTCCATTTTATCAGGATGTTCGATGGGAATCCTGGGCCGCTTTTACGGCAAGGCGTAGGCGGCCTGTGGGCCTAGTTCCTCTTCGATGCGAAGCAAGCGATTATACTTCGCAAGCCTCTCGGAGCGAGTAATGGAGCCAATCTTGATGAAAGGAGCCCCCGTTGCAACCGCCAAGTCGGCGAGGGTGTCATCTTCGGTTTCGCCCGACCGCGCGCTGACCACAGTTGCATAACCGTGCATCTCAGCCAGGCGCACCACGTCCAGAGTTTCCGTCAACGTGCCCACTTGATTCATCTTGACCAAAATGGCGTTCGCCGCGCCCTCGGCAACGCCTCGCAGCAATCGGTCCGCTTGCGTCACAAAAAGATCGTCGCCCACCAACCGGCACTGTTCGCCCAGGCGCGAGGTGAGCCGGCGCCAACCTTCCCAATCTTCTTCGGCCAGACCATCCTCGATACACGTCACGGGGTAGCGACGAACCCAGCCTTCCAGCCGCTCAATCCATTCTTCGGTTTGGAAGCGCTTCCCCTCCGCCGCCAGCGAGTAGCTTCCATTTTCATAAAATTGGCTGGCCGCCACATCCACCGCAATGGCGGCCTCTCCACCTGGTTCCAATCCTGCGTGCTCGATGGCTTCGGCCATCAGGTCAAACCCCGCTTCGTTTGAGGCGAGGCGCGGAGCGTAGCCGCCTTCATCAGCGACGCCCGCCGAGTCCATGCCGTGCTTCTGAAGCACGCCCTTCATCGAGCGATAGACTGCCACGGCGTCCTCCAACGCCTCCGCAAAGCGGCGGGCGCGGAGCGGAATCACCATGAAGTCTTGCAGATCGAAATTACCGTCGCCATGCACGCCACCGCTCAGAATGTTGACCATCGGCGCAGGCAACCGCTGCGCCTTCTGTCCCCCCAGGGCCCGATAAAGCGGAACGCGCACCGATTGAGCGGCCGCGCGCGCTACGGCTATGGAGACGCCGAGGATGGCGTTGGCTCCAAGCCGCGATTTTGAGCGCGTACCATCGAGTGCGATCATCATCTGATCCACGGCCCGCTGATCGTTGGCCTCCATCCCGAGCAGCGCCGGCGCGATCTCCCGCACTACGTTTTGGACGGCTTTCCGCGTGCCTCGGCCCAAGTACCGCATCGAGTCGCCGTCGCGCAATTCCAAAGCTTCGTGCCGGCCGGTCGAGGCGCCCGAAGGAACCATCGCCCGACCGTGCGCCCCATCTTCCAGAAACACGTCCACCTCCACGGTCGGATTCCCGCGGGAGTCGAGCATTTCTCGCGCCTGGAGGTAGGCAATGCGGGCCATGCGGCGGTTGCCTTCGAGTTGAGGGAGTTGCCTCGGCTCCGCAAAAATCATGACCTTGCGGAACGTAAGCCGGCGCTAGGCTATCTCCCTCCTGACGATGCCAAGGGCTTCTTCCAATGTTTCCGGTCGCTCGTTGAGAATTCGTTTGGCGGCTCGCCGCACGCGGTTGCGCGTGGCATCATCCCGAAGGTACTCGACGGGAGATTTTCCGTCAATGCGGGCCAGCATCAAGCCGCCGAGGTGGCGGAGGGTTCGTCGCTCAAAGCTAGGGAGATTCAACGCCCGCAGCCCCGCGGCTAGCGTCGCCCAGAATTGCCGCGCCGCCGCTAAGTAGTCGCCCATCCAGCGCGGCTGATGGAATGCTTTCAGGACCAGATGATTGAGCAGAAACCCCGCGTCAAAAGCCGGGTCACCCCAGTGAACGCATTCGAAGTCAATCAAGAAGATTTGCCCCTCCCGAACCAGCATGTTTTTGGGGCTGTAATCCGCATGGACCAGCGCTTCTCGCACCCGCCACGAGGCTTCGATCAGTTCGCTCAGAGCCTCGCTCACGTCGGGGTGGCGTAACGCCGTCGTCCGATAATAAGGATCTACGCGGAGTTGCTCAAAAACCGTGCGATCCTCAAACCGTTTCTTAAAATTCGGGTCCGCTCTAGAGATTCGAATCATACGGCTGAGCAGGAGCCCAGCCTCGCGGGCCACCGCCATCTCCACGCGGCCTTCGAGCAGCGATGCTTTCCACACCACGGCGTCAGCGGGCGCTGCGGTCATGATAAAGAAGCTCTGGGCCGCGGCTATATGGACGATTTTTGGAAGGTGACCCTTGCCGAGCTTCGGCTCGAGCCGGCGAATGGCTTCCGCCTCGCGAAAGACGCGGCCTCGGTCGGAACGCCAGTCCTCCTGAACCCGCAATTTTTCAAGCGCCTGCTTGGCGACCCATCGAGCCTCCTGGCTCTCAATCAGCAGGACCACGTTCGAAACCCCGCCGCCCAGTGGGCGGATGCGCAAACGGCGCGCGTCGCGCACCAGGCCCTCTTCTGCCAAATAAGCCCGCAGCGTTTCCGGCGCCAGCTCGAATGTCGTCCTCGTTCCGGATGTGGTTTCGGTCATCGGTTGCACTGTGATGATGGGTCGGGTGCTTGGCCCCGACGTGGGCCTTGGGCTCCTGCCTCACTTTCGCTCGACGGGCTGCCCCGTGGCATTGATTCGATCGAGCAAGCGGTAACGCGCCCCGCAGGACGGGCAGGCGACTTCCGAGCCATGACGGCCCCGCCCCGCTCGAGGCTCGTCCACCAAACCAAAGTGTCCGTCGGGCGAGCTAAAAAATTCAAACATCAATTGTCCGCAGCGGGCGCAGAATTGTCGGCGCCGCCGGGAAGTTGATTCGTTCATGGGCTTCAGCCCGGCATCGCCCATCCATAAAAAAAGCAACCGACCCTCCTTCGCTTGCGTCATAATAAGCACCATGAAGCGCCGAACTTTCATTATTGGGGCCGTCGCCGGCGGCCTCGGAGCCTTTGAATATTTGACCGTCAGCCGCTGGATGAACGGCCTTACCGACCCGCCCTTGATTTCGGTTCAGGCCTATGAAAAGTACGGCCCGCGCGCTGCGCTCATGGCCATCACGCCCAACGATGAATTCTACATCACTTCCAAAGGGCCTACACCGATGGTGGACGCCAGCCAATGGCAGTTGAAATTTGACGGCCTGGTTGCGCATCCCTTCACCCTCAATTATCAGGAACTGCTGGCGCTGCCCAAAATTCAAAAGGTTTACACCCTGGAATGTATCTCCAATCCCATTGGCGGAACGGCGATTGGCAATGCCGTTTGGACCGGCACACCGCTGAAGCCGCTTCTCGAAAAAGCCCAACCCCTCGGCGAGGCGCGGTTTGCGGCCATTTACGGCGCCGACGGTCTTTCGACCGGATTACCCGTGGAGCGGTTGTGGAACGAAGAGAATTTTATCGCCTACCAGATGAACGGCGTGGATTTGCCGCCCATTCACGGGTATCCCGCCCGGGTTTTTATTCCGGGCAAGTTCGGCATGAAGCAGCCCAAGTGGGTGACCCGCATTGAGTTACGCAAAAAGCACTACCTCGGCTATTGGGAATCGCGCGGCTGGTCGGACAACTGCGAGCGCTGGGCGCAGGCTCGCTTCACGGACCTGCGGGACGGAGCCAAGTTGCGCGGAAAGAACTTGCAGTTCGCCGGTTACGCGATTGGGAACCTGGATGGCATTCGGTCGGTCGAGATCAGCTTTGATAATGGCAAGACGTGGGAGCCTACCACGATCTTTAGCAATCCTTCCCCGATCGTCTGGACCTTTTGGAAGTACACTTGGGCGAACCCCAAGCCGGGAAAGTACAAGATTCGCCTGCGGGCTATTGACGGCCATGGCCGCATCGAGGGGCGCGGTCCCACGAGCACCTTCCCTCGCGGCGCAACCGGCCAACAAGTGGTCACGGTTCACGTCATTTAACGGCTGGCAACTTATTGCCCGACGTAACGGGCTGGGTCCTTGTCAAAGGCCGCCTTACAGCCGGGCGCGCAAAAATAAAACTTCTTTCCTTGGTACTCGCTCGTGGCCGCGGCCTTTTCCGCATCAATCTCCATCTTGCAAACCGGGTCTCTCACCTTCATCGTTGCACCTCGGGGTTATTCATGGGAATCCAAAGCGTAAAATGGGAGCGAGGGGCGGGCAACTTAAAGCCTTTCTCCTCGGCGTGTTAATGGGCCCATCCCTTCGCGCGCCCGACGGCGCGCCGCCAACCGGCAAAGAGTTCGTCGCGGCGAGCGGGGCTCATTTGCGGCTCAAAGCGGCGAGCCATGCGAAGCTGCGAGGCCAGTTCGCGCTCGTCTTTCCAAAAGCCCACGCCCAACCCCGCCAAATAGGCTGCGCCGAGCGCCGTCGCCTCCGTCGTGGCAGGGCGTTCCACCGGCAGGCCGAGGATATCGGCCTGAAACTGGCAGAGGAAATCGTTGCGCGCCGCGCCACCATCCACGCGCAGGCGTTCCGGCGGGTGACCCGCGTCTTGGGCCATCGCCTCCAACACCTCGCGGGTCTGGAAGGTCATCGCCTCGAGCGCGGCCCGTACCAGATGGGCGCGCTCGGTGCCGCGCGTCAACCCGACCACCACGCCGCGTGCATAAGGGTCCCAATGCGGTGCACCCAGCCCCACAAACGCTGGGACCAGATAGACGCCGCCGGTGTCCGGCACAGTGCGGGCCAGGGCCTCACTTTCTTCGGCGCTCTCAATCAACCTCAGCCCGTCGCGCAGCCATTGAATGGCCGCGCCAGCTATAAAAACGCTTCCTTCCAGGGCGTAAACGGTTCGGCCGTTGCGTTGCCAAGCCGCCGTGGCAATCAAACCGGAATCCGAGCGCGGAATTTCCTCCCCGGCATTCATCAACAGGAACAGCCCCGTGCCATACGTGTTCTTGGCGCTGCCCGGCTCAAAGCACTGATGGCCGAACAGCGAGGCCTGTTGGTCGCCGGCGACGCCGGCAATCGGAATGCTTTTGCCCCACAGCCGCGTCTCGCCCAACACGCCGCTCGAGGCCTGGACCGTGGGCAATAGCGAAGGGGGAATCTTAAAGTAGCGCAGAATCTCCTCGTCCCATTGCAGGGTGTGGAGGTTGAACAGCATGGTGCGCGAGGCGTTGGAGACGTCGGTGACATGTGCGCGCCCCGCCGTCAAGTTCCAGATGAGCCAGGAATCTATGGTGCCGGCGGCCAGTTCGCCGCGTTCAGCCCGCTCGCGTAGGCCGGGCACGTTCTCCAACAGCCAGGCGATTTTGGTTCCGGAAAAATAGGCGTCCGTTACCAGCCCCGTCTTTTCGCGGAGCGTGCGGTCAAAGCCCTGCTGACGAATGCGGTCGCAGGCTTCCGCCGTGCGGCGGCACTGCCAGACGATAGCGCGATGCACCGGTTTGCCCGTGGCCCGATCCCACAACACCACGGTTTCCCGCTGATTGGTGATGCCGATGGCCACAACGTCATCGGCCGAGGCTTGCCCGGTGGCCAGAACCTTTTCCGCCGTTGCGATCTGCGACCGCCAAATCTCTTCGGCATCGTGCTCCACCCAGCCCGGCCGCGGATAATGCTGCCGGAATTCCATGCTGGCCGAGGCGCGCACGTTGCCCTCGTGATCAAAAAGAATGGCCCGCGAGCTGGTGGTCCCTTGATCGAGCGCCAACACGTATCGGCTCATGGTTTGTTTAGCTTAACCAAAAACATGACGTGCGGCCAAGAGGTTGGCCGGCTTCTCTCGAGGGCTAGCCTCGCTGCGCTTCGCCCGCGGCAGGCTCGCAACGCGGCCACCGACCGGGCGCTCAGTTCTTGGCGGGAACGGCGACGTGGGCCGCGAGCTTTTTCTCGAGCTCCTGGTAAGAGCGGACGCCAATCCATCGCTCTACTTCCTGCCCTCCTTTAAGGAGCAATAAAGTTGGAATGGACCGAACGTTGTATCGAGCGGCCAGTTCCGGGAGTGCATCCACGTCGAGCTTCGCGAACCGGATGCCGGGAGTAAACTTTTCCGCCAACTTTCCAAACGTTGGCGCCAGCATTCGGCAGGGCGCGCACCAAGCTGCCCAAAAATCCACTAAAACCGGTTCGGAAGAAGTTTGTAGGCTTTCCCAATCCGGGCCTTGCACGGTATAGATATTATTCACTCCGTTTTCTCCTGTTTATTTGCATTCACTCGCCTATTTGATGCGCGACCGCACGGAAAGATTCGCGCAGGCGGCTTCGTCTCTCTTGCAGTTCCAGTTTCGCCCTACGTTCAGGCTTCAAACCTTGTGGCGATTGGAACAAATTGATACACTAAAGTTTGCACATTATCGGGAGACCTGCACTCTGACGGCGGCGACCACCCGGGAGGAATCTGATGGCCGAGGAAAATGACCAGCCAACGGGCTTTAAGGTTGTGGATCGTCGAGGCTTTGCGGCCGACGGCACCCGTTTGGGGACCGAGACCGAAACAGTGAATTCGACGCCTCCGCCCGCGTCTCGCCCCGAGCCGACCGCCGCGCCGTCCTCCCAACCTGCTCCGGAAGCCATGCCGGAGTTTGAAACCTTAGTTTCCTACCTAAGCACGACGGCCATGTATCAACTGTCGCTCCTGCCGGGGCCGGACGGCGAGCGAATGCCGCCCGACCCCGTCAACGCCCGTCGCACGATTGATCTGCTGGAGGTTCTGCAGAAAAAAACGCGCGGCAACCTCACCGCCGAAGAAATGCGGTTGCTCGACGAGGTGCTGTACGAATTGCGAGCCAGTTACCTCGAGGTTGAAAAGCGGCTTCTCTCCAAGCGCCGATGAAACTCACCTTCCTGGGCACCGGCACCTCAACCGGCGTTCCGATTCTTGGCTGCCGTTGCCCTGTTTGCCTGTCTCCGGATTCTCACGACAAGCGCACGCGACCTTCTCTGCTGTTGGAATTCGAGGGCCGTGTCGTCGTGATTGACACGGCGCCGGATTTTCGTTTCCAGGCCTTGCGGGAGCAGATTGAAAGGGTGGATGCGCTCGTTTTTACGCACGCGCACGCCGACCACGTGCTCGGCTTGGACGACGTGCGCCCGTATTATTTTAAGCAGCGACAGCCGATTCCGCTTTATGCCGACGAGCGCTGTATGAGGGATCTGGAGAGAATGTTTCCCTACATCTTCAACCACGACTATCCTTACGGCGGAATTCTTCGCATTGAACCGCGCTTGATTGCGGCGCCCTTTGAGCTGTGGGGCGAGCGGATGACGCCCTTGCCTGTTGTTCACGGTCAGTTGCCGGTACTAGGTTTCCGGTTTCGGCGCGCCGCCTACGTCACCGATTTCAGCGTAATTCCCGAGCCGACGCTGGCCATGCTGGAAGGTTTGGATTTATTGATTCTTGATTCCCTGCGGCGGGAGCCGCACCCCACGCACTCGAGTTTGGACCAATCCCTGGCGTTGGTCGAGCGCTTAAAGCCGGCGCGAGCCCTGTTCACGCATATTGCGCATGAAATGGGGCACGAAAGCACCAACGCCCTGCTTCCTCCGCACGTGCGGTTGGCTTACGACGGCCTGAAGGTCGAGGTTTGAATTCATTCTATGCGAGTGCTGCGCCAGTCGCTGCCCCCAGCCGAATCACTTGCGGCGAGCGTGGTGACCATCGGCAACTTTGATGGCGTCCACTGCGCGCATCAGGAGCTGTTCGGAAGCGTTGTGCAAGCGGCCCGGAGCTTGGGCGTCCCGGCCGTCGTGCTGACGTTCGATCCTCATCCAGCTCAAATCCTGGCGCCCGAGCGTGTGCCTAAGACGTTGACCCAGCTCAGTCTCAAGCTCAGGCTCATTGCCGAGCAGGGCGTGGATATCGTGTGGATTCTTCCCTTCACCCACGCCCTGGCGCAGCTCTCTCCGGAGGAATTTGTCGAGCAGGCGCTGGTTCGGGCTTTAGGGGCGCGGCAGATTCATGTGGGCGCGAATTTCTGCTTCGGCCGGAACCGCCAAGGAACCGTGGATCGGCTCAGACAGTTGGGGGAAACTGAAGGGTTTGCGGTTCACGTGCTTCCGCTGCGGATGATGCGGGGCGAGCCGGTTTCGAGCAGCCGCGTCCGGGCGCTGCTCGATGAAGGGAAAATTTCCCTGGCCAATCGGCTGCTGGGCCGGGCCTATGAGTTGGCGGGGTTGGTCGAGCCGGGTGAAGGCCGCGGCCGTCGCTTAACCGTGCCCACGCTTAACCTGGCCACGCCGCAACAGCAGCTTCCTCGAACCGGCGTCTATGTAACCGGCACCCTGCTCGGTGAGCGAAGGTTTGAATCGGTGACCAACGTCGGCACGAAGCCAACCTTTGGCCCGCATCCTCTTTCCATTGAAACCTATTTGCTGGAAGACCCTCCGCAGGGCGAGGAGAACCGTCTGCGCATTCAATTCCTCTACCGCCTGCGGGAGGAGAGGGCCTTTCCCACCTCCGAAGCCCTGAAGGCACAAATCGGAAAAGATATTCGTCGGACGCGCCGCTACTTTCACTGGCAGCAGTTCTTCTCCGCACGGATGGCTGCACGTTCGGTAGGAAAATCGTGAGGGGTTAGGAAATCGTCACCAGACGGCTGGAGAGTTGCTCTTTCGGCTCCGGAATGGCCGCGGCCGGCTCGGTCAAGCCGGAGGCTTGATCGGCAACAAAGCGTTCTATCTCTTCCAGTAGGGCCGGAACAATTTCGCTTTCGGCGACCCGCCGAATGGCTTTGCCTTGGCGATAGATCATGCCGTTGCCGCGACCGGCCGCCACGCCCAAATCGGCCTCGCGGGCCTCTCCCGGGCCGTTCACGGCGCAACCCATCACGGCCACGGTCAGGGGCGTTTTGATTTTGGAAGTCGCTTGCTCGATTTCTTGAGCAATTTTGAACAAATCCACCTCTAACCGGCCGCAGGTGGGGCAGGCAATCACCACCGGGCCGCGACTGCGCAGCTCCAGCGATTTCAACAATTCATAAGCCACGCGCACTTCCTCCACCGGATCGGTGGCCAACGAAACACGAATGGTGTCTCCAATGCCTTCTGCCAGCAAAATCCCCATGCCAACGCAGGATTTCACGGTGCCCGAAAATTGCGTGCCCGCCTCCGTCACGCCCAGGTGAAAAGGATAATCGCAGCGTTGGGCCAACAGGCGATACGCCGCCACGGTCAGCTTGACGTTGGAGGATTTTAGCGAGATGACCGTATCTCGGAATCCCAAATCCTCCAAGATGCGGAGGTGATATTCGGCGCTTTCGACCATCGCCTCGGGGGTCGGATACCCGTATTTCTCAAGCAGGCGCCGCTCCAGCGAGCCGGCGTTCACCCCAATGCGGATGGGCACCTTCTGCTGCTGCGCGCGCCGCACCACCTCGCGCACTTTTTCCGCGTCGCCGATGTTCCCCGGATTGATGCGCAGCTTATCAATGCCCGCGTCGAGGGCCATCAGGGCGAACTTGTACTGAAAATGAATGTCGGAAACCACCACCGAATCGGGGCAGCGCTTGCGAATTTCTGCCAAGGCTTTGGCGGCCTCTAGGTCAGGAACCGCCAGCCGGACAATCTCGCAGCCGGCCGCTTCCATCTGTTGGATTTGCTCGACCGTCTTTTCCACATCGCGCGTATCCGTCTTGGTCATGGATTGGACAACGATGGGCGCATCACCGCCGATCGTCAGCCGCCCCACCTTTACCGGGCGCGTCTTGCGTCGCGGAGGAAAATGTTCTTGGTCGCTGAAATTCACCGCAGTCCTTCCTTATGTCCGCCGCCGAAAAATTCGGTTCTCTCCCGCATCGTTTGGGCTCACCTGCGAGAGACTATTTTACAACTTCCCGCCAGTTTTACGAAGGGTGAACCGTCTTGACAATATCGTTATACGTCACAAAAACGACGAGCAAAAGCAGGAAAACCATTCCTACCTGCAAGAAGCGTTCCTTGAGTTCCACACTCAGGTCGCGGCGAAGCACCCCTTCAATCGCCAAGAGCAGGATGGCCCCGCCATCGAGAATTGGAATGGGGAACAAGTTGATGAGGGCCAATTGGAGGCTGATAAACGCCGCCAGCGTCAGCAGGTCGGGCAAACCTTCACGGTAGGCTTGGCCCGAGGCCTGGGCAATGCCGATGGGGCCCGAGAGGGACCGGGTGGACATCTGACGGGTCACAATCTTGCCCAGCACGTCAAAAGTGGCCAGCAGGCTGCGGAAGTTGTCGCGCAGCGAACGTTCAAAAGCGAGTCCGAGCGGCAGCTCCCGCACGACAAAAAGCGTGTTCCGCAGCGTCACACCGATCCGCCAGAATTTTTGCCCTTGCACCTCGGAATAAACCGGCCGCACGCTCACTGGGAAGGTTTTACCATCTCGCTCAATGGTCAACTGGACTCGGTGTCCGTCACTTTCGCGGAGCTTTTCCACGATGAGCGGCTCAAAAAGAATCTTCCGGCCGTTGATGCCGATAATTTCGTCTCCTGGCCGCAGGCCGACGCGGTTCGCGGGCGAGCCGGGCGACACCTGATCAATCACCAAGGGGACGCACGGATACCATCCTGCGCTTCCCACTTGGTCTCTTCCTTCCGCCCTCGGCACGAGCGTCGTCTGAAACTGCTTGCCGTCGTGTTCCACCACCAAAGGAATGCTTTGCCCGGCGTCGGTGAGCACGCGGAACTCAACGTCCTGCCACCGCGGATGCTGGAGTGTTCCAAAGCGCGCCACCGTGTCGCCCACCTGAAGCCCCGCCTCTGCCGCCGGAGAGTGCGGAACGATGGCGCCGATGACGACCGGCTGCTCTTCATAAGCTGGCTTCTCGAAGTGAAATCGGTAGAGTCCGGTCAGCAGGCCCACCGCCAGCAAGGCGTTCATGGTCGGTCCCATCAGCACGATCACGAATCGTTGCCAGCGTGGTCGGGAGAGATATTCATCGGGATCGGTGTGGTGTGTTTCGGTGGGGTCATCGCCCGCCATTTTGACCCAGCCGCCAAGCGGCAGCAGACTTAAGCGATAATCGGTGTGCATTGGGTCAGGGTCTTTGAGCGCGCCCAAGCTCAGCCGCCCGGCATGAATGCCCAACAACCTCTGCCCAAACCCGAGGGAGAAAGTGACCACCCGAACGCCAAACGCCTTAGCCGCCAGAAAGTGGCCCAGTTCGTGGATGAACACCATGCCGCCCAGCACGATGCCCACCACCGTCACATCCGTCAAAAATGAAGAGACCATGCTGACTCGATTGACCCCTTTATGCCACCACGGAGCTTTGGGCCAGGGCTTCTACCGCCTCCTGCGCATGGCGGCGCGCCTCGCGGTCACACTCAAGAACATCCTCCACACTGTTCAGATGATGCGGAGGGCAGGCGCGTAACACTTTTTCAATCACCCGCGGAATATCCGTGAATTTCAGCCGCTTACTTAAAAAAGCGGCCACGGCAATCTCATCCGCGGCATTCAGGTGGCAGGTTTGTGCCCCGCCGGCTTCCAAAGCCTCGCGCGCCAACGCCAGGCACGGAAAGCGCGACGTATCGGGCTTTTCAAAGTGCAGCGTGCGGCCCACCAGGTCCAGCCTCGGCAGCGGCATCTCGGGCTCCATACGCTCCGGATAGCTCAGGGCGTATTGGATGGGCAGGCGCATATCCGGAATCGCAAGCTGGGCGATTACAGACCCATCCTTGAATTCTACCATGGAATGCACCAGCGATTCCGGATGAATCAGCGTCTCAATGCGCTCCGGAGGCAATCCAAACAGCCACCTCGCCTCGATGATTTCAAACCCTTTGTTCATTAGAGTTGCCGAATCTACCGTGATCCGGTCGCCCATCTTCCAAACGGGGTGATTGAGCGCCATTTGCGGCGTTACGGATTCCAGCTGATCCGGTGGCGTTCTCAGAAAAGGGCCTCCCGAGCCGGTCAGGATGACACGCTGCACTTCGACCCCCGTTCCTGCTCGCAGGCACTGATGCAAGGCGCAGTGTTCGCTGTCAATCGGCACGACGTTCGCCCGATGGTGTCGGGCCTTGGCCATAAAGAGTTCACCGGCCGCCACCAGAACCTCTTTGTTCGCCAGCCCCACGGACTTGCCTGCTTCGAGGGCGGCAAAGCTGGCCTCAAGCCCTATGATGCCGTGCGAGCCGGAGACTACGTAATCTGCCGTGGGCAGGGTGGCCGCTTCGATTTGGCCTTCGGTGCCCGCTGCCAGGCGGATCGAGCCGCGGTAGCCGCTCTCACGCAGCCGCGCCCGCAGCCGCTCAACATCTTCCTGCAGGGCCACGCAGGCAAAGGAGGGTGAGAATTCGCGGATTTGCTCGGCGAGAAGCTCCAGATTTTTACCTGCGCACACCGCCTCGACGCGCAACCGCTGCGGCAAACTTCGCACCACCGCCAGGCAGCTCTGGCCAATCGAGCCGGTTGAGCCGAGAATGCAGAGCCGTTTTACCGATGCCATAATTGCCCTACCATCCAGAACACCGGAGCGCTCAGGATAAGGCTATCCACACGGTCGAACATCCCTCCGTGGCCCGGCAACAGCCGCCCCGAATCCTTCATGTCAGCGCCGCGCTTGAGTGCGGACTCAATCAGGTCGCCGAGTTGGCTTGCCACCGCCACGGGCAGTGACACCCACAGAACCGCCTCCCACCCCGGCATCTTCGCAAAATATCGCATAAATCCCCACGCCACGGCGACGCTGGCGGCCAGCCCCGCCGCCGCTCCTTCCCAAGTCTTCTTGGGTGAGATTCGCGGCGCCAGCGGCCTTCGACCCACGCCTCGCCCTACGACAAACGCCGCAATATCGCCCGTCCAAACCATGAGCAGCAACAGGCCGGTCATGGCTCGGCCCATCGTGGGGCTATCGAACCGTGTCCGAACCAGCCAGGAAAGCCCCAAGCCAATATACAAGATGCCAAATAGCGTGGAGGCAACCGTCCCCAAATATTCCCTCAATTCGCGGCGCACGCCGAGAGCGACAATCGGAACCAGGATCACCGTCAACAACAATGTCGCGGACACGGCGCCTTGCAAACCGCGAAGCGCCGCCCATTGCGCTCCGCAGAGCGCCGCCGTGGCAAAGTAAGCGACCTTCGGCAATCCACCGAGGCCGCATTTGCGGCTGATGCCAAAGTATTCGATGAGGCAGATTTCCGCCGTCAAAGTGACCGCCACCACAAACACCCACGGCCGGCTCTGGAGCACAAGATAGGCGACCAGCGCCGCCAAGGGCACCGCCGTGAAGATGCGACGTTTCATGCGACTTCCATGCGGCGTCGCCCACTTTCTTTCCGGCGGCCGCGGCCTTCCCAGCTATCCTAACCCTCCATAACGTCGTTCGCGCTTTTGGTAATCGAGCAGCGCCTCGAGCAAATCCTTCTTGCCGAAATCGGGCCAGAGCGTTTCCGTCACCCAGATTTCCGCGTAGGCCACTTGCCACAGCAAAAAATTGCTCAGCCGCATTTCCCCGCTGGTGCGAATGAGCAGATCCGGGTCAGGCAGATCACTTGTGTATAAGTGGCGGCGAATGGCCTCTTCGTCCGGGGGTGGCGCGGCTCCCGCAGCCGAGGCGTGCTCCGACATGAGGGAGCGAAAAGCGTCCACCAATTCGGCCCGCCCGCCGTAGTTCAGGGCCAAGGTCAGGCGCAAACCGGTGTTAGATTGAGTCTTTCCAACCGCTGCACGAAGCCCCTGCCGAACGCTGGCCGGAAGTTCAGCGATTCGCCCGATTACCCCTAGACGAATGTTATGTCGGTCGAGATCCGCGACCCCTTTTTTCAGATATTCTTTCAATAGCTGCATCAGCAATTCGACTTCGCGCCGCGGCCTCTTCCAATTTTCTACCGAGAAAGCGTACAAGGTCAGGTAGGGGATGCGCAGCTCCGCGCAGGCTTCAATGACCCGTCGGACGGCGTTCATGCCGGCGCGATGGCCGGCGATGCGCGGCAGCCGGCGTTTCCTGGCCCAGCGGCCGTTTCCATCCATGATGATGGCCACATGCTTGGGAAGCCGTTCGGGATGGATTTGGGCTAGCAGGCGGGCTTCGGGAATCTCGCTACTCACGGGGCCCTGCGATCGTTGAGGGTCGCTCTCCGTTTGCTCCCGGTGAAGGTCCCGGCCTACGCTGCCCAAGCTCTGGCATTCGGTCGCCCCATCCTTCCACCCCGGTGGGGCTGATTGCCGTGCCCGTCGCATTGGCCGGCGGCGCTTTGGACCCCGGGAATTTAAAATCCTACCCGTCACGGAGCAGACAGCAAATGGTGGGCCTGGGTAGAGTTGAACTACCGACCTCACCCTTATCAGGGGTGCGCTCTAGCCACCTGAGCTACAGGCCCTTCTCTTTTGCCTCGCACGACCTGGCGGCATGCCGGTTCGCCCCACTTGCCTCTGCCGGTTTTCCTCCGCTCTCCCTTCGTGGCCCAACGCAGGCATTCTAGCACGATAGCCGCGCTTTGAACACCCCTTGTAGCGCGATACCGCCAATACTTCCCAACTTTCAGAGCCGGTACCTCGCCCCGCTTTGCCATCCGTTCGAGCACTTTCGGATGAATTTTTAGAACCTGGGGTGCTTCCCTGCTGGTGAGGAGGACTTCAATTCCGTGGGGCGTGTCGCTGAAGTTGCCGTCACCTTTGGAGGTGGCCACCGCTGGCGCCAACCGTTCCGTGGAGTGATTCCCCCGTGTCTCGCCCTGCGTTTCTTCTTCAGGCCCGGCAAATCGTCCCATATTTACCTCTTCAGGGAACCAACCAAATCAAAGGCCACTGACGCCATTTCCTCATGGCAATTGACCCGTTCCACATCCCGCTATCACTTGAGTACGGTCAAGGAACCCCCCGTGCTTCGCAAAGTTAGCAATCCCCCAAGGTATCGGCCATCATCTTGAGCGTCTGGATGGTCACGTTGCACTCCCCGCGCTCGATTTCCCCCACGTGCGCGCGATTGAGTCCTGCCCGCTCCGCAAAAACGGCCTGGGTCCATTTTCTCCTAAGCCGGAAGGTCCTCACCGTGCGGCCGATCTCATTCTGAATGTCTTGCACAAGAGATAGTTTCCGCGTAGGCTGGTTATAACCATACTGGTTATAACCAGCACGCCTGAAGGCTACGGGAGGCCCGATGGAGGGGAGGGTGGCGCGAACTCTCGTTACGCCGCCAAGAATAAACACGGCGGCCAAAGGAGAAGACATACGAGGCGAGCCACACGGGCTTGATCCAGGACCGCGTGTGCCCTGGCGGCCACCCGAGGTATTGACTAATCAGATAACATATAGTAGACTTAGTGACAGCTGCAGGATCCCAAGCCCTGCGACAACTCAATTCCCAAGACAACAGAAAGGAGAAAATGCCGTGAAACAGCGCATGACTCTACTCGTGTTTGTTTTTTCCGTCGTCGCGGGGCTCTCGGCCTGCGGCGGCAGCGGCGGAGGGTCCATCACTCTGCCGCCCACGATCACTTCGGTCACCATCGCGCCCGCGACGGCTACGGTCGTGACGGGCAAGACGGCGACATTCACCGCAAGCGTCACGGGAACGGGGAACTACAGTTCCTCAGTCACCTGGACCGCGAGCGCCGGAACGATCAGCTCGTCCGGCGTCCTCACGGCGCCAAGCGCCGCGGGGACCGTGACCGTAACGGCGACTTCATCGCAGGACCCGACCAAGTCGGGAACCGCCACGGTAACGGTCGTTTTTCCTCTTGCGGTATCCGTTTCCGCGACTCCTGCCACGGTGAACGCGGGCGACACGACCGGCGCCGCCCTTGCCGCAACCCTCACGGGTGGGGCAGGGAACGCAACGGTGACGTGGAGCGTAAGCCCTTCCACGGGCAGCGTTTCATCCACTGGCCCGCTCACCGCAACCTACCTGCCCCCCCGCGACCGTTACCGCATCCACCACGGTCACGATCACCGCAACCGCGACGGATTCGACCGGCTCCGCGACGGGAACCGTAACGGTCACGGTGGAACGGGTGATCACGATCAGTTTCCCGCAGCCGCTTCCAAATAACGAGTACTACTCTGATTTCGGAACGGTGCTCGTAATAACAATCGACTGTACCGCCGGGTGCGAGACGGGAGACGCGCTCACGGTTTCCGAGCCGGGCATTTACACCTACACCGACCCTTATGCCGGCGTTCCATGGTCAGAAGGGATCAACTCCACCGGATATACATATGTGCCTCGTCCAACTGAGATGTGGGTCATGGGCACCGATGGAGCGAAGTCCAACACGCTCTGGCTCACCTTTGACGGGAGCCAGAACGTGGCCGTGCAGGATCCGTCGTCCGGGGAGATCTACTATTACTCCGCCGGCAACGGCTCCGACGGGTCGGGCGCGATCATGAAATTCAAGCCCGACGGGACAGCAGGTGGTAGTTACACGAATGGGACTGGTTCCGGAGACGAAGCAATTGCGTTCGACAACCAGCTCATTTTCCTAACGTCACCAGCCCCAATCTCTTCGACCGATAACGCTATCGACGTTTTCAACGCGAGCACCGGTGCGGTATCTAACGTCATCTCGCTCACCAACGGCGAACCGCTTGCCATTGATGCAAAAAATGGACTCGTCTGCGTCACCATCCCGACGGGCGGTGGCTCACCGAACAGCACGGATGCGGTGGACTGCAACGACAGCGGCGGGACGTTCACCATTCCAGGCATCCTGTCCGGCAGCCAGCCAACCGCAATCCGGGTTCTCGACTCCTCGCATATCGTGTTCTACGGCCGGGGCGACCAGACCCTGCGGTGGTACACGATCTCGGGGACCACGGCGACGGCCGCGGGAACGTTGCAACTTTCTGAGTTTGCGCCAACCGACGCGAACTACTGGAAAACGTACCCCGCGACGGGTGGCTGGGACCTCGTGCAAGTGGGCTCCACGCTTGGGGTGATGGGGCAGGTCGTGAACTCTGACGGGACCGTGAGCCAAAAGCTCGCCCTCGTCAACGACACGAACCAATCCCTCATCCAGTCCGTGGACCTTCCGGCAGGAACCATCCACATCACACCTGATCCGACTAACAACGCGATCGTCGCGGAGTATCCGGATTTCACGGTATCTCCGCCCGTCACGCGGTTCGAGCGGATCTACGTGGACACGGGGAATACCGTCCTCCTCCAGTCCACTTCAACTCTTGTTCCCGGAGCCGGGTTCCTCGTCACGAATGACGGCAGCCACATCGCTGTCTTTGTGGAGGGGAAGGCCGACTTCGAACTCAATCAGTAATCAACCAGCAAAACGAACGCAGCCCTGTCGGGATTTATCCCGGCGGGGCTGTTCTTTTCGTACCCTTCCTCCTTCTGCTACGGATTGATCTCCCGCACGCTCGGCCCCTGCGTGGTCACGGTTGTTTGAGAGGTAACGGTATTCGTTGGGCCGGAGCCGGAGCCGTTACAGGAAAGGGTGTAGGTCGTATTGGTCGTGGGCGAGACGGAGACGCTGCCCGAGGACAACTCTCCTTGGCCGCTCCCAAACTCGCCGCCGCTCAAGGTGCAGGATACCGCGTTCGCGCAGGACCAGGTCCCCCGGCCTTTCCACCGCATAATCCTTGGGCTTGCGCAGTGCCCAGGGCCGGTTCTGGGTTCCCCGCCGCCGCTTCACCCGGAACCGCACAGGCTCTCTCAGAACTCCCCTCTGGCGAAGGGAAGTCAGAATCCTTCCCACCCTCGAAACCGACACGGCCCAGCCCTCCCGCCGCAACAGCACGGCCAACTTATCCTTGCCCCAGCGCGGGTACTGCTCTCGCAGGCGACGAACCTGCGCGGCCTGCTCCCCCGTTCAGGTGGGACGACGCCGATGCTGCGGGCGATGCGAGCGATCCTCCAAGGTACACAAGTCTTGCGGGTCGTAGCGCCGCTGCCAGCGATAAAACGTCTGCCGGCTGATCCCAAAATGGCGACAGGTCGAAGCCACCTTCCGCCCGCGCGACTCATAGTAATCGAACCAGGCCAGCCGAGTGCGAGCTTCGCGGCTCAACTCCGCCGCGCCCCGCTCCAGGTACCTGGAGCGGGGGGGCCATCCTAAACCTTTGATCTGCATGGTGACACTCTACCAAAGGTGTCACCAATCATTCTGAGCGAACACAGTGAGCGTATCGAGACGTGTTAAATGAAACTGATGAGAGGCCGTCGAGACATTTAAGAATGTAACCCGATTCCAGAGTCTGGAAGAGGGTTGCCATAAGTCACCGACCGCGATGGGAATATCTCCGCGCCATTGACGCGCGCTATCGCCAAGCGGATCGGAAGTTGAAGCGCGTGATTTGGAACGAATTCTGCGCCCACACCGGGTATCACCGGAGGTACGCGACCCGGCTGCTGAACAGCAATGTGCCCTCGACAGAGCGGTGTAGCTCCGACGCAAACCAAATCACGCCTTGAATTTACTCACCGATGTTGGGTTAAAGGACGAAGTGGCTTAAGACTGCCCGCAGCCCGGATACGACGTGAAGAACACCTGGCCGGTCCAGCCGAGGTCTTTCATGCCCACCTCGGAGGAATAGTAGGCGCCCACAATCCAGGTTTTCAAATTGACAAAGTGATCGAAGAGCGTGGCCGGGCGGCCTTGTGGCGGAAAGGCCGTGCCCAGCTCGTGAAGCCCGCGCCGGTGGGATTGCGGTTCCTTCGGACGCATTGCGCCCGACTCGCCCGCCGAGGCCGCCGTCAAAATCTGATTTTGCTCCACCTGGGTGAGGCTCAAAAACGGTTGGCCGTAACGCTGAATAGCCTCCGCCTCAAAGGCGGAAAGCGAATCAATGAATTTCCGTTGATTTTCCTGCGTATCCACGCTCAGCAGCAGGTCAATAAAGCGATTGACCTGAGCTTCCGTTGAGCCAGGGACGATGCGCTCCGCCAGCACCCCGAGGGTTTCCGCCTGATGCGGGTCCAAGAACAGCGGCTTCCAGGGGGTCTCACTCGCCGGCGATGTCCGGGTTGCCGGCTTTGGGCGTGCCGCGCCTGGATCCGGCCCGGCCAGCGCTGGAGCGGCGTAGCCAACGCTCGCGCCCACCAGAAGCTGCTGAACCATCGCCCGTCGGCTCAACCGTCGCCCGGCCCCGTCGTTCGGTTGGGAAGTTCTCACTTTCGAAGATTTGCGCATTTCGTTCCTCGCTGGCTGGGGCTGGCGCCTGAATTATGCGTTCAACCCGGCCGGTCGCGTCGCCGCTTTCCAGGCGCAAGAGGCATGCTATCATTTCCGCGCTCGCCGAAACAAGAAAATCGGCCCAGCCTAACTTATTGAATGCTGGCCTTCAGGCAGCGTACAATAAGGGTTTTGAGATGGAGGCATGGCTGAGCCGATGAAGGATCCTGGCATTGAAGACGCCGCGCTGCGACCAATCGCCGAAAAGGTAAGAGCGGGTGAGCGCCTGAGCTTTGAAGACGGCGTCGGCTTATATCGCTCCCATGACTTGCTGGCCCTCGGCTGGCTGGCGCACTATGTCCGCCACAAACGGCACGGAGACCGGACCTACTTCAACGTCAACCGGCACCTCAATCCGACCAACGTGTGCGTGGCCAGTTGCAAGCTATGCGCGTTTGGGCGGAAGCCGGACGCTCCGGGCGCCTACACGATGGCGCTGGAGGAAGCCTTTCGCGTGGCGGGAGAGAATTGGTCAGAGGCGGTGACCGAGTTCCACATTGTGGGCGGTCTGCATCCGGACCTGCCGTTTCAATATTACGTGGACTTGTTGCGAGGGTTGAAGGAGCGCTTTCCCCAGGTTCATCTCAAAGCCTTCACGGCCGTCGAGATTGCCTATTACTCGCACATCACGCAGCTTTCGATTCGTGAAATTCTGGAGCGGTTAAAGGCCGCCGGCCTCGATTCGCTGCCGGGCGGCGGAGCGGAGATTTTTGCTCCGGCGGTGCGGCGCGTGATCTGCGACCACAAAATCGGGGCGTACACCTGGTTGAAGGTGCATCGCATCGCCCACGAAATGGGCCTGGCCTCGACCGCGACCATGCTTTACGGTCACATTGAGTCGGCGGAAGATCGCGTGGATCATCTGTTGCAGTTGCGCGCTTTGCAAGATGAGACGGGCGGCTTTCGCACCTTCATTCCGCTGGCGTTTCATCCCGCCAACACGGAGCTGGGCCGGCGCGTGCCCTGGCCGGAAACTACCGGCTTCATGGATTTAAAAAACATCGCCGTGGCGCGGCTACTGCTCGACAATTTCCCGCATATCAAAGCGTATTGGATTATGATGACGCCGCGCGTGGCCCAGGTGGCGTTGCGCTTCGGCGCAAATGATTTGGACGGCACGGTCGTCGAGGAAAAGATTTACCACGATGCCGGCGCCAAGACTCCGCAGACCATGACCCGCCAGCAAATCATCCGGCTCATCCATGAGGCCGGGCTTGAGCCCATGGAGCGCGATACGCTCTATCGTCCGGTCATCCGCACGGAAACCAGCGTCGCGGTGCAGGTCTGAGGGTGCGGTGCGGCGCTCGCCCCGTGGTCCGGCGTTGGCGCGAAAAACTCGAACGGCTGAAAAGCGTCGAGCAGCGCGGCACGGTAAGCGGCGGCATCATAGCCTCGCCAGCCTTCCCACAACGTGTAGGCGCGCACGCGATCGTCAGCCAGCTTGGCGCCAGCACAAGTGAGAATGTATTCGATGGTCTCGCCGGCTCGCAGGCGCACGCCGGAGCGGTCGAGTTGCTGAGCCGCGATGGCCACCTGGCTGGCTTGGCGGTAGTTCGAGGGCAGGCGTGAAAGCCGCTTGCTGATGACCAACTCCTCCGCCGGCACGCTGCCGGCTTCGATGCGCTCAAGATACCGTTCGAGCACTCGCCGCGCTTCTTCAAGCTTCTGCGCATAAGTCTCCTGGTCGCGCGCCTCCGCCAGAATCTCCAAAACCTTTTCCTGCATTCGCGCTACCAGCGGCGGCGTGTCATGCCGGCGGCACTCCAGGCCGCGAACCTTCAGCGTGCCGTCTTCCGCGACGGCGAAGAAGCGGTTGGGCACGGGAATTTCCGGGTTCTGTTTCGAGGGCAGAAAAATCACGTAACGGTAAACCGCCTCCAGAGCCAGCGGCAAACCGGTGAGCCGCTCGATCTCCCTCGCCAGGCATTCGTAGTCCGCGCGCGTCGCACCTTCGCGCTCGACGTAGAGCGAATCTACCAGCGCGTGCAGCACGCGGTAGCCGCGCGCCTCCGCGGCTTCCTTGGCCGCAAGCAGTTTTTCTCGCGCCAGGGCGTTGATGGCCTCATGCGCCTCAATCTTGCCAAAGCGCGCGTTCTTGTAGCCGGTGTAACCGAAACAGCAGACCAGCAGCCACTTGAGGGCCGAACGCCGCTGCGCGTAGGAGTTCCACTCAACGGGCGAAAGGAACCGCCCGGGCGAAGCCGAGTTCGAGCCGTCCGGCGCCAGGATCATGCGCCGCTTGTATTCTCCGCGCTTGGCAATCAGTCGCTCCACCACGCGGCCGGTCAGGCCACGGCGCTTCTGACAGATGCGATAACCCAGCTCCGGCACGCGCGGAGCGTCCGGACAGCAGCGGCAGTTGACCGTTTCTGGAGAGACGTTGAAGCGCGCCATGATGCTGGGAAACTCGCTCACAAAATCGAGTTCGGCCACATTCGAGAAAAATCCCAAGCGCGGCGGAAACACCAGCCCGCCGCGATCGGCTCGTAGCAATTCGTCCGGGTGCTTGGGTGATTCCGGCTCGGCCTTCTGCTCCGGAATCAGCAGTCCATCACGCCAGGCCAGTTCCATCTGGAGATAGGAAATGCCGGTGCCCGTGCTGGTGCGGGCGCAATATTGCACGGGCAGCTTGGTGACGCGCGCCAGCTCCCATAGGCCGTCCAGCTCGCACGCATGGGCGATGAAGGAATTGCGAATATCCACGTGCAGGCGCCCCCGCAGCGTGGTAGCGCTGGCCTTGAAGAGCACGCGGCCGTAGCTCGTGTAGCTGCGGGCGCGATGGCGTTCGGCCGGAGCGTGGTCGCGGTTGAGCGAAAGCTCGAACCCGCACCGCCGCGCCTGCCGCATCAGTCCGGGCAGCAGCGTGGCATCGCCCCATTCGGTGACGATGAGGTCGGGGTCCCAAGTGCGCAAGAGGCGCTCAAAGCCCGCCGCCACCGGCTCATCGGCGTCATCCAAAATTTGCCACTCGCCCTCATGCGCGACTTCGAGCGCCCCGCGTCGCCCGTGCTGCGGGTCCACGCGGTCCAGACCCTCCAGGCGCGCCTGCATCACGCCGAGCGGCGGCAATTCGTAATCTACGCGCCAAGGATCGTCGCGGCCAGCCAGGGCGCGGAGGCGGTCTCCTTCCACCTCCGCTTCCACCTGAGCCAGTGGGAAAACCTTTTTCTCCCAACTATAGACCGCTGCCAGCATCAGGTCGGTGTTATAGAGGCGAAGCGAACTTGGGGCGCGGCGAGCCAGGCGCGCGAGCGCCGCGAACTGCGCGGGACAATGTACCGTAACTTCCAGCACCGTGACCGGGCCTTCCCAGAGGTCCTGCTTCTCGGTGAAGGCGCACCTTACCGGAGCGCGCCGTGCCAATTCCGCCGCCAGCCGCTCCAGCGCCGCCTGCGGACCGCGCGCGTAGAAGCGCGGGTGAAAGGAGGGATCAATCAGCCGACGGCGTTGGGGATTGCCGTTCTGCGGGATCAGCCACAGCGTCATCCCCTCCGCGGACGGGTAAAGGTCGAGAATCCATCCACTGAGTCGCAAGGTTGATTCCTAAACGCGCTTCAATCGCGCGCAGCCGAATTTCGTGGTCCAAGCCGATGGCCACGTTGATGGCGTCCATGGCGTGCACGGAGGATTGATGCGTACAGGCCTGCACATAGAGGCGCACCCGTTGGAACATGGCCTCAAAGTGCACGCGCTCTTCCCGCCGCAGCGCCCGCCCAAAGACACGCTCCCAGTTCTGCATCTCTTGCTCAATCAAGTCGCGAAATGTGGCGAGGGTTCGGCCCATGGCATTTTATTGGGCAAGGGATGGAAAGCTCCCCCGCGGCAGCGGCCCCGGCGTCATGCGGCCGTTTTCATCCACCTGGAATTCCCAGGCTTCGTTCGCCGCCGCGGCCAGGCGCGGGAAAAAGCTCCGCCGCCCCGCCGAAGGCGCAAAGTTCACAGCGGAAGAAAAGACGGCCACCGCGCCTTGCTCCGTCGCCCAGCGTCGCAGATGGCGGAGCGCTTGCTCGAACGCCGCGTGCGCATCGCCATCTCGTACGTCTTCGTCGAAGTAAAGCTCGGGCAGCGCCGTGACGATTAAGACCTTCGCCGGAAACTCCGCCACCCAGCGCGGCAGCCGCGCCGTGAGCTCGGTGAGCTGAAAGCAGGTGAAGGCGCGCGCAATTTGGATTTGACGACTGAAAGCATCAAACGTCATGCCGCGCTCGCGCGCCAGCCGCGCCATCAATCGCGGGTCGGCTGAGTTGGCTCCGTCGAGTACCAGCACGCGCTGGCCCGACAAAATCAGTCGCGGCAAAAAATAGTGGCTCAGCCGCGCCGTGTCGCACGCCCCGTGGAAAACCGCCAGACCCTGCGTCGGCAACGTCCACGGGGCGCGGCGCACCGGAGCAGAAGGAGCCGTCGCCGACACCGCGCACCCACCAGACCCTGCACGCATCGGCCTGGGCATCGCTTGTGACTCGTTGGAGAACATGGTGGACCTCCGGGCACCTTCTTGGCCGTGGCGCCGCAATTTTCATCACGCGGCCGCTTTTCCAGCCCCAGGTAAGAAGGATAGGCGAAAAAAAAGCGAAAGTCAAGCGCTTCCAAACCCGCCCTGCAACTTTTCAGGGAACAGGAGAGCTCGTCGTTCCGGCGACGGCCGCCATTCTATCCGCCGCCTGTCGAAACATAGAGAACCGTTGCCTCCGCCATTGCACTATAACCAGCGGGAGGTTAGTATAAGTCGGCTTTCGGCAGACGGCCCACGAGCCTACGCTTCAGCGCCCACGCACCTTGGCCGACGGCAAAAGCTGAAGCCGGGCGATTCACTCTAACTCGAAGGGAGCGCGAACATGGCCTTTTGCACAAAATGTGGGGCAAAACTCGAGGAAGGCGCGGCTTTTTGCGCTTCGTGTGGAGCGCCGGTGGCCGCACCAGCGCCTCCGACGCCGACGCCTTCCGGGCCGGCGAGCAGGCCGCCGGCCGCAAACGCCGATTTGACGCCGAATGTGGCGGGAATGCTGGCCTATTTCACCTTCATTCCGGCGATTCTTTTTCTTCTCATCGAACCTTACAACAAAGACCGGTTTGTGCGCTTCCACGCCTTTCAGTCGCTATTCTTTTGCTTCGTCTGGATCGTTTTCTGGATTGCGGCGGCGATTGTTGGAATGCTCGTTGCCCTCGTGCCGGTGATTGGATGGACGCTCCTGGCGTTTTTGCACGCTGGGATCTCCCTGGCAGGCTTGGTGCTGTGGGTGATACTTGTGGCGAAGGCTTACCAGAACGAAAAATTCCAACTGCCCTTCATTGGCCCGATGGCGGAAGTTCAGGCCAACCGATAGCACGGACGCGACCTGGGGCCAGCGCGCGACAACCGCTTACGGAACGTTGACAATTTTCCTCGCTCGCGCTGATACTGAGGTTGTCGCCGGGATGGACGTCAAGGAACGACCGAATCTTCAACGATGCCTCGGAGGGCTGTGGGCCGTGGCCAAGAGGAGCCGGAGCTTCTCCAGCCTGGGTCGCTGGCGCGACACGAGCCGCTGGCGGACGGCCGCGTGGCTCTTGGCAGGGATTATGCTCTGGATTCCCGCCCGCGCCCAAGCGGCGTCGCTTGGACATCCCATCAAAACGCCCGCCGCCTACCCTCTGCGACGCAAACGGCCGCCGGAAGTGGCGATTCATATTCCAGTGGTGGTTCGGGATCCCGATGGGCATTCCGTCGGCGGGCTGCGCCGGCAAGACTTCCGACTGTTGGTGGACGGTCGGTTTCATGTCATTTCCGATTTTGCGGAGAACATCATTCCGCCCGCGCCGACCTCGCCCCACGCCGTGACCACGCTGCGCTACATCGCGCTTTATTTTGACGATCTCCACATGAACTCCACGGAGATCATTCGGGCCACCGATGGCGCGGACGGCTATTTTGCTCACCGCCTCGGAACGTGGGATCGAGTAGGAATCTTTACCGCCTCCGGTGAAAACACCTTGCCCTTCACCCATAACCTCCTGGCGCTGCACAACACCCTCATGACCATTCACGCCCATCCGCTGCCGAAGTCTATTGTGAATGGCTGCCCGCCCATGAATGACTTTGAAGGCTACCTGGTGGTGGACATTCACCAAGCCTTGGCGCGGGAAGTGGCCATCGAGCAGGCGCTTCAGTGTCTTCACCTGGAAACTGACCCGGCGCATCGCGCGCCGGTGGCGGTTTTGCGTCGCGCGGCGCGGCAGGCCGATGTCCAGGCACGCCGGGTCTTGGCGGCCGAAGAGCGGCGCTCAGCCCAATTCCTGGATCACCTGGATTCCCTCATTCACACCGTGGCGCAATTGCCCGATCCGCGAAGGATTATTGTGATTTCACCCGGCTTTTTAACCCCCGCCTTCGGGCCGCAAGTGGATGACCTGGTGCGCCGCGCCACTCAACTGAACATCACCGTGAGCACCATTGACATCCGCCCGCAGTTGACGCAGCCCTCCTTTGACACGGCGGGCTTTTCCGCCGCGCAGGCTCAGAGGGTGGCGCTGGCTGCGGCGCGCTACCGAATGAAGGTGGGTGAAGCCTCCATGGCCACGGAAGTAGTCATGCAATTGGCTGCGGGGACGGGCGGGAATTTTGTTCCCAATACCTACGATCCGGAATTTGCTTTTCCGATGGCCGCTCGCTTGCCCCGCTCGCTCTATATTCTCACCTTCGAGATTCCGCGCTACCTGGCTAACGGCAGTTACCATCGGGTGCGAGTCGAACTGCTCCGGCACGCGGGCTTTTCGGTGCAGGCTGAGGATGGCTGTTACGTTCCCGGCGCGCCGCCTCGCCCGCCCACCGCGTTCCGTCGTTCGCGCCCCGTGATGCCACGGCCTGCGCCCCGCTTATCCCAACGCCCGGCCGGCTAACCGGTGTGCTAAGCCCCTCCTTCAGGATACAAGGGCTCCACGGTCGGGCTGCCACCCGTCCACGGGAGTTCCTAGGTCAGACCAGTCAACCTACCAGCGAATACCCACGGTGATGGGCAGAATATCGGTTGACCTCGGTCGAGTCTCAATGTGGTGGTATCGCGCTTCCACGAAGAATTTCTCGTGTCCGTCGCCTAGTTTATACGTGAAGCCACCGCCGATATTTTCGCCCCAGCCCACGCGGGTGATGGTTCCGATGGTCTGGTTGGCGGGCACCACGATGGGCTGAATGATACCGAAGAAGGGGTCGAACACGTCAATAATCGCCGTCGTCGGTCGGGTGAAATTCACAATTCGACGGTAATAGCCGCCTCCTCCCGTGATGTAGAACCCCAGGCGATCATCCGTCCGAAAACGAACGATGGGGTCCAGCGTGAAGCCCCAAAGGTGGGCGTTTGCGCCCGGAACCGAGAACTCCTTAAGCACCGAGGAGTTAACGCCGAGGCGGTCGTACATCACCTGAAGATCGGCCCCGAATCGAGAGTTGAAATTGTAACCTGCGCCTCCGGTGACGTTCCAACCGGTACCCAGTTCATCGGAGGTGTGCCCCAGCGTGGGCGTGACTCCAGCCCCAACCTCGAAGCTCCAGCGGTGGAAGTTCGGCGATTGCGCCCTCGCCGCGGCCACCCAAACGGCACTAAGAAATGCTGCTGCCAGATACTCGCGCCAATAATTTCGTCTCATTTTCGTTCCTCCTTCAACTAACCTGGCATCGAGATGACGACGTAGAACCCACGCTCGGCCTTTCGCCTTGGCGCTGATGGTTCCCTCATTCCCGATCCTTATAAGTAGGATTTCTGAAATTTTCGGAGCGTTGCATGAGGCGCCAAAAACCGAGCCCCGGCTGTGGTGCAGCCCCTGATTTTCCGGGACCTGCCTGTAACCGCGCCCAACGCTCAAACGGCAGGTCCGAACCCCCGGGCAAAATTTCTTTCTGCTTGCCTGTTCCGACGACTGCGGTACACTGGCGCAGCGAAGGACATCGCGGAGGGAAAAGATGGCGAAGCACAAGCCGTATTACGTGGGTGTGGATTTGGGCGGGACCAGTTTGCGGGCCATGGTAGTGGATGGAAGCTACCGCATTCTCGGCTCGCAGAAGGTTCGCACGCCGGTGCCCGCCAAGCCACGGGTGACGATAGCCAAAATGGAAGAAGTGATTGAGGCGGCGCTCAAAACGGCCGGGGTGCGGCGAGCCGACTTGGGAGCGGTGAGCGTGGGCGCGCCCGGCACCATTGACGCGCGACGCGGCGTGGTGGAGCAAGCCCCCAACCTCGGCTGGACCGAAGTGCCGTTGGCCAAGGAGTTGCGCCAGCGCCTGCGCCTGCCGGTGCGCGTGGAGAATGATGTGAATGTCGGCATGATGGGCGAGTATAGGCTGGGCGCGGGCCAAGGGGCACAAAATCTGGTGGGCATCTTTGTCGGGACGGGCATTGGCGGCGCGTTGGTGCTGCAAGGAAAGCTTTACGAAGGCGCCTGCGGTAGTGCCGGAGAAATTGGCCACACCGTGCTCATGGTGCAAGGCCCTTTGTGCCACTGCGGCCATCGTGGCTGCGCCGAAGCCTTGGCGAGCCGCACGGCGATGGAGCGCGACGTTCGCGCCGCCATCGCCTCGGGTCGCAAGAGCGTTGTGCTGAAAATTATGAAGAAGAAAGGCCACACCCGCATGACCAGCAGCATCATTCAGGCGGCGCTGAAAAAGCGCGATCGCGTGATGGAGGAGGTTTTCAAGCGAGCGCAGTATTACCTGGGCATCCTGGCGGCCAACGCCGTCAATCTGCTCGACCCCGAACGCATCGTGATCGGCGGCGGCATCGCCGCGCGCCTCCAGGAAGACTTCGTGAAGCCGATTCGCCAAACCGCTTACGAGTACTTCCTCCACCCCGCGCGAGCGCAGGGCATTAAGATTCTGCCGGGCCAGCTTGGCGACGACGCAGGCCCTTTGGGCGCGGTGGTATTAGCGCGTGAAAGGCTGAAGGTATAGCCGCAGAGCGCCACCTGGAGGAGAAACGGAACAACACGTCCCGGCGGCGGTCGGTTATGGGTTGAGCGGCCGAGGCTCCGCGCCAGAGGTTCATGGCGGGTCCGAAGCGGCCACGCTGCCGAGATCCTCCATGAAAACGAATTGTGTCCCCGCCCAATCGCCCGGAGGAATCAGGTGGCGCGGCCGAGCGGTGAAAATCACCCGAAACCCTTCGAGCGCCGGGCCGAGCGATGCCCAAAACGCCGGGCCGTCCGTGGCCGCAAGCTCGACAAGTGCCAGCTTCTCGAGCGCGGGGAAAATGACCTCGGAGGCGGAGGCCATGGGTGTTGTGAAATCCTCCGTCAGGAACTCCATCTGCGCTTCCATCTCGTAAAAGCGCCACGACAGGCTGGCACAGAACCGTACGGCCCTCTCAAACTGCTCGACGGTGGGGGAGGCGAGCTGGGGCGCGAACCGGTCAAAAATCAAGCTGAAGCGGCGCTCGTCCTCGCGGGTAAATTCGCGCACCTTCAAGGCTTGGGCTTTGGCGGAAGCTTTCCAGTCCACATGGCGGGCGGCGTCGGTTTCCTGATAATCGCGGATCGCATAGAGGTCGTGTCCGTGCCCCTTCCAGGGACTCTCCGCCTCGCTGCCCAACAGGGAGAGCATCTGCATCAGCTCGCCCGTCGGCTCAACGTTGGGCAAAACAATCACCTCTTGATGGTTGGCGAGTTCGTGCCCTTTGCGCAACAGACCAAACGGAAATTTTGTGCTGACGCGAAAGCCGTCCTGCGTGTAACGGCCGCGGTGGGGGAAAATAATTTCCACGCTTTGGCTGACCGTGGCGCGATGAGGAAGATACGGAATATAAACGGCCTGATGGAGAATGCGTCGCGCAGCGGCCGCGGCGGACACGTTTTCCCGTTTTTTCGGGGTGCGGCCGGAAATGGTGATGGAAAACGACGGGAAGACGCGTTTGCGATTGGACAACGCCAGACGAGCCGCCACGGCCCGTTCCGCGAACAGATGATCCGGCAGGGTCAGCTCCAACTCGAGACCCTTCAGCACCAGCCGTGACAACACGCCCGAAGCCAAGATGCCGGCCAGCAGACTGGCCAGGACGATAAAGAGAAGATTGTTGCCGGTGTTGAGCGCCGCGATTCCAATGGCGAGGACGAGAACGATATAGACCACGCCTTCGCGCGTGATTTCATACTCGATCTTCCCCATCCAATGTTCGAGCGCCGTGCGGCGCACCAGGCGAGGAACAATCTGGATCGCCACCGCCGCGGTCAACACGAGCGCCACGAGCGCCAGCGCCGCACCGAGCAGGTAGTGGCCGGATTCTCGCACGTCGGTCGCGTAAAGGGCCATCAACAGGGAAAAAACCAGGGTAAAAAGCGCCAGAAAGAATCGGCGCCAGGCGCTGCGCCCCGTGGCGACCGACCTCCCGGAGCTGCGCGCCGCTTCGGCACCCACAAGATTTGCCATGCAGGCATTTTACCCGCGACTTCGCGGGCCGCGAAACGGATTCTCTGGTTTTTCCGGCCAACAGATTTTCGCGCCGTCCCAAACGGCCGAAAAGCGGGGAGAAGGGGAGTCTTTCAGTCGCCAGACCTGGGGCTCGGCCGGCGTCTGGCTAGGCTCTTGTAGCAGCGCGGCTGAACCGCTATCATAGGAATTGTGATGGGGATGCCGCGATCCGTGGACGTTGCGCTCGATCGGGCGCAAGAGGCCGTCAGCGACGAAGCCGCTCTGGTGGCTGAGCTGCAAGCGGGTTCCGAGCGCGCCTTCGCTTACCTCGTGGGAATTTATCAGAACCCCATCTACAACCTCATCTTCCACATGTTGGGGAATCAAGCGGAGGCGGCCGACGTCCTGCAGGATGTCTTTGTCAAGATCTTCCGCGGCATTCGCCAGTTTCATCAGAAAAGCAGCCTCCGGACCTGGATTTATCAAATCGCGTTGCGGGAAGCCTTAAACGAGCGGCGTCGGTTTCACCGTCGCCTTTCTCACGAGCCGGTGTCGGTGGAAGATAACCTGTCAGCCGAGGGGAAAGGTTGGGGTAACTCCTCGGAAAGCCCCTATCTTTTGGTGGAGCAGGCCGAGCGGCAGGCGGTGGTGCGCCGTGCTCTGGCGACCATTGCCGAGCCTTATCGCGCGGCCCTCATCTTGCGGGAAATTGAGAATCTTAGCTACGAAGAGATTGCTCAAGTGCTCGGCGTCGCCCAGGGAACGGTGAAGTCGCGTCTGAGACGAGGCCGTGACCTGCTGCGACGCAAATTGGAAGGACAGCTCCGTCGGAAGGCTTAAAGCGATGTCAAAAAGCTGCCGAGAAATCGTCGCTCAATTTTCCGATTATCTGGATGGGGTGTGTGGGCCGGAGGTCGGACGCGCGGTGCGCTCCCACCTCGTGGCGTGTCCCCGGTGCAGCGCCGACTACGCGCAATGGCAAAGGGTGCAGGAAGAGCTCCGAACCCTGCCTCGCGCGCAAGTCCCGCCGGACGTCGCTTTGCGCTTGCGGGTGCGCGTATCGCAGGCGCGACACCGCCATCTGTGGGAGCGCTGGGCCCTATGGTGGGACAACGCGGTGCGCCCCTTGCTCGTGCCGTCGGTCGCGGGAGTGGTGACGGCGGTGATTTTTGTCGGCCTGGTCCTGTGTCAAGGTATTCCGCCCGTTTCCCATCAGCCGGACGTCCCGTTGGAGTTGGTCACGCCGGCGCGCGTCTGGCAGCTTGCGCCCGTCGAGTTCAACACCGGCAATCAACCGTTGGTCGTGGTGACTTACGTCAACGCGAACGGTTACGCGACGGGCTACAAAATCCTTTCCGGTCAGCGTTCCCCTCAACTTATGAATCAGCTCGACCGTCTGGTGTATTTCAGCCTGTTCCGGCCCGCCAGGGTCTTCGGCGAACCCACAAAGGGCGAGGTGATTCTTTCCTTCCGGCAGATTACCGTCCGAGGTTAGCAGCTTGCGCTTGAGGATGATGAGTTCGCAGCGCACCCGTTCGCGGAAGGTGTCCCGCCGTTTCCGGCTCGGGCCATCGCCTTTCCTTGCCGCCATTCTCATGGCCGGAATCCTAGCGTGTTCGCCCTCGGCCTTCGCTCAACTCGGCGAAGGCAGCGTGGTGCTCAAGACCAGCCCACAATTGTTTGCGGTACTCGCGGCGATCAACGCCGCCGGTTACAACGCCGGGCTGGGAGCACATGCCGGCCGCCGCACCCGCGAGGCCGTTCGAGCCATCTTGGCGCGAGAAAATATCCCCGTTCTTCCCAAGCTCCGGGATTTTTACGCCACCCACCGCATCGGTCTGAGCGCCGCGCAGAATTTGGCGCAGTACGTTTCCTTGGCCTTGCTGTTAGGCCCGCCGCCGGATTTCCATTTTAAGATTGCCCGCCAGGATTTGCCGCCCGACGCGGCCGGCGTGGCCGGGATGGTTCCCTTGCTGCGCCAGTTTTACCGCCAAGCGGATTTGGCGGACCTTTGGGCGCGGCTGCAACCGCATCGGCGGGAAGCCATCGCCCGCTACAGCACCCCTGTGCGCCGCACCATCGCTCTCACCGACGCCTATTTGCGCTTCGCCACGGGCGCTTATTTGGGCCGCACCTACACCATCTACTTGGACTTTCTCGGCGCCGCCCATCAGGTGCAAGGGCGCATCTATCGGGATCACTACTATTTGGTCATCATGCCGTCGCGCCGGCTCAAGCTGCGCGAAATCCGGTATCAATACCTCCATTTCCTGCTCGACCCGCTGGCGGTCAAGTATGCTCCACAAATTCAGAAACTCTCTCCGCTCGCCGCCATTGGCCGCAAGGCCCCAGCCCTCGGCAGCGATTATAAAAACGATTTCTCGCTGCTCCTGACGGAGTGTTTGATTCACGCGATCGAGTTGCGGATGGATCGCACTCCTCCCGCGCAGGCTCAGAAGGAAGTGTCGCGGCTGGCTTCGCAAGGGCTGATCTTGACCCCTTACTTTTACAAAGCGCTGGGAGAATTTCAGAACCAGGACGCCTCGATGGATGTCTTCTACCCCAGCATGATTCGCGGCATCAACCTGCGGCAAGAAACCGCCGAGCTGGCTCAAATCAAATTCGCGCCCGCTCCGCGCCCCGCTCTCCCTCCCACGGCCCACCTTTCCGAGAAGACGCGCCTGCTGGATCGCGGCGACAATGACATTTACGACGGTCAATACCAGCAAGCCCTCACCGTTTTCACCCAAGTATTGAAGCAGATTGACGCGAAGAGCGCCCACGCCTTGTTTGGCCTGGCCGTGGCCGAGAGCAGCCTTGGCAAGCCGGACCTGGCGGAAAAATACTTCAAAATGACGCTCGCCTCGGCGCGCGACCCGCGGTTGGTCACCTGGTCTCACATCTACCTGGGCCGCATCGCCGACCTCAACGGAAATCGCAAAGAAGCTCTAGCTCAATACCGCGCCGCTTCGGTCACGGCCGCCGCTTACCCGCAAGCCCTGCGCGCCGTCCAGGAGGGTCTCCAGCATCCATTTGGCTCCGAATGACCGCTCGATGAGTTGCCGCGGAACGCTCGCCGCAGGCCGGTCCGGCAAGGCGCCCTTGGGCACCACGCGCCGAACTCCCCAGGCTCAACGACGGTTGCTGGGGGACCGGTAAACTTATCCTTGACTCGGTTGCTTCCCGGAACCACAGTTAGAGGAACCCGGCGCTGCGGAAGGCGATCAACCAAAGCCCCGGCGGGGGAAAGGAAAACATGAGCGAGACGGGAGTTCACAGCTCAGAGATTCATGAGCGGCTGAAGGCGGCGCTTGCCGACTCCCATTTGCAGGAAGCCTATCGTTCCTCAACGCTGCGGCTCTACACGCACCGGCTGAAAGCTACCCAGGAGCTGACCGACTTCGAGCGGCTGCGGGAGCAGGCACGGGAGCTAAAGCGCGAGGTCATCGAGCACTTGGACTTTTACCTCGACCAATTCGCCCGCAACGTGGAGCGCGCGGGCGGCGTGGTGCATTGGGCGGAGACGGCCGAGCAAGCCTCGGCCACGGTGGTCGAAATCTGCCAAAAGGCCGGAGCGCGCGAAGTGGTCAAAGCCAAAAGCATGGTCGGCGAAGAGATTGAGCTGAATGAAGCGCTGGAGCGGGCGGGCATTCGCCCCGTCGAGGGCGACTTGGGCGAGCTGATTTTGCAACTCGCCGGCGAGCGGCCCGCCCACATTGTGGCGCCCGCTATCCACAAAACGCGCCAGGATGTGGCCGACCTGTTCGCCCAAAAACTTAACGCCGAACGCACCGAGGAGCCGGAACGTTTGACCGCCATCGCCCGCCGGGCACTGCGCGAAGTGTTTGCGCGTGCCGGCGTGGGATTGAGCGGGGCTAATTTCGCCGTCGCCGAAACCGGCAGCCTTGTGGTGATTGAAAACGAAGGAAACATCCGACTGGCAACTACGACTCCGCCGGTCCATGTGGCGCTGGTGGGAATTGAAAAATTGATTCCGCGCTTCGCCGACCTAGCCGTGTTTTTGCGCCTGCTGGCGCGCTCGGGAACTGGGCAAAAACTGACCAGCTACACCTCCATCCTCACCGGGCCGCGCCGCGCCGGCGAAGACGGGCCGCGAGAAATGCACGTGGTGCTGGTGGATAATGGCCGCGTGGGCGCGCTGGCGGACGTGAAGATGCGGGAGGCGCTCTATTGCATTCGTTGCGGCGCTTGCCTGAACGCTTGTCCCGTCTATCGCAAGATCGGCGGCCAGGCTTACGGATGGGTTTACAGCGGCCCAATCGGTGCGCTGATTACGCCGCAGTTTGTGGGCATCGGCCAGGCGCGCGAATTGCCGTTTGCTTCCTCGCTGTGCGGAGCTTGCCGCGAAGTCTGCCCCGTGAAGATCAACATTCCGGATTTGCTGTTGCACCTGCGCTCGAAGGCTCAGCAAACAACACCCGCCCCGCGACCCAAAGCCTCGCCGCTGTCGGAGCGCGCCTCAATGCGGCTGTGGGCTTGGGCGATGCAGCGGCCGTGGGCCTACGCGATGGGCGGTTGGCTGATGCGCGCGGGCCTGAAGACGCTCGGGCGATGGGACTCGCCTCGGCAATGGATCCACCGGTTTGGGTGGTTTCCGCTCTCGAGTTGGACCGAGGGCCGCGATTTGCCCGCTCCCGCGCCGCAACCCTTCAGAAAACGATGGAAGTAACGCGCCCGTTTTTTGAACGCCTCGCCCCTTTGCCGCGAGCCTGATCCCTCCGGCGCGAGGCGCTTCCCTACGGCCGCCCCTCAGAGCGGCGCCAACCGGGGGCTCAGCACAAGCATCCTCACCAAATCAATTTCATTCCAAACTGAATCTCCCGCGCGCTCGTAGAAGTGCTCGTGATAACGCCGGCGCTGGGCGAAGGAGGGCCTGCCGGCTGAGTGAAGACGATCAAGTTCGGGGTGTTGAAGTTGGTGTGGTTGAGCAGGTTGAAGAACTCCGCCCGCAACTCCAGCCTGACCCGTTCGCTGAGGGGCGTATTTTTCAGAACCGAAAGGTCGAGATCGGCGAGACCGGGGCCGATGAGCGTGTCCCGCCCGACGTTCCCAAAGGTGCCGTTCGGAGGGACAATGAAGGCGCGCGGGTTGAAGTATTGGTTGGGGCCGCCCAGCACGATCGGGCCGTGAAAAGCCGGGTTCCAAGACGGCCGCACCGAGTTGCGACTATCGCCATTATTCGAAGGATTGAAGCTCAACTGGGGCGTGAAAGGAAAACCGGAACGCAACTCTTCGATGGCGTTGAGTTGCCAGCCGCCGGCAATCTTTTGAGTCCAGCCCTCGGGGTTTGTGAAGAATCGCTTCCCCTCTCCAAAAGGCAGGTCGTAAGTTCCGCTAAAAACGGCGACGCTCCTCACATCGAAGGTGGACAGGCCGTAGTCCAGAGAAAGGTTCGACGGGTCCATAACCAACCCAGGCGCGTTGGTGGCGGCGCTCGGATTGAGCGTATCGCCGTTGTCGAGGCTCTTCGACCAAGTGTAAGCCGCGCGCAAACCCAAACCGCCGCTGAAGCGCCGCCTCAATTCCGCCTGAAGGGCGTTATAGGAGCTGACACCCTCGGAAAACCACGACCAACTGTTGGCCAGCTTGGGATTGGGCAGGGGCGTTCCCGGCGCGATGTAGAGTGTTCCTCTTGCCAGTCCGCTCGGACACGGTGCCGCCGGACAAACCACGGGCGCGGGGGCGTTGGCGTCCAGGCTGACTATTTCGTGGTAACCGTGAGAGCCAACGTAGCTCACTTCGGCGACCGTGTTGACCCCGAGCGCGCGCTCGATCCCCAAACGGTAAGCAGCCACCATGGGCGTTTCGAGACTGGGCTGCACGCCCGCCGGCTCGATCAGGGCGCCGGCCGGCAAGCCATTCTTCGGATTCAGCGGAAAGAAGGACAACGGCACGTTTTTCAGGTGAATTGTGGTGTTGAACGGAGCGTTCTGATCCAAGCGGTAACTCAAGGCGTCTTGCAAATCGGCGTATAAACCGAACCCAGCACGGATCACCGTTTGGCCGTTGCCCAACGGATTCCAGGCGAGCCCCAGGCGGGGTTGCGGCAAGAACCGCGCCTTGTTGACGGTGAAGACGGAAGACGCCACCCGAGGCTCCGTTTCCATAATCCCTTGCCGGTTGAAGATGTAATTCGCTGCCCGGTTTCTGGCTTCGTTCCAGCCGTTGGTGAATTCGTCGCGGAAACCGAGGGTGAGCATCAGGTTAGGCCGCAACGACAAGCTGTCCTGCGCGTACCAGGCGCCTTCGAGCGACCGCCACTCCATGGCGGTCGCCGCCGGGACGGCAACGAACGTGGAAACATTGCCTTGCAAAAAATCTTCCAGGCTCGCGAACGAGGCTTGGCCGTACTGCGAAAGCGCCAGCCGGTCATTCGATTGAATCTGTTGCACCCACACGCCCACGCTCCATTGTTGACGCCCGCGGTGAATCGCGACGTGGTCTTCATAAGTAAAAAGATTGCGGTGGATAAACAGATGGCTGCCGATATTGCTTCCGGCCAGGCTGATTTGGGCGGCGGCGTTGGGAGAGGCGCCTCCGCCAATCACCACGGCACCGATCGGCAGGCCGCGAATAAAACCCGGCAAAGCCACCGCCGAGGCTCCCGTAAAAAAATACGCTGCGCGTGAGAAGCCGATGCGCGCCACATTCAACGCCGTGGGAGAAAAAACGTGGGTCTCCGCCAGGCTCGCAACCTGCTCCGTTAGATTTTCCAGGTCCAGGCTGAGCGGATTGACGCTGGGGGTGAAATCCGCGCTGCGGTCGAGTGTGTAAACCCCGCTCAAAGCGTCGCGCTCGGAAAATTGCTGGTCCAGCCGCGCTGTTCCAAAATCTTCCCGGACCGTTTGCAGAGGGTGGCTGAACGCCTCCGCAATGCCGCCGCCGAGATCGGGGCCGTTCGGCTCCGGCCAGAGCGAGAAAAGCGGCTTGACGCCCGGTGCCAGGCCCACCGCTTCCACGGTTCCGTTCGGTCCGGGCAGATCGCCCTGGCGCGCTGCCGCGTCCGGCACCAGAGCCACATTGCTCAACCGCAAATGCTGGCGGTAGCCTTCGTAATTGGCAAAGATAAACGTTCGGTTCCTTTTGAGCGGTCCGCCCAGCGAGCCGCCAAATTGGTTGCGCTGGAAAGGAGGCGGCGCGCCACGGTCAAAAAAATTTCGGGCATCGAGCGCGCCGTTGCGAATAAATTCAAATGCCGAGCCGTGCCAGCGGTTGGTTCCCGAAGCCGTGATGATGCTGATTTGCGCGCCCGGTCTCTTGCCGTAAGAGGCCCCATAGGGCGCGGTCACCACGTTGAATTCCCGAACCGCATCCACGCCCAAAAGCTGCCCGCTGGTTCCCGCCGGTTGCATGTTGATTTCTGCCGCGCCGGTATATTCAATGCCGTTCAGCAGAAAGAGATTTTCCTGCGGCCGGCGCCCCAGCACTGCAAACATGTTTCCCACCGCCGAGTTCGAGACGCCAACCCCACCCGCTTTTTCAGAGGTGTAATCCACCACGCCCGGGTCGAGCACAAGCAATTGGTCGTAGCTTCGCCCGTTGAGGGGGAGGTTTCTGATTTCCTTTCCCCGCACCATGCCTCCGCTCGGCGTGGTCGAGAGATTCATTAACGGAGCACGCGCTTTCACGGTCAACGATTGCTGCAATTCGCCGATAGAAAGGGCAAAGTTGCTCACTGCGTGCTCCGCCGCGCCGAGTTCGACCGTGTTCCGAACCACCGGCTGAAAACCCTCCTTCATCACCCGGAGCCGATAGCGTCCCGCCGGAAGCGCCACCAAGCCATAGAAGCCCTGCCCATCGGTGACGGTCGAACGAAGCAGGCCCGTTTGGAGATTACGCGCTTGAACCGTGGCCCGAACGACGGGACGGCCCGCCGGGTCCGTGACGCGACCTGAAATCGTCGCCGTCACTTGAGCCTGAGCCGGCAAGCCCGCAGCCGCAATCAACAGCATCGCAAGCGATAGCCGCCTGCCTCGAACACCGAAGCAGGTGCACAGGCATCGCCGTGCTGCGTTGTCCAATTTCGAGGGCATAAGTCACTCCTGGGGCGCAAGCAGCGCTGACCGCCATCGTACCGAGTCCCTCGATATGAGTCAACTTGTAGAATTATTAGATACGATTATATGCGTATTATCATATCATTTGCTGAAATTCGTCGTACGCGGCGGCGTGAGGCCGGCATGTTCGGGAGACTTAACGGCGGCTCTGCGGGTAGCGCGCCTCGACCGTGGTTCGCATCCCGCCGCGCGTCGCAAACTCGCCTCGCACCACCGCCCATTTGGGCCGGCAAGCTCGCACCACATCTTCCAGAATGCGGTTCACGGCGTTCTCATAAAAGATGCCCAAGTTGCGATAGGCCAAAAGGTAATACTTCAGCGATTTCAACTCCAGGCACTTCTTGTCCGGCAGGTAATGCAGCGTGATCGTTCCGAAATCGGGCAGGCCGGTGCGCGGGCAAATGGAGGTGTACTCCGGGATGGAAATCGTGATTTCATAGCCCCGGTACTGATTCGGCCACGTCTCAATGGCCGGCAAAGAAGCACGGACTCCAGAGGCGGCGTGTTCGGCGGTATAGGTCGGCTTTTGACGCATCCTAACGGTCTCCCAAGGTAGTATGGTGCGTCAGATAGGCTGACAGCGTAGCACTTCCGGCACGGGCGAGGCGCCAGCGCAAGGTCGCTGCCTTCGAAAGAACCGTTAGACGCACAACGCTAGCATAGCTTAACCCGATAAAATCAAACAAATGATGTAGTGGACCTCCGCCGCCGGGAGTGGCCCGGTCGAGGGATTGCCTGACCTGCCCATGACGTTCTCGCGCCAGGCACTGAACGAAGTGTAGCCTGTCTGTTGAACCTGACAGATTGTTCATCATCCATTTTCCCTCGGATCGTATTTTTTATGAACTCCGCTTGCACCCAACCCCTCCGCAGGACAGCGAGACGATGCACACGGATGCCAACGGGGATTCTGGAGGCAATGCCGAACAGTCGGATGCTTGACTTGGGGAATATCCTGCGGTAGTCTTGGCACGAAGTTCAGGCACAGAGCCAGCAAGAGGCAACCAGGGGTTTCCGCATGGCAAGGAGGGGCGTGCGGTGAATGATGAACTAGCGAGCAGGATAGGGGAAAGAGTGTCCTTTGCCGCTGCTGGGACGTTGGATGCCCGCGGCATGTCCGCTGCTGCAATCCTTCGTGTCCGGCGAGTGAAGGGCGCGAGGAATGATCTCCCGGCATCCTGTGGAGCGCAAAGCCGCAGCTTGACCGTGGGTGGCTAGAATCCTCACCAAAGCCGGCCGTTACCAAATTCTCCACGAAATTGGGCGGGGATCCATGGGTGTCGTGTACGCGGGTTTCGACCCCGTGATCGGCCGTAAAGTAGCCATCAAGACCATGCTGACGGACGCTCTGAGGCCGGAAGACTTCCAAGAATACAAAGCGCGATTCCAGCGCGAAGCGCAGAGCGCGGGCGTTTTAGCCCACCCCAACATTGTGACCGTCTATGACTTTGGCGAAGACGAAGGCGTGCTTTACCTCACGATGGAATTTCTGGAGGGCCGGACGCTGCATGATCTGATGGAAGAGCAACCCATCTTCGCCATGGATTCCATCCTACCGATGTTCGAGCAGATTACGAGCGCGCTCCACTATGCTCATTCCCGCCACATCATTCATCGAGACATTAAGCCGGCTAACATCATGGTGCTGGAAAATCGAGTGGTCAAAGTGACCGACTTCGGCATTGCCAAAATCATGTCGGGCGGGATGACGCAAACAGGCGGGATTCTGGGCACGCCGAATTATATGTCGCCGGAGCAGGTGACGGGCAGGCCGGTGGATGGGCGGGCCGATATCTTTTCGCTGGGTGTGATTCTGTACGAGGTGGTCACGGGCACGAAGCCGTTCGGCGGCGACAACATTACCACGGTTATCTATCGGATTGTGCATGAGAATCCCGTTCCACCGCGCGAACTCGACGCCTCCATCCATCCCGGCGTGGCGCGGATCATCAGCAAGGCGCTGAACAAAAACCCCGCGGAACGCTACGCGAATTGCCTGGAATTGATGGAAGAGCTGAGGCACTTCCGAACCTTGGGTTCTTCCGTGCCGGCCTTTGCGACGGTACCGATAAGCGTTCCCGCAGCGGTCGCCGCCGGGACGCCGAAGCCCCCGTTGGAGACGCCGCCAACCAGTCCACCGAAACCGCCGCTCGATGTGCCTCTCACGCCCCGGCCGGTTATGGCACCGAGCCCCGAGCGTCATACCTCGCGGAGCTTGTCCGTGCTCGTGGCACTGCTGTTGATCTGTGTCTTCGGAGCGGGGGCGTATTATCTGGGGCCGAAATTGCGGCCTTGGATGGCGGCGCTGGGGATGGGCCATTCAACATCCCGCCCGGTAGCAGTTCGGGCCTCGCGGGCGGTGTCGGCACGGCCCACGATGCCGGCGGCACCCGTCATCACTCCCCCGCCCGCCTCGCCGAGCAGCGCAAGCTCGACCGCAAAATCCCCCACATCCCAGGCGCCCGCGGCCGTTGCTCCAGCGGCGAAAATGAAACCGGAGCGGACTCATCGGCTCGCAGAGCGGGCTTCGGAGACCATAAAACCCGCCGACGTGGGAACGCTGAGAGTGACCAGCAACGTCATCGGGGCTAGCATCACTTTGGACGACCAGACTCGGCCGGAATGGGTAACGCCATACACCTTCACCAATCTGGCGCCCGGAAGCCACGACGTGATGGTGGCTAAAGACGGTTACGAGGGTGTGGCACGCCGGATCACCGTCGTTGCTGGGCAGAGCCACACCCTAAATTTGAGCCTTACCACGCCGACGGGCGCGTTCAAGCTAATGACGAATCCGCCCGGCGCCGACGTGAGGATTGACGGAAAAGATTACGGACCAAGTCCGGTGCGGGCGGTGCTTCCGGCCGGACGACATACCTACGTGCTGAGGCAAGGACGCATCACCTCGCCGACGCGCGAATTTGTCATCCGCTCCGGCAGTTATGTGACGCAAACGGTTTCGTTGACCCGGGCGCGGGCCGCCACCGGCACGGTGAGCATTCGAACCATTCCGCCCGGCGCCACGATCATCGTGGACGGGATGGCTATGGGCCGCCTGACGCCGACCCGCATCACGCTGCGCGTCGGGCCACATATTTTGATCGTGTCGAAGGCGGGCTACCAGCCGTTTCGAGACGAGGTTGACATCCAGCGGGGGCAATCGGTTCCTGTGGAGGTTCTACTGAGAGGTCTGGCCCCGTAGAGCCCAGCGCAAGGCCAAACCAAGCCCGCCGAACGGAGGGAGACTATGAAAAACCGCATGATGGTGGCGATGGTCCTGTTGACGTTCACTGCCGCGCCCGGTTGGGGCGCGCTGATCCGAAGCGGCAAGCTGAGCAAGCAGAAGAAGGCCTACTTTGATGAGGAATTCTCATCACTAGAAACCCGACTTAAAGCGTTGTCCGCCCAATTGGTTGGCCTGCAGAAGGCGGTGGTAGCCTTGCAGCAGCAGCAGACAGCGCTCCAGACGGCACTCGTAAGCGAACGGCAGCGCCTCCAAGGGCTGAAGCAATCCTTGCTGACGATGCAACTGGGCCAGGTGGAAGGATTCGCAAACGTCAGTTCGGCGCTCTCCCGCGTGAGTTCTGGAGAGCAAGCCTCGTTCGCTAGCCTACAAAAGGCGGTGGCGCAATTGCAGGCGGCGCAACAAGCTTCTGCTTCCTCCAGTTCGGCCACGCCATCGTCCGGCGCGGCCGGCGCAAGCTCGGCAAGCTCTGCCGCGGCGGCTCCCGTGCAGGGCTACGTGACCGTCGTCTCCGGCGACACGATCACCATTGACCTGGGGTCGTCGGCAGGACTCCAAAAAGGCTCCCGGCTGGACTTGTATCGAGCCAGCGACCCTACCACCCCGGTCGGCGTTTTAGAGGTCACGCAAGTGTTGGATGCCGGCGACGCCAACGTGAAATCAGTCTCCGGATCGAAGCCGCGATTTTCTGATATTGTGCGCCCGGAGTGAAATCCGCCACGGAAGTTACGGTATGGCAAACCCGACGGACGTCCCAGCCAGCTCGGGAGAAGGAAGCTATAAGGGCATTTGACCGCTTCTCGCAGGGTGGCCCAGCCTGAGCCATTAAGGGGTTGCGCTGGCCATGAAGGCGCGGTAAGATTCTGGTTCTCGTTTTGGGCAGCGGTGGGTGGCCAGCCGTCCTCCGCTGCTGCCGGAGGGGGCGGGAGGATGCCATGTGGTGGGAAAAGAAGCCCCAATCCGACTTACCTAATCCCCGACCCACCCCGGTAACTCCTCCTCTTATAACAAAGGTGGAAACTCCCATGCCCGAAACCATCCGCAGAGAACCAACTTCCAGCTCAGCCTCGCCGGTGCAGGCGGTGATTGGGCGGTCCATCGTGCTCAAAGGCGAACTCTCGGCCAACGAGGATTTGTTGATCGAGGGGCAATTCGAGGGCACGGTCAACCTTCAGGATCATTGTCTAACAGTCGGAGCCAACGGCAAGGTGAAAGCAGAGATTCACGCCCGGCAGGTCGTGATTCTGGGCTCCGTCAACGGAAATGTGAACGCGCGGGAAAAGATTGAAGTGCGCAGGAGCGGGAACGTAATAGGCGACTTGACCGCGGCGAGCGTTTCGATTGAGGAAGGCGCGTACTTTAAGGGCAGCATTGACATCCTCCGCGAAGGCAAGGGAGAAGAGTCGCGGATCACCACGGCTGCAAGTGCCTACGATAACGACTGACGGCGCTTGCCCCCGTGAGGGTCGCCGGCGACCGAGCTCACCCGCCCGCCAAACTCCAGGGAGAACTTTCCTCTCGCCAAAAGGCGAGCTTGCTTGATCCAAGCGTCACCTCATGTCTCCATCGAAGGCGGAGACAACCCGAAAACCTGCCGCCACGCCGACGACGGCAAGCCCTGCTTTGGAATGGCTTTGGAAGTACCTCCGCGACACACCGCGCCCGCGCTTCCTTGATTGTGGCCCGGTGTCCGCCTCCACGGTTCGCGTCCTGCTCCAACGCCGCGCCAAGCTTTATGTGGCTGACGCCATTGCGCCTTTGCAACGAGGCGATCCCGCGCTTTGGAAGCCTGAAGGGAAAAAACTGGTTTTTGATCCGCAAGCTTTCATGGAGCGGTTGCCTCGCATTCCGCCGGCCTCCTTGACGGTGATCTGTGCCTGGCACTTGCTCGATTTGCTGCCGCGAGAGTCTCGAGGCAAACTCGTGGAGAAGCTTTTCGGTCTGCTCCAGCCAGGCGGCGTATTTTTTTGCTTGCTCCGCGAACCTTCGCTCGCGGCAGGCGTGGATACCTATTGGTGGTTTGAAACCCTTCAAACGCTCAGCATGGGCGGCCACGGCCAACGCAACTTTCCTTATCCCGCCGTGAGTAATCGAGAGGTGGAACAGCTCGCGTCGGGCACGAGCGCCAAGACGTTTTTAACCCGCTCCGGCCGACGCGAAGTCGTGATTTTGAAGGCCCCGTGAGCATCGCCGCGGAGTGCCTTTCCGGGCCCAACCCGCGGCAGCCGCGGGGATTCGCCTAGCTTGACAAACGGATTGGCCTCCAGTAACGTGAGGTGCGATTCGGTTTGAGGCGCCATGCGGTTGATGGTGCGGCCGACCGCTCACGTCAGTGCAATGATCCACACAGAAGACCAATTGCGAGAACAGATCGTGGAAATCGGGCGGTGGATTCATCGCCTCGGATTCGTGGCGGCCTACGACGGCAACATTTCAGCGCGGCTCGACAACCACCGCATTCTTTCCACCCCCACAACGATCAGCAAAGGCATGATGGCGATTGACGACTTGGTGGTGGTGGATGAGGAGGGCAGAAAAATTTCCGGGCGGCGCAACGTCACCAGCGAAATTGCCATGCATCTGCTCATCTATCGGCGGCGGCCGGACGTCCAGGCGGTGGTGCATGCCCATCCGCCGACGGCCACCGGCTACGCGGCGGCGGGCTTGTCGCTCAACAAGGCGCTGATCTCGGAGGTGGTGCTCTCCCTCGGATGCATTCCGCTGGCGGCTTACGGAACGCCGGGCACGCCGGAGCTGACCGAAGCCCTCGCGCCCCTGGTGAGCTCTTATGACGCCATCCTGATGGCCAATCATGGCGTGGTCACCTGCGGCGCGGATTTGATGCAAGCGTACTTCCGCATGGAAACGGTGGAGCACTTTGCCAAGATTTCCTTGGTGACCGAACTGTTGGGACGGCAGGTCTTGCTCTCCGAAAGCGATGTGGATAAACTCGTGGCGGCACGGCAGAAATATTTTGGCGCAAGCGCCCGCAATCTGGCTCGCTCCGAGAGCTGCCCCGTGGCCGGTTCGCCACCCACGGAACCTGAGAGATTCCGTGTGAGCACACAGGAATTAGCGACCCTGGTTGCGGAAGCTGCCCGCAAAATCAAGGATTAGCCTTGGACCTAGCGTGTAAGGCGAAGGCAGGAGCCGTCATTTGGCATTTCGAAAGGGAGGCACGGAATGGGTGAAGCGTTAGGGATGATCGAAACTCGCGGCTTGGTGGCGATGATTGAGGCATCGGACGCGATGGTCAAAGCCGCCAAGGTCACGCTGGTGGGATGGGAAAAAATCGGTTCGGGATACGTTACGGCGCTGGTGCGAGGCGACGTAGCCGCGGTCAAAGCGGCCACCGACGCCGGAGCTGCGGCGGCACGGCGAGTGGGTGAGCTGGTGGCAGTGCACGTCATTCCGCGGCCCCATCCGAGCCTGGAGGGCACGCTGCCTATTGGTAAAGCCGATTCGGCGGCCGAGTAGAAGTCAGGGGTTTGAGGTCGTTCTGGAGCCGGCGGTTCTCGGCAGACGATGGCAACACAGGCCTGCCGCCGAGTTCAAACAACGCGGCGACGAAGGCCCGCCGATGCTGAGCCGCCCCGTGCCAAACCGGGTGAATCTATGCAATTAGCCCGAGTCATCGGGACCGTGGTCGCCACGCGAAAGGACGCGCGGCTGGAAGGGAAAAAATTGTTGGTCGTCGCCCCCCTCACGCCAGAGGAGGTCGAAAGCGGAAAACGCGAGGCGAAGGCGGGCCGAGCTTCCTACCTGGTAGCTGTAGATACAGTGGACGCGGGCTATCGAGAAACCGTGATCATCGTGCAAGGAAGTTCCGCCCGCATGGCCAGCGGCTGCAAAGATACGCCCGTGGATACAGCCATTGTTGGCATCGTGGACACGGTGAAACTCGACTCGCCGAGGGGCTGAGTCCCCACCGGCGTGGGGCGAAGTCACCGCAGCGGCCGAGCAGCAAACCATCAGGCGGACATTTCAGGACGGGGTACATGACGTCGAAGTTTGCGCCACTTCGTTGCTCCATCAGCGCAGGCTCCGAGCGACGCGACGGCAGTTACCGAGACGGTGAACTGAGGTAGCGGGGAGATAGGCCGTATGTTCCTGGCCAAAGTGGTCGGCAACGTGGTGGCAACGATCAAGGATCCCGCGCTTGCGGGAAAGAAAATTTTGATCGTCCAGCCCGTCAACCAAAACGGCGAGGCGCGAGGCGAAAAGCTGCTGGCGCTCGATAGCGTCGGCGCGGGCGCCGGCGAAACCGTCTATTGCTGCCGCGGCCGCGAAGCCAGCTTCCCTTGGCTACCGGGCGAAGTGCCGACGGAAACCAGCATCGTGGCGATTGTGGATCGCGTCAACGTCGGCAATCATGAACCATGATAGAAAAATATACGAAGGGGGGCGCGCAATGAAAGTAACCTACGATCGGCAAACCGATACAATGACGATCACCCTTCGCGACGAGCGCATCAAGGAAAGCGACGAAGTCCGCCCCGGCGTCATTGCGGACTTCGGGTTCGACGGCGGGATCGTGCGGTTTGACGAGCGTGCCTGCTCAGGAGCTCCCCGATTTCGTGATTTACAATTGATAACATGCTCATCGGCCGAGTGATTGGCGATATTGTTGCGACGCAGAAGGCGCCGAGCCATGAAGGGCGGAAGATCCTCATGGTTCAGCCGCTCAACCTGGACGGCACGGAGCGGGGCGAGGCGCTCTTGGCGCTCGATGCCGTGGACGCGGGCGTGGGCGATCGCGTGCTGGTTGTGACCGAAGGCTGGAGCGCGATGACCGCCGTCGAGCGGCCGCAATCGCCGATTGACATGGCCGTTCTTGGGGTCATTGATTCGGTGAACGTGGATGAGTAACGCGGGCGGCGAAGACCCTCCCGCGCTGCGGGATGCGCGGTCTGCCCTGGACGCTCACCGAAGGGCCGCGGACCGCAAAAGCATCCGACCGAGCTACGGGCAGCGTTGCGCCGGGGCGGTTTATGGATCGCGGCTAAAATTCCTCGAGCTCGCCGGGCGAGGGCTCAGTGGCGGGGTCGGGGCCGCCGCCGCGAAGCATGCCAGCGAGCGTCCACTTCAGCTCATCGGACAAATCCATAATCTGCATCCCTTCGGCGACGAGGATTTTGCACGCGAGCACGGGGCGCGCGTCGGCCATTTTTCACCGAGGAGTGGGGCCGGAGCTAGGTCTTGATTCCTTCGCCCTCGACAATCGTAATGTAGCGGTCAATGGGAAGGCTTGTAAAGCGATCCACCCTGGAGCTCGGGGCGGGCCATTTAACTTCAATCCAATCCATTTTGGTCCGCGGGCCGATGCCCAAGACCAATCGAGGGTCGTGGCAAGATAAGTAACCGCCGCCCGCGACCTTATAGACGTGCCGGTTCAAGTCTCCGGCCTGCCAGGTGATGGTGGCACCGACGGCGTCCGGGTTGGCGGTCTTGCCTTTCAGCAAAACCCCCAGCCAGTGGTTGAGCTTGCCAACATTGTTGCGTAGCAAGACCGGCGCTCCCTGGTTAAGAATCATCAGCACGTCCACGCCACCGTCATTATTGAAATCGCCGATGGCAAGGCCTCGCCCAGCGAAACGCTCGCGAAATACAGGCCCGCTCTGATCACTGACGTCGGCATAGGTGTGCCGGTAATTTCCGGTGTCCAGGTTGCGCCACAGGAGCGGATTTTCCCGGTAGCGCACCATCTTATAGCGTTGCGAAACTTTGTTGTCGGGATGGCCCGAGACGATGAAAATATCCACGTTGCCGTCGTTATCGTAGTCCAAAAACTTCACCCCCCAGCCGCTCATAAACCGCACCGTCATGCCAATGCCGTTGGACATGGATTCGTCATTAAAAGTCTCGTCGTGATTATTGTGGTAGAGGGAAAACATTTCCTCATCCACGTCCGTCAAGAACAAATCCATCCAACCGTCCTGGTCGTAATCGGCTGAGTCCACGCCCATACCGGAGCGCGCTCGGCCGTCGGCGCTATAGCCGACCCCGGATTGCAAGCCAATCTCTTTGAATTTCCCGTTGCCTTGATTGGCAAACAGGAAATTGGCCACCGTGTCATTGGCCACGAAGAGGTCCATAAAACCGTCGTTATTGATATCGGTCGCCACCACGCCCCAGGCGATGCCGAGCGAGGACGCAATGCCGGATTCCTTGCTGACATCCGTGAAGGTGCCATCGCCGTTGTTGTGGAACAGATAGCTGGGCATGGGATTATAGACGCTGGGAATACAGTAATAGCGCTCACCGGTTTCAAGGTTTCCGCAAAATTTGTTGTTGGATTTGTGAAAATCCACTGACCGGCAAACAAAAAGGTCCAGGCGGCCGTCATTATCGTAATCAAACCAGACAGCGCTGGCACTCCATCCGGGAGCGCTCACCCCCGCTTTTTCGGTGACATCGGTAAACGTGCCGTTCCCGTTATTATGGTAAAGAATGCAGCGTTCATATTGGGTGACGAAAAGGTCGGGCCAACCGTCACCGTCATAATCACCCACCGCCGCGCCCATGCCAAAGCCGCCACCTTGGACCCCCGCCTTCTCGGTGACGTCCGTGAACGTGCCGTCGCGATTGTTGTGGTAGAGCGCGTTGCGCAATGGAGGATGGGGGTCATAAAAGTCGCATTTGCCGCTGTTGACGAAATAGATGTCCATCCAACCGTCGTTGTCGTAGTCTATGAAACCGCCCCCGCCGCCCAGCGTTTCTGGCAAATAGTATTCCGGGGAACGCGCGTTGATATGAATAAAGTTAATGCCCGTGCGTGTGCTGGGCACTACTTGAAAAACCGGCAAACCATTGGGTGGCACCGGGACTGGGGCGGCGGCGCCGCGCAGAGTAACAATCTTCCCTGACAGGCCGTAGCTCGCAAGCCCAGCCAAGCTCACCGTCTTCAAAAAATCGCGCCGTGACTTGGCACTCCTTTTTGATTTTCCCTTAGAACTCATTCCTCACCTACCCTCCCCGATTCCCAAATAATATCTGTACCCACTCCCCGACCCGATTGACGTGTATTTGCACGCTGACAATGCTAATTAGTTTGCGGAGTTCCGAGCGGATTCCTGCACCTCATGCAGATTCAGATTGCCTCGCGAATTCGACATCCTGTAGGACTGTCCGGCGGCGCCCTGCTGTTGGCGAGACTTTTCCAGCAGCGCGTTCAGGCGCACAAATTCAGCCCGCTCGCGGGCAGCCTCCTTGGGGCGGTTGTCGCGCGCCAGCGCCTGGGCTAAGCTGTAATGGACCTCGGGGCTGAAGGGGGCCAGGCGCCGAGCGATCTCAAGTTCTTTGACGGCCTCCTGCACCTGTCCCGCTCCCAAGAGCGCTCGACCGAGCAAATAGTGGGCGATAAAAGATTCCGGCGCGAGTTGCGCCGATTTCTCAGCCAGCGGCAGAGCGCGTTTCGGTTCGTTCAGCCGCAAATCCACAAATGCGAGCCGCATGTAGGCCATTGCGCTTTGCGGGTTCACTTTGATTTCTTCCTTGAACTGCTGCTTCGCTTCATCGTAGCGTGCCAAGTCTGCCAGCAGGGACCCGTACGCGTAATGGACAAAGGGTGTGGTCGGGTAATCCTTCACCAGCCGCTGGAAGGCCGTTTCCGCCTGATCGTAATCTTCCAGAGCGATGAGTTCGCCTACCTCGCCCGCTTGATTGATCAGAGCATCCTTGCTGGGGTTCACTTGACTGGGCAAGAGGGGGACTCGCAGCAGCGACATACCCATCGCAAAGCGAACGACGTCAGAAAGGACCCCCTTGGTGACCAGCACAGCAAGCGTCTTCTCGGCATCTTCAAAATCGCCCCGCATGTTTTCAATCAAGGCCCGATGGTAATTTACAGCGTTGAGCAACTCCACATTCCCGCCGAGCCCCTTTACGAGCGAGGTTTGAAGATGGAAGAGGGAATTTTTGTAATCATGGGTTTCAAACTCGCAAAGCCCGAGCATCGCCCAGCCCGGTCCGTAATTGGGGTCGAGTTCCACTAAGCTACGAAACGCGCTGACCCCCTGCGGGTATTGATTGGTGTCGTAATAGAGTGTCCCCAGATACCACCAACCTTCAGCCCAGCGCGGGTTCAAGTGGAGGGCTTGCCGATAGAGCACAATAGCTTGGGTGAGTTGATTGGCCTGGCGGGCTTGCGAGGCTCGTTTGGCCACCGCCCGAAACTCCGCCGAGCCCGAGGCCACCTTCGTCGGCGGATGCTGAGCCACGCTAAGCGCCGGCCTCGGCGTGGCCAATATCGCTGCCGCCACCAGGAGGCATAAACCCGAAGCGAGTAGCCTTGCGCCCGCTATGGAGCCAAGGCGGTGGCATAAAGTAGCCAAGCGTTTACTCCTGCGAGACCAAGCCATGGCCCGGGTGGGCGGATTCGGTAGAAGTATGAGGTTGAAGCCGCTCAAATTCTTTCATCTCCCTGGCTGCAAGCCCTTTCTCCCCCAGCCTCGCATAGATCTGGGAAAGGAGGTAGTGCGGCCTTGGATTAGAGGGGTCCACCCGCATGGCCGCCTCCAACTCGGGAACAGCCTTCTGCTCTTCGCCCTCCATCTCCAATATTTCCCCCAGCCCCAGACGCGCCTCGTAGTCACCAGGTTGAATCCGAACAGCTTGCCGAAAATTCCACTCCGCCTCCCCAAACTTTTGCTGGTATGAGTAGATGCGCCCCAGATTCACGAAGATGCTAGCGTCGTGGGGGTCTATTTTGGCAAGCCGAAGGAGAACCGCAAGGGCTTTGTTCCAGTCGTTCTGTTTATAGTACACCCGCGCCAGACCCCTCAACACATCGGCCGAGGGCCCATATTTCTCAAGAAGCGTTTTGTAAATTTCAATTGCTTCTGCCTGATTTCCCGCAGCGGAATAGTTCTGAGCCGACAGAACCATGGCCGCCTCGGAAGTTGGATATCGCAGGTCAAGCACTTGGAAAAAATCCAAGGAGAGCCTGTGAACAACTTCACCGTAAGCAAACGCGGCGGCTGGATCGGAAGGCATGCGGCGCAATGACCTCGCTACGTAATCCGCGGCCTCGACATCCTGGCGTGCCAAAAAAGCCGTGCGAAAAGCCTGAAAATTTCCGGAACCGCTCAACAGAGGATGAACGAAGCTCTCCAAATCTCCATGCCCGGTGAGTGAGAAGGTGATTGAAAGCGCGATGCTCGAGGAGCGCAGGAATCGGAAGGAAGACCGCGCTGGCGCGTCGGGCCTGGCTTTCTGAGCCGCAATACGCTCAATCCAACGATCCCAAGCGGAAAAATCGGGAAACCGAGATTCCGCTTCATCCAGCAATTGCTCGGCCACGTCCGGGTGCCCTAACAGATATTCACCAGCGATCAAATCTTCCCATTCATACGGAGATACCAACTCCGAGGATTGAACGGAGGATAAAACGTGTGCAGCTTGTTGATCCTTCGACTGCGGAATGAGGGCCAGGGCGAGCCGAAGCCGTGCCCACGGCGCATCGGGAACCAACAGTAGGCAACGGCGGAAGGCCTGCTCGGCCTCTGCGCCAAGGCCTTGCGCAAGATCTGCGCTGCCCAGCCCAAACAAGAGGTCGGGCGCGCCCGGCGAAAGCGTTAAGGCCTTTCGGTAATCCGCGGCGGCAGCAGCCGGAACTCCTTGGCCAAGGTTTCGCTCCGCGCGCAGGCGAAGCGCAATCACGCTCGAGGGGTTCGCCATGACCAGCGAATATTCTTGCTTCGCCAGGGTTAAGCCATCTTCCCCAGCCAAGTAATAGCCCTCGGGCCGATTGGGCTGAAGCGCCAGCGAGTGGACTACGGCTTGGAAGGAGCGTCGCGGTCGGTTCAGCTCGGCGGCCACCTCGGCCTCCAGAAGCCACACGTTGGCGTCCCTCGGGTTGAGCGAAGTGGCATGTTCCAGCTCCTTCAGAGCCAAGCGGTCATGATGAAGCACGAGGTGACAATAACCGCTGTAATACCACGGTGCAATGAGCTTTGGATTGAGCGAGCGGGCTCGCGCCAGGTCGCGGAGCGACGCCGGGCATTCGCCCATCATGGCTCGAACCGCTCCCAGGTTGCTCCAGAGCCGGGCGGAATGGGGATGTGTTCGGAGAAGAGTAAGGTATTGCTTCTCCGCGGCGCGGTATTGCGCACTTTCATTGCGGTTGGACGCCACGCCGTGCGATGGCGCGACCGACGAACTTGGAGGCGCCAGAGCTGCTGCGAGCCACGCTGCCAGGCCGAGATAGACCATTGCGCCGGCGATGGCCACCGCCGCTCGGCCCAACCACCCACGCATCCGCTCTCGATGATTGAGCTGATCGCTTCTCCAGGAGGCGTTCATGGGTCTTGGCCTGTAGGTGCCGCCCCATTTGGGCCCGCTTGCTTCATCAGCGCTTTCCCCTCAGCCACCACGCGGTCATGCTGAGCCTGCTTCAAAGCAGCCACGATGGCCTTTTCCCTAAGGCCCTCTTGAGTCTTGTGAAGACGAAAATAGACCTCTGCCAAGAGAACATGAGCGTCCGTGTAACTCGGCAACTTCTGCAAGATGCCCCGTAGAATGGATTCCGCCTTGGCGTAGTGGTGATGTTGCATGGCCAACACGGCGAATTCATAGGCCACAGCGGCGTCACCGGGTTGAAGCTCGTTGGCCTTGTCGAGATACTTCACCGCGTCCGCGTCGTCGTCATTGATGCGGTCGGTACGGCCCATGAGGTAGTTGGCCTCAAAGTTATTTGGGTCTTCGGCAAGCTCCTTCTTGAGCGCCGCGCTGGCTTTGCCCGGTTCCCCCACGCCGTCGTAGGCCAACGCCAAATCCGAATAAATGTTCGGCAGCTTGGGATTCAAACTGACCGCCTTCTGAAAGACCTCGAGGGCTTGCCGGTAGGCTCTCACCCCAAGAAACGCCTCCCCCAGAACCAAGTAAGCATCCGGAGATTGGCTGTGAGAGACGGAATAGTAAATGAGAGGAATGGCGCGATGGTACATCCCGAGGCGAAGGTACGACGATCCCAGCAAGAACGCCGCCGACGGCTCCTCCGGCATGGCCTTGTGAACAAGGCCCGCCTCATACGCCGCCAGCGCGAAATCACCCAACTGAAAATGGGTATAGGCCAACAGCTCAAGCGCCTTGGGATCGTGCGGGTCCGACATGAGCGCGCGGGCGAATTGCCGCTCGGCTTGCTTAGGATGGCCGGTTTTGAGATAGGCCAGCCCGAGGTTGAGATGCACGGGGGCGCTGTCACGGTCCAGAGCCAGCGCCTGCACGTAGTTCCGAATGGCCTCCGGAAATTTCTTGAGCTGTGCGTAAGCAATGCCCAGGTTGGACAAAACTTCAAAGGTGGGCGCGTGCCGTGCGAGGCATTTGTCGTACTCGACGATAGCTAATTGCGGTTGCTTTTGAGCGACCGCCTGGTCCCCCAGGATACAAGCCGCCGGCTCTTTGGGCGTCGCGGCCGTCGCCCCGACAACCACCACGAATCCCAAGGCCGCCAACCCCACTTTTCGGCACGTTTTCATGGGTCTATTTTACACGAAATCGCCCTCGCACCGCGCAGATCGCTCTACGAAGGCGCATGGCTTGCTTCACGACACCAAAACAAAAAGGGGCGAGTTGTTCACTCGCCCCCAGCCTTCACTCGATCCATGCCAACGAGCGTGCCACCGCCCCTAGAAAAAGAGCTTGATGGCAAACTCCATTTCGCGGTGACCGTGCTTGTCAAGAATGTATCCGAAGTTGTTCGGATTCGTCAGCACGGCGTGCCCTTGGTTCAAGCTGGTAGCGCCGGGCGGCAAAACCCAGTCAAAAGTCGCTCCCGTCTGTGGATTATCGAGCTGCGCCCGGTTGAAGACATCGAAGGCAGCCCAGCGGAACTCCAGGCGCCGATCCTCGCCGAGATTGAAGCTCTTGAACAAGGTCATGTCCCAGTTATTCGATCCAGGCCCTAAAATTTGCGGCTCTTCTTCGGTGCCCAGTTGATTGATAGTCGGGAGCGAGACCGCGCCCGCATTCAGCCACGGCGAATTCACCCCCTTGAAAGCAGCGCCGTCCTGAGGATTGAAAGTGAGCAGCGAGGCAATCCCGCGGTCGCTGTTGTCCGTTCCATACCAGGTTCTGCCGTCGCCGGTAAAAAAGCCACCGCCGCAAAGAGGATTGCTCGATGGCACGCAACCAATGCTGCTCACCCCTACTCGCTGTGGGGAGCCGCTCTGGAAGTTGGCGATTCCAGAAATCTGCCAGTTATCCAGAATTCCGCCTGCCACACGATTCCCCCGGAAGTACTTGGCCCCCAAGCTCGGCAACTGGTAGATATACGACAGGCTCAGGTTTTGCGGCCGGTCGTAGCCTAGCAGACCGTAGTCGAGCCGCGAGTTGAACGGATCAATGTGGCCGTTAAACGCCGTGGAGTAACCCAAGGTTTTCGACCACGTGTACGAGGCGAGTAGTGTGAGACCTTGAGTCACATTACGCCGCGCCGTCACCTGTAAAGAGTTGTAATTGGCAGTCTGCGTGTGTTGCGTCAGCCATATGTTCCCGAAGGGTTGGTAGTGCCGGAACCCCTGAGAGTTGGCGGTGGACAGCACCTCCGTTCCGGGTATCCACATTGCCCCTAACGGCACGGCATTCATGTCGGTTTGGTTGGTCAAATGCCGGCTCACGTTGGCCACGTAGGCGATGTCCATGATGGTCTTGAAGCCGATGTCCTGGTCAAGGGTTAAACTCCACTCGTAGGTCTCGGGGTCTTTATTATCGAACATGTTATCAGCCGTCAAAGCAAGATTCCCGAGAGCGCCATATGGGTTGAGCGTGGGCACTTGGTTGAAGCCCACGAACCCTCCCCCACTCGGTCCGGATGAAGTGGACGAGAACACGAACGGAATGTTGTCGGCACCGAAAAACGCGATATTCCCTTGGTCGCGCGTTACGTAGATTCCACCGCCGCCACGCAAAACCGTTCTTCCGTTCCCGAAGACGTCGTACGCAAAGCCAAGACGAGGCTGGATGAATATCCCCGGATTGGGAAACACGCCATTCGGCAACCCTGTGGCGATCTGGCCGCGGAAGCTGGGCGGAATAAACGGCGAGTTTGCCGCCGCCTTGCCGCCCGATGCCGTGATAATCCCGTCCAGAACGCTGCCGGAATTAGCCGCCGTCCACAGGTGCGGATCGAACGTGCTCACGTTCCCCCGCGCCTCAGACCACGGGGGCATGTAAGCGAAGCGCGCCCCGTAGTTCAGGGTCAGCCGACGCGTGGCCTTCCAGGAATCCTGAGCGTACCACTCAAAATTCCAGAACCGCCAGAGCCCGTCCGGGTTCGCGGTGGCTTGGCCCCACTGCGCAAAATTCTGAGTCAAGAGATCCCCAAACTCGTTTCCAGTGGTAAACTCGCTCCAGGCCGCCGTGACGACCCCGCCCTCCGGAATGCTTGAGAACCCGTCGCCGTTCTGATCGTTGCGGGTGCGGTCAATGGTGGTCCCGAATTGGAAGGTGTGGGTCCCGGCAACCTTGGTGACGTTATCCCGCAGTTCGAACAAAGTCTTGTCGGCGAAGACCCCGTCGTAAATGTCGCCCTCACCCCAACGTCCAGCAGCCGGTTCGCCACTGGTTGGAGAATATATATAGCCGTCAGTAATCTGCGGTAGCGCATTCGTCCTTGAAACAGCGGTACCTCCAGATCCCTGCAGCCAATTGAATCCCGAGAAATTGAACCCTAGGGCGCTGCTGCTCAGTTTCGAAGGGTTTGCGTAGTGGTTGGGCAACCACAGGCCGCTGGCGCTGAATTCAACCTCGTTGGTCAGGGTCGGATCGACCACACTGACAACATTCAATGTGGCTGAAGAACCGCTATCAATGCCGAGCGTCGGGCTGGGCTCAGGGATGTTCGACGTCCAACCGCTGTTCTCACCTGACCAAAGTCCATAGGGATAGTAATGATGTTCCTGGTTGTGCGCCAAGCGAACATAGGCGCGGGTGTTTTGGGTGAGGTCGTAGTCAACCCGAATGGTCTCCTCGCTGCGATTCTCCGGATAGATCGGCCGACCGGCGAAGTTGTAATTGCCGTTCGGATCCACGTAATTCGGCAACTCCGGGAAATTACCATTCAAAAAGGCCTGCCCTTCTTTACTCAACATGGACTGCGGGATGATGTTTCCCGGCAACGGGGGCTCTCCGCCCCACGCCCCGGTGGTGGGATTTTTAAGGATGCAGGGTTGGTTCAGATAGCGCCCACCGGTCACCTGGCCGGCGCCATTTGTGGTGCAAAACTTGGTGTTGAGGAGCTCGCTAAAATTGCCTTGCCGCTGCTCCGCCGTGGGCACAACGGCCAGCTCCGTTCCCGGATCGGCAAGCTGACGCTGCCATTCGACCCCAACAAAGAAGAACATTTTGTCATTCTTTTTGTTGAAGTCCGTCCCAGGAATGCGAACCGGCCCTCCGATATTAAACCCAGGATAATTAAACTTGCTGTTGGGCTTGGGCAGCCCGGCCTGATTGTTGGACCAGTCATTGGCGTTAAAGATCGAGTTGCGGACGTACCAGTAGCCTTCGCCATGCACCTTGCTGCCACCTGATTTTGAAACCGCCTCAATGATTAAACCGCTCTGGCCTTGGCTGGCTTGGAAGCTCGACTGCTTGACCGAGAACTCCTTGATCATGTCCATGTTCGGCTCGATGATAAAGCCACCGTTCGAGCCGGGGTCAATGATGTCCGCATTATCAAGACGGAGCATGTTTTGGTCATTGCGCAGACCGTTGACGTTGAACGAGCCCACGCCCTGATCGAAGCTGGACCCGGTTGTCGGCGTAAAGCCGCCGGGAACGCCGGGAATCCCCGTTCCGCTCACCACGCCGGGAAGCAAGGTGAGCAGTTCCATGGCGTTTCTACCCACGGTCGAGAGATTCTGAATTTCGTTTTCACCGATGGTGCGCGTCTCTGACCCCGTGGAAGTAGGAATCAGGTTGACCGCAGAAGCCCTCACCTGGACTGTCTGCACCGTTGTGCCCACGACAAGGGTGGCATCGGCAGACATCACCGCGCCGGGCGTCACCACAACGTTGGTTCGAACGTAGGTCTTGAAACCTTTGCTCGATACGGTCAAGGTGTAAGTTGCCGGAACAATATAACTGAAATTGTAAAACCCACTCGCGTCCGTGGTGGTGCGCAGCGCAGTGCCCGTCGCGACATTTCGCAATACCACCGCGGCACCGGGGATTACAGCGCCCGACGGGTCGCGCACGGTTCCGGAGAGTCGCCCGCTGCTGGCCGCGTACGCCATGGATGCCGCGAAAACGGCAACCAACCCCAACAACGCCCACCTCGCCCTTAGGCCAGCGTGGCGCGATACCGTCTCTCTGTTCGTCATACTCTGTTCCCTCCCCAAGCCTTCATAGTGAGGCATTCTTTGGATTCTCTGACGACCTGAAGACCAACGCTCAATAGAAAGACTAGCAAGATTCCAGCTAAGCGGAACTATGAAACCATAAGGAAAATAGCTTGTCAAGAGGAAAACGCTTACGCAAATGTGAAATTTTTATAACCTGTTTATATTACTTCGTTCGGGCTTAAGCGTGAGAATTTTCACGGACGGGCCCGTAGAAGCGCGCCAAGCGGTGGGGAGAAAAGCCGAGGCAAAATAGGGTTTCGATCCAAACCCAACGAGCCACGGCGGACCAAACGCCCTGCTCGCGCCATCGCCGGTCGGAAACTTGGAGTTCCGGCTCCAGGCAGGTGGTCCTCCCGGCTCGTTCCAGACAACGCACAAATTCGTAGTCTTCCATGATAGGAATGGGCTTAAACCCGCCCAGTTGCTCAAAGGTCCTCCGGCGGACAAAAATCCCGGAATCGCCGTAGTAAACCCCAAATCTTCGCCGCAGGTGATAGACGGTCGAAAAGAGTCTGTCCGCCGAAGAAGTGCCGTTGAAACGGACCCGAAAGTTGCCGCCCACAACCTCCGAGTCTTTGAGCGCCGTCTCGAGGTTCAGCAGCCCCCGATCCGGCAAGTCGACGTCCGCGTGAAGAAACAGCAGGACATCGCCCCGTGCCCGCTCGGCGGCCCGATTCAATTGCAAAGCGCGCGGACGCGAACCCACGAGGAGGCGCAGGGGATGGGGAAAGTGTCCAACCCAGCCGGTCACAATGCCAGCGGTATTATCCGTACTCTCCCCATCGGTCACCAGGACCTCAAAATCGCCGTGACTCTGTGCCAAGCAGGCCAGCAGGTGCCCCAGGCAAGAGGCCTCATTGTAAGTAGGGATAATGACGCTTACCATCGCGCTCCTTGGGCCAGCGTCAGCGATACCGTTGTCATTGAATCAGTTGGTCTTCTATGGACCGAGCTGAGCCGAGGCCGCTTACGTCTCGCGGATTAACGTGGCGAGCTGCCGAAGCCTTTCGTGGCGACGCTCCATCAGCTCGGCGGTGGAGAGCGACCCCAAAACCCGCAGCGACTCCCGAATAGCGGAGCGGAGCAACGCCCCGGCGCGTTCTGGATCCGCATGGGCCCCGCCAGGCGGCTCGGGGACGATTTCATCCACAATGCCAAAGCCGTGCAAATCTGTGGCCGTCAATTTCAAGATGCGCGCCGCCTCTTCCTTATGGTTCCAATCACGCCACAAAATGGAGGAACAACTCTCGGGCGAGATGACGGAGTAGATGGCATTTTCGAGCATCAAAGCCTTATCGCCCACAGCGATGGCCAAAGCTCCGCCGCTGCCGCCCTCGCCATGAATGACCACGACGATGGGCACAGCAAGCCTGGGTATTTCCTTAAGATTATGGGCGATGGCTTCGGCTTGACCGCGTTCTTCGGCTCCGATGCCGGGATAGGCGCCGGGCGTATCCACCAGGGAGAGGATCGGCAGGTTAAACTTGGCTCCCAGTTGCATAACCCGCAGCGCCTTGCGGTAGCCCTCCGGGTTGGGCATGCCGAAGTTGCGGAGCAATTTCTGTTTGGTATCCCGTCCTTTCTGGTGTCCGACGACCACGACGGGCCGCCCCTCAAACCGAGCCAAGCCCGCGACCATGGCCGGATCATCGGCAAAACGGCGATCGCCGTGGATCTCCGTGAAATCAGTGCAGAGCATGTGGATAAAGTCAAGCGTGTAAGGGCGCTGAGGATGGCGCGCCAGTAACACTCGTTCCCAAGCGTCATGCGCGGAACCCGGAGCCTCCTTGCGAAGGCTGGCGATCTGTTCACGGAGACGCTCGATCTCCTCTTGCGCAGCTTCCGATGGAGGAGTTGAGCTTTGCAATTCGGCAATCTGTTTTTCGAGTTCTTCCACCATGGCGAGTTGTTGCTCGCGGGTTGGCATAAATCGTCTGTTCCTCTCCAGCCGAGGGCCGTCGAGCGCGGCTCACTTGGCAACCATCGGCTTCTCCGTCTCCTGAATGACGGCGTCTTCGCCGAGCAACGCTGCCGCCCGCGCTCGGAACTCTTCTCCGTCACGGACGCCCAACTTCGGCCACGGCTGCAAGAGAGCGCGAAAGCTACCCGTCCGCTCCACTTCAAAGATGACACGATCCTGACCGGGGCATTCGCGCAGCAGGGCTTCCAGGCGGTCCATCAAGCCTCCATCCGCGTGATCCAAATTCACCCGCAAGCGAAGACCTTTGCCGTTTCCATTCACCGCCTGCTCCAGAAGTTTAGCTTCGCTCACCACGACTTTGGGGCGAGAATTCTCCTCCAGCCGAACCCGACCTTTAACGAACACGGCCACATCCGGCTTGAGGACGTCCTTCAGTTGTTGGTACGCCTGGGGAAACACCAACAATTCCACCGTGCCTCGCCAATCTTCGAGCACGCCGGCGGCCCACAAGTCACCCTTGCGACTCGGTCGGATACGAAGGCTGCTCAGAATCCCACCTAGGGTTACCGGCGCGTCATGGGACAACTCTTCGACGGACGAACTATCGTAGTGCGTCAGGGCCGCCAACTGGCTCCGATACTTATCGAGCGGATGGCCGGTCACATAAACGCCCAACACCTCCTTCTCACCGGCCAGGCGGTCAGCCTCGGACAGCTCGGGAGCGTTCGGCAACTCTGGCTGGAGGACGGTGACGGCCTCGCGGCCATTCATAAATAACCCATGCTGGCCGCTCTGCGCCTCGCGCTGCCGCCGTGCGCCGTGCTCCATCGCCGCATCAAGCGCCGCCATCATTTGAGCGCGCCGCGCCCCCAACGAATCGAGCGCCCCCGCCTTAATCAAACTCTCCATCACCCGCTTGTTCAGCAGGCGCAAATCCACATGCTCGCAGAACTGATAGAAGTTGTCGAACCGCCCGAGCGTCTTTCTTGCCTCCAGCACCGAACAAATGGCGGCTTCCCCCGCATTCTTGATGGCCATTAACCCGAAGCGTATCTGGTTGCCCTGGGGGGTAAAGTCCATGTCGGAGGAGTTGGCATCCGGGGGCAAAATGCCGATGCCCATATCCCGGCACTCGCTCAGATAAAACGTCAGCTTTTCGGTGTTGCCGATTTCCGAGGTGAGCAACGCGGCCATAAATTCCACCGGATAATGCGCCTTCAAAAAGGCCGTCTGATAAGCAATCAGGGCATAGGCGGCCGAATGCGATTTGTTAAATCCGTAGCCGGCAAATTGGGCCATCAGGTCAAAAAGTTTTTCCGCCTTTTTCGGGGGCACGCGGCGCTGCTTCGCCCCAGCCAAGAACTTTTCGCGCATGGCGGCCATTTCCTCGGGTTTCTTTTTGCCCATGGCGCGGCGCAACACATCCGCTTCGCCGAGGCTGAAACCCGCCACGCGGGCGGCGATCTGCATCACTTGCTCCTGATAAACAATGACGCCGTAAGTCTCTTCCAAGATTTCTTGGAGTTCGGGCAGGTCATAGGCAACCTGCTTTTTGCCGCTTTTGCGGGCGACAAAGTCATCAATCATCCCACCTTGGATGGGGCCGGGGCGATAGAGCGCGTTCAACGCCGTCAAGTCGCTCAGCCGACTGGGGTGGGCGCGGCGCAGAATATCCGTCATGCCGCGACTCTCAAATTGAAAGATGCCGGCCGTCAGCCCTTTACCGAGCAGCTCATAAGTCGCCGCATCGTCTGTGGGGATAGCGTCCAATTCCAGCTTCTCTCCCCGCGTCGTATGGATTAAGCGCAGGGCATCGTCTAAGACCGTTAAGGTGGTGAGGCCCAAAAAGTCCATCTTGAGCAGGCCAATTTTCTCCAGATCGTCCATCGCATACTGGGTCGTAATTTCGTTCTTATTGCTCTTGAACAGGGGAACGATTTCCTGAAGAGGCTGGGGTGAAATAACCACCCCGGCGGCGTGCGTGGAGGCGTGGCGCGCCAGCCCTTCCAATTGCATGGAAATCTGAAGCAAATCAGCGATGCGAGGATCGCCTTGTTGCAACTGCCGAAGTTCCGGCGTCTGTTGAAGGGCCTCTTCGAGCGTGATGTTCAAGGTGTTCGGAATTAGTTTGGCGATTCGGTCCACCTCGGCGAAAGGCATGCCCAGCACTCGGCCGGCGTCGCGCACGACGGCCTTCGCGCCCATCGTGCCGAAGGTGATAATTTGGCTGACGTTCTCCCGTCCATATTTGTCGGTCACATAGTCAATCACTTCGTTCCGACGGCGCATGCAGAAATCAATGTCAATGTCCGGGAAGCTAATGCGTTCCGGATTGAGGAACCGCTCAAACAACAAGCCGTGCTGGAGCGGGTCAATGTCCGTGATGCCGAGCGCGTAGGAAACCAAACTGCCTGCTGCCGAGCCACGCCCCGGTCCCACCGGAATGCCGGCCTCCCGGGCAAAACGGATAAAATCCCAGACAATCAAGAAGTAGCCCGCGAAGCGCATCCGCTGAATCAGGCTGATTTCCTGCTCCAGCCGTTCCTCGTAGGCCTTCAGAGGATGACGCAGCCTGCCTTCGGCTTGCTGTTGCCCCAACCGTTGGCGACGCTGCTCAAATCCTTGGCGGGCGACCTTTTCAAAATAGCTGTCCAGCGTTTCTCCTGCCGGCACCTCAAAGTGAGGGAAAACATGTTGCTCTTTGTCCAGATGAACGTTGCACCGCTCGGCAATTTCAACCGTCCGGCCTATCGCCTCCTGAATCTCCGCAAAAACTGCCCGCATCTCTTCGAAAGATTTGAAATAGAACTGATCGGTAGGAAACCTCATGCGGTTGGTGTCGGAGAGCGTCTTGCCGGTTTGAATGCACACCAGTACTTCCTGGGCTCGCGCATCGGCTTGGGTCAAATAATGGCAATCGTTGGTGGCCACCAAAGGAATGCCCGTCTCCCGCGAAAGCTGGACGAGCTGCGGGTTGATTTTTTGCTCTTCGGGCAATCCCTGGTTTTGGATCTCAAGATAGAAATTACCCTTGTGGAAGATATCTTGCAGGTCGTACGCAGCCTGACGGGCGGCGTCGTACCGCTCCAGGAGGAGCGCATTGGCGACTTCGCCTCGCAGGCAGGCGGAAAGAGCGATCAACCCCTCGGAATGACGTGCCAGGAGATCCTTATCAATTCGCGGCCGGTAATAGTAGCCTTCCAGATAGGCGGCCGAAGCCAGCTTGATAAGATTGCGATAGCCCCGATCGTTTTCGCAAAGGAGAACGAGGTGATAGGGACGCTCCGATTCGGGGGAGCGGTCAAAGCGGTTCGTGCCGGCGACGTACACCTCGCAACCAATGATGGGTTTCAAGCCATGCTGAATGGCTGCTTTATGGAATTTCACGGCCCCAAACAGGTTGCCGTGATCGGTCAGGGCGACGGCCGGCATTTTGAGCTCGGCAGCCCGCTCCATCAGCCGAGAAATGGCACAGGCGCCATCCAGCAAACTGTAATCCGTATGAAGGTGCAGGTGAACGAAGTTCGCGGAATCCATCGCCCGACATTTTATCACGTGGGCGGGCGTTCTGCCGTGGCTTTGAGGCGTTGGGGAGCCCTCGCCGTCGCCCAGGAACCTGTTATCGAGCCGAGGGAGATTTCTTTCGGCGCGGAGTCGCTGCGTGCGGTCGCGTGCCCGGCGGGCGGCCCGGCTTCTGGCTCGCGCGACTGGTGGGACGCGCGTCGGCTTGGTCCGTTTCGTGTTGGTCGCTCGGGTTGGCCGGAGTGGCGGGCGCCGATTTCTTAGGCTTAGCGCGTGGGCGAGTCGGCGGAAGGGGAGTCGGTTCTCGAATTCCTGCCAAGGACCTCATCGCTTTGCTCAGTTGCTGTGAGGTCTTGATCTTGCCATCGAGCTGGTCAAAAAACAGACGGCCTAAAATCTCCTCCATCTTGGGGCCGGGATTCACTCCCAAGGCCTGGAGTTCCAGCCGGGGCAATCGCGCTTGAATTTGCGGCACCTTGAAAAGGTAGTGTTTGATTCGATTCTGAACTCCAGATTGGCTGGCGTAGGCAAGCAGGTAGAGCAACAAAATTCTGGGCTGCGGACTTAACAACTTCCAAACCTGGCTGGGCGAAGCGGCTCGAGAGCTGAGAAGGTGCTTAGATAGCTTCTTAGCCTCGCGTTCAAGGTGCAGCGCCAATTTGAGCATGCCGGGAAATCGGATGATTTTTTTGGCCAAGCGCACCCGTTGTCCTGTACTTAAACCGGCGACGAGTGCGTCAAAGTTCAACAAAAACAGGTCATCCTCGGGGAATTTTTGCGCCAACGCATGAATCTTCTGAAGGCGCTCGTAGCGGACCCGCGCCAGATTCCGATCCAGTGCCGTCAACCAGCCTCGATCGGCAAGCAATTTGAGCGTTCGAGCGGGATTTTCTTCGCGAAGGATGGCTTCCAGTTCCCGGCCTTGTTGCTCTGGCGTGAGGCGGTTCTGCAACTGCTGGGCCAGAGCGGAGCGCAGCCAATTTTCCGTCTTCTCCTCGGGTTTAAAACCGAGTCGCTGAGCCAGGCGGACCAGTCGAAAAATGCGCGACGGATCATCTATAAAACTACGGCTGTGCAGGGCGCGAATTTCTTTCCGCTCAATGTCCCCGCCGCCGTTGGTCGGGTCCAAAAGCAGCCCCCGCGAATTCGGGTGCAGCGAGACGGCCATTGCATTGAGGGCAAAATCTCGCCGCCGCAGATCCTCAAAGATGGTCGCCGGCACGATTTCCGGTGGTTTGCCGGGCTGCGAGTAATCTTCTCGCCGGCACTGGCTGACCTCCGCGCGGACGCCGCTCGAAAAGTATATTTCGGCCGAAACCCACCGCGCGTCATATCGCGCCTCCTCCAACCACACTTCGTCTTCATGGGACGGGACGGGGCCGGGCTCGCCGCGCCGCCGCACGGCAGGGCGAGGAGTTTGGAGGTGACGGAGAATCTTCTCAGGATGACCCTCCACGGCAAAATCCAAATCGCGAATAATCGGCTGTCCGTAGGTCAGGTCACGAACCGCGCCGCCCACAAGATAAAAATTGAGCCCCTCGGCGCTTGCGGCCTGGGCCAAAAGGTTGACCACCCGGAACTGGCGGGGGGATAATTTGCTTTCCATCAAAAAGTTATAGTCGCTCATGGCTCAAGCGCGCGGATGATGGGCTTGATAGACCTGCCGCAAACGCTCCTTTATGACATTCGTATAGAGTTGGGTCGTCGAGATGTTGCTGTGCCCCAGCATGATTTGAATCGAGCGAAGGTCGGCGCCCCGCTCGAGCAAGTGGGTGGCAAAAGAGTGCCGAAGGGTGTGCGGACTGAGCGGGGTGCGAATGCCCGCCGCCCGGGCATACCCTCTCAACACCTTCCAAAAGCCGACTCTCGTGAGCGCTCGCCCTCGCCGATTCAGAAACAAATACGGCACATCCGGCCGCCGGAGCAATTGGGGACGGCCCGCGCGTAGATACGCGGCAATGGCCTGAAGAGCCGATTTGCCCACTGGAATCAATCGTTCCTTGCCTCCCTTGCCCCGACAGCGAATGACGCCCAGATTCGGCTCAAAGTCAGCCCAGCACACGTGAAGCAGTTCGGAAACTCTCATGCCGGTTGCATAGAGCAGCTCCAACAAAGCGCGGTCGCGCAACCCGAGCGGGGTGGCAGGGTTCGGCTGCGACAGCAAGGCTTCCACGTCCCCGTAGCTCAGGTATTTCGGCAGAGTTTGCCCAATCCTCGGCGAATCGAGTTCCCGAGCCGGGTTCGAGCCAATGCGGCCTTCCTTGTTGAGGTAGGCGTAGAAATGACGCAGCGCTGCCAAATGCCGCGCCACCGACCGCCCGCTCAGGCCCCGCTCGTACAAGTGTTCGAAAAACTTTCGCAGGTCCTCACGGCTGGCCTTTGTGTCATCACGCCTGAGTCGGTCCATATAGGCAAAGAACTCGCCGAGGTCGCGGCGATAGGCCGCAATGGTGTTAGGAGCCAGGCCTTTCTCCACCCGGATATAATCCAGAAATTCCAGGAGATCGGCCGCCCACTCGGCAGGAGCTTGCGAAGCGTGGTGGTTCTCCGCGCGAGCGCCCCCTGAACTTTCTTTGGTGTCTTGGCGGGTGCCCAAGACGCCCTCGTGATGATGGGTTTGAGCCATCGTGCCTGCCTGGGACTTAAAGTTTCAACGTTCCAGACATGTGAGCGTCCGACACGCCCCGCCATGCTTCCGCTAAGCGGGCGAGCGCCCCCCAAAACTGGTCTCAAGGATTCCGGGTTGCTCGGCCGAGGGTTCCTGTCTGCCTTCCGACTGGACCGCATCGGCCGGACCGAAACGCGGCGTATCTTACCACAATCGTTTCGGGGCATACAAATTTCAATCTTCCGGCCTTCGGCAATAGAAAAACGGGGCACCGTTTGGAGGGAAAGACTCCCAGGCCTCGTGGATGGGTTCGGCCTACGCCGAGCGCTCGAGGGGTTCGATGGGGGGCAAATCAAGCCGGCGATGGATCGCGTAGAGAACGAGCTCCAACCGGTCGGAGACACCGACCTTGTCATAGATCGAGCGAAGGTGGTTCTTGACCGTTTGCTCGGTGATGGAGAGCTGTCGCGCGATTTCTCGGTTCCTCCATCCCTGGGTGAGATAACTGATAATGGTTTTTTCCCGCTGCGTCAGCGTGTCCGCCGGCCGAGTTCGGCGATGGCCGGCTTGACCCACACCGGAAAGGCGCGCCATTTGAGCCTTGGGAGCCCACACCTCGCCGACATACACCTTCCGCGCGCACTTGACAAACATTTCCGGCTCAACGGACTTGGAAATTATTCCCGAGGCGCCCATCTCCAGAAAACGGGGTGTTTCTTCCTCCAGACTCGAAGAGGCCATCACCACCACCTTGCACTGGGGAGCTTGGCTCTTCACCCCATCGAGCACTTCTTCGCCCGCCAACTCGGACTGCACAAACGCAATATCCGGATGAAAGGATCGAACGGCCGCGAGGATTTGGGGGGGATTTTCTGCCTGCGCCACAACCCTTAGATCATCCTCTAGACTCAGCAGCCTTTTTAACCCCAGGCGAAACACTCCGCCTTGATCCGCGATTAAGATGGCAATTCGGTGATGACCGTGAGATGGTCGGCGCATGTCAGAGCAGGGAGAGATTCCAACTTTCGCTCAAGGGTCGGGTGCTTGGGGGGCTTACTGAAACTTTCGAGGCCATCCTCCGGTCGTCAGCGGGACGGGCCGTTGCGCCCCCCTCGGAGATGCAAAGGGCCTTCCAGCCGGCACCTAGGTTTTCTATCGCTGAAGCTCTGGACCCCTAGCGCTACGCATGTCCCCCGGGGCTCCGCAGCTCGTATTGGTCAATGATGGCCCCGATGCCACCCGCCAAACGCCCCAAGGGTTGACGTACCACTCGCCCTTGTCCGTGGAGTTGAACCGGACTCTTTGTGATATGGGTCGGCAGCTCCACCACAAACGTGATTCTTGTATCGTGCGGCAATCGCACCGGAGCTTGGATGAACAGGCCGTTGGCGCTGATGTTGCCGGTTTTACCCCACGCCTCCCGTAGCGTCCCGCCTTGGGTTTTCCACTGCACCAGCACGGGCAACTTGACGGGAATTCGTACCCCAGCGCGAATGCCGTTCGTGTAATTGCTCATCTCAGTGCCTACCGCCTAACACCACTATCACTTTAACCGGTTTCGGCCTACAGAACAAGGGTCTTGACGACTTGGTAACGCATAGGGGAATCGCCATGATCGGAGCGGAAAGCGGGGCTTGGCCTTCCTGGGAACGACGACCTGCCAATTCCCCGCTCCGTCTGCTTGGTAACCCATCGGATCGAACGCCGTCGGGTTCATTCTCCTTCTCACTCCGCGGGGCGTTTTCGGGTAGAGGCCGAAATATCCGCCTTGCGCGTCCTACTTCCATTGACAACATTTTGCGCGCGCGCCTGCCCCACGCCAAGAGTACACACGTAATGGTACTTTAGTACTTATCCGGTCGGTGTTTGGCCGAGTTGAATCGCGCTGCCCCACCCGACCGAACCTCGGAGGGATAAGCGAACCGGCTTCAGCGAACCTGGCCAGGTGGAGGAGGCGTTATGAAACTTCAGGAACTTTCGGAAAAGCTCGGCGTCGCACTTGACGGCCCGGGCGATTTGGAAATCCGAGGCGTCAATACCCTCGAAGATGCGGGCCCGGAGGAGCTGGCGTTTCTCGCCAATCCCAAATATGTGAATCAACTCGCCACGACGCGGGCGGGCGCCGTCATTCTGACCCCCGAGGAACCTTCGCGGGGCCGGCCCGCCCTACGGGCCTCCAACCCCTACTTGACCTTCGCGCGGGCGATGGAGCTTTTTTACCCTCCGGCGCGGCCCGCGCCCGGCATCCACTCCACGGCCGTCATTGCGCCAACTGCCAAGCTTGGGCAGCGGGCCTCCATCGGCCCTTACGCCATCATTGAGGAAAACGTCGAGATTGGTGATGACTGCGTCCTGAAGGGACACGTGGTGATTTATGAAGGGGCCAAGATCGGCCATCGCTTTTTTGCTCATGCCCATGCCGTCGTCCGTGAGCACGTGACCATCGGCGATGACGTGATCCTCCAGAACGGAGTGATTGTGGGCGGCGATGGTTTTGGATTTGCGAAACAGGCTGACGGGTCTTATTACAAAATCGTTCCGGCGGGGACAGTGATTCTGGAGGACGGCGTTGAAATCCAGGCGAACACGTGCGTGGACCGCGCGACGCTTGGCGCAACCCGCCTGCGACGCGGCGTCAAGGTGGATAATTTGGTTCAAATCGGCCACTCGTGCGACATCGGAGAGAATTCTTTGCTTTGCGGTCAGGTGGGGCTGGCGGGAACGTGCAAAATTGGCAGAAGCGTCCTTCTGACGGGCCAGGTTGGCGTGGCCGGACATCTGTCCATTGGGGATAACGTCATTGCGACGGCGCAATCGGGTATCCCACGCGATGTCGAGCCGAACCGCATCATCTCGGGCTCGCCGGCCATTGACAATGCCCGGTGGCTCAAGTGTATGGCCGCCTTTGTGCGCCTGCCGGAAATCTACGCCCGCTTGCGCAAGCTGGAGAGAAAACTTTCTCTGGAGTAACATTCGCCTCTGTCGGCTCTCCGGTTGAAGACACAGGTGTCGGGATGTCATACTCAGCCTGTCGGGCATGTTACCGGCTGATGGCTGGCTCGCATTTTTGGCCATCGGCGCATGAGTGCCCGTTGAACGCCCAATGCGGATTCTGATTTCAGTTTCGGATAAGGAAAAAGCTCGAGGGCCATCCTCACCCTATTTCAAGGCCCTAGTGTCATGTTACATAAATAAGTGACACATGAGCCGATGGATGGTATAAGGACTCATGTTCACTTCTACAAAGCCGTTGCGCTTGCAAGCTCGGGAGCGAGCGAGCCTGCAAGCCGTTGTTCGCT
>JAKCCV010000018.1 GCA_021838785.1 Acidobacteriota bacterium | reverse complement strand
CGCACCCAATCTTGCAGCTGCGACTTTTGCATCGAATCGAGCATAATCTTAGGGGCGACTCTTGGCATGCCCCGATTGTAACGTCAAATCACAATATTATAAATAACTATTCGTACGATGTACTAGCCTGGCACGAGCGTCTGCAAAGGGAGGCCAGCCATGAAACAGCCGAGACCGGTCCGCCTCTACACCGTGGTTGAAGTCTGGCGGGGAATGGCCGAGTCCGCTACGAATTTCACCGACGCTCGCGCAGCCCGGCGGTTCGTGCGCGCCGCGAGGCAGCGACACAGCGCACATGAGGACGACGTTCGGCTCTTTGAGAGCGCCCTTCCGCTGACACCGCCCTGGCGGCCTGCGCGTCGGCGGGCCCGGCGGGGGCTCGGGCCGCCGCAACGGACGAGATCGTGACAGCCGCTCCGCCGGCCGCCGTGCGCTCTTCTCTTCGTCGGCGACGCAATTGACCTGGGAATCGAGGTGCTCCCGATGAAAACCATGCAGGAGCAGATGTCCTCAGGCCCAGGTTACTACGAAGGTGCGCTTTACGACTTGGCGCGACAGGGCAGGGGAGTTCCGGCGGTGCCGCTGATTCTCATCGGGATTGAGCCGTAGCCGGAGCGTGCCGCTTCCGCACCCCTCAGCGGGAGCTTGGCACCACGCCAGCCTTGGGAAGCTCTCCCATTGCTTGTCGGTTCGCTTCACCCGGGTCGTGCATTGGCCCCTCGGCGCAGCCGGCCCACGAGGTCATTTCTTCCGGCAGCGGAATTTATACTGATAACCGCTCACCCTGCCGTGGTAGGCGACATCGGCCAGACGTTCTTCACTGTGGCAGCCGCGCCGGCGCAAGGTGATGAAGTTCCGCCCCGGAATAAGGGACAACACCGCCGTGCCGTCCGACGCTGTTTGGCTCTGAAGCTTTTCGACCACCCGCCCGTTGGCAAACAGGTCCTCAATGTGAATGCCGTCGAGTGGTTGGCCGGAAGCATTCACCACGCGCAACAGGACGGGCTTGTGGAGAAGGCGTTTAGTGTTATAGGCATGCTTCGGAATCAGCATCAGGTGCAGCCGCGCCCGGGGCGTGGAGGGCTTAAGCACGGCGTGGCGGTAAACGCGATTTTCCGTCCGACCGTCCTGCCCGCTGGCGAAGGTCCAATAAAGCCCCCACGGCAGATGGTGGAAGGCAAACTGTCCGCCCGCATCGGTGAGGATTTCTTCCAAGGGTTCTTCGTGGGCTGTGCTCAGCGTCACCCGATGATAAGGAAGCGGCTGGACCACCGAACTGAGAACCGACCCCTCGATGGTTCCTTTCCCTTGGCTCGGCGCGAGACCGACCGTCACCGTATTGCTGTGAATTTCACCCTCCCAAAGCTCCGCTCCCGTGGCGCGCACGAACTGGGCTTGGTCGGGGAAATTGGCGCGATAATCCACGGACAAACGATACATTCCCCAAAAACGTTTTCGCCGTCCCAAGCTCTCCATTCCTACCGGCGACAAGTGCAATAAAACGACTTGGGTCACCTCGCCGCCGGGCGGGACGGGCATCAGCTCAGGATGCGGATAGCCCACGCTGTTCAGCAGGCAACTCCGCCCAGGGGTGGCTTTTATCGGGGGACGGTTCACCGGCGCGAGCTTGACCACCAGGCTCGACCCGCCTTCCAGTTCTGCTCGCCAGGTTTTTCTTTCTGGAGTTTGTATCGGGCGATAAAGCCACAGGGTTTGCGAGCCGGTGTTTTGGAATTCGAGTCTGGCGCGCGCCGGATACGGCTCCGTGACTGAGGCGTTCAGCAGACTAATACGCAGCTTCAGCGGGCTCTTCGCCGGCTCGACGGCCGCGGCATGGGTTGTCACCCAACCCGCTACAATCAGCAATCCGGCGACCAGCACGGAAACGCGCCGGCGCGCGCTTCGCGCCGTCTTCCGTCGAGCACGGCGAACTACACCTACCTGAGTTTCCGAGCTCATGACACTCGTAAGATGAGGCATTTCAAGTAATGGGTTTCCGGCACCGTCAGCAGAATCGGATGGTCACGGGCCTGCGTCCGGCGCTCCACGACGGTGACTTGGCGGTGCGCATCAAGCGCCGCGTCCGCCAGGACCGAAAGAAAATCGGATTCCGTGACGTGGAATGAGCAGGAACACGTCACCAAGCAGCCTCCCGCGTTCAGCAGCTTTAAGGCGCGCAGATTCAGCTCCTTGTAGCCTCGCAGCGCCGAATCCACATTGGATTTGGCGCGCGCGAAGGGTGGGGGATCCAAAATCACGGTGTCAAAGCGCTCGCGGGCCTGGTCGGCCGCTTTCAAAAAATCAAAACAGTTGGCAGCGCGCCATTCGATGTTGCTCAGGCCGTTCAACGCCTGATTGCGCCGCGCCAGCGTCAGCGCGGTTTCGGAAATCTCCACGCCCAGCACGCGCTCGCAGCGAGGCGCGATGGTCACGGCAAAACCTCCAGTGTAGGCAAAAGCATCGAGCGCCCGGCCGTGGGCGTACAAGCGCGCGGCAGCTTGGTTTTCCCGCTGATCCAAAAAGCCACCCGTCTTCTGCCCGCCCATCAGGTCAACGGCGAATTTCATTCCATTCATGCTGACAACCAGCTCGCCCGGCAGCTCGCCGGCCAGCACGCCCTTCCGCTCTGCCAATCCCTCGAGCGACCGCACGGCCACGTCGTTTCTCTCCACAATCACGCGCGGCGAGAACTGCTCTTGCAAAATTTCGACGAACACGGGCTTCAGGTTTTCCATGCCTTGGCTGAGGGTCTGAATCGAGAAGGCGTCGCCGTAACGATCAATAATGAGCGAGGGCAAAAAATCACCTTCGCTTGAAATCAGCCGATAGGCCGAGGAGTCCTGAACCACGAGGCGCCGATAAGCTTCGGCGGCGCGGATGCGCTCGGTGAGAAAGGCCTTGTCAATCGGCCGGCAGTTTCGGCTCAGCAGACGCAGGGCAATCTGCGATTGATTGCTGTAGAGCGCTTGGCCGTAACAGCGCCCCTTGGCGTCACGAATACAGACCATCGTCCCTGTCGCCGCACCTTCCGCCGCCACCACGTCGCTGCGGTAAATCCACAAGTGGCCGACTCGCAAGCGCTCAATCCCGCGGCTGGTCACCTTCACCGAATTCATTGGCATAACTTGACTTTAGCACAGGTGACTCTACCTCTCACTAAACCCAACCTGGAACGCGGCCGAGGCTGGAAATCATCTATGACAATTCATATCACGCGGTAAGCTAAATACACAAAAATGTACTGAACAGGTTTGGACAAAACACATAGATAGCCTTTATTTTCAATAGGTTGGCTAATCAAAATACGGCTTCACGCTTCGGAACGCAAGTTGCTGTAAGGGGAGGCGGTAGTGTCAACTTTTCCGAGGGCTGCGCGGGGGAAGTATCGGATTTGGAGTCGCACCTCATTCGGAAGCGCGAACCGGTCCGTTGTTGAAAAGCTGCAAAGGGTCTTGACATTGCATGAGGTTAGGTGTAGGAGTTCAAGAATCAACCCATCGCGCCGCGCGGTCGCGGGGCGGAATCGAGACGCGAGAATAGGCTTGGAGGAGAAGATACCATGTTTCTCAAGCGGCTTTGTAGCAGCAAGAGTTTCCTGGGTGTTGCACTCATGGCGGCCGTTATTGCTTTGCCCTTGTGCTCCAAGGTGGCGCAGGCGCAAACTTGGACGACTGGAGCGATCAGTGGCGTGGTGACAGATCCGAGCGGCGCAGTCATACCAGGCGCCACCGTAAGAGTGACGAGCATTGCCACAGGCGCGGTGCGCATCGTCACGACGGGCAGCGACGGCGCTTACCTGGTTGACCTGCTGACGCCGGGCCCGTACAAGGTTCACGTAGCGGCAAAGGGATTTGCGGCAAAGGATGTGGGGCCGATTTCGGTTCAGGTGAACGCGACGGCAGCCGTCAACGTGACCCTGCAAGTTGGCGTGGCGACGCAGACGGTGCAAGTAACCGCCGCTCCAGCCCTGGTCCACACCAACAATCCCAACACGACCGTTACGCTCTCTAGGCAGCAACTGGACTCAATTCCGAACCCAGGAATGGATTTGAGCTATGAGATGAACTTTGTTCCGGGCGCCAACATGAGCACGGGAGCCGGCTACGGGAACGTGGAGGTGAACGGCCTTCCGGCCACCTCGAATAACTTCACGATTGACGGCCTGAACGCCAACGACCCGTTCTTGAATCTTAACAACTCCGGGGCGACGAACTTGCAACTCGGCTTGGGGGCGATGAAGGAAGTCTCCGTCAGCACGCTCACTTACGCGGCCGACACGGGGCATTTAGGAGCGGCGCAAGTTAATTATGTCACCAATTCCGGCACCAACCAATTTCATGGCAGCTTGATGGAGATGTGGAACGGCTCAAAGCTCAACTCGACCGATTACTTCGTCAACGCCGACCAATTCTTGCCGGCGGCTTCCCGGCCGCATAAGCCGTTCTCGAATGTCAATCAGTTCGGCGCCGACTTGGGCGGACCCATCAAGAAGAACAAGATTTTCTTCTTTACGGATCTCGAGGGAACGCGGATTGTCGTCCCGACGGTGAACACGATCAACGTTCCGAGCGCGGCTTATCAGGCTTACACTCTGTCGCAACTGCCGTTGGGCGGCTGCGATTACCAGGATGACCCAAGCGATTGCGCGGCGGGCAATCAACTCTTTCCCAACTTTCCCAACACGCCTCCTCAGCCAGGGGAAGTACCGCTTTACGAGAACATGTTCAAGCTCTACGGCAACGTGGCAGGACAGCCAACCGCTTTACTCGGCTGCCCATTGACGTCGAACGGGACGGTCCTACCCATTCCCTCTCTGGCTACGCCCACCGCATCTATCCCAGACGGAAACGGCTGTGATAATCGCCGGGTCGTCTCACAACCCAATCACACTGGAGAGACCCTGTGGACTATCCGCATTGACCACAATCTGAATGCCAGCAACACGCTCTGGTACCGCTTTGAGATGGACAATGGCACCCAAGCGACCTACACCGATCCCATCAACCCCATTTTTGACGCCAAATCCATTCAGCCGGAACGGTCGGCCTCGGCGGGTTATACGCACATCTTTTCTCCGACCCTGGTCAACGAGTTCAACCCGGGGTTCTCCTGGTACACCGCCATCTTCACCGAGAACCCCAAGGGCATTCAAGCTTTTCCGATTGACCTGGGGGTCCTCGCAGGAGAATTCACCCCTATGGGCGGCGGAGAATCATTTATTTTTCCACAGGGTCGCAACGTGATGCTATACCAATTCAACGACAACCTCACGTGGACGCACGGGCGAAGCACGTTTGAGTTTGGTGGGGTGTTCGGCCGCGAGCTCATCAGCGACCATGATTACGGTTTCTTTAAGGTTCCCGCCTTCCTGCAATTCAGCTTGCCGGAATTTACTTACGGGGTAACCGGCTTCACGATTCAGAACTTCGCCCACACCTACGACGAGCCTTTCGGGGCACTGAGCACCGACCTCTATGCTCAGGACACCATCAAGGCGACGCGAAAGCTGACGCTGGTGGTGGGCCTGCGGACTTCCCTTACGCCGGACATGCTGGACCAACAGCCGCTGATTTCAAGACCAAGCGTTTCCTTTGACCAGATTTCCCACAATGTCAACATTCCTCCCAGCCAAGTAGTGCATGATGGCCTGGCGGCCGTGGCTCCCTCCATGCAATTTATCGCCTGGCAGCCGCGCGCGTCACTGGCCTACCTCCTGACACCCAAGACGGTCATTCGGACCGGCTTCGGCGTGTTCACGGACGTTTTCCCTGGCCTGGTGGCGGATTCGATGTCGCAAAATCCACCTTATTACAACAGTTTCAATGAAGGGGTTTTCGGGCTGGACAACGGCGCCGCCATCGCGCCCGGCGTTCCAGGGAGCGCCTACGACGCGGCCGTCGCCGACAATCACAGCCTGTTGACAGCGTGGTCGAGCGGAGCCCTTTCTTGCGCATCACCGAATGCGACGTCGCCTTGCGTGCCGCCCGTCGCTCTCAACACCCTTCCTGGGCATGTGAAGACGCCGTATTCCATGCAATGGAGCTTCGGCATCCAGCGGCAATTTGGCCAAAATTGGGCGCTCGACGTGAACTACGTGGGGACGGCAGGGCGCGAGATCCCCTATTCGCAGGATCCGAACGGATACCAGTTGGTTTGCCCCGGCTGCTTTGCGCCGTATCCCTTGGCCGCGTCGGCGGGTGGGCCAGGTTCGATTGACCCCCGATTTGGGGCCGTTACGGATTCTCTGATCGGTGGCAACAGCAATTACAATGGCCTTCAGGTGACGGCTACAAAGCGGTTCAGCCACGGCCTCGATTTCCAAGCGAACTACACGTGGAGCCATTGCCTGGACGAAATATCAAATGGCGGCTTCCTGCCCTGGGGCTTCACGACGCTGAACATCCAGAGCGCCATCCCGGGCGATCTGAGGCGCAACTATGGGCCGTGCGACTACGACTATCGCCACTCCTTTAACGGGTTCTACACTTACCAGTTGCCTTTCCACTCCAGTAATCGCTTCCTGAGTCAAGTCATCAGCGGGTGGCAAGTGTCGGGCACGGTGTTTCTGCGCAGCGGCGGCCCATTCTCTATGCTGAGCTCGGGCACTGGCAGCCTCCTCACCAACACAAGCGGCGTTGTTTACGCCAATCTTGTCCCTGGCCAACCGCTTTATCACTCGGGGGCCGTTGCAGGAGTTACGCAGCCCGGCCAGGTGCAATTCCTGAACCCGAACGCTTTCCTCTCCGTGGTGGATCCGAACACCCTGACGTGCATTCCACCTTCGGCCAACATCGCGTCGGCGATGGCGGCGGAAAATAATACTCCGGCAAACTGCAACTTCGGCAACATGCAGCGAAACTTTTTGAGAGGCCCTGGCTTCCATTGGTCGGATTTCTTCCTTACCAAGACCTTCAAGCTCACCGAACAAGTGAACTTCCAGGTCTCGGGACAGTTCTTCAACGTGTTCAACCATCCAAACTTCAGCTTCCCGGCGAATGGCGCCGGTGTCCCGGGAGAGACTAGCACCCTGACCGGCTTCGGGGCGATTTCGAGCACGGTTTCTCCCGCAACCGGCCTGCTTGGCTCCTTCCTGGGCGGGGACAGCTCGGTGCGCATGATTGCGTTTGAGGGGAAGTTGGTCTTCTGAAGCCTACTGGGAACCAGCCTCAACGGCCGCAGGCAAGTTTGAGGTTTGGGAAAGCTAGGGTTCCAATTTTCCCCGAAGATTGAGGGCAACATTCAAAGGGCTGCTTTCCGGAGCAGCCCTTCTGTTTTGTGGGCCCAGCGGCGGCGGCGGCGTTCTGGTTGTAGAAGCGATGGGAAACTCATCATCCCGCGGTTTTTTCTGGACATTTAACCTTCGGGTGTGGATCGGGTCTTGAACGCGTGGCCCACGCGCTAACGCAGGACGTTAGCCGTCGTGGTGGTCTCGGGACGTCACATCGAGGGCTGTTTAGTTCGCAGCGGCCATGCGCCGGGAGCTAGACCCGTGAAAATCGCTTGACCATGCGAGGCCTCCCCTCGGGTTCTCTGGGGCCGATCGCGACCGTGTACTCCGGCAAAGTGAAGCGGTACCTCAGCCGCGCTTGGGCGGAGGTAACTTGAGCCTTGATGCCGGAGAATGATGATTGCCCAGCCGAATGTCCATCGGCGTGTCGGCGGGAAACGCGACATTGTGGCCGCGCGCGATGAGATTGGAGTAAATGGCGCCCGCAGCGCTGTAAAACCCCAGCACCGCTGAAACCCACCGCGACTGCGCGGCCAGCGCGGCGACCGATCCAATCAGCCCCAGCCCCCAGCCGCCCGCCGCGATGGCGCCCAGCGCGCCGCCCTGCGCGGGGACCGTTGCGCCCGCCTGAGCGCCCTTGACGGCGTCGCGGTCCGGCGTGGCCGCCATGGCCGCCAAAGCGATGGAAAGCGCCGGCGCCAAATAACGCTTTTTGGAAGCTTTGGGCTTGACCCCGCCTTCTTCCCCCAGCGTTAAATTGGCTTTCCTGGGAACAACCACCGCCTGCAGGCTGCCGGGAATGAATTCCGGCTTGTTGGCGGGCGGCTCCATGCGCTTGAAGGTGAACCGCAGGGAGCCGTTACGGTGCAGCCAACGGGCAGGCCGAGCGCGGATGACGCTGCCTACCAGCCGCGTTCCTTGGGGAATAATCAACCGGTTGTGGGGCGAATAGAGCGGACGCGTCACCAGAGCCTCAACCGGGGTGCCGCGCCGCGCGGTCGCCGAGTTGAGCGCCGTCGTCAACCGTGCATGAACGACGCTATTGGCGGGCGGCGCCGTGCCCACCTTGGCCAAGGACTGGGCGGGAAGCTCTTCCACCCCCATATTCAGCGGCTTTTTCAGCACCGCTGTAAACTCCGTGCCCGGCGGATACGCCTGCCAGTGATAAGGCAGCCGCGCAACCGCCACCGACTTCGCCCATCGCCACAGGCGACGAATTCTTCCGGGCCCTTTCACCTCTTCGAGGGCCTGCTTTTTCTCCGCCCTGAGCTGGCGTTTGGCGTTGCCAATGGCCTGGGCGATTCTTCCCTGGCAGGACGGCTTCGATCCGCTGCTCACCAGACGCACCACCTGAGGTATTCCGACCGTCGCTTGTGTGGAAATTGGAATTCGCTTTCCGTTCTTCAGGATAAGAGTGTCAAAACTTACCCGCGCCGTGCGCCAGGGCGTGAAATCACCGTCCATAATGGCTCGCGCTCGCGCCACGCGAGAAAGCCCACGAACCTCAATCACATGGCCCAGCGCCACCGTTCCGGAGGGTATCACCAGGCGGTTATAGACATAGACCGGGGCCGCCAGCCGGCCCTCGACTCGAACGCCGACTTTTCGGATAGGGACGCGGCGAGTCAGCTTGATACGAAGCGGGACACCCTGGGCGACGGTCAGCGGAATTCGAACCTCCGCCGGGTGAGCGACCGCGCCGTTCAGGCCCGCAGCCAGCCCAACAAGGCAGAGCGCAAATTGAACACCTTGGCTTGCGGATTCTTGCCTTCTACTGAGGTTGAACAAGCGTTCCACCCCCCAAGCCCTCAGTATAACCCCTGTTGGACCTCCTCGCACTTCATCCGAGACGCCGGAGACAAGCGTCTCCGCAGGATTCTAATCAGGGCTTCCGCTAAAACCTCGCGCCGTGCCCGGCAATGCGCGCTCCGCCGCTCGCTTCAGGGGTGCGTGCGTCACGGGTAATGGAGCGATGAATCAAGCCGGGGGATTACGATCCGTTGCGGCGGACGAGTTTGTCCACCGTGTCAATCAGCGCGTCGAGCCGCCGGTCGGTGTGCGCCCCCGATTCAGCGAGCTCCCGGATGCGCCGGTCGGTTTCTTCGCCGTGGCGGGCGAGCGACATACATGCATCAATAAGCTGGCGGATCCTCTCCGCGTTGGCCTCAATCTGCCGCGCGTTCTCCGCCTGTCGCTCTTTCAAGATTTGGATGTCGGCGGCAAACTGCGCCTGCTGTTCGATGATGAAATTCACGCGGGATTCGATTTCGCCGGGCATAGGGCGATTATAGCACGGCGGCCGCCACCCGCACATCGCAAGGACGGCGTGCGGTCGCGCCAGCTCTCGCGGTCAGCGTAAACGCTCAAATTGTTCCACCGTCAGTCCGGCGAAGCGCAAGATAGATCGTCCCGGTCGTGACCTCGATCCGGGCGCGGTCCGGACACATCAAAAGCCGAGCTCGCCGAGGCGCAGCGCGGAGTGAACCCGCTCCCACGTGCCGGGAGCCAGGGTGGTGAACCAGCGCGACAGAAGACGGCTGTCCTTGACCCTCTGAATGAGCTCCAGGCCATCCTGTATATCGACCGCCACCCACCAGGGAGGCACGACATCCAACCGGACCAGGAGCAGCGCTGTTCCGCGCTCCGGGCCCTTCGTGCAGACCGCTTGATGAAAGCAACCCTCCCGGCCAAGCTTGTCGAAATTCCGCGCGGTAGGGGAAAAGACGGCGGGTTGAGGAAGCTGCCTGAACTTGACGGGGTCGAGTCTGTATTTTCCTCGCTTCCTGGGGAGTGCTCCCCTCAGCCACTCCACGATTGACAAGTCTTTCAGAGCAACCAGGACATAGCCGTGCTCCCTGAGCCACGCAGCTCCGATACCCGAAACGACCCGGACCGGAGTTTTCCCCACAGGCTCCAAAGCCATCAGCGCTAACTTACGCGCGCTCCCTATCAGGTCTGATTGCTGCATCCTGAAAACGGACTCCCGGGCGTTTGCACCTCGCGGGTTTTGGGGAGTTATGTGAACATCCACTTCCCCGCTTCGGTTGCCCCAAGAAACCGTGACGTGAGGAAGGTCCCTGCGATCAGCCCTGAAGACCACGAGCTTTCCCTGCCCGACGTCAAAGCCGATCCCCGAAACGACGATTCCGCCCATCTCGCCTCCCAGCCAACCATCAAATCCCCTGGACTTCGAGGGACACGTGATATGTTTTCACATGCAGGTCGGGAGAGCCGATCGCTGCGTAGCGGAGGTTTTCGTCGGGCCATTCGCCGCTCAGCTTCCTCTTGTGAAATCGCTGGGGCCGGTGCTCAGGCTTTCGCCAGCGATTTGCGCGACGCGGGCTTCTCAGACCTGGATTGTGTGCCAACGCCTGGCGCGGAGCAGCGGCTCCGTGCTTGACGGAGCACGACCTTCCAGAAGCGCAGGATAACACCCCCATGCCTGTTTTCCAAATCGGGGAGCGAGGGATCAAGCTGCGACTTTAAGAGACTTGGTAGATAACGGGCCTGAAAGTTGGCGGGGGAACTGGCTTGCCTTCGGCTCGGGCCGCCTCGATCCAGGCGGCTTTGGCTTTGAGAACCTCGGCGAGGGCCTGTTCAGGCGTTTCGCCAAAGGCCGCGCAGTGAGGGAGATCGGGAATGTCGGCGATGTATCCGCCATCCTCTTCGCTGAAAAAAATGTTCACGTGGTAGTCTCTCATTCCTCACCGCCTAAGGAAAGATTATACCGCTCCGCGAGGTCAAGCAACTGCTTAACTTGGTAGGGCTTCGCCTTGCCTCTAACCTCCTGGAGATTCACCAGCTCTCGGACGCCCTAGCGAGCGAAGATGTGATGGCTCCCGCTCACCCGCGAAAGATGAAATCCGAAGGCGCGAGCCAGTGCGCAAACTTCATCAAAGCGAAGGGTGGCAGGAGACGAAAGCGCTTTTTGGAGCAGTTTGCGGGGCTTCACGCTCTACTCGCTGGCCGAACGGCTCGATGATAACCTGTAGTCGAGGTCCGCGGCTTTTTCACCGCCGGTTCAGGCCTTTACGTCTGCGGTAGTCAGCGGCTACCGAATCCCCACATACCGCCAGGATGACCGCCTTACGCATAAATCCCGCGCATCTTGAGCGTCATGCAAACGCGGTCAATGGCAAGCATGTAGGCGGCGATGCGGTTGTTGACGTTGTGCTTTTCGCCGTAGCCGACGACGTCGTTGAAGGACTGGACCATGATGTGCTTCAAGCGTTCGTTGACCATGCCTTCCGGCCAGAAATAGCCCTGGCGATCCTGAACCCATTCAAAATAGGACACGGTGACGCCGCCGGCGTTGGCCAGAATGTCGGGGATGACGAAGACGCCCCGCTCGAAAAGGATGGCGTCGGCCGGAGCGGTGGTTGGGCTGTTGGCGCCCTCGGTCAAGATGCGCGCCTTAATAAGGTGGGCGTTCTTGCTGGTGATTTGGCTTTCGGTGGCCGCGGGCAGCAGGACGTCGCAGTCCTGCTCCAGCAAAGACAGATTGTCAATTTTCTCGCCGTCTGGGAAATCGGGAACTTTGCCCCCGGCATGAACATGCTCGGAAAGCTTTGGGATATCCAGGCCGTGGGGATTTAGGATTCCGCGGTGGATGTCGGACACGCCGATGATTTTGTAACCGGCCTCGTGCATCAATCGCGCCGCCTGTGAGCCGACGTTGCCAAAACCTTGAATGATGACGCGCGTCGCGGAGCGGTCGCGGCCAAAGCGCTTGAGCGCCTGGTCGGTGACGATCATGCAGCCGCGGCCCGTGGCTTCCTTGCGCCCGCGCGAGCCGCCCAGATCAATCGGCTTGCCGGTGACGCTGGCGGTGACGGTGTGGCGGACGTGCATGGAATACGTATCCATGATCCAGGCCATCGTCTGCTCGTTGGTGTTCATGTCAGGGGCGGGAACGTCGCGCTCCGGGCCGATATAATCCAGAATCTCGGCGGTATAGCGGCGAGTGATCCGTTCGAGTTCGCCGAGGCTGAGCTTTTCCGGGTCGCAAATGATGCCACCCTTGGCGCCGCCAAAAGGAATGTTGACGACGGCACACTTCCACGTCATTTCCGCCGCCAGGCCTCGAATTTCATCGAGCGTGACCTTGGGGCCGTAGCGAAGGCCGCCTTTGCACGGGCCCCGCGCGATCGAATGCTGGACGCGGAAGCCGTCAAACACGGCGAGCTTGCCGTTGTCCATGAGGACGGGAATGTGAACGATGATTTCGCGGTTGGGTTTGCGAAGGTACTGATAAATCCCGTCGTCCAAATTCAGCTTGCGCGCCGCCACGTCAAACCGAGCGGCCATGGATTCATAAACGCTCAGTTCTTTTTCGGTCTCAATAGCGTCCATCGCGCCCCCCAGCACGGCTTCAAACCGCTCAGCGGGGCCAGTATAGCAAAGGACTGCGGGCCAGGCTAGGCGGGTGCTGCGCGGAGCATTCGAAGCAGTTGGTCCGGGTGTTCCTGCACCCCGTTTGCCGTGAGGAAGGCGGGCGGATTCACTTCCCGGCATGGCCCCGCTACTTGAACGCCAGTCCGAGACGCAGGGTCACGAGCCTCCGATGGGGACGGTTGTCCAGGACATGGTTGTAGTATCGAACCTCGGGCGAAAGGCCAGTTGCCTAGTGAACCACACATCAACACCGGCGCCAAGGTTGAAGGTGTTGCCCGAACTGCTCACGCGGTGTCCGAAGTCAAGGGAATAGCCACCCTCCACAAAGGGCTCAGGTCGTTTGCCCGAACTGAAAAAGTGATAGGCCAAGTCGGCCGACGCGAGGCCGTAGCCTGGTTGGTCGTGCCCGAAGCTGAAAGTCCAGTTGGGGCTTTCAGCGGCTACGTCGAGGTTCACATAAAAACCTGCCCGCAAGTACCTTTCCACGCCTAACCCTGCTCCGAGGTCCGACCCCGTTCCCAACGGCGAGAAGAATCCATAAAGATCCGTGTTGGACCGGCGGCTGGTCTGCGCGGGGGCGGGCCTTGCCAATCCGAAGAAGGGAGAAATCAACAAGAAAAGGTAGGCCGCGAGCCTCCGCACCCGCATGGTGTCCTCCATCGAGTCAACAAACTAAAGACGGCGCCATCAAGCCGGATTCGGAGCTTCGACCGGGGCAGGCTGCGGAGAGGTCCCCATTGGGTGAGGCTGAGCTCCGGTAACAAGCTCGAAGGCGCCTTTAGTGTGCAGAAGCTTATTGACCAGCGCCACGTGCATGGCGTGGCCGGCGCGCTCGGCAATAACGTGGCCGAGCAAGGGGTGGCCGAGCAAGGCCAAATCGCCGATGAGGTCGAGGATTTTGTGACGGCAAAATTCGTCCGGGAAACGCAGACCCTCCGGGTTCAGGACGCCGTCGCGCGCGAGCACCACGGCATTCTCCAACGAGCCGCCGCGAATCAGGCCGCTCTTGCGCAGCGCTTCCACCTCCTCAAGAAAGCCGAAGGTCCGTGCCGGAGAGATCGTCGTCTCGTAGCTCTGCTCCGACGGGTCAAACGTCATCTCCTGCTCTCCAATGACTGGATGAGCAAAAGCGATGCGATACGTGGCGCGGAAGTTTTCTGCCGGACAAGCCGCAATCCGCTTTGACCCTTCCACCACTTCAATCGGCTTTAGTAACTTCAAATAGGTGCGGCGCGCCCGTTGCCGTCGGAGCCCAGCCTGAGCAATCAGCCGCAAGAAGGGCGCTGCGCTGCCGTCCAGAATGGGGACTTCGAGGTTATCAATTTCCACATCAACGTTGTCCACCCGCGACCCCGCCAATGCCGAGAGCAGATGCTCGGTTGTCGAGATCAAAACCCCCTTCTTCATCAAGCTGGTGGCGTAGCTGACGCGCGCTACGTTACGGCAGGCGGCCTCAATGGGGAAGTTATCGAGGTCAGTCCGCTTGAAGATTATGCCTCTGTTGGAGGACGCCGGCACCAAACGAAGATGCGTTTTGAGACCGCTGTGCAGGCCAATCCCCTCAATGGCTACGGGAGCCGCGATGGTGTGCTGGTAGTTCTCGTCTTGGTTCATAGCAACGGATGGACAGCATCCTTGGTTCCATCTTAATCTAAAATTTAAGTGCTTGCTTACCATTGACTTATAGATGAGACACCAAAATCTCTATGGTCTAGCTGTTGCATGTATGCAACACTTCACCGTCGCCCGGAGTGGTGGCGGAGAGACTGCCGACCATGGGTCAGTGACTCCAACCTGGAAGCTGCGCCGATTTCGTCACGGCTTGCGTGAATGGCTTGCGCCAAGGACCGACCTCCGAATCGCAAACCATCAGATGCGGTACAATGCCAAATATTCCAAGTTCGGGAGCATGCATGGAAGGTCCTGAGAAGCGCGAGATTTTGTTTCTAATGGACGCTATGTCTTTGGTGTTTCGGGCATTTTATGCGCCGATGCAGACGGCGCTCCTGACGCCAAGCGGGATGCCGACCAAGGCCATATATATTTTCGTGCGAACGGTCTTAAAGCTCTTAAGAACCTGGAACCCCTCATACGCTGCGGTGGCGTTTGACCTGGCGGCGCCCACTTTTCGGGATAAGCTTTTTGAGCAATACAAAGCCAACCGACCGGCCTTCCCCGAAGACCTCTCTGTGCAGCTTCCCTACGTTCGCCGATTTTGCCGCGCCCTGGGCATTCCCGTGGTGGAGATGGAAGGGTTTGAGGCTGATGACATTATCGGTACCCTTGCGCAACAGGGGAAGGAACAAGGGCTGGAGGTAATGATCGTGTCAGGGGACGAGGATCTGTTCCAACTGGTTGGTGAGCGGGTATCTGTCCTTAAACCAGCACGCAGCGCGAGCGAAACAGAGACCATTTGCGACGCGGAAAAGGTGAAGGAAATTCTCGGAATCGAGCCTGAGCAGGTGGTGGATTGGTTGGCGCTGACTGGCGATCCGAGCGATAACATTCCCGGCGCGAGGCCGCTTCCGGGAAGCGAAGCGGTTAAACGAAACGGCGCCAAGAAACGAACCTACATCGGCCCCAAGGGCGCCACGGAATTGATTCGGCAATTTGGGAGCCTGGAAGGGGCGCTCGCCAATTACGAGCAAGTCAAAAAGCTCAGCTATCGTGAAGCCCTGCGCGATTACGCGCAAGAGGCAAAGCTTAGCCGCGACCTGGCCCGCATTCGCACGGATGTGCCGCTGAGCATAAAACCCCAGGACCTGAGATTAGGCCCGCGAGATCTGGATGAAATCCGCGCGCTGTGCCAGGAACTGAGTTTTTCTTCGCTTCTGGGGGAGCTTTTGGAGAGTGCCCCGTCTCCACCGCCGATTGCCGCTGCAAAAAACCTGCGAACCCACGCCGAGGTTGAACAATGGCTGGCAACGCGCGATCGAAGCGTTCCATTGGCCGTTGCCTTCAGCCTGGCGGGCGACGAAGGTTTTGGAGGGCAACTCACGGAGCTGGGCTTTTCCGACGGGGATACGATGGGCGGGCTTGACTTGAACTTATCCGAAGGCCAGCCTCCGGCAACCCGAGAGCATCTGAGCGACGATGCGGCAGCCAAGGTAGTGCACCACTCCAAGCTATTGCGTTTGCTCCTCAAAAAATCCAGCGTGGAGCTTGCGGGAGTCCAGCACGACACGATGCTGCTCTCCTACCTTCTTGACCCATTGGCGTCAAGTCACACGTTGGCTGAAGTCAGCTTGCGCCGGCTCGGCCAGACCGCGGGCAGCTCCGCTGCGGAGGCCGCCCTTCGCACGCACGAGTTGGCCAAGCTTCTGGCGTCCGAGGTCGAGCGGGAGGGGTTGCGATCGGTTTACGAGCAAATTGAATTGCCGCTCACCGTTGTCCTGGCAGAGATGGAAGCGGCGGGCGTGAAGATTGACCCCGCCATTTTGGCGGCGATGTCGAAGGAACTCGACCGGGAATTGACGGCGCTCACCGAGCAGATTTACGGCCTCGCCGGCGAGCCCTTCGACATTAATTCGCCGAAACAACTCGGCGAGGTGTTGTTTGGAAAACTAAGGTTGCCGGGCGGGAAAAGACTGAAGAAGAGCGGGCAATACTCGACGGCCGCGGGGGTTCTGGAAGCGTTGGCGGAGCAATATGAGTTGCCGAGGAGAATCCTCGAGTATCGGACGCGAGCCAAAATGAAATCTACCTATGTTGATGTTCTTCCGAGGTACATCCATCCAGCGACGGGACGGCTTCATACCACGTTCGATCAGACCGGGGCGCGAACGGGCCGGCTGTCATCCTCCAACCCGAACCTGCAAAATATTCCGATGGATGACGAATTTGGGTTGAGGATTCGGGCCGCGTTTGTAGCTGAACCCGGATGGCGGCTCATCGCTGCGGATTATTCTCAGATTGAGTTGCGGATCCTGGCGCATCTTTCCGAAGATCCTCGGCTGATGGAAGCCTTCGCCCGCCAGGAGGACATCCACGCGCGGACGGCGGAGGAGATCTTCGGCGTGCCGCCGGGCTTACAAACCCACGAGCATCGCAGGATGGCCAAGGCTATCAATTACGGCGTGATTTATGGCTTGAGTTCGTTTGGGCTGGCGGGGCGCACCGGCTCCAGTAAAACCGAGGCGCAGCAGTATATTGACGCCTATTTCGCCCGCTACCGCAAGGTGAAGGAATTTCTTGACCAGCAGCTCGAGGAAGCCCGGCGGACGGGCCGCGTGCGAACGCTTTTCGGGCGGCTGCGTCCGATTCCTGAGATCAACAGCCGCGACGTGCCGTCGCGGAATCGCGCCGAGCGCGAAGCCATGAACACGCCGCTGCAAGGGACCGCGGCCGATCTGCTCAAGCTGGCGATGGTGAAGACTCACGCGCGGTTGCGGCGCGAGAAGAGGGAGACCCGGATGATTTTGACCGTCCATGACGAGCTCGTCTTCGAGTCGCCCGAAAGCGAAGTCGAAGCGGCGCGCCGGTTGGTCCAGCAGGAAATGGAAGGCGTTTATCCGCTGCGAGTGCCGCTCAAAGTTGACATCGGCGTCGGAGAAAATTGGCGCGAGGCCAAGTAGCGCCGCGCTTTAAGGGCGCCGAAGCGAGTTGGCCCGTTTGAACGGGCTCTCCCTCATGGAATCTTGAGTTGGAAATTCGCGATCCCGAAATCGGAGGTGTCAGCCTCGGTGATTTGCACAACTCCCTTGTAGATCCCGGGCGGGAGGTTCCAGCCAATGGCGAACTTTAGACGTTTGGAGGGCGGATAAGAGGCGTCGAGCATTTGCACGCGGCTGGTGATGAGTTGGTGCTCGGCGTTGACGAGCGTATGAGCCACCACCAATTCGTCATTGCGCTTTCGGCCGCGGCCGCGCCAATGAAGGTCCGAGGGATTGAGGCTGAACTCCACCGGCACCAGGAAGCGCTCGCGATTCCGCTTTAACCTCAGAACTTTTGCCCGCACGGGAAATTCCTGAATCGGCAGAGCATAGTAGCCCGCGCGCGTGTGGAGGCGCACGCCTCGGCGCAACGAGTGAATCGTGATTCTGCGGTAGCTGCCGTCTAGGCGCTGATTGGTCGGCTGGTAAGAGGCAAAATAGGTTCCGGCGAGCGCGCCGATAGCGCGCTTGGCGAAGGCCGCGAGGTCATTGTCACCGCCAAAAGGAAGGCCGCCCGTATCCCAAGCCAGTTCGTTCAGCGAATCTTCGGGCCCATACTGCCGCTCGATGCTGAAGGTGACGGCGCTCGTGGGCCCTTCGGGGCCGAGGATGTTGGAGGGAACCTCCGTCGCGTTGCCCATGATGGGGCTGGCGCGCAGGCCGTGAGCGTCAATCGTGTAAAAGGTGACGTTCGCCCGCAGAGCCGCGTCGGTAACCGGACGGATAAATTCGTTGGGATCGCTCAAACGCGATTCCATCTCGCGGTCAGTCCCAAAATACGTGGCGTAGGCGTAAGACGCCAGCCGGCCGGGGTTCGTCAGAAAGCCGTCGCCAAAATAAATCACCCGCTTTTCTCCCGGGAAAAGCCCCAGCATATTGACGAGGGCGCGTAGTTGCGCCGTGCGTCGGGACAAGAGAGCGGTTTCTTCTTCGAAGAAGTAGTGCACCTCGACCTTGGCGCAATTTTGTTGGGCGCTAAATTGAGGCAAATCCATGCAGTCGTGCAGATGCGAGAGGAGGTCGTTAATTCGTTCGTCGTCGCTCGGCGCCGCCGTCTCGTGCTCCATGGCATGAAGCTGGCGGAGGAGCAAGGCGCGATTGGAAGTAAAGGGTTGCCAGACCTTCACGCCCAGACCAACCGAAAATAGCGCGACTTGATCGGTCGGTGATAGATGCTTACGGACCCAGTGCATGGCGGCATGGATGGAACTCTGGAGATCCGCATAGCTGGTGGAGGAGTCATCCATGACAAAGACAATGTAGCGGAAACTCTGGGGGACGGGCGATGCCAACGGAAGGGTCGGCAGAGCGGCCGCGCCTGGAGGAACATGAACGGCCGGCTGAGATGCCGTCGCCGGCTCAAAGCTCAGCAAGGTTTGGCGCTTGCCGTCTTCGCGAACCACCACGTCACTCGCCTTAAGGTTGGTCACCGGCTGACCCTTGCGATTGGTGGCTACGATGGTGAGATTCACCAATTGCGTTTGGCTGCGCAACTCGAAGGGAGGTTTGCTGCGCTTGCGGGCGGATACGCAGAAGGAGGCCAGCAAGAGAATGACGACCGTCCCGAGGGTTCGATGACGGCGATTCATGGTTTAAGTGCCCTGCCTTCTTCGCCTATTCTATACCTCCACGGCGCGCAAGGCGAATGATTTGTGCCTCAAGATGCCGAGTTCACTTGAACTGCACGAAAACCGCCTTGGGGCCGGAGATGGAGCTGCGCACCTTGACGCGAACGAGTTCGGGAGCCGTCGAGGAGGTCGCCGTGGCGCCGGGAGCATAGGCCCCCACAAACCGCCGGCCGTCGGTATAAAACGTCAGCGTGGTAGGGTAATTCTTCACCAAGCGAACCACCACGCGCAATTCGTTCAGGCGAGGGTCCCACTGCTCATTCTGAAGTTCCACGCCGCCCATGGTGATGTGGCGATCCGTGCCAATCAGCTCGGGATGATGCTCGTCCGGCCGCAGCGAGATCACCTCGCACTGGTGCGGGCGAAGGCGAACCGAGTACGTGCCGCGCACCTTGCCCAAAAATTTCTGCTTCCAGAAATCAAATAAAAGATAACCGCGCTTTGGGTTCAACCCCGCGGCGGCAAAGTTGAGCGTGAGGGTTTTCGGCCCCGGGGGGACTAAAAATGCCGGCGCGGGCAGAAGCTCCAGCCCGGCGGGTTTCTGTGCCATAGCGCGGAGGAGGCGATTTTCCGCCTCAGCCTGGCTGATGCGCGATGACGCCTCCAGTTCGGTGCCCCAGGTGGTTGAAGTCCGCAGCAAGGCGTCATCGCGCGAAAGAATGTCAAAAGCGTCGTGACGGGAGCCGGTCGGCATTTCGTCGGCGCCGATTCCCCAATTAAAAATCCCGGCCACGTCCCAGGAACCATACGGACGAACGATATGCAGCATCCAGATGGGCCGGTTTTGAGAGATGGGAAATAGGTCCATGGGCGTGATGTCGGCGACCGGCATCACCTTGCGAAGAATCTCGCGGCGGCTGGCCGGCAACGTGGCCATGTCGTCCCCGAGCATCAGAAGCTGGCCTGAAAGCCCAAGGATGGTGGCCCAAGTGCGAGCCTCGTCACGAGTCAGGGGAGGGCGAACCACCAGCACGTCCGGGTCGGTGTACCAGGCGATGTTGTTGGTGTAATAGCCTCGCCGCATGCCGGCGAGCGCCGCCCGCACGCCACGAAATGAGGGAGCTTCGCCGTCACCCACCACGTCGCCGCCCAGCCGCGCCGATTGCGCTATGCCCATGGCCTCGGTGGGATACGCCGGCCCACAAGCGGAAAAGAACACACCGGGCTTGGAGTTCATCGCCTGGCGGATGCGCCGGAGAGCCTGCCGAAACGCCTGATTGGCGCTCAGCGTGGGATTGTAAGCGCGAGCCCGATTTTGTCCCCAGATATTGCGGGTGTCGTTTTCGCCGTCGAGCTTAAAGTAGTCAAAGCCCCAAGCGAGCGTGTGCTGCCGGTAAACGTTGTAAAGGTATTGCTGAAGTTGCGGATTTGAGAAATCAGCCACGTAAGTACCAAACCAGGAGCCCAGTCGGGCGCTCCCGTTGGCATTGTGGAGAAACCAAGCAGGGTGCCGCTCGTAGAAGGCCCGATCCGCGTTGCCAAACACCGCCAACCATAGCCCGGCCTTCAGGCCGCGGGCGTGAATCTGCTGGGCCATCCACTTCATGCCGTGCGGGAACTTACGATTCGGCGTGGTCCAATTTCCGCCAATGGGGGAATTGTCTTCGCCGTTGCCGGCGTGTTGCCAGCCCGCATCAATCAGGCAAACGCTCAGCCCAAAAGGTTTGTAGAAGGCGGCTAAGGCGTCAGCGTTTGACAGGATGTCATGCTGGTTGACGCGAGCAAAATAGTCATACCACGAGCACCAGCCCACCGGCGCATGAGGCCATAATCTCTTGTTCAGCGGTCTGTAAAAAGGCAATCGCCTTCGGAAGACGCGGTTGACCAGTTCAAACCGGCAATCGAGAGCCCCGCCCAGGGGATCGGTGGCAGTCACGCGAAAGCCCCCGTGGACGGCGGTGAAGCGGGTTTGCCGGGCCAGCACGCGAAGCGCCTGGTCGCGAACGCGGTCATAGACGCAATGATTAAGACGGCTCGTCGCCGGGCCGCTCTCCATCTGCCAGACTTTGGAGCCATGCCCATCGAGCCGCGCCTGGATGGCGTCCGGGCCAGCCTGAATCCTACCCACGAGCGCGCCTTGCGCTTGAGTGGGAAAGCCACGAACCGACACCGCCACGCTGGAGCCCGCCGCGTCAAAAACCATCTCATAGGGTGCAGGCCCGGGCACGCGAAAAATCGTTTCCCCCAAATGGTGCGCGGCGACTCGCGCCAGAAAAACCCCCGGCGCTGTCGAGGCAAAACGAGGGTTGCCGGCCCGCACCTCTACGCGCAAGCCCGTGACCCAAGTGTGGCCTTGATATTCCAAACGAACGGTCCGCTGGTCGCGAGAGCGATGCACGGTCCAAAGCGAGCGAACAACGGGCTGCTGAACTGGGCGAGGAACCCTCGTGGAGCTCCGAGAGAGCCGCCGCAGCAGCGGGGCGCTCCGAGGCTGAGCGCCGTTGCCGAAGGAAACGCCTAAAATCGCCAGCAACGCCACCGTGCTAAGCCTTCGCATTCGATACCTCCCGATGGATTCTCAGCGACCGCCCACAAGGAGCAAGGGCGCTATGGTAGCACCAAAGAACCCTGCGGGCGAGCCTCGACAGGAAACCGTTTGTCCGTCTCTTTCAATCCGCGATGGCGCACCGTTGTGCTGCCGCACACCGTATTACCTCGTTGAGTGGCTTCCGGCGGGTTTTGGCGTTCAGGTTGGCAGGGCAGTGTTGCGAGATCAATCAGCCGGTTGCCTGCCTCGCGGATGGAACAATGGCTCGCTCGACCAAGATCATGAAACAAATGTTGGCCATCTTGCGCCGCCCAAGCGCTGCGCCGTGGTCCATCTTCAAAACTGGGGGATGGCAAGCCATTCCGCGGCTTGCGTTGCCGCAACATCTCGCCGATAATTAAAGAGTCATCTCAAGGTCCCATGGCGACGCAGAGTCAGGTCTCGCATCCTGCCCTACCGAATTGGCTGGAGGGCAAAGACGTTGCGACCCAGACCTTCCTTCAGACCCTAGGCGAGATTGACATCCACCGCGCAATGCTTCGCAAGCTGCGGCGTGAAGGCGGCCGGCTTTGGGTAGGGACGGAATCCGTGCCGCTTGCGCGTCCGCCGCGGGTCGTGGCGATTGGCAAAGCGGCCAACCGAATGGCCGCGGCGCTCCATGAGATGCTTGAGGGACGCATCGAGGCGGGCATCGTCATCTCGCCCCACGCTCCAGTTAGGCGACTCTCGCCATTTCGTTACGTTGAGGCAGGGCACCCTTATCCGACGGTTGGCAGCCTGGAAGGCGCCCAAGCCGCGCTCGAATTGGTGAGCGGCCTTTCGGAGGAGAATCTTGTGATTTTCCTGATATCGGGAGGCGGCTCCGCCCTGTTTGAAAAGCCTTTAGACCCTGACGTGACGCTGTCGGATCTCGTTGAACTCCACCGCGCGCTGGTCACGGGAGGGCTTCCCATTCAGGAAATGAACGCCATCCGCAAGCATGTCTCGGCAGTCAAGGGCGGCCGCTTGGGGCTGGCGGCGGCTCCGGCGTTGCAACTGACGCTTTTTGTTTCCGACGTTCCCGAGAACCTTGCTTCCGCTGTGGCCTCGGGGCCAACCATGCCGGACGAGACCTCGGTGGAAGATTGCTATGGAATCGCCCAACGATACGGCCTGATGGAGAAATTCCCAGCCTCGATTCGTCGCCACTTCGAGCAGCGAACCCTGGTCGAGACGCCGAAGCCCGGGGACGCGGGCTTTCGCAACTCGCATTATGGCTGCGTGCTTTCGGACCGGGATGCCGTCGAGGCGGCTCGGACAAGATTGGAACGCTCGGGCTTTTCTTCGCATTCCGCTCCCAGCCCCTGGGACGGCGACTTCCGAGAAATTGCCGATCGTCACCTGGCGCAGCTCGAATCATTGGCGCGCGAACATTCGAATCAGCCGGTGGCCTTGGTTGCCGGCGGCGAGGTGACCTGCGCGGTGACCGGTTCCGGCATGGGCGGGCGGAATCAAGCCTATGTGCTTTACGCGGCCACGAAGATTGCCGGGCGCAAGTGGGTTGTGCTGAGCGCAGGGACGGATGGGCGCGACGGCAACAGTCCTTCTGCCGGGGCCGTCGCCGATGGCCAAACCGCTTCGCGGGCTCGCAGCTTGGGCCTTGACCCCGAGCGCTACCTTGCGGAAAGCGACTCTTATTATTTTTTCCGCACCCTCGGCGATACCATTGATGTGGGATTCACGGATAACAACGTGCGCGATTTGCGGATCTGGCTGGGCTTTCCCTGAGCGCGTCGCCGCGTCGTCCGTCGTTTTGCGCGATGGAGCCCATCATCACACGAGCACTGGAGGCGTTTTATGACATCATCGGTCGGATTCATCGGGCTTGGGATCATGGGGCAGCCCATGGCCATGAATTTGGTGAAGGAGGGCTATCGCGTCGCCGTGTACAACCGCACGGCTGGGAAAGCCGAGCCGCTCGGCGCGGCGGGCGCGAAAATCGCCTCCAGCCCCGCAGAAGCCGCGCGGGAAGCCGACATCGTCTATACCATCCTGAGCGACTCGGCTGCCATGGAAGAGGTGACGCTGGGGAAGAGCGGCATCTTGGAAGCGATACGCCCCGGGGCGTTGCTGATAGATTCCAGCACCATCAGCCCTACGGTGAGCCGCAAGCTGGCGTGCCAAACGGCCGGCAAAGGCGCCAACTTCCTCGACGCGCCCGTGACCGGCTCGAAGCACGGCGCGGAGAAAGGCGAACTCACCTTCATGATTGGCGGCCACCGCGAAGACTTTGAGCGCGCCTTGCCGTTGCTCCAAGTCTTGGGCAAAAAGCATATCTATTGCGGCCCGCACGGCGCCGGACTCTCCGCCAAGCTCGCGCAAAACGCGATTCAGTCCACCATGGTGGAGATTTTTTGCGAAGGCTTCGTCCTGGCGGCCAAGGCGGGCGTGAAACCGGAGACCATGATGGAAATCATCCAGTCCAGCTTGGCCCGCGCCGCCCTTACGGACTTCAAAGCGCCTTTCATCTTCCAGGGCGACTTCACGCCTTACTTCCCCCTCAAGTGGATGCACAAGGATTTGGAACTCGCCATGGAAGCCGCTTACGCGCAGGGCGTTCCCATGCCCGCCGCCTCCGCCGTCAAGGAAGTGTATGCCGCCGCCAAGGCGCAGGGCAAAGGCGACCTCGATTACGCCGTCGTCGTCACCTTTCTTGAGGAATTAGCCGGAGTGAAAGTGAGAACTTCGCAAAAGGCAGAGCCGTAAGACCCATGGCTCAAAGAGCCATGGCGTCGGTCCAACAAGGCGAGCCGGGCGAACTTCTTCGATGTAAGCCATGGGGACGGCGTAAGCTCCAATTCCCAGCATGGCACGCGGTCTTCGGCGCGCGCCAAGGCGCGCTCGGAGCCGCGAAGTGCGCTACAGGCTCCCCGCTCACTCGGCGAGCAACTTTCGAACCTGCCAGTTCGACACGCCCAGCTTCGCGGCGATCCCTTGGAGGGTTTCCCCGCGCGCCTTAAGCTCACGTGCTTCCTTGCCTAGGCGCCGTGCCCTCTCAGGGTATACCTCGAGCTCATAAATAGCCTTCGCCTCGTCGAGAATCTCCTCTGCGGCAGGGCCGTCATACTCGGCTCCGGCAAGCTTGCGCAGCACATGCCTCTGTTCCCCGCGCGTCGTGCATCTCGCGTACTCGGGGGCGCTGGCCAGCTTGGGGGCCCATTTTCGGACGAGCTGCTCCCGCGCCTGGTCGTTGACGCCTTCGTCCCCTTCGCCCTCAGGCAGCAGCTCCTGGAAGGCGCGGAACCAGTCCGCTTCGATCTCAAGGGTGTGGAAAATACCGTCGGCAAGGAACGCGAGGTCAATTACGGCGGTAAGCCCGACCTTCTCCCTGTAACCTTCAATCTCCTGGCTAAGCGATGCGGCGTCGCGCGCCGCTGCACCCGGAGCGGCGGCGGGGAGCGCCTGCGCTTCCTCCAGTGCGTCCGCCACCTGAAATTCCTCAAAGGGGGCCCAGTTCAGGTACAAGATACGGGCGCCCAGCGATTTCGCGCAATCGACGAACTCCCGCCAACCTCCGCCTTGCTCCTCATTCCATTGGATCGCGTCGTCGCCGCCTCCGACGTACCCATAGAAGAGGGTGAGTTCTCTCTCGCGGGCGTAAGCCCGGATTTGCCCTACCATTTCAAGTAGCCGATCAGCGTTCGTATCCGGGTTGCCCATTCGTTTTCCTCCACGTCCTCAACTCGGCCGGCGGCTTCGTCGTCCTTATGCTTGCCTGCGCCCTGCTCGGCATCGCCAACCGCATGCCGTGATCCCCTTGGCCTCGGCACAACTGGGGTTCGTCAGCGCGCTTTCCCATAGCTCTCACGGCACATGCTCGGACTCCGCAAAATTCAGCGCCTCGCGCGCGTCCATCGCCCTGAGGCCCAAAGCGTCCCGGTGCCCGTTGACAGAATCCCTGAGGCCGGCCTCATTAGTAACGAGGATGGGGCTGGAGATCAGCGCCGCTTGAACGACCCATTCGTCTTCTCGTGGCACCGCAGGTGGTTTCCTAGCGGCGAGGGGCAGCGGGGGCAACTCGCCTTGCCGGACGGCCCCGCGCTTCGAGCTGTTGTAAAGGAGCTGCTTGACGAAGAATAAGGCGATTGGCGAGCGCGGCGGATAATCCCGTAAGCTTTTCAGAGCCTTGTTGTAGGCGTCAAGCAGATGCTGATGAACGAAAATGCCGTGGCAGATCTTCGCGATCGCAACCAGCAATTCCGCCGTGGTCGTATCGGGTTGGTTGTGCTCGTCAACTCCGCGGATGGCGTGGTAGATGATGTTCTCGTCGAGCAGGAACGTTTGGCGCACGCGTCACTTCTTGGGTTGCTTGAGCGCTTCAAGATACTCCGTCAGCTCATCCAAGCTTTGGTCGAAAAATCCCGGCAGGCCGCCTTCGACCCCGCCTTGCTCGTCAATCTTGAGCAGGCGCGGACCGGCCTTGCCCTCCGCTGGCTCCGGGAAGTAGTAAATCGTGAGGTCGTCATGAGCAAGTTCACCGTTTGCGACGGCGTGAAGGAGCCTGTGCAGCACGTGCTCACTGTGGGTTTCAATGAAAAATTGTAAGTCGGCCTTGCGCGATATCTCCAACAGCATGGCCGTGAGTTGAGACTGCGCCTTGGGATGCAGGTGCGCTTCTGGCTCCGACACGATGACGGTATCTCCGGGCTGAGCGAGGGCAATGGGAACCAGGATGAAAGGCAATTGGCTCGCGCCTGAGCCCTCGTTCACGAAGAGCGTCTCCGGCCTGCCCGTCTCGGCAGTTGCCCAAACCTTCCCCCGATGCGCCGAAGCCGTTTCAAATTCAATACCGATGTGGACCAACTTCTTGAGCCGCTCGGAAATCTGAGTCCGCAGCCTGGCGTTGGCTCCCAGTAAGTTTGTCAGCGCGGTGGCGCGGTCGCTGAGCACGAGCCGGTCGAGGCTTTCGTGCGCGGGATATTCCGTCGTCGGATAGCCCCACTCCTCAAAGCCGCGTAGCTGGTGGATGAACCGCAGCGAGTCGAGAAATCGTCCCCAAAGGTTGAGCAACCTGTTGAGCTCGTTCTGGGTCGGCAAAAGGTCAGTGTCGAGCGGCGGCTGCTTGAACTGGACTCCGCAGAAGAAAGGGTTCGCCAAACTATTGCCCGGGTTCACATACAGTTCCCCCCCGTAATGGGGTACCATCAGCCTTACGGTCTCCGCCGGACGAGCGTCCATCGCTTTCCAGGCCCAGGGAGCCGTCTGGCCGTAATTGCACCCAAGCCAGCCGGTGTGTCGGGCCAAGCGATTTTCGCGGAACCAGGTGTCGAAGCTAAGCCTGAGCGCGCCCATCGCAAGGAAGACCGTGGTTGCGTTGGCATCTGGTGGCAGCTCGATGTCTGCGCCGACCTGCAGCTCGCGGGAGGGGTCGTGCAGCAACTCCTCGTACTCTTCGCCCAAGTCAACGATTGGCTGGCCAGCGCCGTAGAGGAACGGCGGGAGCTCCGTCGGTCGAACCAATGAGTTGAGGCCCCACTCGGCCTGGACAGGCTGGGCCGCTGGGGGCGGTGCTTCGCGGCGGTGGCGGCGCACAAGGTCATCGCCGCCCGACCTGGCAGCGGTCTTCAGCGCCAGCAGCGCTTGAAAGATGCTCGACTTGCCGCTGTTATTTGGCCCGATGAAGACGGTAATCCGGCCGGCCTCGATTTCTGTGTTCTCGTGGAGCTTAAAATTCTTGAGGCGAATCTTTTTTAGCACGCTGGCATTATAGCGTAACGAGGCAGGCAACGCACCACAGCCGAAGGAAGCTGGCCCACTTCGAGGTCACTGTGTTCGCCGCCGATTTTCCCACCGATCCAGGCGGGTCAGCCCGACGGGTCAGGCATGGCCGGCGGCCGTTCGTCCGATGATGCGCCCCACGACCTGGGGAATCGCGCGCATCTCTCAGCCTGGCACGGCAGCGAGGGCAGCCACCAAAAATGAAATGCCCGCGAAGCCGAACACGTAAAGCACCATCAGCAGCACGAGCATACCCAAGGGCTTCGCCCACAAAGCCTTGTAGATTAGTAAATCGGAACCAGCCGCCACCAAAACCATTGCCAGATAGACCCACTGTGGTCGGTGCCCCCACGCTCGCCCCAAGCCGTCGTTGACAACCCGCGGTAACGCCCAAAAACACCCTATCGCTGCAATCCACCATTCGCCGCCAGGAATGCGCCAGCGTGTTTCGACCGCAAGGAAGGCTGGTGTCTGACGGATGACCTGGGCGAAGAAAAAAAGGAGAGCGATACCCACCGCCAGTCTTACCGCTTTTCCCATGGCGGCGGGGCGAGGCAGAGGGGTCGAGTTGTCCTGGCCGTTGGTCATCTGCGTGGGCCGGTTGCTCACGGCGTGGGCGCGTCGGCGGGGATAAGCTGCGCCTTGCGGAGCGCTGCCCAGAATGCCGCCGGAATCGGATAGCTCATTAGCCGAAAATTCTCTTCCAGCTCCGCTAACGAGCGCGCGCCCGGAATCACCGAGGCCACCGCCGGATGCGCCAGCGGAAATTGCAGCGCCGCCGCGCGCAGCGGCACCGAAAACTGCTGGCAGACTTGTTCGACCCGACGCGCCTTTTCCATCACCTCGGGCGGCGCGTCAGCGTAGTTGAATTTTGCGCCCGGCCGCGCACCCGTCGCCAGGATGCCGCTGTTGTACGGACCGCCGAGGATGATGCTGATGCGTTTCTCTACGCACAAGGGCAACAATTCTTGGAGGCCTGTGTGGTCAATCAAGGTGTAACGCCCGGCCAATAAAAAGCAGTCAAATTCGCCTTCGCGGGCAAAGCGGGCCAGCATCTCCGCCTGGTTCATGCCTGCGCCCACCGCACCAATCCGGCCCTGTCGGCGCAGCTCGGCAAGCGCCGGGTAGGCGCCCTTTATCGCCTCTTCATAATGGTCGTCAGGGTCATGAATGTGCAGAATGTCAATGCGCTCCAGGTTGAGCCGTTTCCGACTCTCCTCGAACGAGCGCATCACCCCTTCGTAGCTGAAGTCAAACACCGGTCGAAACGGTTCGGGACGGTCAAACTCATCCGGCGGGAGTTCGCCAGGCGCCACGGGCACGAGCAGCCGGCCCACTTTGGTGGCCAGGACAAACCGGCTGCGTTCCGTGCCGGCCAGAGCGCGGCCCATGCGCCTTTCGCTTTTCCCGTGACCGTACAGCGGCGCCGTGTCGAATAAGTTGATTCCCATCTCGAGCGCGCGCCGAATGGTGGCCAGGGCCTCGCTTTCCGCCACGTCTTGGAACAGCCCGCCAAGGGGGGCGCCTCCGAGACCCAATCGAGTAACCCGTAGGTTGGTTTTGCCCAACGGCACTTTGCTCAGGGGATCCATAAGATTCTCCGTAAGAGTTCTTTTCGCCGCCAAAGCGGCCCGTGCTTGCGCCTTCGGTTGCGGTCGAGCTTGACCGGCCCGCCGCCCCTGGCAAGTTAGCACGTCCATCGCATGGCGACAAGCCCTGCACGATCGGTAACCGCGACACCGTTCTGTGTGCCGTTGGATCTCCCTATCGGACCCGCAACTGGGGAATCACCGTCGCCCGAAATATCGGCGACGAAAACAACACCGTCGCGGCTACTTGCTGTGCCCGACTCACTTGTGACCGATAAACAGGAAGGTCGGACGATCCCGCCGGGAGGCGGGGGCGGCTGCTTCTGAGCCGCCGTCCATAGACCTCGGGCCCCACGGCATGAGCACGCATTGTTGGCCGGAGGCGAGTCAGGTAGAATGTTGACCGGGCGGAAGCGGGCGCGGAAAACGTAGGTAGCCGCGCGCCACCGAGCTCCTCGCCCGTCGGAGCACCATGGAAGAAGCTGTGAAGCGCCTGGAAGAGGTCGCCATCGTCATCCGTCCGGAGAAGGACAACGTGGCGGTGGTGACCGAAGATTTTGTTGAAGCGGGAACGGAGCTCGAATACGGCGGCCGGGTGGTGAGGCTGGCGGGGCGGGTGTTGCGCGGCCAGAGTTTTGCCGTGCAAGCGATTCCGCGAGGCGGAGCTTACGTTTCGCTGGGCGACCCGATTGGCGTGGCTTCGCGGGCGGTTGAGCCGGGCGATCCCATCAATGAAACGAATCTCGAAAACCGTCTGCCGCGCCTGGCTGTCCGCTACCGCGACAACCCAACGCGCGCGCCGCTCGATCCCAAGTTGGCGGCGCTGACCTTTGACGGCTATCGGCGCCCGGACGGCTTGGTGGGCACGCGGAATTACGTGGGCCTGATTACCTCCGGCATGTGCTCGGCGGCGGAGGTGCGGGAGATTGCATCGCGCGCTATGCGCGAGCTTTATTCGCGCGAGCGCTATCCCCACGTGGACGGCGTGGTGCCGATCATTCACGAATCGGGCTGCGGGATGCCGGACGGACACGCGGTGGCCGTTCTCAATCAGCTGCTGGCCGATTCATTGCGGCATCCGAACCTGGGGGCGACGATTTACATTGACCTCGGCTGCGGCAAGACGTGCGTGGAGTGCTCGGCGCCGATTTTCCGCGAGGTTGTGCCCGATTACCAGGGGCGCGTCGTTAACTTGACCATTCAACAATTGGGCGGCAGCCAAGCGACCATCGAGCGGGGATTGCAGGTGGTGGAAAAAATGCTCGAGGCCGCCAATCGCTTCAAGCGGCAGCCCGTGCCGATTTCCGAGCTTGTGGTGGGAACCAAGTGCGGCGGCTCGGATCGCTGGTCGGGAGTGACGGCCAATCCGGCGGTGGGCGTCGCCGCGGATCTCTTCGTGAAGGCCGGAGCGGCGGTGCTGCTGCCGGAAGTGCCGGAGCTGCAAGGCGCCGCCATGGTGGACTTGGCCCGCCGCGCCCGCACGCGGGCCGTCGGCAAGAAGCTGATGCAGGCGCTCCGCCGGTACGAAGCTTACGTCAAAAAATTCGGCGACGACTTTCGCGACAACCCTTCGCCCGGTAACATCAAGGGCGGACTCTATAACATTTATTTGAAATCGAGCGGAGTCAAAGCCAAGGGTGGTACGTCCATCGTCGAGGATTTGCTTGAGTACGGCGAGTGGTTGGGCAACCGCAAAGGCCTTTACGTGCTTTATACGCCTGGCTACGACCAGATTTCCACAAGCGCCTTATTTCTGAGTGGAGCACAAGTGGCGCTGTTTACCACCGGGCGCGGCACCGGCACCGGCTGCGCGCTTGGGCCGGTGGTGAAAATCGGCTCCAACTCGCAACTCGCCCGAAGCTACGCCGACCTCGATATCAACGCTGGAACGATCCTCGACCGCGCGGAAACCACCGAAGAGGTAGGGCGCAAAATCTTTCAGGAAACCCTCGACGTGGCGAGCGGCCGCAAATTCACCCGCGCCGAGCAGAGCGGCGTCCATTACGAATTCAAAATCTGGGAATCCCTCTGGCCCTCCCTGTAAGCCGGGACGAGCGCTCCAAGGGACGGGGCGAGCGCACAGGAAACCACGCGCCGTGGTATGATGGCTCCATGATAAACGTCCTGCTTTTGGTGGCGGTTTTTGTGGTGGTTTTTCTGTTGCTGCCGCGCTTGCCGGGGATGAGCCGGTTTACGTGAGCGCCGCGCACCCATGCCCCGTCGGGGCAAGAACAGCACCACGAAGGCTGCGAAGCCAAACCCGAGTCGGCCCAACCGGAACCCAAGCATTAACTATTGCGTTCCCCGCCAACCAAGCACAGGGTGGAGCGCGAGCGGGCCAACACACCCGGGCAGGTAAGGGCCGAATCCGCTACGGGGTCGTGCTTGAAGCGCAAAGAGCGCGACACGGTTTGCAAACGTTCTCGGAAGGGCTTCCCTGCGTCGGGCTAGCGAGGGAGTTTTTTCTCGCCAGTGATTCGGAACTTGGCCTCGACGCCCGGGGCGCCCGGAGCGGGCTGGCGACCCCCCACAAAGACGGTGTAGGTTCCGGCGCGATCCAGCGGCTGCCCTTTTTCGTTGACCACGCTGAGGTCGCGCGGCGTCAACGTGAAGCGGACCCGGCGCGTCTCGCCCGGCGCCAAATGCATTCGCTCAAAACCTTTGAGGGCGCGGATCGGATTGCCAGGAGCCGGCGGATATTCAATGTACAACTCTGCCACTTCATCACCCGGAATCTTCGAGGTATTCTGCACCTCCGCCGTCACCGTCAGCGGTTGGCCGGCCGGGACGACGTTCGAGGAGAGCGTCAAATGGCGGTAGGCGAAGGTCGAGTAGCTAAGGCCATAGCCGAAACCGAACAGCGGCCGACCGTGGAAATAGCGGTAGGTGCGGTTTTGCATGGAATAGTCCGTGAATGGGGGAAGCTGACTCAGCGAGGCGTAGAAAGTGATAGGCAGCCGCCCAGCAGGATTGTTTTGCCCTGCCAAGGTTTCCGCGATAGCTTCGCCGCCCGCCTCGCCGGGATACCAAGCTTCAAGAATCGCGTTGGCATGGCGCTCGGCCCAATTCACGGCAACGCCACTGCCGCTCATCAGCACCACGACCAAAGGCTTGCCGGTTGAGGCAAGAGCCCGCAGCAGTTGCCGCTGAACCTGCGGGAGGCGGATGGACGTTCGGTCACCTCCGTCAAAGCCGTGGATTCTAAGCGGCATTTCCTCGCCTTCGAGGTCCGGCGACAACCCCACAAAGGCTATGACGGCGTCGGCGCGCTGGGCGGTTGCAACGGCTTGCTGGCGCAGCACCGACAAAGGCGGTTTCCACTCGAAGGTGATTCCGGCGCCAAACAGCGGCGCGCGGTGCGTGTAGTCCAGGCGAAAGGCGTGAGGCCGCCCGGTGTTGAAATGAACCTGAAACGACGGCGGCGCGGGCCGGCGGCTGAAGTTGGAGCCCTGCGCGACCAGCTTGCCATCCAGATAAACCGCAAAGCTCTCGTGGTCGCCGCACGGATAACAATGGGGCTGAGCAAGGGAGAAGGTGTAGTCGCCGGGGCCGGGCGGCGTCAAGGTGCCGGTCCATCGGACCGAAAAAGTTTTCATAGGAATATTCGGCGCCGGTCGAGCGGCATTCCAATCGAATTGAATCTCGGGGTCCGTGCGGACGAGGACCGGCAAACCGGAAAAATGGGCATTGGCAAAATATTCGGCGTGGAGTCCCACGACCGGTGAGCCTTTTCGCGGATGGAAAACGGTGCGAGGAACGGGCACGGGCAGCTCGGAGACGAGCGGCGAGCCTTGCGCGTAGAGAATGCGCGCCTTGCCCGAAAATTGCCGAATCATGCCGTCGAGCGGCAGCACGGGGTCCGAGGCGACGCCGTGATAATTCCCTTCAAGGGCGCGCAAGAGCGTGGCCTCGGGCCCAATCACGGCCAGGGTGCGCAGGTTCGGCTTCAGAGGGAGAATGCCGTCATTCTTAAGCAGGACCATGGATTCGCGCGCCGCTCGGAGTGCCAACGCCCGATGCGCCGGCGAGTTAACCTCCGACATGGGGATTTTGCTAAAAGGAACCATCCTGGGCGGATCGAACATCCCCAACTTCATGCGGGCCGTAAACAGCCTGCGAACGGCTCGATCAATCACGCTTTCCTTGACCAGGCGGTCATGGACGGCTTTGACGAGGGTCACGTATTCATTGCCACAGGTGGTGTCGGTTCCGGCCTTCACAGCGTCGGCCGAGGCCTGTTCGAGGTTCGGGGCATAATGATGGCCAAAGGCAATATCCGCCACGGCGCCGCAGTCCGAGGTCACATAACCCTGAAAATGCCACGCCTGGCGCAACATGGTCTTTAGCAAAAACGGATTGGCGCAAGAGGGCACGCCGTTGATAGCATTGTAGGAGCACATGACCGAGTCGGCATGTCCGTGAACCACGGCGGCGCGAAAGGCCGGGAGGTAAGTGTCCTCAAAGGCGTGCGGCGAAACGGTGGCGCTGAAGCGGTGCCGCAACGGTTCTGGCCCACTGTAGGCGTCAAAGTGTTTGGGGGTGGCAATCACCTCGAAATATTTGGGGTTGTTGCCTTGCATGCCGCGCACATAGGCCGTGGCCAGGGTTCCCGTCAGGAAGGGGTCTTCACCGTAAGTTTCCTGGCCGCGACCCCAACGCGGGTCTCGCACAATGTTGATATTGGGGGCCCAGAAGTCGAGACCAAAGTACATGCTATGCAGACCCTCGCGCATGGCTTGGTTGTATTTGGCGCGGGCTTCGGTGGCGATGACGCGCCCTTCGCGGTAGATAAGCGGCGCGTCCCAAGTGGCTGCCATGCCGATAGCTTGCGGAAACATGGTGGCGATGCCGGCTCGCGCCACGCCGTGCAACGCCTCGCTCCACCAGTCGTACGCCGGAATCTTTAGCCGCGGGATGGCCGGCGCCGTGTGCTGCATTTGCAGCACTTTCTCTCGCAGCGTCATGCGGGAGACCAAATCGTCCACGCGTTGCCGGATGGGAAGAGTAGGATTGAGATAAGGAGGGACCGCTGGCTTCGGTTGCGCTTGCGCTCTCGCCACCCGGGACCATCCGGCGAGGAGGCAAGCCACCACCAGTCCGTGGAAAATCCCTTTCCTCATCCGCGGGGTTATAAAAATTTTCAAGGCATCCCTCCTGCGGCGTCTTGTTCTTGTGCCACGCTTTCACTGGCGCCGAAGCTCCTAATTAGGCGAAAAACCATGGCGCTTGTCAACCCGCTTATGAGCGTGGAATAGAGCACAGCTTCAGAGTCGGATTTTGCTGAAGCCCCGTCGGCAGGCTTATGCTTGGTAGCGCTACCGGGAATCGAACCCGGGTTTTCAGATTGAGAATCTGACGTCCTAACCCCTAGACGATAGCGCCGGGGCAATACGGCATGAAACGACTATTAGCATCCGCAGCGCGGGTTGTCAACCCGACGAATTCGGCGCACGGGGTGAAGTCTAGTGAGCTTGGAAGAAATATGCTATAAATTGTGACAGGCGCTGGCAATGGGACACGGCGGGGAGGCTTGGGAAGATTTGAAGGGAGCGCGGGAAGCGAGCGGCGGCCGCAAAGGCGGGTTTTGGGAGAGCCGGTACTGGCTGCGGGACGTTGTTCTTTCAACGCTGTTAGCCTTTATCCTCATTTTTTTCTTTTACCAGCCCGTCGAGGTCCGGGGCAGCAGCATGTTGCCGGGCATCGAGAGCCACGAGCGGATTTTCGTCAACAAGTTTATTTATCGGATCGAGCCGATTCACCGTGGCGATATTATTGTGTTTCGTTACCCGCGCGACCCGGCGAAGATCTTCATTAAGCGGGTCATCGGTCTGCCGGGCGATTGGGTGAGCATCCGGGGAGGGCACGTCTATATCAACGGGCGAAGGCTGCATGAGCCTTACGTGCCTCGTTCCTACGCGGACCCGAGTAACTATCCGACGGTTCACGTTCCCCCGCATCGTTATTACGTATTAGGGGACCACCGCGATGACTCTAGCGACAGCCGCGTGTGGGGAACCGTCCCCCGAAGATTGATTATCGGAAAAGCAGCGTTTGCGTATTGGCCGCTGAGTGAGGCTGGAGCCGTCCGGTAAATCGGCCTGTCGGTTGAAGGCAGATGAGCCGGCGCGATGAAGCCACGGAAGAATGCCTGGCCGAGCCGGTGTCCAAAGAGGCAAACCATGCGTGACCGAAGCCTACGACCGGAGAATCTGTGCAGGCAATCCTCGCCCTAGAAGATGGCAGGGTCTTCCGCGGACGCGGCTACGGGGCCGCGGGCGAACGCTCAGGTGAAGTCGTTTTCAACACCTCTCTTTCCGGTTATCAGGAAATCCTGACCGATCCTTCCTATGCCGGTCAGATTGTCGTCCTGACTTATCCTCACATTGGCAACTACGGCACGAATCCTCTCGATTCGGAGTCCGTCCGCCCCTTCGCGGAGGGCCTGGTGGTGCGCGAGATTTCGGAGTTGGCCAGCAATTGGCGCTCGGTCGAGGACATCTCGGAATATCTGGCGCATTACGGGCTTCCGGCTATTTCCGACATTGACACGCGGGCCTTGGTTCGGCATCTGCGGAGCTACGGCGCGATGCGGGCGGTTCTCTCGACTGTGGACACGGACGCGGAAAGCCTGGTGCGAAAAGCGAAGGCATCGCCCAAGATGGTGGGGCTCGACCTGGCCAGCCGCGTCAGCGTTGCCGCGCCGTATGAATGGGCTGAACGCTCTGGCCCGCTCTCGAGCCCGGCGACCGGCCCGGTGCTGCCGGCGCAATACCACGTCGTTGCCTACGACTACGGCATCAAGCACAATATCCTCCGGCGCTTGGCGGACCACGGTTGCCGGGTGACCGTGGTGCCGGCAAAAACTTCCGCTGAAGACGTGCTGGCTCTGAAGCCGGACGGCGTTTTCCTTTCCAATGGCCCGGGCGACCCGGAACCCCTTCGCTACGCAGTGCGAGACGTGCGCGCCCTGATGGGCCGCGTGCCCATCTTTGGAATCTGCTTGGGCCACCAAATCATTGGCTTGGCGCTTGGCGGCAAAACCTACAAATTGAAATTCGGGCATCACGGCGGCAATCATCCCGTGCTCAACCTGGAGACTCAGAAAGTTGAAATCACGGCGCAGAACCATGGTTTTGCGGTGGATCCCGATTCGCTGCCCGCGAGCGAGGTGATTCTGACGCACCGCAACTTGAACGACGACACGCTCGAAGGCTTGCGGCATCGCTCGCTGCCGCTCTTGAGCGTGCAGTACCACCCCGAGGCTTCGCCCGGCCCGCACGATTCGGTATATTTGTTTGAGCGGTTTGTAAGTACGATGGAAGAGTTCAAAAAGTAAGGGGCCCCTTGCCGCCAGAGAACTGATACACGGAGGTGAATGTGACCTTGCAGGAGGTTGATCATTGGACGATTCAGATGACGCACCTGATGGTGAACACGGGCACGAAGCTCAATCAGGTCGCAGACATAAACCTGCTTCTGGGCAAAAAGCTCGACCGGCTGTCGGATAAGGTTGACAAACTGGCGGACTTAGCGACAGGCACGGAACTAAAACTCGACCGCCTTGCGGAACTCTCCACACGCACCGAGCAGAAGCTCGACCGTCTCGGGGACAAGATTGATAAGCTGGCCGACGTTTCCGCCTCAACAAATCAAAAGCTCGACCGGCTGGTTGAGGCGCTGCTCCGCCGCGAAGGGCAATGAGGGATCGCAAGCCCAGTCTGCCCTTCGACTGTAGGCCGTGAGGTTGCGGTGCACTTCCGCGAGTTCCTTGAGGAAAGGGCTGCAAAAGGGGAGGCGGTTAACCTCGTGTTTGAAGAGCGCCTGTTCAAGCTGGTTGGCATCCTCGGGAAGATTGCCGATCCCTTGAGTGCGGCGAATATCCCCTATGAGGTGGTCGGCGGGCTGGCCGTGCTGATCTACGTCGAGGAATCTGACCCGACGCATTCCGTCCTGACGCGGGACGTGGATATTCTCATTCGCCGTTCCGATTTGGAGTCGGTCATCGCGGCGGTGGAACCGCAAGGATTCCGGTTTCGTCATGTGGCGGGCGTTGACATGCTTCTCTACGGTGAGAAGGCCGCAATCGCGGTTCGTCTCGTTTTTACCGGCGAGAAGATGAAGCAGAGCCAGACGGTTCCTAATCCCGACCTCGCGCCGGAGCGAAGATTCAGCAAGGGGCAAGAAGTTCAGGTGATTCCACTCGCTCATTTGGTGAAGATGAAGCTCAGCGCGAATCGGGACAAGGACCGCGTCCACATCCGAAGCCTCGACGCCGCCGGCTTGATTACACCCGAGATTGAGCGCGGACTGCCGGAACCGCTGCGGGCAAGACTTCAACACGTGCGGGAGACCGAATAGCCACGGCCTGACCTGGCTTGGGAGCACCAAGACGATGCATGTGACCTGGACATTCACGGGCGACGGCCTGCTGGCCCTTGCGGGCGGGACGCTCGCCTTTCTCGCGGTCATGATACAGACGCGGTCCGCCTCGCGGGGTCTGCAGAAGCAGCTCGACACCGAAAAGCAGGCGCGAAGGGATGAGCAGACAAGGCAGGAGCAGGCAGTTGCAAAGGCTCTCCTTTACGAGATAGATGATTTTTATAAACACTACATCGGCGGCCCTCCAAAGTATTTTGAAGCACTCGATCCGTCGGTAGCGCCGCTCGTGCCGTTGAAGATCATCGGCCCCAAAACATTTGTACTGTACGCCGCTACCGCCAGTAAGCTCGGCTGCCTCGATGACGGCGTTGTCGAGAAGGTCATCCGCTTCTATGACGCCGCCGAGTCATATCAGTCCCGAATGCTGGTTTATGCAAAGTCGTACGAGCGTATGCAAGTCGCGAGTAGGGACGGAAGGGACGCGGAACAGAAGGAGAACGAGGAGACCGCCAGGCAAGTACTGAAAAGGCTTAGGTGACTCATTCGAGGATTCGCTCCAACTCTCGCGAGAGGCGTGCAGAATGCTTTGCAAAGTAACCGGTGTCGATTTTTCGTCCCTGGCGATTGCCCAGGACAGGGAGAGGCCGATCAAGGACAAAGGACACACGATCAGCCCCTCCGGGGCAGAAAGGCAGGGCGCGGCCTAGCGATATGCCGAAACGCACTGACTTACGCAAAATTCTGATTATTGGCTCGGGGCCGATTGTGATCGGCCAGGCGTGCGAGTTTGACTATTCGGGCACGCAGGCGTGCAAGGCGCTGAAGGCCGAGGGTTACGAAGTGGTGCTGGTGAATTCAAATCCGGCGACCATCATGACCGACCCGGAATTTGCCGACCGCACCTACATTGAGCCGCTGACCGCCGAATATCTGGACGCCATTCTGGCGCGTGAGAAGCCGGATGCTGTTTTGCCCACGGTGGGCGGTCAAACGGCGCTCAACCTGGCGGTCGAGCTGGCGGAAAAAGGCATTCTGGATCGCCATCACGCGGAGCTGATTGGGGCGTCGCTCAAAGCCATCAAAATCGCCGAAGACCGGCTGTGGTTCAAGGACGCGATGATTGAGATTGGTCTGGAGGTGCCGCGCAGCGTGCTGGTGAACTCGGTTGAGGCGGCGCTCAAGGCCTCCGAACAGATTGGCTTCCCGTTGATCTTGCGCCCCTCCTTCACGCTCGGCGGCACCGGCTCGGGCATCGCCTATAACCGCGAGGAATTGGCTGAGCGGGTGCGCTTTGGGCTCGATTTAAGCCCGGTGCATGAAGTTCTGGTGGAAGAATCCGTTCTTGGATGGAAGGAATTCGAACTCGAGGTGATGCGCGACCACGCTGACAACGCCGTCATCGTCTGCTCGATTGAGAACGTTGATCCGATGGGCGTTCACACCGGGGACTCGGTGACGGTAGCGCCGCAGCAAACGTTGACCGACAAGGAATATCAGCGAATGCGCGATGCGGCGTTCAAGGTGATCCGCGCCGTGGGAGTGGAAACCGGAGGCTCCAACATTCAATTTGCCGTTGAGCCTCAAAGCGGGCGCATGGTCGTGATTGAAATGAATCCGCGCGTTTCGCGCAGTTCGGCGCTGGCGTCGAAAGCCACGGGTTTCCCCATCGCCAAGATTGCGGCCCGCTTGGCGGTCGGCTATCGGTTGGATGAAATTCCGAACGACATTACCCAGAAAACGCCCTCGTGCTTTGAGCCGACGATTGATTACGTGGTCGTCAAAATTCCCAAGTGGGCCAACGAAAAGTTTCCCGAAGCCGATCCGCGTTTGGGAACACAGATGAAATCCGTGGGCGAAGTGATGGCCATTGGCCGGACGTTTAAGGAAGCGTTCCTGAAAGGCCTGCGGTCGCTCGAATCGGGGCGCAAACCCCCTCCAGTCCCGGGCGAGCGCGATGAAATGTTGCGGCGCGTGGCCACACCCCATCCCGAGCGGCTGTGGCATCTGCTGTACGCCTTGGCGGCGGGCGAAAGCGTGGAAACGCTGGCGGACATTACCAAGATTGACCCTTGGTTCCTCGACCAGCTTCACCAGATCGTGGTGATGCAGGATGAGTTGAAGCGCTTCCAACCGGCCTCCGTCACGCCCGCGGTGCTGAGGGAGGCCAAACGCATGGGCCTTTCAGACCTTCAGTTGGCGGAATTATGGAAGGTGAGCGAGGCCGAAGTCCGTCAAAAGCGGCTGGAGATGGATGTCCGTCCCGTGTACAAGCGCGTGGATACTTGCTCGGCGGAGTTCGAGTCTTTTACGCCGTACCTCTATTCGACCTATGAAGCGGAGGATGAAGCCGAACCCACCGAGCAGCAAAAAATTATCATCCTGGGCAGCGGCCCCAACCGGATTGGACAGGGCATCGAGTTTGATTATTGCTGTGTCCACGCCGCCTACTCACTTAAAGAAGAAGGCTACGAGACGATTATGGTGAACTGCAATCCCGAGACCGTCTCGACCGACTACGACACGTCCGACCGCCTCTATTTTGAGCCGTTGACGCTTGAAGACGTCCTCGCCATTGTGGACAAAGAAAAGCCGAAAGGGATGATTGTCCAGTTTGGCGGACAAACGCCACTGAATTTAGCCTGCCGCCTCAAGGCGGCGGGTGCTCCCGTGATTGGAACCTCGCCCGAATCCATTGACTTGGCGGAAGACCGAAAGCATTTCGGCCGACTGCTGGAGCGCCTCGGCATTCCCCAGCCGGAGAACGGCGCGGCCATGACCGTCGAGGAAGCGGTGGAAATTGGACGGCGCATAGGCTATCCGGTGCTGGTTCGGCCTTCCTACGTGCTGGGCGGCCGCGCCATGGTCATCGCCTACGACGAGGCGCATCTTATCAACTACGTCCGGCGCGCCGAAGAGCTGGAAGGGGCGTTTCCCGTTCTGGTGGATCGTTTCTTGGAGAATGCGATGGAGATTGACGTGGACGCGCTGAGCGATGGGCGCGACGTCGTGGTGGCCGGCATCATGCAACACATTGAAGAAGCGGGCATCCACTCGGGCGACAGCTCCTGTGTGCTGCCGTCGGTCAGCCTGTCCGCCGAAGTGCGCCAGACGCTCAAGGAATACACCGTGAAGCTGGCGCGCGAACTGCACGTGGTGGGATTGATGAATGCGCAATATGCCATCCAGAATGGCAAGGTGTATGTGTTGGAGGTGAATCCTCGCGCTTCGCGGACCATTCCTTATGTCAGCAAGGCGACGGGCGTGCCGCTGGCCAAGATTGCGGCCAAACTGATGGTCGGGCGGCCACTCGCCTCCTTCGGCCTTCCGCCGGAACTTCCGGTTCATCCTTACTTTGTCAAGTCTCCGGTGTTTCCTTTTCAGAAGTTCCAAGGCGTGGATACGGTGCTCGGGCCGGAGATGAAATCCACGGGGGAAGTGATGGGATCGGGGAGCAGCTTCGGTCTGGCGTTTTTTAAGGCCCAGTTGGCCGCCGGGCAAAAAATCCCCTTGCAGGGCCGGGTGTTTATCTCCGTGAACCATCAAGATAAACCTCAGGCGGTGACGCTGGCGCGCGAGCTGGCGGAGCTCGGCTTTCAGTTGGTGGCAACGCGCGGGACAGCGGCGGCGTTGGCTCGGGCCGGCCTGCAAGCCGACACGGTTTTCAAGGTGGAGGAGGGAAGACCGAACGTCGTGGATTTGATTAAAAACGGCTCGGTCAGTCTGATTATCAACACCCCGCTCGGCCGCGCCTCTCGATTTGACGAGAAGGCCATTCGCCGGGCTGCGGTGCAGCACGGCATCACCTGCATCACCACGATGTCGGCGGCGCAGGCGGCCGTGCATGGCATTCGCGCGCAGCGGGAAAAGGGGATTGAGGTGGCGAGCCTTCAAGAGTTGCACTGGAGGGCACCGCGCAAGCCGGAGGGCCAATCGGCGGCGGCGCCCCGGAGCTGACGGATGACGCGGCAACAAATTCTTCACCACCTCCGGGGGGTGTTCGCTCCCGTGGTCACGCCCTTTAACCGGCGAGGGGAGTTGGATGAGCGCGGTTTCGTCTCGAACCTGCGAGCCTACCAAAACGCGGGGCTCAGCGGGTTGTTGGTGGCCGGCTCGACGGGCGAAGCGCCGTATTTGACGGAGCGCGAGCGCCTGCGCTGCCTGGAGCTGGCGCGGAGCCTCATTCGACCACCCATGTTGCTGTTGGCGGGCACTGGTCTAGAGAGCACGCGCGAGACCATCCGCCTGAGCCGCGAAGCTATCCGCCGCGGCGCGGATGCGCTGCTCATCGTGACGCCGAGCTATTACAAGCCACGCATGGATTCGCCCACTCTGATGGCGCACTATCGAGCCGTTGCCGACGCCGTCAGCCGGCCGGTGTTGATCTACTCCATCCCTCAATTTACCGGCGTCAACATCAGCGCGGAGACGATTGCCAGGCTGTCGCGCCACCGGAATATCGTCGGCCTCAAGGAGAGTTCGGGAAACTTGGCCTTTGTTCGTGAGGTGCTTGCGGCCTCTCAAGCCGGCTTCCGCGTCCTGATCGGCTCGGCTCTGATTGTGTTGGAGGGATTGAAGGCCGGCGCGGCGGGGGCGGTTTTGGGGCCGGCCGATTATGCTACGGAACTCTGCGTGGGCCTTGTGCAAGCGCTGGCCGCCAGGGATGGAGAACGCGCGGCGAAGCTCCAGTCAGCCCTCGCATCTTTGGTCACCGACATTGCGAATCCGTTTGGGATCGCGGGCATTAAGGCAGCGATGGATGAGCGCGGATATCGCGGGGGCCAGCCTCGATTGCCGCTCTTGCCGGTGACGGCAAAACAACGCCGACAAATCGCCGCTGTCCTCTCGCGCGCTCTGGCCGCTCTTAAAAGCTGAATCCTTACGCTGGCGCGAAGCATCTTGCAAGGGAAGCGCATTTCCCGTCAGCACGCCGGAGTTGAGCAGCCCGTGCGTGCAGAGTGGGATGGTCAATCATGCAATCGGACGCCATTCCGTACACGCAGGTCCCGAAATCGAGCGCTCTCCTTCTCGATTATCTCTATCACTTCGAGCGAGTTTCCCGCTTCTACGATGCCTCCCCGAGGGATACGGATCGCCTTCGCGGATTGGCTGAGCAACTCAGCCGGTGGGGTGAACGGCGCGGGCAAGTGTCGCGGATTCTGCTTCGGCAAAATCAAGCGCTGGGCTGCGGGGCGGAAACGGTGCGCAATATTGAACGGCTGGCGCAGCCTGGCGCGGTCGCTGTGGTGACGGGGCAACAGGCCGGCTTTTTCTCCGGCCCGGCATTTACGCTTTATAAGGCGCTCACCACGGTGAAGCTCGTCGAGTGGCTGCGGGAAAAGGGATTCGAGGCTGCGCCGGTTTTCTGGCTGGCGTCGGAAGACCATGATCTGGCGGAGGTGGCCCGCACGAACTTATTAAACGACCAGGATGAGCTGATTGATGTTGGGGACGACGGCGAGCGTGGCAGCTTGCAACCCTCGGTCGGTTATGTCCGATTGTCGGCAGGCGTGACGACGGCCCTGGAACGGCTGGAATCGTTGCTCCCGCCAGGAGAATCGAGAGATGGTTTGCTGGCGGATCTCCGGGCTTCCTATCGCCCTGGAGAAACCTGGCCGCGGGCGTTTGCCCAATTCATGACGCGCCTATTCTCGCGCTGGGGCGTTATTTTGCTCGACCCGCTGGATAAGGAGATTCATCGCCTCAGCGCGCACATCTATCTCGAGGCGATGGCGCGCGCCGACGAATTTCGCCGACAATTGACGGAGCGATCTCAACGGTTGATTCAGGCCGGCTACCACGCTCAAGTTCATTTGGCGGCGGATTCCACGTTGGTGTTTATCGAGCAAGAAGGCTCGCGGCGACCGCTGCATCATCGGGATGGTCAACAGGGAAGAGGCTATTTTGTGAACGGGGACGACGATTGGTCTCATGCCGAACTTGAAAGGAAAGTCGAGGCCGAGCCGTTGGCATTTTCCCCGAACGTCCTGCTGCGTCCGATTGTCCAAGACTGCCTGCTCCCAACGCTCGCCTATGTGGCCGGGCCCAGCGAGCTCGCCTATTTTGGCCAAGCCCAGGTGCTTTATGCGGCGCTGGGCCGCCCCATGCCGACGCTTTTTCCCCGCGCAGCGTTCACCCTGGTAGATGCCCGATGTCGCCGCCTGCTCGAAAAGTACCAGCTAACGGTCGAAGACGTCTGGCGTGGCGAAGAGCATCTGACGCAGAAAATCGGCGCTACGGGCTTCGCGGCCGGGTGGGGGGAGCGATTTGAGCAACGGGAACAGGAACTCAAGCGCGTCATCGAGGACCTCCGTTCGGACGTTGCCAAGCTCGACCCCACGCTGTTCGATGCGCTCCGACACGTGGAAGAAAAAATCAACTATCAAGTGGACCGCTTGAAGGGCAAGATGGCCCGGGCGGCGCTCGAGCGGTCGGAGTTGCTGAGCCGCCATCGCCAGATGTTGCAGCGGTTTCTGATGCCGCGCCAAAACCTGCAGGAACGAGAAATTGGCGGCGTCTATTTTCTCGGCCGGGCCGGCTATACGTTGCTAGATCGCATCCTGGAGCGCATTGGGTTCGAGTCCTTTGACCATCAACTGTTGATGATTTGATTCAGGCGCGCGCCCAGCCGCCGCATCGCTTTGTTATTATAATGAGGTGGCGGGCGAAGGTTCGGGGCTGCGCAAGGAGCACACGGCGGGCGATCGGGAGAAACCCCTCATGACCGATGAGAGAAGCCGCGGTGTGGAACAGCAGCGCCGACCTTCGGCGCATCTGTTGCGATTCGAAACGCGGTCGCGGGTGGAGTTTAAGGACATCACAGGCCTGCTCGAAAAGCTTATTCTTGAATCCGGCGTCGCGAGCGGAACGCTGGTAGTGTTTGCTCCGCACACCACGGCCGGAATCCTAATCAACGAAAATGACGATCCGCATCTGCAGATGGATTTTGATGACTTTTTGAAGCGCCTGGCACCTCCCGACAAGGATTATCATCATAGTGACGGCAATTGTGACGCCCATCTCAAGGCGGCGCTGATCGGAGCTTCGAAAACCCTGCTCATTGAAAATGGGCGCCTCGTGCTCGGACGATGGCAAGGGGTCTTCTTTTGTGAGTTCGACGGCCCTCGGCGGCGCGAACTTCGCGTCAAGGTTATTCCAGATTGATTCAGCCGCGCCAACTCGGCGTTTATCTCCAGGTGCCCTTCTGCGAAGCCAAGTGTACGTTCTGTAATTTTAGCTCGCGTGTGGGGCGTCCGTCGGACCTCGTTCGCTACACCCAAGCCCTGGGACAGGAGATCTCCCATCTACCCGAGTTTTACCGCGCTCGGGGCCTTCCCACCGACGTCCTCTCCGCGCCGGTGGATACGATTTATTTCGGCGGCGGAACGCCCACCTTGTTGGGCGAAGAAGGGCTTGCCGAGGTGGTAGGAGCGCTCCGAGCGGCGTTTTTGGCCGACGCCGTGGAAGAGTTTACCATCGAGTTGACTCCCGGCTCGGCCGGCGAACCCTTGCTCCAGGCCATGCGAAAGCTGGGTATCAACCGCCTCAGCCTCGGCGCGCAAACCTTCAATGACCGCGAGCTCCGCGCCGTGGGCCGGCTCCATTCGGCGGAGGAGATTACGGCGCAAGTGCGGTTGGCCGGCCGCGCCGGCTTCACCAACATTAGCCTGGACCTTATCGCCGGCCTTCCCTACCAAACCGAAGCCTCGTGGCGCAAAACCGTGGAGCGCGCTTTGCAGGCCGCGCCGAGTCACGTTTCCGTTTATCTCTACGAGCTTGATGAGCACAGCCGGCTGGGGCAAGAGGCCTTGCAGCAGGGGACGCGCTACCACGCCGATCAATTGCCGGGGGAAGCGTTCGTCGTTTGGGCGTACGAGTGGGCCCGCGAGCAGTTGGCCGCGGCAGGTTACGCGCCCTATGAAATTTCCAACTTTGCCCTGCCCGGTTTTGAATCACGCCACAATTTGAAGTATTGGCGACTTCAACCCTACGTCGGTTTGGGGGCGGGCGCTCATTCGTTCGACGGCGAAAGGCGATGGTCGAATCGTGTGGAGGTCGCCCACTACGAAAGCTGTCTTGAATCCGGGGAACCTCCCCTGGCGCAGCTTCGCCGGCTCTCCTTGTCCGAGCAAGTTGAGGAATTTTTCTTTCTGGGCTTGCGCCGGCAAGAAGGGATTGACTTGACCGAGGCGACGGAACGCTGGGGGGCGGGCGCCTTGCAACCCTGGCGAAGGACCCTCGAGGCTTTGATTTCCGACGGTTGGCTGGAGCGGGCCAACTCGCGTGTACGCCTGTCGCCGCCGGCCGTTTTGGTGTCCAACGAGATTTTTCAGGAATTTATCACGGCATGATATTTTGTCGGCGAGGTCAAACCCATGCATGAGCCGATCGTGGACTTGCGGAGCGATACCGTGACCCGGCCTTCCGCTAAAATGCGGCGCGCGATGGCGGAGGCGGAGGTGGGCGACGACGTTTATCGCGAGGATCCGAGCGTCAACCGCCTTCAGGAGCGGGCGGCGGAGATTTTTGGCCGAGCCGCTGCCTTATTTGTTCCCTCCGGCAGCATGGGCAATCAGATTGCCCTGAAGCTTCACACGCACCACGGCCAGGAAGTCATTTGTGAAGAGCGGGCCCACATTTACAACCACGAAATGGGCGCCCTGTGCGCGTTTTCGGGTCTGGTGCCGCGCACGATTCGAGCCGAGGATGGCCTCCTCACGTGGGACCTCATCGCGCCTTGGATTCGCGGCCGGAGCGACCATCGCGCTCGAACCGGCTTGATTGAGCTTGAGAACAGTTCCAACTTGGCCGGAGGAACCGTTTACCCGCCGGAGATTTCTCGCGATATTTGCGAGCGCGCCCACGCCGCCGGCTTGCCTGTTCACCTGGACGGGGCGCGCATCTTCAATGCGGCCGTGGCGCTCGGGCGCGATGTGAGGGAATTGTCGCAACCGTTCGATTCGGTGATGTTTTGTCTCTCCAAAGGATTGGGCGCGCCGGTTGGCTCGATGCTCGTGGGCAGCAAGGAATTGATCGAGGAAGCGCGCCTGATCCGCAAGATGCTGGGCGGCGGGATGCGGCAGGCGGGCGTGTTGGCGGCGGCCGGACTGGTGGCGCTCGAGGAAGGTCCCGCGCGGTTAGCCACCGACCACGCCAACGCCAAATTCCTCGCCCAGGAATTGGCGGAGATTCCCGGCCTGAGCCTCAACCCCGACAAAGTCGTGACCAACATCTTTTTCGTGGACGTCTTGGGCACGGGCCTCACCTCATTTGAAATTTCCAAGCGTTTGGCGGCACGCAACGTCCTCATCAATGGCGTCACGCCGTCCACCATGCGCATCGTAACCCATCTGGATGTGGATCGGCGCGGCTGCGAGCGTGCCCTGCAGGTGATGCGCGAGGTGCTTCCGGCTCGTCCCCGGGCGGAAGTTGCTTAACCGAGGGCGATGCCGCGCGGATGGCGGAAAGCGGGTTCTACTTTTTCATTCTTTTTTGGGGCTGCTCGGGTAATTGCGCGAGAAGGTCGAAATAGTGCTTCCGATAGGTGGCGTTGGCGGGATCCAGCCGATGCGCCACGCGATATTGGGCCAGCGCGGCTCGCAGTCGGCCGAGCTTTTCCAAGGAATAACCGAGATCGTTGTGAGCGTCGGCGCTGTTCGGTTCATGCCGCAAGGCTTCGATCAGTTCAATCCGCGCTTCGGCCCAATCGTGATTTAACAAGAAGGTGATGCCCAGTTCCCGGTGCAAGTCCGGATTGTTTGGGTCAAGTTGTGTGGCTTGCCGCAAGAGGCTGACCGCCTGGTCAAACTGGCCCTGGGAGCGGGACTCAATGGCCCGCTCGACCATGTGCCGGAGGCGCATGCGGGCGGCGGCAGCCTGGAGCGGCGTCATTGAGGCGATGCTTTGGGCGCGGAGGGCCGCCACAGCCATGACCGACTTTTCTCCCGCTCGCAGCGACAAAAAGCCCGTGACCTCCGTCTGGCCGGGGCAGTCCACATGAAAGTAGTGGTCGCCGAGGCTGACGCTCCGAAGAACCAGATTGCCTGACGCCCCGGTCTTCCCCATCGGGACGCCGTCTTGGTCCACCCGGCATCCCGCCGCTCCCGATAGAATTGTGACCTGCGCCGCTCGGGCGGTTGGCTTGTGCTTGAACATCGGATGAGCTTTCACCCACCGTACGGCCGGCCCGCAGCCGAGGGTGCTTACCAGAAAAAGGTCGAGGAAGCCAATGCGACGCATCGGAACTCGTCATCGTAGCACAGGAAAAGAAGCCAGGGGAAAGACAGCTTATCGGCACCGTCGGGCGGCGTTTCTTGACCGTGTGGGCGATGTAAGTTAGCCTTGACGTGGAGGCTCTCCGGGGGGTGTCTGCTGGACTTTGAGCTGACAGAAGAACAGAAAGAAATCCAGCGGTCGGTGCGAGAATTTGCCGAACGAGAGATCCGGCCCCACGTGCGGGAGTGGGATGAAGCCGAGCGCTTTCCGGCTGAGCTGCTTCCCAAACTGGCGGAGCTCGGATGGATGGGGGTCACCTTTCCGCCCGAATACGGCGGCGCCGGCCTCAGCTATGTGGATTACACGCTCATCATTGAAGAGCTGGCGCGCGTGGACGGGTCAGTGGGCTTGCTGGTTGCGGCGCACAATTCTCTCTGCGCCAACCACATTTATCTGGCGGGGACGGAAGAACAGAAGAGGAAGTATCTGGTTCCCCTGGCGCGGGGTGAGAAGCTCGGCTGTTGGAGCTTGACGGAGCCCGAGGCCGGCTCCGACGCCGGCGGCACGCGGACGACGGCGGAGCGGCGCGGTGACTATTGGGTCCTGAACGGCGCCAAAACCTTCACCACCAACAGCCATTATGCGGACGTCTGTGTGGCCATGGCCGTAACCGACCGTAGCCAAGGCAAGCATGGCATTTCCGCCTTCATCATCGAGCGCGGCACACCTGGCTTCCGTTTGGGAAAGAAGGAATCCAAGCTGGGGCTTCGAGCGAGCGATACCGGAGAGGTTATCTTCGAGGACTGCCGGGTGCCACTCGAGAACTGCCTCGGGGAGCCCGGACGAGGTTTCAGGGACAGTTTGACGGTTCTTGACGGCGGGCGCATTTCAATTGCCGCCCTGGCCGTCGGCATGGCGCAAGGCGCATTCGAGGCAGCGCTCCAATACGCGCGCCAGCGGCGGCAATTTGGTCAACCGATTGCCAAGTTTCAGGCCATCCGCTTCAAGCTGGCGGACATGGCGACGGAAATTGAGGCGGCGCGCGGGCTCACTCGCCGGGCGGCAGCGCGCGCGGACCTCGGCTTGCCCATCGCCCGGGAAAGCGCCATGGCCAAGCTCTTCGCTGGCGAGGCGGCGGTTCGAGTGGCCAATGAGGCTGTGCAAATCCACGGCGGCTACGGATTCATCCGTGATTATCCGGTTGAGAAATATTACCGTGACGTGAAGCTATGCACCATCGGCGAGGGCACAAGCGAGATACAGCGCTTGGTCATCGCCCGCGAACTGCTCGGCCATGACTGAAATGAGGACAGTTTTTCCGGTTACATCCGGCTCGGTCGAAGGTTGGGCCGAACAGATTTGCTCCGGCGACCGCCGCGCCCTGGCGCGCGCCATTTCGGCGGTTGAAAACCAATCACCGCTCGCGGCGCCGCTCCTTAACGCGCTTTCTTCCAAGCGACGCCACGGATTGGTGGTCGGCCTAACCGGGGCGCCCGGGGTGGGCAAAAGCACGGTGCTCGAAAAATTGGCGTCGGCATTACGCCGCGAGGGGCTTTCCGTGGGGATTATTGCGGCAGATCCGACGAGCCCATTTTCAGGAGGCGCCCTGCTGGGGGACCGCCTCCGCATGCAGGCGTTGTCAACCGATCCGCAAGTTTTCATTCGCAGCATGGCAACGCGAGGCCAGTGGGGTGGGTTGGCGGCGGCGACCGGCGATGTGGCAACCATCTTGGAGGCGGCTGGCTTTAACGTCATCTTGATTGAAACCGTCGGCGTCGGTCAGGACGAGGTGGAGATCGCTCGCCTCGCGGACGTCATTGTTTTAGTGCTCGCCCCGGGTCTTGGGGATGAGATTCAAGCCTTCAAAGCTGGCGTGATGGAAATTGCTGATGTCTTGGTGGTGAATAAAGCGGACTTGCCGGGCTCCGACATCATGGTGGAGCAATTGTTGGCCATGCAGGCCACGTCGCCCAGCGCGGAGCGGGAGCGCGTTCCCATCCTCAAGACGGTCGGAACGACTGGCCAGGGAATTGTTGAACTGCGGGAAGCTTTGGCGGCGTTTCAGGCTCGGGAAGCCTCCCACGCCGGACCAAAGAAGGTTGCGTTGAAGGCTCGCTTGACGGAATTCGCCGAGCGTCGCGCCCGCGGGAGGCCACCCGCCGTGCAAACGGGCGCTTTGGGCCAAGAGCAGACCGTGGGTTCGGCCCCTCCAGCCGACTCTTTCGCGGCCGCACAGGCGGCATCTCTCCTGGACGGCGTTTCGCGCTCTGCGCTGCCCGTGGGCGCCCGCCTTGATCATCTTGGCATTGCGGTAAGCTCGCTGGACGACGCGGTTCCGATCTTTGAGCGGCTATTGGGAGCGAAGCCCTCGGCTGAGGAATTAATTCCGGACCAACACGTTCGCGCCGTTTCCTTTTTTGACGGCTCCAGCCGGATTGAACTGCTCGAGCCGACTTCGCCTGAATCGCCGATTGCGCGGTTTCTATCCAAGCGGGGGCCTGGCATCCATCACCTGGCGCTCAGCGTCAGCAACCTGGCCGAGACCCTGCAGGCGCTGGAGCGTGAGGGATTTCGGCTGGTGGACCCAGAGCCTCGGTGCGGCGCGGAGGGGAAGAAAATCGCCTTTCTCCACCCCACCAGCGCGGCGGGAGTTTTGGTAGAGTTGATGCAGGAGTGAAAAATCTTGAGGAGGAGAGAGATTCATGAAGCTGGGGCGCCTTCAGTTAGAAGTGCTTTCGGACGGAGCCTTTGCGCTGGACGGTGGACAGATGTTTGGTGTTGTCCCGAAGCCTTTGTGGGAAAAGGAACTTCCATCCGACAACCGCAACCGCGTGCGTTTGGGCTTAATCTGTCTATTGGTGAAGGTCGGCGATAAGACGGTCCTGATTGAAACGGGCATCGGGGAGCAATTTGACGCCAAGTTCGCCGATATCTACGCCGTTGATCATTTTAAGAGCTTGCCGAGCGAGTTGGCGCGATGCGGCGTGCGCCCCGACGATGTGGATATCGTGATCAACACCCACCTCCACTTTGATCACTGCGGATGGAATACGCGAAGAGAAAACGGCAAGACCGTTCCAACTTTTCCCAAAGCGCGCTACTTCATTCAACGCGGCGAGTGGGATCACGCCTTAAACCCCAACGAGCGGGACCGCGGAAGCTATCGGGAGGATTTCTTCGTGGAAGCGGAGAACCAAACGGAATTTCTGGATGGAAACGCCGAGATTCTTCCCGGATTGCGGGTGGAAGTTGTTCCCGGGCACGTGAGGGATCTGCAGTGCGTGTGGCTGGAGTCCGAAGGAGAATCGGCCTGCTTTATTTCCGACCTGGTTCCGATGACGCCTCACCTTCGCTATCCCTGGATGATGTCGTTTGATCTGTATCCTTTGGAGACGCTGGCTGGCAAAAAGCGTTTGCTGCCGCTGCTCGCGAAGCAAGGAACCTACGTCATTTTCCCTCACGATGACCGAACGCCCGTGGCGCGCCTAGTCGAAGTGGAAGGCGAAATTCGCATCCAACAGCGCGGGGCGGCGAGTGAGGCTCATTAGACACCGGCGGAGGCTGAGATGGCTCAAGCAGAGGTTGGCATCATCGGGGGAAGCGGCCTTTACCAGATGGCGGGCCTGGAGGCGGCGAGGTCCGTTTCCCTCACCACGCCCTTCGGCCGACCGTCGGATGCTTTCCGCTTGGGCACGCTGGAGGGCCGCAAGGTAGCCTTTCTGGCGCGGCACGGGCGCGGTCACACTCTTTCTCCCTCGGAAATCAATTTCCGCGCCAACATCTACGCCATGAAAAAATTGGGTGTGGAAAGAATTCTCTCCGTCAGCGCGGTCGGCTCGTTGCGTGAGGAATTGCGGCCAGGAGAGATGGTTCTCCCTTTGCAGTTTTTTGACCGGACACGCCAGCGGGTCTCCACCTTCTTTGGCGGCGGCGTGGTGGCGCACATTGGTTTTGCCGACCCGGTTTGTGGCGAGGTCGTGGCGGCGCTTGCCCATGGCTGCGAAGAATCGGGCGTGGTGTTCCATCGGGGAGGAACGTATCTTTGCATGGAGGGTCCGGCCTTCTCGACGAAGGCGGAGTCCATCACCTACCGGGCATGGGGGATGGATATCATCGGCATGACCAACCTGCAGGAAGCGAAGCTGGCCCGTGAAGCCGAAATCTGTTACGCCACGCTCGCCATGGTAACGGACTACGATTGCTGGCATCCGGATCACGATGCGGTGACGGTGGAGCAAATCATCGGATACTTGAACCGCAACGCCGCCAACGCCCAAAAGATTTTGCGGGCCGCTGTCCAGGCCCTGCCGCGGGAACGGCGTTGCAAGTGCGGCCAGGCGCTCGCTCACGCCATTCTGACCGACCCCAAAAAGATTCCTGCCCGCACTCGGAAGCGGCTGGCGTTGTTGCTGGCCAAGTATCTTAAAGACGGAAGAAAACCTTAGTGGCTGGAGAAAGCAGGCGGTGTTATGTCTCTGTTGGCTGTCGGTTCCATCGCGTTTGACTCGATTCGTACGCCTTACGGGGAAGAAAAGAACATCCTGGGCGGTTCGGCAACATATTTTTCCGTCGCCGCGAGCTGGTTCACGCAGGTCGCCATTGTCGCGGTGGTGGGGGAAGACTTTGAAGAACACCACCAGCAGATCTTCCACGCCCGTGGCATTGACACCTCGGGTCTGGAACGCGCCTCGGGCCGCACGTTCCGCTGGCAAGGCGAATACGGGCGGGACATGAACGAGGCGCGCACGCTCGACACGCAGCTCAACGTGTTTGAAGGCTTTCAGCCCAAAATTCCCGAACACCTTGTCTCCGCCGAATTTCTCTTTCTCGGCAATATCCATCCGGCGTTGCAGCTCCACGTACGGCGGCAATTATCGGGCGCCAAGTTTGCGGCCGCCGATTCGATGAATTTTTGGATTGCCAACACACCCGGCGAACTCGGCCAAACCCTCAAGGAAGTGGACACGCTGATCATCAATGAGGGCGAAGCCAAAATGCTCTCGGGTCGCCAGAACCTGTGGCAAGCCGCGCGGGCCATTCAGGCCATGGGGCCGCGCAGGGTGGTGGTGAAACGCGGCGAACATGGCGTGACCCTGTTTAACGGCGAGGAAGTCTTCTCGATTCCTGCGCTTCTGCTCGAGGGGTTTCGGGATCCCACCGGTGCTGGAGACACCTTCGCGGGCGGCTTTATGGGCCATCTGGCGCGCAGCCAAGATCTTTCTGACGCGAATTTGCGTCGGGCCGTGGTGTATGGGGCCGTGATGGCCAGCTTTGCCGTGGAGGATTTTGGTCTCCGCCGCCTTTTGACCGTCACCCGCCAGGACATCGAAGAGAGAGTCCACCAATTCACGCGCCTAACTCATTTTGATGTTTAATTCGGACTTTGATCCTTCCTCGCCCGCCGCTCCCCTGCCGCGCCGAACCATTTTAGCCATCTGGATTTTTCTCCTCGCGCTTTCCGCCTTCGCCCTTGCCGGGTTTTACCGTCTCGGCGTGACGGATATTTATGGCGACGCTCTGGCCCACATGGAGGGCGCGCGGCGCATTTTCGATTCGCTAACGCCGGGATATCCGGAAATTGGCACGGTGTGGCTTCCTCTTTTTCATCTGCTGGTTTCGCCGTTGGCCCTCAACGATTTCCTCTGGAGGTCCGGGTTGGCCGGCAGTCTGGTTTCGATGGCCTGCTTTGCAGGGGCGGCGTGGTTTCTGTTTCGGCTGAGCTATGAGATGAATGGCAGCCTGGCGGCGGGCTGGGTGACGCTGGCCGGATTCGCGCTATGTCCGAGTATGCTCTATCTCGCCAGCATGCCGATGACGGAATCCATGGCCATTTTCTGGTCCGTGCTGACCGTTTACGGACTATTTCGATATCAGCAAAGCGGAAGGGCCGGCACCGCCGCGCTCGCGGGGCTCGCGGCGTTCGCGGGAACCCTCACCCGGTATGATGAGTGGTACGCGCTGCCCTTTGCCGCCGCCTTTGTTTTCTGGGCGCGCTCGGAGCCTTGGCCGAAGCGCTTCCGTCACCTTGCGCTGTTTTCATTGATTGCGGGCGCTGGGCCGGTTCTGTGGTTCGCGCATAACGCTTATCGCTTTGGGAACCCGCTTGAGTTCTATAACGGTCCCTCCTCCGCCAAAGCCATCTACGCGCACCAGCTTGCCACCACGGGTTTTCGATATCCGACCGATGGCAGCATGGTGCTCTCCGCGCGTTACTACCTGGGGGATGTGCGACTGGTGGTTGGACCCTGGGCGATGGGGCTGGCGGTCTTAGGCCTGGTGGCCTTTTTGGCCGATCGCCGGCTCCGCTCCCGACGCTCTGCGGGGCTTTTGTTCCTCGTGGCCTTGCCATTCTACGTTCAAGCCATGGCTCACGCTGCGATTCCCCTTTACGTTCCCACCTTGTTTCCTTTCACCTACTATAACTTGCGCTACGGGTTGGAACTGGCGCCGGCCCTTGCCTTGCTACCCTCCTTTGTGATTTCGCCGAGCCTTTCAGGAACGGCGCGGCATCGCCTTGCCGCCGGATTCGTCATGTTATTGGTGGTTCAGGATGTGGGACAGATTCTTCACGGCGCGCGCGCCTTACCCATCGTCCGTGAGAGCATCCTCAACACGCCGTGCAAATCCCCTGCGGAAACAGCAGTGACCTCCTTCCTTCGAGCTCACTACCACGGCGGCACCATCTTGATGGCCTCCGGCAAGTGGCCGTGTGTTGCGCCCCGCGTTGGGATTGATTATCGCAACATTCTTAACCAGGACAATCGCCGCTACTGGCGGAAGCTCTCACAGCATCCCGGACAATGGGTGGAGTGGATTGTGTGCCGAACGGGAGACGCGGTCAGCCAACTCATGCGCGCCTATCCCGGGGCGTTCCGGCATTTTACGCGCGTGCTGCACGTGAGGCTCAGCAAGACCACGGTTTCGATCTACCATCATCAAGCGCCTTAAATTGCCCTTGTGATAAAGGCAGGTTAGCGGCCACACTATGAGACGTAGCGGCGACGGAGCGGCTTGCCTCGCCCGAGGGTGGGGCAACCTGCGACGACGCGGCAAAGGAAGGTGAAGCATTCGATTAGCCAGCGGCCGCGCGCCGACACCAACCCACACCATGCCCCAGCAAATTGCCATTCGTTTTGCCAAATTTCACGGCCTTCACAATGATTTTATCGTTGCGCGGGCGAGGCATCTGCCGCGCCCACTCTCCCGATTGGCGCAAGCGATCACCCACCGTCATGCCGGCATCGGCGCCGATGGCTTCCTGGTGGTCCATGAGCCGCGCCACCCCTCCCATGACGCCCGTGTGCGGTTCTTTAACGCCGACGGTAGCGAAGCTGAAATGTCCGGCAATGGCATTCGTTGTGTCGGGGCCCTTTTGTTGCCGCCCGGCCGCAAGCCGCGCCGCTTACAGATTGAAACCCGGGCGGGAATCAAAACCCTGGAGCCGGTTCGAGTGCCTTCGAAGCGGGGCCCGTTGGAATGGACTTTCCGCGTCTCGATGGGGCAGCCGATTTTCGACCCGGCGCGCATTCCCTTCCGAGCGGCGCAGACGGCTCCGCCCATCATGGATTTCCCGCTGGCATTGCGACATCGCACCCTGCGCGTCACGGTGACTTCCATGGGCAATCCTCATTGCTCGATCTTTGTGGATGATTTCGAATCACTCGACTGGCGAGCCTTGGGCCAAGAGATAGAGCGCAGCAGGTTTTTCCCTCGCCGCACCAACGTCGAGTTCATCAAAGTGATCTCGAGGCGAGAAATTGAAGTGCGTTTCTGGGAGCGTGGAGTTGGCGAAACGGCCTCTTCCGGGACGGGTTCTTGCGGCGCGGCGGTGGCCTCGATTCTGAACGGGCGCACCGACCGGACGGTTCGTGTCCAAACCTCCGCCGGCTCGCTACTCATCACTTGGCCGGAGGACGGAGAAGTGACCTTGACGGGACCGGCCATTGCCATTGCGGAGGGAAAATACTATTGGGAAACATAGCCCACGTGGAGGGTCCTTGCTGCCTGGTTCGCTTTTTGGACGATGCCGAGCAAATCCGTGGCTTTGGGGGGTTGAGGCCGGTGACCGGCCCCGACGTGACATCCCATGATTCGGACCTTTCTTTTAGCGATCGTTCTTCCCGTGTATATGACCCTAGTTGGGGGGCCGCTGCTTCTTTTCGCGCTCTTGACGCACCGCACCACCGCACTCTACAAAGCGGGTCTCGCCGGCGCGAGGCTGGCGCTCTGGATTAGCGGGATAAAAGTTGAAGCGCAGGGCCTTGAAAACGTTGTGCGCGGGTCATCGGCTGTCTATATGGCGAACCATCAAAGCAATTCCGATCCCGCGGCCGTGCTTTCGGTGTTGCCGCCCGTGCTCGTTTTGGTGAAAAAGGAATTCTTCCGAGTTCCTCTCTTGGGCCCGGCCATGAAAGTCCGGGGTTTCATTTCCATTGACCGGCAGCACCGCGAGCAGGCGCTGGTGGCGCTCAACCAAGCCGTCGCCAAGCTCCGCGCCGGCCAGTCGCTTCTTGCCTATCCGGAAGGCACTCGCAGCCCCGACGGCCGCCTGCAGCCCTTCAAAAAGGGCGTTTTTCGCATGGCGATTCAAGCGGGAGCGCCGATTGTTCCTATTTCCGTTTCCGGCTCATCCAAGCTGCTGCAAAAAGGCAAGCGGCGCATTCACCCGGGGACAATCCGACTGACCTTGCATCGCCCCGTCCCGACCCAGGGCATGACCGTTGAAGCGCTCGACCGCTTGATGGCGGCGGTTCGGCAAGCCATAATTTCCGGCCTGGGGGAGGATGAGAGGCCCTTGGATTTGCCGCCTGCCGAAGATGGAGAATCAGAATGAGGTCATCGCCGAGGGGCGTGCGACATACCCTTTTAGGCTTCTGGACCGTGACCGCTTTGGCTGTAGGGACGCTTCACGCCCAAGACTTGCGGCAGGTGAGCGAGCCGGTGTTTCCGCCGACCGCTTTGCGGCTGCGGGCTCGGTTAGTGGCGGTTCAAGGCGGCCGAACTCTGTCGGCCCGCGATGAAAGCAAGCTCGACACGGCACGCATTCAGAACGCCTTGAATCATTGTCCGCCCGGTCGGGCCGTCGAATTGGTGCCTGACGGTGTCCGCAAGGCGTTTCTTTCGGGTCCGCTGCGTCTTCGACCCGGAGTCACCTTGCGCATTGCTCAAGGTGCCATTCTGTTTGGGTCCAGGAATCCGCGTGACTACGACCGCTGGCCGGGTGGCTGCGGGGTTCTGTCGCGCCGCGGCACCGGGTGCCGGCCTCTTATTCTGGCCGATTACGCTCCAAACGCCGCCCTCATGGGGCCGGGAACCATTGACGGGCGGGGCGGAGCGACTCTAATGGGCAAAACCTTTTCCTGGTGGCAGCTTGCCCGCCAAGCGCAAGTCCGAAACCTCCACCAAAACTGCCCCCGCTTGATTGAGATTTCGCACTCCGATAACTTTACGCTCTATCGCATCCTGCTCAGGAATTCTCCCAACTTTCATGTGCTTTATCGGGACGGCAAGGGATTCACCGCCTGGGGCGTCATCATTGATACGCCGGGCACGGCGCGCAACACGGACGGCATTGACCCTTCATCGGCCACCGACGTGACCATCACCCATTGCTTTATTCATGCCGGCGACGACGACGTCGCCATCAAGGCGGGCTCGGCGGGGCCGTCTTCCCACATCACAGTGGCAGACAATCATTTCTACACGGGCCACGGCATGTCCATCGGCAGCAACACCAACGGCGGAGTGCGTGACATCCGCGTGCGCCGCCTCACCATTGATGGGGCGAACAACGGTCTGCGGATCAAATCGAATTCGAGCCGCGGCGGCCGCGTCGAAAACGTTCTGTATCAGGACGTCTGCATCCGGCGAACCCCTCGGCCCATTGTGATGGATTCTCACTACTCGTTTTACGGCTCGCGGAGGGACGAAATTCCCACGTTCACCGATATTGTCCTGCGCGACATCCACATTTTCGGCCCGGGACGAATTCTTCTTGACGGCTACGATGCCACGCATCGTCTCCGCGTGACCTTCGATGACGTGATTCTAGAAGCGCCGACTCGAGTTCGCTTCCGCGCCGATTATGCGCGCATTCGCCTAGGTCCAGGGCCGGTTAATTTTCTGCCCTCGGGCAACGATGTCACCATCCTCGGGATGCCCGGCCAGGGCCGTCCCTACCCTTGCCAGGGACGATTTAAGCCCATGCCGAGCCACCCGTAGCCGCAACGCCGCGCGAAAGGCTCGAGCAAACCAAGTGGGGAATCCGTTCGCAAGCTGGTTTGGATTGGAGTGAGAGAGGCTCAATGAAAACAGAACGGACCATGATGAGCATCGTCGGCCTGGGCATGGCGTGGCTGGCGCTCGGCGCCAAAGTTCAGGCGGCCCGCTCGCCCGGGGTGTCGGGCAGGGCGCGGCGCGTCGTTCGAGTGGTTGTCGCGCCCAACGGCTCTGGCAACTTTACGGCCATCCAGGAAGCCGTGGACCATGCGCCGGTTGAAGGTTCCGGCCGCCTTATTATCGAGATTCAGCCCGGCGTCTATCACGAGAGGGTCATCATTCCCCAGGATCGTCCACGGGTGACGCTCGTGGGCTTGGGCAAACGCCCGCAAGACACGGTCATCACCTACAATATGAGCGCCAAGGCTGCCGGAGGAACCTTCTTCAGCAGCACGGTTGAAATCAACGGCGTGGCGTTTCACGCTCGCAACGTGACGTTCGAGAATTCCTACGGGCCGGGGTCGCAGGCGGTGGCCTTGGCTATCCACTCCGACCGAGCCGTGTTTCGCCACTGCCGGTTTATTGGATATCAGGACACCCTGTTCGCCGCCATGGGCCGACAATTCTACTATAAGTGCACCATCGAGGGAGCGGTGGACTTCATTTTTGGGAACGCCCGCGCCGTCTTCGACCGCTGCCTCATCCGCAGCGTCGGTCCCGGATACATCACCGCTCAGAGTCGCCGCCGCCCGCAGGGTCAGGGCGGATACGTTTTCTATCATTGCCGCTTAACCGGTTCCCACACCGCAGCCAAAGTTTTTTTGGGCCGCCCGTGGAGACGATACGCTCGCGTCGTCTATATTGACTGCTGGATGGGACCTCAAATCCGCCCCGCCGGGTGGAACAATTGGAATAGCGTCGGCAAGGAAAAGACGGCCTGGTACGCCGAGTATGGCTCCTTCGGTCCGGGCGCTCATCCCCGCAAGCGGGTACCATGGGCCCATCAGCTTACACGGCAGCAGGCGCGACATTTCTTCCCTCAGACGTTCCTGCGCGGGAAAGATGGGTGGAATCCGCTCGCCGTTCAAAACCATCACCCTTAGATCGTCTCCGACCTCGGATGATGCTTCTGAGGCACCAGGAGGCTTCTGGCCACATGGCTGTACTTTCGACATACGTAAGGGGCCTCTGTTCCTGCTTGGAAGCGCGATTGAAGAGTTAACATCGAGTTATCGCTAGTGGTTTCATTTAGATAGCTCCATTTCTATTCTCCCGCGATCCTGGCACGTTACTTGCAATGTGTTATGCAGTTCGCGTCGGCAAATGCGCGCCGAAACGAAAACATAGGAGCGTGAGTCAATGCGGAATTTGATCTGGATCCTGGTCATCGTGCTTTTTGCCGTGCCCTTAAAAGCCCAAAACTCTTCTGCGGCAGCGGGAGGCGCCGGTTCCTCGGAAAGGGGAGTTACGTTTTACGAGGGTTTTTACGGCAGCGCGAGCGAACTGGGTCAAGTTTACAAACTTGATTCAACCCTCGGTTACAACTTCAATCGCTGGTTCGGAATTGACGGCGGCGTGCCGATTTATTTTGTGAACCCATCTTCCACCTCGTCGCTGGCAGGCTATCAATCCGGAACCGGCATCGGCAATGCCTATCTCGACCTTAATTTCACCCTCAACAATCCTCTGCTCGATTATGCGGCAACTCTAGAGGGCACAGCTCCCACAGGCGACAAACGGCTTGGCTTGACCACGGGCCGCTTCACCTACGATTGGAACAACCACTTCCAACGAAGTTTTTTCCGGTTGACGCCCTTCGCCAATGTCGGCCTCGCCAACACCGTCTCCGATACGCCACTTTTTACGCGCCCCTTCACGACCTTCGGCGATGTGACCCACTTGGAGGGCGGACTCGCAGCCGGCCTTCTCCCCTTCGTCTCGGTCGGCGCCTCGGCTTACGACATCATCCCGTTCGGCACGCAGAAGATTTTCTCGCGCTTCAATCCGAAATCGGGCACCGCGTTTGTCGTCTCACGTCCACACAATCCGCACTTCTTCCAAAGCGCTCAGGAGACGGTGGGGCCAGCGGCGCTGGCGCGCGACAATGGTGTTTCTGTATGGGCGACAGTAGGATTGGGCCGGTTTATCCAAGCTCAGGCAGGATACACTCGCAGCGTTCGTTACAACCTTAACATCTTTTCGTTTGGGTTTGGGTTCGATATAGGCCGCTTCGCCAAGATGGTCCACTAAGAGATCGGCGCCCGGTTGGTCGCCGTCACTAAAGCCTGCTGGCGGTGAGGACGAGGTATGCGGCCAGAATCACCCCAAACAGCGCCGTCACCACTCCAAGAAAGACAATGACCGCCTTGGCAGGCTTAAAGTCGCCCGCCTCCAGGCGCCGCTCGGTGATGCGATAACGAACCAGCGCGACGATGGCCATGAAGACGCCCATCGCCATGAACGCGACGCCCATGCCGAGTGAGAGTCCGCTTTCCTGACGCGCATGTCCCTGGAGGCGCAGAAATTCTCGCAGCGTAATGCCGAATTTGGCCACCACGAACCCAAACACAATGATGCTGATGCTGGTGCGAATCCAAGCGAGAAACGTCCGCTCGTTGGCAAGATGGTCGCCGGCTTTGGGAGGGATTTCTGCCATGGGTGACTCTGGCTTCTCGCGCCGCCGTTTCACAGAGTCGCAGGCGCCCGGAAAAGCGCGAGGGGATTGTAGAGCCGCGCCGCGCCAATCGCAAGCCCCTGCTCTTTTTTAACCGCGCCCCTTTTCGCTCACCTCGCCCCTTTGGGCAGAGCGTCCCTGGCGTAGGCCTTGCAGCCCTGAACGTGCAGATACTGAAGGGCAACACATTTTTCCATAGGTGTGACGTCCCATTCAACGCGGCCAACCATTGACTACCGATCGGCGTCTAACAAGGTGCGTCGGCACTTGGGTGTAACTCGCTTAACAACTTAACAACAAGGAGAGCTCCCAATGACCAACGCAAACCTCCAGTCACTCCATCCCGGAAGAATCGTTCCGTTTCTCGTCGTAGCCGTAATGACCTCGATGCCGATCCTGCTTCGAGCTCAATCGGACCCGTCGGCTGCGACCCCGCCCGCAAGCGTCCCGAACGCCGGCCGTTCGTCTTCAGACCCGAGCCCCCAATATCCTGCAAAGAAGGAGGCTGCAACTTCTGCTTACGCTGCCCCGCAGCCGGGCGCGGTCGGGGCGCAACCTGTCTATCCCGGCCTCGGTCCAAGCAGCCCCCCGTTACAGACTTCCGTCGGACCTTACACCCTGCGCTTTTACGGAACGGTGTTGTTCAATGCTTCAACCTCCGATTCTGACGAAGTTGGTCAGGATATCCCGCTGTGGCCGTTGCCCGGCGCGATCCCGGTGACTTTCCCCGACGGCTCGAAGGAGCCTGCCGGCCATATTCACGACACCATCTTTAGTGCCCGACAGAGTGTTTTTGGTTTCACTATCACCCGCACCAAGCCGCTTGCCAGTGGATGGACCCCTTCCGCCTTGGTGGAGTTCGACTTCTTTGGCACGCAGCCGGTGGACACTCTGTTGCCCCAGGGCCGCATCCTCAATCAGCCGCGTCTGCGCCTTGCCTACTTCCAAATTGCGAAAGGAAATTGGAAGATACTCGCGGGCCAGGACCGCATTATTCTTTCCCCCTTTGATCCAATCTCCCTCTCTCACGTCGCCGTGCCTCTAGGGTACACGGCGGGTGACCTTTGGGGCTGGTTTCCGCAGGTGCGCGTGGACTACAGCCGCAAATTCGGCAAGACCTCCGTGCTCTTGCAGGGCGGGGTTCTGCGCCCCTCCTTCGGAGACCCGCGCCTCAACGATCTGCCGGTTCCGGGCAGCTCCGTCAACGCCGTTTTTTCCGGTTACGGCGAGCGATCGGGTTGGCCGTTTTATCAGGGGCACATCTCGGTCTCCCACCCTTGGCGGGGCTCCGCAGTCACTTGGGGGGCAGGCGTGCATTACGGCAAGGAACGGGTAGGTGTCAACCACACGATCAACTCCTGGGCGGCCGCATTTGACGCCGACGTTCCCATCGTTTCTCGCCTTACCTTCCGAGGCGAGGGCTATTTTGGAAGCAATTTGGTGCCTTTCGGCGGCGGCATCCTGCAAGGTGTTGCGGCTATTCCTGCCAACCCGCCCTTCACCGAAATCCGGCCCATCCACGACGCAGGCGGTTGGGCGGAGTTCACCATTCCCGCCACCCTCGACTACAAGAACGTCTTCTACGTCGGCGGGGGGACGGACGATCCCACCGACGCTGACTTATTGCCGGGCACGAGCCGCTCCAAGAACTCCTTTGTCTGGGCGAGCTACTTCCACAAGCTGACGAACCAGATCACGCTTGCCTTCGAGTGGAGCAACTGGCAGTTTCTGACCAAGGGATTCGTCAATAACGTCCCGGGTCCGAAGGGTCCATCGGGCCGGGGCAACGTCTTTAACCTGGCGCTCGCCTACCAATTCTGAGCGCCAGGCTATCGCGGTGAGGCTGCGGCAGCTTTCTTAGCGGCTGGCGCAGACCTTTACGGGCCGCAGCCTCCGCGGCCCGTGCCGCTTCCTTTCGAAGTCTCGACGGGGGGATTCACCTCCGTTCATCAGGTGAGGTCTGCGCGTCCCAGTCGTTTCAGCCATAAGACTGAAAGGTCGCCGAGGCGAAGCACGGCACCAAGGAACCCCCAGAGTCCGCGGGATGAGGGGATTGCGGGCTTAGTAACTTTTGCGCCTACCCTATGATACAGTGAGGAGGCTATGAAATCAGAGAATCGTTTGTCGCGACGTTCATTCTTGGAGTCTTTGGCGGCCGCCCCGTTGGGAGCGGCGGCACTCAGCGCGGCCACCAGGCATGTACCGATTGGGCTGGAGCTTTACACTGTTCGTCACGACCTGGCAAAAAATCTGCCAGGCACGGTGGACGCGGTGGCCAAGATGGGCTACCAGTGCGTGGAGTTTTTCGCGCCCTATTATCAGTGGACACCGGCCTACGCGCGGCAGGTGCGCCGGCAACTTGACCGGCTCCACATGCCGTGTTACTCAACGCACAACAACAAAGTGTCATTTACTCCACAAGGCATCGGCAAGGCGATGGAGCTTAATCATATTTTGGGCACACGGTTTATTGTGCTGGCTTGGCCCGGAAACATCACCACGCTTGACGGCTGGAAAGAGCTGGCGGAGATGCTCAATCGGGCCAACGACACGATGAAGCGCCACGGCTTTCACGCCGGCTATCACAACCACGACGCCGAATGGAAACCGATCGAGGGACAACGGCCCATGGACGTGATCGCTAAAAACACCGAAAAAAGCATCATGCTCCAGCTCGATGTGGGAACCTGTGTGGCCGCCGGAGCAAATCCTGTGGCTTGGGTTAGAAGCCAGCCGGGACGCATTCGCTCCATGCACCTTAAGGACTGGTCGCCGAAGGGGGGGTACTCCGTTCTGTTTGGCGAGGGCGTGACCCCGTGGAAAAAACTGATCGCGGCCGCTGAAAGCGTGGGAGGCGCGGAATATCTCCTGATCGAGCAGGAAGGCAGCCGCTACTCGGAACTTAAAACCGCTCGGCTGTGCTTAGAGAACTATCACCGCATGTTCGGATAAACCGACGGAAGGCCGCGGGGCAAGCAGCTTCCCCGACCTCATGCGCAGGCCGCCTTGGGAAAATCTGGATGATCCCTCATTCCAGCCCTGATTCGGGACCATCCGAAAGGCAAGCTGTTTCGACCGAGAGCTCCAGAGGCGCAATGGGTGATCGCTTGGGTAATGGCGCAGATGGCTATTGACAACGCTCCGCGGGGCGTGTAAAGTCACTTCAACGCTGCTTGGTAGATGCGGGACTTGCAGGTAGGGGCAAGCCCGCGTGTGTGAGGAAAGACATGCTCCTCACGGTCCTCATCGGATCAACGCCAGTCGGAGGAGGGTTCCTGGCTTTTCAACTCGAGCTGAAAGGCGCAAGGATCGCGCTCTAAACTGGAGGGCGTCCGGTGGGTGGCATGATTAACTGTATTTCCCCAATCACTGTTCTTTTCATTCTGGGCTGTGGTGGCGCAATCGTTTATGGCGTCACGCGCTGGCTGAGCGCAAAACGGCAAGCGCGCCGCGATGACGCCGTGATTCGCAAGTTTGCCAAACTTCACCACTTGACCGACCGTATCTCAACCTCTGGCGATTTGCGCCAGTCGCTAGATGAAATCCTCCGTGCCGCCTTAGAGACCATGGGGCTGGACCGTGGCCTGATCCTTGTGGACCTCTCCGAGGGCCACGAGTTGAGCTATGTCGGCTGTCACGGGCTCTCAGATTCGGCCGCTGCGCAGTTTTCCGAACCTCGATTGCGCGATGTGCTCTTGGCCGGCGCCGAACGCTGGGGCCGAGTGATGGTGGTCCCTGACCTCCGGCGTCAGGAGGCTTTGGAATCTTGGCAACTCGACTCGGGTTTTTCTGCGTTCAACGAGTGGCTGTTGCGGGAGGGCTTCGGCTCCCTCGTTGCCCTAAGTCTGCAAGCCGAGAACCGGTCCCGCGGCCTGCTGATTTTGGGCAGTGAAGGGTCCCATCGGTTCGCGCCGAGCGAATTGCGGTTGCTCGAATCCGTCGCGGAACAGATGACGGCCGGGGTGGAAAAGCTCATCCTGCAACGAATCACTGAGCGGCAGAATGAGGAACTTGAGATTCTGCGCCGAATCGGTGAAGCCCTCAGCGCCACCTCGGACCTGCGCCAGCAGTTCAGTGTGCTCAAGCGTGAATTACCCGCGCTTTTGGGAGTCCGAAACTTTTGGATCGTTTTTCGGGACGGGGCCGACGGACGCATGGAGAGCTTGGCCGCGGTCGAGGGCCAGGCCGAGGAGCGCTTGCGGAAGGAACTCAGCGGCAAGGGCTTGACAGAGCATGTGTTACGTTCCGGGGCGACACTGATGCTGGGCCGTGACGTCCGCAACGCGGCGACCCGGCTCGGCATCCCTCACGCCGACCCTCAGCTCCGCTTCTGGTGCGGCGTCCCCATGCATTTTTCCGATGGCTCCGCGGGGGTGTTGGCGGTCGCGGATTATGAGCGCGAAGAGGTTTTGGATGATCGGCAGCTTCATTTGTTGCAAGTCCTGGCTCGTCAGGCCGGGGCCGCGCTGGAAAACGCTCGCCTCTGTGAGCGCGAGCAACGGCGTGCCCGACATATTGTTTTGTTGAGCGAACTGAGCCGTCAGGCTGCCGCAGTCCTCGATCCGCAGGAGCTCCCCGCCAGCCTCTGTCATCAAATCCGTACCACCTTTGGCTACGACATGGTGCGGTTTGAGAGGCTCGACGCCAAGCGTGAGGGGCTGGCGGTGGAAGCGCAGGAGGGTTACGCCGAAAACCTCTGCGGCCGCGCCTTCCCGCTCGGCCACGGCCTTTCCGGTGCCGCAGCCGAAACCGGGGAGCTTGTTCTTGCCAACCAAGTGGAGAAGGAATCGCGGTATGTGCCGGTGGATGCGCGAGTGCGCTCCGCGCTGGCCTTGCCGGTCAAGTACGGCGCCGAGGTGCTTGGCGTGCTCAGCGTGGAAAGTCTTCGCGAAGACAGTTTCTCCCAGCAGGATGTTTTAACGCTTCGAACCCTGGGGGATCAGTTGGCCGTTGCGCTTCACAACGCCCGTTCGTTCCAGGTTGCACAGGAACAAGCGATTACTGACGGGTTGACGGGTCTGAAGACGCATCGCTTTTTTATGGAGGCGCTCGAGGCCGAATGGCGACGGGCTCCCCGCTCCGGCCGGCCCTTCTCGATTATCATGTTGGATCTCGATGGATTTAAGGGCGTGAACGACCGTTTTGGCCATCTGGAAGGGGATCGCGTGTTGGTGGCTGTGGGCCGCCTACTAGCGTCCCGAACGCGCCAAGTGAACGCCGTGGCTCGTTATGGGGGGGACGAGTTTGCTGTCCTGATGCCAGAGGCGACGACGGAGCAGGCTGAAATTTTGGCTGAACGGCTCCGGTCAAGTTTCGCCTCGGACCCCTACCTGGCCAGCCACGGCGTTACCGCCAGCCTCGGAATCGCCACCTTCCCGGCGCACGGCGCAACTCCCGATGAGCTCTTGCGTATTGCCGGCGGCGGCATGTTCTTGGCCAAGCATGACAAGGGCAACAGCGTGCGGGTCGCGGCGCGGGCCGGCGCTGCCGGGCAGGCAGGGTGGGAGCAAAAGCTCCTCGAAGCCTATTTGGGGGTGACAGTCAAGCGGCTGTTTTCCACCGGCCCTGATGCCTTCGAGCAGTATCTAAAGCGAATTGAGGAGGCGGCGCCTTCCGCCTCCGGTCAGGCCACATCGCTGATGGACACCGTCACGGCCCTGGCCTTCGCCATTGACGCCAAGGACCACTATACGCAAGGCCACTCGCAATCGGTCTCTCGCTTCGCCGTCCAATTGGCGCGCCATCTTGGATTGCCGGAAGCGGAAATTGAGGAAATTCGTCTGGCAGGCATCCTCCATGACATCGGCAAGATTGGCATTCCCGAACAAGTCCTCAACAAGCCGTCACGCCTGACGGAGGATGAATACGAAATTGTCAAATCCCACACCATCCTGGGCGAAAAGATCCTGGGACCGCTCAAGGGCAAAGGGATGAATCGCATTCGCCGCATGGTTCGTCACCATCACGAGACGGTGGACGGGCGAGGTTATCCCGACGGTCTGCGCGGCGAAGACATCCCGCTGGGCGCGCGCATCCTGACGGTAGCCGACTCTTTTGACACGATGGTTTCCAGCCGCGCCTACAAGCACGGTCGAACCGTCGAGGCGGCGCTCGCAGAGCTCGAACGCTGTGCCGGCAGCCACTTCGATGCACCCTTGGTTCAAGCTTTCATTCAGTGCGTCGCTCCCAACGCCGGCCGGCCTTCCGAGTCGGCTCCCAATTGAAACTTACGCTTCGCACGGCCAATCATCGTCCCTTTGCGCCTGGACTGCGAAAACGAATCCTTTGCAACCGCGAACGCGCATGAGGCTCCCGCTTCGCCGCCCAATTCGCCATTCGGCGGGGCCGCCTCGCCTTGGCTGCTGAGCCACGTTCCCACCTTTGAGCCACACCGCGGGCCGGTTTAGCTCATCGTCACTGATCCGAGATATTCCGTTGCAGGCCGAGAAGCTTTGCAATAGACTGTCCAGCCGGGAATCGCAAGAGGGAGTCCGAGGGTCAAAGCAACCGAGGCCCAGCGGCGCCGTGCTCAAGTGTTCAGGTTCTACGAGGTGAAGAAAACATGCCCGATGTGTTAGCAGGAGTTGCGCTTTCGATTTTGGCAGGGCTGCTGAATGGAAGTTTTGCCACGCCGACCAAATACGCGCGGGCTTGGCGTTGGGAAAATATCTGGTCGGTATGGGCCGTTTGGGCAATGTTGATTTTGCCGTGGGCGCTGGTTTTTGCCACGATTCCTCACGCCGTGGCATTTTTTGAGCAGACGCCACCGCATCAGTGGTCCTTGCTGATTCTTTTTGGAATCGGCTTCGGGCTGGCCCAAATCTTTTTTGGTTTGGGGATTGCCGCGGTGGGCATTGCGCTCAATTTCGCGATTGCGATTGGGATTTCGACCGCCTTTGGTTCGCTCGTGCCGTTTATCTCGCAGCATTCGGATAAGATCTTTACGCGAGAAGGCTTGTTTTTTTTTGTGGGCATCGGGTTGGTGCTGGCGGGCATTGTAATTTCGGCGGTGGCGGGGCGCGAAAAGGAAAAACAACTTCGGCGAAACACCACTGCGGCCACAGAGGCTCATGAGAAAAGAATGAGCTTTGCTGCCGGGCTGACGCTTTGCATTCTGGCCGGGCTGGGTTCTCCGCTGGGCAACTTTGGTGCCGCGTTCTGCACGCCGACGGTCGAACGTGCGGTCCAAGTCGGAGCCAGCCCGATCAACAAATACAACGTCATCTGGGCGCCGCTGTACACCGCTTCGTTGGTGCCCTATCTGATTTACTGCATCTATCTCTGGAGAAAGAACCGGAGCTTCCGTGTCTTTGCCGCTCCAGGTTCGACGTTGAACTGGGTTTTTGGTTTTATCATGGCGGCTTTGTGGATGGGAAGCTCGGCGATTTACGGTGTCGCGATGGCCCGCATTGGCGACATGGGGCCCGTGCTGGGATGGCCGCTGTTTATGTCCGTCATCATTGTCACGTCGAGCGGGTGGGGATTTTTGACGGGTGAGTGGCGAGGCGCGGGGAGTAAGGCAGTAAGAGCCATGCTGGTGGCCATCGGCTTGCTTGTTTTGGGATTTTGCACGCTGGCCTACAGCGGGACGTTGAGTTAGTCGGGAGTCTGAGAAGAGACGGTCTTCCGTTGCGAACCCGGCTGGGGTCGCAGCAGGGACGGTTTGAGGGAGTGGCGGCTTTAACCGGCGGCCAAACGAGGAGTCAGCATGGCACTGTGGGGTGGCATCGAATCCGGTGGAACGAAATTTGTTTGCGCGGTGGGCACGGGCCCACAAGATTTGCGAGCGCGGGTTGAGTTTCCCACAACCGCACCCGAGGAGACGCTCCGACGTGTGGTGGAATTCTTTCGCGAACAAACTCGGCAGGAAAAACTCTCGGCCATCGGCATTGCATCGTTCGGGCCGATTGACTTGCACCCCCGATCTCCGAACTTTGGGCACATCACCTCAACGCCCAAGCCCGGCTGGCGGAATACCGATTTGGTGGGCCCCATCCGCCGAGCGTTCGGCGTGCCTATTGGCTTTGATACGGACGTGAATGGGGCGGCGCTAGCGGAAGGGATGTGGGGCGCGGCGCAGGGCCTGGATAGCTTTGTCTATTTGACGATCGGCACCGGAATCGGCGGCGGCGGAGTGATGGAGAAAGGGCTGATTCACGGAGCGCTCCATCCCGAGATGGGTCATATGAACGTGGCGCACGACTGGCGAAAAGATCCCTTTGCAGGTGTTTGCCCGTTTCACGGCGATTGTTGGGAAGGACTGTCAAGCGGCCCGGCAATGGAAGCGCGATGGAAGGAGAAGGCGGAACATTTGCCCGGCGATCACCCCGCCTGGAAGTTTGAAGCACACTACCTTGCGCTTGGGGTAATGAATCTCATTTGCGCGCTTTCACCCCAGAGAATCATCATGGGAGGAGGGGTGATGCGGCAGGCGGGCCTGTTCCCGCTGGTACGGCGCCAAACGTTAGAATTGCTGAACGGATATATCCAGATCCACGAAGTCATCCAAGGAATAGACGAGTACATTGTTCCTCCCAGGCTCGGTGACAACGCCGGCGTGCTCGGCGCGATTGCGCTTGCCCAGCGCGCGGAGGCGACTACGAAGACCAACGATTTTTGAGATTGGGGTCAATTCGGCTCGGCGGCGAAAGCATCCAGGGGAGGTGAAGCAAAATGAATCGGCGGGAATTTCATCGAAAATTGGCGGGCGCGGCCATGGCAGGAGCGCTGGCACCTGCGGCAAGCTCGGCCCAGGTCTCTTCTTCCTCAAGCGCCCCATCCCAACCGGCGCCGTTGAATGTTTCCATCATGCTGTGGACGGTCTTTCAGCGGTTGCCCTTCGAGGAGCGCCTGGAAAAAGTTTACGAGGCAGGTTACCGCAATGTGGAATTGGTCGGCGAGTTTGAGAAATGGTCGGAGGCCGATTGGCGCAACGCGCTTCGCAAGAAGCGTGAACTCGGACTGACCTTTGACACGACGGGCGGCCTTCGTCATGCCAGCGAGAAAAGCGGTCTCGCCGATCCCGCAGCGCGCCAAGCCATGCTGAACGACCTTCGGAATATCCTTCCCGCCTGCGAGCGCTTGGAATGCCGTCGCATCATCCTGCTCTCCGGCAACATAGTGCCCGGCCTCAGCCACGAACAGCAAGTTCAAAGTTGCATTGAAGGTCTCAAACGCGCCGCGGAAATTGTGGAGGGAAAGGACTATGAGCTGCTGGTTGAGAACATTGACCCGGAAGAGGATCCGCGGTATTTCCTGACCTCGGTGGCCGAAGGATTTAAGATCATACGTGCCGTCAATCACCCGCGCGTGCGTTTCCTTTACGACTTTTACCACGAGCAGATTGCGGAAGGGAATTTAATTCAAAAGTTGGAACAGAACATTGACTTGGTGGGCGTGTGCCACGTGGCGGATGTTCCCGGCCGTCACGAACCTGGCACGGGCGAGATTGACTACATCAACATTTACAAAACGCTCGGCCGGTTGAACTACCCACGCTATTTGGCGATGGAATTTCTCCCTCGGCGCGATCCGGTCCGAACGCTGCGCATCGCGCGCGAGCAAGCCTTGCGGGCCTATGCGTCTGCCCGGCAAGATGCCTCCGCCTAGTCTGTGTTGCCCGAGCCGGCGAGTTGGCCGCCTGTTTTGGCTGGCGCTTCGTCCTTAGAGCGCCGGATTTTTGAAACGTTCCGGCGGCGGAGTGCGGTCGGCGGCGTTGCGGCCGCGCAGAAAATCGAAATCGCACCCCTGATCCGCTTGCAAAATGTGGTCGAGGAACATTCGTCCGTAGCCGCGCGTGTAATGGGGCTGAGGCGGGCGCCAAGCCGCCAGACGCTTTTTAATTTCGCCTTCGGGAATTAACAACTCCAGACGGCGGTTCTTGATATCGAGTTCAATTTCGTCGCCGCTTCGAACCACCGCTAACGGCCCGCCCACTGCCGCTTCCGGCGCGACATGGACCACGATAGTCCCAAAGCTGGTGCCGCTGATGCGGGCGTCGCTCACACGGACCATGTCCGTGACTCCGGCAGAAAGCAACTTGGCCGGAATCGGCAAGTGTCCCCACTCGGGCATGCCGGGGGCGCCTTTCGGCCCAGAGTTCTTCAGCACTAAAATGCTGGCTTCATCCACGTCGAGTTTCGGATCGTCAATCCGCTCCAGCAGGTCGAGATTATTCTCGAAGACCACGGCTCGCCCTTTGTGGTGCGTTAAGTGCGGCGAGACAGCCGATTGCTTGATGACTGCGCCCGCCGGGGCCAGATTGCCGCGCAGGATGACCGTGCCGCCCTCCGGCTTAAGCGGCTGGTCGAGTCGTTTGATGACTTCGCGATTGAAGCAGGCGGCATCGGCCAAGTTTTCCGCTACCGTTTTGCCCGTTGCGGTCAGGGCATCGCGGTGCAGCAGCGGCGCAATCTCCTTGAGGACCGCCCGCAGGCCGCCCGCGTAGCAGAAATCTTCCATCAAAAATTTCCCCGACGGCCGGACGTTGGCGACCACGGGGGTGGTTCGGGAAAATGTGTCGAAGGTTTCAAGCGGCAAATCTATTCCCAGCCGCCCGGCCAGCGCCACCAAATGAACGATCGCGTTCGTCGAGCCGCCAATGGCCATGTCGGCGCGAAGGGCGTTTTCCAAAGCCTCGCGCGTCATCAGGCGCGAGGGGCGCAAATCTTCTCGAATCATCTCCACGATGCGGCGGCCGCTTCGTTCCGCGAGCGCCAATCGGCGCGAATCACTGGCCGGGAGGTCGGCCGCGCCGGAAAGCGTCATGCCCAGCGCTTCGGCGATGCAGGCCATGGTGGATGCCGTGCCCATGACGCCGCAGTGGCCCGCGCTGCGGGAAACACACGACTCCACTTCGCACCATTCTTCCTCGCTCAGCCGCCCGGCGCGCACCTGCTCCCACAAGCGGCGGATGTCCGTGCCGGCGCCGATTTCCTTGCCGCGGCACATCCCGCGCAACATCGGCCCTCCCGGAACCATCAGCGCCGGGATGTCGGCGCTGGCCGCGCCCATCAGTTGCGCCGGGGTGGTTTTGTCGCACCCGCAAAGCAGCACCACGCCATCGAGCGGATAAGCCGTGATGCACTCTTCCACGTCCATCGCCATCAGGTTGCGGTAGAGCATGGTGGTCGGTTTCATCAGCATCTCGCCGAGCGAGATGGTAGGAAATTCGAGCGGAAAACCGCCCGCTTCCCACACGCCGCGCTTTACCGCCTCGGCCACCTGGCGCAAATGGGCGTTGCAATTGTTTAGTTCGCTCCACGAGTTGCAGATGCCGATAACGGGCTTCGATTGGAAGACGATTTCGCTAAAACCTTCGGCGCGCAGCCAGGCGCGGTGCGCCATGCCCCAGCGGTCGTTCTTCCCGAACCACGCCCGGCTGCGGAGTTCGGATGCGTCCTTCGATGTTTTCATAGGTCCTTTCACGGCCGGCGCCGCCCCACGAGCCATAGGCTGAGACTAGCCTCCGTGGTGGCAGGGTCGCGGTCCGGCTGGGGGAGTGACTCCGCCCTTGCCGTTCGATTGTTGTTTCGCACAGCATACTAAAGCCTGCCGAGACGCAACGCAAGGCGAGAAGCTGCCGCCGCTGAATCTCCTAGCCCTTCCCTCGGCGGATGGTTGCGCTCAGGCCCTCTGCCCTCCGCGAGTTCGGTCAGGATGGGTTGAACGACTTTGCCGGGCCTCGGCAGCTTGGCGGGCCTAGAGTCTATCCGCTATAATGAAGGCTCGCAAGCGGCGGTCGAGCGGCGGCGTCCCGGCTCGGCGCCGGGCGTGACAGCCTGCCATGCTGAAGCGATTGCAGCCTCTGTTGCCGTATCTTGCCCGCTACAAAAAGCGGTACGTGGTGGGTTTGGCGGCCTTGGTCATCACCCAACTTGTTGGGGTGACCATTCCCCTCCTCGTCAAGGATGCAATTGACGGTTTGAGCCACAACGTCACGCGCGAGCGGCTGCTGTTTTTTGCGGCGCTACTGCTGGGCGTGGCGCTGACGAAGGCTGTGTTCCAGTACGCGATGCGATGGATCCTGATCGGAATCTCGCGGGACGTGGAATACGACCTGCGCAACGATCTGTTTCGACATCTGATGCGCTTAGAGCCGCGGTATTACACGGAGAATCGAACCGGCGACCTGATGTCGAAGATGACTAACGATTTGAGTGCGGTGCGCAACATGGTGGGGCCGGGGATCATGTATTCCGCCAACACTTTGGTGATGGGAGTGGCCACGATCGCGCTGATGATTCATATTGACCCTCGGCTGACGCTGCTGTGCCTATTGCCCTTGCCGATCGCTTCGCTGACGGTGAAGTTTTTTGGGCAAAGGATTCACGAGCAGTTTGAGAAAGTGCAGGCTCTGCATTCCGAGTTGATGGAACGTGTGCGCGAGAGCCTTTCCGGGGTGCGGGTGGTGCGTGCCTTTTGCCAGGAGGAGGCGGAAGCCGCCTCCTTCGACAACATGAACCAACGTTACGTGGGCAGCAATCGGCAGCTCATCTGGATTCAAAGCTTCCTATGGCCCGCATTGGCTCTGCTGTTTGCCATCTCGTTTCTGTTGATCATGGTGTCGGGCGGGCGAGCGGTGCTTCGAGGTCAGATTTCCATCGGCAGCTTTACGGCGTTCAACATTTACCTTATGTACTTGATTTGGCCCATCATTGCGCTCGGCTGGGTGACCAACATCGTGCAGCGCGGCTTGGCGTCGCTCGGAAGGTTATGGACCATTTTTCGGGCCGAGCCGCAGATTGATGACCGCGCGGCGCGACCGGACGCCCTCTCGAACATCCGGGGCGAAATCGAGTTTCGGCATTTGAGCTTCAGTTACAACGGAAAGCCGGTGCTCAACGACATCAATTTGCACATCCCCGCGGGGCGGACCGTGGCCATTGTGGGGGCGACCGGATCGGGCAAAACCACCTTGGTGAGCCTCATCCCGCGGCTTTACGATTCCCCGCCCGGCACGATCCTCATTGACGGCGTTCCGATTCAACAAATTCCCTTGTCCACGTTGCGACAGCAGATCGGTTTTGTTTCACAAGAACCCTTTTTATTTAGCGAGACGGTGCGGGGCAATATCAAGTTCGGCGTGCCCGAGGCCGGCGACACGGAAGTAGTTCGGGCAGCCGAAATCTCGAATATTTTGTCGGAAATCGAGGGCTTTCCGAAAGGCTTTGAGACCATGGTGGGCGAGCGCGGGCTGACGCTTTCAGGAGGCCAGAAGCAGCGGATCACCATCTCCCGCGCAATATTGCGGGATCCTCGCATCCTGATTCTTGATGACGCGCTTTCCAGCGTGGACACGGGCACGGAGGAGAGGATTCTCAATCAACTGACCGGCGTCCTTGCAGGCCGCACCACGCTCCTGATTTCACATCGCATCTCCACGATTCGGAACGCCGATGAAATTGTGGTGGTGGATCAGGGTCGAATTGTCGAAAAAGGGACGCACGAGCAGTTGCTGGCTCGGCAGGGCTACTACGCCGAGCTTTACAACAAGCAGTTGATTGAGGAAGCGCTCGAGAAAGAGGCGTAGGGCCGGTCGTCGCCCCGCTGCGGCCCGGGATCGAGTTCCGGCTTTTGAGGTCATCGGCCGAGCGAGTTTTATGCCAGACGGTTTTCACGAAGAGGACGTTCTCGGAAAAGCGTATGACGGTCGCCTCATGCGGCGGCTGCTCAGTTACCTGCGCCCTTACCGCAAGACCGTTGTTTTTGCGCTCATTGCGATTTTCTTTTACGGAATTCTGCAGGCCGTTCCGCCCTATTTGTTAAAAATCGAGGTGGATCGCTACCTTGACCCGACGCACCGCAATCCAATTCCGGCGTTTTTATCGCGGTTCTTAAGCCCTCATCCGCTCATCGGCATTGGCCAACTCGCTTTCTTGTTCTTTTTGCCGACGGTTTTGTTGACCTTTGCGCTGCAGTTTGCCCAGACCTATGCCATGCAGATGGTGGGGCAAAAAGTCATGTACGACCTTCGCAAGCAGATCTTCGGACATTTGCAACGGCTGGAGATGAGTTACTTTGACCGCAATCCTGTCGGTCGGCTGGTCACGCGGGTCACGACCGACGTGGACGTTCTGAATGATCTGTTCGCGTCGGGGGTGGTGGCCATCTTCGGAGATTTCTTCACCCTGCTCAGCATTGTGGGGGTAATGCTGGTCTTGAGTTGGAAGCTGGCGCTTTTGACGTTTACGGTGCTGCCGCTGATTGTGTTGGTGACGGCCGCTTTCCGCAAGGCCGTTCGGGAATCCTACCGGCGCATTCGGATTGCCATCGCGCGGATTAACACCTACTTGCAGGAACACCTCACCGGCATGAGCGTGGTGCAGCTTTTCAACCACGAGGAGAAGAGCTTCGAGGAGTTTGACCAAATCAATCGTAGCCACATGGAAGCCTATAAAGACTCCATCATGGCCTATGGGCTTTTCTACCCCGCCGTGGAATTTCTGGGAGTGTTGGCCATCGCCATCATCCTTTATTACGGCGGCGGGATGGCACTCCGCGGGATGCTGACGGTCGGAACCGCGATTGCTTTTATTCAATATTCGCAGCGCTTTTTCCGCCCCATTCAGGACCTCAGTGACAAATACAACATCTTGCAGTCGGCGATGGCCAGCTCGGAACGCATCTTCCGACTGCTCGACACGCCGGTGGCCATCACGGATCCCCCGCACCCGAAGTTGCTCTCCGATCCTCAAGGCCACGTGGAGTTTCGTCAAGTCAGCTTTGCGTATCGCGACCAACATCGAGTCGTCGAGAACGTTTCCTTTACCATCGAGCCGGGGGAAACCGTGGCCGTAGTCGGGCACACCGGGGCCGGCAAAACCACCCTGACCAGTCTCCTGCTGAGGTTCTACGATATTCAGGAAGGGGAGATTTTGTTTGACGGGGAAAAACTTTCCGAGCTTCGACTACACGATTTGCGAAGAAACTTTGCCGTCGTCTTGCAGGACCCCTTCTTGTTTTCAGGAACCATTGCCAGCAACATCCGCCTAGGGACGAAAACCATCACCGACGAGCAGGTGCGCGCGGCGGCGCGGCGGGTCAACATCCTGGACTTCATCGAGAGCCTTCCCCACGGATTCAACGAGCCGGTGCGCGAGCGGGGCTCGACGCTCTCCACGGGGCAAAAACAGTTGCTCTCTTTCGCTCGCGCCCTGGCGCACAATCCTCGCATTCTGATTCTGGACGAAGCGACCTCGAGCGTGGACCCGGAAACCGAAAGCCAGATTCGGGAGGGCCTGCGCGGGCTTTTGGAGAATCGGACCTCCCTTATCATCGCGCATCGTCTCTCCACCATCCAAAATGCCTCCAAGATCATTGTCATGCACAAGGGTCGAGTGAGGGAAATCGGAACGCATCAGGAACTGCTGGCGCGGCGAGGCATCTATTACAAGCTGTATCAGCTTCAGTACAAAGACCAAGAAATCACGGTGGACCGGGAATCGGCTTCCGTGGTGGCCGCCGCGCTTGAAGCGGACCCCGAGCCGCAAGGCGCCGGGGGATGAGCATGGCTAAAAACAGCCTGCTGATGGTGGCGGGAGAAAGCTCGGGAGACTTTTATGGGGGCGCTTTGTGTCGCGCGTTGCGGGGGAGGGATCCTTCGCTTGAAATCTTTGGGTGCGCCGGAGAAGCGATGCGGGAGGCGGGAGTTGAGACGGTGGTGGATGCCCGCGAGGTCTCGGCCATCGGTATTACCGAGGTTGTCACGGGGTTGCCACGCGCTTGGCGCGCCCTCGCGCGGCTGACCCGTGAGGCCATGCTCCGGCGCCCTCGTGGCGCTGTCCTGATTGATTTCCCCGATTTTAACCTTCGGCTGGCCGCCCGCCTCAGACGGCTGGGGATTCCCGTTATCTACTTTGTCAGTCCTCAAATTTGGGCATGGCGTCGCGGTCGCCTCAAGCAGCTTCGAGCCACCGTTCAGAAGATGCTGTGTATTTTTGATTTTGAGCAGGAAATTTACCGAAAGGCCGGCATTCCCGTCGAATTTGTGGGACATCCCCTCGTGGACGTGGCCACGGTTAACTCATCGCGCGAAAATTTTTTAAAGTCCTTGGGGTTCGATGATGAAGTCCCCACGGTAGCGCTGCTGCCCGGCAGCCGACGAAGCGAAATGAGCCATCATCTGCCGGTGATGCTGGCGGCGGCAAGCCAAATCGCCACGCGACGTTCTGTCCAGTTTGTGATTTCTCTGGCCCAGGCCGCGGAAACCGCAAGGGTTGAGCTTCTGGTCCAGCAGCACTATCAGGGGCGGGGTCGGCTCAGGGTCGTTGCCGGTCGTTCGCAGGAGGCGTTGGAGCATGCTGCCGTGGCGGCGGTTGCCAGCGGCACCGCAACCCTTGAGGCCGCACTGCACGAGCGGCCGATGGTGGTGATTTACCGAGTGTCGCCTGCCACGGCCTGGGTGGCGCGGCGGCTGGTGAAGGTTCCGTTTTACAGCATGGTCAACCTGCTCGCCAACCGGCGCGTGGTGCCGGAATTGATCCAAGCCGACTTGACCGCGGAAAAGCTGGCCAAGGAGATTGAGTTTTTGTTGGACCACGCCGAGGCGTGCGCTCGGATGGTGGAAGGGCTGCGCGAAGTGCGCGCGCGCCTGGGGCCGAGCGGCGCCATTGAACGGGCCGCCAGCGCCGTGTGGCACGAATTGGGACTGGGTGGGGCATCCCTGTCAGCGGCTTAATGCATCCACTGGGTAGAGCGTCCACGGGGGCGGAGGGCGATGCACCTGCCCGGCAAGCAACGGCATCCAAGAGTTTATAGGTCAATTGATGAGCAGACAGTTACTGTGGGCCAATAACAAACCCAATCCTGGGCTTGGGGCAACGCGAGAGGCGAGGAAGCTGCTCGGAGGGGTGGCGATTGCGTTCCTGACGCTGGCGGCGTCCATTTTCTCGCTGCCGCTTTCGGCGCGTGCGCAAACGACTGCCAACTTTACTGTACAGCGTTATACGATTAACGCCGAGCTGTTCCCTGCGGCCAACATCCTTTCGGCAACGGCCCAGATCGGATTCTTGCCGACCAGCGACCTTTCGACAGCCGGCTTTCAATTGGACAGTGCGTTGCGGGTGGAAAAGGTTACGGACGCGGCGGGCAACCCGCTGCAATTCCAGCAGAACGGCTTGAGCCTGCAAGTGAATTTCTCTTCTCCCCTCCCTGCGGATCAGCCGACCAGCATTACGGTCACGTACAAAGGTGCTCTCAGTTCGGCGGCGGGAAGCCCGATCGAGGGGGTGCAGCTTGCTTCCGTGTCGAGTCAAGGCACCTACTTACTCTATGCTTCGGATTGGTTTCCGGTGCGACCGCCCGGCCTCGACCGTTTTGCCGCGACCATTCATATGACGGTTCCTGACGACGAAACCGTGATTGCCTCGGGAATGGCGGCGACGCCGGTGGCGCAGACGGGAACCAAAACCTATACTTTTGAGTACGGTCAAGCTTCGTTTCCCGGAACCGTTTTGGCCGGCAAATACACGGCGCGCCCTTCCATTGCGAGCAATGGGAATATTGTGGTTTACACCTTTAGCGGAGAGGATAAACTCGCCAAAAGTTACGGAGACACGGCGACTCATATTTTGAGCTTCTTCTCCGAAAAATTCGGCACCCTACCGAATGGACACTTGGATATCGTCGAGATTCCCAACGGCACGGTGGGAGGCTATGCGGCGCCCGGGGTGGTGGCCCTCGCCCAGCGGGGATTCACGCAGCCGGTGGACCGGCGCCTGTTAGCGCTGGAGATAGCCCGCCAGTGGTGGCCGTGTCTAGTGAGCCCGGCCACGCCCAATGACGCCTTTCTTGACGATGGCCTCGCCACCTATTCGGCGGCGCTGTACGTTCGGGCGTCGGAAGGTGAAGCGGCCTTCGAGGACTTGATGCATCAGACGGAGATCGGCGCGCTGACCCATGAAGAAGTTGCGCCGATCAGCGAGGCGGGAAGTTTGCAAGACTTTACGCCCGAATACCACTCCATCGTCTATCAGAAAGGCGCCATGGTGTTTCACATGTTGCGCGGCGTGATTGGCAGCGATGCCTTCTTCAAGACGCTCCAGATGATGGCCCAGCAGCGCGCCTGGAAAACCATTACCACGGCGGAGTTTCAGAAGCTGGCAGAAACAGCGAGCCATCAGCCCTTAACTTATTTCTTTGCGCAGTGGGTCAGCTCAACCGGGGTGCCGCAATTCACCGACAACTGGGATATTTATCGCGTCGGCAATCACTATCAGGTGGTGGGAACCATTCATCAGGATCTGGATATCTTCCGAATGCCGGTGGAGATTCGCGTTTACTCGGAGGGCCGTCCCCCGGTGGACTCGCGGGTCGAAATGGAAGGAACGCGGGCTAACTTCGCCATCAACACCTTGACACGCCCGACCAACGTCGTGATTGATCCCGGAAGCCAAATCCTCAAGCTGGACAATCGGCTCAAAGTGCAAGTGGAAATTGCCCGCGGCGACCAACTCCGCGAGGAGCAGGCTTATCTCGAGGCCATCAAGCAGTACCAGAAGGTGGTGGCGATTGATAAGAACAATTCGTTGGCGCATTACCGCATGGGGCAAATTTACTTCCTGCTGAGAAACTACAACGCCGCCGCCGATGAAATGCGAGCGGCCCTGGACGGGGACCTAAAGCCGCACTGGATTCGGGTATGGGCCCATTTGACGCTGGGCGAGATTTTTGACGCGACCGGCCAGCGCGACCGTGCCATCAATGAGTATCAGAAGGCGCTCCAGACACACGACAACTCCCAAGGCGCCCTCGACCTGGCTAATCGTTACATCCAAAAGCCCTACACTCAACCCCCCAGCAACGGCTGAGACCTGGCATAGCGCAATCCCGTGAGACGTGGCGGGGCGATGCCGCGATGCTGAACTAAGACTTTATAAACCGACCCCATTCCTTCCGGGTTGAGAAGGCGCTTCAGCTTGAGGCGGGCGACCAGTTTTTCCTTCTCGGTCGCTCCTACGTCATAAAGATCGTTAAATTGGTTGGTCTCGCCGAGCGCCAGCAGCCATCTTTCCTGGGTCGTAAAGCTGGTGAGGCTGAGGCCCTCGCGCCGCCCTTCTTCGATCACAGCCGTGAAGTTGACGTGGGCCGTCAAGTCCTGCTCGCCCGGGTCCGCGTAAAATTCTTCCGACGGTCTATGGCGACGGTAGGCGAGAAGCGTCCCGCGGGGCCGATCCGGCGTGTAGAGATTCTCAGCCAGGTCTCCGTAATCCACCGTGATGACAAATCCGCGCCGAAGCTTTTCCCCCAACGTCTTAGCAAAGCGCTTAACGGCGCGGCAGACTTCAACTCGTTGGCCTTCTTCCACTCGTTCGGCGAAAGGCGCGACGGCAGCGGCGATGGAAGGATCGCTGAGTGGTCCCAGCGCTTCGACGAGATCTTCCCCACGAGCTTCCACGTAGATTTCCTTCAACCGCCCTGCGGCGCGTGTGACTACGGCGACCGGCAATGCGTCCAGGAACTCGTTGGAGAAGAAGCAACCCTCGATGGGGTCGAGCGCTTCGAGCGAGGACAATAGACGGACGCGCTCAGCTATGCCGGCGTCGCTTAAGCACCGGCGGAGACGTTCGAGAGTTGCAGGTGACGGCTCAATAGCCACGTAGTCGAGCGCCGCGGCGAAATCAGGGAAAGCGCGTCGCGTCCATGTGAGAAAATCCACGGCAAACCAACCTCGTCCTGCTCCCACTTCCACCAAACTGAAGCGGCCGGGCCGACCAAGATGCTGCCACATCTCCTCCACCTGTCGCGCCGTCAGCCGAGCGAAGACGGGGTGGAGATCCGCGCTGGTAAAATAATCTCCACGCGCTCCCGTACGTTCCCTGCCCCTCATATAATAGCCATGTTGAGGATGATAAAGGCAGAGCGTCATGTACTGCTCAAAAGTGATGGGCCCGCGGCGGCGGAGGTTTTGCAGGAGAAACGATTTCAGCGGCGAGTCTATCAAGGGCGGAGAAGGTCTGCCAAATGCTCGGCGGACCTCATTTTAATCAGTTCTCATGGATTTTGACCGTCGAGCGCAATTTTCCCGTTCCGCATCGCCGGCGCCAAGCGGTGGTAGGTCTCCTGGAATATTTGGAGCGTGGCCGCATCAAATAAAACAAAATGGACTTCCTTAAGATGACTGCCAGCCGCAAGATGCTCCAGCACTTGCCCGATCATGATTTCCGCGCACTGCGCGGGTGGAAAGCCTCCCACGCCGGTCCCGATGGCCGGAAAGGCCATGCTCTGGATTTTGAGCTCCTCGGCGCGCTGGAGGCTGTGGCGGGTAGCTGAGCGAAGTGAGTTTGCCGTTACGCTTCCTCCCAGCCTCATGCCGGCCGCATGGATGACGTAGCGTGCCTTGAGCTGGCCGGCGGAAGTTACGGCGGCCTCACCCAGCGGAATGGGGCCGAGGCGGTCACACTCTTCCTGAATGGTTGGCCCCCCCTTGCGGCGAATGGCTCCGGCTACTCCCGCGCCGAGCATTAAGTCGGTGTTCGCGGCATTGACAATGGCGTCCACGGGAGCTTCCGTCAGGTCGCCTTGGGTGAAGAAAATTCGCGCTGGCATGGAATACTTGCCCTCCCACGCGCACCGGGCCTTGCGATGATGGCACCGCCGGGTGGTCGTGAGGCTCGCGGAGCGCGCGTGCTTAACCGGCTCCGGCAACTTCGTGGCATTTTCGAACAAACTCTCGAAGAATTTGAAGTTGTTCGGGGTGATCCGTCAATTCTTCCGGGTGCCATTGTACGGCCATCAAAAAAGGATAAGGATCAGCGGCCTCGATGGCTTCGGGGAGGCCGTCTTCGGAATAGGCGGTGACCTTCAACCCACGCCCCACCCGTTTGATTGCCTGATGATGAAGGCTATTCACGCGGCAGTTCCCGGTAAAAATTTCTGCCAGCTTGGATGCCGGCTCGGTGACCGTCACGGCATGGGTCACCGCGCTGCGGCTGCCAGCCTGCCGATGCTCGACGCCCGTAGGGATAGTTGGGGTAAAATCATTTTTAAGATCCTGATAGAGCGCCCCGCCGAACTTCACATTGATCATTTGCGCGCCCCGGCAAATGCCCAGCAGAGGACGGCGTTGTTGGAGGGCGCGGTCTAGCAACTCAAACTCAAATTCGTCGCGCTCACGGTTGCTACGCACATTCTCGTATTTCTTGGGCTCCCCGTAGAATTGCGGGTCCACATCCTCGCCGCCCGTGAACAGCACACCGCTAAAGGTGCCGTTTTGCAGCCGAAACCGGTCGGCAGCGGTCACAAGCTCGATGGCTTCCGGCGGTGCTCCCGCTTCAACTAGTGTCGCGTTACCGAAATAGGTGAAACATGGATTCGCCTCCGAGGATTGCGGTACGTCCAGCGAAAAGGCTGGGCTTGGCGGTTGTAGAGCCGGACATAGGCCATCAGTTTGCTGACCAGGTC
>JAKCCV010000017.1 GCA_021838785.1 Acidobacteriota bacterium | reverse complement strand
CTGGTGCGACCTGGAGCCTGCCCCGCGTCCGCCGGCAGCTCCTTGCACTGCTGATTAGACTCAGTGGACGTTGCGCGTGGTGCCTTACAGAGTTCACGGACACCTCGTAGAACTTAACCGAGTATTACTAGGGGAGAAAATCGCCCCACCTTCACGGCGCGGGTGTAAGCCGGTAGTGACGCGCAACCGGCTCGGCAGCGGCCCGGGCCTTGTGAATCAGCTCATTCTGCTGTTGATTCAGCGCGGCGAGCAGGTGCGAAACCGCCGATGGAACGCCGGCGGATTCGTCGTGCTGGAGCGGCACCTGAACGGCTCGCCATCCATAAAACCTCAAGTCCACGCGATGCCAAACGAGTGTCAGCACTTTATCCGCCTGCTGCATCATGGGCGTATCGTATTGCGCAAGGTTGATGCCCCGGTCGAGCGCCCCCTTGGAGAACTTTCCCACCATTTCGCCATCTATTGCGAGCTGATAGCGGCCCGCGGTGAGGCCCGTCACTCGCAGCATTTCGGAATCCAGCTCACGATACATGTGGGATTGCTTGACAACCCAGGCGGCGACAGGGTTAATTTCCGGTCCTTCAAGAGGCGGCAGTGGCCAGAAAATTTCCTCGTTTTTCCCCCAAGGGTCGGGCGGAAACTGCGGCCAGTGAGTGGAATGAAGGGTCATGATCGGGTAAGGCAGCGCCCGGTCGGTTTCCGTCCATGTGAGGCCCGAGGGTCTTGCAGAGAGATTGGTTATCTTCGCGTTTTTGGACTCCACGACGGAAGAAGAAGCGGCGCTAATCACCACTCGGCTGACCGTCGCGGGAGCATTCCATGCTTTGAGCAGCGTCTGCGCCATCACCAACTCGGCGCTCGGCCCGGGGTGGACACGACCCGGGATGATTTTCCCCGCCAGCGCGGGATTGGACTGTTTGGTCTCTTCCATCAGCCGGATAAGCGGCGTGTGAAAATCCACCACTGCTAAGTGATCCTGCGCGCCGAGCCGGCGGACGAACCTGGCGTAACGGCTAATGACGCTATCATACCCGCCCGGTGCGTGAGTGGGATTATACGGATAGGAGGGTTGTTGGGTAATGTCATCCCAAGGGGTCGGCTCAATCAGAACAATCCTCACACCGGGCAAGTGATCGCGAAGCGAGCGGATGATGTGGCGATAACCGTTTTCGTACGTTTGGGCGATGGCCTCATCCCAGGGACGATAATGGCCGTCGTTCATGCCGAGCATAATCGTGACGACGTCCGGATGAAACGGAAACACATCGCGGGCGAGGCTCACATCCACGGGCGCTGTCCAGTTGCCGAGCACCGTGGCACCGCCGACAGCGGAGTTGAGGAATTTAACCCGCAGATGCGGGAAGCGCGTCCGAACGTAGGTCTCGACCGCAACCGTGTAATAACGCTGTTCGGTGATGCTGTCGCCATAAAAGACAACGCGGTCGCCATTTTTCAGTAAAAATGGGCGCTGCTGGGCCCCGGCTGCGGGCACCCATGCGAGCACCAGCCCCATCGCAACCCAACCCTTCTTCCACAGCGTCATTCCCACCTCCTTGGCTCAATAACTTCCGTCTTGCGTCTTCCGCGCCGATCGTTTGGTGATGAGGCCGGCGGACTCGGCGCTCGATTCCAACGCTATGACCTCTTCACACTTGCAGCCGGCGCAGATAAGGCACACTCGCCTCCATGAGGGGAAAAGGCATTTCCACGTAATAATTCTTGATGCCTCCGATTTTCGCGGCGGCAAAAATCCTCTTCCAATTTAGTGTGCCCTGACCGACAGCCACAATCTTGCGGGTTCTCGCATCCCAACCTTGCACATGCATGGAGATGAAGCGGCCGGGATAGGTGGTGAAATAATGGATGGGATCAAAGCCGTATTCGATGGCGGAAATCTGGAACTGAAATTTGACGGTGCGGGGATTGAGCAGACGAAATAAAATGTCGTAGGTTCGCTGGCCGTCCACCGAGGTATCAATGAAACCCTCGTTGTGGAGACCTTGCTGGATGCCGGCCTCGGCCGCGCGATCCGCAATGCGATTGAATTCGTCCGCCGCGCGCTTGACGTCCTCCATCGTGGGATGCGCGGGCCCTTCAAGCGAGGGGACAATCATCTGCGTCAACCCCAGCTCTTTGGCCCAAGCGATTCGGCCTTCCTGGTTCTCGCGCAGCTCCTGGATAGAAAAATGCGAGCTGATGCATTCGACGCCCAAATCGTGAATCATGCGACGAAGCTCGGCGCCCGAGTACTTGGCGAGACCGCCAAAGCCCAGGTCGGCGTAACCGACCGGCGAACAGAGTTCGATACTTTGAAACCCAGCCGCCTTCAGCTTCTTAATGGTGCCCGGGAAATCCCGGGCGATCATCTTGCGGACCGGCCACGTTTGGCAACCAATCGGCAGGCCGAGCGGATTGGCGAAAAGCTCCTGTGCCGACCAAAGGCCGGCGATACTTGCCGACCCCGCCGCCTGCTTCAAAAAATCTCGACGAGAAATTTGAGACATGACTCCCTCCTCCGGCATTGCAGCCTCTGAGGCCGCCTCGTCAGTTTACAACAAACATCCGGAACCAAGTCTGGAATTTTCAAACAAGGCGCGGACGCGGTCCTGCCTTCGCCGGAGGTGTTGAGAGTTTAACGCAGTGCGGCGAGATCGGTGGCGAAAATCGCTCTGGGTACGGAAAGCTCAGTTGGCCAAGACTTCCCGGACCTTACGAAGCAGCGCACCGGGCGTGAACGGCTTTTGCAAATAGGCTGTGTCGGGGTCCAGGACGCCATGATGCACAATCGCGCTGTCCGTGTAGCCGGACATATAAAGAACCTTGGTTTCCGGATGGAGAGGCTTCAGCCGATCGGCCACCTCACGCCCACTGAATTCGGGCATAACGACATCCGTCAGCAGGAGATGAATCAGCGAGGTGGTGTCGGCGGCGAGGCGCAGAGCATCCGGGGCGCTTTCCGCCTCCAACACATTATAGCCTTTTGAGGCGAGCACCTCGCGCGCGAGAGCCCGTAGTGATTGTTCGTCTTCGACCAATAGGATCGTCTCTGTACCTGCCGGTTCGTCTTCCTGGGACTTTTCCATAGCGGCCGTCTGGCTCTCTTCCCCCACGCGCGGCAGATAAATCTTAAACGTTGCTCCTCGGCCCGGTTCGCTATACACCCAAATGTGTCCGCTGCATTGCTGCACAATGCCATAGACGGTGGCGAGCCCAAGCCCCGTGCCCTTGCCGGGCTCCTTGGTGGTGAAAAATGGCTCAAACATGTGAGACTTCGTCTTCTCATCCATCCCGTGTCCCGTATCGCTTACGGCCAGAAGGACGTAAGCGCCGGGGGTTACACCCACATGGGCGCGAGCATAGGACTCATCCAGCTCGACGTTGGCGGTTTCAATGGTCAGCTTCCCGCCGTGCGGCATGGCGTCGCGTGCGTTGACCGCAAGATTCAGAATAATCTGCTCCATCTGCCCGGCGTCCGCTCTCACGCGGCCGAGCAACCGCGATTGAACCGTGGCCAAATCAATGTCTTCCCCAATCAGCCGGCGCAGCATTTTGTCCATGCCGGCAACCACCCGATTCAAGTCGAGCACCTGCGGCTCGAGCACTTGGCGGCGGCTGAAAACTAGAAGCTGCCGCGTCAACGCTGCGGCGCGATCGGCCGCGTGCCGAATTTGGTCCAGGTAGGTGGTCAGCGCAGCGTCGGAGCCGAATCGCTCCTTCAGCAATTGGCTGTAACCGGTAATAATGGTCAGCAAATTGTTAAAATCGTGGGCCACGCCGCCCGCCAACTGACCAATCGCCTCCATCTTTTGGGCCTGGCGGAATTGGTCTTCCAGTTTTTTCCTTTCCGTCACATCATTAGCCAGCACCAGCCGCGTTTTCCCGTTTCCAAAGGGCAAGGCGTGGGAAGTGATTTCGGCGTTGATCCAGGATCCGTCCTTGCGGCGAAGCCGCCAATCCGCTGGCGGCCGTCGGGTCTCCTTGCGTGTCAATACTTGAGTCAGAACCTGCGGAACGTCCTGCGGCTCGTGAAGATCCGTAATCTTCATGCTGCGAAACTCTTCCTGCGAATAGCCAAAATGTCCGACGGCCGTCTCGTTGACCGCGAGAAAATGGAGTGTCTCCGTATCATAGACCCACATCGGCTGGGGATTGGCCTCGAAAAGCAGGCGATACCGTTCTTCGGATTCCCGCAGCGCCGCCTCGATTCGCTTGCGCTCGGCCACTTCGGCCGTCAGCGCCGCCGTGCGTTGGGAAACCACGTTCTCAAGCTGGCGCGCGAATTGGGCGAGCTCCTGTTGTTTGGCTTGCAATTCGCGGTTCAGATTGACCGCATCCTCATAGGTCGAGATGAGCAGGTCCAAAATCTGCTGGCGCTCAGCCGCGATAAAGTGCCGCTGACCGTTTAGGAAGATTTCAACCCCGAGCCTGGTCTTTTCCGTGCGGCGCAGTTCGCGGTGTGTCAGCACATAGTCAATGCGGGAGAAAAGATAATTTACATCGTAGGGCTTGCGGATAAAATTGTCCGCGCCCGCACTCAATCCCTGGATAATGTCGCTGGGGCTCGAAAGCGACGTCAAGAGAACAACAGGGATCTCCTTCCATTCGCCTCTCGACTTCACCTGCCGGCAGAGCTCAAAGCCATTCATTTCCGGCATGAGGACGTCGGAAAGGATGAGGGTGGGCCGATGGGTGCTCAGCCAGCCTAACGCCTCGCGGCCATTGCGCTTTGCAATGACCTCATAGCCCCTTTGGCTTAAGAGGTATTGGAGCTGCTCGGCTTGTGTCGCGCTATCCTCGACGACCAGAATCTCAACGGGCGGTTGTTTCGTTCCAGACAAGGGACTCATCACTTATCCCGTTTCTGCACCCAACCATTGAACGCTGCGGCAATATTTTCAGGCGAGAGAACCCAGGTTGCCGCCCCGAGCTTGATGGCCTCGCCGGGCATCCCGTGGACAATCGAACTTGCCTCATCCTGCGCGATGGTCAGGGCACCGGCCTGCTTCATCAATTTCAACGCTTCGGCGCCGTCTTTGCCCATGCCCGTTAAGAGCACACCGGCGCACCGCGCGCCAAACCTAAGGGCCATCGAGCGGAAGAGATAATTCACCGAGGGTTGCATTTCGCCCGGCGACTCTGTGCGACCAAGAACGATGCGGGGTCCGGGTCCTACGCCCATGTGAAATCCATCCGGCGCCAGATAAACCCTCCCCGGGCGAATAGGTTCGTCCTGGCAAACCAGCCCCACTCTCAAATTTGAGACCTCCGACAGCCACTCCGCAAAGCCTTGAATGAACCCGGGCGCCATATGTTGGACGATGAGGAGAGGTATCGTAAAATCTCGCCTTAATGACGACAGAATGGCCTGAAGAGTTTGAGGCCCCCCTGTCGAGGCGCCGATAGCAATGGCCTCCACATTCTGAGAGAACAAACCGACGGAAACTTCGGGCGCGGGCGAGAGGGGGGGCTTTTCTTTGGCCCCGCGGGGCCAGCGTCGAACCACCTTAACCTCCGCCATCAATTTGACGGCGCGTCGGAGCTCGTCGGCAGCCATTTTATGCAGCGGATGACCTTCCCCGGCAGGCTTCGGCACGACGTTCAGGGCGCCCGCTTCGAAGGCGCGGAACGGCCCGACAAGCTCCGAGGCCGCCGAACTGCCACTCACAATGACGATGGGCGTGGGAAAAGTCTCCATAATCCGTCGCGTCGCCTCGTAACCGTTCATCACCGGCATATGCAGATCCATGGTGATGACGTCGGGACGCTCGCGCCCGGTGAGGTCCAAGGCTTCCTGGCCGTTGCTGGCCGTGGCCACCACCTGCACTTCAGGGTCGGCGCTGAGCAGCCTGGCCAGCCCTTCGCGCGCCACCCTGGAATCGTCCACCACCAAGACCTTAATCACGGAAACTCCTGCCGCTCTTATTCGGCTCGCTTCAATCGGTTTCGAACCCTCATCTGTCAGACCAGCCGGCGAATGACCTCCAGCAGATGGCTCTGGTCGAAGCGGCTTTTAGTCAGATAGGCGTTGGCCCCGGCTTGCATGCCGCGTTCTCGATCCTGCTCGGATTCGAGGGCAGTCATCAGGACGACGGGCAGGTCTTTCAATCGCCCATCGGCACGAATTTTGGCTGTGAGGTCAAACCCGCTCATGCGCGGCATGTCCACATCCGAGACGAGCAGGTTGAATGGCTCGGCTCGCAGCAGCGTGTAAGCCTCCAGACCATCCACCGCCGTTTTGACCCGAAATCCCGCCGATTCGAGGATGTGCTTCAGCAAGGTGCGAGCCGTCACCGAGTCCTCAGCCACCAGGACGGACGGCGGCGACTTGGGATGCTCTGTCGCTGCGCCCGACGCCGAGCGTCGCGGTGAGGCCTTCACGGCAAGCTTCACGAGTTCCTCTGTATTCAAAATCGGCACGAGTTGGCCGCTTCCAAGGACCGCGGCGCCGGCGAATATTTTCAAATGCGCGAGATAAGTCGGGAGCGCCCGCACCACCACTTCCTGCTCCCGCAGGATCTCATCCACCTGAAGCACCATTTCCAAGCCCGCGGACGTTAGAACCAGCCCGTAAGTGAGGGGTGGAGTCTCGGGGCCATTCGATTGGAAATCTAGCTTGATGGCGTCTGCGAGACGCACCACGGCCATGGGATGATCGTTCATCCGTATTGTCTCGCGGTTCTCGACCGTCTTGACATCCCGTCGGCCAATCCGCACCACGCGTTGGACCTCCGCCGTCGGTAGAATGAAGAAGCGCCCGCTAGCGCGCACCAGAACTCCCCGAAACGCCGCCATCGTCACCGGAAGCAGGATCCGGAAGGTGGTGCCGCGACCTGGATTGGTTTCGAGCGAAATCGAGCCTCCAAGATTCCGCACTTTTTCATCCACAATCGCCAAACCAAGTCCGCGTCCCGACAGGTCGGTCACCGCAGGGCTTGTGGAGATGCCCGAGCGGAAGATAAGCTGGCACACGGCCGTCTCGCTCATTTCCGCTGACGCGACGCCCTGCTTGAGCGCGGCCTGGCGAACTTGCTCAACGCCAATACCATTCCCGTCGTCCGAAACGACGAGCTCGAATCTCCCTCCCCGGCGCTGAGATATTTCCAGCTCGATCAAGCCTCGCCTCGATTTCCCCACTTGCTCCCTTTGCTCTGGCGATTCGATGCCGTGATCCACGGCGTTGCGAATAAGGTGCATCAAAGGATCCTTCAAGGTTTCAAGAACCCTGCGATCCACCTCGATTTCCGCCCCACGCACAACGAACTCCACCTCTTTGCCCTGGGCACGGGCGAGGTCGCGCGCCAACTTGGGAAACGGCTCCAGGACCGCGTGAAACGGAAGCATCAAAGACCCCTTGAGGTCTCCGAGCAAACGCTCGCTCATGGTCAAAAAAGCGCGATGATCCGCCTCCAGCCGAGAGGTCACAGCACGGAGTTCACGGTCGAGCGATCGAACCCAAGTGCCGCTCCCGTTCGAGTCCTGAAGAATGCCTTTGTCTTTGCTGCTTTCTGCATTTTCATCTCGTCCGATGAAAGCGTGCGGCTTTGCGGTGGGAGTTTCCGGCTCAAATCTTTGATGGGCGCCTTCCCACTCGTCGAGCCTCGCCGTAACGTGACGCAAATCCTCTACGCGCTGGGCGAGCGCCAGCCTCATCGCCAGCAGCTCCTCGGCTTCGAGAAGAAGCGCGTTCAGCCTGGCGGCACGGATCCGCACCCCCTCCGACCATTCGGCTTGTGCCGTTCCATGAGGACCCAGGGTTTCATGTCCGGGAGAGCTTTCGACACCGGCTGGGACTTCGGCTCCCATGGGAGAGAGCGGCGAGCCGCGGTGCACGCCGAGCCGGTAGCTCTCAAGAGCTTGGAGTAATTCAAGAATTTTATTGGCCACGGCGGGGTCCCTTTGCCGGCCGCGCAGGAGTTCGCGCAAGGTATCGAGGGTCGAATGTAGTTGGTCGAATAGCAATGGGGTCGCCACGAGTTGCCGCGTCTTCATCGCGGAGAAGATGTCTTCCAGGGCCCGGCACAAAGTCTCCATCTCGCCGAAATTGACCGTCCTCGCCGCGCCTTTCAGGCTGTGCGACTCCCGAAAAACCGTCTCCAAGGCTTCTCCCTGCCGGAAGGCATCGGAAGTCTGCTCGAGACTGAGAATTCCTTGCGTCAGCGTCCGAAGATGCTCCTCGGCCTCCGCTTGAAAGGTCGCCATCAATTTCTTCGCAAACTCCTCGTTCGATTGCGACATGAACGTCCTCGGTTTAGACGCGGTACTGAGCCACCAGTTCTCGAAGCTTCTGGCCCAGGGCATGCAAACTTTGCGCCACATTTTCGGCTTGCCGCGTGCTGGCCACGTTCTGACTGCTTGCCTGCTTGACGCTTTCCATGGCCATGGCCACCTGATCCATGCCTACCAACTGCTGCTGCGCGGAAGCCGCAATCTGCGTGGCGGCCTGAGCCGCCTGAGCGATGCCCTCCGCAAGTCTCTGCACCGATTCACCGGCCTGCAAGGACTGCTGGACGCCGGCTTCGACGGCCCTGTTTCCCTGCTCGGTCGCCATCACCGCAGCCGTGGTCGCCTTCTGAATGTCCCCCAGGATGCTTCGCACGCGCGTCGTGGCCTGCTTTGATTGTTCGGCGAGGGCCCGGATCTCCTGCGCGACCACGGCGAAGCCCCGTCCCTGCTCGCCCGCCTTGGCCGCTTCGATGGCCGCATTGACCGCCAGTAGGTTGGATTGGTCAGCCAGGTCGTTGACCGTGGCCATGATTTCGCCAATCGCCTGGCTCTGCTCGCTAAGACCCACGATGCTCTCGGCGATGGACTCCATCTGCTGGCGAATGCGATTCATTTTCTCGATGGCCTCCTCGACCGCCTGTTTGCCGGTTTGGGCCACTTCGACCGATCGCTGGGCGGCGTCCGAAACTTGCTTCGCCTTTTGGCTGGAAAGCTGGGCCGTTTGTTTGACCTCTTCAACAGTCGCCGTGGTTTGGGCGATGGCGGTCGCGCTTTCCGCAGCCCCGGAGGCCACTTGGGTGGTGGCGGCTAAGATCTGGCTGGCCGAGGCGCTGAGCACATTAACCGATTCCTTGATTTCGCCCGTGCTCCTTCGGAGCCCTTCTCGCATGGTAATGAAAGCATTCCCCAACACATCCTGTTCCGATCTCGCCTCCAAAGGAGCCGACATATCTCCGGCCGCGATTCTTTCCGCCGCCTCCGCCAAACCGTCAAGCGACCGAGCCATGGCCACAAAAGCCCGTGATAACACCCCGACCTCGTCGGAGCGGCCGTTGGGGGAAAAATTCACGTTTAAGTCACCGAGAGAGATCCGCTCCGCCGCCGCAGAAAGCGTCCGCAAAGGCCGGGTGATGTTCCTCGCCGTCATGAACCCCACGAGAACCAAAAGGATCACCGCCAACACCATTCCATAGGCGATAGTCAGCTCCGTCTTTCGGGCTAGATCCCTCTCCTCCATGTCGCGTTGCTTCAGTAATTGGCGCTCCTCGTTTTCCATGCGGCCGACAATCTTTCGGATCGCGTCCATCGTCTCTTTGCCTTTGTTCGAGAGGATGAGCGGTAACGCGGCTTGATAACCCTTCTGGCGGCGCAACTCAATGGTTTGTCGAAGCTCCGCAAACTTGGCCGCAATCAAGGGCTGAAGTTCCGCCAGCCTCCTTTGCTGTGCCGGGTCATCCATCGTGAGGCTCCGAATCCGCTCCATGTCCGCGCGGACAGCCTGCGACGCCCCGTTATAGGGAGCAAGATAGCTCTCCTCGCCGGTGATTAAATAACCGCGTTGGCCCGTCTCTGCGTTTTCAAGACTGGAGAGCAGCGCTTCCGAGTTATCAATCACTTGATAGGAATGCGTGACCCACTGTGCGGATTCTATAAACTTCGACGTGCTGATATAGGAAACCGTTCCGACAAGGATCAAAATCACGAGAGCGAGTGCAAACCCGCTAGCGATTTTTCTACCGACTGTCCATTTCATGGTTGTCCCCTCCGGCCAGCCCAACGGGCTCCGCGCCCCGAACGCGGCTCAAAATCATCCGGGCATCCAGAATGATGATCGGCCCGTTCGTGACGCCCATGAGGTCATCAGCCCGCAACCCCGTGAGCGTCGGAAGCGAAGGCTGGATTTCTGTCATGAAAATTGCCTCTACGCCCAGCAACCGATCCGCAACGAGCCCCAGTTCCGTCTCACCTTCCCGAAGGACAACGAGTTTGCGGGGCTCTGTCGCATCCCTTGCGGGAAGCTCGAAGAGTCGTTTTAGGTCAATCACGGCAAGAGCTTTCCCATGTCGGTTGACCATTCCGGCCACGTGCGGAAGAGTGCCTGGCAACGGCGTCAATTCCTTCAACGGACAGACTTCACGGACGTAGCAGGACTCCACAGCGTAGGTCTCTTCATTCAGGCAGAAGGTGACAACGGATAAGCTTTCGCCGGGTACGTGTCGGGCCTGCTCTTGCGCAAGGGCTCTGGCTCGCTGTCGGAGAATGTTCACGACGACCTCGGGCGGGGGCGACCATCCTTGCTGAGCAGCTTGGAAGGAGGCCTCCAGGCGCGAGCGGAGGCTCCGCCACCGAGCAGCTTCTGCGCCAGCCATGGTGTCCCTCTTCTCCATCCCGGCGACTTGGGTGCGCGGCAAACGTGACTCCTTAAATCAAGTCGGGATCCACCGATGCCCAGCCTCTGCGGACAGCCCTCGAAGAATCAGCGCAGTTTCGCTGACCCGGTTGACCGTTCGGAAAGTCCAAGCTCACTTCCCGGGCGCTCCATGCGCTCGAGGATGACGCGGCGGTCTTCGGCAACCCCTCAGAGTTGGGCATGTAAGACATCATCTAACTGAGCCTCTTCTTCAAGAGAAAGGAACTTGTCAAGATCGTGGATGAAAACAATCTCATCCGAAAGTTTCAATACGCCTCGCAGGTGCGGCAGGCCCGGCACGATGGAATCTGGCGGAAGGATTTCCGCTTCAGGACGCGCGACGACGCCCACAATGGCATCGGCAAGAAGCGCTACCGCCCTCCGACGCATCTGCGCAAGAATCAGGCGATCATCCAGTTCCAGCGGCCGCTCGGGGAAGCGAAATTGTTTTCTCAGGCTGAGCACGGGGGTCACTTCGCCACGGACGTTAATCAACCCCAGAACGGATTCCGGAGCCTTTGGCAGGGGAGTGATTTCCACCGCGCGCAAGACCCTGATCACTCTCGAGAGAGCCACGGCGCAGCTTTGGCCTTGAATCGTAAAGACCAGCAACTGGACCAACGCCTGCTCCGCTGGATCCCACGGTGAGCTTCCCGACATTCCATTATTGCGGCGCCTCATGACAGCGGTTTTCGCGCCGACAGCCGCGTGTTCGGAAAATCGTTCTGCCATGCATTCGCTCCCTGTGACGACCTCGTGCGAGCGCGGGCATGACCCCGGGCTTTCCCAGGCGCTGGCCTTCCTTTCTATTCCGATATCGGCTTTTCGCTAAAAGACTTGAAGGTTAAGGTACAGTTCCTGGGGCCAGGCTAACGGGACGACGGATAGGAAACCCAATTCGTTATAATGGTCTCATGGCAGCCGACGGAGGCCCTCTGATGCAACTCCCCGAATTCCACAATGAGCCCTTGAGCAACTTCAGCGGTAATCAGCACCAACATTCGCAGATGCAAAATGCCATCGAGCGGGTGCGCGATGAACTCGGACGCGAATATCCGGCAGTGATCGGCGGAGAGCAGATTCAGACCGCGGAAAAATTTGACTCTTGTAATCCCGCCCAGCCCGAAGAAGTGGTGGGAAGATTTCCCCGAACCACCCCCGAACTGGCGGCTGAGGCAATTCGCCAAGCCGAGGAGACTTTCAAAAGTTGGAGCCGAACGCCCGCCAAAGACCGCGCGGCTTTGCTATTGAGGACGGCCCAGATTCTGCGAGAGCGAAAGTACGAGTTCGAGGCATGGGAGGTTTTTGAAGTCGGAAAACCTTGGCCCGAAGCCGACGCCGACGTGGCGGAGGCCATTGATTTTTGTGAATTCTACGCCCGTGAGATGTTGCGGCTTGACGGGCCGCAACCGCTCACCCCGGTTCCAGGGGAAAGCAATGTGCTGAAGTACATCCCGCTCGGCGTGGGCATCGTGATTCCTCCGTGGAACTTTCCCCTGGCTATCCTCGCTGGAATGACCACCGCGGCCATTGTTGCCGGCAATACTGTTGTCCTCAAGCCTTCGAGCGATTCGCCGACGGTAGGCTACCAGTTCTTTCAGGCTCTCCGCCAAGCTGGGTTGCCGGCGGGTGTTGTGAACTTCCTGCCCGGACCGGGATCGAAAGTTGGGGACCACTTGGTGGCCCATCCTCGGACACGGTTTGTGGCGTTCACCGGGTCCAAAGCGGTGGGATTGTGGGTCAATGAATTGGCGGCTCGGCCGGTGCCCGGGCAGATTTGGATCAAGCGGGTCATTGCGGAGATGGGCGGCAAGGATGCCATCATCGTGGATGATGAGGCTGACATCGAGGCTGCGGTCGAAGGCGTCACCATCTCGGCCTTTGGATTTCAGGGGCAGAAATGCTCTGCATGTTCCCGCGCCATTGTCGTGGAAAATGTTCATGACGAGTTTCTCCGCCGGTTAACGAAGCGCGTGGAAACGCTTCGAGTGGGTGACCCTAGCGATCCCGCAACAGAGATGGGCCCGGTGATTAATGAGCGGGCAGCCCAATCCATCATGGAGTATGTCGAGATCGGCCGGCGCGAGGGTCCGCTCGTGACGGGAGGAAACCGCTTGCCCAGACCGGGATTCTTCATCGCCCCCACGGTCATCGCCGACGTTTTACCTCGAGCCCGGATTGCGCAAGAGGAAATCTTCGGTCCTGTGCTGGCGGTCCTGAAGGCGCAGAACTTCGATCAAGCGCTCGACATTGCGAATGACACCGAGTACGGGCTGACGGGCGCCGTCTATACTCGAAATCGGGCGAAGATAGAAAAAGCCGCAGAGCAATTCCACGTGGGCAATCTTTATTTTAACCGGAAGTGTACAGGCGCTTTGGTCGGCGGGCACCCCTTCGGCGGATTCAACATGTCAGGAACAGATTCGAAGGCGGGGGGGCGGGATTATCTCCTTCTATTCACGCAAGCCAAATGCCTCAGTGAGAAGATTACCCCCTGAGTTGGTCAAGCTTTTCTGAATTTCCTGGACAGAGGAAAGCGGCGTATAATCACCCCTGTTGTGGGGAAGCGCAGAGCTCAGACCTGTTGAATGTGAGTCAAACTTTCCATGCCGTCCAGCGCGAAGAACAAACCTGACCAGCACACGGAGCTCTTTGAAAAGCTTGGGCCCGACGCCCGCTTACAAATCGAGCTTTCGCAAGTGGGCGCTCGGAACCGGGACCTTTGGATCATCACGATCTTTGCTGCCATCGTGTTGGTGCTGGGAGCGGCCTCGCTCCTCACGCCGAAGAGCTTCTGGCAATCCAATGAGATTGAAATCATGGTGCCGCCCCAGTTGCTCTTCGTGCTGATGATGGTGCTGGTCATCATCGCACTTTACTTTATGCGACGAGAGACCGAAAACCGAGGCCTGCGCCTGGCCCATCTGGAGCAAACGCTCGCCCACCATACGGAGCGGTCGGCAGGGCTGGTGGATTCTTTAACCAATGTGTTTAATCGAAATTTCCTCTATGAACTTCTGCAAGGTGAAATCGCGCGAGCCGAGCGCAACCAGCGGCCGCTGGCGCTCATCATGTGCGACGTGAATTATTTCAAGCGAATCAACGATCGCTACGGCCACTTGATGGGGGACTACGTCCTGGCGCAAGTTGCCACCATTCTGAAATACTGCGTCCGGGGTTCCGATTATATCGTCCGCTACGGCGGTGATGAGTTTGTCATTATTTTACCGGAGACCGAAGAAACGGGAGCTAACATTGTCCTGCAACGTATCCACCAAAAAGTCGCGGAATGGGACCGCGAAAACCGCGTGGGTGAGTTTCCGATCTCCGTCAGTCTCGGCCTCTATCATCACGTTCCCGGGCAAGCCGCAGAAAAGGATTTGGCGGAGGCCGACAGCCGCATGTATCAAGCCAAGCAAGCCCTTCATGCCAACCAAAGCAGCGCGGCGGCCGAGCCTAAATTGAAATGACCCTGCCTTCGCCGACTGATGACATGCGTTCTCATCGGCTCGCGGAGGGCAATCGAGACGTGCCGGCGATGCCAAAATCCCACACGTCAGTGTTAAGCTTTCCCCCTGGCATCAGTTCGCCAATGGCATATTGGCCCGGCTGGAGTGGCTCGATTGGCTTTAGCTGATAGATGCCCGGAGCGACTCGGGTTTGCTCGAGAGGAATCGTCCGCCTGAGTTCGCCCGATTTCCCCACCCCGATGCCCGTCTGAATGGTTTCGACCAGCCGATTGTGGTGAAGGATCTTCAGAGGAATCAGGACGGCCTTTGTCCCCCAGTTATCCGTGGCCTCGATAAAGAAAATGGGTCGCCGAGCTGCCACCCGGACCGCGGCCTTAGCGCCCTCTAGCACCACCCATGTGCGGTCTTTAAGTAAAGGAGCCGGCAGGGCCAGCGATAAGGCCAGCCGCCTTCTGTCCCGCTCAACTTTGGCGGCGGATTGAACCAGAGGCCAGACCACGTTGCCGTCAAATAGATAAACACCTTCGGTGGTGGGCAGCCCAATTCCAGGTTTTATCTGGTAGCCGGTCGCGGGAATGCTGTCAAACCGCTGGTGCTCGATGCGGCGAGCTTGTTCCAGAATTTTCCGTTCGGTAGCCTTCTCCTGCTCCTCACCGCGCCGGGTCGCTGAAAAGTCAACCAGCGACTTGGGGACTTCCTCCCAATCCCCGCGCTCCAGGCTGTAATAGCGAACCCGATTGCCTTCCACCTTGAACGTCTTGACCAGTTGGTAGGTGCCATCTTTCAGGTACAGCTTAATACCCGCCGCCGACATTGGGACGCACACGATGAGACCCAACAAGATGGCCCAGAGTCCGGTTCGCATCATCCTCGTCGCCATCGTTCACCCTCTTCATTCTGATGCTAACTCTGCTGACCAGAGTGCATCAACCGTCAGTGGGGCCGCAGATGCCGAGATAGGAAAGTTCCCTCTCAGCGGAGGGTTCCGTGCGAGAAATGCGCCACCCTCGGCCGGAAATTTTGTCAGGACGGCACCGCGAACCTTCCCGTATGATGTTCTGGATGAACCTATTGATGCTCCGTCATCCGTTCACGTCGCGCAGCGCGATGGCACTCATGGCGCTGCTCGCGTGCCTTCGCCCAAGCTTCGGCGCGCCGAGTTATGCCACCGACTTTCACCTTGAGAAGCGCGTTTATTTGGTCGGCGAACCCGTTCTTTGCGACTTCATCATTCGGAATACGGGCACTGAAGCGTTCGCCTTCCCCTATCGGACGCCTACGCGGGCGTTGAATCCGATGTTGGCGTCTGAACCAAGATTTGTGTTGACGGATGCGCGTGGGCATCGGCTGCCGGAGGCCCTCCCTCATCCTTGTGGAGGGGCGAAAGGCCGCGCCGTCTATGGCTCGGTCACGCTTCCCCCCGGCCAAACGAGCGTTGAACCTTGGGTTCTGAATCAGTGGGGAACCATTGCTTCGCCGGGATTGTATCACGTTCACGCCGAGCGCCACTTGCCTCTCTACGCGATCAGGGCGCATCCCGGCACCCTTTCAGGGCCTCCAAGTGGTTACGCTTTAGCGGTTGAGAATCTATCGTTCAAAGTCGTGCCGGGGACGTCCGAGCAGTTGAGAGCAGCGTATCGGCCGCTCATTAATGAGCTTCAGAATCCCCGAAACCCCAGGTTCTCCGAGGCCGTCGTCGCCGTCACTGCTGTGCCTCATTCGTTCCTAGAGGCACAGCTTCGAAGGCTCTTAAGCAGCGAGTTTGCCCGATATCCCTGGGTGCCGGAGCAGGCGCTTGACGGCCTGGCGAGGCTAGGCACTCCTTCCGCGTGGCAAACTATCCTAAATATGGCGCTCGGCCACATCGGAGCCTCGGGGCCGAAAAACGAGACGTTGGCTTTGAGGGGCTATGCCATCCTCCTGCTCGCCGAAAAGGGCGACGCCGGTTTCGTTTCCCCACTGCTCAGCTTGCTTCACAGTGGACCCGAGTCGCTTCAACAAAACATTTTGCCGGCTCTCGGATTCTTCCACGACTCACGGGCCAACGAGGCCCTGTTTCAGCGCCTCCGCTCGCCGATCGCGGCCGACCGAGCCAATGCCATTCTCGGCCTGAAGAATCTCAACAGCAGGAATGTCATTCCGGCGCTGCTGGCCATGCTCAAGGACCCCAATGAAGAGGTGCGCACCGTGGCCAATTTTGCTCTCCAGAGCCTCACCGGCCAGGATTTTGCCTTGCCCCCGTTGGCTTCGCCCAGCCAGCTCGCCCGAGCCATCGCCCGTTGGAACAAGTGGTGGCAGGATAATAACGAGAGCTTTCGCCCCGCGCCCCAAGCGCCTTGCCGCGATTGGTAATAAGGCGGAAAATTGGCTGAGCTTCGGACAACCTCGTCGCGCATCAGGCGTTGTCGAACCATTCCTCACACCCCCGTCGGGCCGAAGTAGCTTACGACGGGAGGCGTACTGGGAGGTGTTACGCCATGCCCTCACCTTCGAGGTTCCCATTCACGGAAAAATTTGAGGAAGGCTGCGTAGTCCATCGTGTGGGCGTTGGCAAATTGCCCTTGGCTCATCCCGTAAAGCAGCCTGCCGCGGGGGTTAAGAATGGCCAGCGCGGGGATGCCGCGTCGAATGGGAACGCCGTACCGGGCCGCCAGCTTAACGTTCTTGTCAAAGCGGCCCACGTCAATGTTGACCACCACGAAGTTGCGGGCAATCAGACGGGCCAACTCCGGCTTTCGCATCTGCGCGTCCAGCGCATGACAGTCCGGTCACCAGTTGGCGCCAAAAATCAGCACCACATTCTTCCCGTCGCGCGCGGCTTTGGCAACTGCAGACCGGATGAGTTCGCGAGCGTCCGCTCTCGGATTGTAAATTGGTCGGCTTGGCTCAGCTCCCAGAACGGCTGGCGCCGCCACGGCCAAGACGGCGCATAGCATGAGTGCGCGCTTCATGGAACCTCCTCATTTTCGTCATCATAGCGCACGTCCCGGGCAATGTCATTCGTTACCGGGAAATCGCTCCCAGCTCAGACTTTCGAGCGCAGCCTTGTGCGCTCCAACAGACGGAGTTCCACTACCCGCAGCCGCGGCATCGTAGTAAACTGAGAACCTGTCTGGCGGGGCAAAGCGCGCGGACGCAGCGGCCCACATCGTATCCTAGGAGGGAAATATGGCCGATGACCACGATCCTCAAGAATTGACGGGTGAAGCGGGGTCGGATGTAGCGGAGCAAAAGAAAGAATATAAGTACATTCGGTGGGATGATTCGGGGATTGTTGCTCATCTCACCATGAACCGCCCCAAGCAAAACATTATGAACATTGAAATGCTCCGCGAGATGTCCCATGCCATCGAAAGTTTGAATGCACGCGATGACATTCGACTGATGCTGCTGGATGCTTCGCCCGAGTGCGACGGCTACTTTTCCCTGGGCGTCGGCGCGGAGGGTTACACCAACCAGCTCGTCTTTCAGATGATGGACGCGTTCCACAACGTCTTCCACGCCATGAATGAGATTTCCAAGCCCGTGATGGCTATCGTGGACGGCATTGCTTCCGGGGCGGGCAGCGAACTGGCCGCCTTTTGCGACCTCGTCATCGCTACCGAGCGAGCGCAGTTCCGCCAGCCGGAAATCAAGCTGGGCGTCTTCCCGCCCATGGGAGCCGTGGTTTACCCACGTGTGATCGGCCCCAAACGCGCCATGGAAATCCTGTTGACCGGCGACTCCATCAATCCGGCCCAAGCGCTCGCTATGGGGTTAGTCAACCGCGTCGTCTCCCGCGAGAATCTCCAAGCAACCGTGGAGGCTCTGGTCAAAAAGATCTCCGAGCAGAGCAGCCCCGTGTTGCAACTTTTGAAGCGCGTCGTCTTCGAGGGAACCTGGCGGCCGTTTGACGAGGCCCTCAAGCGTTCGCAGGACATTTACCTCAATCAGCTCTTTGAGCTTGAGGATTCACAGGAGGGTCTGCGCGCGCTCATCGAAAAGCGCAAGCCGGTCTGGAAAAACCGCTGACCGTCACCTGCTCAGGCCGAAGCTCTCGTTCGCTTAGGCCGTTGATCTACTATGAACCAACCTGTTACGCATAACATATTTGTTCTTATGTGGTGATTACCGTTGTGTGGGGTTACCCGCCGTTTGCCTCGATGTTGTAAGCCTAAGCCTCGATTCACGTCCGAAAGCGGCCGTTTCGGCCTTCAGAAAACGGAAAATTCCAGGGTCAGGAAACGGCTTCAGGAAAGGCGGGGGCGTGTTCGATGGCGCGCTGGGACTGCTGCATGCGGTAAAGGTGATTGAGCGGGACACGTCCCGGCCCGACGGCGTAAGCTTTGCGGATGGCCTCGGTGACATAAGCCTTGGCCAGCATGACGGCGTCGTGCAAATTGCGGCCCAGCGCCAGGTTGGCGGCGATGGCGGAAGAAAACGTGCAGCCTGTGCCGTGAGTGTTGTCGGGCTTGACGCGGTCGGCGACAAACGTTTCTCCCTCCGTCGCCGTCAGGTAAACGTCCGTGGCCTTTTCCAGGTGCCCGCCCGTTACCACCACGCCTTTGGCTCCGAGTTCAATCAATTTGACCGCCGCGGCTTTCATGTCTTCCACGTTCTCGACTTTCAATCCCGTCAGCGCCGCGGCTTCCGCCAGATTCGGCGTCACCACCGTGACCAGGCTCAGCAGTGAACTCCGTAGCGCCTCGATGCCTTCCGAGTCCAGCAGCTCCGTGCCGGTCGCCGAGCGCATCACCGGGTCGAGCACGGCCGGCAGACTAGGATTGGCTTCCAGGGTCTCGCGCACCGCTTCCACGTTGGCGCGGTTGGCCAGCATGCCGATTTTGATCGCCTTAATGTTCGCGTCTTCAAACAGTGCCCGCAGGCTCTCTTTCATCACAGCATGATCCACCGGCTGGACTTTGCTCGCGCCGCGCGTGTTCTGCACGGTCAGCGCCGTGACGACGGCCTCGCCGTAACAGTTGTGCGCGGCAAAGGTTTTGAGGTCGGCGGCGATACCCGCGCCCCCCGAAGGATCAAAGCCGGCAATGCTCAGCACCACCGGCGCCGGCGGATGGTTGGTGTGGTTCATTTTCTGGCTAGCGAATCACGGTATTTCATCAACTGGGGGATGATTATAAGTTCGCGGCGGCGATTGTCAATATCCATTTCGCTCAGGCCTTCACGGCATTTTTCCGATAGGTTTCGCGGCATTTTTCGGAGCAGAAGTGAAGCGTCTTTCCGTCCTCGACCAAACGGTGCGAGAGTTCCGTGGAGACAAACATTCCGCAGACGGGGTCACGGACCATCTGGCCCTGCGCGGGGCGTGGCCCCGGCTTGCCGTGGCTTTTGGAGCCCACAAAGGTTCGCGCCGGGCCGCCGAACAAGTTCCTCAATGCTCGAAAAATTGCCCAGAGCAGCGTGAGGGCGACAATCGCATCTAAAATAGAGGATAGAAGATCAATCACAATTCTATGACGACGGCGGCGTGCGCCAGGATGCCTCTAAGCTCGGGACATCTGCGCCAATTCCTGCTGCAAGCGCTTGAGCCCGGGGTAGTTGGGATTACGGCGATGGAGGATTTCCCAGTAATGCTGAGCCTCCCGCAGATTGTGCGTTCCTTCAGCGTTCACGATAATCAAGTTAAACAAGGTTGGCTCATGGTTCGGGTCAATGCTCAGCGCCTTTTGATATTCTCGAATCGCATCCGTCGGCCGCCCAGAGTAAAAAAGCGCCGTGCCCAGATCCGTCCGGGCATTGACATTCTTCGGATCGAGCTCGAGCGTCTTTCGGTACCACTTGATGGCCAACTCGTAGAGATGCTTATCATAGCAGTAGTTGGCGAGCTTGAGAGGAATCGCAGGGTTGGTGGGATTGGCGGCGGCCTGCTGCTGCAAAGTATCAATCACCGCCGCTTCGGCAAGAGGCGGGTGACCCGGAGGCAGCGCCGCAGTCGAGCCGGCCGCGGCATTGGAAGAGGGAGCGGCCGTCGCCATGGCTACATTCCCCGGAGCAGCCTGCGACCGCTCGGTCTTGTAAATGTATCCGGCCATGAAACCGACCCCGAAGAAAATGATGGCGGTTGCAATCGTCTCAATCTTCATCCGCTATCGCCTGCGGCGGCCGGCTTTGGTTTGCTCTCGCGCCTCTGGTGCCGCGAACCCACACCTTGCGAAAGGATTCACTGTTTATTATAATACGCCCGTTGGTCGGTGGGTCAAGCGAATCTACGTTCCAACACGTGGAGTTCGCAGTATCGGCTGACATCGTCCCTGCGCGGGTGCAACGAATGCGCAAAGAGATAGCAATCGCGGTGGTGGCTTGCCAACTGCTCGCCGCGATGTGCGAGTTTCAAGGCGCCGTCTCTCGCCGAAACGCCTGCTGCCGCGGCGCCAATATGCCTTGCAGCTCCGGGCCTTCCAGTTGCTGCCGGATCGGCGCCGCCGAGTTGCCTTCGCTTGCGGCCGCAGCGCCTTATAAGGTTGCGCCGGTGCGGTGGGTGGTTTCGCGGCTCGAGCAGGCCGGGGCGCAAGGACGTTCAGTTCGCGTCCGCGCCGCGTTACCGCAGCATCCGCTGTCCAACGGTTCTTCACCCCCTCCGATTTATCTCCTCAACTCCATCCTGCTGATTTAGTTTCCGCGTTCGCACCTCGAGAGTTCGGCTACGTAATGCAAGGCGGAGGTGTGACCCTACGCACAGCCGGCGCACCTCTCCACGTGTGAAGTGAGTTAGGCCCAGGAGGAAATCATGAAAGCGTCAGGAACGATGCTCTATGCAGCCTTGTCTTTGTTGCCGCTCGGCGGTCTGAGGGCGGCAGGATTGTCGCGCCGCCGGTCCGTGATCCATTGGCAATCGGTGGCCATCTGGCATCACGGGTTGCGGAAGGTGCGCGGCACCTTGCGGATTGGGGCGAAGGGCGTGGGGTTCCAGCCGGCGGAGGGCCCCGCACTATCTTGGTCCTTTCAAGATATCAGAACCTTTGCTCTTCGCCCGCACCACTTGGTTCTGGTCAGCTACGAAAACCGGAAGTGGCACTTGCCGGGCACGCGAAGTTTCCATTTCGATATGCGAACGGCCATTCCGCCGCAGGTAGCCGCTCAACTCGCGCGCCAAGTGGGAAAACCGAGTGAAAACGGCGTGCCCAACCCTCATGCGCCCGCTTTTGCCTCGCTCGCGGCGCGCCATCCCACGCGCGGAGGCGGAACGAACGGCGTTCTGCGTTTCCGCTCCACCGGCATAGATTACCTGACCGCCAGGGGCCGTGGCGCGCGAAGCTGGCGATGGGCGGACATTGAAACCATCGCTCGGCCCGACCCCTACCACTTCCGCGTCGGCGGCTACCGCGAAATCTTCAACTTTGAACTCAAACAGCCCATGTCGGAGCGGCTTTTTGATCGGCTCTGGTGCTTGGTTTACGCTCGCCGTCTCCGCGGGCTGAGCCCTCGAGGAGGAACCCAACGATGAGTTCGCGCCGCCGGTTACCGATCGTGTTACGCCATCTCCAACGCCTTTCATTGGTCGCTGGGATGATTGGGTTCCTTCTCATAGCCGCTGTGACGCCGACTCCATCACAACAGAAAGCGCCGGGGTCTTCGAGTTCCTGGTTCCATGCACGGATGCCGTCCGTTCCCCCCACGCCGCTCCCGCAGTTGGTGCGCGAAGCCGAGCAGAACAACCCTCGCATTCTCGCGGCGCGCCGCGCCTGGCAAGCGGCCGAGCAGGTTCCCTCTCAAGTATCCACGCTTCCGGACCCGCGATTCACCGTGCAGCAATTTTCGGTGGGCAGTCCGCGACCCTTCGCGGGGTTTTCGAGCAGCGATTTCGCTTATATCGGATTCGGTGTCTCGCAAAACCTGCCCTTCCCCGGCAAACTGCGCCTGCGCGGCGAAGCCGCTCGACGCCAGGCGGCCGCTTACGGCGAACAGATGAGGGCCATTCGTCGCGCGGTGGTCGAGAAACTGGAAGAGGATTATTACAAGCTGGCGTACTACGCAAAAACGCTCGGCATTCTTCGTCGCGACGGAAAGCTCCTAGCCCAGATTGAAAAGATCGCTGAGGCCCGGTATCGCGTCGGCGAGGGCAACCAGGCGGACGTCCTCAAGGCGCAGCTTGAGCGCACCCAATTGCTCCGCATGATCGTTCACCACCATAAGCGCATGGGGCAGCTTGAAGCTGAAATCAAGCAGCTTCTCAACCGTCCGCCCGAATCGCCCGACATCGCGCCCGAGCCGCTGAAGGAAACGACATTGCCTTTCACCACCGGCCAGTTGCTCGCCCGTATCCGCGCGGGCAATCCGACCATTGCCCTCGATCAGGACTTGGTGCGGCGCCAAAGCCTGAACGTGGAACTGGCGCGGAAGGATTTCTATCCCGACTTCAACCTCCAATACATGTGGCAGCACACGGGTGCTCCGTTCCCCGACTACTACATGGTGACGTTCGGCGTCAAGCTCCCGATCCATCGCACGCGACGCCAGCAGGCCGAACTGGCCGAAGCCGCCGAAGAGCTTCGCCGTTCACAGCGCGACTACGAGGCGGCCACCCAACAGGCTTACTCGGAGGTTGAGCAGCGGTATCTGGCTGCCGATGCCGCGGCCAAAACCATCACGATTTATCGTCAAGGGCTGATTCCGCAAGCGCAAGCAAGTTTCGAGGCCGGCTTGGCGGCTTATCAAACAGGTCAAGAGGATTTTCAATCGCTGCTGTCGTCATTCCTTGAGGTGCTGAATTTGAACCTGGAGTATTGGCAGACCATGGCCCATCACGAGATCGCGATAGCCAAAATCGAGCAGCTCACCGGAATCAAGCTGCCCTAGCCAGCCGGACTCGCCTGGCCGCCAGGGCAAGCTGTCCGGCCCGCGCGGCCATCGAGGAACCCGAAGGAGGAGCCGCACCATGAAAAATTACCGAACTGCCTTCATGACCACCTTAGTCATCGCCGTCGGCCTCGCTGCCGCCCTCGCGTACGTGGCTTGGCGCTCTCCGTGGCTTCGCCGTCGAGCGAGGCCGCCCCAAGCCGTTCAAGCTCCGGCGACACCGGCTGCGGCCCGCCAGAGCGGCAACGCGTCCGCAACGCTTCCGCCCGCGCAGGCTCCTCTCGCCGCAGTCGAACTTTCACCGCAGCGTTTGCAGCGCATCGGAGTGAAGGTTGGAACCGTGCAATTTAAGCCGGTTTTCAATACGATTCGCACGGTTGGCAACGTGGACGTGGACGAGCAACTGCTCTCCTATATCCAGCTCCGCTTTTCGGGTTGGATTGAGCGGGTCTTTGCGAACTACACCTACCAGTACATCCGTCGAGGTCGGCCTCTGTTGACCATCTACAGCCCCGAGCTGGTAACGGCCGAGCAGGAATATTTGATCGCCCGACAGAACCGGAATCTGCTGGGCGCAAGCAGCGTGCCGGGCGTGGCTTCCGGGGCCACGTCGCTCCTCAACGCGGCCGTTGAACGGCTGAAGCAGTGGCAAATTCCGACGCGCGAGATTCGACGACTTGAAACCACGGGCAACGTGCAGCGCGCGCTTGAAATTGACGCTCCGGTTTCCGGCTTCATTACGGAACGCAACGCCTTGCCGCAAATGTACGTGCGGCCGGAAACGCGGCTTTATGCCATCGCCAATCTTTCTACCGTATGGGTCTATGCTCACGTTTTCCAAAACCAAATCGGGCAGGTGAGAAGGGGTGACCCGGCCAGCGTCACTGTGGATGCTTATCCCGGCCGCACGTTTTACGGCCGCGTGGACTACATCTGGCCGACGGTGAACGCAACCACCCGAACCGTGAAGGTGCGGCTGGTCTTCTCGAACTCTGCTCTGAAGCTCATGCCAGGCATGTTCGTTAACGTCACAATGCGCATTCCGCTGGGTCGGCATCTGGTCATTCCGGCTTCGGGGGTCTTCCAGACGGGCACGCACAATATCGTCTTCATTGATCGCGGCGGCGGGTATTTGGAGCCAAGAAACGTTGAGCTGGGGCCGCAGGCGGGCAGCGAGTACATCGTGCTGAAAGGGCTCAAGCCGGGCGAGCGCATCGTGACTTCGGCCAACTTCCTGATTGATTCGGAAAGCCAGCTTCAGGCCGCGCTCGGCTCGTTCATGCCGCCACCGCCGGGCGCCGGGGCCGCCGCCGCGATGAACGCCGCGCGGGCACGGGCGTCCATTGAATTCACGACAAACCCCTCGCCGCCTCAAAAGGGCCGCAACCTTTTTCGCGTGAAATTGACGGCCTCGGACGGCAAACCGATTGACGGCGCCCAAGTCACCCTGACGCTGTTCATGCCGGCCATGCCCGCCATGGGCATGTCCGCGATGCGCGTGGTGGTGCCGCTCGCCAACAAGGGCGGAGGAATCTACGAAGCAAACGGCAAGCTGACGAGCGGCGGCACCTGGCAGGTCAGCATCGTCGCGCAAAAGGGCGGGCAAACCCTTGCCGCCAAACAATTGACCCTCACCGCGGCAGGAGGTATGTAAATGATTCCTCGCTGGATTGACTGGTGCGCGCGCAATCGCTTTTTGGTTTTTACCGGCACGGCATTGCTGATTTTCGCGGGTCTCTGGTCCATGTTGCACATTCCTCTGGACGCCTTGCCGGACATTTCCGACGTTCAAGTCATCATCCACACACGATGGGCTGGTGAGCCGCCTGACATTATCGAAGACCAGGTGACTTATCCTATCGCCACCACCATGCTCGCCGCGCCGCGTGTTAAGGCGGTGCGCGCGCAAACGATGTTTGGGGATTCCTACATCTTCGTGGTGTTCCAGAGCGGAACCAATTTGTACTGGGCGCGCTCGCGGGTGCTCGAATACCTGCAGGAAATTCAAGGCGAATTGCCGCCTGGCGTCCATCCGGTGATTGGCCCCGACGCCACCGGCGCCGGCTGGGTTTATGAATATGTGCTCGTGGATCACACGCACAAGTACAGCTTGGCGGATTTACGGACCTTGCAGGACTGGTATTTGCGGTACCAGCTTGAGACGGTCCCCGGTGTGGCGGAGGTCGCCACCATTGGCGGCTTCGTGCGGCAATATCAGGTGAAGCTGGATCCCGACAAACTGCGCGCCTACAACATTCCGCTTTCCCGCGTGATTCGGCGCGTGCGCGAGAGCACCAACGAAGTGGGCGGTCGCGTGCTCGATTTGGGCGGCGCGGAATACATGGTCCGCGGCCTTGGCTACTTCCACTCCTTAAAGGACCTCGACAATATCCCCGTCGCCACCACGAAGAATGGCGTTCCGGTGCTCATCCGGGATCTTGGCACGGTGTCGTTTGGGCCGGACATCCGCGAGGGGGCAGCGGACTGGAACGGCGAGGGTCAAACCGTCGGCGGCATCGTCGTCATGCGCTACGGCATGAACGCCCTCCAGGTCATCAACGGCGTCAAGAAAAAGCTCGCGCAAATTCGCTCCTCCCTGCCGCCCGGCATTGAAATCAAGGCGGGCTATGACCGTTCGGGCCTCATTGAGGCTTCCATCAACACCCTGAAGCGCGACCTGCTGGAAGAGATGCTTGTCGTCAGCCTAGTCATCATCATCTTTCTTTTCCACTTTCGCTCCGCTTTGATTCCCATCCTGACGATCCCGATTGCCGTCGTCGGTTCCTTCCTCCCCATGTATTACCTTCACGTCAGCTCGAACATCATGTCGCTGGGAGGGCTCGCGCTCGCCATCGGCGTGCTGGTGGATGCGGCCATTGTCATGGTCGAGAACGGTTACCGGCATCTTGCCGAGCGCTCATCGCAGCCGCCCTCCACTTCGCCAGGGCACGAACCATCAAGCAACGTTGCAAACCAAGCCGCCGGTCCCCTGCCGACCGCCATCACGCCATCTCCCGCGCCGCCCCCGCCGGTCGCCGCGCGCGAGCGCCGCCGCATCCTGATTGATGCAGCGAAGGAGGTCGGGCCGGCGCTTTTCTTCTCGCTGGTCATCATTGTTGTTTCATTCCTTCCGGTCTTTCTTTTGCAAGCGCAGGAAGGCCGCATGTTCAGGCCGCTCGCCTGGACCAAAACTCTTTCCATGAGCCTTGCCTCCATTTTGTCCATCACCCTCGTGCCGGTGCTCATGCTGATCTTCATCCGGGGCAAATTGCGCCCGGAGTCCCAGAACCTCGTCTCGCGCTTCACCCAGGCAATTTATCTGCCCATTCTGCGATTTTGCCTCCGCTTTCGGAAAACGGCGTTGCTCCTCAGCCTGGCGCTTCTCCTTTTGTCCATTCCGCTTGCCGAGCGTATTGGCAGCGAGTTTATGCCCTCGCTGTTTGAGGGATCCGCGCTCTACATGCCCACCTCGTTGCCCGGCATTTCGATTGGCCAGGCAACCCAGTTGCTTCAGGAGCAAGACCGCATCATCAAGTCATTTCCTGAAGTTAAAAGCGTGTTCGGCACGGTCGGGCGGTCCAATAGCGCCACGGATAATGCGGGCCTCAGCATGTATGACACGACGATCATGCTGAAACCCCGCCACGAGTGGCCGCGCGGCATGACTTACTCCAAACTCATTCGCCAGATGGACGCCAAGCTGCAATTCCCCGGCCTCACCAACACGTGGACCATGCCCGTCGAAAACCGCCTGGATATGGAACTGACCGGCATGAAAACGCCCCTTGGTCTGAAGGTTCAAGGGCCAACTTTGGAAGGCATTGAGCGCGTCGGCGCCCAGATCAGTCAAATCCTTTCTTCCATTCCCCAGGTGGCGTCAACTTTTGCTGAAAAAGTAGCCCAAGGCTTTTACATCAACATTCAAGTGAACCGCGCGCTAGCGGCCCGCTACGGCCTCACCGTGGCGGACGTTCAACGCGCCGTCGAATCCGGCATCGGCGGCGAAGATATTGCCGTGAACATTCAGGGGCGCGAGCGGTTTCCCATTAACGTGCGCTACAACCGCGACTTTCGGGACAACTTGAACGCCTTGCGTCTAGTGGTCATCGCCACGCCCACCGGCGCGCAGATTCCCCTTGGCGAGGTCGCCCGGATTTATTTCTCGCGAGGCCCGTCGAGCATCCGCGACGAAGAAGGGCAGCTCACCGGCTACATTTATCTGAATCTGAACACCTCGAACTACGGCGGCTTTGTCGAGCGCGCCACCCGAAGGCTCGACCAGAAGCTGAAGCTCCCACCCGGCTACACTTACCATTGGTCGGGCGAATACGAGTTCGAGTTGCGCGCCAAGAAACGCCTGGAGTTGATTGTTCCCATCGTGTTCTTCGTTATCTTTCTCTTGCTCTACATGGTCTTTCATTCCACCGCCGAAGCCGCCATGTTGTTTTTCCCCACGTTTTTCGCGCTCACGGGCGGCCTCATTTTGCAATGGCTGATGGGCTACTTGTTTAGCGTCGCGGTCTGGGTCGGCTACATTGATTTGTTTGGCATCGCCGTCGAAACCGGCGTCGTGATGATGGTCTATTTGCACGAGGCGCTGGACCGCCGTCTGGCTTCGGGCCGTCCCCTTCAGCACGAGGACATTGAAGCCGCCACCATCGAAGGCGCCGTGCATCGCCTGCGGCCTAAGCTGATGACCGTTGCCTGCGTCATTGCGAGCCTGGGGCCCATCCTTTGGGAAACCGGCATCGGCTCGGATGTGATGAAGCCCATCGCCGCGCCCATTGTGGGCGGCATGGTCACCTCTTCCATCGCCGTGCTGCTGCTGATTCCCATCTTTTTCGCCATGCTTAAGGAGCGCGCCCTCCGACGCGGCGAGCTACGGCCCTCCACCGCGTTCGAGGACTAATTCACGGCCGAGGCAGTTTGGCCGCACCAAGCTGGCATCGCCCTATCGCACTCTATGCTCTCGAGGCCGTCAGCGCGCGAGGTTTTTGTGGTTGCGGTTCCAGGCTGCGTGTGCTATCAGATGAATTCCCCCGAGCGGCTGGCGGAGTCCCTACGTGCCATTTGCCCCGCCCCGGGCGAACGAAAGCCCGGTGACGCACCGCGCCCGGGCGAAGTGGAAGGAACCCAAAGCGTGCTGCCGACGAGATTTGGCGAATCACGGACGACGAGCTTGACAAGCTTCGCAGGCCCATGGAGGCATTGAAATGAGCTGTTTTGGATGGCGAATGAAGTGCGGACTCTCGATATTCGGGCTCGTGGTTTTGAGTACAGCGGCCGCAGGCGCGTCGGTTCCGGGGCGCGCCGTGCGGACGGCGACGGGTGTTGTCTCTGGCGTGGCGCTCGGGCATGGTCTCGAGGTATTTAAGGGCATACCGTTTGCCGCTCCGCCGGTGGGCAAGCTGCGTTGGCGACCGCCGCAGCCGGCAGCGGCGTGGCGGGGCGTGCTCAAGGCCGGCCATTTTGGCCCTCCTTGTATGCAACCGACGGCGCCGCCGCGGGTGGGTCCGTGGACGCGCGTCTTTAACTCCCAGCGTCCCTCCAGCGAAAATTGCCTTTACCTGAATGTGTGGACCACGGCCCGGCCAGTTTCCCCGCCGCGGCCGGTGATGGTATGGATTTACGGCGGCGGCTTCACGACCGGAGCGGCGAGCGTGACGCTTTATGATGGGGTCGCGTTGGCCCGGCAAGGCGTGGTGGTGGTGAGCTTCAATTACCGGCTGGGGGCATTCGGCTTTTTGGCGTATCCGGCGCTGACGCAAGCGTCACGGCACCACTCCTCCGGCAATTACGCCCTGCTTGACCAGATTGCGGCGCTTCGCTGGGTGCGACGCAACATTGCGGCCTTCGGCGGCAATCCGCATGAAGTCACCATCTTTGGCCAGTCCGCCGGAGCCGGCAGCGTTTGGCTCTTGATGCAATCGCCGCTCGCGGGCGGCCTGTTTGAGCGCGCCATCATTGAAAGCGGCCCGGCGGTAATTCCCTTTCCCGGCATCAGCGGGCAGGGCGCGCTGGCGGCCGCGGAAAAACAAGGAGAGCAATTCGCGGCCAAACTGGGCGCGCCTTCGCTCAAGCAACTGCGCGCTGTGCCGGCGGAGACAATTCTCGAAGCCTCCGAAGGGATGCGCTGGATGCCCATTGAGGACGGCTGGGTGATTCGCCCGAACTGGCATCCGCCCCACCAAGCGACCGTCATCAACGGCATGGTGGCCGACGATATCGGTATCGGCTACTACGGCAACGGGCCCCGACCGCCCGTCACGCTACTCGTTTATCGCCAGCGACTTGAACAGCTTTGCGGAAAACAGGCGGCCACGTGCATGAAGCTTTATCCCGCCGCCAATGCTCAGCAGGCCGCCGCGGCCTTGCGGGAAGCGCTCCAAGACCGCGCCCGCGTCTCGCTTTACCGGTGGGCCACCCAGCAAATCGAACGCAGCCCGCGCGTTTACCTTTACTATTTCGACCGGAAAATTCCCTGGCCGCAGCATCCGGAATACGACGTATTTCATTCTTCCGAGTTGCCGTATGTCTTCGACAATCTGCGGCTGATGAACCGTCCGTGGCAGCCGGTGGATTGGCGGCTGGCGCGGGAAATCTCCGCTTATTGGACGAATTTTGCCAAAACGGGCAGCCCCGACGGTGGCGACTTGCCCATTTGGCCAGCCTTCCGTCCCGGCAAGGAAACGCTCATGCAGCTTGGCGCGCGGATGGGACCCATACCGCTCGCTTCGCGCGCCCGGCGCCAATTCTGGATGGAACATTTGAAAAGGCCACTGGGCTTTTGACGGTGCGCGACGTCACGGAGGGTCGTGTCCAACATGAGCCGAGGATTTTTAGGGCCGGCTCGGAACGGAAGGATGCTTTGGGCCGTATATGCTCTCATCCTCTTCGCGGCTTTCGCCCGTGCCCAAACCGCGGGGCAAATCACCGCGCAATGGAACCACGTGGTGCGCGTTTCCCGAACCACGCCGACCTTGCAAGTGGTGGTCAATCCGTTGCTGCGGCCCAGCTCCCCCATTCACGACCGCGTTTTTCAGGCGCTTCAGGCGCTCGGGTGCAACGACGTGCGGTTTGTTCCCTGGTTGCCCTACCCGAAGCTTGGCGTGGCGGAACTTAAGCCGCCAAGCCACGGCAGAACCTTTTGGAACTTCTCGCGGATTGATCCCATCACGCTCGACTTCCTTCGTGCCACGCGGGGCCATCCCGTCATTTTGAATTTCAGCACCATTCCTGAATGGATGTTCAAGACGGCCAAGCCTGTGGCCTACCCGGCCGACCCGAATCAAGTGACGTGGAATTACGAGCAAGGGAAGCAATTTCGCGACCCGACGCTGCGCCAAGTTGCCGACTATTATGCCCGTGTGGTGAGCTGGTACACGCGGGGCGGGTTCAAGGATGAAGATGGGCTCCGGCACGAGTCAGGGTACCATTACAAGATCGCCTGGTGGGAGGTGCTGAATGAAGTGGACTTCGAGCACCGGATGTCTCCGCCCACCTACACGCGCGTCTATGACGCCATCACGCGGGCCATTCATCGCGTGGATCCGCAGATCAGGTTCGTGGGCATGGCCTTGGCGGCTCCGTCGGCGGACCCGCAATTTTTCGAATATTTTTTGAATCCGAAGAATCACCGACCGGGCACGCCGGTCGATATGATTTCCTATCATTTCTACGCTACGCCGACGCCACGCCAGCCACCTTCAACCTGGCAATATACGTTCTTCGATCAGGCGGACGGTTTCCTGAGCACGGTGCGGTACATTGAAGCCATTCGCCAACGGCTGTCGCCCGGGACGGCAACGGACATTGATGAGCTCGGTTGTATTTTGCCGGACGACACGGCGCCGCGTCTGGTACGGCCTATCCCCCATTTCTACTGGAACCTCTGTGGCGCCCTGTACGCTTACCTGTTTGCGCGCCTGGCGGCTTTGGGCATTCAGGTGGTGGGCGAGTCGCAGTTGATCGGCTATCCGTCGCAATTTCCCAGCGTCTCAATGGTCAACTGGAAAACCGGCCAGCCGAACGCCCGCTATTGGGTGCTCAAGCTTTTGCGCGATAACTTCGCCCCCGGCGACCGCCTCGTCAGTACGGGCGGAAGCTCGTCGGCGGTCTATGCGCAAGGATTTCTGACGACCGACGGCCGGCGCAAGCTGCTGCTCATCAACCGGCGAGCGCGGCCGGCGGTGATGGCGCTGGCCGGGGCGCGCGGCGCTCAGGAGGAATTTGTGAGCCAGCAGACCGGCTCGAACCCGCCCGGCTCAACGCGCTTGGCCCACGATTCCATCGTGCTGGGAGGGTTTGAGGTTGCCGTCGTGACGCTCCGCTAGCGCGATGCATTGTCAACGGAGCGCCGGCTTTCAGGATGGCCCTGCCGGGATTGGTCGAGGTTGGCCGCTGGCAATGCGATGGTCAGGCGAGCGTCCCGGCGGAGGGAGAGGGTCAAAGCAGCTTGAGGCTCGAAATGGCCCGCTCAATTACTTGCAACATAAAGGCCGGGTCCACGCCCAGCCAGACCAGCAACGCGCTCAGCACCACCAGCGTGGAGGCGCCGCTCGCGGAAACTGCCGGCGACGGGGCTGGGCTTGGAGCCGCCGTTTCCGGCGAGGCAAACAGGGCCACAATCACCCGCAAGTAATAAAACAAGCCAATCACGCTGGTGACGACCAAGATGACGACCAGATTCCAGAGTGCCGAGGAGGCGCCGGCTCGAACCAGAAGAAACTTGCCCACAAAACCGGCGGTCAGCGGAATGCCCGCCAAGGAAAACAACATCAAGGCAAAGATGCCGGCGAGCGCCGGGCGCCGCCAGAACAGTCCTTGATAATCCGCCAATGAGTCGGCATCGCGCTCGCCGTTCGACAGCACGGTGACCACGCCGAACGCTCCGAGGGTGGTGATAAAGTAGGCCACCAGGTAAAACGCCACGGCTTCAACCGCCCATCGTCCCGCCGCCAAGAAGGCCACCAGCAAGTACCCCAGATGCGCGATCGAAGAATAAGCCAGAATGCGCTTGACATTCGATTGCAAAAGCGCGAGCAAATTGCCCACCAGCATCGAGGCGATGGCAATCACACTAAACACCAGAAACACCGGGCCCAGGCTGGAGGCTCCGGTCACATAAAAAAACCGCACTAGGAGCGCGAACATGGCGCCCTTCGACACCGTGGCCACATAGGCCGTGACCGGCGCGGGCGCGCCCTCGTAAACGTCCGGGGTCCACATGTGGAAGGGCACCACGGCCAGCTTAAATCCCACGCCGGTCACGATCAGCGCCAAGCCTGCGAGCATCAAGGGGTCTTTCAGCAAGTGGCCGCCGCCGGAGACCAAGCCACCAATCTGAGAAAATTCCATCGTGCCCACCCGCGCATAGACAAGCGCCATGCCCAACAGCAGGAACGCCGCCGAACCGGCCGCCAGCACCAGGTACTTGATGCCCGCCTCCACCGGCAAGGCGCGCGTGAAGACATAGGCGTTCAAGGCGTAGAGGGCCACGCTCAGCAACTCCAACCCGAGAAAAAACGACACAAAGTGCGCGCTCACAATGAGCACGCCCGCGCCCAGCGAGGCCACCAGCAGCAGCACGTAAAACTCTTCCCGATTCACCGGTTGCTTTTCCAGGTAATCGTAAGCAAGAATCACCACCACAAACGTCGCCGCAATCACCAAGCCCAGAAAGAAAACCGCGTAGGAGTCCACTTCGAGCAACGGAGAAGCTTCCGTGGGAGTCAGGGTTCGCGCCACCCACAGCGAAGCAAACGCGCAGATCAAGCCAATCAACGTCAGCAAGGAAGCCAAGCGATGACTGCGATGGAGGGCAATCGTCAGCATGACCACGATGCTGGTTGCCGCGAGGATCAGCAGGGGAAGAAGCGCAATCAGGTCAACAGGATGCACGGTCTATCTCCTCGCCGCTGCCGTCAGCGAGCGGGTGGTGCGCTCCAAGCCTTTCCAGGCGGGAGCGAAGGTTTTGAGGACCGGCAAGGGGTAAAGCCCCAGCCACAACAGCAAAGCTATCATCGGCGCCATGATGAGCAGCTCGCGGCCCTTGAGGTCGGCAATCTTCCACTGGTGGACGTTGGGACCGTGGAAGGCGCGTTGCACCATCTGCACGCCGTAAAAGGTGGACGCTAGCACGCCCACGGTTGCGAGCGCGGTTAGAATCGGATGGAGGCGATAGGTTCCGAGCAACACCAGAAATTCCCCCACGAAGTCGCCCAAGCCCGGCAAACCGACCGAACCCAACATGAAAAACATTCCCACGCCGCTCAGCACCGGGGCGGTGCTCCACAACCCGCCCAACCGCGTCAGATCGCGCGTGTGGGTGCGTTCGTAAAGCTGCCCCACCAGCATAAACAGAGCGCCCGTGCTGAGGGCGTGAGCAATCATGCCGACGACCGCGCCCTCGAGCGCCAGGGTGTTCCAGGCAAAAATGCCGAGCAGCACAAACCCCAAATGGCTGACACTGGTGTAAGCGACCATGCGCTTAAAGTCGCGCTGCCCGTAGGCCAGCACCGCGCCATAGAGAATTCCAACCACGGCCAGCGTCATGGCGACGGGCGCAAACTGGTGCGCGGCTTGCGGAAACAGCGGAATCACAAAGCGGATCATTCCATAGGCGCCGGTTTTGAGCAGCAACCCTGCCAGAATCAAGCTGCCCGCCGTCGGTGCCTCGGTATGCGCGTCGGGCAGCCAGGGATGGAACGGAAACATCGGCAACTTGACGGCAAAGGCGACAAAGAAGCCGAGCATCAGCAGCAGCGCCGTTCGCTGGCTGAGGGGGGTGCCGAGCAGTGCCGAATACTCAAAGGTATAAACCCCCGTGGCGCGGTGATGAATAAAATAGAGCGCCAGAATCGCCAGCAACATCAACAGGCCGCTCAACTGCGTGAAGATGAAGAATTTGATGGCCGCGTACACTCGACGCTCGTGGCCCCAGATGGCAATCAGGAAATACATCGGCACCAGCATCAATTCCCAGGCGAAGTAGAACAGGAACAAATCCACCGCCAGAAACACGCCCAGGATGCCCGCCAGAATCCACATCAGGTTGAAATGATAAAAGCCCACGCCCGTCTGAATTTCTCGCCACGAGCAGAGCACCGCCATCACCCCGATGAACAGCGTCAGGACGACCATGAGCAAACTCAAGCCATCCATCGCCAGGTGAAAGCGGATGCCGAGCTGCGGCACCCAGGCGACGTTAAATTGGGCGAGCCAATGCCCTTGCGGAAGGATTTCGGCTTGGGCGGGATGCCGCAGCCAGAACGCCACCGCCCAGATCAGGTCCGCAAGCACGGCGAGCAAGGAGACCCAGCGCGCCCAAGCGGCGCTGCGGCGACCACCGAGCCACGCCACCACGCCCGCCGCCAATAGAATCACAATCAGCCAAACCAGCATCATAAGAACAAGACCACCGCCACAAAAATCAGCGTGCCGAACGCAATGGCCGCTGCGTACCAGCGAATTTGCCCCGTCTCCGTGCGCCGCACGCCCTGGTAAAACCACTCGCACAGACGCGCGATGCCGGTGTATATCGAGTCCACCGCGTCGCCCGCGTCCACGCGCGCAAACCACATCACGGGCCAGACCAGCAGCCGGTCATAAAGCCAGTCCATCCCCCAATCGGATTTCCAAAAGCGATGCAGGGCGTTGCCGAGCGCCGACCGCGTGAGGGAGGCGGTGAATTCCGGCCGTTCGATGTAGCAAAAGTAGGCCACGGCAAAGCCGACAATCAGAGCCAACGTCACCCATCCCTCGGAAGCCAACTCTGACATGGCGCGCGCGTGCGCCACCGCCACGGGCGGCAACGCATGATGGAGAAAATCCGTGAACAGGTGAATGTTGCCCAAAAATTCCGGCGTCTTCACAAACCCGCCCACCAAGGAGAGCACCGCCAAAACAATGCAGGGAACCGTCATGGCCAGGCCGGGACGCTTGTGGACGTGGCTTTTGGCTTCTCCAAAAAACGTCAGAAAAATGATTCGGAACGTGTAGGCGGAGGTGAGAAAAACACCGAAGACGGCCACCAGCCAAAAACCCCAGCGGCCGGCCGAGGAAGCCTCGGCCTGCCAGACAATCAGTCCCTTGCTGTAAAATCCTGCCGTCACCAGCGGCACGCCCGCCAGTGCACAGCCGGCGATGAGGAACGTCCAGAAGACCACCGGCAATTCCTTCCGCAGCCCGCCCATCTTGAACATGTTCTGCTCATGGTGCAGCGACTCAATAATCATGCCCGCGCCAAGAAAGAGCAGTGCCTTAAAGAAGGCGTGAGTCATAAAGTGGAAGATGGCTGCCGACCAGGCGCCGACGCCGAGCGCCAAAAACATGTACCCGATTTGGCTGACGGTGGAGTAAGCGAGGGCGCGCTTGATATCGGGTTGGGTTAAAGCGCTAAAGCCCGCCAAGGTGAGCGTGGCGGCGCCCACAACTCCAACGGTGAATTGGGCCGAGGGCGCAAGCTGGTAAATCACGTGCATCCGCGCAATCAGGTAAACGCCCGCCGTCACCATCGTCGCGGCATGGATCAAGGCGCTGGTGGGCGTGGGGCCGGCCATCGCGTCCGGCAGCCAGGTCTGGAGCGGCAGTTGCGCGGATTTTCCCACCGCGCCGCCGAGCAGCAGCAGCCCTGCGGCGACGGCGAGCGGCGAGCCGACGGGCCATTGATGCGCCGCCCGCGCCATCAACGTCTGAATGTCCAGCGTGCCAAGATGACGATAGAGCAAAAATAACCCAATCAGCATGGAGGTATCGCCGACCCGCGTCACAATGAACGCCTTCCGCCCCGCATAGCCGTTCGCGGGGTCCCGATACCAGAAGCCGATGAGCAGGTAACTGCACAGTCCCACGCCTTCCCAGCCGAGCAGCAACAGCACCAGGTTGCTGGCCAAAAGCAAGGTGACCATGGAGGCCACAAACAGATTCATGTAGGCAAAGAAGCGGCTGATGTCCTCGTCTTCGCTCATGTAGCCGGCGGAATAGACGTGAATCAAAAATCCGACGCAGGTCACCACCAGCGTCATAATCAGCGACAGCGGGTCCAGGTAAAAGGCGATGGGAAGATGCAGGCTGCCGACGTCGAGCCAGTTCCAAATGGTTTGCGTGTAAGCGTAGCCCGCGGGCGGCGACACAAAGAATTGCCCGGCAATCCACAGCGAGACGAGCGCCGACAAGCCCACCGAGCCCGCGCCCACAATGGACACGGCGCGACGGGACAAACGCGTTCCCGCCAGGGCCAAAAACAGGAAGCCGGCGATGGGAAAGGCCGGAATCAGCCAGAGCAGATTCAATCCATCATCCTTTCATTTCGCTGGCGCGGTCGGCGTCGAGGGTTTTCGTGCGATGGTACATCCGCAACACCAACGCCAAGCCCACGGCCACTTCCGCCGCCGCCATGGTTAAGATAAAAATGAAGACCACTTGCCCGTCGGCTTGTCCCCATCGCGCGCCCGCGGCCACGAAGGCCAGCCCGGCCGCGTTCAGCATCACCTCGAGCGACATCAGAATAAAAAGAATGTTTCGGCGCGTCAGCAATCCCACCAATCCCAAGGCGAACAGGATCCCGGCCAGCAGCAACGCGTGCATCATGGGAACAGTGGCCATCACCAAGCTACCTCTTTTCCTCAAGCCGCCGGCCGAGATGGAAGGCGCCGACCAATCCCCCCAACAGCAGCATCGAGGCCAGCTCGACGCCGATGAGGTACGGCCCAAACAGGGATTGGGCCACCTGGTGCGGCCCGACTACCTCGGCGCCAAACATTCGCGTGTCGGCGTGGGTCAGCACGTAAATGACTTCCGCAATCAACACGACCGCCAGCACGGACGGTCCCACCCACAAGCTGGGCCGCTGCCACTCGCGCTCCTGTGCCTCCGCGGCTCGGCCCAAATTGAGCATCATCACCACAAACACAAACAGCACCATGATGGCGCCGGCATAAATGATAATTTCCAGCGCCGCCACAAACGGCGCGCCGAGCGTGTAAAAGACCAACGCCACCGCCAGTAGCGAAACGATCAGGTAAAGCAGCGCGTGGACGGCGTTCATGCGGGTGAGCATTAAAAACGTGGCGATGATCGCCACCGCCGATGCGACATAAAAAAGAATATTCATATGCAGGTTCTCACGGAAGCAGACTATGAAGGTCCACGGGCGGGGCCTCGTTTTCCGCTTCGCCTTTGTCTTTGCCGCCGATCTTCACGCCGGAGACGCGCCAGAAATTATAGCCGGGGCGCTTGCCGGGCCCGCTCATCAGCAAGTCTTCCTTTTCATACACCAGGTTTTGCCGGTGATATTCCGCCATCTCAAAGTCGGGCGTCAGTTGAATGGCGTAGGTTGGACAGGCCTCTTCGCAATAGCCGCAAAAGATGCAGCGCGAGAAGTTAATCCGGAAAAATTCCGGATAGCGCCGCCCCGTCTCGTCCTCGGTCGCTTGCAGCGAAATGCAGGCCACCGGACACGCCACGGCGCAGAGGTAGCACGCCACGCAGCGCTCGCCGCCGTCCGGGTCGCGCGTCAGGATGATGCGCCCCTTGTGCCGCGGCGGAAGATACGGCTTCTCCTCCGGGTATTGAACCGTCTCACGCCGTTGGAACGCGTGCAGGAAAATGTTCCACAAGGTTCTCAGAATGCTGAGCATAACGTCACTTCCGTTTGTCGCCCGCCTGCCGGCGGCTTGCCCTGGCTGAACCGCGTCAGGGCCTGGCTGCCAGAACGACCGCGCCCGTCACCAGCAGGTTCAAAAGCGCGAGCGGCAGCATGATTTTCCAGCCCCACGACATGAGCTGGTCAAAGCGCGGCCGCGGCAACGCCGCCCGCAGCAGAATAAACAAACAGATAAAGAACAGCGTTTTCACCACAAACCAGACGATCGGCGGCAACCACGGCCCCTGCCAGCCGCCGAAAAACAGCACGGTGATCATGGCCGAAATCAAAATGACGCCGAGGTATTCTCCCACAAAAAACATTCCAAATTTCATGCCGGAATATTCCGAATGGAACCCCGCCACCAACTCGCTTTCCGCCTCCGGCAAATCGAAAGGCAGGCGGCGCGTTTCCGCAAGGCCCGCGATGAGAAACAGAATGAAGCCCAAAAACTGAGGAATTACAAACCACATGTGGCGTTGCGCCGCTACAATGTCACTGAGGCGAAACGAGCCGGCCAACAGTACCGTGCCCATCAGCGAAAGCCCCATAAAAACCTCGTAGCTGAGCATCTGCGCCGACGCTCGCAGCCCGCCCAAGAGCGAATATTTGCTGGCCGAAGCCCACCCCGCCAACACAATGCTGTAAACTCCCAGCGAGGACATGGCCAGGAAGAAAAGCAGGCCGATATTCATGTCGGCCACCGTCGCCCCCGGCGCCCACGGCACCACCGTGTAGGACATCAGCACCGTCACCATAATGACGGCCGGAGCAATCACAAAGACGGGCTTATCGGCAAACGGCGGAATCCAATCTTCCTTAAAGAAAATCTTGATCATGTCGGCCAGCACTTGCAGCAATCCGAACGGCCCCACGCGATTCGGACCGTAGCGATCTTGCCACAGCGCCAGCAACCGCCGTTCCAGCCAAATCAGTCCCGCCGCCACGTTGAGCGGGATGAAGATCACTAGAAAAAGAATGATCAGCGATTTGACAATCGGGTTCATGCGCGCGAAATCCTGCTCCAAGCCGGCAGCCCCGAGCCCTCGATCGGCAAGATGCCCGCGGGCAGCCCGGCCAGACCTCTCGCCAACCCCGGCATCAACTTGACCGGCAAAGTCCTCGAGACGGATTCAAGGCTCAGCGTCACCGATGTTTCCTCTTGGACGCCCAGTGCGTTGGCGTCTTCCGGGTTCAGGGCCACGTAGGGCTGAGGAGAAAGTTCAGCAATGCCGGGCGCCAAGCGGCTCAGTTCCTCCGAGCCGAAGATGTGGTATAGAGGCACCAGCAACCACTCACCCGCGCTTCCGCTCGTCGGCTCGGACGCCGGCGTGAAATAAGCGCGCGGCTCGGCGGCCGATGGCTCGAGCAGGCGAACCCCCGGATCGCCGCCGCGCAACGGCCCGGCAATTTCCTCCTGAAACTTGTTGACCGATTGAATCGAGTTCCAGCCCGGCGACCAGAAAAAGGGAATTAAGGAAGCAGGCGGTTGAGCGAACACGCCCTCCATCGAAAAGGCCAGGGAGGAATCGGAATCCTCGGGCGGTTTGGGTTCGCTCACGTTGATATTGGCCAGCATGGCGGTGCGGCCGCTGTAGCGATGCGGCTCGCGGGGAATTTTGGCGCCGGCCAATCGAAAGGACGCTGAGGGCGCAGCCTGCGCGACAGCCGCCAGCGCCGGAATACCGTCCGACACCGACGCCACCACCGCGTCCAAATCCTGCCAAGCGGCGGCCTCGCGCCGTCCGGCCGCCATCATGATATCGCGCAGCCATCGCCAACTGGATTGAATTTCGCCGACCGGAGGATAAACCTCAAAGAATCTTTGCGCCCGGCCTTCGCTCGACACCAGCGTGCCGTCGGATTCGGCAAACGTTGCCGCCGGCAACACCAGCTCAGCCTTCTGCACCGTCGGCGTGGTCACGGAATCGAGAAGGACGATGTGCCTCGCGGAACTGAAAAACTCGTCCACGGCCCGCGCCGACGCGCGCCGGTAGAGGTCGTTTTCAAGGATGATGACGGTATCCGCCGAGCCGCTCTTCACGGCCTGGAAGGCATCGGCCAGGCTCCCTCCGCCTATCATGGTCACGCCGAGCGTGTTGCATTCCGGCGCGGTCAGACTCAGGCTGGGGGCTCGTCCCGCAGCCGAAAGCGCCCGTGCCACGTTCGCGGCCGCTTGAAGAATAGCCTCTGAATTCAAGCTGGGGCCACTCACCACCAAGGGTCTTTCAGCCGACTTCAGCGCTTCGGCAATGCGCGCCGCCAGCGAGCGCTCAGCCTCGGAGAGGCCCGCGACATCCGGTGCCCCCGCGTCCAGAGCGTGAGCCACCGCATAACCTAATCTCGCGATCTTATCCGGGGCGGCACGGTAAGTTTCCGTGGCCACGTCGTCGAGCCGTGTGGCAGCCGGCGTGGCAATATAGAGCGGTCCCTTCTGGTCTTGCGCAAGTTCTCGAACGGGATGATCCAGCCAACGCGGGATTTTCAGTTGATCGGCTTTTCGCATGGGCTGTTGACGCACGGACTGCCGCAGCGCCAAGGCCATGCGCGGCGCGACGTTGGTCACATCTTCGCCCAAAATCAGCACCGCGTCGGCGCGCTCGATCTCGCCCAGCGAGGGCGTGCGCGCCGGGCCGCGGCGTAGCATCTCCAGCGCCACGGCCGTCAGGCGCGCGGCCGACGCTGACAAGCCGGTATAAAAGCGGTCTGCGCCGACCAGCGCCCGCAGCGCATAATTCGCTTCGAGCGAGGCGCGTGGCGAGCCGATGCCGATGACCTTCTTGGGGTCGGCCAGCAGACCGGCCAGCGCCTCCAGGGCGCGCGCTTTGGAGATGGGCTGCAACTTGCCATCTTGCCGCTGCAGCGGCTGCTTCAACCGCTCCGCGCTGTTGACAAACTCATAGCCAAACCGCCCTCGGTCGCACAGAAAATAACCGTTCACTTCGCCGTTGTAACGGTTCACAATCCGCCGCAGCGTGCCGTAGCGCTCGCCCGCGCTGATATTGCACCCGAGCCCGCAGTGGACGCAGACCGACGGGCCGAATTGCAAATCCCATTTGCGCGTGTAATGGCGCTTGAGGGTCTTGTCGGTGAACACGCCCGTCGGACAGATTTCCACCAAGTTGCCTGCAAATTCGTTTTCGAGCACGCCGTCCTGATAGCGCCCAAAGTAAACTTGCGAGCGCGAACTGAAGGCGTCAAAGTCGTGCCCGCCGGCGTACTCCCGGTAATACCGCACGCAGCGATAACACTGAATGCAGCGGTTCATCTCATGGTTGATGAGTGGCCCCAAGTACTGATTGTGAAACGTTCGTTTGGGGAACCGCGTGCGGCGATAATCATGGCCGGTCATCACCGTCATGTCCTGCAAGTGGCATTCGCCGCCCTCGTCGCACACCGGGCAGTCGTGGGGGTGATTCAACATCAGCCCTTCGATGATTCCTTTCCGAAAGGCTGCGGCCTCGGCGTCTTCGATAGAGATTCGCGTTCCATCCGCCGCCGGCGTCATGCAGGACATCACCAGACGGCCCCGCGTATCCTTCTCATCGCGGAATTGCTTCACCGCGCACTGACGGCACGCGCCCACCGAGCCGAGCGCCGGATGCCAGCAAAAGTACGGCAAATTGAGCCCCAGCGACAGGCAGGCTTGCAGCAGACTTTGGTCCGCTTTCACCTCGTAGGCTTTGCCATCCACAAAAATCTTGGTCAATGCGTTCTCCACGGGCAGTGCTGCGCCAGGATATGGCGCTCAAAATCTTCCCGGAAATATTTAAGCGCGCTTTGCAGCGGCTCCACGGCGCCGGGCGCGAGCGCGCAAAAGGTGTTGCCCGGCGCGCAGAATTTGCAGATAAATTCGAGCTCCTCCAAATCCTCGGGCCGACCGCGTCCCTCTTCGATGCTGGTCAGAATCTGCTCTGCCCACGACAAGCCGCTCCAGCAAGGCGTGCACCAGCCGCAGGATTCCTGCGCGAAGAAGTGCTCCAAGTTCCGCACCATCCCCACCGGGCAGGTGCGGTCATCCAAGACAATCATCGTTCCGGTTCCAAGGCGGCTGCCTGCTTTTTGCACCCCACCGAAATCCATCTTCACGTCCAGGTGTTGGGCCGTCAGAAAGTCCGTTGAAGCGCCGCCCGGCAAAACGCCGCGGAACGCCAGCCCTTCCTGCATTCCGCCGGCATGTTCCTCCAAAAGTTCTCGGATGGTGGTGCCCATCGGCAATTCCCACAGGCCCGGACGCTTGACTTTGCCGCTCACGCCGTAAAGCTTGGTTCCCGCATCTTCGCTTTTGCTCAATCCCTTAAACCACTCCGGGCCGTGGTTAAGGATGTGCGGCAGGTTGGAGAGCGTTTCCACGTTTTGCACGATGGTCGGCTTGCCAAACAACCCGGAAACTTGTGGGAAGGGCGGCTTGGTTCGCGGGTTGGCGCGTTTGCCTTCAAGCGCATTCAGCAGGCCGGTTTCTTCTCCGCACATGTAGCGGCCGCCGCTAGCGTGGACGTACATCTGGAGGCTAAAGCCCGAACCCAGGATGTTTTGGCCCAAATAGCCGGCGTTGTAGGCTTCCGCCACCGCCTTCTGCAGCCGTTCAATGGCCAAAACGTACTCGCCGCGGACAAAGATGTACGCGACGTCGGCCTCGATAGCGTAGGCCGCCACAATCATTCCTTCGATTAACTGGTGGGGCGCGGACTCGAGCAGCAACCGGTCCTTGAAGGTTCCCGGCTCCATTTCGTCCGCATTAGCGCACAAATATTTGGGATGCGGAGCATTGGGACCGGTCGGGACAAAGGTCCACTTCATGCCGGTCGGGAAGCCGGCGCCGCCGCGGCCGCGCAGGTTGGACTGCTTGACGATTTCCGTCACCTCCTTGGGCGCCATCTTCAGCGCCTTGGGGACGCTCTGGTATCCTCCGGCTTGCTCATAGGCTCGCGCGTCGAGCGGCACGCCATCGGGCTGAATGTATCGTGTGAGGACCTTTTCCATGAAACCTTCCGCCGCCTACGGGTACTCGGCCAAAATGCCGTCAATCTTTTCCGGGCTGAGGTCGCGGTGCAGATGCTGATCCACCATCATCGCCGGCGCGTGGTCGCAGGTTCCCAGGCAGACGATGGGCAGCAGCGTGAAGCGGCCATCGGGGGTCGTCTCGCCCAGTTGAATGCCCAGGCGCTTTGTCAGATGCTCGCGGATGCGGTCGTAGCCCATAATCCAACAACTCACGCTGTCGCAGACCATGATGACGTGCCGCCCGACCGGCTTGCGAAAAATCAAATTGTAAAACGTCGCCACGCTGTCCATCTCGTCCACCGAAACCTCCAGCAGCTCGGCGACATCGCGCAGGGCTTCATCGGAAACCCAGCCGCGCCGCCGCTGGACGATGCGCAACGCGTCAATCGAAACGGCCCGCTTGGTAGGGTAGCGTTCCAGTTCCTCTTCAATTTCGTGCCGTTCTTCCGGGCTCAGCACGGCCAGCCTCTCCTATCGGTCAATATCGGCCAAAACGTAATCCATGCTCCCGAGAATGGCCAGCAGATCGGGAATCATCAGGCCTCGGCACATCAACGGGAGCGCCTGCATGTGGGCAAAGGAGGGGGCGCGAATCCGCGTCCGATAAGACCACGTCGCTCCGTCACTCACCAGGTAGTAGCCGTTGTTGCCCTTGGCCGCTTCGTTCGCGCCCAGCGCCTCGCCGGGCGGAATCACGGGACCCCAACTGACGTTCAAAAAGTGCGTGATGAGGGTTTCAATATCGTGCATCGTCCGCTCTTTGAGCGGCGGCGTCGAGAGCGGATGCTCGGAGGTATAGTGGCCCTCCGGCATGTTGTTCACGCATTGCTCGATGATCCGCAGGCTTTGGCGCATCTCCGCCACGCGCACCACGGCGCGGTCGTAACAGTCGCCGCGCTGCGCCGTGGGAATCTCAAACTCAAAATTCTCATAGCCCGAATAGGGTTGCTTTTTGCGGAAGTCCCATTCCACGCCGCAGGCGCGGAGCATGGGGCCGGTGATGCCCCACTCGATGGCCTCCTCGCGCGTTATCTCGCCCACGCCGACCGTTCGCGCTTTGAAAATCCTGTTTTTCATCACCTCGCGGTCGTATTCGTCGAGTCGCCGTGGCAGATAGGCTACAAAGTCGCGGAACATCTTGTCCCAGCCCTTGGGCAAGTCCTGCGCCACCCCGCCAATGCGAAACCAGACCGGGTGCATTCGCGCGCCGCAAACCGCCTCGATGATGTCAAACGCCCGCTCGCGGTCGTTGAACGTGTAGAACACCGGCGACATCTGTCCCAGGTCCTGCGCAAACGTGCCGTACCACACCAGGTGGCTGATGATCCGGAACAATTCCACCATCATCACGCGGATCACCTGCGCGCGCGGGGGCACAGCAATTCCGGCCAGCTTTTCCACCGCCGTCAAGTAGGCCAACTCGTTGAGGACCCCACCCAAATAGTCCACGCGGTCCGTGTAGGGAATGAAGGTGTGCCAGGTCTGCCGCTCGCCCATCTTCTCGGCGCCGCGGTGGTGAAAGCCGATCTCGGGCACCGCGTCCACAATCTCTTCGCCGTCCAGTTGCAGCACAATGCGAATCACGCCGTGCGTGCCCGGATGTTGCGGCCCCACGTTCAGAAAAATGAAATCCGAATCTTCGGATTCCCGCTTCATCCCCCAATCCTCGGGGCGAAAGCGAAGCGCCTCCTGTTCTCGATCCACTTTTTCCGGAGGCTGTTGGAACGGGCCGATCTCCGTGGCGCGTGCCGGATGGTCCTTGCGCAGCGGATGGCCCACCCACGTCTTTGGCATCAGAATCCGTTGCAGAAACGGGTGCCCGTCAAACTCCACCCCGAACATGTCCCACACTTCCCGCTCGTACCAATTGGCGGCGGGCCAAAGCTCGGTGATGGTCGGCACGCTCGGCGTCTCGCCCGATAAGGGAACTTTGATCCGCAAGTATTCGTTGCGGTCAAACGACAGCAGGTGATAGACGACGGTGAAATCGCTTGTCGGCTCGCCGTCGCGGTGTTGGCGGACTCGCTCGTCAATCGCCGTGAGGTCGTAAAGCATTCGATAGGGTTGCGCCACCTCGTGCTTTAGGTACCGGAGAACGTCGCGAAGGTGTCGCCCGTCGGTCCAGAAGGTCGGTATCTCATCGCGCGTCGCTTGCGGCGTGACCGAGTCTTCGCCGAAGCGCGTGCGCAGATCGTCCAGAATGGTTGCGTTGGCAATCATACGATCAGAGAAAACTCAGACTTCATCCGGCGGCCGAAGCTCCACCAGTTTCTGCCGTTCGGCGCGGCGCAGATCGCGCTCGGCGGGCATGGGCAGCCGCTCCACGCCCTGCGGGCCCAGCACCCAGCTCAACGGCCGCTTCTCATTTCCCACCAGCTTGCTCAACAGCACGACCCCTTCGAGAAACGCATCCGGCCGCGGCGGACAACCCGGAACGTAAACGTCCACGGGCAGGAATTTATCCACGCCCTGCACCACGCTATAGATGTCGTACATTCCGCCCGAATTCGCGCACGACCCCATCGAAATCACCCAGCGCGGCTCCATCATCTGCTCGTAAAGCCGCTGAATGACCGGCGCCATCTTGATGAAGGGGGTTCCCGCAATCACCATGAGATCGGCTTCGCGCGGCGTGCCGCGAATGACTTCGGCGCCAAAGCGCGCAATATCGTACCGGCTGGTGATGCTGGTGGCCATTTCCACAAAGCAGCAGGAAAGGCCGAAGGCGAAGGGCCAGATGGAATTTTTTCGGCCCCACGCCACCAAATCCTGAAGCCGTGAAAGAATCACCGTCTTTTGGACATGCTCCTCCAGCCGGTCACTCGCCGCGTGAGCGGGCGTCGCGCCTTCCGGCTTGGTGAGGGTCCAGTTCATGTCGCCTCGCTTCTCAGGGCTGCCGGCGTCGAGATTTGGGCGCCCAGTCGAGCCCTCCCATCCGCCACAGATAAATCAGCGTCGCCACCAAAATCACAATGAAAACCACCATCTCGATATATCCGCTCCATCCCAGCGTTGAGGCGGAGACGGCCCAGGCGTAAATGAAAATGGATTCCAAATCAAAAATCACGAAAAACATCGCCGTGAGATAGAATTTGGCGGAGAAGCGAACCTGCGCCGAGCCTTCTGAAACAATCCCCGCCTCATAGGGCGCGCCCGTGGCGCGCTCCCGGTGCCGCTGGCCGAGAACATAAGACACTGCCATCATCCCTACGACAATCGCCAGGGTCAGGAAGAAGTAAACCACGATGGGCCAAATTTCCACGCGACCTTCCCTCAGGCTCTTTCTTGTTGTTTCGGCTCTTGCGGCCCGGCGTTGCTTCGCCTCTTTCGTTTCCTGGCTTTGCCGCCTGCCCAGGTTCCCGAAGCGTCTCCTCGGGGCGAAGAGCTCTTAATCGGCAAACTCGAACTTCACGAAATTGAAAATGATACCACAATCGCGCGGGATGCCAAGCGGCGAAGCCGGAAAATTTTCATCCCCCGGCTCGCGCTCCGCTCTCCGCCGCCCGTTGGTCGGAGCAAACTGCCTCGACCGCGCGTCGCGCGGCCTCGCCTCCACTGCGGATGCAATCCGGAATGCCGATGCCGGCGTACGCATTGCCTGCCAGGAACAGGCCGCGTTCCGGGCGGAGCCGTTCCTGAATTTGTCGAATCCGCGCCGCATGTCCCACCGTGTATTGCGGCATGGCGCGGGGCGACCGGAAGACCCGGGCGAAAAGCGGCGAGGCTCTTAGGCTCAAAATCGCCCGTAATTCCTCGCATGCGATGTCCACCAGTTCGGCATCGTTCAGGCTCACCACCGCCGGGTCGCGCGCCCCACCGAAGAAGCAGCGCAGCAGAGCCCGACCTTCTGGTGCTCGTCCCGGAAACTTTGCGTGGACAAACGTGCAGGCCAGCATTCTTCGCCCTTCCTTTTTCGGCGCCAGAAAACCAAAACCCGGCGGCAACCGATCTTTCTTCGCGTAGGCGAGCGAAACCGTCACAGCCGAGCTGTACGGCACGGCCTCGAGCCCCTCAATCGCGGGTTCGAGCCGCCGCGCCAAGCGCACCACCTCGTGCGCCGGCAGCGCCAGAATCACCGCCTCCGCCGCGTAAGGCTCTTCGCCCTCGAGGCGCACAAGATAACCGCCTCCGCTGTCTTGCGCGGGCTCAAGCGCCGCCACCTTTCGCCCCAACAATACCTTGCTCGGCTCAAGTTCCTGCGCCAGTCGCTGGACCAATTGCTCCAACCCACCCTGCGGGGTTGTAAACAAAGGATGCGACTCCGCGCTTCCTCGCCCCGAGGCGCGTCGTCTTCGCCGAGCTTCGAGCGCCGCCTTCACCAAACTCCCATGCTTTTGTTCCATCTCCCAAAAGCGCGGCAGCGTTGCCGGCGCGCTCAGCGTTTCACTGTCACCGCCATAGACACCGGCCAATAACGGATCCGCGATATTTTCGAGAATCTCTTGGCCAAAGTGTCGCCGCACAAAACTGGCTACCGTTTCATCTTCGTCGCGGCGGAGGGCAGGTTGGATCCTTTGGAACCGCTCTCGGGCAACAGCCAGTTTCCCCGTGAAGGAAATGAGCGGCGTGGTGAGTGCGGGCCACAGACGTGTCGGCACCATGAGCATCATGCCGTCCGGCAGCGGGACCAGCCGCCCGCGATGCAGGATATAAGTCTGCCGCTCGCGGTCGTTGGAACCGACCAGGGCCGAGCCGAGCCCCAGCTCCCGCGCGAGTTCCGCAGCATCCGGTTTTTCGGTTAAAAAGCTGTCGGGCCCGCCTTCGAGGATAAAACCGTCTTGCCGCTCGGTGCGAATTACTCCGCCCAGGCGAGGGCTAGCTTCAAAGAGACATTCTTCAATCGGAGCGCCCGCCCGCCGCGCACGAGTCAGCTCGTAGGCCGCGGCCAGCCCGGAAATACCTCCCCCAATGACCGCAATACGCCGCCGATCAGAACTGGTATTCACGGATTGCCTCGCTTGCTTACCCGACGGATGTCCAACCTGCGCGGGATGACAATGCCTCGTCTCCCCGCCGAGCGGTTTCGCTCCGTCGCTCCGCATATCTCGCGTCGCGCTCGTGCCCGGTGAGCCGTTCTCGACCGCCTGGCCGCAGCTCGCCTCGACCCTCAATCTAATGATACACGCTCGACGGTGGTACGGAGTGGCCGAGCCGCTGCGGCTCAATGGTGGGGTCCGCGCCGACCTTTCGCGCCGGCGAGCCACTTCAGCCCTGACCCGCAACCGCGACCTTGATCTCGGCCCGTGGCGCGCTTAAGCCCCCGCCCAAGAGGCGCCGGTATAAAGAGGTCGCTCAAGGCGACGTGGAGTGCGATAATCCCAACCACACGCGGGAGGATCGAATGGTACCTTCGCCCGAAACCGACGGCCCATCGTCATCGCCCAGCCTAAGACATCCCTATCTCATCCTCAGCGTAGATGGAGGTGGCGTGCGGGGCCTTTACGCCGCCAAGCTGCTCGAGATGCTCGAGGCCAGCCTCTCGGCGCAAGGCTTTCAGCGTTTCATTTCCAACGTCCGGTTATTTGCCGGAACTTCAACAGGTGCCATCCTTGCGCTGGGGCTGGCTTCGGGCCTTGCACCCGCCGAGTTGGTGGCGCTCTACCGCGACCACGCCGAGCAAATTTTTCCTAGCCGCTGCCGATGGTTTCGCCAGGCCGTTGGACTTGTCCGAGCCCGCTACTCCAACACGGCCCTCAAAAGAATCTTGCAGCAGACCTTTGACGCTGCCCTCAACCGTAAAGATCCCAGGCTCGGGGACATTCCCCGTAAAGTCTTGGTGCCGACCTTTGAGCTTGCCGGCGTGGAGCAAAACGTTGTCTTGTGGAAGCCCAAATTTTTTAATAACTTTGAGTTCAATCGTGGCCGCCCCAATCCCGACTTGGAACAACCGGTTGTGGACGTGGCACTGCGCACCACCGCCGCTCCCACTTATTTGCCAGTCTATCAAGGGTTCATTGACGGCGGCATGGTGGCGAACAATCCGAGCATGGCTGCGCTCGCCCAAGCGCTCGATGCCGACACCGGCGGCCAAGCTCTCCAAAATGTCCGGCTCTTTTCACTCGGCACCGGAGAGAATCGGAATTTTATCCGGGGCCAATCCATGAATTGGGGGGATGTGCAGTGGCTGTGCCACAAGGTGTTTCCGGATCTCGTGCTCGACGGAATGATGGAGGTTGCCGATTACCAGTGCCGGCGGATCCTGAACGTCGGCCGCTCGCAGGATTCCGCCACTGGCGCTTATTTTCGCCTTGCCCCGTTCTTGCCCCGCTCGATTGCCTTGGATGACGCGAGCGCAACCGAAGCGCTGCTTCGCTTTGCCGAGTCGGTTCCGAGCGACCCGGCATCGAAGGGTCTCTGGCTTCAGGCCATCGAGTGGTGGAAAAACGCGCTCGGGTGAAGCCCCGCGCCGGCATGGGCAGGTGTCCGCATCATGGCCGAATACCTGCTCGCGCGCTATTTCTCCGTTGGACTTCGAGGCGAAAGCGGTATTACACTACGCCTCTGCCAGTCACTTGATAACTCTTATTGGGGGAAAGGATGTTTCACATGAAACAATTCCAAAAACGGTCGAAGCAGGCATGGTTCGGCGTGGTGTTGGCGCTGGCCCTCGGCGTGGGCGCGGCTCAGGCGCAGAGCGTCCCGTTGGCGGCCACGCCGCCCATGGGTTGGAATAGTTGGAATCATTTTCACTGCACGGTCAGCGAGGCCGTCGTGCGCGCCCAGGCCAAGGCCATGGCCACCAATGGCATGAAGGCGGCGGGTTATACCTACGTCAACATTGACGATTGTTGGCAGGGCCAGCGCGACGCCAAAGGCTTTATTCACCCCAACAGCCGTTTTCCCAACATGAAGGCGCTTGCCGATTACGTTCACAGCCTGGGATTGAAACTGGGCATTTATTCCTCGCCCGGCCCCAAAACCTGCGCCGGCTACACCGGCAGCTACGGCCACGTCCAGCAGGATGCGGATACCTACGCGCGGTGGGGCATTGATTATCTCAAGTACGATTGGTGCAGCGCGCGGGAAATCTATCCGCTCTCCGCCATGCCCCGCGTCTATAAACAAATGCACGACGCCTTGGTCAAAACCGGCCGCCCCATTGTCTTCAGCCTTTGTCAATACGGCATGAATCGCGTGTGGCAATGGGGACCGTCGGTGGGAGCGAATCTCTGGCGAACCACCGGCGACATCCAACCGAATTTTACCCGCATGGTCTTCATCGGCTTTGGGCAGCAAGGTCTCGGCAAATACGCTGGCCCCGGCCACTGGAATGACCCCGACATGCTGGAAGTCGGCAACGGCCGCATGAGCCTTACCGAAGATAAGTTCCACATGAGCCTGTGGTGCCTTTTGGCGGCGCCCCTGATTGCCGGCAACGATCTGACGCACATGTCGCCCCAGATCCTTTCCATCCTGACGAACAAGGAAGTGATTGCTCTCGATCAGGACCCAAAGGGCGTGGAAGGATATCGGATCAGCCAGGAAGGGCCGCTCGAGGTTTGGGCCAAGCCGCTTGCGGACGGCAGCTATGGCGTCGGATTGTTCAATGCCGGCGAATCCACCATGCCCGTGACGGTCAAGTTCAAACAGTTGGGCCTGGGGCCCTCAGTCTCGGTGCGCGACCTGTGGCTGCACAAAAATCTCGGAACCTTTCACGGCAGCTACACGGCCCAGGTTCCACGTCACGGCGTGGTCTTGGTTAGGGTAAAATCAGAATAGACCGAGAGAGGCCCACGAAGCTTCGCGCCTCCGCTCTCGGCTCTTGAGGATGCGGATGAGAACGAACCTTGACCTCGGCGTGGCCGAGTTCGAGAAACCGCTGGCGGGAAGTTGCCCGCATCGCTGGCAGGACTTGCCGACGCGGTTCTTGCGAGCGCAGCTTTGCACGGCCTGCAAGCTATTTCGCTACAAGGTGGCCGTGACCTCAGATTGGGAATACCGCGCCCCGATCCCGCGGGTTGCACGGAGTGAACCCTGAATTCTCTCCGCGTCGAACTGCGGGCGAGGCGAATTCGCGGGCAGGCGCCAAAGAGGGCAACCGGGCTCGGGAATCAAAGTGACGCCCTGCGACCGTCGCCCGTGAGGCCGCCGCAAGAAGGGGCCGGTAGGAGCGGCAGTGCGGACACGCGGGTCCGCCGGCCCGACCGGCTTGATCATCCATCATGGAACGCAGCGAAACCCCATCGGCGCTTCTGGTTGACCTCTACGAGCTGACGATGGCGGCCGGTTATTTTGAGCACCGCGTCAACTGCCGGGCCACGTTTGAACTTTTTGTGCGCCATTTGCCGCCCAGCCGGGCTTATTTGGTCGCGGCGGGAATTGAAGCTGCGCTCGACTATCTGGAAAATCTCCACTTCACCGACGACGACATTCGGTTTCTCCGCTCCCAACCTGTCTTCCAAAGCGTGTCGAGCTCGTTTTTTGATTATTTGAAAGCGTTTCGTTTTGGCGGCGACGTCATGGCGGTTCCGGAAGGCTCGCTCATCTTTGCCGAGGAGCCGATTCTGCAGGTGACGGCCCCGATTCTTGAAGCGCAAATCGTCGAGACTTATCTGCTCTCGGTTATCAACTTTGAAACGTTGATTGCCTCAAAGGCGGCGCGCGTGGTTCGCGCGGCGGCGGGGCGGGCTGTGTTGGAGTTTGGCACGCGCCGCGCCCACGGCCCCGAAGCGGGCGTGCGTGCCGCTCGCGCCGCCTATGTCGGCGGCTGCGCCGCCACCTCCAATGTGGAGGCCGGACGGCGCTACAACATCCCCCTGGCGGGCACCGCCGCGCATTCCTGGACGCAAATCTTTCCCAGCGAGCGGGAAAGCTTTGAAGCGCTGACCCAAACCTTTCCGGAGAACGCCATCCTTTTGATTGATACCTATGATTCGCTCATGGGAGCGCGCACGGCCGTTTCGCTCGGCAGAAAAATCGCCGGCGTGCGGTTGGACAGCGGCAATCTGCTCGAGAAAAGCCGACAAGTCCGCAAGATTCTCGACCAAGGCGGCCTGCAGAGCACCATCATTGTGGCCAGTGGCGATCTAAACGAAGAGAAGATCGAAAGCCTCGTGCGGGAGGGAGCACCGATTGACGCCTTCGGCGTTGGGACCGAACTCGCCACCTCCAAAGATTTTCCCGCGCTGGGCGTGGTTTATAAATTGGTCGAAACTGAACAAAACGGACGTCGGGAGTACCAAACCAAACTCAGCGAGGAAAAGGTCTATTCACCGGGTAAAAAGCAAATTTTCCGTTTCCCGCGCCTTGGACCCTACGCTTACGACGTTCTTGCGCGTGCCACGGAAAATTTTCCTGAAGGAACGCCGCTACTTCAGCCCGCCATGCGGGAGGGACGGCGCCTGACGGCGCCCGCGCCGACGGCGGAACTTCGGACGCGCACCCTCCGCGAACTCGATCGCCTGCCCGTGGCCTATCATGCCCTCCACAACGCGCCTCGCTATCCGGTGCGGAAAAGCCCGGCTCTTGAGCGGTTGCTCGAGCAGGTGCGGGAAGAGCACCTGCAGCCCTCCGCGCCGTCCGCTAGCCCCTGACGGGAGACCAACATGGGAGTCTCGGTCGCCTTCTTCGACGTGGATACTCAGGCCGATTTCATGCTACCCACCGGCAGCCTCTACGTCCCGGGCGCCGAGCGTATCATTCCGAACCTCGAAAAATTGGTTCGCTTTGCCGTCGAGCGCGGCATCCCCCTGCTCTCCTCGGCCGACGCTCATCCCTCGGATGACCCTTCTTTCCGCGAATGGCCGCCACACTGCGTGGTCGGAACGCCCGGCCAACGCCGCATTCCGGCAACCGATTTGCCGGATGCCATGATTGTTCCGAACCGTCCGGGCGCGTTCTCGCAGCCCGAAACCTGGCCGCGCCAGATGGTGATTGAAAAGCAAGAATATGACGCCACCACCAATGTGAACTTTGACGCCATCCTTCGCGGGCTCGCGCCGCGCCGCTTCGTGGTTTTTGGTGTGGCGACGGATTATTGCGTCCAAAGCACCGCGCGCTCTCTGCTGCAGCGAGGCTTTCAGGTGGATTTGGTGACCGACGCTATCCGGGCCATTACGCCCGAAGGCGGGCGACGATCCATCGAGGAGGTGGTGGCCGCCGGTGGGCGATTAATCACCACCCAGGTTGCCACTTCCGAATGGGCGCGGTGAGCGAAGGGTAAGCGAAAGCACGCACCACAAGCCGGGGCTTCGGCAGCGACCGCGCCGAGCTTCCGTCCGCCGCGCGTCGAGCGAACGCCCGCCCCAACAAATTGCCCAAGCCCGTCCCGTTTTGCGAACCTCAGAGCGTTTTCAGGTAGGCGATCAGATCGGCGATGTCCTTCGCGCTCAACTTGGATTTGAAGGAAGGCATAGGCATCGGCTTGGCGGACGGACTTCCATTCAAGATTTGGTCGCGCACGTTGGCCACCGTCACCGGCTTATGGCTGATGGGAAGGGTTTTGCGCTTGAACAGACCCTTCAAGCCTGGCCCGATTTTGGTGGTGGTTTGATTGGGGAAGTGGCACAGGCTGCAATTTTGGTCGAAAAGGGCCTTGCCCTTTTTCACCGAGCCGCTGGAGGCGGAAGATCCCTTTTTGGCCGCCGCCACCAGCAACAGCGGGAACATCACCGCTACGGCCACGGCAGCGGCTTCGAACCAACGTCGGTTAGGATTTTTTTGCATCATTTCCTCCATAGATAGTTAGATGGCGTGGAGCGGCCTAACTTGACGGAAAATCTTTCACCTCTTCTGCACCTGCTTCCCGAAGGGTCTTGACCAGCTCGTCATGCGTCGCCTGGCTGGGGTTCACGACCCCCACAAGGATTTTACCCTCCGAGACGGCGGGATCGTACACCCCTTTGCTCCAATGGGGCAGGCGCGCGCTCACGAGCAATGAGATGAACGTCGTCAAGATGGCGCCCAACATGGTCATTTCATAAACCACGATGCCGGTCGGCCAAAGAGCCACAATCGGCATGTTGCCGGTGGGCAGCGGATAGGCCCGTTGCGTCAGAGAAACCAAGAAATAACCGGAAGTGCCGCCAATCAACCCTCCCAAGGCCGCCAGCCACGGCATGGGCGTTTTCTGGTCCTTCCAGCCAAGATCGAATTCGTCCAGCGGCTCGGAAGCCGCCAAGCAGATGTGGCGCGCATCGAAGCCGAGCGTCGAACCGCTGGCGCGAAGGCGTTTCATGGCGCGCTCGGCCGCTGCCGGATCGGGATAAAGACCATAGACGGCTCTCATAGCTTCCTTCCTTGTTGACTTCACGCCGGGCCTTCGCGGCCGGCCGAGACCCGGTGCGCTTCAGTTCCCCGCCGCCGGCAGGTCGGCCCTCGGCGCCAATTGCGGCAGCGGAGCCTGGGAGGCGACCGCCCGAGGTACTTCGCCTTCCTGCTGCCAGCCCAACTTCATCTCCCATACTGAAATGATCGGCACCAGCTTCGAAAAGATCATGTAGAGCAAAGCCATCGCCGCGAAGGTGCCTGCCGTAATCGTGATTTCAACCCAGGAGGGCCGGTAAGTGCCCCAGCTATACGGCAAATACTTTCGCTCGAGCGGCGGGACGATAATCAAGAACCGCTCAATCCACATGCCAATAACGACCGTGGTGGAGGCAATCACCGGACCAGTAATGGTGTTGCGAAATTGCTTGATGGAAAGAATCAAGAACGGCACCGCCAGGTTGCAAATCACCATGAACCAGAATAGATGCGTAAAGCGCCCCTGCTGGGTGGACCAGTAAACCGCCATCTCCGGCGACTCGTTGCCGTACCAAACCGTCAACCGTTCGGCGATGATAAAGTACGCCCACACCAGGCTCATCATCAGCAGCAGCTTGCCCAGCTTGTCAAAGTGGAACGGCGTCAGATATTCCTCCAGGTGAAACGCTTTGCGGAGGATGGCCATGGCAATGATGAGCGCGGCAATGCCACTGAAAATGGCGCCCGCAACAAAATACGGGCCAAACACCGTGGAGTGCCACATCGGCACCGGCGCCATGGCGAAATCCCAAGAAACAATCGTGTGCACGGAGACGGCCACCGGCAAAATCACCACCGCCATAATGCGCATGGCCATTTCCAAGCGATGCCACTGCTTCGGCGTGCCGGTCCAGCCAAGCGACAAAAATCCGTAGAACTTTTTTCGCCAGCCCTGGGCCTTGTCCCGCACCAGCGCGAAGTCGGGAATGGTTGGCAAATAGAGGAAAATGCTGCTGCCCGTCAGATAGGTGCTAATGGCGAAGGCATCCCAAAGCAGCGGAGAGTGGAAATTCGGCCAAATGCCCCGCTCGCTCGGATAGGGAAAGAGCCAAAAGAACAAGTAGGGACGCCCCAGGTGAATGATGGGGAACATGCCGCCAATCAACAAGGCAAACACGGTGATGGCTTCCGCGCAACGGGTCACGGGCCGCCGCCAGCGCGCGTCGGTGAGGCGTAAAATCGCCGAAATCAGCGTTCCGGCATGGCTGATGCCGATCCAAAAGACGAAATTGGTGATATAAAATCCCCAAAAAACCGGTCGGTCGAGGCCCGAAACACCAATGCCCGTATATACCTGATAGATAAAGGCCGCGAGTGCCGCCAGGACAATGCTCGCCAAAATTCCGCCCGTCAGATAAAAGCGCCATGACGTGCGGACCAGCGGCCGCAGGACATCCTCGTTTAATTTTTCCGGCGAATGCGCCGCCATTTAAGACACGCTCCTCAGATAAATCACGTTCGGCAACGTTCCAACTTCTTCCAGCAGCCGCGTAGAGCGGTTGGACTGCGCCAAGCGCGAGACCTCGCTCGTGGGGTCGTCCAAGTCCCCGAACACCATCGCTTTGGGCGGGCAAGATTGGACACACGCCGGATTGAACTCCTCATCCTTGAGCGGCCGCTTCTCGGCCTGCGCGCGGAATTCCGCCACCTTGATCCGCTGAATGCAAAACGTGCATTTCTCCATAATCCCCACCGACCGCACGGAAACGTCCGGGTTGAGTTGGAGATTGAGAGGCTTGTCCCACACCGGATTGTAAAAATTGAAGAAGCGCACATTGTAGGGGCAAGCATTGCCGCAATACCGCGTGCCGATGCACCGATTGTAAATTTGGGCATTCAACCCTTCCGGGTTGTGGTAACTGGCGTAGGTGGGGCAGACGGATTCGCACGGCGCGTCGCCGCACTGCTGGCAGAAGACGGGACGATACGTCACCCGCACATTGGGGAAATTGCCCTCCCAGTATCGTTCCACGCGCATCCAGTGCATGGCGCGCCCGCGCGCCGCCTGATCCTCGCCGACCGTGGCGATGTTGTTCTCAGCGTGACAAGCGACTACGCAGGCCTCGCAGCCGGTGCAACGATCCAGGTCAACCACCATGCCCCACTGACGTGCCATGCTCCGACCTCCGTTTTTCTTCTCGATCCCGGCGTGATTCCGCCCTTACCTTTTTTCGAACTCGCGGGGCCATTCGCGCAAGCTACCCCCGAACAAGGCCAGCTTGCCTTTGCCCACGCGCGCAATCCTGACCCGCGTCGCCGCCCACGCCAGCGAACCCGTCTCCGGCTCGACCACAGAAGCAAGAATCTTGAACGGGTTGGCGCCGCGACCCGTCGCATAGCGCGTGTACTGCTCATGTCCCTGGCCGGCGGGCATGGCTACCATGTCGGGAGCAATGCCGGGGAAGATTAAGGCCGGCGCCCTCACCGACCCGCGCGCCGAACTGACCTCCACCAGATCCCCTTGCTCAATCCCCAATCGGCTGGCGGTGGCGGGATTGATCTCCACCCAGCTTCCCCACATCACCGTGGAAAGCACCTCCGGCATTTCCTGCAGCCAGGGCAAATTGGCGAGTGCGCCGTCCAAAAATTGTTGCGACTCATAAGGAAGGAAGAAGAAAGGAAACTCCTCCGCGCTGCCAGCAAATTGCGCTTCTTGCACGGCGCGAGCCGCTGCGCCCACCGTCGGAGGTCGTTGGCCCGGCGCCACAACTTCGGAACTCCACCATCCACCCTGTTTGCGCGCCGCCGACCAAAACTCCTCTGTACTCGAGGCTTGGATGGAACCTTTTTCCTTTTGCAACGGGGCATAGGTCGACCGCAGCATCTCTTCGTAGCTCGTCCAGGGCAGCGACTTACTGACGCTGCCGCCCAGCTTCTGGGCCGCTTCCAGCAGGACGTCCGGCATGGCCCGCGTATGGTGCAAGGGCTTCATGGTGGGCGGCGCGAGGCTCGCCACAGCCTCCAGCGACCCCGATTCAGGAACGTCGTCCATCCAGGATTCGAGCGGCGTATGGTCGGGCAGAATCAAGTCGGCAAAAACGCTGGTTTCATCCACAAAGTTGCCGAAGCTCGCGATAAACGGAATCTTGGCGATAGCCTCTTTCACGCCGGCATCCGGCAACGCATAAACAGGGTTCGCGCCATCGAGCAGCAAAAGCTGAGGCGGCGACGGCGGCGCGGGTTTGGACAAACCCAGCCGCGCCCTCAAACTGGCATAGGCGCTCGTAGGTTGGGCGGGCAAGCCTTGCGCGGCCGCCATGCCTGGCGGCGCGGGCGTGAAGGTGAGTCCGCCCGGTTGTTCCACGCTCCCAAGCAAGGCGTTAAGGGCATTGACGGCCAGGGCATTGAACAGGCCGTTACTTTGAGCGAGCGGCGCATCGCCGATGATGACGACCGCGGGTGGGTTGGCGGCCAACTCGCGCGCCAGGCGGCGAAGGGTTGCGGCGGGAACGCCGGTCTTCCGCTCCACCTTTTCCGGCGTCGCATCCTTCAATCCCGTCGCCCATCCCTCAATCAGCGCGCCCGCTTGGCCGGCGGCGGAAGCGGGTCGGAGGTTCTCCGCCAGCATCACCTGCGCGAGGGCCAGGGCGATCAGACCCTCGCTTCCCGGCGGGGCGGCAATCCATTGGTCGGCGTTGGCGCCGGTCGCGGACATGCGCGGCTCAATTTGAACCAGCCTGCCTCGGACATTCGGACGGCCCTGGCGCATCTCGCCATAAGCCACATTCTGGGCAACCGGCGAGTTCCACGTCCCCAGAAAATCCGCTCCAAAACACAGAACATAATTGGAATGTGCCAGGTCAAACGTGGGAAGCTGGGCGTGACCAAAGCTGAGCGCGTTGGCCCGACGCAGCAGGGCGTCCTCATAAAATTGGTAGAAGATCGGCGGAGGCGCTCCCAAAGCCTTGGCAAAATTTTCCAGCAGCACGCGCCGCTGGCCGCGCACCGGCCGAGCCACAATGAGCAGCCCCTGACCTGCCGGCGCGGAATCCATGGCCGAGAGCCGCGTCACCAACTCCTGAATCCCCGCCTCCCAGCTCACTTCTTGGAACTCCCCCGCGCCCCGCGCGCCCACTCGCTTGAGCGGATGCCGAATCCGGTCGGGATGATAAGTCACCTGAAGCGACGATTGTCCACGCGGGCAGAGCTTGCCGTGGTTCACCGGGTGGTCGGGATTCCCTTCAATCTTTTTCGCCAAGCCCATCTTGATGAGCCCGAGCTGCCCGTGGCGCGTGACTTCCGCTTCACCTTCCATCACGCGGACCGTGGTGCCGCAGCCCGCCGGGCACATCACGCAAACGCTCGGTCGCCAAACCGCGATGCCCGGAATCAAATCGGTCTCCGGAATAAATCGGACGAGTTGACGTTCCGGCTTGCCACACGCATCCAGTGCTGCGGTGGCGCCGCTTACGGCCGAAATTTTCAAGAAGTCGCGTCGTTCCATAAGCTAGAAGTGGCAGGTGGTGCAATCCACCGGCGCGTGTTTCATGCGATGGCAATTCAGGCAGAAGCCCATCGTCAAATTCACTTTTCGCACCGCCACGGTCTGCTGGCGCATATCGCCGTGGCAAGTGGCGCAGCTAATGCCGGCTTGAATGTGCGGCGCGTGCCAGAACCAGACGTGCGCCGAGGGATAAAACCAATAAACGCGCTGCCAGGGAATGTCTTCTCCTTTCGCATAATAGGCGGCAATCTTTTTGATTTGGGGATTGTTAGTGTCAATCACCTGATGGCAGGCCATGCAGAGCTTGACGCTCGGCAGGCTGGCGTCCGGCCCTTGGTCCACGCCGGCGTGACAATCCGTGCATTGCATTCCGTGCGCCAAGTGGACCTTGTGCGTGAACGCGATCGGCTGCTTGGCGGGCGCCGGAGCAATGTCAAAGTAATCCTGGATCGCGCTGAGCAGCGTCGGATGCGCCGGGGTAAAAACCGGAGAAGTGTTGTAGGCTGGGGAAGCCGGATCGTGCCGCGGCCTTATCGAGCAGGCAAGGTTCGTTCCGAGGCCAACGACAACCAGCGCCCACAGCGCCGTGCGCCACCGTGTTGTGAAAGCTGCCATCTGTTTCTAACCATCGTCAGTTCGGCCTCAGTTCCGAACAAAGGTAAAATAAACCACGACGCCGCGAATTTTGTCAACACTAAAAATTTTCGTCCAACGCACGGAAGCAACCGCAGTCCAACCCGTCGGCGGAATTCTCGCCCCGCTCTCAGCGCGCTCAATCCATCAACATGCCGCCGTTGACCTCGATGGTTTCGCCGGTGATGTAGCTGGCGGCGGGGGAGGCGAGGAACACGACGACCTCGGCGACCTCTTCCGAAGTGCCGGGCCGGCCGAGCGGCGTTGAGGCGATGAATTTTTGGAAAACTTCGGGCGGCGAGTAGCGTTCGTGATAGGGAGTTTGGATGACGCCCGGCGCGACGCCGTTGACGCGAATGTTGTAGGGCGCGAGCTCCTTGGCCAAGCCCTTCGTATAGGTGAGCAATCCGCCTTTCGCCGCGGCGTAAGCGGCGGCGCCGAGGCCGCCACCGTTGCGCGCGGCGATGGAAGTCATATTGATGATACATCCGCTTTTGTGCGCGGCCATATCCTGCCACACCGCTTTGACGCAGAGGAAGGCGCTTTTCAGGTTCAAGGCCATCACCTGATCCCAATATTCTTCCGTCATATCGGCAAGCGTGCGGCGGGACAAGAGGTCTCCAGCGTTGTTCACCAAAATATCAATGCGGCCCCACCCGCGTCGAACTTCTTGCATCATCGCTTCGACCTCCGCGGCGTGGGTGACGTCGGCGCGGACGACGAGGGCCTCGCCGCCCGCTTCTCGAATTGAGGCGGCGGTTGTTTCCGCGCCCGCCTGATGCTTGCAATAGTTCACCGCCACTCGAGCTCCCGCGCGAGCCAGAGCTTTGGCGCAGGCGCTCCCAATGCCGCTCGATGCGCCGGTAACCACCGCGATCTGTCCCTTGAGTACCATGTTGGCCTCCAAAGAGTAATCCTGGGCAACTTGTCAAACATCCGTCTCAAGCCGGTGCTTTACGCCGCCTTCAGCCGCGCCAGCCGTGCCGGTGGCGCTCCGGCAGCATGGCGGATGCGGGTTGGCCGAGACATTTTTACTCCCTCTCGCCGGCCGCTCGGCACGCCGGCTCGTTTGTACCTTGCAGATTTCTCTGGCAACCTTAGCGAGTTTCTGGTAATCAATTTTATTTGCTTCTGGACCTTTGGTTTGCCGGCACCTCAGGCGGGCTGAAACTCCAGGTTCAAACTTCGGCAAGGAAGACTCACTCATGATTGAAGTTGAAGGACTCACCAAACGTTACGGCCCTGCGGTCGCCGTTTCGGATATTAGCTTCCAAGTTCAGCGCGGTGAAATTCTGGGTTTCCTCGGTCCGAACGGCGCCGGCAAGACGACGACGATGCGCGTCATCACGGGTTTTCTGACGCCCACGGCGGGAAGGGTTCGCGTGGCGGGCGTGGACGTGGTGGAAAAGCCTCTCGAAGCCAAGCGGCACTTGGGCTACCTTCCTGAAAACCCTCCCGTCTATCCCGACATGAGAGTTCGAGAATACCTGACCTTTGTGGCGCGGATCAAGGGGGTGCCTCGCAACGACATCAAGCGGCGCGTGGATGAAGTGGCGGAAAAATGCTCGGTCGCCGACGTCCAAAAAAAGCAAATTGGCAAACTCTCCAAAGGTTATCGCCAGCGGGTGGGGCTGGCGCAGGCGCTGATTCACGACCCGGACGTTTTGGTGCTCGACGAGCCGACGGCGGGCCTCGATCCCAAGCAAATCATCGAGACGCGCGACCTGATTCGCGGCCTCGCCGGCCGGCACACGATTATCTTGAGCACGCATATTCTGCCGGAAGTCTCGAAGACCTGCCAGCGCGTCCTCGTCATCAATCAAGGCCAAGTGGTGGCGGAAGGGACGCCGGAGGAATTGACCCGAAGATTGCAGGGTTACGAAACGGTGTTGGTTACGGCGGAGGGGCCGGCGCCGGAAATCATGGATCGCTTGCAGCGGGTGAGCGGGGTGAACTTGGTGGAACCCCGCGAGGCGGCCGATACCCGCGTCACCTTTGAAGTTCACGCGGAGAAGGGGCAAGACGTGCGGGCCGAACTGGCGCGCGCCGTGGTCGAATCGGGATGGAAGCTGTTGGAGCTGAAAACCAGCGGCCTGAGCCTGGAAGATATCTTCCTGAAGCTGACCACCAAAGATTTGGGCGAGGAAGCGGCGGCGAATCCCGTGCCCCCCGTCTCCTGATTGGCGGTCCCTCGCGGCCGCCCCGGACGGCGGCGAGAAAGGAGGAAAGTTTATGAGAAACACATTGGCCATCGCGGGCAAGGAAGTGCGGGCCTATTTTCATTCGCCCATTGCCTATTTGGTGATGGCCTTTTATACGGTGCTTTGCGGCTTCTTTTTTTACAGCTTCGTTGCCACCTACCAGATGGAAAGCTTCCGCATGGCGGCGATGGGAGGCATGGGCGCGCCGCCCATGAATCTGAATCAATATATTATTCGACCCTTGTTCGAAGGGGTGCTGAGCGTCATTCTTCTGCTGCTGATTCCTCTCATCACCATGCGCCTTTACGCGGAGGAGAAGCGCGCCGGCACGATGGAGCTGCTGGTGACCTCACCGGTTACCGACGGGCAGATTATTATCGGAAAGTACCTGGGCGCGATGGCGCTGTTTGCGATTTTGGTGCTGCTGACCTTTCTCTACATTGGCACGCTATTTATCTACGGCAATCCGAGCTTCAAGCCGCTGCTGGCCACCGCGCTCGGTTATTTTCTTTTTGGCGGGGCGCTGATGTCCCTCGGGATGTGGATTTCGACCTTCACCAAAAATCAAATTATCGCCGCCGGCGTCTCTTTTGCCGTGCTGCTTCTGCTTTATGTGCTGGATTGGGTCTCCACCTATTCCTTCAGCACGGTGGGAAGGGTTCTGGCGTATATCGGCGCGACCACGCATTTTGATAACTTTGCCAAAGGGGTCATTGATTTGAGCGACGTGGTGTATTACGTCTCGGTCATCGTCCTCGGCTTGTTTTTGACGGCTCGCTCCGTTGAGGCGCTGAAAGGGAGGGCCTGATGGCAGAAGGGAAAAAGCATCGCCCACGGTTCGGCTGGAGTCGCGTGCTCGAAGGCGCCAATTTCATTCTTTATACGGCGATCATCTTGGGCATCATCGGGGTCGTCAACTGGTTTGTGCGCCAGCACGACCACCGCTGGGACTTGACGCCCAACAAAGAATTCACCCTTTCTCCCCAGAGCATGAAGCTGCTGAGGAGCTTGAAGCGCAACGTCACGATTTACGTCTTCGATCAAAAAAACATGTTCGCGGCCCGCCGGGACCTGCTGGGGGAATATCAAGCCGCCTCCGACCACGTCAAGGTGGATTACGTGGACCCGAATCGGCAGCCGGCCTTGGCGCGAGAGTTCGATGTCCGAAGTTACGGAACGATTGTAGCGCAGGCCGGAAATCGCCATTTCAAAGCCGCCAGCGCCACGGAAGCCGGCGTGACGAATGCGCTGATCCATGTGTTGATGGGGGAGAGAAATGTCTGCTTTATTCAGGGGCACGGCGAGCCAAGCCTCAACAGCACCGGCCAGGACGGGTACAGCCAGTGGAAGAAATCTTTGAACGATGAAAGTTACCGAGTGACGTCGTTGGTCCTAATGCAGAAGAACGAGATTCCTTCCACGTGCAGCATGGTCGCCATCGCCGGACCGCAGCACGATTACTTGCCGCCGGAAATTGCGACCATCCAGAAATACGTCGAGAACGGGGGACGCTTGCTGGTGATGCTGGACGCGGGCACGCCTTTGCCCAATCTCGATAAGCTTTTGGCAGGCTGGGGCGTGAAGGTGCAGGATGATCTCGTCATTGACCTTAATCCGGTGGCTCAACTCTTCCAAACCACGCCCGACATGCCGCTGATTTTGAGTTATGGATCGAGCTCCATCGTACAACCGTTGAGGCGCACGGCCACGTTGTTCCCGCTCACCTGTTCGCTCGACATTTCCAACAACTCCAATTTGTCCGTAACCGATGAATCTTTGGCCAAAACCTCGGCGGATAGCTTCGGGTACGTCGGATTTACTCCCAACATCCGCCAAGTGTCTTACCGGCCCGGCAAGGACATTAAAGGGCCGCTGAACGTGGCCGTGGAAGGCCGGCTGTCTCCCGGCAGCGGCAACAAGAAAGCAGGCCGCTTTGTGGTGTTTGGCACGTCGCAAGTCGCCGCCAACGCTTATTTCGGGTTTCAAGGAAACCGAGACCTGCTGATGAATACCGTCAACTGGCTGACTTCCGAGGAGAACTTGATTTCTATCCGCCCCAAGCCGCCGCTCCAACAACACCTCACCATGAACGACCGCCAAATGGCCGAGCTTCTTTACCTGGGAGTCATTGGCCTGCCGCTGGCTATCCTGATTATCGGCGGCGGCGTTTGGTGGCAACGAAGGTGAAGCAAGATGAAGACAACGTATTTTAAGACCCTGCTCGCCCTGGCAGTGCTGGCGGCCTTGTGGGGAGGCAGCGTCTATTGGAATCGCCGCCTCAAAAAAGAAGCCGCCCAATCCTCCGTCCAGCACCGCAAGAAGGTCTTCCCGCTGCCGAAGAAGGAGATCGAAGCCTTCACCCTCACTCCCCGCACCGGCCAGCCCGTCACCTGCGTCCTTCAAAAAGGAGCTTGGCAAATCGTCAAACCCCAGCCCTTGCCCGCCGACTCCACCGCCGTCCAGGGCTTTTTGAACAGCCTCGCCGAGGCCACCATTCACGAAATCGCGAATCCTCATCCCGCCCATCTCGCCGATTACGGGCTGAACCCGCCGCAGGAAACCATCACCGTCACGACCCAAGGGAAGCCCCGCGAGTTCACCCTTCTGCTCGGCGACGCGACCCCCACCGACAATGGCCTTTACGCCCAAGTGGCCGGCCAACCCGCCGTGTTGACCTTGGCCAGCTACATGAAGGCTTCCCTGGAAAAAAGTCTCTTCGATTTGCGCGACAAACGCGCCGTCACGCTCAACGTGGACCAGCTCCAAAAAATCCAGGTGAGCTGGGGAAGGAACCGCTACACGCTGGTCAAGAACCCTGAAGGCGATTGGGATTTGATGTTGCCTCCCGCCGTGCGCGCCGACCACTTCAGCGTTGAGGACATGGTGGATGACCTGCGCGACCTCCAGATGCAAAGCATTCTGGAGGAAACCAAGCAAAACCTCGCCCGCTATGGACTCAATGCGCCAAAGATGACTATTCGCCTGACCGCCGGCGGGCAAACGCAAGCCCTTTTGGTAGGAAAGAAAAAGAACGGCAACTATGAGGCCCTCAACACTTCGCTCGATCCCGTGTTCACGTTGACCTCCGATTTCTTTACCGACTTCCAGAAAACCGCCAATCAGCTTCGCGACAAAAACCTTTTCTCCTTCTCCACCTTTGACGTCCACCGAGTCTCCGTGACTACCCCGAAGGGTCATTGGGTTTTCCAGCAGGAGAAGAACCAGTGGAATGAGGTTTCTCCAGCCCACAAGAAAGAATCGTCCAGCAAATTCGAGGACCTGCTGAACCGACTGAGCGAACTCGAAGCGAAGAAATTCCCGACTCAGCATCCCACCGATTTGGCCGCCTACGGGTTGGTCCATCCGCAATACCGGTTCAAGGTGACCTACGGTCATAAAAACAAAACGCAGACCGTGGAACTGGCTGAGGTCGCCGGTCACGTGTACGCCCGCCGAACCACCGACCCGGTTCCGTCGGAAATTTCGGTTTCGGACTTAAGAAAGATCAAAAAGGATCTCAGCCCCCTCGAATAGCCATGTCCCGCCCATTTCTGCTATAGTCTTTCCCTTTTGACTGGGCGGCGGGGCGGGGCACGGCCGGCCTTCCGCGTTTTTCGCTTGCGCGGCCTTGTGGGCTAATCTCAGGGAGAGTGGTCCCCCTTCATGCGAATCGCCAAAATCGAAACCTGCGTTCTGGAAGCCAACTACGACTGGACCATCGTCAAGGTCAAGACGGATTCCTCGATGGTGGGTTGGGGCGAAGCGTTTGTGGCTCCCAGCCTTACGGGCGTCATTGCGCAGCTCAACGAGATTCTGCCCGGGGAAGACCCGCGCGACGTGGACCGTCTCTGCCGCCTGATGCGCACTGCCCTGGGCAGTTCCGGAACGGCCAGCATGGGCTTTCACGCCATCAGCGCGGTTGAGATAGCCTTGTGGGATATTGTGGGGAAAAGTTACGGCCTGCCCATTTATCAGTTCCTGGGCGGCAAATATCGGGATCGCGTCCGCATCTACGCCGACTGCCATGCGGGGGAAGGTTTGTCGAGCCTGTCACCCGTTTTGCTGCCCCGCACTCCCGCCTGGATGGCCAAAAGGAGCCGGCCTCCGGCAGCCAAGCCGGAGCTCAATCCGAAATATCACGGCGGCCAAAAGTCGGAAGCGGCCGCGGTTCGCCCGCGTGCCTACGCCCGCCGCGCCCGCCTAATGAAGCAGCGGGGATTCACGGCCCTTAAATTCGACGTGGACGTTCCCACCCGCTATTCTTTCGACGATTACAACCGCGCCCTTACGCCGCGCGAAATTGACCTGATGGTCAGCCTGGTGGCCGCCGTTAAAGGCGTTCTGGGCAAAGAGGTGGATTTGGCCATTGATTGCCACTGGAATTACGGCGTCAATGATGCTCTTCGCCTGGCGCGCGCCTGCGAACCCTACGATTTATTGTGGCTCGAAGACCCCGTTCCACCTCTCAACACCGATGCTCTTCGGCGCGTCACCGTGGGCACCACCACCCCCATCGCCACCGGAGAAAATCACTACCAGCGCCACCAATTCCGCGAGCTGTTGGAAGCTGGGGCCGTGGACATTCTCGCACCCGATTTCCAAAAGGTCGGAGGATTGCTCGAAGGCCGCCGCATCGCCGACCTCGCCGACATTCACTTTGTCGCCGTGGCGCCCCATAACATCTCCGGGCCCATCGGCACCATGGCCTCCGTGCATCTTTGCGCTGCCATCCCCAATTTTCTCGCGTTGGAGTGGCACGCTGCCGCGGTCCCTTTCTTTGATGACCTGGTGCTCGGCCGCCGCGGCCCCATGATCCAGAACGGCTATATTGGCGTTCCCGATCGCCCCGGCCTCGGCATCGAGCTCAATGAAGCTGTCGCCTGGAAATATCGGAAGCCCGGCGAACCCTTCTTCGACCGCCCCGCCTAAGCTCAGACGCTATCGCGGCGCAAGATGAGCACCGATGAACTCCGCGCCACGCTTCAGTGCGCGGCTCTTACCACGTTGAGGGGTTGTTTTCCGTGGAGGAGGCTTATTCAACCTGACAGGTGTTAAATTTCGCCGGATGTTTCAGGAAATCCCTAAGCACCTCCGCCAGCCGCTTGCTCAAATGGGAGCGAGCCACCACAAAATCACAACCGGCGGCGCGCGCCGCCTGAGCGCGTTCTTTATCCACATGAGAGACGAACCCAAGGATCGGAACGCTAGAAATTGCGGGGTTGTTCTTGATGGCTCCCAGCACTTCGATGGCGGCGGGATGGTTCAGGTCAAGCACGACGACCGAGAGCTTTTCATGGGAGAGCGTTTGGGGAAGTTGCTCCGGCGCGACCGGCCTGACAGAGATACCCAACTGCCGAGCTGTCTCCTGGATCCTGGCGCGGAAAAACAGATCCTCGGCGGCAATCCCCACAACCTTCGCCAATGAAAGTCTCCTTCCTGACGCCAGCCTACATTCTGGGCTATATCATCCTTCGTTGGCAAATACCGACGGCAGCCTTCAGCACCATCCGCAGCGCTGAAAATCCTAAATGCGCCGCCTCCAGAACTGGCATCGCACAGTAATTTACCACGTCGGGCTTGCGCGAGGAGTTCCGTGAGGACATTTTTTGCCATCCAATGGGTTGTGGGACATAAAAATCTGGTAGCATCTGAAAGGCCTGCAAGAAAATCGGATTCGGTTCCGATCAGACTTTGCAGGCAGTGGGGTGATAGGGGGTTGGGCTACAGCGAAGGCCGGGTCTTTCGCGGAGCCTCATGACCATAATCACGGCTTCCAATCGAAAGGAGACTCTCGTGAAGAAGTTGCACTCCTTGGGTGCTTTTATTCTTGGCTTCATGGTATTCGTTGGCGTGAGCGCACACGTGGTGGGTGTGGAGCGCTCGCGGCTCGGGACCGATAGTGCGACGCCGGGCTCGGTTCATCCTGGTCGCGCCGGGGCAGGCGCTAGTTCTTCCTCACAAAACGTGCTCCGGGCAACGCTCAAAAATGGGCTTCGGGTCATCATTGTCCGCAATACGCTCGCCCCGGTCGTGACGACGATGGTGAACTACTTGGTGGGCGCCAATGAGGTTCCTCCGGGTTTTCCAGGCCTGGCCCACGCTCAGGAGCATATGATGTTCCGAGGCAGTCCGGGGCTTTCGGCCGATCAACTGGCAGAGATTTCTGCCGCCATGGGCGGCTCCTTCGACGCCGACACGCAGCAAACGGTGACGCAATACTTTTTCACCATTCCTGCCGACGACCTCGACTTGGCCCTGCACATTGAGGCGATCCGCATGCGCGGCGTGGATGACAGCCAAAAGCTGTGGGACCAGGAACGGGGCGCCATTGAACAAGAGGTGGCTCAGGACCATTCAAATCCTTTTGAAGTGTTCTACGAGAAAATGCTGGCGGCCCTCTACAAAGGGACGCCGCTCGCTAATTCGGGCCTGGGAACCCGGCCGACGTTCAACAAAACCACCGCCGCGATGCTGAAAAAATTTTATGACACGTGGTACGGCCCGAATGATGCCATTCTCATCATCGTGGGCGACGTCAACCCGGGGCAGGCCCTGGCCAAGGTGAAGCAACTCTTTGGGGGTATTCCTCCGAAGAAATTTCCTCCAAAACCGGCGATTCACCTTCAGCCCGTCAAGGCTGAAACGCTCACCATTCCTTCGGACTATCCTTTTGGGCTTGCGGCCATTGCCTTCCGAATGCCGGGAACCAACAGTTCCGAGTTTGCCGCTGCCGACGTTTTGTCGGACGTTTTGAGCAGCCAACGCGGCACGCTTTACGCTTTAGTGCCCCACGGTCAGGCGCTGTTCGCAGAGTTTGATCTGGAGGCGCTACCCCAATCAGGGTTCGGCCTTGCCATTGTCGGATATCCGAAGGGCGCTAACGCCGAAGCGTTGGTTCAGAAGGTTCGCCAAATATTGACCGAAGACCTGAAGGAGGGTTTTCCTCCTGACCTGGTCGCCGCGGCCAAACTGCACGAGCTGGCTCACGAGGAAATGCAGAAGAACTCGGTTTCCGGGCTGGCGAACGCCTGGTCAGAGGCGGTCGCAGTTGAGGGACGCCATTCACCCGAAGATGACATCCGTATGATTGAGGCCGTGACGCCAGAGCAGGTGGACCGCGTCGCTCGCAAGTACCTCAAGTTCGACCATGCCATCACCGCCCTTCTGCCGCCTCAGCCGTCCGGCAAAGCCATCACCCACAGTTCGTTCGGAGGCGCCGAATCCTTTGCCCCGAAGAGCGTGAAGCCGGTGCCGCTGCCGCCCTGGGCAGCCAATGCCCTAGCCCGCCTCAGCGTTCCCCGCTTGACGGTTCACCCGGTCGTGTCCACGTTACCCAACGGTATCAAGCTCATCGTCCAACCCGAATCCGTCAGCGACACGGTGAGCGTTTACGGCCACATCAAGAATAACCCCGACTTGGAAGTTCCCAAAGGACAAGACGGCGCCAGCGCCTTGCTGGATCGCCTGTTCTCTTTCGGAACGACCACGCTGAACCGCCTTCAATTCCAGAAGGCTCTGGATGAAATCGGCGCCGACGAAACAGCGGGAACTAATTTTTCGCTTCACGTTCTGGCCAATCATTTTGGTCGAGGTGTCGAGTTATTGGCCGAAAATGAACTGCATCCCGCCCTCCCCGCAAGCGCCTTTGCTATCATGCAGAAACAAGAAGCCGCCTTCGTCGCCGGCCAACTTCAGAGTCCCTACTATCTCGCTGAGCGTGCCCGTGACGCAGCGCTCTTCCCGAAAAACGACCCGACGCTTCGCCAGGCAACACCGGCTAGCGTGATGGGACTAACCCTTCAAGACGTGCGAAGTTACCATCAACGCGCCTTCCGGCCGGACCTCACCACCATCGTTGTCATCGGGAAAGTGACGCCGCCGACCGCCCGAGCGGTGATCGAGAAATACTTCGGCGGATGGCAAGCCTCCGGGACCAAACCCCAGACCGACCTGCCACCGGTACCCCGCAATAAGCCCTCGAGCACGGCCGTGCCGGACAAGAGTCGGGTACAAGATTCTGTGACGCTGGCGGAGACCCTTCCCATCACTCGCTTTAGCCCGGACTACTACCCGCTTCAACTGGGGAATGAGGTCTTGGGGGGAGGTTTCTACGCCAGCAAGCTCGGCCAGGACCTGCGCGAAACCACCGGCTTGGTTTACTACGTCGGTTCGTCGCTCGCGGCCGGCAAGACCCGCTCGGTTTACACAGTCAGCTACGGCTGTGATCCGCCGAATGTTGCCAAAGCCAGAGCCATTGTGGTGCGGGACCTAAAAGCCATGCAAACCTCTCCCGTGCCAGCGCATCAACTGGAGGAAGCCAAGGCGCTGCTGCTTCGCCAAATTCCGTTGTCGGAATCCGATGTCAGCAGTATTGCCCATGAGTGGATTGCGCTCACCGACATCAGCTTGCCACTCGATGAGCCGGTCATGGCGGGAAAACGCTACCTCAAGCTGACGCCGCAGCAGGTTGAAAGCGCCTTCAAACGGTGGATTCGGCCCAGCGATTTGGTGGAAGTGGTGCAAGGGCCGAACCCGCAGTGAAGCTACCGCCCCAGGCCGAGTGAAGCGCGGAAGACCGCAGACTCCCAGCTCGACGGGGGGTCAGTGTTTCCCGCGGCGGAATTTCTCAATCAAGTATTCCGACGTCCGAAGTGAAAACGCCAAAATCGAGAGGGTGGTGGTTTTGTCGGTGCAGTTCAGGAAAACGCTGGCGTCGCAGACGTAGAGATTGGGCACGTCATGCGTTTGGCCAAAACGGTTGGTGACGAATTGCTTGGGATCGTTTCCCATGCGGCAGCAGCCGGTTTCGTGAAGGCTATAACCCGGCTTATTGGGGTGATCGGCCGCCCCCAGATATTCGCCTCCCGCCGCCCGAATGATCTCCTCGCAGACTTGTTTTGAGTGTTCCCACATCATCAATTCGTTCGGACCCCATTCGAAGTGGATCCGTACCGCCGGAATGCCGTAAATATCCTTCGCCTCGGGGTCAAGATCCACGTAGTTGGTATCCGATCGAAGCGAGGGCGCTTGCGGGGTAAAGTTGATCGGCGTGGGATAGTAGCGCTTGATATTCCGCTTAAATTCTGACCCGAAGCCTTCCAACCAATCGTAATACCAGGGGAATTCGGCGCAGCCGCCGCCGGGATACATGGAGTAACCTCGAATGAAAGCCTCCTCATGGGGATGCCGCAGATTTTGCCAGCGGGGCATCCAAGCGATGGTGCTGTCCGAAACGTTATCGGGAAAACTCGGCTGACCCAGCAGTTGAGGCAGATAGCCGTGTCCCGAGTCTCCATAAATGTGGTCGCACAAGTTGCGACCGAGCTGCCCACTGGAATTGGCGATGCCCGTGGGCCAATGTCGCGACTTCGAGTTGAGCATCAGTCGCGCCGAAGCAATGCAGGAAGCGGCCACCACGACGGCGCGTCCGCGAACTTCCACGTCGCGGTTCGTTTGTCGGTCAATGTACGACACCCCCTTGGCCCGGCCGTTTTCATCCACCAGGATTTCTCGCGCGTAAGCATGGGTCCGTAAATCGAGGTTGCCTGTCTTTTCCGCCAGGGGAAGAAAAAACCAGGGAGTAGAGAAAAAGGCACCCACCTCGCAACCCTCCGTGCAATCGCCACAAAAATGGCAGGGAGGATGGCCGTTCCAAGGCACCGTAAGCTGCGCGATGCGGTCGGGAAGATACGGCACCCGCACTTTTTCCGCGCCGGCCTTAAGGATCCAGTCCAGGCAACGAAAGTTCATCGGCGGTAGATAGTGCCCGTCCGGATTGCTGGGTCGGTGTTGCACCGTGCTGGCTACGCCGATCATCTTTTCCACGCGGGTATAGTAGGGGTCCATTTCTTCGTAGCTCACGGGCCAGTCCACGTCATACCCATCGAGGCTGGCGGCCTTGAAATCAATGTCGCCAAACCTTGCCGAAGAACGTCCCCAGAAGTTGGTCTTGCCTCCAACGGCATAGCACCGGGGCCACATCCACTCGGTGCCCGGCGCCGTGGTGTATTCCTTGAGGCCATGTTCCCACACCCCCTTAACATACTCATTGTCCATATAACCGTAGGACTCGGCTCTGGTTTGGGGATCGCCGAAGGCCCGATATTTCAGGTCCCACGGCATACGATGGTTGCGAAAATCCTTTTGGGGGTTCAGTCGCCGCCCGTAATTGAGTGCGCACACCTTCAGCCCGGCTTCGCAGAGGGTTTTGATGGCCATGCCGCCGCCCGCTCCCGTTCCCACTACGATGACGTCGTAAACGTTGGCCATGGTCTCTCCCTCCGATTTCTAAATTCGTGAGATGGACATCGGCAATGGGTTTATCTTCTATAGTCTTTCGGGTGACAAATGAGCATGAGCTCGGTCATTTACATGCGGGCACGCTGGGGAACTTGGGTAAAAATGCCGCAGCGCGGGGCAGTCCAATTCCTCGAGCCCGATTTTGGTCGTGTAGAATCCCATGACCGTGTATTGTCGAATCAGTGAGAAAAAAGCCTGACCATCCTCTTCTCCCACCCGATATTTTTGTTTGTAAGCCAAGTGACTCAAAAGATCGGTTTGTTGCTCGGGGGAAAGATTGACAAAGCGCTCGCCGTAAAGTTGACCGCAGCGAGCCTCGAGCCAGGTGAGCCCGTAACGAAAGCGATATTGGACGGTGGGGTCGCTCCAAATCATAAAGTCAATGAATTCGCTCACGCCGGCTTCGCGGGCCCCAGGGGTCCCGTCATTGGGAATAATCAATTCAGCCAGGCGCTCGATCGCCGCGTACTCCGACGCCGTGAAAAACCGCGGCGTGTAGCTCGCTGGCCTCGCAACGTCCGCGCCCGTGTGCCCGCAGGCAAACGTCCACCGAGAAAACCCGGGAAATCTGGCGGCAATGCTCGCCACAGCTAGCACGCGCAACACTTCGCGCCGATCCATGCCTTGCCCTGCCATGAGAATCACCTCCCTGACCCGCGTGAATCGCCTCTGCCGGGCTCGATGTCGCCTTCCGGCGCGCGCTGCCCGAGAATGGCTAAAAGCGCTCCGACGATAGCCGGGGAGCACGCCCGCCTAAAAATTCCTCGGCTTGCCGGTCATCCAGCCGGCTGCCGCCTGATGACCAGCCGTTCCTCGGCTGAGGTTGCATCGCATCGCCCGACCGCGCATACTGAGACTTGTAAAATACGCGAGCCCCTCGGGCTGCCGCAAGGTATATCTACGCCCGCCATTCGCCTCAACGGGGAAGCGTTGCGGTGGGGCCGTCGCCTAAATTTATTCGGCGACTCGCAAGAATCTAAGCGAACATCGTCTTTCGCTGTTGCAGGTGCATCTGGGCTGCCGCCTTTGCGGACTTCGCGGATTGACACTTTGCTCCGTTGCCCCCTAGAATTTCAAGATGCTACGGATATGCTAGAAGCGCCTTGTGAAAGCAGCATGGAGACAATCTTCAGCCAGCCGACGGACTTGCTGTCACTCATCGGCAATACCCCGCTCGTGCGGCTCGGAAAAATCGCAGCACCATTTCCCGGCGTTGAGTTGCTGGCGAAGGCCGAGTGGGCAAATCCCGGCGGCTCGGTGAAAGACCGGGCAGCGCTTAATATCATCCGTGAAGCCGAGCGCCGTGGAGCCTTGACCAAAGAGAAGATCTTGATTGATTCCACTTCCGGCAATACGGGGATTGCCTATGCGATGATCGGCGCCGCCCTGGGCTATCGTGTTCGCCTTTTTATACCCTCGAACGCAAGCCTGGAACGCAAGCGCATCCTGAAAGCCTACGGTGCCGAGGTCGTCTATACGGATCCGCTGGAGGGTTCGGATGGGGCTATCCGCCAGGTTCGAAAAGTGGCTGCCGAACACCCCGAGCTTTATTTTTACGCCAATCAATACGACAACCCAGCTAATTGGCAAGCCCACTATCAAACCACGGCGCTAGAAATCTTTGAGCAAACCGGTGGGCGTATCACGCATTTTGTGGCTGGGCTAGGGACGAGTGGAACCTTTATGGGGACAGCACGGCGGCTGAAAGAGCTGAAGCCCTCGGTACGGTGCGTGAGCTTTCAACCCGACTCCCCCTTTCACGGTCTCGAAGGGCTGAAGCACATGCCCACCTCCATCCCGCCGGGAATTTACGACCCCACGCTTGCGGATGAGAATCTCGAAATCTCCACCGAGGACGCCTACGCCATGACGCTGCGGCTGGCGAACGAGGAGGGTATTTTAGCGGGTGTTTCTTCCGGGGCGGCGGCGGCGGCGGCGCTTCAAATTGCCGAGCGTATCAGGCAAGGTGTGATCGTGCTCATTTTCCCGGACAGCGGCGATAAATACCTGAGCGAACGTTTCTGGGACGAGGGGCGGTAGCCGCGCGGAGAGGACCCGTTGTCTGCATGGCCATCAAACTAGCCCCGGAAACTTTCGATGCGGTTCGGAGCCATGCCGCTCGGGAGTATCCGAACGAGTGTTGTGGCGTGCTGCTGGGTCGCGTCGAGGGCGGAACAAGAGAAATCCTGGAAGCCGTTCCGCTCCCCAACTTGCGAGCCGCCCCGGGCGGTGGAGAGGACGTCTTGCCGCTCGAATCACCCGGCCTCGAGTCGGAGCGGAACCGTTTTCTGATTGATCCGCGCGACCAGTTGCGGGTGGAGAAGGACGCTCGCGCCCGCGGGCTGGAGGTCCTCGGGTACTATCACTCGCACCCGGACCATCCGGCGCGCCCCTCAATTTACGACCGCGATCATGCCTGGCCGTGGTATGCTTATATTATTGTTTCGGTGCAGCGCGGCGAGCCGCAGGAGCTGGCCTGCTGGGTCCTGGCGGCGGACCGCTCCCGCTTTGAACCCGAACCCGTGGAGACGGTGAATCGTTAGGGCGGGGGCTGCATCTAAATAGGTAACACGGAAGCGCTGGGTGGCGACCGTTTACAAGGAGCGAAGATGGCGGTGAAAGTGGTGATTCCGACTCCGCTGCGGCAGTACACGGAGAAACGAGAATCCGTCGAGATTCCGGCTCGCACGGTGGGGGAGGCCCTCGCAGCCTTGACCGCCCAATACGCCGATCTGCGCAAACATTTGTTCAGTAGCGATGGAACGCTCCGCAGCTTCGTCAATGTTTATGTGAATGACGAAGACATTCGGTTCCTCCAAAAAGAGCAAACGCCCGTCACGGAAAAGGACATCATCAGCATTGTCCCCTCGATTGCCGGGGGCCTTCCTCTGCGTTGCGTCTGTAGCTAGCCTGGGTTCGCCCTGACCGTTTCGGGGCGCAATACCGGGCTTCATCTCCCAGCCGATATCAACGTTCCTGGTAAGGCAGAGAAACAATCCTGCCGCGAGAGGAGGCAGGCGCATTCTTCGCGGCGTTGGAAATCTTGAGAATAGGAAAAAAGCATGGCGACTCTGACGGCAACTTCGAATCAATTGAGCAAGGAAGAAATCTTGCGCTATAGCCGGCACCTCATCATGCCGGAGGTAGCGATGGAAGGGCAGTTAAAGCTGAAGCAGGCCAAGGTCCTGCTGATCGGCGCCGGCGGCCTGGGCGCGCCGCTGGCGCTTTATCTGGCGGCCGCGGGCGTGGGCACGCTGGGCATCGTGGATTTTGACGTCGTGGACTTTACCAACCTCCAGCGCCAGATTATCCACGATACCAACGATGTCGGCCGTCCCAAGCTTGAGTCGGCCCGCGACACCCTCCACGACATCAATCCGCATGTCGAGGTAATTGCCCACGAGGCTCGGCTCACCTCCGAGAATGCCCTCGAGATCTTCAAAGATTACGATATCGTGGCGGACGGCACGGATAATTTCCCCACCCGCTATCTGGTCAACGACGCATGCGTGCTGCTGGGCAAGCCGAATGTTTACGGCAGCATTTTCCGATTTGAGGGTCAAGCTTCGGTATTCTACGCCGAGCAAGGGCCCTGCTACCGCTGCCTCTATCCCGAGCCGCCTCCGCCGGGCCTGGTCCCCAGTTGCGCCGAGGGAGGCGTGCTCGGCGTATTGCCGGGCATCGTCGGATGCATTCAAGCGATTGAGGTCATCAAGCTGATTCTCGGCACCGGTCAACCCCTGATCGGACGCCTCCTGTTGTTTGACGCGTTGGGGATGAAGTTCCGTGAACTGAAGTTGCGCAAAAACCCTGACTGCCCCATCTGCGGCGAACACCCCACGATCAAGGAGCTGATTGATTACGAGGAATTCTGCGGTATTCGAGGCGAAGAGCAGGAGTACACAACCACTGTGCCGGAAATTACAGCGCGCGAACTTAAGCAGATGATGGACGAGAAAAAGCCCTTTGTGCTGATTGACGTTCGCGAGCCGCATGAGTACCAAATTTGCCAACTTCCCGGCGCCCAACTCATCCCGCTGGGCGAAATTCCGCGGCGCATGCACGAGTTGAATTCCGCCGACGAGATCGTAGTGCATTGCAAGATGGGAGGTCGGAGCGCGCAAGCGGTGGACTTTTTGATGAAGTCAGGCTTTCGCAAAATCCGTAACCTCAAGGGCGGCATCTTGGCGTGGTCGCGCGAGGTGGATCCGAGTATTCCGCGTTACTAAGCGCGGGCCAAGCCGTGAGGCCGCAGCCAAAATCCTCGGCTGCGACAAGGGCATTTTCCGCAAGGGAAGAAGCTGAAACCCGTTCGGTGCGGCGTTGTTCGCCGAAGGGAAGCGGCGCCGGGGCAGACTGCGCTCGGTATTGGCTGGGCTCCGTCACAGGGCAGGCTCGACGTTGTGCTTTAGCCCTTCCCCCTCCTTAAAGCCTTTACGCTTGACAATTTTGCCCGCGAAGGGCAATTTAACTCGTTTCGCCCTTATGGAGACGGACTCTATCTCGAAGGAGGGGCGATACCAGGATGCGCGTTCGCGTTTGCTTTCATAATCGTTGCTTCGATGGAGCCTGTTCGGCGGCGGTGTTCACACGCTTTTATCAGTCGGCCGTGACGCCGCAGGCGGAATTTCATTACCGAGGGCTAATCCACCGGGCGGGTCAGTTGTTCGAGGAATCCTGCTTTGACGGCGACGAAAACGCCATCGTTGATTTCAAATACTCCAGCTCTCCCCGCCTCACCTGGTGGTTTGATCACCACCAGAGCGCCTTCCTGACGCCAGCGGACGCGGAGCATTTCCGCCGCGACCGAAGCGGCCGAAAATTTTTTGGGCCTGAGTTCCTCTCTTGCACCAAGTTTATCTCTCATATCGGCGCGACGAGATTTAATTTTCAGGCTCCCGACCTGAATGAACTGGTTTATTGGGCGGACCTGATTGACGGCGCGCAGTATGCCGACCCCAAGGTTGCCGTCGAAATGCGCGATGCGGCAACGCAAATCGCCCTGGTCATTGAATCCACCGCCGATCCCGCGTTTCTCCCCCGTCTGATTCCCGTGCTGGCCACCAAGCCCTTGGCTGAAATTGCATCCCTGCCGGAAATCCGGCAATCCTTCGAACGGCTTTACACCCAGCATCTTCGAACCATGGACATTATTCGACAGAAGGCTGAGCTTCGCGGAGGCGTCGTCTTTGTGGACGTCTCCGATCAAGACTTTGAAGGTTTCAACAAATTCATTCCCTACTATTTGTTTCCGGAGGCGGTGTACAGCGTCGCGCTCAGCCGTTCGGATGAGCGAGTCAAAATTGCGGTAGGGAGTAATCCCTGGAACCCAACCCCTAAGAATGCCAACCTCGCCAGCATTTGCGAGCGGTTCGGCGGCGGGGGTCACGCCAAGGTGGCGGCAATTTCCCTTCCGCCGAATGAGCTTGACCGGGGCCGCTCCGTGGCGATTGCAATTACGCGCCAGCTCCGCATTGAGCTGGAGTAAGCTCGAACGAGCGATGGGCCGAGAAGCCGCGGACATTGAATGGAACGTTTTCGCCGTTACCGACGTCGGTCGAGTGCGGAGGAACAACGAAGATAGTTTCGTTGTTGCCGACCTCTCGACGGGGGATGCGCAGCGCACGCCGGTGGAGGGCCGGTATCGCCAGGGGCGACTCGGCCTGCTCCTCTTGGTGGCCGACGGCATGGGCGGCGAGGCTTCCGGCGAGGTGGCCAGCGAGATTTGTGTCACGGTTGTTCCCGCCCGGCTGCGCGAGTTGCTGAGATCCGCCGACCCTTTGCATGAAGCTGCATTTCTTGAAGCTCTTCACAACGCGTTGGCCGACGCCAATCGCGCCATTTTCCTAAAAGCCCAGGAGTCTCCCTTATTCGCTGGAATGGGGACGACCGCCACTGCTGCGGGGGTTTTCGGCGCGCGACTCTTTGTTGGGCAAGTGGGGGATTCGCGCGCTTATTTGCACCGCGGCAAGCGCCTGGTTCAGCTCACCCGCGACCAGACGTTCCTGAACTATCTGGCCGATATCGGGGCTCAGCTCCCCGCTGACCCCGAATCGGATGGTCGGCGCAACATTCTGACTCAGGCCGTGGGCACCTCACCCCTGCTGGACGTGAAAGTGAGCCAGATTGACCTATGCCGGGGCGATCGCATTCTGGTTTGCAGCGACGGCCTTTACTCCATGGTCCGGCAACCGGAAATCGAGGCGCTGCTCGCTCAGCCTGGCTCTCTCGACGAGGTGGGTCATAACCTGGTCAGCGCTGCGAACGCCAACGGCGGAAAGGACAACGTCACCGTCATCTTGGCGGAAGCCTCCGGCGCGGGACTACCGGAGCCGGATGGTGATCCGCAACCAAAAGAATTGGAATCATCGGGCGGGCCATCGCCTTCCGGCCGGCACCGAGCGTGAATTCCTTGGGATTGGCTCACCCAGGCACGGTTCTTAAGCCGCTCCGCAAGTTTCGGGTCGGCGCGAGGCTTCATCTCCGGCATCCCCGGCGGCTATAATTATTGGGTATTCGGGAAAAGGTTGGGTTGTGGGCTTGCATGACGCAAAGGGGGTTCGGGCTCGTCGGGGGTCGGTTCTGAGGCTGGCGATCACTATTTTTCTGACGCTCAGCCTTGGACACCCAGCAAGGGCCGGGGCGCAAACCGCACGAAGGCCCGTCGCCGCAGACACCGCAAACTCGCCCGGAGCCTCCAACACCCTTCCGGCAAATACCCTCCTTTATCTTCGCCTGGAAACGCCCGTCAGCACGACGTCATCCCATTTGCTGCAACCGATCTCGGCAGAAGTCGTTCGACAGGTTCCAAATCCGTCCGCTCGAACCACAGGTGCCTACGACGTGGCGATTCCCATCGGCGCGCAAGTCCGAGGATTCATCCAAACGCTGATTCCAAGTTCTAACCCCTCGGATCGCGCGGAAATGATGCTCCGTTTCAACCGCTTGGACCTGCCGGGGCACGCGCCAGAACGGATCGTGGGTCATTTGGCGGGAATTGAGAATGCCCGCGAGACCCTTCAACCGAACGGCATGATTGTGGGCGTACTCGCCAGCGAGATGCCGGTGAGCTTACTGGAGAGCGCTCTCAGCAAATTTGGCAAGACGCATCCGCAGGCAGGGACGGAGCTTCAGTCAGCGCAGCATTGGCTTGGACAGGCTGACACGGCCATCAGCTATCCCGCGGGTACCGACCTCGTTTATCAACTCGATGCGCCGTTGCCGATCGAGGGAGATTTTCCGCCGGCCTTCGCCGACACCCTTCCGAAAGGCACCGAGCAGGAAGTCCATGCCATGCTAGCGCGGGCGCCGCAGCGGGTTTCAAGTAAGACGGGGACGCCGGGCGATCCGATCAACCTCGTGTTGATCGGGAGCGAGCAGCAAATCGAGACCGCTTTCCGGCTCGCCGGCTGGAGCCCTGCCGAGAAGATTAATCATCAATCGCTCTGGGATGCGGCCCGCGCCATGATTGCCGATCAGGGTTATCATCAGGCTCCGCTTTCGAATCTCTATTTGTTCGGGCGGCCCGAGGACTTGGCGTTTGAGAAAATGCTGAACACCATGGCCAAGCGTCATCACCTTCGTCTGTGGCGAAGCGGTTTTCGCTTGCCCGCGGGCACCGACCTCTGGCTTGCGGCTGGGACGCATGACGATGGTATTGATATTCACCCCGGGGTCATTTCGCACGCCATTGATCCCGATCTTGACGCGGAGCGGAGCAAGGTTGGCGCCGATATGGCAGCCACGGGCATGGTGGCCGCCGAGCAGCTCGTCACACCGCCTCATCCGCTCAGTCGCGGGCACACCGCCACCGGCGGGACGTGGAAAACCGACGGCCGCATCCTGGTCATTGAATTCAAAAACGCTTCTTAATCCTCGCCTTGAGGTGACTCCCATGGGCTCCGATTCCGCTTCGCAATTGGCCTCGGCTCGATTGAAGGGAAAGATTATTGAAGCCGAAATCAAGGTCTCCGTGGACCCTGGCCAGCCGCTACCGCTGGGTTGTGCCCTCTACGCGATTGAGGACGAACAACAGGTGTGGCTCTGTGCGTACTACGGCGTCAATCGGAGCGTATTTGACTTCCTGCCGCAAAAAGGCTCGACGGTGGACGAGGAGAGCCTGGGTATCGTTTTCCATACGAAGGAAGCGGTTCCGCGCGGTCAATACGCTCCCTCCGTCTGGGAGGCCTTCAAGAAAGAGCACCTCATGAGCTATACCCGTCACGAATAAGACGCAGCCGCCCAGCGAGATTTCGGTGGCGGAGGAAGATTCCGGTTGGCTGTGGCGGCGCGTGAGAGCGGCTCGGCTCTTGCCAAGGCAAGCCGGATAGAGTATTTATAAATAGGTTGAATAATTTTGCATGGATAAACTCTACCGGCGGACGCTGATTCTAGATTTGCTCAGGCGCGAGCCTGTGGCCACCCAGGCGGAGTTATGTGAAAAGCTGGCGCGCCGAGGGGTTCGTGTGACGCAGGCGACGGTCTCGCGGGATATCGTGGAGCTGGGTGTTATCCGCGGGCCCGAGGGTTATCGGCTTCCAAATTCCACCCCAACCCCAGAGCCGCCGCAACCGTCGTTGCCGCTCATCCTGAAGGAATTTCTGCGCGATGTGCGGCAAGCATCGAATCTGGTGATCATCAAAACCCATCCGGGCAATGCGCACTCGGTCGCTGTCTCCCTGGATGCCGAGCAATGGCCGGGCGTCGTGGGAACCGTCGCCGGGGATGATACGATCTTCATTGCCGCAACCGGCGCGCGCGAGGCTGGGCGAATCCGGAAAAAGATCCGTGAACTGTTGCTGACCTGAGCGGCGGTCTCTTTTCGCCGTCGCCGCGGGAGCATCATCCAAGCCATCCTCGTTCCCACCGGGGTTCAACCAGGCGAAGCCGACAGGCCAGCGAAGGAAGCCGTAAGAAGGGAGCACATCGAGTGTCAAAAATTACGAGAGTGGTATTGGCGTACTCAGGAGGTCTGGACACTTCCATCATCATCCCGTGGCTGCGGGAGCACTACGGATGTGAAGTGATCGCCATGATCGGCGACGTGGGGCAGGGAGATGATTTTGCAGCCCTTCGCCGCAAGGCTCTGACCAGCGGCGCTAGCAAAGTCTTCGTGGAAGATTTACGCAACGAGTTTATTACGGGCTATCTCTGGAAAGCCGTGCAAGCGGGCGCAATCTACGAGGGTAAATACCTGCTGGGCACGTCGCTGGCTCGGCCCCTCTTGGCCCAACGCCAAGTGGAAATCGCTCTGCGCGAGCATGCCGACGCTCTGGCGCACGGTTGCACGGGCAAGGGAAATGACCAGGTGCGGTTTGAGTTGGCCTTTAAGGCGCTGGCCCCCAAACTGCAGGTGATTGCCCCGTGGCGTGAATGGGAGATTCAATCGCGCGAAGACGCCCTTGAATATGCGCGGCGTCATCACGTTCCCGTGCCCGTTACCCGAAAGGACCTTTACAGCCGCGACCAAAATCTCTGGCATCTCAGTCACGAGGGTGGGCCGCTGGAAACCAAGCTCGGGGAGCCACTGGAGGAGGCGTGGAAGCTCACCCGTTCCCCGGCGCGGGCTCCCCATCGTGAAACCTCGGTGACGATCGGCTTTGAGCGTGGCGTGCCCATCTCCGTGAATGGTCAAAAGTTGCCTCCGATTCGCCTGCTCGAGCGGCTTAACCACATGGCTTCGGAAAACGCCGTCGGTCGGACGGACATCGTGGAGAACCGCCTCGTGGGCATCAAATCGCACGGGGCCTATGAGACCCCGGGGGGAACGTTGCTCTATGCGGCCCATCAGGAGCTGGAGGCCCTTTGCCTTGACCGTGAGACCTTCCACTACAAACAACACGTGGCCCTGCGTTACGCCGAGCTGGTCTATTATGGCCAGTGGTTTACACCACTGCGCGAGGCCTTGGATGGTTTTGTTGAGGTGACGCAACGTCACGTGACGGGCGAGGTGACGCTGGGGCTTCGCAAAGGAAACGTGCGGGTGCTGAACCGCTGCTCGCCTTATTCACTCTATGACGTTGGGATAGCGGCTTTCACCATGGGCGCAGGGTACGACCAGAAGGATGCCGAGGGCTTTATCAACATTCTGGGCTTGCCGATCCGGTTGGTGGCCGCCAAGCAAGGTGCCGCGCGTCGTCGCTCGAAAACGACGGCCCGAGGTGCAAGGTGAAACTCTGGGGCGGGCGATTTTCCGGACGCCTCGATCCGCTCTTCGAGCGCTTTTCGGAGTCGTTCTCCTTTGACCGGCGGCTGATCCTTTACGACCTCAAGGTTAATCGCGCCTATGTGCGAGAGCTGGGTCGAGCCAAAGTTTTGTCGGCCCGCGAGGTTCGCGCTCTGGTTCGCGGGCTGGACGCCATTGCGCGCGAGGTCAGCCGTCGTCCCCAGTGGGCGCGTCAACCATCGAGCGAGGACGTTCATACCTGGGTCGAGGCTCGCCTCCAGCGTGAAGTAGGAGAGGTTGCCGAGCGCCTCCGCACAGGCCGCAGCCGCAATGATCTGGTCGCCACGGACACCCGCCTTTACCTCAAAGACGCTGTTCGCGAACTGCAACTGGCGGCCGTAGAATTCCTGGACAGCCTCCTCTTCCAAGCACGCCGGTGCCGGACGGTAGCGCTTCCGGGTTTTACCCACTTGCAGCCGGCCCAGCCCATTCTTTTTGCACATTACCTGCTGGCCTATTTCCAAATGGTGAGTCGTGACCTGAGCCGTTTGGAGAATTGCTATGCGCGCGCCGACGAGCTGCCGATGGGTTCCGGGGCTCTAGCCGGTGCGGCTTATCCCATTGACCGCCTGCGCCTGGCGCGCGAACTCGGCTTTGCGCGCGTGAGCCGAAATAGTCTCGACGCGGTATCTGACAGGGACGGCGTAGCAGAGCTCATCTTCACATGTAGCCTGACGATGATCCACCTGAGCCGCCTCGCAGAAGACCTCATCGTCTATTCTTCCCCCGCCTTCGGATTTGTCGAGATGGGCGACGCTTACTCGACCGGCAGCAGCTTGATGCCGCAAAAGAAAAACGCGGATGCGCTCGAGCTGATTCGTGGAAAAGCCGCCACTCTCGTAGGGAGATTATCCGGAACCTTGGCGGTGCTAAAGGGGTTGCCCTTGAGCTACAACCGAGACCTCCAGGAAGACAAGCGCGCGCTCTTCGATGCCGTAGATACCACGAGCGATTCGCTGAAGCTGGCGGCCCGGGTCGTGCGCACCCTGCGCGTGAATGCCGACCGAATGGCCGCGCACATGGCGGTCGGCTTCCTTACCGCAACCGACGTGGCGGATGAACTGGTCCGTCGGGGGATGCCATTTGCGCAAGCCCACGAAGTCGTAGGGAAATTGGTGAGATGGTGCGAGCAACGCAGGGTGACCTTCGCGGAGGTGAGTGCTTCTGACGCCCGGCGGATTATTCCGCTTTGGGATGCAAAGCTAGCGGAGGTGGCTAAATCCGTTCCACACTCGTTGGCCCAACGGGCGGTTGTCGGAGGCACCGCCCCATCCCGGGTGCGGATCGAATTAGCAAGTGCAGGGCGGCTCGTTCGCCAGTGGCGCAGGCGATGGCTCAGACGATGAACCTCACAAGAACACTATGAAAGCCGCGCACAGCTCGGAGGAGTCCTATTAATCACGGAGTAACATAAGAGTTCAATAATTCGTTACGCGTCTTGATTGTGGAGATAAATGCCTTCTAATCTGAGGCTTGCACTCAGCGGTGAGGAAGTCGGCTTGTAGCAGAACCTTAAAAATCCACTTGACAGAATGTGCCCGCTCCTTGTATAAACATTGCGCTGTCATAATGTCGTTGAATATTGCCACGAGGCTGGGGTGAAGAGTGGGCACTGATTTTACACCTAACCCAAAGAGAAGAGAGGAGAAGTAACCATGTCCGCGAGACGGATGATGCAGGTGATGGTGGTAGCAGGGGCGATGATGCTGGCAGCATGGATCCCGGCGATGGCGGGGTCGGCAGCCATCGGGTCCCTGGCAGGTAGCCGTAATGCAACGCTGGGAGGTCAGGCAGCGATTGCCAACACGACGGTGTTCAGCGGGGACAGCCTGCACGT
>JAKCCV010000016.1 GCA_021838785.1 Acidobacteriota bacterium | reverse complement strand
CCGCAAGATGGAGACTTTCTCTTCAGCCGTGCGTGGCTTGGGCTTCCGTTCCGGTTCGCTCATGTGTCCCCTCCGTTGTAGCTATCTTAACGGCAGGACACTCCATTTTCAGCTGAGGCAGGACAGGTGCGGTTGGCGCGCTCGACCTGGCCATTGAGCTTGGGCGAGCGTGGCGGCAGGACAAAGAGTTTCAGGCCGCGCTCCCGGCAGGCCTGCTCGAAGACGGCGGCAAACTCGCCTCCCCCATCCACCTGCAGGGCCCGCAGCGGAAAGGGCAAACGACCCTGAAGGGTATCGAGAAACAGCTTGGCGGCCGTGGAGGTGGCGCGATGCTGCACTTCGATCACGTCCCAGCGCGAGATCGTGTCGCGAGCCGTGAATTGCTTCAGCACCACGCCGGGCGCCGGTCTCAGGTCCATGGTGTCGAGTTGCACCAGGTCGCCCGGCTTCTCGACCGCGTAATCCTTGGGCTTGCGCAGTGCCCAGGGCCGGTTCTGGGTTCCCCGCCGCCGCTTCACCCGGAACCGCACAGGCTCTCTCAGAACTCCCCTCTGGCGAAGGGAAGTCAGAATCCTTCCCACCCTCGAAACCGACACGGCCCAGCCCTCCCGCCGCAACAGCACGGCCAACTTATCCTTGCCCCAGCGCGGGTACTGCTCTCGCAGGCGACAAACCTGCGCGGCCTGCTCCCCCGCCCAGGTGGGACGACGCCGATGCTGCGGACGATGCGAGCGATCCTCCAAGGTACACAAGTCTTGCGGGTCGTAACGCCGCTGCCAGCGATAAAACGTCTGCCGGCTGATCCCAAAATGGCGGCAGATCAAGGCGGCATTCCGACCGTGAGCTGGGTAATAATCGAACCAGGCCAGCCGCTTGCGGGCCTCCCGGCTCAACTCCGCCGCGCCCCGCTCCAGGTACCTGGAGCGGGGCCATCCTAAACCTTTGATCTGCAGGGTGACACTCTACCAAAGGTGTCACCAATCATTCTGAACGAACACAAAAAACAAGAAAATCGCTTCCGACCGTGGAAGTTAGGCTAAGTCTGGCGCGTCTGCCAATTCCGCCACTTTCGCAGAAGACCCAAGCATTTTAACATCCAGGATCTCGTTCCCAAGAGCCTATTGTTCCATCGGAACGGTTATCCCACCGTGGCCGGTGGCGGCGATGAATTGGTCGGGACGGCCGGATTTGAACCGGCGACCACTTGCACCCCAAGCAAGTGCGCTACCAGGCTGCGCTACGTCCCGGCCCTGGCCAACAAGAGGTCCGCGCGAAGGGTGAGAACCCGGCAAAGCTTGCCGCGCGCGTGGCGCATCCACGACCCTTGGCGGCTCGCTTTCACGCTAGCATTGGCGCGAAAGCAATGTCAAGATTGCCTCGAGCTCCCGCTGGATGGCGCGCAACGGAGAGGTCTCAAGCCTGGCGGCCGCGGGTGGCGCCATCGTCCGGCCGCCGTTCACTTCCTCGGCAAGTCGTTTCCGCGCGCCCTCGATGGTGAAGCCTTGCTCATAGAGTAGGCGTTTGATGGCTAGCACCATCTCCACGTCCTCGCGGCGATAAAGGCGATGACCGGTGGGGCTTTTTGTGGGTTTCAGCAAGGGGAACTCGGTTTCCCAATAGCGGAGGACATACGGCTTGGTCTCCGCCAACTCACTCACCTCGCCGATCCGGAAATAACGCTTGTCAGGTATTTCCACCCTGGCGACGTTCTCCCTGGGGTGCCGGTTTCTGCGCATCACGCGGCCTTTCGGCATGAGTTCCCACCTACCGAGCCTGGTTGCCATCTTAGAGAAGCCGTGCCAGAGCGTCAAGCGGAGAGTAGCGGAAGCTCCAGAGCCAGCAAGGAACACCGAAGAAGGAAACTTTCCGGTCCGGCTCTGCTTGGGATACAATGGCCGAGCTTCGAGTAGAGCGCCCGCGGGAAAGGCACGCGAAGATCATGCGAAGGCTCATCATAGGGATTGACATTGGCGGGACCAAAGTGGCCGGCGGATTGGTCACGCCGCAAGGTCGCTTGGTCAAGTCGCTCATTCTACCCACCCACGCCGAACGTGGTTACGCCGCCAGCCTGGCGCAAATCCTGACGCTCATCCAACAATTGCACGATGCGGCGGGTGGACCGGAGGCTTTGGAAGGGATCGGTCTGCTGGCGCCGGGACCGCTCAACCCGCACACGGGCTTGGTTATCAACCCGCCCAATCTGCCGGGTTGGAAGAACGTCAAGCTGGCGGAGAAAGTTGAACGCCGGTTCCACGTTAAGGCCAAGGTGGAGAATGATGCCAACGCCGCTGGGTTGGCGGAAGTATTGTTCGGCGCGGCCGTCGGCCACCGTCACGTCTTTTATGTTACGGTCTCCACCGGCATTGGCACGGGGATTATCATTAACGGGAAAATCTATCACGGCAAGAACGGCGTTGCAGGCGAGGGCGGTCACGTCTGCGTGGACTATCACAGCCCCTACCGCTGCGGCTGCGGTTCGTTCGGATGCATTGAAGCGCTGGCCGCCGGCCCCGCCATGGTGCGTCGCGCTCAGGTTCACCTGCTGCAGGACCACACTCAGCCCAGCTTGCTGCGCGATTTGACGCACGGTCAACTGAACCGCTTGACGCCTCAACTGATTGCTCAGGCCGCCGAGAGCGGCGACGCCGTCGCAAAATTCATTGTCGAGCAAACCGGCTTCTTCCTGGGCGTGTGGTTGGGCGGGATGATCGCTTTGTTCGATCCCGATGCCATTGTCATCGGCGGCGGCGTGGCCCAGATTGGCAAGCCCTTGTTTCAAGCCATCCGCAACACGATTCCCCACCATTCTATCAACCCCAACTTAGCCCGCCGCGTGCCGTTGCTCCGTGCCAAGCTCAACAAGAACGTCGGCATCTACGGCGCCGCGGCTCTGTTTCTTCGCGCCGGAGTTGAGGCGGAGAATTTCTAGCGCTCCTGCGCCGTCGCTTGGAAAATCGCTACCGCCTTGCGCTCCCGCCCGAGCAAGACCGCGATCGGGCTCGTGTGGGTTGGGAAAAAATTCTTCCGCAACACCTTTCTCGGGTATCGGCATCGCGACGAAGTTTTCCGTTTGACAACGGCGGCAATTGTTCTACAATGACGGCTATCTCAATTTTTATGATTCCGACGATGCCTAATTCGACGTTGTTACAAACCCAATTAGAAGGTGTTCGGCTATTCTCGCGCGGAAAGGTTCGCGATGTTTACGGGGTGGATGGCGATCATCTCCTCATCGTGGCGACGGATCGGATTTCCGCCTTTGATGTTGTTTTGAACGAGGGCATTCCCGACAAAGGGAAAGTGCTTAACCAGCTTTCTCGCTTTTGGTTCGAGCGCTTTCGGAACCGCGTGCCCAGTCACTTCGTGACGACGCGGGTCGAGGGCTACCCCGCCGCGTTACGGGCGCAGGCGGATCAACTGGAAGGTCGCTCGATGCTCGTAAAAAAGGCGAAGCCCTTCCCCATCGAGTGCGTGGTGCGAGGCTATCTTGCCGGCTCCGGCTGGAAGGAATATCAAGCTTCCCGCGCCGTCTGCGGGGTTAAATTGCCGAGCGGCCTCACGGAGTCAGCTCGACTCGAGGAGCCTATTTTCACGCCAGCCACCAAAAGCACGACGGGGCACGACGAAAACATTTCATTCGAAGAAGCAGCCCGACGCATCGGTCAGGCGGAAGCGGAGAAACTCCGCGCCCTCAGCTTGGAGGTTTATCGCGAAGGCCGTCAATACGCCGAATCGCGCGGCATCCTGATTGCCGATACTAAGTTTGAATGGGGCGTTTGCGAGGACGAAATCATTCTGATTGACGAGGTGCTGACGCCGGATTCTTCGCGCTTTTGGCCGGCGGAGGGGTACGCGCCCGGACGGCCTCAGCCTTCCTTCGATAAGCAATTCGTGCGCGATTATTTGGAATCCGTCCAGTGGAATAAAGAGCCGCCTCCGCCACCGCTTCCCGCCGAAGTCGTGCAAAAGACCAGCGAGAAATACCGCGAGGCGTACCGCCGATTGACCGGCCGGGAGTTGGAGTAAGCCCACATCAGCCGGGCACATACGATGGGACCCTGGAACTGGCTCGATTGGGTCATGGCCGCCATTTTGGCAGGCTCGGTGGTCGCGGCCATATTGAAAGGCTTTGTCCGAGAACTTATTACACTGGCATCCTTGATCGCCGCACTCGTGGTGGCGGCGCTCGGATACCCGCAAGCCGGAGCGTGGTTTGACGACCTTACACGCTCTCACGCGATTGCTCTCGGCGCCGGCTTTCTGACCCTTTTTTGTGGGACGCTGCTCATTGGAGCAGCCCTGGGAATGCTGGCGCAGAAGCTGGTGAAGGCAGCCAAGCTGGAGTGGTTCGACCGGTTTTTGGGTGGCCTTTTCGGCTTGGTGCGCGGACTGGTGATCGACTCGGTGTTATTGATGGCGCTGATGGCTTTCTCCATCAAGCCCCGTGCGGTTGGACAATCCCGTCTGGCCCCTTACGTCTCAGCCGGAGCCCAACTCATCGTTCTGGCCATGCCGGGCAAGCTGAGGGAACAGTTCAGAGCGGGGTTTGACAAGTTCCGTGGCTCCCTGGCCGCAAAGGACCGGCGAGCCTTGCGTTCGACTCCCTAGGCCCCCGAACCTCGTATCTGCGGAGTGCGGCCGTGAAAGAGCAGCTCGAAGCCTTGGTCAATCAGCTCGTCGAGCAGGGCGTGGATTTTGAGGACGCCGTCAGCGAATTCGAGAAGAGGTTCATTCGCAAGGTCCTCGAGAAAAACAACGGCAATCAATCCAAAACAGCACAATTGCTTGGCATCCATCGCAACACGCTCAGTCGAAAGATTGAGCAGTTCGGGCTGGACCATCGCCCCGGCCCTCGCCGCCGCCGCCGCTAATCCTAAAAAGCGATAAAGCCATTACCGGCCCCTTGCCCATGAACATGTTGTGAACGGGAAGCGCCCGTTAGGGCACCGGGGGTGTTTGCGACAAGGTTTCTTCCATCCTCAGCATTGACTCTAAAATCAAGATAGGTAAATCTAGGGGGGACGTTGTCTCGAGGGGAACAAGCATCCGATGGCCGAAGCTGCTCCTCGAGGGGGGGATAATTGTCCACATCGCGACCACGCCGAGAGGCAGAAAGTCTAACGGAACGGGCTGGACTTGACAGCCTTGGGGCACTAGCATATAAAAAGGTGCGTTACGCAGTGGTAGCCTTGACCATGGTGATGGGGGCGGCGGGGTGTGGGCTGCCGAAGCGGGAATTGGAGTCCAAGTTAGGGGTGGGAGGAAGCATGTCTTTGGAGGTGAACACGGCCTCGAACGCCAACTCCAACAGCCCCATCGCATTGGACATTGTGGCCGTCAGTGATAAAAAGCTGCTCCCAACGTTGGCAAAGTTGACGGCCAGTCAGTGGTTCGCCCAGCGGTCCCAAATCCTGTTGGATCATCCTGGAAGCGTCGAGATATTGAAAAATTTGGAGTTGGTTCCAGGGCAACATTATGGCCCGGTCAAGTTTAAGCCCGGAGCCAAGTTCATCGGTGGAATCCTGTTTGCCGACTATTTCAGCCCTGGCGCCCATCGGGCGGTGATTAATATCCGCAAGCCGTTGGTGCTTAATCTTCTCCAAGACAACTTCGCTCTCCAGAACAGACAATAAACGACCGAAGGGGTGCCGCGGGAGGCTGTTTTGTCTCACAAGAAGATCCCTGAGGCCATTCAATGGCACGAAGGCATGTTGCTGACGCCGCAGCACTTTCAGCAGCTATGCCGCAGGCAGGAAAGCCTTGTTCAGCATAGCGCGCTGGCCATTCAACCTTATTTTTGGGGAGTGCGAAGACTGCATATTGATGCCAACCTCTTACTGTCAGGGATATTTCGAGTCCTCGACCTCGAGGCTACCATGCCGGATGGCCTATTGGTTTTTCACCAGGCAGGCGATGGGGCAACGATCGAGGTGGACCTTAAACCCAAAGCAGAGGAGCTTAAAGATCATCCCCTACCGATTTACCTCGCGGTTCCAAGTGAAGAGGAGAGCATGAGAAAGGGTCTCACGCGGCGGTATCAATCGTGGGAGGGAGAGCCGGTAGCGGACGAAAACACCGGAGAGGGGGCCGTGCAAATTCCGCGGCTGCGACCTCAGCTCATGTTGGTGGCCGACGAAGCCCCGCCCGCCCAGTGCGACAGTTTTCCCCTGGCCAAGGTCGTGTTCCAAAATGAGGTCTATTCGCTAACCGATTACATACCACCTACCACTTGCGTGCCGCTCGATTCGCCGTTAGGAGCCATTGGCTCAGCCATCGCCAATAAGGTGCGGGAAAAGGCCATGATGCTGTCCGAACAGGTGCAGTCTCCAGCGGCGCCCGGCTCGATGCCCCTCATCGCGGAAAACAAGCGAAAGATTCAATGTTTGGTGGCCAGTCTTCCTGTTGTGGAATCGCTTCTTGCGACGGGCCAATCGCATCCCTTCGCACTTTACTCGGCGCTTTGTCGCATGGCCGGAGACCTGGCGGCCTTGGGTTCCAGCCTTGTTCCTCCCATCTTCAAGCCCTACGACCACAACGAATTGCGAGCCACTTTCGCGCAGGTCCAGGAGTTCGCTTTCCGCATGATTGCGGAAGGGATTTCGGAAACCTACCTCGGCTATCCGTTCCAATTTTCTGACGGGATTTTTGAACTCTCCTTCGACCGGGATTGGAGCGACCGGAGGCTGGTCTTGGCGGTGCGGGCTCAGGCCGGAATGTCGGAACAAGATATGCTCCAGTGGGCTCAGGAATGCTTGATCGGCTCGCGCAGCGTTATCCAATCGTTGCGCGAGCGCAGGATTCTCGGCGTACCACGGGAGAACATCGCCGGCGAGGAGGATTTGGTTGCACCGCGCGGTGTGATGTTTTTTGCCCTCCAGCCAAGCCGCGAATTCATCAGGCTGGACGAGCCGTTGCAGGTGGTCACCGTTTCGGAAAGCGGTCGCAAGCATCGGCCGGCGGAAATTGTACTTTATGTTCGGAAACCTCAAGCATGATCCAGTCGTGGGGTTGCAGACAGCCGCCACGGACGACATTGAGCGGTCGGACGAGCGGGGCCGCCGCGAGGGGAACGGCGAGGCATGACTATCCGAGACGTGCCTGATTCACTTCTCCTCCGGCAATTCCGCGAATTTTACGCGGAAATTGTGCGGCTGAAGGCTCAACTCCAAACCTCCGAGGTTTTTCCAACCCCAGAAAAACCCCCGGCTTCTGAGCCGGTGAACCGCCAACCCTCGCCCCAGGCGATCCAGCAGTCTTTGCTCTCGACCCTCGAACAATTGTCACTCGAGGCAATGCGCCACGGCGGAGCGTTCGCCTACGAAGTGTATCGAGAGGCTCAATACGTCTTTGCTGCGCTGGCGGATGAGGTGTTCCTAAACCTGCCTTGGCCCGGCAGTCAGAGTTGGCCGCTGTTGGAATCGAAACTCTTTCAGTCGCATCGGGCAGGTGAATTGTTCTTTGAAAAGCTCGACCAACTGCTCGCTAGGCAGGACCGGGCCTATCAAGACTTGGCGGCCGTCTTCTTCCAGGCTCTGGCGCTCGGCTTCAAGGGCAAATATCGCGGCGGCCACGAGCTGGCGCTCGACCGGTATCGCCAAAGGCTGTTTCACATGATTTATCAGCAGCGCCCGCATCTGTTCGAGGAAGGCACAAGTTTGTTTCCCCAGAGTTACCTTTACACGCTGCGGGAAGGAACGCGCAAAATGCTTCCCGATCCTCGGCGCTGGCTAGCCCTTGTTCCGGTCGTCCTCCTGATTTGGCTGGCGCTCTCGACCTTATTTTGGAAACGCGCCACGAGCAAAATTGACCAGACGTTGCGAAAAATTGAAGCTGCCCCAACCTCATTGACGAGGGAGGGCCGATAAGCGTGGACGTTGTTGCCCACCTTTATCCTTACCTGCCTTACGTGGCCGCGGCCGTCGTCGCAGCCGCCATTGTGGTTGTGATTTTCCTCGCGTTGACGTTGCAGAAAGCCCGAAAGCGGGAACCGGTGACGCTGGTCCTTCAAGAATCATCCCCGGCTTCCGCGCAAACCGCGGCATCTCCTGCCGAGACACCCCACGAAAACAATCTGCGCTCCCGCCTGGCGCAGGCGCGAGCCTTCCGTCGTTCGATTCTCCAGGCGATGAAGTTTCTGCGGGAAAACACCGCCGGGCGAGATTATCGCTACCAAATTCCGTGGTTCCTGCTGGTCGGTGAACCCGGGGCGGGCAAAACCACGGTGGTCGAAAGCGCCGGACTTCGCTCTTCTCTCTTGGAACGAGCCGAGGATTTCGGAATTCATCAAGGCCTCGAGTGGCGATTCTTCAATCAGGGCGTCGTGCTGGATATTTACGGAGAGTACATCGGCGGCACGGAGGATGTTGAGAAAACCAAATGGGAGATTCTGTTAAGGCAACTCCGCAACCTGCGAGCCCGTCGTCCGCTCGACGGCTTGGTGGTTATGCTGCCCTGCCAGGACTTTTTAGCGCCGCAAGCCAACGACACGCAGGCCCTGGAAGCCAAAGCCGCCCGTCTCTCGGCCTGCCTGTGGCGTGCCCAAAAGATTTTGGGCTTTTCGTTCCCAGTGTATGTGATCGTGACGAGATGTGATGAGATTTTTGGGTTTCGAGGCTTCTGCAATCAGATTCCTCTCCGCAATCGGCAGGATGTTTTCGGCTGGTCGAGCCCCTACAGCTTGGTTACGTCCTTTAAGCCAAGCTGGGTGAATGAAGCCTTTGACAGCATGGGCCAGGATTTGGGCCATCTGCAAAGCGAAATCTTCGCCGAGCGTGGCACTCTTCCCGACGCCGACGAAGTCTTTATGTTTCCGGGGGAGTTCGAGGCGCTCCGAACCCCCTTGGGAATCTTCCTTGACCGGATGTTCAAGGAGACGGCCTACCACGAGGCGTTTTATTTCCGGGGTCTATATTTCTGCGGGGACCCTTCCCGGGAAGAGACTTCGGCACCCGCGCCTGTTCAGTCAAGCGAACAACCCCTCGACCCCTTCGCCGCCTCAGCGCCGGTCTCACCGTCGGCTTCGTCGGCGTCCCCGTCGAGCTCGCCTCCTCACCGACCGATCTTTCTGATGCGTCTGTTTGAGGAAAAAATCTTCCCGGAGTCAGCCTTGGCCCGACCCTTGCCGGGCTTAGTCCGTTCCAAAAGCCGCCTGGAATGGGGCTCGCAGCTCGCGGCCTTGTTGCTGGCTCTCATTCTGTCGTGGGGAGTAACGAACCGCTATCTCCACATGAGGAGAATGTGGTATCTGCTGGGCCCTACCTTGCACGGAATCTCCCATGAAATGAGGCCGGGGGCGGCCCCGGTGCGCAGCGGGCAAAGCGTATGCGACCTTACCCAGAGCATGGCCGAACTCAACACAAACGTTTTTTCCTCCTGGTTTATTCCCGCCTCGCTCTTCAGCCCACTGAATGACCGCGTCAAGCGCGCGATGGAACCGGCGTATCGCCTGGAGGTTCTCGACACGCTACGCCGTCTTTTAGAAAACCGCGCCGATCAGGTTATGGCGATGCCCACGCCGCAGGGCTCGCAGGCCTCCACGCTTAATACGACGGGCGCGCCCCAGCCGGTAGCCAACTACTCCCCCGAGAGCACGCCGGAGTTTCAAGCTCTATTGACCTTCACCCACGAGTTGTCCGACCTTCAAACAAACCTCCAACGCTACGAAGCGCTGCGGGGGAAAGGGACCGGCGGAGTCGAACAACTGAACGGCCTGGTAAACTATCTGGGTCTCAACTGCACCTTGCCACCGAATTACAGTGAGAATCCTTACTTCCAAAACGTGATCATGGAGGTCTCGGGGGATCCGTTCAATGGCGGGCATGTCAAGGGGGCGCACGATAAGCTGGAAGCCCTTTTGCAAAGTTACTTTGATGCTTGGCTAGAAAATAACCCCTTGCTGGTTAACCTGAAAGTTCTCCAAAGCCAGATCGAGGGCTTGGAAAACGGTCCCACGCCCACCACGCAAGATCTCCAGAACCTCGATGCAAGAATCACTTTGGTGAAACAGCTTCTGTCGCGGCCGGACTTTAGCTGGGTGGCGGCGCCCAAGCTCGACCCTTCCAGCCCCTTCTACCAGGCAGCCATGGACGCCGCCCGCCGCACCCGATTTTTCCATCCTTCCATGCAAAATGCTATCCGCAGCGCGGCGGAAAATGACTTTCAGAATTTGCGCTGGCAACTCCAGACCGCCCAAACCGATCTCACCGGGAATTTGCTGGAGCCCCAAGGCACTGGATTTCAGCTTTCCCCCGGTGTCACGACCCTGCAACTGGATGTGGAGAATCTCCTCAACCTTCCGTTTATGAGCGCCGCCACGACAGCATCGAGCATCGCTCCCCTCCCGACGGGGCAGCTTATGTGGGACCCGGGTCCGCTCGACGAAGCGCTCAGCCGTTACGACGACTACGAACGCTACGAGGAGGAAGGGTTGCGAAGCTCAAACCACAGCCTGCAAGCCATCTTTCGCCAAATCGCGCGCAAAGGGCTAGAAGCCAACATGATGGGATTGATCGCGCGCGCCCAAAGTTTTGCGCCCTTGAGCGAGGTAGGGACAAGTGCTCGGCGGGCCGATCTTGTCGAGCTCAAAAATTTTGCCGCCGCTGAGGCGCCTTTGGCTCAAATCCTGGATGCTTTCCAGAAACTGGGCTTTTACTCGTCTTATAGCACCTTACGAGAGCTCACAGTCCACCAAGCCGCTTCGTTGCTCTCGGCACTCGAGAAAGACCTCCAGGCCACACAGCCCTATGTGGAGAAGGATGGCAATTTCTTCTGGTGGCACGGCGAGCCCAACCCTTCTCTTGAGGCTTTTGACGCCCGGAATGCTGCACAGCTCGATGCCTATTTAACTTACGAGCGGCAGCGCATCGGGGAGTTGGCTCAGCAAGCCAAGCCTCTAATACTTTTTTTGGCAACCCGTACCTCCACCCTCACGCCTGCCGAGCGACAGAGCCTCGACCAATGGCGACAGATTGTGGCCGCCCTGAACGCTTACAACCGGAAGATTCCCGGCAACCCCGTCGCTCAATTGGAGGATTTCATTCGCACGGATATGAACAAGTATGCGCCTGCGCAAGATTGTCAAGGCGTCAGATCGCAAAAATCAGAAGCCGCGGCCAGTGATTTTTTCCTCGAGCGGCGCGACGCTTTAAGGCGCGGTATTGAAGCCCAGTGCCACTACTTGGCCAATTGGATGGCATATCGGGATTACTCTAGTTTGGCCAAACTTTTCAACCGCACGCTGGCCGGCAGATTTCCCTTTGCGCGCCAGGCGCCGCTTGAGCCCTCCAATGAGGCGGACCCAGAGGCTATTCGCGCCTTTTATCAACAATTTGACGCTCACCAATCCCTCCTGCGCTTAATTTTGTCCCACACCTCCCATTTCGGCCCCACCCGCAAGCCCACCTTGGAGTTTTTGGACCGCATGACGAACCTGCGACCCTTATTCGCCTCTTTGTTTTTAGGCGAGCCTCAACCGCCGGTGATGGCGCTCGATTTTGTGCCCGCCTTCCGCGTGGATCGCCAGGAAGAAAGGGGCGGAAACCAAATTATTGGATGGACCCTGCGCGTAGGGTCAGAAAGCTTTCAAGCTCACGAGCCCGTGCGCACGGGGCGCTGGGAGGTGGGAATGCCGGTCAGCCTCTCGCTCCGCTGGGCGACGGATTCCCCCGCCCTGCCGATAGCCCAAAAACGGCAACTCCATCTTCAAGTTGAAGGACGAGTGGCTACCTTCCAGTACACAGACCCTTGGTCGCTCTTCTCACTGCTTTACAGCCATCATGCTCCTCCCACGGATTTCCCCGCCCTGGTAGATCCTCATCCCTTCACGTTGGCCTTCGACGTGGCAACCGTGGAGCGGGCCGTCGCCGGCTCAAAAGGAAGCATCCCCGTGCCGAAAGAGACGAGGGTCTTTATTCGGATCTCCATTATGCCCCCGGGTAAGAAACAACCTTTGTTGCTTCCGCCGTTTCCGACGAAGGCGCCGACTCTGATTTGGGAGAACCCGTAAGCATGGAAAACATCCTCGGCTATCCCGAAACCGTTCCCTATAATCGCGAGAAGCTTCTAGCTCCGATTTCTCCCACGAATCCGGTTGGTGAATCGCTCCGCTACGAAGGGACTTACGATCGCATCCAGGAAGCTCGCCGACAAGAGGACCCTCAACTCCCGGTGGGAGTCTGGGAGCACGAGCTAAAAGAAGCCGACTGGCAGCTAGTCTCCACCCTCTGTACCGAGAGCCTTGAGCATCGCACGAAAGACTTACAAATCGCCGTCTGGATGGTCGAAGCGTGGATGCATCTCTACGGCTTTGTTGGTGCCCGGGATGGACTCGGCTTCGTTCGAGACCTGTGCGCCACCTATTGGAGCGCTCTCCATCCACCCCTCGAAGAGGCGGAATATCGCTTGTCTATTTTCGAGTGGATGAACGAGAGGCTTTCGCACCAGCTCAAGTTTATCCCCATTACACGGCCCGCTGGATTGGCGAACGTACCGGCCTTCGCCTACGCGGATTGGGAAAAAGCATCGTTTGTGGAAGAGAAGCTGCGCAACCAGACCTCTGCCGACGATCTGAAAGCCTCAGAACCGGAAGGAATCACGATCGCGGTGTTCGAGCAGAGCAGGGGGCTGACGCCAGCCGAGTTTTTCGATTCCTTGGTTCGGGTCCTGGATTCTGTAAAAACGGCGGCGCAGCGCCTGGAAGCCTTTCTAGACCAACAGTACGGTAAAAACGCGCCCACGCTGAGGGCCTTTCGGGACCTCCCGGAAAAGGTCATTTCCGTGGTCAGACCTGTGGCTGGCCCCGCCAGCATGGCGGGCGTTTCCAGCGCTGTTTCCTATGCCCCGACCGCTTCCGAAGCCGAAGAAATCGCACCGCCCCGGGCTGAGACGACCCCAAGCGCCGCTATGCCGCCCATTCGCAGCCGGGAGGAAGCCTATCAGCGGTTGGCGGAAGCGGCTGACTACCTTTTCCGAACCGAACCTCATAGCCCAACGCCTTACTTGGTTCGCAAGGCTATTTCCTGGGGGAACATGCCCTTGGATGAGCTGTTGCCTGAATTGGTGCGGAACGAAGGGGCTTTACAAGAGGCCATGAAACTGCTTAGAATTGAGCCTCGCAAGAAGGCAGGGACTGAGAACGACAAATAACTCTAGAAAGGGGAAAGGGGGAATTTATGCCCGAAAGCACGCAACATAAGCTCGACCGAGTCAGGCCGCCTCGTGTGCAGATTACCTACGACGTCGAAATCGGGGGCGCAATCCAGAAGAAGGATTTGCCTTTGGTCGTCGGCATCCTGGCGGACCTTTCCGGAAAACCCGAAAATCCACTTCCACCGCTTAAGGAGAGGAAATTCGTGGAGATTGATCGAGACAATTTCAACGATGTCATGGCCTCCATCGCTCCACGGGTGGTGGTCTCCGCAGAAAACAAGCTTGTCAAGGATGGCGATCGGCTGAACGTCGCGCTAACCTTCCGCCATATTGACGACTTCAACCCGCTCAACGTTGTCAAGCAAGTCGAAGCGTTGCGAAAACTCTATGAAGCCCGGCAGCACCTGAGCGACCTCCTGGCCAAGCTCGACGGAAATGATTATCTCGATTCTCTGCTCAAGGAAGCTGCGCGGAAACCCGACGAGCTCAAGCAAATCACGGCCGCGGCAGGCGAAGGAGGAACGAACAATGGCTGAAGAAATCCGAGGCAGTGGAAACCCGACAACGGGGTCGGGCGCACCGGTAGCTCTACTCGACAAGATCGTATGGGAAGGAAAGATGGCGCGGGACGAATCCCAGCTTCCTTACGCCCGCGAGCTCGTCGGCGAGTATGCGATCCAAGTCCTCGAACACGGCATGACGGTGGGCAAGGACACGGTGGTCGCCGGCATTCAGGAGCGGATTGCCAAAATTGACGAGGCCATCAGCTCCCAACTCAACGCCATTATGCACGACCCGGAATTCCAACAGGTCGAAGCGGCTTGGCGCGGCCTGCACTACCTGGTGATGAACACCGAGACCAGCACCATGCTCAAGTTGCGTTTGCTCAATGTGACCAAGGACGAACTCCGCAGCGACCTCGAAAAGGCGACGGAATTCGATCAAAGCATCCTCTTCAAACGGGTTTATGAGGATGAGTACGGCACCTTTGGCGGCAATCCCTTCGGCTTGTTGGTCGGAGCGTTCGAGTTTGGCCGGCATCCGCAGGACATGGCCACTGTGGAACGGATCTCCAACGTGGCGGCGGCCGCCCACGCGCCGTTCATTGCCGCTGCCAGCCCCAAGCTGTTTGACATGTCCAGCTTCACAGAGTTGGGCATCCCCCGCGATTTGGCCAAGGGGTTTGAAACGGCCGAGCTGACCAAATGGCGGTCGTTTCGGGAGAGCGAAGACTCGCGTTACGTGGCGTTGGTCTTGCCCCACGTCCTACTCCGCTTGCCCTATGGTCCCGATACCGTCCCCGTTGACGGGTTCAATTTTGTCGAAGACGTGGACGGAAAGGACCACTCGAAATACCTTTGGGGCAATGCCGCTTACGCTCTCGCGCAACGCGTCACCAACGCCTTTGCCATGTACCGTTGGTGCGCGGCCATCCGGGGTGTTGAGGGCGGAGGCCTGCTCGAAGGGCTGCCGACCCACACCTTCCGCACCGACGAAGGCGACGTGGCCTTGAAGTGTCCCACCGAAATTGCCATCACCGACCGGCGCGAGAAGGAGTTGAGTGACCTGGGCTTTATTGCCATTTGCCACCGTAAAGGGAGCGACCAAGCGGCCTTCTTCGGCGCGCAGACGACCAATAGGCCCAAAAAGTACAACACCCCGCAGGCCAACGCCAATGCGCGCATCTCCTCTCAGCTTCCTTATGTGCTGGCGGCTTCAAGGTTCGCGCACTACATCAAGGTCATGATGCGGGACAAGGTCGGTAGCTTTATGGCCCGAACCAACGTCGAGACCTACCTCAACTCGTGGATCTCGGAGTACGTCCTGCTCGATGACAACGCTCCACAAAGCGTGAAGGCGTCCTATCCCTTGCGGCAAGCACGGGTGGACGTGTTCGAAATTCCCGGCAAGCCGGGCTGTTACAGGGCCGTGGTCTTCCTCAAGCCGCACTTCCAGCTTGACGAGTTGACCGCCTCCCTTCGGCTGGTGGCGGAGTTGCCGCCGCCCGCCGCGGCTTAACCAACACCCCAGGGGCGCTGTCCCAGAGGATCGCGCCCCTAAAGCTCGAGACGTCGGAAAAATTTGAGTGGGGCCGCAAGGGCTCTTCTAAAGGAGGAGAAGAAGTATGGATGTCATGATTCTTGATTGCGGAGACGCCATCAAGGGAGAATGCCTGGTGGATGGTTATAAGGATAAAATCGAAATCATTTCCTTCAGCCACGGCATAGCACAAGCCCTCACCGGCGACCAAAGCAACCAGAAGCGGACGACGGGTAAACCCAACCATCAGGACGTGGTGGTGACGAAATACGTTGACCTCGCGAGTTGCACGCTCATAGATTATTGCAACCAAGCCAAGGTCATCCCCACGGTCAAAATCACGGTGGGACAAAATGAAAACGGAAAGGTGAACCCCTACCTCGTTTACACGCTCACCAACGCGTTGGTGTCTTCAGTTAGTGTCGGCGGGGGAGGGGGTGGAAAGCCGTCGGAGACAGTCACCTTCAATTACACAAAGATTGATTGGGATTACAAACAGCAAAATCCGAAGGTGGGCGACGCCGGGCACACCCAAGCCAAGTGGAGCCTTGAAACCAATAAGGCGGAGTAATGGCCGGTTCCGCTTCTGCGCGCGAGCCTCGCGCCGTGCGCGGCGCGAGGGCTCTGCTTTTTGACCGGCTGGTGGATGAGCATCCCGAGTCGGCCGAGGAGGCTCAGTCCTTGCGTGTGCTGGGGCGGGATGCGCTGCGCGAGTCGGTGCGGCGCGAACTCGCGCGCTTGCTGAACACCCGCTCGCCGCGTCCCGAAGCGTTCACCAGCGGCGAAGAATTGACGGTTCTGGATTACGGGGTTCCGGACTTTTCGCATCTCACCGCCGCCAGCCCCGATGACCGTCGGAACCTCGCCGATATCCTGGCCAAGGCCATTGCCGCCTTTGAGCCTCGGCTGCGCCAAGTCCAGGTCATCTTGGAGCAACCGCCGGGGGGTGAAACGCGCCTGGTTGGCCATATTCACGCCATGCTGGAGGTCGGCACGGTGAAAGAGCCTATTTCTTTCCCCTTGGCCTTCGGAACCGTCACGGGTGAAGCTGCGATTCTGGCGCCAGCTTAGTCTGCGTCTCATCGAGGAGCTTCCGGGCGGCATGCCACCACGCGCTCGTTCGGCCCCACGAGACATCGAACGAGGCTAGCCTCGACCGGCCCCGGAGGCCGGAGTTGAAGGCCGATGAGAACCGAGGAAAGCGATGCTTTGCTGCGCCACTACAAAACCGAGCTGAGCTATCTCCGGCGGATGGGCAGCGCCTTTGCCGCCCGTTATCCAAAGCTGGCGGCCCGGTTGGAACTTTCGCCGCATGGCTGCACGGATCCCCATGTCGAGCGGCTGATCGAGTCGTTCGCGCTCTTAACGGCCCGCATTCAGCAGCAATTGGAGAGCCGTGATCCTGAAATTCCTTCCGCATTACTCGGGGTGCTTTATCCCCACCTTGTGAATCCACTGCCTTCATTGGTTATCGCCAAGTTCGAACCGGACCCCAAGCAGGGCCAACTGACCACGGGATTCACGCTGGAAAAGCAGACTCCTATCTTTGCCCAGAGCAGAGAGGGGCTTCTCTGCCGCTTCCGCACCTGCTATCCGGTTACGCTTTGGCCCATTGAGATTGCCTCGGCCAGTTTTGAACCCTTGGACGAATCAGCCCCTTGGTTCAAGTCCATGCCGGCCTCTTGGCACCCTTTGGCTGCTCTTCGGCTGCGGATCGCCGCGACCGCCGTTCCGCTACGCGAGTTGGCATTGCATCGGCTACGTCTGCACCTATTCGGCGGCCCAACCACCGTGGACGCGCTCTATGAGCTATTACTGGGGCACATTGAAGGCGCCATCGTGTTGAGCGACCAAGACTCGCCCCCAAAGTATTTGCGATCCGAAGCCCTTGAACCCGTGGGCTTTGGTCCCGGCGAGGAAGTCCTGCCGTATCCGTCATATGCGCATCCCGCCTATCGTCTGCTTCAGGAATATTTCTTTTTCCCACAGAAGTTTCACTTTTTCGACCTGGAAGGACTCGAGCCGGGGTCGAGCGGCCAGAACATGGACATTCTGCTTCTGCTCGCTCAGTCGCCGCCCGAAGGTCTGAGTATCAGCCGAAACAATTTTGTGCTGGGCTGCACGCCGGTGATCAACCTGTTCACGAAGACAGCGGAGCCAATTCGGCTGGACCATCGCATCCCCGAATATCGCCTCGTCCCGGATTTTCGCCGTGAACGAACCACCGAAATTCACTCGGTCCTATCTGTCTCCGCCTCTTCCAATCCTCTCGAAGAGGAGGCGCGCCTGGAGCCTTTTTTCTCCTTTCGCCACGAGGCCGACGCCACCGAACCGACCGCCTTTTGGTACACCCGGCGTGAGCCCGTAGCCCAGGAAGGCCAAACCGGCACGGAAACTTTGGTCTCTTTCGTGGACCTTAATTTTGATCCTGCTCTGCCACCCGTCGAAACCGTCTTTGCTCACACCCTCTGCACCAATCGCGGTCTGGCCCGCGAATTGCCCTCGGGAGCCGCTCTCCAACTGGAACAGCCGGCACCCGTCGCGGCCGCCTACGGTTTAACTAAGCCCACTCCCACGGCCTATCCTCCGCTCGAAGGAGCCACGCTTTGGGCACTGGTCTCAAACCTCTCGCTGAATCACCTTTCCCTTACAGGCGGCAAGGAAAGTCTGGAAGCCCTCAAAGAAATGTTTTCACTTTATAGCGTCCCGGCACGTGAATCCACCCAACAGCAAATTGCCGGCCTGGTGGACATGACTTGCCGCCGGGTCGTTCGCCGGGTGGGTACGGAAGCTTGGCGAGGCTTTTGCCAAGGCACTGAGATTACGTTGGTTCTGGACGAGGATCGGTTTGTGGGGGGCGGGGCGTTTCTTTTGGGAGCGGTTTTGCAGCATTTCTTCGCGCTTTATAGCTCCGTGAATTCATTTGTCCAACTGGTTACCCGCAAACATCATGCGAACACTGAATGGAGACGCTGGCCGCCCCAAGTGGGCGCAAGGCCGTTGATTTGAATCCAAGAGGATATCTTGCGACAGCTTCGATGCCGGGACCTGAAGGGCGGCGACGTTATGCTCAAGGTGAACAGCGGCGCCCTGCTTGCCAGAATCATCAGCTTTGCCCAGAGCTTGGTGGGCCAGGCCAATCCGCAGATTGTCCATGCGGGATTGATGTTTGACCATAGGTTCATCATTGAGGCGCAGGGCGCTGGACTGATATCCAACGATCTGATGGTGGGAGATCTGCCCTACGGCTACCTTGTCTATCGGGCTACCCGAGAGTCGTTGGCCGAAGGCATCGGCACCTGCGCCAAGCTGATGTTTGACATTCAGGGCCAACAGCGAACCTTGAAATACAACTTCCGCGGTTTGCCCGGCGCCGTATTCTCTCCTCGCGGCCGTCCCCGAACCGCCGCCGGCATGGACCAACTGCTCGATGACATCTTGTCGGGCCGCGGACACCCCTTTTTCTGCTCGCAATTTGTCATCTTCGTGATTCAATTCGTCGCCGAGCAAAACGGCATTTCAGCTTCACAAATATTTGATGGGAACGATGCGCGCATCTCTCCCTCGCGCTTGGCCTCGCTGCTCCAAGCCAATCGTTGGTTCCAGGAAGTCGGTTACCTCCTGCCTTACGAGCGCTAAACGACTACCTTTTCACGCTTCGCCTGGCGCGAAGGCGCAACCGAAGGCGCCACCGTGCCCGCCCGAATGAGGCATCGTGCGGTGGCCGCAAGAATTTTTGCAACCGTCCGCACCCATGTCGCATCGAAGGGAGTGTTGTAAGAAGTGGAAGCCGAGTTGGCCGCCGGGATTCCGGCTCCGGGAGCGGTGAGGGCGAAGCGGCTTGCCTGCTCATCAACCGACCGTCAGCGGCCCACTCGGCGAAAATCACTCAAGGGGAGGAACGATGTCAATCAAAGCTCTCCTTGCCGTGCGTGATCCCGCCTGCACCGAGCGCCTTACCCACATCTTTTCCAGCTTGGGTGTGGAAACCCAATCCTGCTCGACGGTCAGCGAAGCCGTTCGAGCCCTTTCCTCGGGTCACTCCGACATCGTGTTTTGCCAGCGTCGCCTGCCGGACGGCGCCTTCCAAGATGTTTTGACCTTTACGGACTCCCACGGCAACATTCCTCTTGTCGTGTGCGCGGATTTTTACGACAAAAAAACTTACGTTGAAGCAATGTCGCTTGGCGCCTTCGACTACCTTGCTTTCCCATTTTCCAAGCGCGACGTAGAGTGGGTCGTGGCGAATGCTTTGCGGAAGGGATTTCGTACCCCGTGGGGTAGAGCGGCCTTTCCGGAACTCGCACCGGCCGCTGCTCTCACTCAGCACCGATCGTAGCGCGTAGCTCAGCCTTGTTCTTCAGGCCGCGGCTCATCGAATGCAAAATCACCGCCGGTCGCCACCGACCGTGCCTTCCTGTCCGTGGGCCTTTTTAACGCGGGACAAACCCACGGTCAAATCGCGGTTTGATTTAGCCGTGGCTTTTTCCGCAACGAAGAACGTGTCTGGTCAGACCGCCGGTCGCGGCTGCGCTTGTTGGGCACACGCTCGATTTACGGGTGTAGCGTGGCCAGGTAGGCTGCAATCCAAATCATATCTTCGACCGTCAATTTTGCCGTCACGGGCTTCATCAACTGGGCGTCGGGTCCGGCGCGAGCGCCGCTGCGAAAGTCGTAAAGTTCCCGGACGATAAAACTGGGCGAACGGCCCGCGATGGTCGGCACATTTGCCTGGCCTCTGAGGTCCGGTCCGTGGCACATGGCGCACGGAAGCGTTTTTCCCGCGTCGCCGGTTGTGACCAACGCCTTTCCTTTCTCGACACTGCCCACCGGCACGTACGCAATGAAGCCGGAGGCGTCGTCGCGCAGCTCGGTTCGTTCCACGTTTTCCGGTGTTTCGATGATGCGCTGGCCGATCGGCTCGGTTCCGGCTCCTGCCACAGGGAGCAGCATCCAGTCCTTGGCCTGCGTCTTGACCACGGTTTTAGTTTCAACCACACGAATCCACGGTTTCGGTTTTAGCTGCGAGAAGTATCGGGCGGCGGTCTTGACCTCCTCCGGCGTCGCCTTGGTTGCCTCGGTGATCATCGCGGAAAACGGCGCGGTCGTTTTTGAACTCTTGCGCAGGCCATTCTTGAAGTCGGCCACTTGCTGGACGATGTAGGCCGCGGGCAAGCCGGCCAGGCTCGCATTTTCCGGGCGGCCCTGGCCATTGGGCAGATGGCAGTAGCCGCAGGCCCAAACGTCGGGCCGCCGACCATGCGCCACGATCTCCGGCATGGGCGGATGCCCGTCGGGATGCCAGTCCGGCGGAGTAAATCCATCGTTGATCTGCCGGAGGGTGAATGCCCCTTGGCTGCCCGGCACGTGCTGCAGGACGTCCTGGTCAGCAGGCTTGGAGGGTGCGGCAGATTTATGGACCGGCGGGTCCTCGACGAAGGCCCAGTAAGGCGGAGCCTGATGCATAGGCTGCGACTTTGTTTTTTCAGTTTGATTCCGTGCGGCTGCTGACGCGACGAAAGCGCCGATGGCCGCCAATGCGACAGCGGTCCGCAGCGCCGAGCGGCCGGGAACATTGTGCCGGTGTGCGGGCGTGCCCTGGCCAATGGCTGACAATCGCACCGCCCTCGCGAGCTTGCGCATCTTAAAGTCCTCCCGTGTGCATGTGAACTGGCGGTTGGCAGTATAGCACGAACGGGCAACCCAAACCGTCACTGGCCAAAAAAGCGTGCGGCTTCTGGAAACTTTTTCTCGTTGGTCGCGGCGCGCCCGCACGCGCGCCCGCCTTAAAAAAACTTCTGGTGCGACTCTACAGAGCGTGAAGAAGTGGATAGCGCGGCCTTGTTCTTCAAGGCTGCGGCTTTTCATCATCGGCGTCGAGGCTATCCCCCGCGCTGGCTGGCGTGCAGAATCGTGAAGCCGACGACTTCCTCGCCATCGTATCGGATAATGACCTCGTCGTCCGTCAGCTCGCTATCTGTCCCGTGGCTCGGCCTCTTGTAGTTGACGTAGAGCGTATCCGCCTCGGCGTCATAGGGCATCCACACCAAGCCTTCTCGAGACTCTTTGAGCTTCGGCAGGAGCTTTAGATAGTCCTGAATCTCTGCTACGGCCAAGGTTGCTTTCTCCTCTCGAGCGTTGCGATTCGCCGCGTCAGAAACGCCGTAATCACAAACCCATCATCCCGCAACTCACGATACACCACAACCAGCCACTTGCCGGGCTCGATTTCTTTCGCTGCGAGGAGTTCCCCAGCTTTGCCAGCGTAAATCCGCGCCGGGTTCTCGACGGTTCTTAACACTTCAGATCGCATTCCGCTGAGTTCGGCGTGTTCTTCCGCGATGTGCGTCCAGTGCTCATCGGTCAGTCGAACCGAGACGGCCTTCCGCGAAGTGACGGTTTCGGCCAGGCTGCGCTCCCGACTGCCTATCGTGCCAAAAACAAAACGGGCTTGCAAGGCGCAAGCCCGTTTGCTTCCGGCGGCCAGGCAAGCAGTGCTTGCCCTCGACCGCCGCTACAATTTTATTCCCGGCAACGACCGACCCTCCCACGCAGTTCCCCGCGCAGTACCATCGGCCCTGGAGGGCTTAACTGCCGTGTTCGGGTCCCCGATTGGCCGTGTCGAAATGGGAACGGGTGTGAGCCCGCTTCATTCGACCGTTTGGAGGATGGCTTCAAGGCGCTTCTTGAGCCCAGAGATTTCTGTCTGGGTGAGCTGCCAAACCGCGTTCAAATCGACACCAAAATAGTCGTGAATCAGTACATCACGTAACCCGGCCACCCGCCGCCAGGGAACGTCGGGAGATTTCGCGCGCAGCTCCGGCGACAATCGCTTGGTCGCCTCGCCGATGATTTCAAGCTACCGGATCGTAGCGTCCTGCCAGTGGGAACCGCCCATAAACGCCTCGCGTCCGGCGGCTGTGTAGGTTTCAATTTTCTGGATGGCGTCAAGAATGTGACGGAGGTAAACAGCGTCACGCTTCATAACGCCACAACTTCCTTCAGCACCTGAGCGCGGATGTAAGGGCTAATCGCCTCCTCCGTCACCACGTCCACTGAGCAGCCCAGCAGGTCTTCCAGGTCCTGTTTGATGGCCACCAGATCGAGCAGCGTACGACCGGGGGCAAGCTTCACGAGCAGGTCCACGTCGCTGGATGGCACCGCGTGGCCGCGCACGCGGGACCCGAACAGCCGGATATTCGTCGCGCCATGCCTCGCCGCGACCTTCCGAATTTCATCCCGCCTCTCACGCAAAAGTTGGTCCATAACCTACATTTCCTGCCTGGGATGGGAACAGGTGCGGGCCCTGCCCTTCGCACATATCGCAAAGAGCCGCGATGTATGCGCCACCTGCGATTTTAGCATACGGCCGCTGGCTGTGCGATTCTCTCACGCGACCATTAAGAGCCGCAAACCGCAACGACGGCGGTGCGCGCTACTTGCTTGACCGCAGGGACCAAGCAAGGATATATGCCACCCTAGCAGAGGGAATGCTTAGCTCACCTCGCGGGGGCACAAGCGGCCTCGGCGGCCTCCACGCGCCGTGCGGCGTCCGACGCCCTGGCCCGAAAGGCAGCGTCCCGAGCCGCAACTTGCAACGCCTCGCGCATGAGCCCCCGGCCCATCCCACATCGTGCAAGTTCAAGGGTCCTTGGGTCGCCCCTCGCATTGCTAAACCAAGCGCTCTCCTTTGTTATTTGATCGTCGATCCGCTTAGCCCGTGCAGCGACGGTGTAGCCTACAAGGCCCACCTCGCCGCAGTTGCCGCTGTCCAGGGCAGCATCAGCCTCGTCAACAATCCTGTTGGCCTGCTGCAAGAGACGCCTCATGGTGATAAGGTGAGCCCTGACCTCCACGTCAAACCTAAGCAAAGAGGCATCGTTGCAGCCCGTTGCAGCCTGGGGCGCCACCTGAGGCGCGCCGGAAGGTGATGGCCCCGTAGGCCCGCGGGGACGATGTTCCGGATTATTGCCAACCATCGCGGCGACTACCAGCAAAAGCGCGGCTCCCCCGGCGACAAGAAACTTCGTTCGCCGCCGCGCCTTGTGGGCATGTGCTGGAACGCTCCTCGGACGGCCGCACGCGCCGCAGAACTTGTCCCCGACTGACATGCGCCTGCCGCATTGCGCACAGAACTCACCGGTGGCGCCCGATGCTTCGTCCCCCCTGTGCCCGGCCGCAAGGCCGGGGAGCGGCATTCGGCCCCTCACGAGGTCGTACCCGCAGTCACACGTCTCGGCAAGGTCTTGATTAATCAGCCGGCAGTTTGGACACTTCTTCATCGCCTGCGGCTCACAGCGGTCACGAACTTACCACCGAGGAAACCCCACTTGAAGCCGGTAGGTACAAGCGCAGAGTTTCGCATTCTGAAACGCTGCGGCTTTTCATCATTGGCGTTGAGGCTATCCCTCGCACTGGCTGGTGCGGACCGCGGATTCAGGATCGCACCTCTATCGCGGCGGCGCTCGCCAGCGGCCTCATTTACGATGACGAGCCGGAAGCCCAGCCTTGTTCCTTAAGGCTGCGGCTTCCCCCGCGCCCCCGTCATTCCGGGTCCCGCAACGCCGGCCCCCCCGCTCTGGGGTCGAGCTCGTTGCCCGCTTTGCAACGATAGAGAGCAAACAGTTCCCCAAGGTTCCCCCTCTCGAGAACCGCCGGTTTGTTGAGGCCCCAGTTCCCTCTGTGATAGATGTAATTAAAATGGAACCACCTCGTACCAGGGGGCTCACCTGCCGGTTCCGTCTCCCACAGCATTGGGAGGTAGCCGTCCCTTTCGGGTGGGGTTAGGCCCACGATGTGAATGACGGTGAGCGTTTCCGTTCCCCCTCCCCTGCGAGGGAACTCAAAGGTGATGCGCAGACTCCCGTTGGGGCAGGCACCGCACCGCCTTGAGAGCTCTTTTTGGTTCCAGTCAACTGAAAGCCTGTCACAGAGAAAAATTACCGGACCCATCCCTAGCTCCTCGTAAAAACTGCGCCTGCGATGGCAATGGTCGCATTCCCACCAGTAGCCCGGCATGTAAACCTCCTCCCTCAAATTACGCGATACCGGGGCGCTCTCCTTCTTGAACTCTCGGCGTAATGTTACGACAGCCGGTGGCACGGCCTTGTTCTTTAAGGCTGCGGTTTTTCCCCACGTCTTGCCCGCTCGCTGCCGAGCATCGGCGGCCGGCGCATGCCGTGAGCCGCGTGTGCCCACGGGTGGCGCCTTCACGGCTGCCTTTAAGGAATCTATTAACGCGGTCGAAGACCTAGCCGCCCAGGACGATCATTTCCATTTTGGCATGGCGTTGCGCCTCATAGCCCGAGGGCGATTGAAGGGCTACAAGTCTTTCCTCCGAGTAGCGGTCGGCTCTTTGTCGCCAAAGGCTGGCGATGACTTCCATAAGTTCCCGATCGCTCGCGCCGGCTCGAAGGAGGGACTTGAGGTCGTGCCCTTGCTGGGCAAACAAGCACGTCACCAGCTTGCCGTCGGCGGTGAGCCGGGCGCGGTCGCAGTCGCGGCAAAAGGGTTCCGTGACCGACGCGATGACGCCGAACGCGCCCCCGCCGTCGGCGAACTCGTAGTTCACGGCCGGCGAACTTGTGTCCGCGCGGCGCGCCTCGCGCAGCGGAAACCGCGCGGCCAGCGTGGCGAGAATTTCTTTTTTGCCGACCACCTTCTCCATGCGCCACTGATTGGCGTTTCCGACGTCCATAAACTCAATGTAACGTAGCGTGAGACCGCGGGCGCGAGCGAATTCCGCCAGTGGCACGATTTCGTCCTCGTTAACGCCGCGCTCGATGACGGCGTTGATCTTGATGGGGTAAAAGCCGCAGCGCTCGGCGGCCTCCAGGCCTTTCAGAACCTCGCTGAGTTCCCCGCGCTGGGTAATGCGGCGGAACTTCGCCGCCTCGAGCGTATCAAGGCTGAGATTGATTCTCTTGAGTCCGGCCGCCCGCAGCGCCTCGGCCTGCTCGGCGAGCAGTGCCCCATTCGTCGTGAGCGAGAGGTCCTGTATCCCCTCGAGCGAGGCGAGGCTACGGATCAGGACGTCGAGTCTCCGCCGAACCAGCGGCTCGCCGCCCGTTACCCGAATCCTTTCCACCCCGAGGCGCACGAACAGCCCGGCCAGGCGGAAAATTTCCTCGTACGTGAGCAGCTCGCCCCGTTCAATCCACGAATACTCGTTCAAGGGCATGCAGTAGGTGCAGCGGAAATTGCAGCGGTCGGTGACAGAGATCCGCAGGTCCTTGAGCGGCCGCCCGAGCGTGTCGTTAGGCATTTTCTCTCCGCAACGGGCGGGCCTTTCAATATCGGACTCTTAACTTGCCGGTTAATAGGGGGTTGCACATTGCGCCCTCCGCCCCGCAAGTTATATATTAAACCTATGTCACAGCGAAGAAACGTTCCAAGATACCTCTACGGCGGCGAAGGCGAACTCTCGCATCCGCCCGCCGGCAACCCGGCGGAGGTCACCGTCGTCTCCATCAGCCTGGGCGGCTGTCGGCTTCAAGGTCCCAAGATTCCGCCGACCGGCGAAACCTGCGGCATCAAAATCGAATGGCGCGGCAGGGAATTTGAGGCAGTAGGGCAGGTGTGCTGGAAAGGCAAGAACAACACCGCCGGCCTCAAATTCAATCCTCTTCCTGACCATAGCCTGGAAACTCTGCGAGAGCTGTGCGCCAATCTTCGTCTGGAGCCGCCGAGCGGAGCGCCCGCCCACTTTTAAGCTCGGCGCACCCCGACACGTTCGGCGTCAGGGCGCAGCCCTCGGATGAATCTTTGGCCGGGCGGCAGAGCCCGCTCCCTATTTTAGCTCCCTAAAAACAAAGGGCCGCATCGAGCGTGCGGCCCCGAAAGCTGGCTGAAGTGTCGCCCCGTCTAAACCGGAACTTTATCCCTTTCTTCAGCCGGTTGGACGCCGCCGATTTGCACGAGTTCGGTCTTGGGCTTCTTGAGCACCATCTCTTCGTAAAGCGCTCGCGCTTGCTTTTCCTGCCATTCTGTCCGGCGCCGGGCGCGTACTTCCTCGGCCGCCGTCATCGGAATATCGTGCTCCCGCTGGCGCACGCGGTTCGCATCCTCGGCGTTGACGACCAGCGAATGTTGGCGGTCCGCCAGCGCCACTTCTTTGCCCTTGGCGTAAATTTCGTGCTTGCCGTGGGATTTATACCACTCGGCAACCGTCGCGTTCTTGTACATGTTCTCGATGATATTGCGCCAGCCGATGCCGGTGTTGTACGCGCAGAAGGAAATTTCGCCTTGCTGCGTGGCATACGGAATGATGCACATTTCTGTCCGTCGGAAGTCGTAGTTGAAGAGGTCCTGGAACCACATGCCAGCAATGAACAGGAAATTCCAGGGATCCGAGCGGCGTTTGAGGGTGTCTTCCAGCGTGCGCTCGGGGCTTGAAGCGCCGTAAAGCTTGTCGGCCCGCTTCTCGCCCGTGAGCGCGAAGGATTTGTCGAATTTCTTCAACAAATCCACCAAGGCCAGGCTCTTCGGCGCGCCCATCGGCTTGTAGTTCTTGAGCAAGCAAAGCGCCATCATAAAGTTCGAAAAGGGACGGGCACGGCCGGCGTCGGTGATTTTCTGCATGTCTCGGACCAAGCCGGGAATGTCAAGAAACTGCGGCACGGGCGCCCATTCCTTGGTTTCCTTGTTAATCATCAGCGCCGTGCCCACGCCGCAGTTGGGATGGCAGCCGCAGCTCACCTGGCCCCACTGCGCTTCCGGCCCGTGAACCAAATCGGCGAAATCCGCGAACGCGCCCATCAGCGAGAGAGGGAACCAGTCGCGCGTAGGCTCGGTGATGCCCAATTGCTTCTTCACGTCGAGCGCCATATGCGAGAGCGTGTAGCGTTGCCTCATGCGGCGGGCCGGCGTGATGTCCTCGTCGCGCCCGGTGAAGGAGACCGGCTGGAAAGCGATGAAAGCGATCTTCTTTGGGTTCTCGCGGGCGAAGTTGATAATGGGGCCGACCTGATCGTTGTTCACGCCGTTGACCAGCGTGGTGACCAAGATAATTTCAATGCCCGCCTCGTGCATGTTGTCAATGGCCTTCAGCTTGACGTCGAACAGGTTGCCCACTTGACGGTGGGAGTTGGCGTCGTTGCCGATGCCGTCGAACTGCAAGTAAGCGTAGCGCAGCCCGGCCTCGAAAGCCCGGCGGCAGAAATCCTTGCTCTTGGCAAATTCGATGCCGTTAGTGGCCGCCTGCACGCTGTTGTAGCCGAGCTTCCGAGCGTAACGGACGGCGTCAATGAAATACGGCGACATGGTGGGCTCGCCGCCCGAAAATTGCACCGACATCTGTCGGCGCGGCTTGATCTTCATGGCGTTGTCGAGAATCTCTTTGATGTCTTCCCAGGTCAGTTCGTGGACAAATCCCACCTGGTTGGCGTCCATAAAGCACGGATCGCACATCATGTTGCAGCGGTTCGTCAGGTCCACCGTCAGCACGGAGCCGCGGCCGTGCCGGATGGTGCTGGAGCCGTGATTGTGCAGCTCAGCGTCATTGTGCGCTCGGATGTCGCGCCCTGGGAAGTTCTTCTCAATCCACTTGAGGAAGTTGGCGTCAATGGCCATGATGTCTTCAAAGTGGCCGTGCAGCGGACAATCCTTGACCATCCAAATCTGCCCGTCGCGCTCGATGATTTGCGCCTTGATCTCGCCGACTTTTTGATTGAGGAGGTCGTGCCAGTCACGCTCGCCGTTGATGATGGCCTCGCGAGCCTCCTTCACGCACTGCGGACAAAGAGAGTCGGTCTGGCGCGGAAAGCCCAATTGAGGCTTCGTCTTTTGCCACGACTTCAGCAACGGCTTCTCCGACCACCGCGGCGTGAAGGTTTCTTCCGGCTTGTACTTGTTAAAAAATTGAATACCGTCAAATAACGCGCCGGCCGTTTTCACCAGGGCCAGGTCGAAGTATTTCATGGCTCTTTGGCCTCTAATTCTTGGCATAGATTATTCCTCCGCTCTCGGATTGTCTGACGCTCTCAGCCGCGCACCTGAGGATTCGGTAACTCTGGGCCACGCATGGCACGCTGGGCTAGCGTCGCCAATATAAGGTTGCCGCCCGCCGGGTGTGAAGCAAATTCCGACGGACGGGGATTTCCGTGGGTTAAAGGGGGTAAATTGCCCATTGAGTTGCGGCCCTCCGGGAGGCTATTCCCTTCAAAATCTGCAAGTTCGTCTTCAGCAGGAGCCTCAACAAATCTCGGCTCAGAGGCTCGGTGTTTATCTTCCACGACCGACGAACAATGGTACGCATTTGAGCGCAGTGCCAGGGAGAAAGCTTTGCTGAAGTGCATCATCTCGGAAAGCGCCCAGACACCGGTCCGGCGATTCTGCGCCGGGAGAGACGATCTTACGGCAAGTGTGTCGTCAAGCTGGCAACTTGGTTGCGCGGGCGGCCCGTCTGGTTACGCTGCTGGAGTCGCTTTGGAGGGTCGTCGCTGATGCCGACGTAAAAACGAAGGCCGACCTCGCTCCAGAGGACATACACAAAGTAGCGCTTGCCGGTAACGCTGGACACGGAGTTGAGAAAGCCTTGGTTGCGGGGGCTGGATTTGAACCAGCGACCTTTGGGTTATGAGCCCAACGAGCTACCAGACTGCTCCACCCCGCGCATTGATTATATAAAGCCCCGCCGATTTCAGCAACATCTATTTCATTTATAGCGCCGCCTCGCTCGGCCCGGTGTGGTACTATTTTTTAGTTCAGAAGGGAAGCGTGCTCTCTGACGGTTCGACATGGCGCCCAAAGTTGAAGATGCTCGGCTCAGGAATTTTGCGGTCAATCGCCAGGCTCAGCATTTTTACCATCTACTCGAAAAATTTGAAGCGGGCATCGAGCTGACGGGCACCGAGGTGAAATCCATACGAAGCGGGAAGGTGAGCCTCAAGGACAGTTACGCCGCCATAAAGGGCAACCAAGCATGGTTGCTCGATTGCCATATCAGCACCTATCTTGCCGGCAGCTACCTGAATCACGAGCCGCTGCGCCCGCGCCGTCTGTTGCTGCACCGCCAAGAAATTGCGAAGCTCGGTGGAAAGACTCAGGAAAAGGGGCTCACGCTCATCCCGCTGCGCCTCTACGCCAAGGGCAATCACATCAAGGTGGAGTTGGCGTTGGCTCGAGGCAAAAAGGTGTACGATCACCGCGAAACGTCGCGCCGCCGCACCATCGAGCGCGAAGCCCGGCAGGCGATTCAAGCCCATCAGCATCGCCATCCATGAACCTTGATCGAACCAATTCATTTCTATGACGGAGGTCCAACCTTGCAGATTGAATTTCGCAAAGACTCGCTCGCATCGCTTTCCTGCGCCGTGCTGGCTGTGCTTCATTTTGAAGGGGGAGAAATTGGGGCACCGCTGCCGGAGGAGACTCGAAAGCTTTTGGAAGAACTGCGTGCCGCGGGCGAGCTTCGGGGCAAAGAAAATGAATGTACCCTGCTTCATCACCCCGCCGGGCTGCCGGTCGCCCGCTTGCTCGTCGTCGGCGCGGGCAAGGCGGATGGCTTCAGCGATGTTCGGCTACGCCGCCTGAGCGGCACGGCGATTCGCACTGTTCGAGCGCGCGGCTTGCGGGAATTGGCGTGGCCGGTGGTCGAGCTGAACGTCGGCTCGGCCGGCAAGGCGCAAGGCCCGGAAGCGCTGCAAGCCGTGGTGGAGGGTGCCATCCTGGGCGATTATGATTCCGACCCCTACCGCACCTCGACGGAGCCTGACCGTCGCATGGAACGCCTCCTGCTGGTCACGCCCGGCAGGGAGGCGAGCGAGGCGGAAAGAGCGGCCGCCCACCGCGGTCAAGTCATGGCCGAGGCGCAAAACTTCGTTCGCGACCTGGTCAATGAGCCTTCCAATATTCTCACCCCCGCCGAGCTGGGCCGTCGCGCCGAGCAAATGGCCAAGCAGTTTGGGCTGGCGTGTCAGGTTCTCGGCCTTGAAGAAATTCGCGCCTTGAAGATGGGAGCGTTCCTGGCAGTCGCGCAAGGTAGCGACCAGCCGCCGCGGCTGATTGTCGTGCGCTACAACCCTCCGGACGCACCCTCGGCGCCGGTGCTCGGCCTCATTGGCAAGGGCATCACGTTTGACACGGGCGGAATCTCGATCAAACCCGCGACCGATATGCATGAGATGAAAACCGACATGGCCGGCGCCGCCACCATGCTCGGCGTCATGCGCGCCATTGCGCAGCTCAAGCCCCGCGTGCGGGTTTTGGCCGTCATTGCCGCCGCCGAAAACATGCCGAGCGGCAAGGCTTATCGCCCGGGCGACGTCATTACCTCGATGTCGGGCAAGACCATCGAAGTGCTCAACACCGACGCCGAAGGCCGCCTGACGCTGGCTGACGCGATCACTTACGCCAAACAGCAGGGCGCCACCGTCCTGATTGACGCCGCCACGCTGACCGGCGCCGTGATGATTGCGCTCGGCAACATCACCACCGGCGTGTTCGGCTGGGACAAGGATTGGGTGAACCGCGTGCTCGCCAGCGGTGCTGCCGTCGGAGAGAAAATGTGGCAATTGCCCGTGGATGAAGAATACCGCGAACTTTACAAGAGCATGATCGCCGATCTCGCCAATACCGGCGGCCGCTACGGCGGCGCCATCACGGCGGCGATGTTTGTGGGTGAGTTCGCCGGCGAGACGCCGTGGGTACACCTCGATATCGCCGGCACGCGATGGTCCAACGATGAAAAGCCCTACCTCGCCAAGGGGCCGACCGGCGCGCCGATGCGCACCCTCGTCCAGCTTGTCACTCAACTGGCGCCCTAGGCTCCGGGCGCAGAAAGACGTCCGAGCCCGCCCTGGGGTCGCCTCGCTCACTCAGCGCCAAAGAAAAAATGGGGTTAGGCCACCGACGGCCGCGGCCTGACGGCCTGAGCCTGAATCGTGGCGCTCGCCGACTCAAGACCCGGCGAAGTCGCGCGCACTTGGATACTGCCCGCTTGTCGCGCCGATTGCACAATCGCCACGCAGAGTCCGTTGAACGCACGGCGAACCGTTCCTTTATCGGCCTCGTGGCTGCTGGGGTCGCCGTTGCCGACGCCGATGATCTTTCCCGGGCCCGAAACCTGAAAAGTAATTTTGTTATCGGCGATGGGCACCAAGCGTCCTTGCCGGTCCACTACTTGGACTTCAACCACGGAAACGTCTTCTCCGTCGCCCGCAATCGTGTCCCGATCCGGCCGCAGAACGATGCTGGCCGCCGGCCCTGTCGTTTCGCGTCGCGCCCTCAGCGCCTCGCGCCCATTGCGGTAGCCGCGCGCCTCCAGGACGCCCGGGGCGTAGGCCACCTTCCACGCCACGTGCCCGTTCGGCGGCATCGCCTGCGCCCCCAGACTTTTGCCATTGAGGAGCAGCTCAACCTTCTCCAGGTTGCTGTAACACCAGACTGCGATCTCCTTGCCTTCTTGGCCCTCCCAATTCCAGTGCGGAAACAAGTGGAGGACCGGTCGCCCGCTCCACCATGCTTGGTAATAATAGAAGTTGTCCTTGGGAAACCCGCAGGTGTCCAAAATACCAAAATGTGAGCTGATGCACGGCCAGCCGTAAGGCGTGGGCTCGCCTCGGTAGTCAAAGCCTGTCCACACGTGGCCGCCTGAGAGCCAGCGCCGCGCGTCGTACATTTGCCACCACTGTTCGGCGGTGCTGGCCCACGGCGGATGATTCACGTCGTAGGCGCTGACGTAGCCCTTCGCCGGGTCGTTGACGTAGATGCCCCGTGTTGAGACGGTGCTCGCCACTTCCGTGCCGATGCAGGGTTTTTGCGGAAACTTCTGATGAAACGCGTCCATGTGCGGCAGGTTGTAATTGAATCCCTGCACGTCCACGATCACGGAAATGCCCTGGCCCCATGCGCCGTTCATGGCTTGGGTAATGGGCCGCGTCGGGTCGAGGCGACGCACCAGACGCTTCATCGTGGCGCACATGCGTGCTCCGCGGGCCGTGCCCTGTTCCGGCTCCTCGTTCCCCGTGGACCACAGAATCACGCACGGATGGTTTCGGTCGCGCCGCACCAGCCGGCTCAACTGGCTCAACCCCTCCGGGCAGGAGGAGAACATCCGGGTCTCATCCATGACCATCATGCCCAGCCGATCGCAAGCCTCCAGCAGCTCGGGTGTCGGAGGATTGTGCGAGGTGCGATAGCTGTTGGCTCCCATTGCCTTGAGCCGCTCGATGCGAAAGGCTTGCAAACGGCCCGGCAGAGCCGTTCCCACACCTGCGTGGTCCTGATGATTGCAGGTCCCTTGGATCTTGACCGGTTCGCCGTTGAGGAAAGATCCTTTTTGCGGGTCAAAGCGAATGCTTCGGATGCCGAACGTCGTTTCAAAGCGGTCCGTCACTTTCCCTCCCGCGCGCAGCGTGGTGATCAATCGGTAGAGGTGAGGAGTCTCGACTGACCAGAGTTTGGGATGCGACACTTTGACTCGCTGCACAGCCTCGCGCCGCCTCCACGCCGAAACGGCCAGCGCGGTCGGGCCGATGGTCGCCACCGTTTGCCCGTTGCCATCCACAATGTTAGAGGTGACCTCGCAGGTTTCGTCGCGCTCGCTTTCGTTCACCACTTCGGTCGTAATCTTCACCCTCGCGGTTTCTGCCGCCAACGTCGAAGTCACAAACGTTCCCCACTGGGGCACGTGCACGGGATTCGTCTTGACCAACCAGACGTGCCGATAAATTCCCGCGCCTTCGTAGAACCACCCCTCGAATTCCGTCGCGTCCACCCGCACCACCAGCACGTTCTTTCCGCCGTAGTGGGCGTGGTCGGTGATGTCGTAGCGGAACGGCGCGTAGCCGCTCATGTTGCGCCCCAAAAAGTTTCCGTTGAGCGCGGCCATCGAATTGCGAAAAACGCCGTCAAATTCCAAGCTGAGCCGCCGACCCAAATCGCCGGCCGGAAGCTCGAAAACCCGCCGATACCACCCGATGCTGGTAGCCGGATAAGTTCGACCCAGCGGTTTTGAGCCATGCGTCGTGAGCCACGGATCCTCGTGGAAGGGCAGCGCTACGGCCCAGTCGTGCGGCAAATCAATCGCCTCCCAGTCGCTGTCGTCAAAGTCAAGGCGCGAGGGGACAAAAAAATCGCCGGTCTTTTGATATTCGCCGTCGCGCCCGTAACCAAAATCGAGCGAAGGATCGTCGGCGTTCCCCAAGTGAAAGCGCCAGCCAAAATCGAGCAGCAGGCGCTCCCGCGGCGTTTGGTCCGCCGCCGAAGGCCCACTGGACGGCCGCTCCTCGCTGCTCGCGGCGCGCAAGCCTCGCGCCGCCGGCAAAGCGCCTGCCCCGGCCGCGGCCGCCACGCCGCTCTTTAAAAATTTCCGTCGGCTCCATTTCCCCATTTCCGACCTCCGCGCACTTCGCATGGCCGGCCCTCCGGCCAAATCCTTCGGCATCCTATGCGGAAGCTCGTCGGAATGCAAGTCCGCTTGCCTGCCTGACCGCAAGAAAAAAATTTGTCCCGCACCCGCGCTCCGCCCAGCGAGCCTTTCGGGTTCGCTCTTCGGTCGGGCGACCGGCCGCCGAGCCCGGCGACTATTCAAACCGCCCAACGTTCCGCTATGATGAATCGGCGCATGAAGGTCCCCTTCCAAATCCTGGAGCACACGGCCGACGTGGGTTTTGAGGCGTTCGGTCAAACCCGCGAAGAAGTTTTTGTCAACGCCGCCCGCGCCCTGATGCATTTGCTTGTGGACGTCGCCGGGGTGCGGGTGGTTCGCGCGCTGGACATCCAAGTGGAAGCTTCCACCGGCCCCGAACTTCTTGTAAACTGGCTAAGCGAGCTACTGTACCTGCACGAGACCGAGCGTATGCTCTTTCGGGATTTTGAAATCCGTCACCTTGACGACCGCAGTTTGCGGGCCACGGCCGCGGGAGAAACCTTTGATCCCCTGCGTCATCGAATTCAATTGCAGGTCAAAGCCATCACGTACCATCAGCTTCGCCTCGCCTCGACGGCCGAGGGATGGCGCGCTCAGGTCTATGTGGACATTTAACTTTGCTCGCAACATGCAGCCTCGGCGCGCCGAGGGCGGCCGACGACCTCTCGCGGGAATTGCCATCCTGGCGGCTTGGCTCCTGATGGTTGGCGCACCCACGGCCTGGGGCATGATGGGCCAATATCAGGTCAAGGAACTCAAGCCTGGCGTTTTTGTCTATCTTCCGGAAGATATTCTCGAGCAGCAAGGCGATCCGCATTTCGCCCGGCCGGGCAATGCCGGCTTCGTAATCACGCCGCAGGGCGTGGTGGTGATTGACACCACCAACTCGCCCTTCAACGGTCGGGATATTCTCTATGAAATTCGCCAGCGCACATCGCTCGAGGTGCGCTATGTGATTGACACCAGCGCCATGCCCGACCTGATGCTGGGCAACGAGGTTTTTGAGGATTTTCGCCCCGTCATTCTTTCAACCCCACAAGCGCAGCAAGCCATCGCTCGCTACCGGCAGGATTTGCCCGCCCGGCTTGACGCCAATTGGCGCCTTGCGCGGAGCATGCGCGGCATTCATCCGACCGTCCCTACGCAAACCTTCGACCGTCCCGTCACGCTTCCCGTCAGCAGCCCAACCATTCGCCTGATTCCTCTCGGCACCAACGCCACGCCCGGAGACGCCGCCGTTTTCCTCCCTGCCGATCGCATCGTCTTTCTCGGCGATGTCTTTGAGAACGGCTATATCCCGCGCATCGGCGCCGGCAACATTGACCACTGGATCAAAACGCTGCGGGCCGTGGAATCTTGGAACGCAGACATCTACGTTCCGGCACATGGCGCGCCCGGCGGCAAACCGCAGGTGGCCGATTTTCGTCACTTTCTGGAGTGGCTGCGCGCCTCCGTCGAGTCGCGTCTGCAACACGGGGAGTCCCTGGAGCAAATCAAGAAGGAACTTTTGCCATTCCGCGCCTATCCCTGGCGCGCCCCCGAACTCGAACCGGAAGCGCTCGACGCCGTCTATCGGGAATTGAAGGGCGCGGGTCAACCTCCCAGCGCGCGCCTCTCCGTGAGTCCTCCTTGAAAGGAGTTGCCGATGAACCGTAGAAAATGCTGCCTGGTGTTGCCCGGGCTCGCCGCCTGGGTTGCTCCCACACTTCGCGCCGAAGTGGAGCCGATGCTCGCTTCCCAGGCACGGCCTTTCGACCGGCTTCCGGTGCGGCGCGCCGGGGACAATGCCTTTCGTGAAATCTTCCGCGGCCTCACGCATGAGAACTTTCGCCTGGAGGTCCATGAGACCACGCTGGCGCCGGGCGGGCGTCCGCATCCGCCTCATCATCACCGCCACGAAGAGATGTTCCTCATCCGCGAAGGCACCGTGGAGGTCACGATTGCTGGACGCAGCACGCGCCTCGGCCCCGGCTCGGCCGCCTTTGTCGCCTCCATGGACGAACACGGCATCCAGAACGTCGGCGACCGTCGCGCTCGGTATTTTGTGGTGGAAATGTTCAGCGCCTAGCGAAACGCCGAGCGCCGGTTTCAATTTGCGACCCTACGGCTTCGGCGGGCGAAACGGTCATCCCTCCGCGCTCGGTAGCCGCACGCGCCTTTGAAGATGGCGCTCTCCGCCCCTTCGCCGGCCGTTACTGCCGCGTCGCTTGACTCCTCACGAGCGCTTCGCTTCCAGCTCCTCGGTCAGTGAGCGCCACAGCCCGACGATCTCCGGGATGAGTTCGTTTTCGGGAATGTTGACCTTCATCTGCCGATTCATCAACCGCGCCTGATAAATCACTCCCGTCAGCGTTGCGGCCACCAGCGGCGTCAGGTCCGGGGCGGCTTGCACCGGCGATCCTGCTTTCTTTTGTGTGGGCATGATGTCCTCTCGATGGAGTGAAGTTTCGAGCGGATTGTAGCACATCACGGTTGGATCTTCGCGTCGTTGCGGCTGGCTGAGAGCATCTTCGCGGATGCTCGGCAATCGGGCGCCCCACTCGGGCCCGACGCCCCGTCATAGGGGACGGACCGAGTTGCGCGACTGTGGTCCAGGGGCGAGGTCAACCCTCGGATTCCGGACGAATGCCGGTGGCCAACGTCCTAAAACAAGAAAGCGGCAAGCCGAAAGAATAGTGCCATGGTGCCGCCTCAGAGGGCCAATCTTCGCAGCCTTAAGGCATTCGAGATGACCGAGACCGAACTAAAGGTCATGGCGGCACTGGCGATCATCGGGTTGAGCAGCAGGCCAAAAACGGGATAAAGCACGCCGGCGGCGAGTGGAATGCCGAGCGTGTTGTAAGCGAACGCCCAAAACAGGTTTTGGCGGATATTGCGCATGGTGGCGCGGCTCAATTTGCGGGCGCGCGCGATGCCGCGCAAGTCGCCCTTGACCAGCGTGACGCCCGCGCTCTGAATCGCCACGTCGGTTCCCGTTCCCATGGCAATGCCGACGTCGGCTTGGGCGAGCGCCGGGGCGTCATTGATGCCATCGCCCGCCATGGCCACGACGCGGCCTTCCTTTTGCAGCCGCTTGACGACCTCGGCTTTTTCCGCCGGCAAGACTTCCGCCACCACGTCGTCAAGGCCCAGCTTCTTGGCGACGGCTTCCGCCGTCAATCGGCTATCGCCGGTCAGCATGACGATGCGGATGCCTTCGCGGTGCAAACTCTCAATCGCTTCGAGCGAAGATGCCTTAATGGGGTCCGTCACGCCCAGCAAGCCCGCCGCGCGCCCGTCCACGGCGACGAACATCACCGTCTGGCCATCGCGGCGCAGGGCTTCGGCTTTTTCGGCGAGCGGCTTCGCGTCCACGCCGGCGTCTTCGAGCAAATGAAGATTGCCGAGCGCGGCGGTGCTCCCGCCGATTTGTCCGCTCACGCCTTTGCCGGGAATCGCCTTGAAATTTTTCACTTCGGCGAGTTCGAGGCCGCGCTGCTTGGCCGCCGCCAGAATCGCCGCCGCCAACGGATGCTCGCTCGCGCGCTCGAGGCTGGCGGCGATTTGTAACAGCTTGGCTTCGCCGCCCGGCTCGGCCGGCCAAACCGTCACCAGGCGCGGCTTGCCCTCGGTCAGCGTGCCGGTTTTGTCCACCACCAGCGTGTTGACTTTTTCCAATCGTTCCAGGCTCTCGGCGTTTTTGATCAGCACGCCCGCCATCGCGCCGCGCCCCGTCCCGACCATGATGGACATCGGCGTGGCCAGCCCGAAGGCGCACGGACACGCGATAATGAGCACGGCCACCGCGTTCACGAGCGCGTAGGCCAGCCGAGGCGCCGGCCCGATTTCCGCCCATACGATAAACGTCACCACGGCGGCGGCCACGACCGCTGGCACAAAGTACCCCGCCACGCGGTCGGCGAGCCGTTGGATGGGCGCGCGGCTGCGCTGCGCCTCGCTGACCATGCGGACAATCTGCGCCAGCAAAGTTTCCTGGCCCACGCGCTCGGCGCGCATGACGAGCGTTCCGTGGCCGTTGACCGTCCCTCCGGTCACGCGGCTCCCGGAAGATTTCTCCGCCGGCAGCGGCTCGCCCGTCACCATGGATTCGTCCACGGTGCTCGAGCCGTCCAGCACCACGCCGTCCACCGGAATTTTTTCTCCCGGCCGGACGCGCAAACGGTCGCCCGGGTGAACGCGGTCGAGCGGAACGTCTTCTTCGCTTCCGTCTTGGCGAACGAGGCGAGCCGTTTTGGGCGCCAGGCCCATCAGCGCCCGAATGGCGCCGGAGGTCTGACTGCGCGCGCGCAGCTCCAGAACCTGCCCCAGCAATACCAGCGTGGTGATTCCGGCCGCCGCTTCAAAGTAAACCGCGACCGTTCCTCCCGGCCCGCGAAACGAGGGCGGAAAGATTCCCGGCGCCAGGGCCGCGACCAGGCTGTAGAAATACGCCGTGCCGGTCCCGAGCGCGATGAGCGTAAACATGTTGAGGCTGCGATGCAGAATGGATTCCCATCCGCGCTCGAAAAACGGCAGCCCGCCCCAAAGCACCACCGGCGTTGCGAGAATCAGTTCAATCCAAGTGACGGCGCGCAAACCGAGCGCGCGCTCAAGGGGCTGGCCCGGAATCGCCTCCGACATGGCCAGCACCAGCAGCGGCACGGTCAGCGCCAGGCTTACCCAGAATCGCCGCTGCATGTCCTCGTATTCGGGATTCGCTTCTTCTTCGAGCGTCACACGGCGCGGCTCGAGCGCCATGCCGCAAATCGGACACGCGCCCGGCGCGTTGCGGACAATCTCCGGATGCATGGGGCAGGTGTATTCGGCAGCGGTTGGCTCGGCGGGCGTGGGAGCGGCGACGCTCGGCTCTATGAATTTTTCGGGCGCAGCGCGAAATTTCTCGAGGCAGGAGGGATTGCAGAAGTAATACGTCTGGCCTTGGTATTCAAACACCCCGGCGGCGTCCTGCGGATGGATGGTCATCCCGCAGACCGGGTCGAGGACCGCCGCATTCGCGTCGTTCGGGGGTGACGGGCGGCTATGACTGGGTTTCGTGCTCATGCATTCACGCATTTCATTGCGACGCTCCCTCGCGCGGCCCGACTGTGACTCGCGCTTCTCACCACCTAGTACGCGCCGTCTGCACCGAGACTCTTAATTGACCACGCAACTCCTCGTCTGTTGTTTCCGCTCCGCCTCGCCCATCCCGTCGGAGCAGAGCAGAACTCCATGTTCCCACCTTTGTTTGGATGTTTCCACTGCTCATTCAGGTTCAGCAAGGACATGTTCTGAGAGGCCCATAAAATAGTCATCATGAGTCGGCGGTTTGCGCGCCTTTCAGCTTCCGCTTTCCTCGTCATCCTGGAAGGAAGCTCCGCGCCGCGAACGCCCATGCCCTCTTCAACGGCTACAACGAGCAACACGCATGGCGAACCCGTAGCCGCCACTTTCTTAAGCCGCCGGACGTCACCTGCTCGCGGCGCAGTTTGCAATCTGAGTCTCACCGCGAATAGAATGGAGAAGAGAGGAACCCATGGAAAACGATCGGTTTGAAATTGCCGGACGGGCCTTTCGTTCACGGCTGATTGTCGGCACGGGAAAGTACCGGAGCTTTGCGGAGATGGCTCGCGCTCTCGAAGCCTCCGGGACGGAAATCGTCACGGTGGCTGTGCGGCGCGTCAATTTGAGCGACAAGAGCAAAGAGTCGCTGCTCGATTATATTGACCGCTCCAAGTATTTCATTCTCCCCAACACGGCAGGATGCTACAGCGCGGACGACGCGGTTCGGACGGCGCGGCTGGCGCGCGAAGTCGGTCTCTCCAACTGGATCAAGCTGGAAGTCATTGGCGACGAAAAGACGCTTTTCCCCAACAACTTTGAGCTGGTCAAAGCAACGGAAATTCTGGTGCGCGAAGGTTTTGTGGTATTGCCCTACACCAACGACGATTTGATTTCCGCCCGCCGTCTCGTGGACGCCGGCGCGGCGGCAGTGATGCCGCTGGGAGCGCCCATCGGCTCCGGGTTGGGCCTTCAGAATCCCGCCAACATTCGCATTCTGCGCGAAATGATCACCAGCGTTCCGCTGATTTTGGACGCCGGCGTCGGCACCGCCTCCGATGCCACCATCGCCATGGAACTGGGCGCTGACGGGGTCCTGATGAATACGGGAATTGCCGCCGCGGAGGACCCGGTCCTGATGGCGGAAGCCATGCGCCACGCGGTCATCGCCGGTCGCCAGGCTTGTCTCGCCGGCCGCATGCCCAAAAAACTCTACGCCACGGCTTCCAGCCCCCTCGAAGGCGTCGTCCGGTAGCCACGACAATATATCGTGGGCCGCGTGCCCACCCTGATTCGCGTGTCGCGGCCCCTTCAGCAACGCTTGCCGACGAACCACGGCCTCAAAAATCGCCGTCGGCCGTCGAAAACACCACCGTCGCGGCTGCCCGCTGCATAGCTTCAGTTGGGACGTCGAGGGGCGGATGATTTTCGGGATGGCGGTGGCTTATACTTACGGCGGCGAATGGGACCATTTTGGACGATTGCAATTTCTGCCGTGCCGGATAGCGACGAGCAGTGCGTGAGTTCGAGCGTGGGCATCGGCATTTTCCTGCGTCGGGCCTTCGACACCGTGGAGAATCGGTCTGAATTTCGTTCCGATACCCCCGTGAGTCGTACGCCGCTATCGGGCCTTCACCTCATCGGCCGGCCAAGCAAGGGCATGACCGACAACTCATGCCGACCTTCTGAATTTTGAGATAGGATATCGCGCAGGCAATGGGCTTGTGTTCCATGTGATGACGAAGCCCGCATGAAGGAGTGAACACTTATGGCGACTCAATGGAAAACGAAGCGGTGCATCTTGGCGGTCCCTGCCGTCTTTGCGGTGATGTCTCCGCGAGCCGCAGCCGGAGCTATCCGCCCCTTTCCCCGCCGAGGCGGTAGCCAACGCCCGGGACCGTTTGGATGAGCCTCTTGGCGAAGCCCGAGTCAACTTTGCGGCGCAGGTAATAAACGTAAACATCCACGACGTTGCCTTGCGGGTCGTGGCCGAGGCCCCACACACTGTCCAAGATCATGGCACGTGTGACGGGGCGGCCCGCGTTCTGCATGAGGTAGGCGAGCAGCGAAAACTCCTTCGGCGTTAGCGCGATCCTCCGCTGGGCTCGCCGCACCGTCATCAAGGCCCAACTCAGCTCAAGGTCCTCCACACGCAGGACAGGGCCGAGAGGCGGGCCGCGACGCCGGACCACCGCGCGGACGCGGGCGACCAGCTCGCACAGCGAGCACGGTTTGCTCACACAGTCGTCGGCGCCCATATCCAGCCCGCGGGCGCGGTCCTGAGGGTGCCTCCCCTCCGTGAGCAGAAGGATGTTTGGCGACCCGTTGGTGGCGCGAAGCCGCTGGACCAGCTCTGCTCCGTCGAGCTTGGGTGGCGACGAGTCAACAATAATAAGGTCCCACGCAACGGCCCCGGCCAGGTGCGTCGCGTCAAGGGGCTCCGCCGCCAGGTCAACCGTGTAACCCTGCGCCCGAAGCGCCCTCTCCAGAAAGCGCCCGTAGCTGAGGTCAGGCGTGGCAATCAGGACATGCATCAGGGCGCCCCGTAGCCGCGTCCCCGGCACAGCAGGCGGCGGTGGTTGCCGCGCCTGCGGCCCTCTCAGTGCGACGGTTCTCCGTCCGAGATGGCGCGCGCAGGGGGGTGGGGATGGAGGATCTGGCGCAGGCGATTGCCAAGCTCCCAGACCAGATCCCGCTCGCGGATGCGGCAGTGGCGCTCGAGCATCTCGATCCCCGCCGCGTCGGTCGCCTCTGCGGTGATCACGAGAATCCGCCCGATGAGGGCGGGCCGTACCTCTCTGATCTTGCCAATGATCTCCCTGGGCGGCGCGTACGGGCAACGCACGTCGAGCAGCACGGCGTCGAAGCATTCGCGTCCGATCTTGGAAAGGGCCTCTTGGCTGCTGTGCGCTTCCTCGGCCTCGTAGCCTTGGCCCGCGAGGAGGGTGTAGAGGAGGTTGCGTATCGAGGTGTCGTCCTCGACGATCAGCACCTTTCGGCACGGTTGTCTCGCCTCTGGCATTAGTGGGTCACTCCTGGCGCCGGCTGGCCGTTCCCACCGGCGGCGGGCCTGCCCCCATGCGCGGGGCGCGCCTTCCCCTTCTCGCTTTGCTCGTCCATCCAGCGGTCCAAGAGGGCTTTCCTGAACCTCCACCCCCTTCCGAGCTTGAAAGCCGGGACCTCGCCCGCCCGGATGGACTTATACAGCGTCCCCCTGGAGACCCGGAGGTATTCTGCGGCAGCATAAATGTCCATCACCTCGGGGGCTCCGCCAAACCCCTCATCCTCCGTTCGCGCTCTCACCCCGTTCCCCTCCTGTGCCCTCATTCGTCGTTCCGCCCTCCCCCGGACAGACGGCCTGGCCCCGCCAGGCCAGCCTCCCGAAGCGCGCGCCGCACGCCCGGCAGCGCCACGACCGAAGCAGTAGTAGGCGCTCCAGGACACCCCGCCTCCGGCTCGGCCGCACATCGAAACCCAAGCAGTAAGGGCACCGCATCGCTGAGTCCTCGGTCGCCGTGGACATCCCGCGCGGCCCGTGGCGGCGGCCTTCGCCGCCCCTCAGTCGGCCCCCACCGCCGGGGGCCATCAGCCCTCAACGATCCCGGCGATGAACTCCCGGAGCGCCGCTTCGACCTCGGGCGCTAGCTCGACGAACTGGACGGCGACCCGGTTAGGCGGTTCTTTGCGAACGACCCTTGCCCGGAGGCGGACGGCGAGCCGTCCCTCCGCCTGGCACACAGAGAACGTGAGCTCGGCCTCTTCTCCCAACGCGATGTCCTCTGCAAGCTCGGCGAGCATTCCTCTCGTGCTGATATTGAGGCTGGCCGCCCTCACCTCATGGTCGGCGGTCCTCCACTGAACCACAAGCCGCACCGGCACCCGGATGCGGTCTCTCTTCTCCCGCACCATGGCCCCGTGCATAGCCTTGAAAAGGGCCCGAATCTGCTTCCCATCTGCGGGCTTTTCGAGGAAAAAAGTGGCCCCGGCCTCGAAGGCGTCCCCCAGCCCCGCCGACCCGCGGCCGCCGGTTAACATAGCGATGGGCACGCTGCGATTTGCCGGCGAAGCGCGTATGCGCCGGGCGAGGGCGCAGCCGTCGGTCTGCCCCGTGTCGGCATTCAGAACAACCCCGTCAAACCTCTCCCGGGCCACGCGTCGCGCCGCCTCCTCCCCGTCCTGCGCCACCACCACCTCGTAGCCGAGCGGCTCGACAATGCCTCCCACCAGCTTAAGCACCTCGGGATCGTCTTCGACGACCAGCAGTCTCAGGGCCATATTATCCCCTCGCCCCCGACCCATCCGGCGGCGCTTGCGGCCCGGTCGCGCCATCGCCCTTGGCTGGCTGGGCGTCGTCGGACGGCACATGCACGCGAAGCTTGACGGGCAGCGAAAACATGTAAAGGACGCAGGCCCCGACGAAGACGACCATCATGACAAGGTACCCGGCGAGGAGCAAAAGCCATATGTAGGCGCCCACGCGCTAGCCCTCCCCGCGCAGACGAACCTGCTCGGCTGCGACGGCCGCCCTCAGCATCTCCAACTGCTGGGCCTCGGCAGCCTCCACCAGGGCCACCAGGAACCGCGCGCTCGGCGGACGGCGGCCCGCCAGAACATCGGAGACGTAACTGGGCCGGAAGCCCCCGGCCCGCGCAATGGCTGTAACGAACCCGTGCGTCCCCCGGACAAGGCGGACGGTCGCAGGCAGCAGTTTCTTCTCCCTTCGATTCGTGGTACTCTCCGCCATCGCAGTTGCTGAACTTTTTTCAGCAGACCGAAGCACCACATATTGTTGCACAACGATATGTTTCTGTCAAGTGGAAAATGGCCGCAAGGATGAGGAACCAACCGGCCCCCGAAGCCCCGTTCGCCAAAGCCATCCGGACGCTTCGGGTGGCGCTGGGGGAAACGCAGGAGGGAATGGCCCGGCGACTCGGAATCTCGCTCAGCGGATACCGCTATTGGGAATCGGGCCACCGGACGCCGCGCGGGCGTTGGCTTTTGAGGCTACGCGAACTGTGCCCCGACCCCGAGACCCGGGGGCTCTTCGGCGGCCCGACCCAACCGGCTCCGGGCGAAGGCGCGCGACCCCAGGGACAGAGCCCTGCGGCCTACGCCCGGACGCCGTGGGACGCCTACAGGGACGGTGCCCTCCGGGCCATTTACGACCTCCACGAGCGGGCGGCAATGGGGGACGCCGCGGCCCAGGAGCGGCTTCGGCACATCTTCGCCGAAGCCACGGCGCGCGCAGGTTCCGGGGCCGAGACGAAGCAGCCGAAGCGGCCAAATCGCCGCCGGTGACATGGCCCGCTGCCGCTGCGGCGGCGGGTGTGGCGAGAAAACGACGACGACCCATAGGGTGAGCCAGCAGGGGCCCTCCGTGGTGGGAGGGGCCTGGCATGAAGCCTGCCGAGCGCGCGCCTTGCGCGGCGTGACCGCTGAGAGCTATTCCGGCAGCATAATCTGGCCGTTGATGTCGAAGTGGCCGCTGATGGAAGGCGCTCCGGTTCCGGGTTGGCCGCCGCCGACCGACACCGTGTATTGGCCCTGGGCGACGATGATATTGCCCGCCGTCGTGACCATGCTGAGGTCGCGGCGCTTGAGGTGAAAGTTCACAATCTGGCTTTCCCCCGGGTTGAGATGAACGCGGTCGAATCCCCGCAGGGCGATGTTGGGCGCGCCGGGAACTTTGGGGAACTTCAGGTAAAGCTCCACAACCTCGTCGCCCGCAACCTTCCCCACATTGGTCACCCTCACGGAGGCGTTAAGCGGATCCCCCGCCTGAATGGGCGCGGACGGCAAAGTGAGGTCGCTGTACTTGAACTTTGTGTAACTCAGCCCGTAGCCAAACGGCCAGAGCGGCTTGCCCGTGAAGTAGCGGTAGGTGCGTCCTTGCATCGAGTAATCCTCAAAGGGCGGCAACTGGTGGACGCTCCTATAAAAAGTGACGGGCAGGCGTCCGGCGGGGTCGTTCTTGCCGCTGAGCGTCTGGGCGATGGCGTCGCCGCCCTCTTCGCCGGAATACCAGGCTTCAAGGATGGCGTCGGCGTGAGCCTTTTCCCATTTCACGGCGAGGCAGCTCCCGTTCATGAGCACCACAACGAGCGGCTTGCCGGTCGCGGCCACGGCCCGGACCAAATCCTCTTCCGGTCGAGGCATCTTGAGGTTCGTGCGGTCGCCGCCGAAGAAACCGGGTTGGTCAATGGGGGCTTCTTCACTTTCCAACTGACTGGTGATGCCCACCACAGCGATTACCACATCGGCTTTTTTTGCAGCCGCAATAGCCGCCGGATCCGGCTTGTTGGTTATTGGAGCCCAGAGGAGCTGGGCCTGGGGTTCGCTGCCAGCCATTGCCGAGTAGAGGATGCGCAGCTTCACCGGATGCCCTTTCCTCAGATGAATCCATCCGAGGTCCGTTCCGCGACCGAACTTCTGCGCGATGGTTCTGCCGTCCACCGTGACCCGGGCAAAGCCATTCGCTTTCATGCCCAGGTAGTAATTGCCGGTTGCCGACGGCGTGAGGAAGCCGCTCCACTCGACGGAGAACGCTCGCTTCCCTTGGACCTGGGCGGGAAGTTGGCTCTCCGTCAGGTTCACGGTGGGTTCCACCCGCGAAACGAGCAGTGTTGTTTTTCCGAATAGAGCGAGGCCCGAACGATAGCTGGCTTCAAGCCCCGGAGCGCCGCTGGGCGTGGTCAGGGCCGAGGCAGGCACCGGATTTCCACGGTGCGAAAGGAACTCGGTTCCGGGAACATAAGTGATTTGGGTGTGGGGAAATGCGGCCTTCATGCCTTCCAGCATGCTCACTGTGTGCGTGGGCGTGCCGCTGTAGTTGCCGAGCAAGACGGCCGTCTGATCCGCGAGCGGTCCGACAATGGCAATGCGTTTCACCGAGGGCTTGAGCGGCAGCACGCCGTCATTCTTCAGCAGCACCATGGATTCTTCGGCCAATTTGAGCGCCAGGGCGCGATGCGCCGGGCTGTTAAGCCGGTCCGGGTTAATATGATCGTAAGGCACCATCGAGGGCGGATCGAACATGCCCAGCTTGATGCGCGCCGTGAAGAGGCGAATCAGGGCTCGGTCAATCGCGCTCACCGAAAGATACCCCTGTTGAACGGCTTCGAGGTAAGGCTTGTAATCCTGGTCGCCCTTGGTTGGGGTAAAAAAGTCGGCGCACTCGTTGTCCATGCCCCGCTCGAGGGCAATGGCGGAGGCCTGCGGCTGCGTTGGGCGATAATGATGCCCCGTGAAAATATCGTGGACGGCGTCGCAATCGGAGACCACGTAGCCATGGAATTGCCACGCGCCGCGCAGGGTGTGCTGCAGAAGGAACTGGTTGGCGCAATCCGGCTGGCCGTTGAGGGCCGTATAGGCGCACATCACGGAGTCCGCATGACCTTCCACAATGGCGGCGCGGAACGCTGGCAGGTAGGTGTCCTCCAGGTCGTGCTTGCTCACGTCATAATCGGCGAAATGGCGGATCGGCTCCGGTCCACTGTGCGCGTCAAAGTGCTTCGGCGTCGAGATCACGCGGTAGTACTTCGGATTGCTGCCCTGCATGCCCGTTACAAAGGCCACCGCCATGCGGGCATCAAGGAACGGATCCTCGCCGTAGGTTTCCTGACCGCGACCCCAGCGCGGATCGCGAAAGATGTTCACGTTTGGTGCCCAGAAGTCAAGGCCGTGAAAAATTGTCGAGTTGCCGTTGCGGAGCGACTCGGCGTGGATGATGCGCCCTTCAATGCTGATAGCATGGGCCATTTTGTGGATGGCGGGCGCGTCAAAGGTGGCGGCCAGCCCGATGGGTTCTGGAAATTCCGTCGTGCCATTGACGGCCACGCCGTGCAACGCCTCGCTCCACCAGTTGTAGGCCGGAATCCCCAAGCGCGGGATGGCGCGCGATTGATTCACCAGTTGGGAGACCTTCTCTTTGAGCGTTAGGCGGTGAACCAGATCGGCCGAACGCTCCCTGGGGGAAAGGTTTGGGTTCATGAAAGGGTACTTCGCGGTATCCTGGGCTTTTACCGCAGGGACCACAAGAACCATGCCCGCGATTAGAATCAACAGTAAGCGCTTTCTATAAGCCTTCATGTTTTCTTCTCCTGTAGGCCGAAGCACGCCCGCGATGCCGTGCAAAAACCGCTTGGGCTGAAGCCGTAAACGCTGGCAAGAATAGTGCTCCGCGACCGCAATGTCAACCGAAGCTACAAAGCGTGTCGCGGTCTCTTCTGGGTCCTGTGTCGTGGGTTCTCCCCACCAGGCCGGTAGCCGCGACATTGTTCTGCGTGTCGCGGGTTCCTTCTTATGTTGCGGGCTCTCCTGGTTGGTGTGTCACAGGCTCTTTGTGCTTCGTGTGTCGCAGGTTCTTGCGCAACGCTTCCCGACGACCCGCAACCGCAAAAATCACCGTCGCCCGCCGAACCCGCGACGGAAACAACCCCGTCGTGTCTTGGTTCAGCAAACGCAGAGGCGCGCGTTTTTGGCTCTCCTCTGCGGCGGTTGCAGCGTCGGCCGCGGCAACCAGGCATCGGCAACAAATGGGTAGTGATCCGCTCATGGGCCGCAGGGGTTGAACGGGCCAGCACGTCGCGCGGCGCTGCGGATTACGAAACTCTGCGGTTCCTTCCGGCAGCGGCCCGACCCGCAGAGGTTGCGACGCGCAACCTCTGCACTACCCGCTCCCGGTCTTCCTGGGGTTCGTCGCTCATGCAAGTCCCTCCTTCTCGAGCACCGCTCGAAGATAATCTCGCTCTCGCCGGACACTCGCCAACTGCTCGGGTCCGGAAATCTCCCGCTCAATTGTGACCGGGCCTCGATAATTCAACGCCTTCAGGCGCGCGAAGATCTTGGGAAAATCCACCAAGCCGTGCGGGATTTCTACTTCCTTTCCCAAATCGCGCGGGTTTGTCGGGTAAAGGCCATCCTTCGCGTGCATATTCTTTACCCACGGCCCAATCACGTCCAGCGAGTCCAAGGGATTGGCCTTGCCGTAGAGAATGAGGTTCGCCGTATCCAAATTGGCTCCTTGATTATCCAAGCCCACGTCCTCAATGGTTCTCAGCAACGTCACCGGGGTTTCCGTCCCCGTCTCATAAAGAAAGTCCTGCCCGTTGGCGCGACAATAGCTCACCACCTGCTTGAGCGCTTCCACAACTTCGCGATACAAGATTTCGTTTGGATTCTCAGGAATAAAGCCCACGTGAATGCGAATGGCGGGAATGTTCAGCCGCTTGGCGTAATCGGAGAACTTCAGAATCTTCTCAATGCGCTGGGCGCGGTAGGTGGGCGGCACAATGCCCAGCGTCAGCGGCCCGTCATAAAAATTATAGACATCCGGCCCGGGCCCTGAAGTTCCCAGCGCCGTGCAGACGATGTGATATTTTTCTAGCGCCTCGCCCAGCCGCTCGACCAAGCTGTCATCCAGATAGCCAATCTGCAATTGGCACGTGGGCATCCCGAGGTCGTGAACTTTTCGGATGGCGGCCTCCGGGTTGTTGCCGATCCCCAAAATGATGCCCAGGGCGAACGGCGGATAACCCGGCGAGGCCGGCGGTGGCGAGGGTTTCAGAGGAGCGCGGTCAGGGCGCGGCACCTCACCCGCCGAGGCCAGCCCGGTCACCGGGGCCGCACTCCATCCCGCCGCCAAGGTGACCACCGAGTCTTTCAGAAATTTCCGCCGCGTGGGTTGCTCCATGTTCATTCCTCCCAAGATGCCAAGGCGACGAATCCATGCCTCATCCCCGCTCAAGAGTCGAGCGGCACCCGCTGAATGGCTTCGTGCCTGCCCTATCTTAACCACGAATCCCGTGGGGTGGAAGGCCATTGGCGAGGAGTCGGGGATTGAAGGCTGGGGCGAGACTCGACCTTGAGCCTCGCCCCAGCGGCTCCTCGAGCGTTCAGAAGCTCAACTGGGCGCCGAGTTGAATCCTTCGCGCCCCGTAGGCTCCGAAGATTTGCCCAAAACTCCCACCACGGTTCGCGCGAATTTGGCCAACAGCGGCTGACTGGCGCTACCGCTGCCCCGCCGGGTAAGCTTTTGAGCGGTCTATTTCCGCAATACGTTAGTTATGCGCGTGCGCTAATTGATGGGTGGTGGCCGTGATGGCCTTTTCCTGTTGAGCGGCGAGCTTCTGCACGATTGCGAATTCCTTCTTGGCTTCGGTGATCTTCCCTTCTTGCTCATAGGTCATGCCCAGTAAATAGTGGCAGCGGCGGGCTTGGTGCGGCTTGAGTTCGGCAGCGTGCCGAAGGGCTTGTTCGGCCAAACGTAACTCATGAAGCCGAAAGTAGGCTTCCCCCAAGTCAAGATAGGCTTCGCCGCTTTCGGGGTCGGAACGGATGGCCCTCGTAAAGTAGGGAATGCCCGCCTTGGCTTCATGGAGAGTTCCCATATAGAATTCACCCATCGCCAGGTTATATTTTGGCATTTCAGGGCTGAGCGCAAGCGCGCGCTCGAGCGATGCCTTGCCCGCCTTGTTGTGGGAGCAGCCGATTTCAACCAATCCTTGCTCGAAATATGCCTCTGGGAGCTTGGGGTCCAGCGCAATGGCTCGGGCAATGTTCTTTTCGGCCTTAGTGCATTCACCCGCGTAGCGGAAAACCCGCGCCACATAGACATAAGTGAGGGCCAACGTAGGGTCCCGCTGAACCATCCTCCGTACCCAGGCGTCCGCGTCCGCGTTGTCCTTCAACTGGTGGTAGGCGAGGGCAATCTGGAACATGGCGACGATATTTTTGGGCTCGCTGGCAACCACTTTCTTTAATTCCTCGATGCCCTTATGCAGGCGATGCACGCCGAGATACGATACGCCCAGGTCCATCCGCGCCGTGGTGTCGCCGGGCCGCGCCTGCACAGTCCTTTCGAGAGGTGGAATGGCCTCCTTGAACTGGCTGAGGGTCTCAAGCGTCATGCCGTAATTGAACGCCACATCGGGATTATCCGGAAACAGGGCATAGACCTTTTTGAAATTCTCCGCTGCTTCCACCAACTTGCCCTGCGAAAACTGGCGGATGCCTTCGTCCAGCCAGCCTTGGGCATGGCGAAGTTCCGCCTCTTGCTGAGGGGTGGGCTTGTGACGTTGACGAGCCGACTGCGTCGCTTCGAGCGGCGCAAACACCAAGAGCGTCAGGAGGCAAACAGACAGTCCCGGCCAACATCCAGGCCGTTTAGCTTGCCTTTGGAAGTGCGTGACGCGCTCTCCGAGGCCGTCAACTTCATCCACCATGAAGCGCCGTTGCCCTTTCGGACGCAAACCGCTCATCCTGCCTAAGAGTTACCGAGTCGTAGCGCCATTGTGCCGAAATCCCCCAACATCCTCGGCACACGCCCAAGATGTCCCAGATTCTATCACGACCGGAGGGCGCAGGGTCCGCCATCAGCTTTCGGATTGGCTTCGAGGATTGACCCTGCCCGCGGGGTAAGAGTCACAAGTCAATCGAGGTGAAAAACCTCCTCGAGTTCCTGCATTATTTGGTCGGGTTGGCCGCCTCCGAGCTCTTCAAAATAGGGCGCCATGAAGGTTTGCCAACGGGTGTTCACGTCCTCGCGGGCCATTGCCTCGAGCGCCGATTGAAAATCGCGGGGCGCCTCGAAATATCCAAACAGAAGGCCATCGGAGCGCAAGAACAGCGAGTAGTTGCGCCAACCCGCCCGTCGTAGCGCATCCAGCATCTCCGGCCAAACCTTGGTGTGCTGGAGCTTATATTCCTCCAATTTGTCTTGGCGAACCTTCAACACAAAACCCACTCGCTTCATGCCCTTGCCTCCCTGCTGTCAATTCGTGTGGTCATAAATCTCTTGTTTTTGGGTCGCTCATTGTTGGCAATCATCGAGCGCAACAGCAATGCCTGCCTTTCCTTCTCAGGTCGGGCAGGCTACGGGCCGTCGCAGTTGTCTGCGCTGCGCAAGCACCCCTTGGAAACGATTTGACCATGGCCTCCGCAGCGGCTTGAGCGAATTTTGCCTACCGTTGCTCCCTCTTATGCACGACGGTCTCAACCTCGCACGGCTCTTACCGCGACTTCTGCCCGCCAGCGCAACCGCTCGCAAGCAGTATAGTGCATCGAAGACTCACTCGTGTTTGCTGAAGATTGCGACGCGGCTGTGACGAGAAGAGTGTCATGGGTCGGACTCTTCACGCAAGCCTCTCCATCACAAAATGCCGAGCTTGAAAGAAGCCGTTCAGGAAGCGATCGCCGTCTGGCAAATCTTATGCCCCTTGTCTCTCCGCGCCGACGATCGCGGTTAGACTGCGCCTTGCCCCCTGCCCGTGCCGAATCCGAAGTGTCTCGGAGTGCCCAAGCCTCTGGACAAATGCGGCAGCTTGGGCCATTCTGGTAAACCCAACTTATCTTATGGCTCAACAAGTCATCCAACAACGCAAGCGCGGGTTTATTGGTATTAACGCTCACCCAGAAGGTTGCCGACACAACGTGGAAGAGCAAATCGCGCGAGTTCGCCACGCCGTGCCGCGCGACCGCGGAATGGCGAACGCTCTCATCATCGGAGCCTCGACAGGTTATGGCCTGGCTTCGCGGATAGCCGCCGCGTGGGGCTATGGCGCGCGGACGCTAGGGATTTTTTACGAGCGGCCGCCCAAAGAAGGCGCCACGGCGACAGCAGGCTATTACAATACGGTCGCTTTTCACGATGCGGCTCGCCGGGACGGTCTTGTGGCCGCAAGCATCAATGGCGACGCCTTCTCCGACGAGGTCAAGCGCCAAGCGGCGGAAGTGCTGGGTCGAGATTTTGGGCCGCTCGATCTGGTCATTTATAGCGTGGCTTCGCCGCGCCGCGTCCATCCGCGCACGGGCGCCATCCACGATTCGGCGCTTAAGCCCATTGGCCGGCCGTTCACGAGCAAGAGCATTGATTTGCGCTCGGAACAGATCGTGGAAGTCACCATCCCGCCCGCCGACCCAAAGGAAATCGAGGATACCATCGCGGTGATGGGCGGCGAAGACTGGCGCACGTGGATTGAAATGCTGATGTCCGAGGGGCTGCTGGCACGCGGCGCGCGCACCTTGGCGTATTCTTACATCGGCCCGCGCGTGACGTGGCCCATTTACCGCGACGGAACCATTGGCCGGGCCAAACAAGACCTAGAACGGACGGCGCGCGAACTGAATCTCCTAGTGGGCGAACGGCTGGGCGGCGCAGCCCGCATCAGCGTGAACAAGGCCGTCGTCACGCAGGCCTCGGCCGCCATTCCGGTGGTGCCGCTCTATTTGAGCATCTTGTTCCGCGTGATGAAAGAGAGAGGAACCGACGAAGCGCCCATTGACCAAATGGTGCGCCTGTTCCGAGATTATCTTGCCGGCGGCGACTCCAGCTTGCTTGATGATGAAGGTCGCGTTCGGTTGGACGCTTGGGAGCTTGAGCCGGACGTCCAGGCCGCGGTGGCCAACCTTTGGCTGGAGGTCACCAGCGACAACCTTTACCACCTGAGCGACTTCGCCGGCTTCAAACGCGCCTTTGACAACCTGTTTGGCTTTAACGTGGAGGGCGTGGATTATTCGGCGCCGGTAGAAACCAATCTGACCTGGTAACGTCTTCCGAGACTGACGCCGAGGGAGAAAGACGCAGCGGAGCATTCATGCCCAGCTTGACGACCGTGCGCGGCGAGGGTAAATCTCAAAGGGTGGACACGCCGGCGCCCATCCTGAGCGGCTTTCGCATTCTGGAGAGGATGCGTCCGAGTCTGCCCGCCGTCGAAAACATTGAGAGCGAGATTCAGGCGAGTCTTGCCGCGCTGCAACTTCCCGCCGCGCGGTTGGAGGGCCGGCGCATCGCGGTCACAGCCGGCAGCCGCGGCATCGCCAGCTTGCGCGAGGTGGTGCGGGCCGCGTGCGCATGGTTGAAAGCCCAAGGGGCCCGACCTTTTGTCTTTCCGGCGATGGGCAGCCACGCAGGGGCGACGGCTGAAGGCCAGCGCGAGTATCTGGCCGGCTATGGCGTGACCCCGGAGTTTATCGGCGCGGAAGTGCTTTCATCCATGGAAACGGTGAGCTTGGGCCGGACAGCGGAAGGCATGGAAGTCTTTACCGACCGCATGGCCTGGGAGGCCGACGGCATTGTGGTCCTGAATCGAATCAAGCCGCACACCGCCTTTTCTGGAAAAATCGAAAGCGGACTCATGAAGATGATAGCCGTGGGGATGGGGAAGATTCAGGGCGCGGAAGAAATCCATCGTGCTTCCCGGCGGATTGGGTTTGAGGCCGCCATTCGCGCGGCGGCCGGCCGCGTGCTGGCCAGTGGAAAGATTTTGTGCGGATTGGGGCTGATCGAAAATGAAATGCACCAATTGGCTGCGATTCGCCCGGCTAGGCCGGAGGAAATTCCTGCGGTCGAAGAGCAAGCGCTCGACCTGGCGCGTCGGACCGTGGCGCGGTTGCCGTTCCCGCAGTTGGATCTGCTCATCGTGGATGAAATGGGAAAGAACATCAGCGGCTCCGGCATGGATACCAAGGTGATTGGCCGGGGCATCGAAAATGGCGCCGCCCATGCGCCGGCCATCCGGTTGATTTACGTCCGCGACTTGACGGAAGCCAGCGGTGGCAATGCTTTGGGCGTGGGCATGGCGGATTTAATTCATGAGCGGCTATTTCGGAAGGTGAATCTCGAACGAACGTACATTAACGTGCGCACTTCGCTCAATGCGCCGATGGCGCGGCTGCCCATGTATTTTTCCACGGATCGGGCTGCGCTCAACTTCGCATGGGCGGCTCTCGGAAGGCCGGCACCCGAGGGGCAGCAAATGGCCTGGATTCACAACACGCTCGCGGTGAACCGATTTGCCATTTCCGAGGGTCTCCGCGCGCAGGCGGAGCGCCTGGAGGGCTGGCGCGTTTCCGCCGAAACGTTCGAGCCTCACTTTGACGCCGCTGGGAATCTTCTGCCCGTGCCCTAGTCGTTGAGCCCTGCCGCCACCTGGCGCGCATCCGCGACACGCGGCGCGTGCAGCTTAGTAACGGGCGGTGGTGCGGCGACCCTGCTTTTCACCAAACAGCCAAACATAGACGGGGGACTGCGGCGTGGGAGGCGGCCACGGCAACTCAATCTTCAGCTTCTGCTCATCCGCGGTTCCTGGAACCGGTGTAGGAATGCCTTGCACGGGATACCCGATCTTTGAATTCCAGCCGGTTCGGGAGATGGTTTGCAAATTCCGCCCCGTCAGATAGCCGAGGTAAAGCGCGCCTCCCAGGCGTTGGTCCGTCAACGTGAATTGATCTATCTGCGGCAAACGGACAACGCGGCCGAGGTTGTAACTCGGCGAAGTTCCCGCATCGGGCGTGGTGACGCGCGCAGTCAACTGGCAGCCGGACTGCCCCACGATGCCCGGATCGAGCGAAAGGAAGAGAACGTTCTTCCCCGCGTAATCGAGCTCGGCGGCGCCGGATTGCTCGCCCGGCTGAAGCTGTAAGGACTGCTTGGCGTCGCTCGAATTGGCGCAGGTGAGTTCGAGCGAGGGGCGGTTCGCCACGTGCCTTACCTGAAGGGCAAAGCTGACGCTGGCGCCGGAAGGAATCTCCCCCTTTTCGATCTCGATCGAGGATTGCCGGGAAAAAGAGGCATCGGCGCGGACAATTTCCGGCAAAGGCCCGGCCACTTGAGCGAGGCGGGGAATCGGCACGGGTTCGCCGATGCCTTCCACTGTCATGCTGCCAATCAGGATTTGCCCCTGCTTTGCGCTCGGCAACAGTTTAACGACGGCTTGGCGCTCGGTGACGGACTTTTCTCCCGCCGGTAGCGGATCGAGTTTCCATGTTGCGCCGGCGCTGGTGATTTTTTGAATTCGCCCCAGCCCCGTGCCGTGCAACGTAATGGTCTGCTCGGGTTGGCCAAAATTGACCCGCAGCGGTAGATTCTCCAGGGTGGGATACGGCAGATGAACGGTGAGGGGGACCGACTGCATCTGGCCGTTAGTCTGCGTCAGCAGCAACTCGTAAGGGCCCGGCTTCATCAGCGAAGTGTCAATCTGAGTTTCCAGCGTGTTGACCGGTCCCGCGTCGCCTCCACTTGGCAAGGTAAAAGAGAGCGTTTGAGGTGACGCTGCAGGAAGCTTAGCCGGGCGTATGGCCACCGACTTCACAAACTCAAAATCCGCTCCCGCCAGCTTGACCGGTATGATTCCATTGCCGGCCACGAGTCGGTCTTCGGAGTGCGCGGTGAGCTTGACGCCGCTGAAATCTCCGAAGGGATGAATGCGCACGGTGCCCTTCACCTGAAGGGGTTGCCAGTCCCAGCGGGCCGCCAGATGATAGTTGCCGGGCGGCAAATGGGCGTGGCTCAAGTCGAGCGAAACAACGTCGGCGTCATTCGCGACCGTGACCTGCACGGGCAAAGGATGAAACTGGCCGGAGGCCTCAAGACCCCACGCGCGCGCTCGAGGCAGCAGGCGAAGTTGCGCCTGCGTCGCGCAGGTCACCCGCACGGTGGAGCGAATTCCCAACGGCAGGTTGGCCTTTTGGGCCAGAGAAGCGGAGGGCGCGGGTGCGTCGGGGATATGAAGCATCCAAAGGTAAGCAATGCGCGTTCTCGGTTGAGGCGGCTGATTTCCCGAGCAGAGGCTGACGCTCCCGTTTCCAAAAGGCTGGGCAAACGCGGCCCGAAAATCAGTTTTGGGCGAAACCAACAAGTGAAGATCTTCCACCATGGCGGCACCGCCCGCCGCCAGCCCTACCGGCGTCCCATAAAACAGCATGGCGAGCGAAGCCGCCAGACCCGCTGATTGTTGGACGGCCGGGGCAGGCCCTTGCACGGCCGGGTTGTAGGTTGAGATGGCAGGCATGACCGCTTGCAAAAGCACCTGCGCTTGTTGCGAGGCGGGCGCTTGGGCGTTGATTTGCGGCAACGGCACGCCGTACCGCGAGGAAAAGCCCTTTAAGACCGCCGCGAAATCCTCCGTGCCCGGTTTCGATTGGTCATATTGCGATAAGGTCGCAATCAGTGCGTTGACGGTCGCCGTCTGCTGCGCATACGCCGCAAGCTGAGGAATAAGCGTGGGATAGCGGCTCACCATCCGATTAAACTTTTTCAGATTTAAGCCTTGGGGCCCCAGAATCAAACCGACGACGGAAGCTTGAACGGGAATCGTCCACTCGGTAGCCGTGTGAGCCGGCTTGGCGGCCAGGACTTCGATGCCCTTGCTTCCCGCGGTGTGGGTGGAGACAACCACCAACGCAATCCTGGCCTTGCGGCCGATGGCGGGGGGAAGTTGTCCGGGGTAGTATTGCAGCTTGTCGCCCGCCCGCACCATGTTGACCGAGGGCAAGGGAAGGGCTGAGCGGTGCTTCTGTGCTCGCACCATCAGCTTGAAGGTCATTACGGGGAGCGTGCCGCCAACACAAACGGGAGGAGCCGGAGGCGTTGTCTCAATAGCAAAGGCAAAGGCCGGAAGCCCGCCTCCAAGCATGACGGCCGCCGTCACCAGCCATGAGGTCCATCGGCAGACATGAATTTTTCTTCTCACACTTATTTAGATTAGCGCCAAGGCACTCGGGTTAGCAAGTTCCGTCAGAGGTGGGGCACAAGTTCTCATGGCGCCCGGCGCTGGCTATGCATCGCACCCCAGTCCGCCGAGCCGGCATCTTTCACTGGCCTCATTTCAGCAGCGCCGGCCAGTTGATGATTACGGTGATGGGTAAAGGCTTGGCGGCGGACTTGACGGCCGGGGTGACCATCAGGAATCGCCGCCCGCTCGGGCTCACCACGTACCGATCCCTGAAGTCGTTTGAGTTCGCTTCAAGTTGCGTCGTGAAGAGCAGTTTGGGCGCGCCGACATGGAACGTGGCGGAGCTTGTGTCCACGTCCACGGCCATCATCTTGTTTCCATCGAGGTAAAACAGTTCTTTGCCATCGGCCTGCCAAGCCGGGTCTGTTCCGCCATCCACCGAAATCTGCCATTTGCCCGAAGGCTGCGGGAACGTGCGCACGTAAATTTCCTGCTTCCCCGTTTCATCGGACCGGTAGGCAACATAACGTCCATTGGGAGAGAAGGCAGCCTGCTTGGCATCGTAGGCCCCTTGAACGAAGGGAAACGGTTTTTTGACGCCGAATAGCGGCAAAGCCCAAAGTGCCGAGGGAGTGATGGAAAGGTCATAAATCACATAACGTCCGTCGCTCGACCAACTATCCACTCCCTTTGCCTGACCCTTCGATTGGAACACCGGCTGCGCGCCACCGAGGCCGTTCGATGCCTTCTCAAAGATATCTCGTTGACCGTCGCGCGCGGAGGTGAATAGGATGTGCTGCCCATCGGCGGACCATGTGGGATTGGTATTGTCGGCCGGATTGAAGGTCAGGCGGGACTCGGTGCCGCGCCGAAGGTCAAAAACCCAAATGCCTCGCTTCCCCGGGCTACCGACCGAGACCGCAAGGTGTCGGCCGTCTGGCGACAACGCCGGGTTCGTGTAAAAGCCAGGCGCCCCAACATTCCCCAGTTTCCTTCCGCTACGGTCAAACCACGTGAGCCGAGTTTGCGGCAGGTGCGCCGCGCTATAGGCCAGCGTCTCGGTTTCGGAGACCGAAAAGGCCGTCACTTTTCGAGCAATCAGTGCGGCCCGGCCGCTGAGCGCTTCCCGCTTGAGGCTAAAGGGTTGGGCCATCAGGTCTGTTCCCCGCAGGAAAAGCAAGTAGCCTGGCGCAGCGTAGAGCGGCCTGGAGTTCGCCATGAGCAGCGACCGCGTCACCAGCGTGTCGAGTGAAGCGACGTTCACCGGATGCATCCCGTCGGGCGCCGCTCCCGCCGTGTAAAAGAGGAAACGGCGACCGTCTGGGAGGAACTGCGAAACCATATTCTGCATCACCCCTTCCGGCCGACCGAGCGTCGCCAGGAGGGTGGGGATCCCGCCCGCCGCGGAAACCCGAAACAATCCTCCGTCGAGGCTTTGCGAGAACAGGATGATCCCTTCATGATTCCAACTTCCCGACCTGTAACCGGGAAGGGCCGACGCCGCGCAGATTCTCTCGGCTGAGCTGCCTCTCGCGTCAATCTTGAATAAGTTTTGGTGAGCATAAAAGGCAACGTAGCGGCCATCCGGCGACCAAAAGGGCGAAGAAGCGCCCTCAGTTCCGGGAAGCGGCTTGGCAACAGGGTCGCTCAGCGAGCGGACCCAAAGCTGACGCGCACCCTGTGGCGGCCTCACGCCGACAAAAGCCAATTGTGAGCCATTGGGCGATAGAGCAAACCCACCAAAGCAAGCGGCTGCCGGCGGCTGGATTTGGAACTCAATGAGGGTTGGGTCGGGTGGCGGCCGGCGCGCGCGAATGAGGAGGAATGCCACAACCGCCACAAGCGCCAAGGTGACTGCGGCAAGGGCCCACGACAAGTGATGGTGCGCCCGGATGCTGGTGTTGCCCTCGGGACTTGTCCCTTCCGCCGTCTGCTGGCGCGGTGCGTCGGCCAGGCGGTTTTCGACGGATGCTAGCGGCGACGGGTCCGCGGGCTCGCCGGAGGGTTTGGCTTGCTGCGGTAGGTCATTCTGATGGTCACCTGATTCACCAGAAGGCGTCGCACCGATGCCCGCGAAGCTCACTGGAGGGAGGAACCGATAGCCTCGCCGAGGGAGGGTTTGGATATAGCGGGGTGAATTGGCATCATCACCGAGGGCTTCTCGAATGCGCTTGATGGCAAAATTCAGGCCCTTATCAAAATCTACAAAGGTGTCGTTGCCCCAAACCTGGAGCCGGATCTCCTCGCGGGTGACGAGTTCGCCTGGCCGCACGGCTAACAGCGCCAAAATCCGAAAGGGTTGCGGCGCCAGATTGACCAGCCGCCCATCTTTGCGCAGCTCCCCCGACGGCACATCCAACTCAAAAACCCCGAACCGGAGGCATTGTGCGCCCGGCGGCTCATTGGCCAAAAGTCCCCCCTAAAATCAAATCCACCCGTTGATTTCATTCTGGGGTACCTAAGATGCGGAGTCAAGGGAATTACCGTGCGAGGTTTCAAGCCTTGTGGAAAGGGAAACTAAGCGTCGCGCGCCGCTCATCTGTCGAGATTTCTTATGGCAGCTCAATGAGTTATGCGCTTTCCTGATGCTCTCCGATAACTTGCCCGTTGGTGGATTGACTGACCCACAGATAGCGCCGAAGCTATGCCCAACGCGAGGGGCCTACTGAGGGCCTCGAGCAGGGTGGAACATTCAACAACGAAAAGGAGAACGTATGAAACCATATCGGATATTTGCAACTGCTGTTTTGGTCAGCCTTGCATGGATGTGCTTGGCAATAGCCCCAGCCAAAGCTCAGACTACCATCGCCAAAGGGCAATTTACACTGCTGAGCGAAACACATTGGGGCAAGCACAATCTGCCGAAGGGCACATACAGCTTCAGCTTAGCGCGGGCAACGGAAAATGCAGCTTACATGACCATCAGCAATGTGCGCGCGCTGTCACGTAGCATGACCGTCTCCGCCGTCGAAGAGGTTCCCGAGAGCTCGTTGAGGCACGCGGGGAGCACCTTGGTGATTTCGCGCTATGGGAACACGAGCGTGGTTCGGGCGCTTTACCTTGCCGGATCGAGCTCGGAATACGCATTTCAAATCCCGAAAGGCGTGGAATCGGCGACAGCTAAGAGCGGGAAATCCGCGCCGGTTTCTCTCCGCATTCCAATTACCGGTTCGCGGCGGTAAGCGAAGCCTGGCCGGTTGGGAAGACATGGGCGGGCGCGGAATGGCGTCGGTTGTTTCTCTAAGGTTTATATAGGAGAGCAATGGCTGAGGTGCGGATGGCTTCTCCGCGCCCCACGCCGCCGATGCCTTCGCCGGTTTTGGCCTTGACGCTGACTTGGGATAGGTTGATGCCCAAAGCGGCGGCCAGATTTCTTCTCATGCGCGGGATGTAAGGGGCCAGTTTGGGGCGTTCGATTTCAATCGTGGCGTCAAGGTTGAGCACGGCGTAACCGTCCTGCGCCAAAAGGGCGCGAACGCGGTACAGAAACCTCAGACTGGACGCATTTTTCCAGTGCGGCGCGCGGTCGGGAAAATGCCGGCCAATATCCCCCAGAGCCGCGGCGCCGAGCAAAGCGTCGCAAACGGCATGGATGAGCGCGTCGCCGTCCGAGTGGCCGAGCGGCCCTCGGGCAAAAGGAATCCACGCGCCGCCTAGAATCAGCTTGCGGCCACTGACCAGGCGATGCAAGTCGTTCCCAAAGCCAATGCGCAGCGGGAAGGTGGGGCTGAGCTTCGAGGCCATCGGAACCCCCGAACCAACCCGCGCGGCCGCCGGATTGCTCCGCGCGACGAAGGTCTTGTCGCCCGGCTTGCGAAGCCCTTGTTCTTTTCGATGCGTCAAAACACAGGCTCCTGAAGACATCAGGAAGGCGTCACGGCGTGCTCGCCTTGTTCGCGCTCCTGGGCGATGTAAAGTCGCGCCAGGGGCAGGTCGGCGGGTTTCGTAATCTTGATGTTTCGTTCCGATCCCATGAGCACCGCCACTTCATGGCCCAGCCGCTCCACCAAGCTCGACTCATCCGAGGCAATAAAACCGTCTTGGGCGGCGCGGGCCACCGCTTCCTTCAGCAGCGCGTACCGAAAGGCTTGCGGCGTTTGCGCCAACACAATGCGCTCACGGGGAATGGTTCCAACAACGATCTGGCGCTCCACCTGCTTCACCGTGTCCACGCTCGGAATACCCAGGATGGCAGCTCCGGTCTCGCGGGCCGCCGCTAAGACCTGGCGAATCTGCTCGAGCGTCACAAAGGGGCGGACGGCATCGTGAACGATCACCCATTCGGCGGTCGCCGGCGCTTGAGCCAAAGCGAGGGCGACGGTTTCCTGCCGCGACGCTCCGCCGGGCACTAAAGAGACGGGCTTCGCCAAACGCTCGCGCTCCAGCTCTTGGCGGGCGCGCTCGAGATCGGCGGGCCGAAGGCCGAGCAGTATTCCATCCACCACCTCGGAGGCGGCAAACTTGCGCACGGTGTGGAGGATGATGGGAACGCCCTCCAGGGCTAAGAATTGCTTGGGGGTTTCGAGGCCCATACGGACCCCCGCCCCGGCCGCTGGAATGATGGCGATCGTCTTCATGGCGAGACCATGCGGATAAACCACGGCGACGGAGACCAACCCCATCACGACGAGACGGGGTTTGCGGGCTGCGGCGCTTCGGAGCGCTCCGAGCGCGGGCGGTCTTCATATTTGCCGAAGATCATTTTGCCGGCGGCGGTTTGGAGCACGCTGGTCACCGAAATATCAACTGTCTTCGAGATCATTTTGCGGGCATTGTCCACCACGACCATGGTTCCGTCGTCCAGATAGGCCACGCCTTGGTTGTATTCTTTACCCTCTTTGAGAATGAAGACCCGCATCACCTCACCCGGCAAGACAACCGGTTTAAGGGAATTGGCCAAATCGTTGATGTTGAGCACCGGCACGCGCTGAAGCTGAGCCACCTTGTTAAGATTGAAATCATTGGTGACAATCTTGCCTTCATAGCGTTTGGCCAGTTCAATCAGCTTCATGTCCACTTCGCGGATGGCGGGAAAATCGTCCTCGACGATTTGCACTTGCGCGGTGGCCATCTTTTGGATTCGCTGCAGAACGTCCAAGCCGCGCCGGCCCCGGTTGCGCTTGAGCGGGTCGGCCGAGTCGGCCACCAGTTGCAGCTCACGCAAAACGAATTGCGGAATAATCAGCGTACCATCCACGAAGCCGGTTTCGCACACGTCGGCAATGCGGCCGTCAATGATGACGCTGGTGTCCAGAATTTTGCAGCTTTTGCGAGGCTGCCGCTCGGCGCTAAACAGTCCGCCCATGGCCGCCAGATTCAGCATCTCGCCTTTATGCGCCCCCACCACCATGCCAATGTAAGCCATCAGCAGCAGCAGCGTGACTTGAAAAAACGATTGAGCGTGTTTTTCGATGGCCGTTAGGCTCAACAGGTGGCCGATCATCAAGGCAGCCAGGATGCCAAGGATGGTGCCGAAGGTCGCGCCCAGCAACCGCGTTAGGCTGGCTTTTTCCAAACGGATCTCCACCACTACAAAGCCGATGCCGAGTCCGGCTCCAATCAGAATGGAGGCAAGCGGCGACACGCCATCTGGACGGAGGTGATATGAAGCGAAAATGAGGGCGAGAACAAAAACAATCCGGAGGGAAAGCATTTCCCACGCCATAAGTTCGGCTCCCTTCTGCGGGACGATCGCAAGCGATGGACCGCGCATATAAAGGCTCAGTTCCTACCTTCTTGCTTGACTATATCACGCCGGGTGAGGCGCTTGCCAGACCATGCCGGTTCATCCGAGCCGACAGCGGGAGCCGAGTTCGGCTTCGGGTGGGCGAAAAGTTTCTCGCGTCATTCCATCTAGTCGGCCGATTTCGCCGTCTGGCGAGACCGGCATTTGATAACGAGGGGCGTGCCGGGGAAGTCAAATCCGGCTCGAATCTGGTTTTCCAAGAAACGCTCGACGGAGAAGTAAAGCCGAGGCTCGCCGTGAGTGAAGGCGACAAAGGTCGGCGGGGCCACGCCGGCCTGCGTGAGATAGTAAAGTCGCAGGGGGCGTGGTGAAGACACGCGATCCAACCGCAGGGTCTTGAGAAAAGCATTCATGCGCGCCGTCGGAATGCGCTTCCAGCGCGCCTGAGCGACTTCGTCAATCTTCTGCCAAAGCCGGTCAAGACGGCGGCCGTGAAGGGCGGAGAGAAAAACAATCGGCGCATAATCAAGAAACTTCATGCGCCGGCGAATCGCCGTCGTGAACTCGGCGGCCGTGGTGCCTTGGGCCGCGACATCCCACTTGTTGACGACCAAAATCGCGGAACGACCACTCTGGTGGGCGTAACCCGCGATGTGGCTATCGAGCGCCGTGACGCCTTCGGTCGCATCCAGCACGACCAGCGCCAGATCGGCGTGCTCGAGACGCCGCCGTGCCTGAAGGACGCTGAGTTTTTCCGCCCGAAGTGTGGTTTTACCCTTGCGGCGAATGCCGGCCGTGTCAATAAATTGAAAGCGGCGACCGTCGCGCTCAACTTCAGCATCTACGGCATCGCGCGTGGTGCCGGCAATGGGAGTGACCAGCGAGCGATCCTCGCCGACCAAGCGATTGAGCAACGTGGATTTGCCAACATTCGGCCGTCCGATGATGGCCAAGTGGATGGTTGGGGGCATGCCGCTTGGTTCGACGGAGACGGCCCGAGAACGTTCCGGCGCATCCGGGCCGAACCTCGCTGCGGCCTCGTTGCGAGATTCCCGCGTATCGGCAGCGTTGCCGAGTTGCGCGACCAGCCAGTCCAGCAGAGCATCTACGCCCAAGCCGTGCTCGGCGGAAACGGGAAAAGTATCGCCAATACCCAACTGCGTGAAGTCGCCGACGAGCGCCGCGTGAGCGGGCGTGTCCAGTTTATTGACGGCCAAGGCCAACGGCTTGCCGGCGCGCCGCAGGCGGTCGCCCAGTTCTTCATCCAGGGGAACCAGGCCTTCGCGCCCGTCCACGACCAAGACGACCGCCGCCGACTCCTCAATGGCTTTCCACGCATGGCGAAAAATACCACTCGCAAGAAGTTCGCTTTCGCCCGGAATCATCCCGCCGGTATCCACCACTTCAAAGCGTCTGCCCAACCACTCCGCCGAGCCATAGAGGCGATCGCGGGTTATGCCGGGTTCATTGCCCACCAAGGCCTTTCGCCGTCCTGCCAGGCGGTTGAAAAGGGTGGATTTGCCGACGTTCGGACGACCGACGATGGCGATGCGCGGCACGCGGGCCGATGAAGAAATGGCAGCCATACGCTTACCATCTTAACAGGGAGGGCTGTGCTATGCTGAGAGCTGGGTCGAAGGGTAGGCTCGAAAGGCCGCATTTCATGCCCGTAAGCAGCAAAAAAGCAAGCCGAGCGCAGCCGAGCTCGCTCGAGCAAATTTTCGGGGCCGGGGGATGGTTGGCCCGTCACCATCCGAAGTACGAGTTTCGTCCCGCGCAGTTGGAGATGGCGGAAAGCGTGGAGAGCTCGCTGGCGGACGGGCGGCACCTCATCATTGAGGCGGGGACGGGAACAGGGAAGACCCTCGCTTATCTCGTGCCCATCATCCGCAGCGGCCAGCGCGTGGTGGTCTCGACCGGCACCAAGAACCTTCAAGAGCAGCTTTTCTTCAAGGACATTCCTTTCCTCAAAAAACTTTTCCCGCAATTGCGGGTGACGTTGATGAAAGGGCGGCAGAATTATCTTTGCCGGCAAAAACTCTACGATGTGGAGAAGCAGCCCGCGCTCCAGGGCGTCGAGGAAATCAATCTTTATGCCCAAATCCGCGAGTGGGAAGCCAAAACTGAAAGCGGCGACCGGGCGGAGTTGGCGGGCTTGCCGGACCAGAACGAACTGTGGAGCCGACTGGACGCGCGCCGCGAAACCTGTACCGGTCAAAAGTGCGCCCAGTTTGAGCGGTGCTTCATCACGTGGATGCATCAGCGCGCCGCTGAATCGGACCTTATCATTGTCAATCATCATCTCTTCTTTGCCGACCTGGCACTGAAGCAGACAGAGTATGCCAGCCTGTTGCCGGAATATAGCGCCGTGGTTTTTGACGAGGCGCACGACATCGTGGAAGTGGCCACACAATACTTCGGCCTGCAAATCTCCAACTATCGTTTGGAAGACCTGGCGCGGGATACGGAAGCTGCCCTGCGTGCCAAGGCGCTGGATGCGCCCGACGTGCTGGCCGCCGTGCGCGAGTTGCGGCGTCGGGCGGAACTTTTTTTTGAGTTGTTTCCCGCTTCGGAAGGCCGGACTAGCTTCGAGAACCGTGACGCGTTCCTTGAAACCCATCGGGGTCCTTATAGGGCCCTCGACAACGCCTTGATTCACCTGGCGAGCGAACTTCAACGCCTGAAGGATCGCCCGGAGGAGTTAAACCAACTGGCCCGTCGGGCGGAAGAACTCCGCGACACGGCGAAGTTTATCCTGGAAAGCCCCAATACAGACTTTGTCTATTGGTGGGAGCGCCGGGGGCGCGGGGTTTTTGTCGAGGCCGCCCCGATTGATGTTTCCGCGCTGTTGCGGGAGCGGCTGTTTGACAAAGTGCGCACCGTGATTCTGACGTCGGCCACGTTGGCGGTCGGCGGACGCTTCGATTTCCTGAAGCGACAGCTTGGCCTTGAGAATGCGCGGGAGCAAATCCTGGATTCTCACTTTGATTACGGGCAGCAAGCGCTGCTTTATACGCCGCTTCACCTTCCCGACCCGCGCGACGTAGGCTTTCCTCGACAGGCGGCCGAAGAAGTACGGGCCATCCTGCAAGCAACTGACGGGCGCGCATTTGTGTTGTTCACTTCGCATCAGCAAATGCGCCAGGTCTTTGAGCTCGTGAGGGCACATCTGCGGTTTCCGCTATTGTTGCAAGGCACCGCTCCACGCACCGCCTTGCTCGACCGATTTCGTCGCACGCCGCACGCCGTGCTGTTTGCCACAAGCTCCTTCTGGCAGGGCGTGGATGTGCAAGGGCCGCAGTTGAGCGCCGTCATCATTGACCGCCTGCCGTTTGCGGTTCCCACCGATCCGCTGGTCGCGGCGCGCATTCGCCGGATTCAAGCCGAGGGCGGCAACGCGTTTGAGGAATATCAGCTCCCGGAAGCAGTGCTCGCTCTCAAGCAGGGATTCGGGCGCCTGATTCGCAGCGTGCAGGATCGCGGCGTGCTGGCCATTCTGGACCATCGCCTGGCGCGCAAGGCTTATGGCCGGGTTTTTTGGGAAAGCCTGCCTCCCTATGCGCGAACCAACCGCCTGGAAGACATTAAGCTTTTCATGCGAGAATGAGGCGAAGCGCCGAAGCGTCATCGAAGGGGCAGGAAAGAAGCGGCCGCGCGATAACTTCCCGAGGCTCAAGGGCGTTCGAGTCCGGCGCGGCCAAGAGCAAACCGAGGCTTTCGAGTGTTTGAAGTTGCCGCTGAATACACATTTGCCGCGGGTCACGCCCTGCGAGGTTACAAGGGCAAGTGTGAAAACATCCACGGACACAATTACAAAGTTCAAGTGACGATCGAGGGCGACCAGCTCAATTCCATCGGGCTTCTCATGGATTTTGTGGATTTACGCGCGACCATCAAGTCGCTGGTAGAGCGGCTGGATCATCGCTTCCTGAATGAGATTGCCCCGTTTGATCGCATCAATCCCTCGGCAGAAAACCTCGCGCTCTACTTCGGCCAGGAGCTGGAGGGGAAAATAGCCGAACGCGGGCTGCGGCTCCAAGCCGTGAAGGTTTGGGAATCCGACACCACCTCCGCGACCTATCGGCCGCCGTCTCAGGGTTAAAGGTGCTGACGGAAATAGCCCAGATCGGGCACCGAACGAAGAGAATGACGGGCGCTCAATTCACACGGCGAAGGGAGTGCTGGGATGGGATCGAGCGTGATGCAGCCAGGTGCAAAGCCCGTCTTCGCACACAAAAACATCACCGCAGGCTCCGCAGCGAACCAGGTGTTCTCGGTCACGAGCGCGACCGCAGACGGCGCAAACCTCGAGCTCGTCGTCCATCGCCTGACGGGCAACATCGCGCCACGCCTCCATCATTTCCATTTCCCGCTCGAGTCTCTCGAGGGCGTCCTTGTTGACCATGGGTCGCTCCTTGTTAAGTTCGATGCACGTTTGGGGCCAGAGGTCCAAAAAAACTTTCTAGGCGAAGATAGACGGTCAAACCCTTTCGATGCAGTTCGTTAGGTTCCGAGTGGGCGGCAATCTCTCAAGGTCAAAGGGATTGCGGGTGACGGCCAATGCAACTTTTTAGAACAAAGGGAGCCATTTCCTGTCACCTCTTTGAAATCTCCAGGGCCAACTCACTGATGGTGAATTCCGTTAAAATAGAATAACGGCGTGCATGGCGGGATGGCGGATGCTGGTTACAGAAATTTTCAAGTCCATTCAAGGCGAATCAACTTACGCGGGCTTGCCGTGTGTTTTTGTCCGGCTGACGGGCTGCAACCTGCGCTGCCATTGGTGTGACACGGCTTATGCATTTTATGGCGGGCAAAGAATGAGTCTGGAGGAGGTGTATTCTCGCATCCGCCAACTGGACTGCCCCTTGGTAGAATTCACCGGCGGGGAGCCGCTGCTCCAGGAGAAGGAAGTCAATCCGCTGGCCGAGAGATTAGTTGGCGAAGGGTTTCGTGTCCTCATTGAAACCAGTGGCGAACGCTTCATTGGGCGGCTGCCTAAGTCGGTGGTGAAAGTGGTGGACGTGAAGTGCCCGGCAAGCGGTGAAAGCGGAAAATTTGACCTGAGCAATCTAGAGGCCCTCGACGCCAAGGATCAGATCAAATTTGTTATCCAGGATGAGCAGGATTACCGGTTCGCGCGCGAGTTTATGGATCGGCATCGGCTGCCAACGCGGGCGGGCGAGGTGATTTTATCGCCGGTTTTCGGTCAGCTCTCTCCCCGCGTGCTGGCAGAATGGATTCTCCGCGACGCGCTGAAGGTGCGGCTGGGATTGCAAATTCACAAATTCATATGGGATCCGGATGCACGGGGCGTGTGAAGACGTTGGCGGCCGCCGGCGACAGCGAGGTTCATCGGTTCGCATCGGGAGGCTCTCGCTGAGGATGATGGAACTCTGCCATCGCGAGTCGGGCCGGGACAACGGATAGTTTTCCGTCGGAGGACAAACAAGCGTGTCAACACCTAGGGCGTGGGCGGTGGTGCTCGCGAGCGGTGGCATGGATAGCACGGTCACGTTGGCGCTGGCTGCTCAAGAATACCGCCTAGCCATGCTGCACATCGCCTATGGCCAGCGGACGGAAGCCCGCGAACTGAAGGCATTTCACGCCTTGGCGGATTTTTACCAGGCGGAGCGCCGACTGGTGGCTCGCCTCGACCATCTCAAGCAGATTGGGGGCTCCAGCCTCACCGACCCGGCCCTGGCGGTGGAGCGCGCGCATTTGGAGCGAAAGGACATTCCTTCAAGTTACGTGCCGTTTCGCAACGCGCACCTGCTCTCGATTGCGGTTTCCTGGGGAGAGACGCTCGCGGCTCGAAAAATATTTATTGGCGCCGTAGCGGAGGATAGCTCGGGGTATCCCGATTGCCGGCCGGAGTATTACGAGGCGTTCAATCGGGTCATTGCTCTGGGAACCAAACCGGAGACCTGCATCGAAATCGCCACGCCCGTCATCCATTGGCGCAAGAGCGAAATTGTGCGGCAGGGGCTGGCCTTGAAGGCGCCGTTTGAACTAACCTGGTCCTGCTATCAGGCGGAGGACGTGGCGTGCGGGGTGTGCGACAGTTGCGCGCTGCGGCTGCGGGCTTTTCAGGAAGCGGGCGCGGAAGACCCGATTCCTTACGCCACCCGGCCCGTTTATGCTCGAGCGGAGGGGCCCTCGAGGTGAAATTTATAAGGGGTTGAGAACGACCCGGCATTGAGGCTAAGATAGGTTATGGAGCGCCACGGAAGGAGGAATGGAATGATTTCCCCGAAATTCAAGAAAGCCGTAGGCTGCGCGGCGGTGTTGTTGGGTCTTGGCTTGGCTGCGCCGCTTTGGGCCCAAACCGGTGGCTTGACCGGCACGGTGACTCTGCAGGACGGATCGCGCTGCTTCAAGTGCACCGTCTCCATTGACCGACTCGATATCAAGGGCATTTACAAAGTCAAGACCGACAAGAAAGGTCACTACATCTATATCGGGCTCCCAATTGGCAACTACAAGGTCGTGCTCTTAGACCCGAAGGGAAATGAGCTCTACTACCTCAACGGCGTGCATATTGGCTTGGGCGACCCGACGCCGCTCAACTTCAATCTGCCCAAGGAGATGAAGCAGGCGGCTCAATCCAATCCCCAGGCGGCTCAACAAGTTCAGCAGCAAGCTAAAGAGGCAAAAAAATTCGCCGGCTTGAAGCAGTATTTTGACCAGGGGAATGCGCTGTACAACCAGAAGCAATATGCGCAGGCGGCGGCGGCGTTTCAAAAGGCCGTTCCGTTCGCTGCCGGCAAAAACTTACCGGTTGTACTGGCGCGTTTGGCGGACGCCTATCATCAGGCTCACATGGACGCCAAGGCGCTGACAACCTACCAGAAAATTCTTCAACTGACGCCGGATGACGCGGGTATTTACAACAACCTCGGCAATGTTTATGCCACCATGGGCAACAGCGCGGCGGCCGCCCAGGCGTTTCAGAAAGCGGCCAGCCTCGATCCCACCCACGCCGCGATGTACTACTTCAACTTGGGCGCCATCATGTACAACCAAGGCAAAATGGACCAAGCGGCGGACGCTTTCAAAAAAGCCACCACGGCCGATCCAAAGTACGCCGAGGCGTACTATCTGGAGGGCCAAGCCCTGATGAGCAAGGCTACGATGACGGCTAACGGCAAGGTGAGCGCGCCGCCGGGAACGCTCGAAGCCTTTAAGGAATACATCAAGCTTGCCCCCAATGGCCCTGACGCCGCCGCGGCGCAGGGGATGATCCAAACCCTGGAGGGCAAGGTCCCGACGCAATACAAGAAGCGATAGAGTTTGACGGCTCGCCACGGGCGAGCGAGACTGGGTGAAGCGATCTGTGCGGAGGGGAGGAAAGCGAGGCGCCGATTACGGAGTTTTGGTCGTTGTCGTCCTAGGGCTTACGAGGCCACTTCGCGCTGACACCGTCTATCAGGCCACGGCGCACGGCCGCGAGCAAGTCATCCAGCGCCAAGCCATCGTCGTCCATCAGGATGCGGACGAAATCATTTACAAACACTTCAATTTGGTGGATCGCCGCGTAGAGCGGGTTCGGCTTAACCAAGGCAGCCTGCCGTATTCGGTGGTCATATCGAGTCCCTCCGAGCGGCAGCAAATCGTGAATTTGTGGAAAGCCTTCGGCTACCGCGCCACCGTGACCGAGGTCAGCGGCAAGTCCACCACCGTCTATGACGCTTATATTGATTACTATCCTCCGCACGGTGTCGGATCGCTCTTCCAGGTGATTCCTCCCACGACGGCTTTTCCCATCGCGCTTGCCGATGGCGGCGCGAAGGTCGAGAGCTTCTCAAAGATTGCGCAGGTGGAGTTTGTCAAAAACCGCCTGACCGTCACGCTTCGCAGCGGACAAGTCATCCAGGGAACCTACCTGATGCCCACCACGGAGCCTGCGGAAGCGCGCTTTCTGGGCATTACCAACCACTACAATCCGGCGAGCCGCCAAGTCTTCGATTTCTCCCTGCCCTTGCGGCGAGTCAAAGAAATTGTTTTTAGCCACTAACGCAAACGCTTCCGGCGAACGCTGAAATCATCCCCAACCCCGCCGTCCTCCCGCGGTTTACACGGCGGCGAACCCGCGGCGTTTGTAACTCCCTTGCAATTTAAGTCCGAGCCGGTTATACCAGCCAAGGCCGCGCGACGGTTCACGGCCGCATGGACGATGAGCGACGCCAGCACCTCGAAAGCTGTGGTCCTTTCTCCGCCGAGCCTCACAGCGCAGCGGCACGCCATCACGGCGTGTTTCCTGGGGTGGACGCTGGATGCTTTCGACTTCAGCGTCGTCGTTTTTTTGATGGGGGACTTGGCCAGGAACTTCCACGTCAGCGAGGCGGCGATTGTCTGGACGCTCACGGCGACGCTCGCCATGCGGCCGGTGGGCGCGTTTCTGTTTGGGATTTACGCGGACCGCTACGGTCGTCGTGGCGCCTTGATGGCGAGCGTCATCTACTATTCGCTCATCGAGCTGCTTTGCGGGTTTGCTCCGAGCTTCACGGTGTTTATTGTTCTGCGGGCGCTTTACGGCATCGGCATGGGCGGCGAGTGGGGTGTCGGCGCGTCGCTGGCCATGGAGACCGCCTCGCGGCGTTGGCGCGGTTTGCTTTCCGGCGTCCTGCAAAGCGGCTATTCGATCGGTTATTTGCTGGCGGCTGTGGCGGCGCGGTTCATTCTGCCCGCCTGGGGTTGGCGTTGGATGTTCTGGGCGGGCGGCGTGCCCGCCATGCTGGCGCTTTACATCAGCGCCAAGGTTCCCGAATCCCATGCCTGGCTGGCGCATCGGGAATCGAGCTTCCGGGCGATTTTGGGCACGGTCGGGCGTTATTGGAAGCAGTTTTTGTACCTGGTTCTGTTGATGACGCTGTTGATGTGTCTTTCCCACGGCACGCAGGATCTTTATCCCGATTTCCTTCACCATGCGCATGGCATCCCGTTGCGGGTGGTCGCGGACATTGCCATGCTCTACAACGTCGGCGCGGTGATGGGCGCGGTTGTTTTTGGCCAACTCTCCGAGGGCTTTGGCCGCCGGCGCAGCATGATTGCCGCCCTCGGACTTTCGCTCCTGGTAATTCCACTTTGGGCTTTTGGCGGCAGCGTGGCGGCGCTGGCGGCGGGCGCTTTTTTGATGCAGGCGGGCGTGCAAGGCGTATGGGGCATTATTCCCGCACACCTCAATGAGCTTTCGCCGAGCACGGTGCGCAGTTTGCTTCCCGGGCTGGTCTATCAACTGGGCATTTTGTTCGCCGCGCCCATCAATACCGTAGAGTACGCTCTGCGCGCTCGCGTGGGCTACGGGTGGGCGCTCGCGGGCCTGGAAATGGGAGTCATTGTAGCGAGCGCCGTCTGCATTGCGCTGGGCCGCGAGGAGCGCGGGAAAGACTTCGCGACGGCTAGCGATTAGGGAGCGGGGTGTTCCGCTCCAAAACGGCAAATTCGGTCACCGGATGGTCAATGAGTTTGACCAGATGATAGTGACGATGCAGCCAGGCATTGAGAGCCTCAAGCGCCGGCTGGCGCGGATTGGCGTGCGGCCAAATGGCAAAAAAGGTTGCGGCAGGGAACTGAAAATAGACCACCCACTTGGGTGGTCGCCGCTGGAGCTCACGCCATGCCGCCGCTTCATCGCGCGCACTCATCATGCCGGGCTGCAGAAAGTCGTAACGCGTCGGATTGACACCGCCCGTCAAGAAATAAACGACCGGAAGATAGGGATCCACAAACAGGCTGGCGCCCGAGGGGATGCTCCTGTCGAGCGCCAAAATGAGTTGCTGGTCCTGCGGGACGGCCCGCACCACGCCGACCCGAGTGCGGAGAGAGGGTTCACGCGTGAGACCGAAAGCCGAAACCGCTAAGGTCACCACCGCCAGCGTCAGCGATGTCCCGCCCACGGCCAGCCGCCAGCGTCGCGTTGAGAGCCGCTCCAACAGATACGCCGCCAGCACGTAAAACACCGGAGTGACAAACATCAATTCGTCGGCTGACCAGCGAGGGTAGGTTGAAAGCAACAACGCGGCCGAGGCGATGAGCAGCCACAGCACTCGGGGAAGCTCACGGTTCAGCTTGGAGACGCCCTGGCGGGTCCGCAGCAGCCACGTCAGGTAAACAAGGAGCGGCAACCCAGGAGGAAGGAGTGCCAGAAAATAATCCAGCAAGCGCAGCAGAAGCATTTTGACTCCGCGCTTCACGCTGAACACCGCGCGCCAGCCGCTCCACCCGGGCAAGGCGCCGTAGCCGTAATAGACTTGGTTGGCCCCCGCGTAATGCTTCAGATTCCACGTCATGCTATGAAGCATGGGAACCAGCGCGTGTTCGGAAGCCAGCACCGCCCCGGCGGGCAAGGAGCAAAGGCAGACACCCAAGATGAAAGCTGGAATCATTCCTCGGCCTTCGCGACTGACGAGCAGCCACAGACCGAGCGCCACCACGAGCAGGATGACCGGCGGCGTGCACCACGCCGCAGCCGCCACAAAGAATCCGCCCGCAAGGCAGGCGAGTCGCCGGCGGGACGACGGCCCCGCGGCCTTGAACGCGAACGCCACGCCGAGCATCGCCAGCGCTGAGGAATCCCAACGATGATTCGCGTAAAGGCGGAACGATAGGCCGGTCTCAAAGGCGAAGAAGATGAAGGCGGTAGCCAAAGCCACGTTGCGCCGCGTAAGCTGCGCGACAAGCCAAAACACCACCGCCGTGAGCAGAGCGACATCGAGCACCATGACCACGCGGCCCGCCGCGAGCGTAACGCCGAACAGCCGAAACGCCGCGGCCTCCAGCCAATAACTGCCCGGGCCGGTGAGCGCGAAAAAATCACGGTAGGGAACCTGGCCATGAAGAATGCGCAAGCCGCCGTCGAAATAGATGCCTTCGTCAAGCCCCAGAATGAACAGATTGCCGGCCATCAACCACAACAACAAACCGGCGACCACAAAGATCAAGGCGGCTTCGGGCCAGTGGCGCGAGGGCGGCGACGGTTCATGAGCTGGCGTGGCCATTCAGAAAGAGTCTAAAGGCAAGCGTCCACGCTTGGGAAGCGCGAAATCTACCGCGTTTGGCCCCGAAGTTGCCGTCAGCGGTTGCAGCTAATAGAGGACCGGGAGAGGCAATGTAGCGGGAGTTTGATTGCCCATCGAGCGTGCTCCTTGCCGCAAGATGTTCTCCTCGCTTAAGGCTGGTGACGGAAAACTGACTGCTGGGGCAAGGGGGGGGCCACCAAAAAGAAGCCCTTCCCGCTTTCAGAGGAGATACGGGCTCCAGGGCGGCCGTTCTAAAATCGAGCCCATAGGTTAAACCGCCAAACCAGATACAGCACCCAACCCGCAAAGGCCAAAAGCGGCAACGCGAAAAGGCCCAGAACGACGAGCGTGCTCCGCCAAGTCATCACACGGTCGCCAAAAGCGTCGGGTTTCGGGTTGGCGCTCGCCCAGCCGGTGCCCCGCTCCCAAAGTCGCCACTTGATCCAGACATAGGCGGGCACTGAAAGGTAGAAGAGCCGCAAGCTCAGCAAGGGCAGGTCGTAGATCGTCAGGCCCCCAAAAGCCGCCTTCACAGCGAGCGCGAGCCAGAGGCCTAGCGCAGGGAGGGCAACCCATAGGGCGTAAGGGTAAAAGGCCCGCTCCAGCCGATGCAGGGCGGCAAAGATGCTCTGAAGCGCCCTCTCGCAAGGCCCGGGGTGGGCTGACGCGAGCCTCCGCCCGTGCCACCACGCGTCCGACATCGAGACTCCAACCCAGAGAAAGGCGGCCGAGGCGAAAACCCTGTCGGGCCAGGCCAGTCCGGGCATGCGCCAACGTGACAGAAGAAAGATGTCGGCACCGACGATTTGCGTCCCGAGGATGACGAGCGGCCCAAACACCCGCTCAATTATCCCCGTCGAGCCCGGCCAGCCCTGCGCCGCGCTGCCTTGCATAGAGTCATCTCCCGTCACCAAAGGCTCCATAGCTTTTGGGCCGGCCCAATCGCCGCCCGCACGGAGTTACCGATCTCACACCGCTCGCCACCCTCAGCACTGTAGGAGCTCCGCATCGAGCGAGGCGAGCTCGTAAAGAAGAAAGAGCAGCAGCTCCAAGTCAAGCGCCGCAAGGGCCAGAGCGGGAGCGAGGGTCGCGAATGCAAAGAGACCCGCGAGCTCCAAGCCCACCGCTACGATGGCCTCCCGCCCCTCTATCAGGTCCTGGCAAGAGAGGCTCTTCTCAAACGAGTCGTGCGTTTGAAGGTAGCCCCCGGCCAAGAAAAAGCCTTTGCTCAACTGCGTCAAGTAGGACGAGCAGTAGTTCGTGCAGAGCGGGTAGAAGGGGTTGTTCGTGGGCCAAGTGCTAAGGTTCGGAATGCTGGCTAGCGCGGCGAGCTGGTCGTAAGTGATGTCGTAACCATAGCTCTGTGCCTGGTTGTAAACGTCCCCGACGTCCGTGGAGGTTGGTTCGGTGAAGAGCACCGAGGACGCGCTGCCGGGCGAGGGGACATTCGCCAAAATCGAGCTTTGGGCACACCAATCGAGCGTGGGGTTGCCCGTCTGGCTGAAGTAGTCCGCGAGTGCGCCAGCGACGTCTCCCGCGTCCGAGATGTCGGTCGGCGTGTAAGTTTTGTTGTAAATATTGTTAAAATGCGGGACAAGCTGCTGGTTGTAAGTGTTGAACTGGCTTCCCCCACCCGTGTTCGCCTCGAACCAGCTTTGCATCTCCGTCCAGTTGGCGGTCTCCTGAGCTAGAAGCAGCGATTCGCGCGGGGTAGCGAGGCGCACCAGCTCACCGGCGGCTAGCGCCCCCCCCGACAATGATAAGTTTTCCGAAATCCCTGCGGCTGGTTTTCATGCCCCGTCCTCCTGTTGAGCGCGGTTTCTTGCGTGCCGTTAGGGGCCCTGACTAAGTTTACCTAGGCGCAGGTTAGCGCTCGTCTGGACGCTTGTCAAGGAGAATTTTCTCGTGGGGCGGCGATGCGCCTTGCTCCCACGCTCTCTTCGCGGTGAAACAGGGAGAGGAAGGCAAGCGAGGCGAACTCACCGTCGGCCTTCTGTCCAGTCCAGCATAGGGCTGGGTTTCGCCGAGAATCGCGCGCGGGCGGTGCTGCAAGCGCGGCCGTCAGGCGCGAGTTAGTTCGAAAACCGTAATTTCGGGCGGAGCGCCGAAGCGGATGGGAACAAAAATGGTTCCGATGCCGCGATTGACGTAGAGCTGGCCGCCGGGCTTTTGAAACCAGCCGACTACGTAAGGTGTGATGAGGCGGGCGGGAGAAAGGTCGGGGCTGATGAAATCGAGCGTGACTTGGCCGCCGTGGGTGTGGCCGGCGAGGCTCAAATCAATGCCCAGCTCGGCGGCGCGGTCAAAGGTGTTGGGATTGTGGCTGAAAAGAATGTTGACGGTGTCGGGTTGAATGAGCGGCTGGATGCCGGCAAGATACTCGGGCACGTAGCCAAGCCCGTGGAAGGCAAACTTCATGTGCGTTTCATAGTCCACGCCAAGCAAATTGATGGCGTCGGAGCCGGAGCGGATGAGGGCCCGCTCTTGTCGCAGAATTTTGACGTTTTGTTTGGCGAACAGGTGCGTGATGGACGCTTGGCAATGCGTCCACAGCTCATGGTTGCCGAGGCAGCCATAAATGCCATAAGGCGCTCGGAGGCCGGAAAGAGCTTCGACGGCTGCGCCTTGGGTTGAGGCATCCCAGGTAACAAAGTCGCCGGTAAGGGCGATGAGGTCAGGCTTGAGGCGGTTGGTCATGGCAGCAACATGGCGGATTTCTCGCTCCGTCATAAAGGGGCCAATGTGCAAGTCGGAAAGCTGCGCGATACGAAAGCCGTCAAAGCTTCGGGGCAAACGGGCCAGGCGAATTTGGCGATGCGTAATCGTGATATCTCCCAACTGAAAGACCGCGCCATAGGCATCAGCGACAAAGGGCAGTACTCCGAGTCCAACCCCAGCCTTCCAAAGAAAATCGCGCCGCGACGGCAACAAATGATCGCGAGAGGTGCGAATGGCGGGAGCCGAGGAAGGTTCCGTTGGTGGAGTGCCAGGAACCTCTTCGGCGGACATTGCTAGAGGCGAGGGTGCGTGAGCATCGAAAGTGCCGGTCGCCGACCCGTGGCTTGAGGCGACGCGCTTCCTTCGCCTGCCGCGGCCAGCGAACCAGAAGGGTAGGGCTACGAGAAATCCTAGAACGGAACTGACAACCCACCATAGGAATGGTGCCTGCAAGAACGCTGCGCCGGCGGTCAGGCGCACGGGGCTTGGCCGATGGCGTGACCAGGCGAGGTTGTAAGCGAACAGAAAGATATAAAGAATGGCCCCCGCGCCGCCGAGAACATGACGTAGGCGCTCGCTTCGGATCAGCCGTTGAGCTAATTCCCCTAGCCTCCGAAACCAGAAGATTTGCGACGGGATGAACGTGATTAAAAGGCCGAGAGCAATAATCAGATGCAGCGGGACGTGCATTGGCTCGTTCCCCCCTCTGCCGTCAGGTTCGCCGTTAACGGTTGCATTTGTCAACCCCCTGGGCGGAAGAAAGGCCAGGCTCGCGTCGCCCCGACCCTCCCGCGGGCAGGCCGCCGCGACCGAAGTGGGGAGCGCGGTTTTGGCGCATGGAACCGCTTTCGTTCAGCCGATTTCCTCTTGACATTCCGCATTCAAATTCATAGTCTGAGGCGTAGCAAGCACAGAGAATTTTTGAGAGGGGTTATGGCATTCCATATCGGTGAAAAAGTCGTCTATCCGAATCAAGGGGTTGGCGTGGTGGAGCAGATTGCCAACCGCAACCTGACCGGGCGGAACGAAACGTTCTATTTACTCCGATTGACCACCACCAGCATGAAGGTGATGGTGCCGATGGGCAGCGTCCAAAGCGTCGGCCTGCGGCGGGTCGCCCGGCAGAACGAAATCGAGGATATTCTTGCCTATCTCGAAAAAGGGCGATGCAGGAACCACCGCGACTGGAAGGACCGCTACAAAGAGAACGTTGAAAAGATGCGCAGTGGGTCTCTGCAAGAGGTGGCCGAAGTCTTAAAGGGACTCCTGATTTTGAGCCAAGAGAAATCGCTTTCCTTCCGCGAGAAGAAGATGTTCGACCGTGCCTGGCAGCTTTTGGTGGACGAAATTGCCGTCGCTCGTGGTCAGGATCGGCAAACGATTGAAGCCAACCTGGTTAAGGCACTCAGCAAATCGAACCTCAAGGTTCAGCTTCCTAGCTAAGACCTCGCACCGGGCAGGGCTTGGTGACCGATCGCTTCTCATCGGCGAAGGCGGACATTGCCATCCTTGCTGAAGACACAGCTGAGCTCGGCAGAGCCAACTGGCGGCGCGAGTTCTCCTTGTGGTAGCAACCCGAAACAATGGCCATGAGCCAGCCACAGAAGTGGCCAGACGAGATGAACGTCCCTGAACTTGAAAAGCAGCTTCAAGACGAAGGGTTTACTCGGACATTTATCTGGGAAGATGCCCCCGGTGCGTTTTATCCTGATCACGCTCACCCGGTTGAGACCGCCCACATCATCCTGGAAGGGGAAATGACGTTGAGTGTTCATGGCCAAAGCCGGACATATCGGGCGGGGGAGCGGGTGGACGTACCGGCTCAAGCGATTCATTCGGCACGCATGGGGCCGGCGGGATGTCGCTATCTGATCGGCGAACGTCTGTAAGCGGAGCGGCCCGGAGGCCGACCGCGCTTCTTGCAAATTCCCCCATTCAGAAGAGAAGGCGAGGGGGCAAGGTCTGAAGAAACCTTAAATCGTCGCCCGAATTCGGCAAAGGCGGCCGCCACAATATCTTGGGGTTCGCTCGAAGAAATCTCCTATCCTTAGTAGTTTTTCACTTGACATCGCGCGTTAACGGGTTTAACGTTTGGGCCGTTGAACCGGTGGTGGCTGTTTGCGCCGGGACATCGCCAGGGAGTGGACGGGCTGGCGAGGCGCATCAGGTTCGCATCGGAAGACCGGCGCGCCAAAACGAAGTTTTGGACCGACCGGGATAACGAAGAAGGCATCTAATCAAAATAGGAGCGCGATGCAGCGCCGTTAAAAAGGGAGGTTCGAATGGAGGAAGGGAATATTACGCCCATGGAGGCCAAAGGCGCCGGCGTTTCGGTCGAGGGAGCCGCGGGAACTGGCTCGGCGTCCCGTCGAGCCAGTCGCGGTCTGACGTTCAGTCGCGTCTTCACGCAGCCGGGGATATCGCCTTTCAGCGAGGTGGAGTGGGAGCTGCGGACGGCCGCCATTCAAAATGAAAAAGGTCAGACCATCTTCGAGCAGCGCGGCGTCGAAGTGCCGAAAGATTGGTCCATGACGGCCACGAACATCGTGGCGTCGAAGTATTTTCACGGCAAACTGGGAACGCCGGAGCGCGAGTCGAGCGTGAGGCAACTCATCAGCCGCGTGGCGGATACGATTGCCGATTGGGGCGCCGAGGGCGGGTACTTCAAGACCGAGGACGATGCCAAAACCTTTCGCGATGAGCTGACCCACTTGCTGGTCCGCCAAAAGGCGGCGTTCAATTCGCCGGTTTGGTTTAATTGTGGCTTGTGGCACAAATACCGACGCAGCTCGCGCGGGACGGGCTGGTTCTACGAGCCGGCCACAAGCGAAGTCAAAAAGGAAACCGAGGCCTACCGCCATCCACAGTGTTCCGCCTGCTTCATCAACTCCGTCCAAGATGACCTCGAAAGCATCCTGGGGCTGGCAAGAACGGAAGGGATGCTCTTCAAGTGGGGTTCGGGCACGGGCACGAACCTCTCGCCCTTGCGGTCCTCTCGGGAGACGCTGTCGGGCGGCGGTGTGGCCTCGGGCCCGCTTTCGTTCATGCGCGGGTACGACGCCTTTGCGGGAGTCATCAAGAGCGGCGGCAAAACGCGGCGCGCCGCCAAGATGGTCATCCTCAACATTGACCATCCGGACATAGAAGAGTTTATCGAGTCGAAGGCGAAAGAGGAACGCAAGGCCTGGGCGTTGGTCGAGGCGGGTTATGACGCTTCGCTCGATGGCGAAGCCTACAGCTCCATCTTTTTCCAGAATGCCAACAACAGCGTTCGCGTGACGGACGAATTCATGCAAGCGGTCGTCGAAGACAAGGACTGGGTGACGCGGAAGGTGACGACGGGCGAGCCGGTCAAATCCTATCGGGCGCGCGATCTGATGCGAAAGATCGCCGAGGCGGCCTGGCAGTGCGGCGATCCGGGCATGCAGTTTCACACCACGATTAACAAATGGCACACGTCAAAGGCCACAGCGCCCATCAACGCCTCGAATCCCTGCTCGGAGTACATGTTCCTGGACGATTCGGCCTGCAACCTGGCCTCGCTCAATTTAATGAAGTTTCTGCGGGCGGACGGCGAATTTGATGTGGAAGCCTTTCGCCATGCCGTGGACATCATGATCACGGCGCAGGAAATTCTTGTGGACAACGCCAGCTATCCGACCGAGAAAATCGCGCGCAACTCCCACGACTTCCGCCCGCTGGGGCTCGGCTATGCGAACCTCGGGGCGCTGTTGATGGCGACCGGACGGCCTTACGATTCCGACGCGGGGCGCGATTATGCCGCCGCGATTACGGCGCTCATGCACGCCGAAGCGTATCTGGAATCGTCGCGCCTGGCGGCCGAGCTGGGAGCGTTTCCCGGCTACGCGGTGAACCGTGATCCTTTTATCGAGGTCATCTCCATGCACCGGGAGGCTCTCAGCGGCATTAACCGACGCAACGTGCCGGAATCGCTCTATGAGGCGGCGCGCAAAGTTTGGGACAAGTGCCTGGAGAGCGGCATCAAGCACGGCTACCGCAACGCGCAGGTGACGGTGCTGGCGCCCACCGGCACCATCGGCTTCATGATGGATTGCGACACGACGGGCATTGAGCCGGATCTGGCGCTCGTGAAATACAAGAAGCTGGTGGGCGGGGGGCTCATCAAGATCGTCAACAATGTGGTGCCGACGGCGCTTTTTCGGCTCGGCTATACGGAAGTCGAGGCTTCCGAAATCGTCAACTGGATTGACCAGAACGGAACGATTGAGGGCGCGCCGCACTTGAAGCCGGAGCACTTGCCGGTGTTCGATTGCTCGCTCAAGCCCGCGAACGGACAACGCGCCATCCATTGGATGGGGCATGTGCGCATGATGGCCGCCGTGCAGCCGTTCATCTCCGGCGCCATCTCGAAGACCGTCAATATGCCGGAGGAATCCACGGTCGAGGACATCGAGAAAGCCTACATCGAGGCGTGGCGGCTGGGGCTGAAATCCATCGCCATTTACCGCGACGGCTCAAAGCACGTGCAGCCGCTCAATACGGCGGGCGCCAAGAAGGAATCCGCCGCTGCTTCCCAGCAGCCGGAGAAGGCGGAAACCGTCGCGCCGGCCACGGGTCCCGAGCGGCCCAAGGCGCATCGCCGCAAGCTGCCCGACGAGCGCCGCGCCATTACGCATAAGTTTTCCGTGGGCGGGCATGAAGGCTATTTGACCGTCGGCCTTTATGAGGACGGGCAGCCGGGCGAAATCTTCATCACCATGGCGAAGGAAGGCTCGACCGTCTCGGGCCTGATGGATTCGTTTGCCACGGCGGTGTCACTGGCGCTCCAATACGGCGTGCCGCTCAAGGTGCTGTGCGACAAGTTCAGCCATACGCGCTTTGAGCCGAGCGGCTATACGCCGAACCCGGAGATCAAATACGCCAAGTCGGTGATGGATTATATCTTCCGCTGGCTGGCACTGAAGTTTTTGCCGCGCGACGCCCAGCCGCGCGAAAACGCCAGCGTCGAGCCGCCAAATGGCGTGGAAGCGTCGAAAGCCGCGAAGCTCGCCACCGAGTTCAGCCGCGCCGCCCGGCCGGCGGAAGCTTTGGCCGCCGGCACGGCCGTCGTGCAGCCACAACTGGTCGGCGTTGAGCAAGACGACGCTCCCAGTTGCCCTGACTGCGGCGCCATTATGGTCCGTAACGGCGCGTGCTACCGGTGCATGAATTGCGGAAGCACCAGCGGGTGCTCGTAGGCCCAGAGATATCGTTTAATGTTTGCATTAAGCCAGTGCGACCACGGTCATTACCCCAACCTACGTGGACAGCTTCCGGAAAGCACCGCGGTTGACACTGGTCTCACCGTCCGCTGGCGCTTTTCAACGAAGGGGAAGGGTTGGTATGTCATCTTTGAATCGCCGGACCTGCCGGAGGACCTAAGGAAGGAGTCCACGGCATGGATCGATCGGGTCCACGTCAGTGAACCTAAGCTTCGGCGGGTCGTTGAGGGCTCGATCGAATGGGACGAGGCGTTCGCCGGCCTGCGCAACGATCCCGTTTCGGCGCAAAAAATCTTCGCCTGCTTTCGTCGGCACTTCGGTCCACGCCTGGGCTGGGTTAAGACGGCTAGGAGACGCACGGGCCTAGTGACGGCCATATGCCTGATTCACGGCCTGGGGCAGGTGTCCCTTCAGGTTAGCTGGCGCGACGTGTGGGGGGGCGAGCTTGCGAGTTTGCCGGAATCTGATCGTCCGCTGTTTGAGGCGGCGGTCAGGGATGTTCTGCAGTGGGGGCAGGAGAAAATACAGCCGGTTCTTGACCTCCTGGGTCAAAAGCTGCGGGCGCTTTATGGCGACCGCTTCCGTGGGCTGTATGTCTTCGGGTCCTACGCGCGGCCCGATGCGGGAATCGAATTACCGCAGGACTCTGATCTGGATGTGGCGGTGCTATTGACGGACTTCAGGAGCACCTACGATGAGGTGCAGCGGACCAGCGGGATCACGTCGGACTTAGCCTTGCAGCACGGGTTGGTGATTTCGCTGGTTCATATAAGAGAAGCTGACTTCCGAGAGGGGCGGACGAACTTTGCCCGGGTTATCTCGGAGTACGCGATTCCGGTTAAATGAGCGACGAGGTTGAGGCGCTTATGCGCAAGGCGCGACGGACGGTGCGGGCGGGGTACCGCTTATTGAGCGGAGGTTTTGCTGAGGAGGCGACGAGTGAATCCTACTACGCAAAATTCTACGCGGCGAAGGCCATGCTCCTCTCCGAGGGGAAACGACTGAGCCAGCATAAACACGTGATCCGCGCCTTCGAGGAACTGCTCGTCGAGACGCGCCGAGTTGACCGAAGATTTCTCGCCTCATTGGACGCTGGCCTTCGCCTTCGTCACTCGGCCGACTACGAAACTGATCTCGCTTTTACCATTTCCGAAGAGCAGGCGCGGGAAAGCTTGAAAAGCGCGGAGGAGTTCTTGGACATGGCTGAAGGGTTCCTCAACGAGAGGATGCAAGGCAACCTTTGAACGAAATACTGACTCGTATGCACAGCACGGCAAGAAGGAGGGGCTGTTTCCGGGCGGGAGCAGCCCCTTTTGTTTTGTCCAATCGCAGGCGCGCCAGGAAAAGGAGGAAGGGATGAACGTGCAGGAAGCGCTGTACGCGATTTGCACGACGGGCAAGGGTCGTTGCTGGTACTGTGACGCGCGGTTGCCGGGCGGCGATGAGGCGATCCGCGCCGGCTGGGACGTGCAGCGTTTGGACGACCACCCCGTGCCGAGCATCATCCTGGTTTGCCCCACCTGTCTTCGGCTGAAAACCGAACTGGGCGAAGTCGAGTTTTTGCGCACGCTCCCGCATCGGTTGAGCGGCGTTCCTTGTTAAGGTTCACCTTGCTCGACGGCTGCCTGGCGGCGTGCGACCGAGAGCCGAGGATTCGATGGATGAGACTCGCATCAAGCGTTATTTCCTCGAGCAGGTTCAGGCGCTGGTAGAGCGCTCAGCCGAGGAGTCGGAAGGTTTTCTGGCTTACTTCGCCGACCACGCGCCGCGCGACGAGGAGATTCTGGCGCTGGTCGCCGTGAGCACGATGCTGTCCGGCCAATATCGCCTGTCGGATCGCTTTCCGGCGCCCGCCGAAGCCCTTGCTGCGCTTTCGCATGAAGCTCGAGGGGAAATTTGCGAGGCATTCCGCAGTGCCATGAAAGCTCCCCGCCACCAGCCTCTCATTTCCGCGGCGTAAGCGGACCCTCAGCCATCCTGTAAGGCAATTTCTTTTTTGCCATTGCAGACGCTATGGCTGGCGTTGGGTGCGGCTTGCCGTGAAAGACAAACGACGAGGCCCATCGCACGCGACCCATCGGTGTTTTTCGCCTGACCTACGCTTTTACGATTTCGCGCTTATTGGCATCCCACACGGCGACGCACTGGTTGAAATAGGAGAAATTCGCCATGTGGCACGCGATGGCGGCGGCGTTGGCAAACTCCGGCCCCTCGACGGAGGGTTGGCGCGTGCGCACCGACTGGAAGAAATTCCACAAGTGATCCCGCGTGTCGTCATAGCGCGGGGGAGCCTCGTACCCAATCACCTGGGAAGCTCGAGCGGTGCCCGGAGCTTGGTCGTGCCGAGCATGCCACTTTTTGGAGTAGGCTGCGGCCATCGGGTGCGGCCAAGCCGGGGTGCAGGGGCTGTGGTCCTTGCCATCCTGCGGCGAAATGGTGAACCCGGACGGATTTTCGATGCCGTTGAGATGCACGATGCCGCGCGACCCGAGAAAACGATAGACTTCGGGGTCATCGGTGTTCAAGGTGACGCGGAGCGTGACGCGGAAGCCGGGGTAATCGTAGGTGGTGGTGAGGACATCGGGCACGTCGCGCCCATCATGCCAGCGGAACAAGCCGCCGGTTGAAAGCGCGCGCCTGGGCGGTTCCATCACGTCGAGCACAAAATGGATGCCGGTGAGCATGTGGATGAATAAATCACCCGACACCCCTTCGCCGTAAACCTGCCAGCAGCGCCAGCGCGCCCAGTGCTCCTTGTTGAAGGGAATTTTGGGTGCCGGACCGAGCCAGGTTTCCCAATCGAGGGTTTGTGGTGAAAGATCTGGAGGAATGCCGTACTCCCACGCTCCGCAAGGGTTATTCCGCCCAAGCGATGACTCAATAAGGCACAGGTCGCCGACCACATTTTGGGCGAGCAGCTCTTTCAGCTTTTGATAGACCACGGAGCTCGGCTCTTGGCTCCCGCACTGTACAATACGATGAGTACGCTCGGCGGCGGCGATGATTTCAAAGCCTTCGGGGACTTCGTGCGTCATGGGCTTTTCGACGTAAATATCCTTGCCGGCACTCACGGCGTCCAGGACGATTCGTTTGTGCCAGTGGTCGGGCACAGCGGCGACGACGCAATCAATGTCCTTGTTGTCGAGAATGTCCTGATAGCGCTTGGTGACGGGAAGATCGGCACCGCCGATTTCCTTGGCCAAGGTCACTCTGCCGTCCCAGAGGTCGCAGGCCATGGCGCACTCAACACCGGGAAGACCAATCGAGGTTGCCATCAGGTAAGCACCGCGCATGCCCACGCCAATCATCCCAAAACGAACCCGGTCGCTCGCAGCAACGGGTTGGGCCGGTGAAGGAATCGGCGAAGCATCCAGTCGCCAGGCCTTGCCGCCCAGCGCGCTGGTAGCCAACGTCGTGGCCGCGGTTTTTCCCATAAAATCCCGTCGCGAAATCTTTTTCAAACCCATCGGATCACCCTCCTTATAAACACCGATTGCAATTTAGGACCTCCCAGCTCAACTGGGCACCGTTCATTCCATTGGGCAGTGTAGTGTTGCGGGGCACCGGATGCAATGGAAACATAAGTGGCGGCAAAGCCCATCGCGAAGGCCGCCGCCGGTTCGCGCGAGAGCGAGACTACGCGGAGCAGATAGAGGGCCACCCCGCTGCACGTCGGGATGCTGCATGTTAGCTCTAACAAGAGGGTCGGGCTCGCGCTGAGGCCGCTTGGCCTCCCTGCGAAGGCGACGGAAAATATCGCAAGCCAACCAGCAGGCCCAGACTTCCCTTGCGGCGCTCGCTCGCGCCTTTCTGTCGTCATATCACCTCCCGACCCGAATCCGGTCTATGTCGGTCGGAGGGAGATGCCTTGCCTGTGCCCTTTGAGCTTCCGCCGCCAAGAACCGCGCATGGCAAAGAACCTCATAGCCGAGCCGCCGATCCCCAAGGGAACGGCCGAGGTTTCAGGAAACGTGTTCCAGCTCCACGGTGGGGTTACCATGAGGTTTGGCTCTGAACCTGACGTGGCGTTCACGCGCGGCAACACGCTCCTCGCCGTCATCGAGATCAAGGGCGGCATTGACCCGGCGGGAGCACTGGAACGTTACGGCGCTGCGACCAAATCCTTCCAGCACGCGATACAGGCCAGCCCTCAATGCGAGAACTTCTATTTGGGAGCTGTGTTCACGCCAGAGCTCCAACGGCGGATCGCCAATGACCGCCTGGTAAAGAAGGTTTTTAATCTGGTCGAACTCCTCCGTGATCCAAGAGTTCGCAGGAAATTTTTCGAGGAGCTGTTCCACTACACGCTCCGCATTGCCTGAGCCAGACACACCAGGTAACCCATGCCGGTAGGCTGGTCTGACGACTTTTGATACGTTTCCGCACCCAGCGGCGCTACAGGAACGGCAAGGCAAGCTGCGTAAGGGAAGGCCTTGCGGGCAGCGGATCGGGTGGAGCGTCGAAACCGTAGCGTGCGCGCAGGGCCCGCACCTGCTCAACTATCTGTTGCTTGTAGTCGTCCGGCAAGTACGCCGAGCGCGCGTAGAGCCGCCGATAGCGCCGCGCCAAGCGCGGAAACTCGCGTTCTAAAAACGGCATGAACTGCGCCATAGCGCTTGGCATAAGGAACAGAACGTTGGCATGTAGAAATCGCGCCCCGGCCTCGGCCGCCTGGCGAATCACGCTTTCCAGGGAGGATGACTCATCTGTCAAGCCCGGCAAGATGGGCGCCAGGTTCACGCCCGCGCGAATGCCCGCTTGAACCAGCTTGCGGACCGCAGCCAAGCGCTGCGCCGGAGGCGGCGCCTTCGGTTCCAGCAACCGAGCCAGACGCGCGTCGGTGGTGGTCACGGTCAAGTGCGCGCTGAAGCGGTGCTTCCGCGCGAGGCGCGCCAACAACTCTACGTCGCGCAAAATCAGAACGCCTTTGGTGGTGATGGAGAAATCGAGTCCTTCAAATTCCAGCATCACCTCGAGAAGGCGGCGCGTAATCTGGAACTGCTTTTCTGCGGGCTGATAGGGATCCGTGGCGGTGCCGAGCGCAATCGGCCGGCCTCGGTCACGAAACGCGGCCAACTCCCGGCGGAGCAATTCAGGCGCCGTCATCTTGCTAAAAATACGCCGCTCAAAATCGAGCCCATTGCGCAGTTCCATGAACTCGTGCGTGTAGCGCGCGTAGCAATATTTGCAGCCGAACTCGCAACCACGATAGGGATTTAGGCTCCAGGCAAAGGGCATGGAACGGTTAGACTCGCGGTTGAGCGCCGAGCGCGAGGCAAGGGCAAAGTATTCAACGCCCGCTCGCTCGCGGGCTTTCGTGCTTTCGGCGGCGAGACGAGCAATGCCGACCAAGCTCTGCCGGTCGGGGCCCGAGGGGGCGAGTTGGGTGGTCCGCACAGTTTCCATTAAGAATCCTCGGCCTGGCACCTCGCTATATTCGCTTTTTATTCGCCATCCGTCAAGTCCCTCAAATCACATCATCAAAGCCCTCTAGTGTCGCGTTACCGAAATAGGTGAAACATGGATTCGCCTCCGAGGATTGCGGTACGTCCAGCGAAAAGGCTGGGCTTGGCGGTTGTAGAGCCGGACATAGGCCATCAGTTTGCTGACCAGGTCG